>CP129018.1:0-1200000 GCA_020524525.2 Bacillus tianshenii | reverse complement strand
ATGTAAGCTCATCAACCTTCCGGCCATCCGGCATTTGCTTAACACCCATCATGTTCAGTAAATCAATATATTCGTTCCGCTTCTGCTCAACTGCAGCACGTAAAATTCCTGCTTGGTCCATCTTCAACCTCTCCTTTCCCAGCGAGTACAAGCTGACCAATTTCCAGAATGGCTGCCGTTGTGGAAGCCACACTTTGCAAATACACCAAAGCCAGATAAATGGCAGCAAGAACGGCAAAGCCTGCCTTTATCACATTTGCCATAAGCACAAAGCATAGGGTTGTAATTGTTTTGTCCCCAGTCATTGCTTTTCAGCTTCAGACTTCTTTGGCGCTCGATAACCTTAGCCATTAATTACACCCAGGGGTTTCTCGAAATGCTTTTAGTTGCTTTTGCAGGTCCGCTTTCAATTGCTCCGCTTCTTGGGTATCTTCTTGCGTTTGCTCAGTTGGTTTACCTTGTTTTTCTTCTTCAAACCATTCAGGAAGCTTTTCCTTGCGCGGATGATAGCCAGCTCGACCTCTTGGCTTACGCTGTTTTGGCTGATGTTCAGTGAATTCAACCTTCTTCGCGTTCTGTTTGGCTTCTTTCCTTGACTTCTGGAGATAGGCTTGTTGCAGAATGTGTTGCTTGCAGTAGCTGAATGTATTAATGCGTGCTCCTGTGTATGGTGGTTTGTAGTTTGCAAAGCATTCTTCCAGCCATTTCAGGGCATCTTCAAGAGCAATGTCACTTTTTACGATCTCCATGATGTCTTGCATATCATTTGCACTTGGGTATAGACCACGGCCACGAAGTTGAATGAATTTGTTTTCAAGTTCGCGTGCAGCATGTTCAATGTCATTCACTGTTTCTTGCTTTGGTTCTTGTTCTTGATCTTGCTGTTGTTCAGAAGATGAACACACGCGCGCTTTGTCATCATCATTTTTATTAATTTCATTGGAAGTAATCTCTGTAGTAATCTCTGGTATTGCTCCTTCACTGTGTACGCTCGAACCGTCATCCTGTTTGGTGGAACCTTCAACTTGTTCACTCGAACCTTCAATTTGAAGGCTCGATTCTTCATTCTGCATGTTCGAATATTCAATCACATATTCTTGTAAGGTATAGCCAAGTGAACGTAGTTCCTGTTCAATCTTCAATAAGTTCACACGATATTGCTTTGTTTTGTCCCAGTTGTAAATCGGATTGGTTCTCATATCCACCCAACCCTTTTCAACTAATTTGTTTAGCAACCGGCGCACTGTTACTTCTGAAACGCCTAGCATGGTTTCCTCAACGAGCTCAGATGCTTTCTTATAAATCCAGCCATTATTAAGCTCTTGATCATGTTCTTCGCCTATTTTCTCCGCGCGCTGTTTCTCCTCTAGGATGAACTTATCGTAATCTCTGACACGTTCCGCCCAATACACCATTTGATTAAGCAGAACAGCCAAACGAAAATCGCCCGTTAAGGCGAAAAATTCTTCTTTTATGACGACACGTTTTAATTTCCTTGGTTGTGCTGTTGCTGTAGCTGTCATTTTGCAACTCTCCTTCGTTCACAAACAATAAATTTATCATTCACCTTGAGCACCTGGTAATGCGGATACCTCCGCATAAACCGCATTACTTCGACCTCAAATTGTGCTGGCTGTTCGGTTCTTAACGCGTGCAGCTTATGCGGAAGCAGCACATTATAATATGGGTAGGCAAGCAATCGGACCGCTTCCCTTCCTTTGGAATTGATTGTCTAATAGCTTGGTAGTATACTAGATATCAAATAGCCCAATCTTCAATGAAGAATCGGTAGTTCTCATTGAAGCCTTTTTCTTGGACGATTTCCTCGGCCTGTTCTCGACAGTCTGTCACGTTGTCAGCAGCAACGATGGCAATATGAACAGTGTGGAAATCGTCTTCTTTTTTATGTCTACAAAACTTTACTTCATAGACCATTACGCACACCCGCCAGTTTGTCGGTGCAACTTCTCGCATTTTCCATAGATGGAACTCGGTGAACGATTCAACTTCTTGGCAATATGCTCGTAGCTGTATCGCTTTCCGTCTCCTATAAGGTGCAAATGCCCCTTTAAGTAAAACGTTTCTTCCACTGTATAGCTTCCATTGTTAATACCAGGCTGATTCACAGCGCATTTTTGAAAATCCTCAGAACCTATCAACTGCCCCAACTCTGCTAACCTTATTCCTACCTTGCAGACCTCTCGACAATATCGCTCTGCTCGATGTTGCCCGAGCAATTCTTTATTCTGTGCCTTAATCCCACAAGCAATACAATTTGTATCAAGCAACCGGATTGCTTTTCGTCTAACCTCAGAAGGCTTAGTCGTTGTCATGGCTCATCCTCCTATTCCATGAAATAGAGGTATGCGGGCAATACCAAACCCGCACCCAAACTAATGAAAAGTGAATGGTAATTTACGTGGCGTTACAAGGCGCGGTGTTCACTTCCTTCCATTATGTAGTTTGATGGTAGCCACAATTCCCATCGTCACGGCCAAGAGTAAGTGTGATTGGCGTATCAGGTCGAGGGGAGGCAACCCGAAATACTCCTGGCCATGACGACAAGAACCAAAGCTCTTGTCGCACCATATAAATGATGGTAGAATTATCTTAATCGCATGTAATCAACTCAGGCAGTAAGTGTTCCCGCACTTGCTGCTTTTTCTTTTGCCAACGGGTTGTTTCGTTGCTGGAAGACTTGTCTCTCTTCATCTACTAGATTGGCAAGCTCATTTAAGATGTCGCTCTCACTCCACTTGCGCTTAGAGGCAAAGAACTGTGCGTTCCTTCGCAAAGCCTTCACAAGTATCCGCATTTCCATTCCATCCATTTCTTCCTCTAAGACCAGCTTCTCAAATGCAATATCTGCTTGGGCTTGAACAGAACTTGGAGCAATTCGTGTATAGAAATTCATCGCTTGCATGCAGACCGCATTCTCAGCCTGTGTAAGATTAAGCTGATGCTTCATTGTCCACCGCTACCTTTCTGGCAAAACCGATTTTCACACCTTGCTTCCTGAACTTCGCAATAATTGGAGCAAGCTTTGCTCTAGCTTCTGCCTTGCGCTTCGCTTTATCTAGTTCCTTAGCAAAAGCCATAACTTCTTCCGCACAAATTTGCACATCTTTGAACCTGCCCTCTTCCAGTGCTTCATTCAATTCATCCGTCGCTACTAAAATGCCCATAATCATTTCACGCGTTTGCATATTCGCGTACCTCCTTTTGCATCTTAATTAGCACTTTACACAAACTCATCCCCACACTATTGCACGTAATTTGTTTGTATTCATAATCGTAGAAAAACATAAAACCTCTTTCTATTAGTTCATCAAATTCCGCAATAACATAAAGTGCGTAGCTCATTTCGTCACTATTTCGATCAACAACCAACACCCTAGCGTCTTCAAGCTGCCCTTTTACAGTTGTAACGAATTCTGGAGAAGTCTGCTCTTCAAGCTCACTCCAATCGATCATTGGTGCTTCTATAGCTTGGTTCATTTCACTACCTTCCTTTCATCATTGATTTATTGTTCACTAAGCCATGTAAGCAAGAACTTCTTTGCGTCTTGTGCAGGGAAATACCATTTACCGCCTACTTTATGCTTAGGGAAGCGCGGGTCGAAGAAGAACTTTTCCTGAATGGTTCCCCAGCTCATACACGTTCTGCGTTTCAGTTCATTTGCATCCCAGAACACACGCTCCACATCTAATTCTTTGACTCTCTCTTCAAGCTTTTCGAGATACATTTGACGTACTTCTTCTTGGTCCACTTGAACATTAATCATGCTTAGCCTCCTTATCTTGTAACGTATT
Organism: Bacillus tianshenii; assembly: GCA_020524525.2. Classification (NCBI taxonomy): domain Bacteria; kingdom Bacillati; phylum Bacillota; class Bacilli; order Caryophanales; family Bacillaceae; genus Sutcliffiella; species Sutcliffiella tianshenii. Next base: position 1,196,187 of record CP129018.1, on the reverse strand, counting down.
GGTTAGCAACTAGTTTGTTAGTGTGTCGTTCCCAAACGCTGTGCCAGGGAACTTGGTATTCCTCACACATGATCGACATGTAATGAATTAAGGCATAAATTGCATCCGCTGACTGTTCTAATGAATGTTCAATCTCTTGCCGTTCCCACGACTTAATGGAGAATGGCTGATTGATGACACTCACTTTCTCGATTGCCCCTATTGCTTCTTCCAGTTCTTCAATTGTCTTCAACTTCACACTGCTTCTGTGTAGATCAACGGCCGGACCGTCAAGCTTACGCATCCCCCAGCCTGCATATTCAGCAGCTGCTTCCAGTGCAACCCAAGGGTTGTTATGCTTCACTGCAAAGTACTCAGCAGTTTGGGGTTGCACACGGTACCCGCCTGTTTCCTGCTTGGATACCGCTTCACGGGATTGATGTGTTTCCATGGAAAACTTCTCCTGACTCATCTTCGCTTGTTTCCTAGCTTCCTTTGCTGTTCGTGCAGCTCTACCATTTCGCAACATCTTTCACTTCCTTTCTACCAATGTAAAAATAAATACTTGCTATGATGGAATTAGCAGCATTTATTAAATTATGGTGGTACGGTTGTTAGATTCGCTCCAGTAGGCTTTTGATCTAATTTGTATTCTTGACTATTCAGGGGGTTTACTTCTCCCATTTTTTGTAGGATTTTCCTCTTATCTGTCGAATGGTAAAGACAGGAAGGAGGTGATAACTTTGAAATGGAATCCTGCTACCCCGGTAAAGTCAAATCTTAACCCAAGATTAGATGTGCATAGTTACAAAAGCGATCTAGCGTTTGATTTTGATAATGGTGACCTTATAATCGCAAATGGTGACCTAAAAACCGTATCTGGACTAGAAAATTTCATCCAAAAAGTTAAAAAAGTTTTGCTTACTCAAAAGACTGCAACTATTGATTATGGTTTAAATGACTTTTTACCAGATACAACAAATGAAAATCGCTTTAAAAACGACTGCCAGTTGCTTGCAAATGAACTAGTTTCTCATGAATTTTCAGATTCAACACCAAACGATCCAAACGGTTTAGGATATTCAATTGAGTCCGTTGTTTCAATTGAATACCTAAAAGTTGAAAATACTTTGTCAATTAAAATGCAAGTTACTGGTGAAGATAATTTACAAACGATTGGTATTAAATGTTTCGATTAAGGACTTACTAATGGCTTTTACTAAATCATCGATTACCGAGCCTTCTTTTTTACAATAGCTATCTGGAAGATAATTTTTGACTTTAACTGAAAATTGTTTTGCGACTTCCATATCATTGTCAGAAGCTTTTTGTAAGTTCATAACATCCAATTCAAACTTATTGATTTGCTGAAGAGTTTCTTCTAGTTGTTTTGAGAGTGTAGAGGCTTTCAACAACAGCTCTTGGAACTCTTTAGCAGACAAATGCTTTTCACTCATCATGACTACCCCTTTCTGTGTGTTAGTATTGGCTATCAACAAACATCGAAGTTAGCTAGCAAAGTTCTTGAAATACGTTTTAATAAGAGATAACACTTTTTCTTCTTTGGCAGCTTCTGACTTGTGTTGCTCCTTAAGTATTTGAGAGATCTCTTTTTTTAAATGAAATAGTGGGTCTCTCTTTACTTTTCTTTCAGGCAAATCGTGAAGGGCTTTGTCTACCCAGTCTCCAAAAGTATTCAAGCTCATTTCTTCAATTTTTTGCGCTGAAGGTAAGTAAGGAGCAAGCTCTCGTTCATTCTCACTCATCCCGACTACCCCTTTCTGTTTGTTAGTATTGGATTGTCAACAAGCAGCTACTGTTCCGCTTGCGCCTAACGGGTAACAAGGGCTAGGTCTTTTACCAATGAACTCCTTAACTATGGCGGTATTGCTTCTAGCTTGACTGGAGAGCGCTGTTTGGAAAATGGCTTGCAGCTGCATTCCCTTTGGAGTCTTGGGTGTGGTTTCAATTTTTTATATAAAGTATGGTAAGTGAAAATATTGGGACGTGGTTCTTTTTTAGGTGATTGAGGTTCTGGGTGTTGGTCCGGTTGGGCTTGCTGTTGTTCCGCTGCTTTTTGTTTAGCCTTGCGTTCCTGTCGGTTTCGTTCGATTGCTTCTCGGTTTTGCGGTGTTAAGGCCAAGAACGTGAGAACCGTGCTCTCGAACTTCGCCTTAACTGGAACGTGTTCGTTTTGGTAACAAATATAGAAACCGTCCGCATCCTCGCGCAGCACACGCACAACTGGTCGCAAGCTAACAAGTACTTTCACTTTTGTACCGACCAGGTTACGAGCTGCTTGATGGGCTTTATTGTTCATTTGAGTTACCTCCCTTCTGCTTTCATGCGGGTTTATGTTTCGTTTCGTTACATTGATTATCAAAAAAAAGAGTCCATTCAAAGTTAAGAGCTGAACCAATCGAACGAGCAACTTTCACACTAGGAGTTCTTGTTCCTGATTCAATCATAGTGTAGTAAGCCCTTTTAATATTTGCTGCTTCTGCTACACCCTCATGAGTTAAACCTTCTTTTTCCCGTAATAACTTCAACCATTCTCTCACCATCAACCCTCCTTCAATGTATCGTTTCGTTACATCAATAATAGTGTCATTTAGTTACAATGTCAATAAAAAAACAAAAAAAACGTTTCTTTTAGTTACATTAAGTTTAATGTAACTAATTGTTACGGTAAAATAAAGAAGTACTAAGGAGGGAAAAGGATTGTTAGCACAAAGGTTAGTTAATTTAAGAAATAAACATAAATATACTCAGCAAAAGATGGCTGAATACCTTGGAGTTACACGGCCTGCTTACACTGCTTATGAAAGAGGTTCAAGAAAGCCGGATTACGATACTCTACAAAAAATTGCTGACCTTTACGATGTTTCTGTAGACTATCTCCTTGGTAGAACAGACAAGCCACGACTTAAGGAAACCACAGCCAGTAAACAATCGGAAAATGACTTTAACGCTCTTGAAGAGATTAGAAAGCTTTGTGATGAATACGGCATTGAGGATTTTGGATTTTTTGACATAAGCAAATGGCGGGAAATGACCCCGGATGATGTAGAGGAAATTCGTAAGCATTTTGAATACATAATGTTTCAGGTCAACAAGAGGAAAGATGAAGAGAAATGACACCAAGACACTTACACCTTACAAGGGATAAGTGTCTTTTTTTGAGGTGATAAGATGGAAAAGATAGGATGCTTAGTAGACGTCGAAACAACTGGATTAAGTCCAGAGCGTGATGAAATTATTGAGATGGCCCTAATATTATTCTCATATGATGAACAAAACGGTTCCATTAATAACATAATTGAAAAGTATTCAGCTCTAAGAGAGCCTTTGTCGCCTACTGCAAAAGAAAATTATGACGAAGCATACAGAGTTCATGGCATCCCATTTAATAAAGTTAAAGGAAAGCAGTTTGACGATCACTATATTAACAAGTTATTTGAACAAGCTGATATATTGATTGCTCACAATGCTTCTTTTGACCGCAGCTTCATTTACAGAATGTATCCAGAGGTAAACGAAAAGAAATGGCACTGTTCAATGAGGCATGTTAAATGGCAAGATTATGGATTTGAAAACAAAAAGCTAATAACCCTTCTTCAAGGTCATAGCATTTCTAATCACCAAACTCACAGAGCTTTGGACGATATTTTAAATTTACTTGAGTTATTAAAGCTTCAAAGTCCTAATGAAGAAATTTATTTTAAAGAAGTTATTTCAAATAAACCTATGCGAAAATATCAACCTAGGAAAAAACAAAAATATCAACCTGCCAAAGGATATACCATTAGCATAGGCGGCACAAATAGTACAGAACCTCAAAAGCCAAAGCATCACAAACAATGGGAAAACCCAATAGTCAGGTTTTTCTACTCAAAACCAGTACTTATTTTGTTTTTTAGCTTTATGGTTATAAGTAATTTATTTATTAGCTTAGTATATGGACTTGTGTACTTCATTATTTCCTTTATTATAATCTTTCTATTTTATAAAGGGCTTACAAATAAAAGGAAAGAAATGCTGGAATATAAAAGAAGTAATACCGATGTTAGTTAACTTATAAACAATTTTAAGGCCTTTGTTTTTTTGACATAAACATATGCAGCAAATGACGCCTGGTGATGCAGAGGAAATTCGTAAGCATTTTGAATACATAATGTTTTAAGTCAACAAGAGGAAAGATGAAGAGAAATGATATCAATTTAGGGGGAAATTCTATAATGTTCAATGAATTTAAAACTGAATACTTAATAGTAATTGATACGAAAAATTCGTTTTGTGGTAATGTTAACTCCTTTAATCGATTACTAGAATCTTATTCAGAGATTAAAGTTAGTGAAAATACTATTGACTATGCAAATTTAAAAATAGAATATACTATCCAAACTGGGAAGTTTAACAACAGTGATACCGATCAATATTTTCACATAAAGCTTACCTTAAAAGAGGAAACGAAACTTCAAGAATTTGAATATTTATTAAGAATAATAAGAACTCTGCTAGGAAAAATAAGTAAGATGCAGATCGAAGTTTTATGGGATGATATTAGCTTCTATTATGCAAATAAAGCTTATCCATTAATACACGAACTTGAAAACCTTATGAGAAAATTAATTACAAAATTCATGTTAATTAATGTAGGAACTGTTTGGACTGACGTTCACACCCCTGATTCTGTAAATATTGATAAAAAAAAGAAAAATGAAAAAACAGGTTTTTTATATAATACAGACTTCATTGACTTAACTAAATTTTTATTTGATAAATACCAAACTGAGAGCATAGACAAACTATATAAAAAAATACAAACATTGCAAGATAATAGTAAAATTAATATTGACGAATTAGAAAAGTTTATTCCACAATCAAATTGGGATAGGTATTTTTCAGAATTAGTTGAATGCGAACAAGATTTTCTAAAAAAACGGTGGGATAACTTATATCAATTAAGATGTAAAGTTGCTCATAACAACCGAATAAATAGAGATGAATTTATAATCATTCAAAATCTTTCTAGTGAAATTAAAGAAAAATTAGTTTCAGCAATCGAAAATCTTGACAAAATACATATTCCTACTGAGGAAATGGAGTTAATTTCTGAAAATATGGCATCTAACCTAAATGAGATGGTCGGTCTTTTTTTAATGAAATATAAACAACTAGAGGAAGTAATATATTCATATGTAAGTGAACAAACAAACATACCAGTTCAAAAACCTTTCAAGATACTAAACTTAATTAATAAATTGGAAAAGGAAGAATTAATAACTAAACAAACATGCCGTACAATTAGCCACCTAGTAAAAATCAGAAATTACGTGGTACATAGTGCTAATTTTAATCTCGCATTAGACGACTTTGAACCAATATTTGATGCAATAAATAATTTGAGCATTGAATTTATTAAACGTTCTAAAGATAGGGAGCTTGTTTGTGTGTCATGTAAAAATGAAAAGGGGAAATTTCAGTCAACTGAAGGAGTCATTTGTGAAAAATGCAGCTAGATACAGAGAAAATTTAAATTATGTACAAATTGTGGCATGTATTATCCCTGGGGTGAGCTAAAAAGTGATAAATGTAATGAATGTATAAGTAAGGAGTAGTAATTTATATACTAAATTATCCTTTCTTCATGTGCCATGACCGCTCTTTTAATTAGTTTCCCTCTTACTATTAGGCTTATAGAAAGAACGGAGCTAACTAATTATCATTTGTTAATGACAGTTAAGTTAGCCCCCTCCTTTGTGTCCACACAAAAGCTAAAGAAAACAAAAACAATATTATATATCATCGCTTAAACGACACGATATTCCCATAGTTATTTCTTTCAATTAAAGTCCCAGGCAATAAGTTAGCTAAAAGCTCAATGTCTTCTCTTGATAACCCTATTTCATCAATTAAATCATTCTTGGCTTTTACATTATGTTCAAGAATTAATTCAATAGATTGTTTTAATAAGGAAGGCTCCTCATATTTCATTTCAGAGTCTAATGGTTCTTGTTTTAACATATTTTTGTTTGATAATAAGCGCCGTATATATAGAAATTGAGATTCTGTAAAAATTCCTACTTGCATCGCTCTATATGCCATAGCTTGAATTGATACCTTCCACCTCTTTTTTAATTCAATTAAATTTTCTAAAGAACTACTATAAACTTCGCTTCCAAATGTTTCTTCAGGCAATAAAAAAGAAGAGGCAAAGCGATCAGCTTCTTTTTCCATTAATTTGTAATTTTCCTTTTTGTTAAATTCTTTCCATGAAATATTTGGATGCAAAATTAAATGCCCTAATTCATGAGCAATATCGAACCTTGATCTAACCGAGGATGTATTATCACTACCTAAAAATATAAATGGTCTGTTATTATTTTCACTCCACTTTGAACAAGCATCAATTTTATAATCATTAAATTTAGCTCTTGAAATAACCGCTCCATTTTTCTCTAAAAGTAAAAGAATATTTGAAATAGGACCTTTTCCAAGACCAAAATACTTTCTAACATCCAAAGCTATTTCATCAATCTCTTCAAATGCAGTTGGTATATAGGAATTATTTTCTATCACTTTTGGTATATTTACTTGTGGAAAGTTCATAATTTCATCTAAATATTCATAAATATCTACCAACCAATCAAGTCTGTGACGATGAATTTTTTTTGATTTAACAGTAGCTGCAGCCCTGCTTCTAAAAAAAACTACCATTTCACTTTCTTCTGAAGTAGGCTTTAACATATAAGTCAAATGAACCTTTAATATTGAACATATTTTTCTTAAAACTAAACTACTGGGAACCGCTTTAAAGTTTTCATATTTAGATATTGATTGATGGGTAACTCCAACTTCCTCTGCTAATTCTTTAATTGTATAACCACGTGCTTCTCTGGCTTTTTTGAGTCTTTTAGGACAAAAACTAGAAATCTGAGATGACTTACTCTTCACTTCGACGCACTCCCTGTAGAAATTCTTTGAAGTCAACAAGTTTTTCTGATGTAATTTTTTCTTCTTTTGCTCTATCTTCATTTTCAAGCTTAATTAATCTAGGCTCTTCTAAAATGTTTATTCGGTCAATCCAATTATTCTTACCTGGCATTCCTAAATTAATAAAAGCTGGTTCTCTATTTCCATAACCATGAGTGAGAAGTAAGTATTTAGGTTCTAATTTTGTGTTAACCTCTTCCTCCTCCCATAAATCCCAATATAGTTGGTTTGCTAATTGTAGTTTCTTTCTAAAAAAAGCAGGTCTTGCAATTTTATTCGGAGTTGTTGTTTGACTTACTGTTATTTTTGCATTTTCTGTATGTAACTGCAGAAAAGGATATGTTTTATTTGAATTATACTCAATTGTATAGTTAAACGGTAACTCCCCTCTATCTACACCATTTTTCAAAACATATTGAACAGCAATATGTTTTAAATAACCTATATGATATTCTCCTATCTTCCACCCTAGAAATGGATATTCTTCTAATGCTTTATATGCTAAATCATACGCTTTATGTATGAGCGGAATAAACTGAGCCCTAACTTTATAAGGAACTTCCTTTTTAATAAATTTTTCAGCATTTAATGGCGTTTGTATAATCATAGCTTCACCTCTTGACATTTATTCTATGCAACTATCTTACATAAAAAACATTATTTTTGCAACCGATACACCCACAAATTATTTAATTGCAAGAAAGAACATATGTTTGTATAATATCACCAAAGGAGTGAACATTATGCAATACACCTACTTCCCTACCCTACTCGAAGAATGGGTAACAAAGCTCTATAAAACAATTGGCATCAATCACCCCGAAGATTTAGATGAAACGTACATTTGTCGAAAATTGAACATCTACCTGAAATACAAGAACATGGAGTCTCACTACTTAGTTACCGGCCGGTATCAAGAAATTACGATTAACGCTGCACTTCCGCTTCATCAGAAGCGTGAAGCCTTCTATCATGAGCTTTGTCACATCCTCAGACACACTGGGAACCAAATTACTATGCCTGACATGTTAAGGGTCCTGCAAGAACGTGACGCCAGGCATTTTGTCCGTTATGCAGCCCTCCCCTATCATTTGATTGTTAATTATGATATCTATGCAACGGATGCAACTGTTCATTTGTCAAATGTATTCGGCGTTACGGAAGAGCTGTGCCAGGAACGAATTGATAAGATTAAGACGAATCGAAAAGTGAAGGTTGTCCGTGAAGGATTCAATGAATATCGGTTTTCTAACATTGTACCAAGACGATAAAATCTTTACCGTATAATGAATAGGATCATCTTCTATCGAAAGGAGAATGTTTATGGCCAGTTTTAAGAAATTAGGTCCTGGCAATTGGCGCTATCGTTGGAAGTACAGAGATAAGATAACAGGCAAGCCTAAAGAAGTTAAGAGGCAAGGCTTCCGGACAAAGCCGGAGGCTGAAAGAGATTATGAAGAAATGAAGAGAAAGATTGAGTTAGGCTATGATGCAAGGGATGATGAACGTGTGGTAGAGTTTCTAGAGTTTTGGCTACAAGAATATAAGAAGGACAAAGTGGCAAAGAACACGTACAGACTTCATGAACGGAACGTTAAGAATCATATCGCTCCTTACTTCCAAAAGATGAAGCTAGAAGATTTAACGCACAATTTGTACCAGAAGTTTATTAACCATTTAATCAGCCAAGATTACAGCAAGCGAACAGTCCAAATCATTCATAGTACAATGTACAGTGCTCTCCAGAAAGCCATGATAAGAAATAAGATTCAAAGAAACCCTTGTGAAGACGTAATTATATACTCCACAAAAGAAAAACGTCAGAAGGAAAGCAATAAATCTGATATTAAGTTCATTCCTTACGATAAGATCGGTGATTTTCTAGACGCTGCTATGAAGGACAATTACACCTATTACTTGTTCTTTCGGTTTCTAATTGAAACGGGAGTCCGTAAAGGTGAGGCCTTAGCTTTACAATGGGACAAGGTGAATGTTGCGGAGAATCGCGTTAAGATCATGTATTCAATTGATTATGAGGCGAAGTCAGATGATGAATTATTTAGTGACACGAAAACCTATAATTCAGAACGGGAAATACCTATTACAAGCCGTCTTGCAATGGAGTTGAATGCTCATAAGGTAAGACAGAATGATAACATCTATCGGCTTAAAGAAATGTACAAGCAGCACTTAAATTTGGTCTTTTGCAGAGAGGACGGTTCCCCTCTTCCGAAATCAACTTTATTTAATGCGTTTAAGCGTATTCTCAAGAAAGCCGATCTGCCACCTTTGAGCATTCATTCATTGCGTCATACACATGCGGTATTGATGTTAGAATCAGAGGTCGATATGAAGTATATTCAAGAAGCCCTGGGGCACAGCTCCATGAAGATTACCTCAGATGTGTACACCCATGTCAGCCACAAGATTGAATCCGATGCAATTAACCGTTTCGAAAAGCATACGGACAAAATTTTTTCATTGGGGGCACATTTGGGGCACAAAACGAACTAACACCTGCCCCCTCAAAAGTTGCCCCCAAACAAAAACCCCCAGACGCCTACAGCGCCAAGGGGTTCAGCTATTAATATGAAGTTAGATATTGCTCGCGTTCCCAAGGGTGAACTTGTGTGCGGAACATATCCCACTCAATTTCTTTTGCTTCGATGAAGTGCTCTGAAATGTGAGCGCCTAGTGCGTTGAATAGAACGTCATCTTGTTTGAAGTTCCTTAACGCTTGAGCAAGAGTTGAAGGTAATTGCTTAATGCCAGCTTCAGCAAGCTCTTCATCGCTCATCACATAGATGTTGCGGTTTACTGGAGCTGGTGCTTTCATTTTCTTCTTGATTCCATCAAGTCCAGCTGCAAGCATAACTGCCATTGCAAGATATGGGTTTGCTGCTGGGTCAACGCTACGTACTTCAACACGTGTACTTAAACCGCGAGATGCTGGGATACGGATAAGTGGGCTACGGTTTTTCGCTGACCATGCTACATAAGATGGTGCTTCGTAACCAGGAACCAAGCGTTTGTATGAGTTAACGATTGGGTTTGTGATTGCTGTGAATGCCTCTGCGTGTTCAAGAAGACCGGCGATGAATTGGTAAGCTGTATCAGTTAACTGAAGATCGCCCTTTTCATCGTAGAAGGCATTTTCTTTGCCGCGGAATAGAGACATGTTGCAGTGCATTCCAGAACCATTAACACCGAACAATGGTTTTGGCATGAATGTCGCGTGTAAGCCGTGCTTACGAGCGATTGTTTTTACAACAAGCTTAAATGTTTGGATATCATCACACGCTTTAATTGCAGACGCGTATTTAAAGTCAATTTCGTGCTGACCAGGTGCTACTTCATGGTGAGATGCTTCAATTTCAAAGCCCATATCTTCAAGCTCAAGTACGATATCGCGACGGCAGTTTTCACCAAGGTCTGTTGGCGCTAGGTCGAAGTATCCGCCTTTATCGTTTAGCTCTAGAGTCGGTTCGCCTTTCTCATCATTTTTGAATAAGAAGAATTCCGGCTCTGGTCCGATATTAAAGCTTGTAAAACCAAGCTCTTCAGCTTCTTTCAATACTTTCTTCAACACACCGCGCGGGTCACCTTCAAAAGGAGTGCCATCTGGCATATGTACGTCACAGATAAGACGTGCCACTTTCCCCTTTTCAGCTGTCCATGGGAATACAACCCATGTATCAAGGTCAGGATATAGTCTCATATCTGATTCTTCGATGCGAACAAAACCTTCGATTGATGAACCATCGAACATCATTTCATTATTAAGCGCTTTTGGTAACTGTCCAACTGGAATCTCAACATTTTTGATGATCCCTAACATGTCAGTAAACTGCAAGCGAATGAAACGAACGTTTTGCTCCTCTGAGAACTTAAGAATATCTTCTTTTGTATACTTTGCCATCCCTGTTTCCTCCCAATTTTGATAATTAGCTTTATTTATAAGTAAAAATATAGCTTACAAACCTTAATGGAAAAACCTTGACATTTCACCTTGACGGAGGGTTGTGCGGTTAAATCTACCCGCTTGAATTAGTTCAGTGCGTAGACGTTTGCGAAGCTCCGAATCGGTGATATGTTCTTTCTGATTTTCAATTAATTTGGCTTCCTGCTGTGCTTGTTCTCTCGCCTTTACCTCAAAGAGCTGTTTAATGCCGGCAAGATTGACCCCTTGCTCGATTAAATCTTTGATCTCAAGCAATGTGTCGACATCGTTGAAAGAAAACATGCGGCGATTTCCCTCAGTACGAGAAGGATTAATTAAATTGTGCTCCTCATAATAACGAATTTGTCTTGCGGACAATTCCGTTAGCTGCTTAACAATCCCGATCGGAAACAACGGCATGTTACGACGAATATTATCATTCATAGTACCCCTCCAATCTGTTCATTATGTATTGCCTTGCTTAACTTGATTTCATCTTACAACATGTTAGCTATCGTGTCAATCAAATGTTAGATTATTTCACATCAAAATATTTCGAAAATACACAATTCATAAAAAGCAGCACCAAAACGGTACTGCCTTTCTTAATTAGCCTAGTGTTAACAGCTGTTTCTCAAGCAGCTGTGTCACAGCTAGGCAAACAGCTATTTTTACATGCTCATAGGTAAGCCCACCTTGGACGTAACATTCATACGGAGGTCTCATAGGGCCGTCTGCGGAAAGTTCAATGCTTGAGCCTTGAATGAACGTACCAGCAGCCATAATAACATCATCTTCATAGCCAGGCATATAGCTTGGCATTGGTCTGACGTGGGCATTGACTGGTGATGCCTGTTGAATGGCTTGGGCAAATGTTGTCATCATCTCCGGGTCTTCAAACGTAACAGATTGAATTAAATCTGTTCGCTTTGCATCCCACTTTGGGTATGAAGACAATCCAATCTTTTCAAGCAGAGCTGCGGTGAACACCGCTCCTTTTAATGCTTGGCTGACAACATGCGGGGCAAGAAACAATCCTTGATACATTTCTTGCAGGCTGTATAATGAAGCCCCTGCTTCTCTCCCTATTCCTGGCGATGTAAGGCGGTAAGCACACTGTTCAATTAAAGCAGCACTCCCGACAAGGTAGCCACCAGTTTTCACTAATCCACCGCCTGGGTTTTTAATTAAAGAGCCGGCAATTAAATCAGCACCAACATGACAAGGCTCTTGCTCTTCAACAAATTCCCCGTAGCAGTTATCAACGAAGACGACCACATCAGGCTTTATCTCTTTAACAAAAGTAATCATTTCTTTGATTTGATCAATTGTAAAGGATGGACGTGATGCATAGCCTTTTGAGCGTTGAATACCGATCATTTTTGTTTTCTCTGTAATTGCAGCACGTACCGCTTTATAATCGACTGCTCCGTCATGCAATAATGGCACCGCACGATACGAAATATTGAAATCAATTAATGAACCATTTCCACCGCCACGAATGCCGACGATTTCTTCCAACGTGTCATACGGCTTGCCTGTCATATAAACCAATTCGTCACCTGGACGAAGTACGCCAAATAACGCTGTTGAAATCGCATGTGTACCAGAAATAATTTGTGGGCGTACGATCGCTTCCTCATGGCCGAAGACGTTCGCATAGATTTTCTCTAATGTATCTCTCCCAGTGTCATCATAGCCATAACCTGTGCTTGGAGTGAAGTGAAAGTCACTTACTTGATTGTTGCGAAACGCTTCGAGTACACGATGTTGATGGTATTCAGCCATTTTTTCAATCCGTTCATGAATCGGCTTAATTTGTGCTTCTATTTCATCAATGTGCTTGTCTAGTTGTGGATGGTATTGCAGCATGATTTTGTTTCTCCTTTGCTATTTCTCATATTGTTTCAGTTCTGCAGCTAACGGATGTGTCGGCAGGATATACCCTCTACAGCGATATACTTGCTTATCTTCATCGTATTCCCGATTTGTTAAAATCGAGTCCTGCTTTAACCTTGCAAGCAATTTACCTGCATCAGGCGGAAGAACAATGCTGTATGGTTTCATCTGCTTTTTCAATCGCTCTTCAATTTCTGTGAGCAGATGCTCAATATCACTGCAGTCATATGCACTAATTTGAATAGAGGCACGTCCTGATGTCGGAATAAAACTTTCTTCTAGTAGGTCGCGTTTGTTATAAACGGTCAGCATCGGTAGCTCAGCCGCTTCTAGTTCCTCCAGCAGCTCAAACACTGTTTTTTCGTGTTGAAACACATCAGGATGGGAAGCATCGGCAACATGCAGCATTAAGTCTGCTTCCTTCACCTCTTCTAGTGTTGAGCGAAAGGCCGCAACTAAGGTAGTTGGCAAATCTTGAATGAAACCAACTGTATCAGTCAAAAGCACCGTTAACCCAGAAGGCAGCTGAATGCGTCTTGTTAATGGGTCTAGTGTTGCAAACAACTGGTCCTGTGCGTATGCGTCCGCTTTCGTTAACTGATTAAAAATTGTAGATTTCCCCGCATTGGTATAGCCGAGCAAGACGAGTTGAATCGATTGGTTCCGTTTCCGCTGCTGTCTGTACCGCTCGCGATGAGATGTGACAGTTTTCAACTGACGCTTGATTTCATCAATCCGGCGATGAATATGCCGTCTGTCAGATTCAAGCTTCGTTTCACCAGGACCACGGGTTCCGATTCCACCGCCAAGTCTTGACAATGCTTCCCCCTGGCCTGTCAGCCTCGGAAGCATATATTGAAGCTGAGCAAGCTCCACTTGCAGCTTCCCTTCTTTTGTCTGCGCCCTTCCTGCAAAGATATCTAAAATTAATTGCGTACGGTCAACAACCCTTACACCTGTTTCGTCTCGCAAATTACGTAGCTGACTCGGTGACAATTCATCGTTGGAAATGATGAGGTCAGCCTCTAATTCCTCCACAAAACGCGCAAGCTCTTCAACCTTTCCTTTTCCTATGTAAAGTGCAGAATGAATACGGTCACGGTTTTGTGTAAAAACAGCTTCTACAGAAGCACCAGCTGTTTTTGCAAGTGACGCCAGTTCATCCATCGAATATTGAAAACGTTCACGGTCCTCCTGGTTTAAATGACATCCAAGCAGCACCGCACGCTCTTGTTCTTGTATTTCTGTTTTAGTCAACGAACTCCCTCTCTTTTTCTCATACTCAGTCTTTCTTATTATTCTAACCTGTAGTCAGTATACCAAAACACATAACAATCGCCTATAGAATCTTTATCTTGAAGTTTTCAACAGAAGCCTTTAAAATTCATATGTTATCAATTGAAAGGGTTGTAAGTAAGGGGGAGTATACATGTCATGGGAGATTTTAAATATTATCGGTACAGTTGCTTTTGCGATCAGCGGAGCAATTGTAGCAATGGAAGAGGAATATGATATTTTCGGAGTTTATATATTAGGACTTGCGACAGCCTTTGGCGGCGGCGCGATTCGGAATTTATTAATCGGAGTGCCTGTTTCGGCCCTTTGGGACCAAGGATTTCTATTTACGTTAGCAATTATTGTGATGACGCTTTTATTTCTTTTCCCAAACAGTGTCTTAAAGCCTTGGCGGCGTTTTGGTACATTGACAGATGCTATCGGCTTAGGGGCGTTCGCGATTCAAGGGGCACTGTATGCAACCGAAATGAATCACCCGCTAAGTGCAGTAATAGTAGCCGCCGTCCTAACAGGAAGCGGCGGCGGGATGGTTCGTGATGTACTGGCCGGTCGAAAACCAATTGTTTTAAGAGCTGAAATCTATGCGTTATGGGCTGTTTTTGCAGGGTTAGTCATTGGTACAGGTATTGCCAGTGAAGCATGGCATTATTACTTACTGCTTACTGCTGTCGTCACGTTACGAATGGCTTCTCTCTACTATCAATGGAAATTACCATATCGTTCATTAACAAGCGGGCATTAAAGGGTTAAATCACGGCTTCTAATCGTCATTAAGTCTTTTTTCGAGAATTCTTTGTGATGAAGAAGCCGCATTGCTTGTGTACGAACGGCTTTTTCGACGATGTTCCGTACGTACCTGCCGTTGCTGAATACTTGCTGATGATCACGCTTCATCTCAATGTGATCCTGTAATTTCACCTGGGCTTCTTGCGAAAGAATATATTCCCGTTCTTCAAACATCAAATCCGCAATCTGCATTAATTCGCCAATTGAATAATCTGGAAAATCAATAATGATCGGAAACCGTGAACGCAGACCAGGGTTGAGAGACAGAAAGTAATCCATCTCTTTCGGATACCCTGCCAAAATTAAAATGAAATGCTCTCGCTCCTCTTCCATATGATTGACAAGTGTATCAATCGCTTCCTTCCCAAAATCTTTTTCACCTCCGCGTGAAAGGGAATAGGCCTCATCAACAAATAAAATTCCTCCCATTGCTTTTTTGACAAGCTGTCTCGTTTTTTGAGCGGTATGACCGATATATTCACCGACTAAATCTGCCCGTTCTGCTTCGATTAAATGTCCCTTCGTTAAAATATTCATATCTTTCAGCAGCTTCCCGATTAATTTGGCAACCGTTGTTTTTCCTGTGCCTGGATTTCCACGAAACATCATGTGTAGTGCTTGATTGCTTTGTTTTAGACCTGCTTCTTTTCGTTTTTCATTTACATAGAGCCATGCATATATTTCGCGAAGCATTTCTTTTATATCATTGAGGCCGACCAGCTTATTCATTTCATCTTCAATTTGCTGAAGCGGTGCGTGATGTTCAATCACTTGGGCTTTTTCCTTTGTTTGTACGGGGGCCTCCCGTACGAGCGCGGTTTCTTGATGCTTTTTCTTCAATACAATGTTAATCTGCCCATTCTTTTTCGTTGAAAGTGGCTGCTCCACGCCTCTCACCCCTTTTCTAACTAGTGTTTGTTTTAAACAAAAAGTGTGACAAATGCATAGTTCCTAAGTAAATGTATATGCAAATTTGTTATAATTAGAAAGGAAGAGATGTCTTAAAATGACAGGGGGCCTAAAAAATGAACATGCTGCACGAAACGATCTTGCCAGATGATGTTGTTTCATACCTGGAATACCTAGCTGCACAAGGCCGACGACCGTCTACGATTAAACGTTATAAATATGACTTAGAGGATTTCTTCCGATATATGAACGAGCAGCAAAAAGACCCAAAGAAATGGAAAACATTCAGCAATGAAGATTATCATACTTTTTTTCATATCCTTCTAACAGAACGTCATTACTCGCTAGCAACGATGAAGCGGATGCACACGGTGTTAAAACGGCTGAACCGCTTTTATCAAATCAAACACAATCCGCCAGAGATCAGCATGCATCTTGAAAAGAAACGTCTCGGCGCAGATGACTTTATTCAAGAAGCAGAGAAAGAGAAATTATTACAGACAGTGGTCTCCACAAAAGGGCTGACGGATAATCAGCTTAAAGCGCGACATTTATTGTTTGATCGGAATCTCTCAATTGTTCGTTTGCTGCTTGATTACGGTCTAACCCTGCATGAATTGGCATCATTACGGATGAAAGATGTACATTTTGAACGAAATGAACTCGATATCCCGTCTGTTTCAAGTCTGGCTCGTACGATTAAGCTATCAGATGAAGATAAGCAGCTGCTGTACCGTTATTTGAAAACAATCCCTGAGCCAGTTAGGCCGCGCTATCACAGCCACGACCCGCTATTTGCAGCGTTTGACTTTCAACGGTGTACGTATCGCTGGGTGTATGAGAAGGACGCGCCAAAACGGTTGACGGAAATTGCGATTCAGAAGATGATTCGTGAGGAAATTGCCCGCGCTGGGCTTCGAAAAGGAATCAGCGCACAGCATATGCGAAATACATGCATCATAAACCAAATACAAGAAGGGCTGTCTGCAGAAGACATCCAGCGCCATTTCGGCTTCAAAACCCCGCTTTCCTTAAAGCGCTTTTATAACTATTTGAGTACTCGGGAGTAATTAATAAACCCCTATCCATAATGGACAGGGGTTGTTGTATGCTTATTCAAAATCAATTTGCACGTTACGCTGTGGAGCAAATGTTGAAATGGCATGTTTGTAGATCATTTGTTGCTTCCCATCTGTTTCAAATAAAACAGTGAAGTTATCAAAGCCTTTCACTGTACCGCGCAATTGAAAACCGTTTAAGAGATAAACCGTTACGAATGTGTTGTCTTTGCGGAGCTGGTTCAAAAATTGGTCTTGAATGTTGACGGATTGTTTCATCTTTTTACAGTCCTCCTCATTTTCTCTTTATGTTTAAACATTCGACTTTTCCCCAAGCTTTCCTGCAATATATTCTAAAATTTCTTCAACCTTTTTATCGAAATCGCCTTCTGTTAAATCAAACCATTCGATTGCCATTTTGTTTTTAAACCATGTAAATTGACGTTTCGCATATCGGCGTGAGTTTTGTTTTAACTGTTCAACCGCTTCTTCCATCGTACACTTTCCTTCAATGGCCTCAATGATCTCTTTGTAGCCGATTGCTTGAGAGGCCTGCGTGCCGCTCAACCCTTGTTCATACAATCGCTTTACCTCATCCACTAGCCCTTCGGATACCATTTCATCCACACGTGTATTAATGCGTTCATACAATTGCTCACGATCTGAGGTCAAGCCAATGATTGCATGCTGATAACGCGGCTGGGCTGACTGCTGTTTTTGATAGTCAGTCATTGTCATCCCTGTCGTACGGTAGACTTCAAGCGCCCGTACGACACGGCGGACGTTATTCGGATGAATATTCTCAGCAGCCTGCGGGTCAACCTCTTGAAGCTTTCGATGCAGCGCATCATTTCCGTGTTCAGTCGCATACACTTCAAGCTCCCGGCGAAGCTCGTCATCGCCTGTTGCTTCTGAGAAGCGATAATCATAAAGTACTGATTGAATATAAAGCCCTGTTCCACCGACAATTATCGGTAGCCGTCCGCGTGACTGAATCTCTTGAATATGCTTTTGAACACGTGATTGAAATTCAGCTACTGAGAAAGACTCGTGAAAATCTTTTATATCAAGCATATGATGCACGATTCCTTGGCGCTCTTCTTCCGTTGCTTTCGCTGTACCGATATCCATGCTCCGATAAATTTGCATCGAATCACCGCTAATCACTTCGCCATTTAACCGCTTTGCAAGCTCGACGCCAAGCTTTGTTTTTCCGACCGCTGTTGGTCCTACAATTGCCAATACCTTTTCTTTCATTGCCACCATCCTAGACAAACTGTTTACTTCATGGGTGGTCTACATCATGATAACAGTAGACCATTCTACTCAACTTCGATGTGTTTTAAACCTTTCTTACCTTACTTACATAATTCGCTTAAACATTTTCTCCATTTCATACGTTGAAAAATGTAAAATAATTGGTCTGCCATGTGGACATGTAAATGGGTCCGTTGACTTTCGGAGTGTTTCGAGCAATTCAAAGATTTCATCCTGACGCAAATGATGATTCGCTTTTATTGATTTCTTACAAGACATCATAATCGCCGCTTCTTCACGGAGCTTTTTAAGATCAACCTTCTTGGATTGAATGACTTGTTCAATGATTTCCTCAATCACTTCCTGCTCAAACCCTTTCGGAAACCACCTAGGATGTGAGCGGACAATATAGCTCTGTGGCCCGAACGTTTCTAAGAATATTCCAACTTCCTGTAATTCATCAAGATGAGCTTCAATTGCAAGACATTCATCTCGACTGAATTCAAATGTTAACGGCATGAGTAGCTCTTGTACTTCAGGCTCCACTTCGCCTACCTTTTCACGGAAGAATTCATATTTAATCCGTTCCTGTGCAGCATGCTGATCAATAATATACAGTCCGTTTTCGTTTTGTGCCATTATATAAGTGCCATGCATCTGGCCAATCGGATACAGCGGTGGTACGCGAGAAGACTCCACTTTTTCTTCTTCAGCTTCGGGTTGTTCATTCTCTGGTTCTTCAACGACAGATTCTTCGATCACTGGTGCTGGCTCACGTATAAGGTTAGAGCTTTCGCTTTCTTGATCGCTATGTGTTAGAAACACTGGCTCTGATTGATCTGGTTCTGTTTGAATTGGCTTTGTTTGGATTGATTTTGTTTCCGGGACAGCTGGTTTTGATGGAGGTGTTGTTCGATGCTCAAAGGAAAACATCTGTTGTTCACTTTCCACCTTTGTCCGCTTTGGCGCCTTTTCAACAGCTGGAATTAATGTTTCTTCTCTAAGCGCTTCTTGAATACCATCTGTAATTAACTGCATCAATTCTTTTTCCTTACTAAGCCGGACTTCAAGCTTAGCAGGGTGAACATTCACATCGACAAGCAGTGGGTCCATCTCAATATGAAGCAGAACAATTGGGTACCTGCCAATCGGAAGAAGCGTGTGATAGCCTTCTTGAATTGCTTTTAATAGTGGATAGTTTTTAATAAAACGACCATTTACAATCGTTGACATGTAATTGCGTGATGCTCTTGTAATTTCCGGCTTTGCAATATAGCCATGAATTTCAAAATCTATCGAGCGCCAGTGGATCTTTTTCATTTGCCGTGCTGTTTTTGTGCCATAGATAGACGCGAGCACCTGTAACAAATCACCATTTCCATTTGTATAAAGTAACTTCTTTCCGTTATGTGCGAGCCGAAAGGAAATGTGTGGGTGGGCAAGTGCCATACGATTTACAACATCGGTTATGTTGCCAAGCTCCGTATGAACCGTTTTCATATATTTCAAGCGGGCTGGTGTGTTGAAAAAGAGGTTATCAACCTTGATCTCTGTCCCTTTACGACTGTCTGATTGCGTCTTTTCTTCAAAGATGCCTCCGTTTATTTTTAGAAGCGTGCCTGCATTCTCGCCTGTACTCGTCTTAATTTCCATTTCAGAAACAGAAGCAATACTTGGAAGCGCCTCCCCGCGGAAACCGAGTGTTGTAATGCGGAATAAGTCACTTTCATGCTTGATTTTACTTGTGGCATGCCGTTCAAATGCGAGGACTGCATCTTCTTCATCCATTCCGTCACCATTATCGACAATACGGATTTTTGCTAGACCGGCTTCCTCTACTTCAATGGAAACGCGTGTGCTGTTTGCATCAATCGCATTTTCAATCAGCTCTTTTACAACAGATGCAGGCCGTTCGACGACCTCCCCTGCTGCAATTTGGTTGGAAAGCTGTGCTTCTAATTGCTGAATTTTGCCCACACCATCACCTCATTTCTTACTTTCTTTTTAACGTCTTTTGCAGACTGTATAATTCATTCATCGCATCAAGCGGTGTCATTTCTAATAAATCAAGCTCCTCTAATGCTTGTAAAATTTTCTGTTCATTCTTACTTAGCTTTGGTTTTTCAGTTGGTTGCTCTGTTTGGAAGAAGGACAACTGTTGTTCCGGCTCTTTGACTACTTCTTCATTACCTCCCTGCCGTTCTGTTTGGGCAGAAGGCTTTGTATCTTTAACATCCGCTGTTTCTAATTCAGCTAAAATAACCTTCGCTCGTTCAATTAATGATGGCGGTAATTCCGCAAGCTCTGCCACATGAATTCCGTAGCTGCGGTCTGCCGCTCCTTCTTGGACTTTATGCAGAAACACAACACGGCCCTGCTCTTCAACTGCACGTACATGTACATTTTGTAAATTACAAAGCGCACCTGCAAGCTGTGTCAGCTCATGATAATGAGTCGAAAACAGTGTTTTTGCGCCAATTTCATCATGAATGTATTCAATAATTGCCTGAGCAAGTGCCATGCCATCATAAGTTGAGGTTCCACGGCCTATCTCATCAAGCAGAATCAAACTATCCTGCGTAGCCTTTGTTAGTGCATTCTTCGCTTCAAGCATCTCCACCATAAACGTACTTTGACCTGCGACAAGATCATCTGCTGCGCCAATGCGGGTAAAAACTTGGTCAAAGATTGGTAGTACCGCCTCATCTGCAGGTACAAAGCAGCCAACTTGCGCCATAATAGCTGTTAGGGCAACTTGGCGCATATACGTACTCTTACCCGACATGTTTGGCCCTGTAATTAATAGAAGTTCACGATTTTTATTCATGGAACAGTCGTTTTCGACGTACTCATTATGCTCCATCACTTTCTCGACAACAGGATGACGGCCACCTTCAATGTTGATTTCTCGATTTGTTGAAAATTGAGGCCTTACATACCCGTATTCATCACTAATCGTCGCAAAGCATTGAAGGACGTCCATTTCACTAACAAACTTAGCGATCGCTTGAAGACTTGGTATATATTCTTTCACTTTCTCACGCAATGTTAGGAAAAGCTCATATTCTAAGTCGACGCTTTTTTCTTCTGCTTCTAAAATAAGTGATTCTTTTTCTTTTAATTCTGGCGTAATGTAACGCTCAGCATTTGTTAACGTCTGCTTTCGTTCATAACGTCCTTCTGGCAGCAAGTGTAAGTTTGCTTTTGTCACTTCGATATAGTAGCCAAACACTTTGTTGTAGCCGACTTTTAGTGAGCGGATACCGGTTTGCTGGCGTTCTTGCTGTTCCAATGCGGCAATCCACTCTTTCCCATTACGTGAAGCATCCCGGTAACGGTCTAGGTCCTCATTGAAACCGTCCTTTATAATTCCGCCTTCTTTCACAGAAATCGGAGGCTGAGCATGAATACCGTTTTCAAGCAACTCATGAAGCTCTTCACAAGGGTCCACGCGTTTTGCTAAATCGACCGCATATGGATGCTCAAGCTTACCGACAAGCTCCACAATTGCCGGGACTTGTCCAAGAGACTGCTTTAATTGAAGCAAATCACGTGCATTGACGTTTCCATATGCGACACGTCCTGCTAAGCGTTCAATGTCATAGACTTCTTTTAACAGCTCCCGTAAATCTTCACGCTCAAAGAATTGCTCTAACAGTGTCTGCACCATCGTTAAACGATTTTCAATTGTTTCCTTGTTTAAGAGAGGACGCTCAAGCCATTGTTTTAACAATCGTCCGCCCATGGCTGTGACCGTTTTATCAAGCAGCCATAGCAATGAACCCTTTTTCCCCTTCGTCCTTATCGTCTCGATTAATTCTAAGTTCCGCTTTGAATGCAAATCAAGCTTCATATATTGGTTAATTTGATAGTATTCTACTTGCTGTAAATGTTCCAATGAACGCTTCTGTGTACGAATTAAATAATTAAAAAGCCTTCCCACCGTTTCACGAAGCTTTGTCTGCTCTAGCTTCTTAACAAGCGCCACCATCTCAGAAGGAATGACGGATTGCTCTTCATACGAGACCGTTAATGGCAGCCTGTCACATAATGTCTTTGCTGCTGTTTCACTTACGTCCGTCCGCAGTACCACTTCACGTGCCGACACACCGTACAGCTCACCCGCTACATCCGTCCAGTCCCCAGTCAGCAATGTGACGCGGCTTTCCCCAGTTGTTAAATCCGTAAATGCAATCCCAAATGACCCATCATCAAAATCAGTCACCGAGGCTATGTAGTTATTATCCTTTTCATCAAGCGCTTTGCCTTCCATTACCGTCCCAGGTGTAATCAGCTGAACAACTTCCCGCTTCACAACTCCTTTTGCTTGCTTCGGGTCTTCTGTTTGTTCGCAAATCGCGACTTTATATCCTTTTTCAACTAATTGATGAATATAATTATGCGAGGAATGATGCGGAACACCGCACATCGGAATACGGTCTTTCCCGCCATCACGACTCGTTAATGTAATCTCAAGTTCCTTGGACGCCTTCACCGCATCTTCAAAGAACATCTCATAGAAATCTCCTAAACGAAAAAACAAAAAGGCATCCGGATAGTCTGCCTTAATTCTCAAATATTGCTGCATCATCGGCGTCTGTTTAGCCATTATCCTTCCTCCAACATCCATAGTTCTCCGTAGCACATTATAACATAATTATAAGAAAAGCGGAGAAAGGCGTTTAGGCTGTCCGATTGCTGGAGCCTTCACACAGAGAGGCGCCCTTTGCCTCGGAGTAGGATGGCGACGCAATTCGCGCAGCCTGCCTTTCGCAGCTAGACAAATCAATAAGCGGAGAAAGGCGCTCAGGCTGTCCGTTTGCTGGAGCCTTCACACAGAGAGGCGCTCTTTGCCTCGGAGTGGGAAGGCGAAGCAACTCGCGCAGCCTGCCTTTCGCAGCTAGACAAATCAATAAGCGGAGGCGGCTCGCTCAGGGGCGACAAGCATAAGACAGATTGCGGAGAGGACCGCCCTTTGTCCTCGCAGCAATCTGTCTTATGACCTCGAGCCCCTAGCCGCCGTAGCTGGACAAATCGAAAGCGGAGAAAGGCGCTCAGGCTGTCCGTTTGCTGGAGCCTTCACACATAGAGGTGTTTTACTTACAAAAAAAAGCGCTTCTCCGCCAAGAAGAAACGCTTGCGTTGCTACCTATTCATCTGAATCGTCGTCACCTAAGAACTCTGTATCGATTTCGTCTAACTCTTCATCCGTAATTTCGGACTCGTCAATGTCGTCAAATTCATCCTCACAAGCACACGGATAAACCTTCACACATACTTTTGTTTCCCCGATTACCTCTGCAAGGAATTCACGTTCAACTTGAACAATTACCTTGCATCCATTCGGGGAAATTGTTGCTTCTAAGCAATTTGGCTGCTGTAGAACACGCACAATGACTTCTAAATCATCCACAAGACAATTTTCATCCTTTGATGAAAGCGGCACAATATCTTTGTATGAGATCGTTTCAGTAACAACTTCTGTCTTTGTATTACCGCTATAGGAATACCAAATGTTACAATCGTAACGACCATCAACCTCTACACAGTCACCTTTTTTCTTTGCATCATATTTGTGATTAATAATCCAACACCCAAGGATGCTCGTCGGATTGTGAGAAGGTGTGACCGTATTTTTCGCTTGTGTAAATTTTCGGCCTTTACCGCAAACAGCTTTTGTTATAATCTCTCTAAAATGACTATCCCGTTCATGTGACATAAGAGCTAATACCTCCTCATTCAATGGTTCACTCCTAGCCTATGCGTGACAACTGCCCAATGTGCCCATTTTGTACAATGTGTAAGACAACAACTATCCCTATCCATGCGTCTGTTTGTTTATCGGTTCTTACACCGTTAATGCCGACTCAGATGATAGCTATAAAAATACTTCCCTAACATTGTATGCGCCCTCTTTCAATTCAGAACGAAACATTTTACTTTTAATATAGTACGTGAAATTTTAAACTTAAAAATAAGAAAAGCCGACAGTACGAACTGTCGACTTCTTCGACTTCTTAATGGTCGTGGTCGCCGCAATTTGAGCCTGTTGCAACCTTCGAACCTGTTTCACCGCGCAGCACATCGCCGCCTGTTGCTTTAATAATCTCATCTGTTACGGTATTTGAAATTGTTGAAGAAACAATTTGAAGCAAGTCATTTACTTCTGTTTGTGAATCCTTAAATTCTTGTACAATCGGAATCTCATCTAGCTCTTTTGTTAATTCATCCAGCTTCGTTTCCGCTTGTTTTAATGCTTCTGTTTTTCCGTAGTGCTGAAAGTTAACAGCTTGTTTTTGATAAGCTTTGATCGCCTTCATTAGCCGTTGTACTTTCTCATTCTCATTAATTTGAGATTCAGCACGTTTGAAGAAATCGACTTCCTCTGTCTCAGCAATCATTTTCGCAAGAGACTTTGCTTCATTAATAATGTCATTCTTTGTATACTTGCCCATTTAGTTCACCTCAACTGACTCGGCGATCATCTCACCGTCTAGTGTCCATGTTTTCGCTTCATTGATTTTGACTTTTACAATTTTTCCAATCGCTGACTTTGGTCCCTTGAAGTTCACAAGCTTACTCTTTTCTGTATAGCCTGCAAGAATATCTGGGTTATTCTTGCTTTCCCCTTCAACTAATACATCAACAATTTGGCCTTTGTATTTCTTCATCGCTTCTGCAGACTGTTCATTCACTAGCTTATTTAAACGCTGTAGACGCTCTTTCTTCACCCGCATCGGAATATTATCCTGCATTTTTGCAGCAGGTGTACCATCACGTGGCGAATAGATGAACGTATAAGCACTCTCGTAACCTACTTCACGCACTAGTGACAACGTCTCTTCGAATTGTTCGTCTGTTTCATTCGGAAAGCCGACAATAATATCGGTTGTAAGCGTCACATTCGGAATCGCTTCTTTAATCTTGCGGACTAATTCGATATACGATTCACGCGTGTATTTACGTGCCATTAACTTTAACACTTCAGAGCTTCCGGACTGTACTGGAAGATGAATGTGGTCAAGCAGATTGCCGCCTTTTGCGAGCACTTCGATTAGATGGTCATCAAAATCACGCGGGTGGCTTGTTGTAAAGCGAATGCGCGGAATATCAATTTTACGGATTTCATCCATCAAGTCACCAAGACCATAGTCAATATCCTCGAAGTCTTTTCCATATGCGTTTACGTTTTGACCAAGCAGGGTAATTTCTTGATAGCCTTGTGCTGCTAAGTGGCGAACCTCTTGAATGATATCATCTGGACGGCGGCTTCGCTCTTTTCCACGCGTATAAGGGACGATACAGTACGTACAGAATTTGTCACAGCCGTACATAATGTTCACCCATGCTTTAATATTACCTTGGCGGACTTTCGGAAGGTTCTCAATAACGTCGCCTTCTTTTGACCATACTTCGACAACACGTTCTTTTGAGAACATCGCTTCTTTCACAATTTGCGGGAGGCGATGGATATTATGTGTGCCAAAGATCATGTCAACCCAAGGGTATTTCTGATTGATTTTGTTGACGACAGACTCTTCCTGTGACATACAGCCACACACGCCGAGCAACAGGTCAGGGTTTTGTTTCTTAAGCGGCTTTAAGTGCCCAATTTCACCAAATACTTTGTTTTCAGCATTTTCTCGAATTGCACATGTATTTAACAAAATGACATCGGCATCATCAGTTGACATTGTCGCTTCAAAGCCAAGCATTTCAAAGATGCCTGCCATTACTTCTGTATCGTGATCATTCATTTGACAGCCGTACGTGCGAATATAGAACTTCTTGCCTTCCCCGATTCCTTGCATATCTTCTGGAATGGAAAAGTCACGATGCACTTTTACTGCTTCTTTACCACGCTTTTTCGCATCTTTTAATGATGGAGGCTGATAAGTTGATTCAAAAAATTTCGCAAAGTCGTCAGTCGTTTTTTCCTTAAGGGATTTTTTGTCCCCAGGATGAGAATCTTTCACTTGTGTCATTTCTTTTCGTTGCTGTTCGTTCATAAAACATACTCCTTTCACACATTAGGTACAGCATGTACAACAGTAAAATTATAAAGGTTTGAAGAAAATGGTGCAAGCATCTAAAACAGCAGTAAAACACCTGACCATCATTTTGATGATCAGGTGTTTGAATAAATTACATAAATTCAGCAACTAATTTGTCGAATTTCTCTTCGTCAATCTTAAGGTCAGCATGTGAAAGTGGTTCTTCTGAATAATTAGGTACAAGCTGCTGATAAGATTTTTGTTCTTTGTTTTGATAGATAAGACCTGTTACAAGACCATCTTTCTCCATCAATGTTTGCATCGCTTGCATGCGGTTAGAAGCGTCATAATCTTCAATGTCGCTTAGCTTTGTTAGGTTTTCTTTGAACCAGTCATATGTGTTTACTTTGTTGTATGTTACACATGGACTGAAGACGTTAATCAATGAGAAACCTTCATGCTGGATACCTTGCTCAATTAGTGATGTTAATTCTTTCAAATCACTTGAGAAGCTTTGTGCAACAAATGTTGCGCCAGCTGTAAGAGCTGTTTCCATCGCAGAAAGCGAAGATTCAATTGAGCCTTGAGGTGTACTCTTCGTCTTGAATCCAGCGCTGCTTCGTGGAGATGTTTGCCCTTTTGTTAAACCATAGATTTGGTTATCCATGATAATGTAAGTGATGTTAATGTTACGACGAATCGCATGAACGGTATGACCCATACCAATTGCGAAACCATCGCCGTCGCCGCCAGCCGCAACAACTGTTAAATCTTTATTTGCCATTTTCACACCTTGTGCAATTGGAAGTGCACGACCATGCACACCGTGGAAACCGTATGAATTAATGTATCCAGAAATACGCCCAGAACAACCGATACCAGAGATTACCGCTAAGTTATGTGGCTCAAGACCAACATTCGCTGCGGCACGCTGCATTGCTGCCTGTACCGAGAAATCTCCGCATCCAGGGCACCAATTGGGCTTCACTTGGTTACGAAACTCTTTGAATGTTGCCATGATTAGAACATCTCCTTAATTCTGTGGTGAATCTCGTTCGGCTTGAACGGATTACCGTCATATTTAAGCATACTTTCAATTTTATCATGATGGCCAAGGTTCATCTTAACGATGCTTGCTAATTGGCCTGTACCGTTATATTCAACAACGACAACTTTCTTCGCTGATTCCACTAGTGGTTTCATTTGCTCAACCGGGAATGGGTGAATTAAACGAATGTGAGCGTGGTTTACTTTGTAACCATCTGCTTCAAGACGTCCCATTGCTTCCTCAATTCCACCGCGCGTAGAGTTAAAACCTACGATCAGTACGTCAGCTTCATCATGCTTAGCATCAACATGTACTGGTGTAGGGAATTTTTCAGCTAGGTTGTTTAGCTTGCGCAAACGTTTATCCATTTGTGCTTTACGGTTTTCAGCAACCTCTGACGGGCGCCCGTTTTCACTATGTTCCACTCCAGTTACATGGTGAATACCATGCTTCATACCAGGAATAACACGTTTTGAGACACCGTCTTCTGTTACTGCATAACGCTTAAAGCTTTCTTTTGGCTCTAGCTCTGGAAGCTCTGCCTTCGGATCGAAGTTTCCACGACGAACTTCAATCTTACTGTAATCTAAAGGTTCAACTGTTTGCTTACCTAATGATACTTGTAGGTCAGTTAATAGAATAACTGGGCATTGATACTCTTCAGCAATGTTCAGCGCTTCAATTGCATCATAGAATGCTTCTTGAACCGTACTTGGTGCCATAACAACTTTTGGAATGTCACCGTGTGTACCAAAGATCATTGCCATAAGGTCTGATTGTTCAACTTTCGTTGGAAGACCTGTACTTGGGCCGCCACGCTGTGTATCAACAACAACAAGTGGTGTTTCTGTCATACCAGAAAGCCCGATTGCTTCCATCATAAGAGAAAGACCAGGACCAGCTGAAGCTGTTACCGCACGTGTACCTGCATAGTTTGCACCGATTGCCATCGTACAAGCTGCAATTTCATCTTCAGTTTGAATAACCGTTCCACCGAAATCAGGAAGCTTCTTAATAAGATATTCCATAATTTCAGAAGCAGGTGTAATTGGATATGCAGGCATGAAACGAACGCCGCCTGATAGGAAGCCCATTGCAATCGCATCGTTTCCGATCATGAACAGGCGTTTATTGCCGTCTGCTTTTTCAAGCTGCATCATTTGAACGTTGCCGCCTGATTGTTCCTTTATGTACTGAGCACCTTGCTTGATTGCTTCCATGTTTTTTTCGACAATCTTTTCACCTTTACGGCCGAAGATTTCCTGAACAACTTCACGGAACTCTTCCACTTCAAGATCAAGGACTGCACTTGAGGCGCCAACAGCAACCATGTTTTTCATTAATGATGTGCCAAGCTCTGTTGCAATTTCAGTAAATGGTACCGCATATAGCGTTACATTGCTGCCTTCTGGGATTGTTGGGTTGAATTTAGCGTCTGCAATTACAACCCCACCTTCGTGAAGTTCGTCGAAGTTTACATCAATTGTCTCTTGGTCAAACGCTACTAATATATCAAGATCATCTGAGATTGAGCGTACTTGTGTCGTGCTGACACGAATTTTGTTATTTGTATGTCCACCTTTAATACGTGAAGAGAAGTGACGATAGCCATATAGATAATAGCCAAGGCGATTTAAAGCAATGGCAAAAATCTCACCTGTACTTTCAATCCCTTCCCCTTGTTGTCCGCCAACTTTCCATGAAAGTTGATTGATCATTTTTTACACCCCTTTAGTTATGCAATCATTATTACAAATCTTTGTATAATTTTATTGTAGCACTATTCTAACTATTTTCCGTCCACTTTAAAACACGTACTCTTTCATTCGCGCTTTTTCGAAGTGAAGTGAAATTAGATATGTACTAAACGATTTCAATTCTAGACCTATCGCATCAAAAATGCAAGTACTAGAATATTATTTTTGACAACTTTGTGTATTTTCATTCAATTCTACGATTAAACGAGAAAATCGTTGTAAAAGTTCGAAAAAAGAAATTTTTCCACTTGTGAATCTGAATAATTATTCAGTAATGCATTGATAAGTTTTTCATAGGTATGATAGCGTTCTAACCCCTTAACTGTCTTATCGATTCCATCAAAGTCAGACCCAAAGCCGACATAATCTTCTCCACCTAGTGAGCAGAGGTGATCGAGGTGATGAAGGACGTCTGTTAAGGCAGCTTGTTCATTATCACACAAAAATTGCGGTACAAAGGTCACACCAATACGTCCATCGTGTTCAAACATCGCTTTTATTTGATTATCCGTTAAGTTACGTGGATGACCGCAAAGCGCCTTGGCGTTCGAATGGGTTGCAATTGGCTTGTGTGCTGTTTCCATTACATCCCAAAAAGCCTGCTCACATAAATGCGACACATCAGTCCAAAGGTTGTAGGCATTATTAATGGCAACTAACCTTTTCCCAAAAGATGATAAGCCTGCTCCACGTTCTTCTAATACACCATCTGCTGCTAAGTTCGCATAATTCCAAGTAAGCCCGACAGAGCGGACACCTAAGCGCAGTAGCGTTTCATAATTTAAAACACTTCCTTCGACTGCATCTACCCCTTCTAACGTCAAAATGGCTCCTATTTCATCACTTTGCAGTGCAGTTAAGTCATGACGAGTTAAAATCGGCTTCATCTTTGCAAACGGTTCGATCACTTTTTTGTAAAAGATATCGACCATTTGTAATGCTGCTTGGAATTTCGTTCCATATGGGACATCGTCAGGCACAAAAATCGCAAAGCATTGCACTTTCCCACCTGTCTGCTGCAGCTGTTCATATGTAATATGTAAGTGTGGGGAATCTTCAAAAGACAATGTCGGATCTTTCCATAATTGATATAAAACATCACAGTGGGCATCAAAGATTTTCAACTAACTCGTCTCCACCTTTCTATATGATATAAAAAAGCCTGTTTGTTCTCTTGTGAACAAACAGGCTTTCTTCATTTATCGAGGTTCTACGATTAATTTAATCGCTGTTCTTTCTTCACCATCAATTAATATATCAGTAAATGCAGGAATACAAATTAAATCGAGACCGCTAGGAGCAACAAAGCCTCTTGCAATTGCGACTGCTTTTACTGCTTGGTTTAATGCACCCGCACCAATAGCTTGAATTTCTGCGCCACCGCGTTCACGGATAACACCTGATAGTGCACCAGCTACTTTGTTTGGATTTGATTGTGCTGAAACTTTTAATATTTCCATTTCTGGAACCTCCTTGTGTGATTTAGTGGTCTTTTATTATCCCTACTCACTATATTCACGAAAGGAGGTTATATTCCTGCTAAAAGGAGTGAATTTTTCGAAAATAAGAACTTCTACTCAAAAAATGGATGATCATCGTTGATGAGAAGGCGCTGAATTTTCTTCGCCTTTCCTGTTTGTTTATCAACATCAATGACGACACCGCTTAATTGATTGCGGCCTTCCTTATCAACTTCAAACCGAACAGGCAGCTGTGTTAAGAACTTACGCAGCACGGCGTCACGATCTACGCCAAGCACACCGTCGTAAGGACCTGTCATCCCGGCATCTGTTAAATAAGCAGTTCCTTGTGGCAGAATCCGTTCATCCGCTGTCTGGACATGTGTATGTGTTCCGACAACAGCTGACGCTCGGCCATCCACATACCAGCCGATCGCTTGTTTTTCACTTGTTACCTCCGCATGAAAATCAATGAATACAAGCGGAGTGCGCTTATATACTTCTTCAAGAATGGCATCTAGCTTACGAAACGGACAATCAATAGCCGGTAGAAAGGTACGGCCTTGTAGGTTAATCACAGCTACTTCCACACCATTCGTATTAATAATGCGGTATCCTTTCCCTGGCGTTCCTTCTGGAAAGTTTGCCGGGCGTACAAGTGCTGAAGCATCATCGATAAATTCAAATACTTCACGATTATCCCATGCGTGATTTCCAAGTGTCACGACTTGTGCTCCTGAATCCAAAAGCTGCTTGTAAATTTTTTGTGTGATACCTTTACCGCCTGCGGCATTTTCTCCATTAATAATCGTTAGATCAGGATAATACTTCTTCTTTAATTTCGGTACAAACTCTCTTACCATGTTTCGTCCTGGTGAACCGACAACATCACCGATGAACATTATTCTCATGTAAAATACTCCTTCACATATATAATGTACGTTTAGTCATTCTTAAGTGTTGCACAGCAATTCTGGCATGTCAAAGCCTGCCCACTCTTCTCTTAAAAAATGACAAAAAAATAAAGTGGCATTACACCACTTTATTTTGCATATTCAACAGCTCTCGTCTCGCGAATGACTGTTACTTTGATATGACCTGGATAGTCAAGTTCATCTTCGATTTTCTTCCGAATATCCCTTGCTAAACGGTGCGCTTCTAAATCATCAACTGAATCAGGTCTTACCATTATGCGAACTTCACGTCCTGCCTGGATAGCAAATGATTTTTCCACGCCTTCAAATGATTCTGAGATATCTTCGAGCTTTTCTAACCTGCGAATATAGTTTTCTAATGTTTCACTGCGAGCACCAGGGCGCGCAGCTGAAAGTGCATCTGCGGCTGCAACAAGGACAGCAATAATCGATGTCGGCTCTGTATCACCATGGTGAGAAGCAATACTGTTAATGACAACTGGATGTTCTTTGTACTTTGTTCCCAGTTCGACACCAATTTCAACGTGACTGCCTTCCACTTCATGGTCAATTGCTTTACCGATATCATGCAATAGGCCAGCACGGCGGGCAAGGCTCTCGTCTTCTCCAAGCTCTGCTGCCATTAAGCCAGCTAGATAGGCCACTTCCATTGAATGCTTCAAGACATTTTGTCCATAACTTGTGCGATATTTCAATCGGCCTAATATCTTAATCAAGTCTGGATGCAGGCCATGAACGCCTACTTCAAATGTTGTTTCTTCACCGATTTCACGGATGTATTCATCCACTTCACGGCGAGACTTTTCAACCATTTCTTCAATTCTTGCTGGATGGATACGCCCATCCTGCACTAGCTTTTCAAGTGCAATCCGTGCTGTTTCACGACGAATTGGATCAAACCCTGAAAGGATTACAGCTTCAGGTGTGTCATCAATAATTAAATCAATACCTGTTAATGTTTCAATCGTGCGGATATTACGTCCCTCACGACCGATAATGCGTCCTTTCATTTCATCATTCGGCAGGTTAACCACTGAAACGGTTGTTTCAGCTACGTGGTCTGCTGCACAGCGTTGGATTGCAAGGGAAAGGATTTCTTTCGCACGCTTATCTGACTCTTCCTTCGCGCGATTTTCACTTTCCTTAATCATCATTGCGGTTTCATGTGTAAGCTCATTTTCAGTTTGTTCAATAATTAGTTCTCGTGCTTCTTCACGAGTTAAGCTGGGAAATATGCTCTAATTCCTGCTGCTGCTTATGCAACAACTCTTCCACTTTGCTTTCCATTTCTTCAATTTGCTGTTGTTTCGCTGCGAGAGTTTGTTCTTTCTTTTCAAGCGTTAACTCACGCTGATCAAGTGTTTCGCTTTTGCGGTCTAGCGTTTCTTCCTTTTGCATCAAACGATTCTCTTGCTTTTGAAGCTCCGTACGTCTATCACGCGTATCGCGTTCTGTTTCTGTACGAAGTTTATGAATTTCGTCTTTCGCTTCAAGAAGCGCTTCTTTCTTCGTTGCCTCAGCTTCGCGTTTTCCGTCTTCAATAATTTGTTGCGCTGCATGCTCGGCACTCGAAATTTTCGCTTCTGCAATTGATTTTCGCACGAAATATCCAACAACTGCACCGACGATGATGGCAAGCAAAATGGAGATGATTAAAGTTGAATCCAAGCTATTCACCTCCTCTTGCTGTATCTTACTTATACGTACGCCACACTAGCTCATGTAAACGCACTTCTGTTCATTGTGTCGGCATTTTATAGGCTGCTAAGAAGCTAGACATACAGCACAAAGCCATTTCAATTTCAAATGTTTCATTTTGAAATTCTACATATTAATTGTAAAGTTGGCAGAAATGCTTGTCAAGAGATTGCCGTTCACTGTTTCACCAAATCCACTATAACAGTTACGAAAAGCGGAGGCGAATTGAACAGGGGCGACAAGCATAAGGCAGAATGCGGAGGGAACTGCCTTTTGTTCCCATAGCAGGCTGACTTATGACCTCGAGCCCCTATTCGCCGCAGCTGGACATCTCGAAAAGCGGAAGGCGGGCCGCTTAGAAATATTGTTCACTGGAGCCTTTACAAAAAAAGAGAGAAACCCGACAGCATAGAAAAACAGGGAAGTTATCCTTCCCTGTTCAGTATATTATTCATCGGCGTCTAGTGACATTTGTCCCTCAGCTTCTGCTGTGTCGGCGGCGCCTGTATCTAGATCATAATGCTTACGGATTTGTTCTTGAATAGCCAAACGGATGTCAGGGTTTTCTCGTAAGAACTGTTTCGCGTTTTCGCGACCCTGTCCTAACCGTTCGTCATGATAAGAATACCAGGCCCCTGCTTTTTGGACGATATCTAAGTCTGTACCGATATCAAGCAATTCGCCTTCTTTCGAAATACCTTCTCCGTACATAATATCAACTTCAGCTTGCTTAAATGGAGGTGCGACTTTATTTTTGACAACCTTAATTTTTGTTTTATTTCCAACCATATCGTTACCTTGCTTTAAGCTTTCAGCACGGCGAACTTCTAAGCGGACAGACGAATAGAATTTCAACGCACGTCCACCTGGCGTTGTTTCAGGATTACCGAACATAACGCCGACTTTTTCACGAATTTGGTTAATGAAAATAGCAATTGTTTTGGATTTGTTAATTGCACCTGACAGCTTACGAAGTGCTTGAGACATTAGGCGTGCTTGCAAACCGACGTGCGCATCACCCATTTCCCCTTCAATTTCTGCTTTTGGAACAAGCGCTGCAACCGAATCGATTACGACAATGTCAACAGCACCGCTTCGTACAAGTGCTTCTGCGATTTCTAATGCCTGCTCACCTGTATCAGGCTGTGAAAGAAGCAGTTCATCGATGTTAACTCCAAGCTTTTGGGCATATACCGGATCAACTGCATGCTCCGCATCAATAAATGCCGCTGTTCCGCCTTGTGATTGTACTTCTGCAATTGCATGCAGGGCAACAGTTGTTTTACCTGAAGATTCAGGACCGTAAACTTCAATGACACGGCCTCGCGGATAGCCGCCAACACCAAGGGCAATATCTAATGCTAGTGAACCACTCGGAATCGTGGATACTTTTCGATCCGTTTGCTCCCCTAATTTCATAATTGAACCTTTACCGAAATTCTTTTCTATTTGACGTAATGCATGATCTAACGCAGCTTGACGATCACTCACGTAATTTCCTCCTCTTCCTTCTGAAACTATCATTATCATATCGTGTTTTTAATCATTTGCCAAGAAAAAAACGAACACTTATTCGCAATTTCTGCACAAAACCCTATGCAGAAAGCATTTTTCTGCCTTAAGAAAATCGTATTTCTGTTCAAAAAGAGGCACAGAAATACGATTTTTGACTTATTTCGATTCTTTTAGTAAATGCAAAAGATAATGACATCCATACTTAACAGAACGGATGCGATTTGCTTCACGGCTACCGCCTAAATTTAATTCATAGACTTTTGTGTCATCACCTTGGGCAATTCCGATATAAACCGTTCCAATCGGTTTCCCTTCCTGTTCAGTCGGTCCTGCTACGCCTGTAAAACTAAGCCCGATATCCGCTTGGAATAACGACCGTACCTTTTCAGCCATTTCCTTTGCTGCTTGTTCACTAACAGCTCCGTATGTCTCTAGCGTTTCTTCACTTACACCGAGAACATTGCTTTTCGCATCATTTGTATACGTGACCGCACCGCCTTTAAAGATAGCTGATGTGCCACCTTGAGAGGTCAGCCATTCAGCAAACATTCCGCCTGTTAAGCTTTCTGCAGAAGCGACTGTTACCTTTTGTAATTGCAATGTTTTTAACAATTCACGAATTAAGCTTGTATCGTCATAGCCGTAGAAAAATTCTCCAACACGTGCTAAAATCTCATCTTCTGTTTTTTTGATCAACTCATGAGCAGCCTTATGATTATCTGCCTTGGCTGTTAAACGAAGCACTACTTCTCCATCCGCTGCGAGCGGAGCAATCGTCGGGTTTGTTTGCTTATCAATTAAATCTTCCAATTCTGTTTCAAGCTGTGCCTCGCCAATTCCAAAGAAATGAAGCACTTTTGACGCAATAACAGCTTGTTCACTTAGTTGCGAAGAAAGAAACGAGCTGACATAGTTTTTAAACATTGGTTTCATTTCTCTCGGTGGTCCTGGAAGCAGTACAAATGTTTGTTTCTTTTGTTTTAACGCCATACCAGGTGCCATGCCATTATCATTTGGGAACACTTCCGCTCCCTTTAAAACAAGTGCTTGCTTCCGATTATTGGCAGACATCGTGCGATTTGTACGCTCAAAATACGCCTTAATCCGTTCAAGCGCAAATTCATTTTCGACAAGCTCTTTATCTAAATAATCTGCAATCGTCTCTTTCGTTAAGTCATCCTTTGTCGGTCCGAGCCCACCTGTAAAAATTATCACATCAGCACGGTTTGCTGCTGTTTCAATTGCTTTATTTAGCCTTGATGGATTATCTCCAACCGTTGTATGGTAGTACACATTGATGCCGAGTGTTGCAAGCTGTGATGAAAGAAATTGTGCGTTTGTATTGGCGATCTGCCCAAGAAGTAGCTCTGAACCTACTGCAATGATTTCTGCATTCATACTTATACACTCCTGTCTATTTACTTTTCAATAAAATAACGCGATTTTTATAAAAATAATCCCAGCCTGATAGAATCGTAAAGAACACCGCTAACCAGAGAGCAATCATGCCTAACGGGAAACCAAATGAAGCAAACGGCTGGTCATGGAATAATAGTGCAGCAATCGCTACCATTTGGACAGTCGTTTTAATCTTTCCGAGCTGACTTGCAGCAAGCACTTCCCCTTCTGCTGCTGCTACAAGACGCAAGCCTGTAACCGCAAATTCGCGTCCAATAATGACGATTACCATCCAAGCTGCTGCAAATCCCATTTCAACCAATGAAATTAATGCAGCTGAAACAAGCAGCTTATCCGCAAGTGGATCAAGAAATTTCCCCATGTTTGTCACAAGGTTGTATTTACGTGCAAGATAGCCATCCACCCAATCGGTCAAAGCCGCAAAAATAAAAATAGCTGCGCCAATGACATGAGCAACAGGTACAGCTTCCGTACCAATGTTAACTGTTCCAAATGGTAGGTTCGCAAGCATAAAAAGCATAAAAATTGGAATTAAAATAATACGTGATAGTGTGATTTTGTTTGGTAGATTCACTACTATATCCTCCATTCCATCTTTTTCAAGCATTAAATAATACACTTATTCCCGATATAAGTTACAGGAAACCGCCGTTTATGTAAATCATTTTCCCTTTTCTTATCGAAACTTCTTATGACTGAAAGAAAAGAGCCATCCAAATGATGACTCCTCTCTGCAAGACCATTATTTTTTAAATTGAATAACTAGTTTTTGATGCACCGTTTCAGCAGCAGGATATGGATATTCCACCTTTTGACCGTTCACCTTAATATCAACATCTGTGGCACGACCGATATTTAACTCCACCTCTGACTCTGAGGTGAAATCAAACGTTTTACTGTTGCCACTATTCAGTTCCTGTGCATAGAATGATTTCCCATTACCATTTTCCACACCGACATAACTTCTGCCATCTGGTTTATTGGAAATCAACTCCACCTCAAACTTATCTGTACCACTTAATTCAAATGTTGTGGTAGGCGTACCTGCACTAGATTGATTGACTTGCTCAAGCTTCATGTCCGCCTTATCTTCTTTTGGTTTCTCTTTTTCGTCTTCTTTGTCGGTCTTTTCTTCTGCTTCATCTTTGTTATTTTCATTTTCAGCAGGGGCATCCTGACCGTTTTCACTAGGCGTTTCAATCGAAATTTCTTCGTCAAAGCCATCCTCAGTTGTTTCCACTTCCCCGGTAACATCATCAGGGCTGTCATTTTTTAATGAAAACACCCAAATGGATACAGCGATGCCTAACAACAAGACAACGACTAACAGTGTAGGCAGAAACGAAAAAA
Organism: Bacillus tianshenii; assembly: GCA_020524525.2. Taxonomy (NCBI): domain Bacteria; kingdom Bacillati; phylum Bacillota; class Bacilli; order Caryophanales; family Bacillaceae; genus Sutcliffiella; species Sutcliffiella tianshenii. The sequence continues at coordinate 1,158,891 of CP129018.1, read as the reverse complement.
ACTTTGCCCCTTTATTTGATACTTGCTGCTTCTCACGGTTTACACGCGAAAGACGATCAGGAACATCATCGTCTGCTTTTGGGATTTCAGAAGCATACTCATCGAATAACGCTTCCGAATCTAACCCCACCGCTTCAGCATACTGCTTAATAAATGCCCGTGCATAAAAATTTCCCGGCATTACGGAAAAATTACCTTCTTCAATGGCGTGAAGGTAGCGCTTCTGTATTTTTGTCTTTTCTTGCAAACCGTCAATTGTTAAATTCTTTTCTTCTCTCGCTTGCTTTAATCGCTGTCCCAATTCACTCAATGATAACACCATCCAATACGTTCCATTTCACAATCATTAAAAATCAAAAGCCGAAAAGCCGAAGTCCGATGAGAAGCGTTGTTGCTCAACTTCTTCATATGTAATTTCTTCATCGTAATCATTACGCAATTCAATAATGTAATCAAAATCTTCAAGCTTATATTCCGTCTCTTGTACAAAAATATCAGGATGCTCAATCACTTTTGTTGCTTCTAACGCCATAATTTCACGAACAAGCTGCCAATGGCGTTCAGATGCACGTCTTGTCGAAACAATCCCATCAATAATGTAAAGGTGATCTTCATTATATTCATCTTCAATCAACTGACTGCGGACAGTTTGCTTTAATAATGTCGATGAAACAAACAACCAGCGCTTATTTGCACATACGCTTGCTGCGACAATTGATTCTGTTTTTCCGACACGAGGCATTCCGCGAATACCAATTAACTTATGCCCTTTTTTCATATACAATTCTGCCATAAAATCAACGAGCAAACCAAGCTCATCTCGAACAAATCGGAATGTTTTTTTGTCATCTTTTTCACGATGTATGTATCTTCCATGCCGCACAGCAAGACGGTCACGCAGTTTCGGTACTCGTAATTTCGTGATTTTTATGTTATCGATTGTATGAAGAATCGATTCAAGTCGCTTAATTTGTTCATCTGCCTCACACAGTAATAATAAACCACGACGGCGGTCATCCACCCCGTTAATCGTAACTATATTAATTGAAAGCATCCCCAACAAAGAAGAGATATCACCAAGCAGACCTGGGCGATTGATAGAAATTTCATATTCTAAATACCATTCTTTTTTTGCCATTTTACCTCTCCTCTACTATTAAAGCATATTTCTGTCATAAGTTCATGTATCGTATGTCGTATTTCAAGTTCGTTAGCAGTTATTTCTATAATAAATGATTTTTGACCAATATAAAACCCTTTAACGTAGGAAGTGTTCGAAGTTCAAGTAAGGAACCTCTAAGTACAAACATACGTACGAATATAGAAAAAGAGAGGAAGCTCCTCTCTTTTTCGTTAGCATGTCGTTACTTAGCTTCATTTTTTACAAGCTTAACCATCATGTTCGCAATGGCATGTTGCTCTTCAGGTGTAGCGACTTGCCAAAGTTCAGCTAGAATACGCTCTTCTGGGTTCTTCGGGTCAACTTGCTTCGCTAAGTAATCACCGATTTCATATGCAACGTTTGAAACTGTTGCATTATCTAACCCATCTTGCTGTGCTTGATTCAGGCGCTGACCTAAGAAACCTTTCCATGTGTCGAAGTTATCTAGTACTGACATTGTCTTCACTCCTTATGGATAGAATCAATTATAGTTTCTCTTCAAATGTTGCGTTTATACGCAAAGAATGAAAAACTACGTATGCCAGCCGCCATTCACTCCGATCACTTGACCTTGAATATAAGAAGCTTCCTCTGAACAAAGAAAGCCGATCAATTGAGCAATTTCTTCTGCTTTCGCAAGCCGTCCTGCTGGAATCTCATCACAAATCATTTGCAACTCTTCTTCATTGAATCCGTCCATCATTTTGGTAGCTACTGCACCAGGTGAGACAGCATTGACTGTTATGCCGCTCGGAGCAACTTCCTTGGCAAGTGCTTTCACAAGAGCATTCTGCCCGCCTTTCACCATCGAATATAACGTTTCACAAGAGGCACCTGCTTCACCCCAAATGGATGTAACGAAGACAATACGACCACACCTTTGTGAAATCATTTGCGGGAGTAGTTCTTTTGTAAGCAAGTAAGGAGACGAACAATGAAGCTGCAGCATTTCTTGCACATCTTCATGACGCATATCATTAATCATCCCGTACACGCTTTTTCCGCTATTATGAACGATCGTGTGAAGAGGACGAGAAATGCGTCGTACACATTCCTCTACCCCGTATTGTGCTGAAAAATCTGCCTGGATGATTTCGACAGGGACAGGCAGTTCATCCTTTAACTTCTGTACTGATTCTGCATCCTGGTTGTAGTGTAAATACAAGTGAAAGCCCATACTCGCCAATTTTCTTGCAGCCTCACTGCCAATTCCACCGCTTGCACCTGTAATCAGTGCCCACTTTTCCGTCATGCCGCTTCTCCTAAGACCAATTACTGACTTTCTTTTGGAAGCACATAAAATTTCGAAAATCGCTCTGCATGGAACAATTCTGCAGCAGCCACTTCAATATCATTCAGCGTCATCTCTTCCAATACTTGAACAACTGAAAATAGATTCATTTCATGGAATTGGAAGCGTGTGAATTGATTTGCGATAAATTCAGGTGAATTTAAGGAACGTAAAAATGAACCAATTTTCTTACGGCGGATGCGCTCTAGTTGCTCTTCTGTTAAAGCCCGGTCCCGTTCATTAAGAGCAATTTGTTGAATTCGCTCAGCAAGCTTTTCAGGCTCTGTGCTGTCTCCGCCAAACAATGAGAAGGCAAAATTATCTTCTTCAGTGTAATCATAGCCGAACGTTTCATCGATCAACCCTGATTCGTATAGTTCTTCATAAAATGGCGAGCTCTTGCCGAACAACATATCAAGCAGCACTTTCATTGTCTGCTCATGCTTTAATTTTTCACGACCTTTTTTATTAGACACAACACCTTTAAAGCCTGTCATACACTTCGGGCGCTGTACAGACATATGAAGTGTCTTCTCTTTCACAGCTACATCTTCCGGCTCTTCATCCGTAAAGCGCTCAATTGGGGGCTGGTCCTTATATGATTTTTTTGCTTGGTTGTTACGTACTTGTTCTAAAATTTCTTCAGGCTCAACCGCTCCGACAACGAACAACAGCATATTGCTTGGGTGATAGAACGTGTTATAGCACGTATATAAGGATTCAGCAGTTATATCAGCGATCGATTCAATCGTACCTGCAATATCAATTTTAACGGGATGGTTATGATACATATTGTCAATCACACCAAAATAAGCGCGCCAATCAGGGTTATCATCATACATCGTAATCTCTTGCCCAATAATCCCCTTCTCCTTCTCTACTGTTTCCTTCGTAAAGTATGGGTCCTGCACGAAATCAACAAGTGTTTCTAAGTTTTCAGACACATTTGATGTACAAGAGAATAAGTAAGCTGTCCGTGTGAAGGATGTAAACGCATTTGCTGAAGCACCTTGCTTGCTAAATTGCTGAAACACATCCCCGTCTTCTTTTTCAAATAGCTTATGCTCTAGAAAATGGGCAATTCCATCCGGCACTTTTGTCGGTTCCGTTTCGCCAAGCGGCACAAAGTGGTTATCGATCGAACCATATTTTGTCGTAAAAACTGAAAATGTTTTCTGAAAGCCTTTTTTCGGTAGGACGTAGACCTCAAGTCCATTGTCCATTTTTTCAAAGTATAGTTTTTCATCGAGTTGTTTAAAATGTTTTACATCCATTAGGCACCCTCCGTTCCTTTTAAGAAATAAACGGTATCGAAATGAATCTTCTTACCGACTTTTATGATGTCTTCTCTCGTCACGTTTTCGATGCCTGTTAACCACTCCTGTGGAGCACGGTCTACCCCAGAGACGACGTTGTGATAGAGCATTTCGATAAATCCGTGTGATGTATCCATCATTTCAAGCATTTGATTGCGAAGCACAGCTTTTGTCTGGGCAATTTCATCGTCTGTGAAGTTACCTTCTTTCATATCTGTCATCTGCTTGCGGATAATTGTTAAGGCATTCTCATATTCTTTCGGTTCAATCCCACTCATTACAAAAATCAAGCCTTTATGGCTCTCAACCCGTGATGCCGCATAATAAGCCAGTGAAGCTTTCTCACGGACATTAATGAACAGCTTAGAATGTGAAAAGCCGCCAAATAAACCGTTAAACAGTTGAAGTGCGTAGTAATCATCATCACCAAAAGTGACATTTGTACGATAGCCGATATGAAGCTTACCTTGCTTCACATCTTGGTCTTCAATAATTTCTTGCTCTTTTTCAGGGATATACTGTGCAACATTTGATGTCTTTTCACTTCGTTTATTAGCATGTGGTAATTTAAAATACGTTTGTGCTAAACGAACTGCTTCATCTTCTTCTAAATCACCGATGAAATAAAGATCGATTTCATCTTGCTCAAGCATACGGGTATACGCAGCAATTAACGCTTCCCCTGTAATCCCGTCCACTTCATCAATATTTCCGTGAACATTCAGACGATATGGTTCATGCTTACACATTTCTTCAACAAGGCGCATATTCGCGTAGCGGAGCTTATCATCATAAATTGATTGAATACGCTGCTTTAATGAACGCTTTTCTTGATCCACAATTTTAGCTTGGAACTGACCACTTTCTAAGAGAGGGTGCAAAAGAACTTCTGCTAACAATTTCACACCTTCTTCTAATAACGCTTCATTAGACGAAAGGAATTTTTCATTGGCAATATCCATGCGAAAAGTAATCACATGATGTTCACCTTTTTTGCTTACTTCAGAAGAAAGAGCAGCACCATACAATTCTTCCAACCTCGCACGTAGCTTTGCTGCAGTCGGATATGTCGTTGTTCCTGATTCCATCACATGCGGTAGTAATGAACGCACGGTTACATTCTCTTCCTGAAGAGGTGCTTTCATTTTTAACACGATACCGTTTGTTTTATATTTTTGCGTTTCAATCGTATGGACAGTCAATCCGTCCAACACTTTCCGCAACTCATTCATAACCTGCATCATCATTCCTCCTTAACATCCTAAATGTTCACCATTATGTACGGTTTGCTTCTAGCTTATGTTTCCAACCTACAAATTAACCCGTGTATAGCACTGTTTTCCTGTAAAAATGCTATGTATGCGCTATACTTTCGTTCTATTTTCTCGTTTATATAGATAATTTGCAAGAAATCCACTTCTAAATGATGAGAATAAAGGAAAACCCTCCGCATAAGCAGAGGGTTATCGTTATTAGCGTTGTCCTTTTTCGTAAGGCTTTCCAATTGCTTTTGGTGCGTCTGCACGACCGACAAAGCCAGCTAAAGCTAAAATCGTTAAAACATATGGCGCAATTGTTAAGAATACTTTCGGAATATCCTGCAGCAACGGTAGCTGCTCACCTGTAATACTTAATGACTGAGCAAGCCCAAAGAAGAGAGCCGCTCCTAAAGCGCCAAGCGGATGCCATTTTCCGAAAATCATGGCAGCTAAAGCCATAAAGCCTTGTCCTGAAATGGTGCTGTGGCTAAAGTTCCCTGAAATCGATGTGGCATATACTGCACCACCGAGACCGGCAAAGACCCCTGAAAGAATGACACCAATATAACGCATCCGATTTACTTTCACACCCATCGTATCAGCTGCCATCGGGTGTTCCCCAACCGCACGAAGCCGAAGTCCGAATGGTGTCTTAAAGATGACATACCAGACGACAAACGCAAGGAAAACCGCAATATAGGATGTGACGTACGCATCACTAAAAAATAACGGACCAATAATCGGGATATCACTTAAGAAAGGGATATCTGTTTTATAAATACGAAAATCAATAAAGTCTGTTTGACCTTTTCCATAGATCTTTTTAATTAAGAAGACCGTTAAGCCTGCCGCTAAGAAGTTAATTGCAACCCCGCTGACAACTTGGTCAGCACGCAACGTAACAGATGCTACTGCGTGAAGAACAGCAAATAGACCACCAACAACCGCCGCGATAAGTAATGAAACCCACGGAGCAGCGGCACCTAACGAGCTTTCTAAGGAAAGGGTGCTTATAATTCCAACGAAGGCACCCATAAGCATAAGTCCTTCAAGTCCAATGTTAACGACACCAGAACGTTCACTGAATACTCCGCCAAGCGCTGTGAAAATAAGAGGCGCCGCGTAAAAAATGGCTGCGGGAACGATGATTTCTAAGATATGCAAAATGTCCATTTAGTTCCCCTCCTTCTTAAAGCGGTTCAGCGCAACGCGAATCATATAGCCTGAGGCAACGAAGAAAATAATTAAAGCAATTACGATCTCTACAAGCTCGGTCGGAACGCCTGCTGAGGACTGCATCGTAAGCGCGCCAATTTTTAAGCCGCCAAATAACGCAGCACCGAAAATAACACCTAATGCGGTATTCGCACCAAGCAATGCAACAGCGATTCCATCGAAACCAACACCTGTAAAGCCGCCGTTAATTGTCATATACTGATACGTACCAAGCCCTTCCATCGAACCAGCAACACCTGCAAAGCCTCCAGCAATCAACATGGAAAGGATAATATTACGCTGTACATTCATACCTGCATATTGAGATGCATGCTGATTAAAGCCGACAGAACGAAGCTCATACCCTTTGGACGTCTTCTCAAGCAAGAACCACATAACAACCGCTGCAAGCAGTGCAACAATGATCCCATAGTGTACACGTGAAAAGTCCGTTAACGTTTGCAGAAACTCTGAAGCAAGCGATGCACTCGGCTGGATCGTTTCTGTCCGCTCACCTGGCACAAGCAAATAATTACGGATCATCGAGTTTGTAACATATAATGCGATATAGTTCATCATAATCGTGACGATAACTTCATGAACACGAAATTTCGCCTTTAAAATGCCTGGGATAAAGCCCCACAGCGCCCCTGCGACCGCTGCTGCAAGCAATGCAAGCGGCACGTGAACGAGTTTCGGAAGTCCTTCTAGTGCAATCCCAACCCAAACAGATGCCAACCAACCAACAAGCATTTGCCCTTCAACCCCAATGTTGAAAAGCCCTGTCCGAAAGGCAAATGCGACGGATAAGCCGGCTAGAATAAGCGGAGTCATCGCACGAATTGTTTCCCCCATTACATAGGAATCTCCGACAATCCCGTTCAACAATGCTCCATACCCGACCAATGGGTTGTACTGACTGACGAGCATAATAATGCCACCGACAAGCAAACCAAGTAAGACAGATAAGATCGGCACAAGGATATTTACAAACCGAGGATTCGATAATAAACGCTGCATTAACGCTCACCTGCTTTCTCACGACGACCGCCAGCCATTAACAAGCCAAGTTCCTGTTCAGTAGTTTTTTCCGGTTCTACGATATCCACAATTTTCCCTTCATAAATAACTGCGATTCGGTCACTGACATTCATAACTTCCTCAAGCTCGAAGGAAATAAGGAGAACTCCTCTCCCCTTGTCACGCTCTTCAATTAATTTTTGATGAATAAATTCAATTGCCCCGACATCAAGCCCGCGTGTCGGCTGAGCTGCAATCAAAAGGTCAGGACTCCGGTCTACTTCACGAGCGATAATTGCCTTTTGCTGATTTCCTCCAGATAATGCTCTTGCCTTGGTATATTCATCTGGTGTACGTACGTCGTATTCTTTAATCAGCTCACGAGCCTTTTCATAAATTTTTGACTGACTTAACACGCCTATATTTGAATAAGGCTTCTGATAGTAGGTTTGCAGCACCATATTTTCGCCAATTGCAAAGTCAAGCACTAACCCATGTTTATGCCTATCTTGCGGAATGTGAGCAACCCCTGATTCAGTCACTTTTCTTGGCGGTTTATTTGTAATGTCTTTTCCATTTAGCGTTACTGTTCCAGATTCAACCTTTCGAAGACCTGTAATCGCTTCAATCAACTCTGATTGCCCATTCCCATCGACACCGGCAATCCCAACGATCTCTCCTGATCTTACAGTCAAATCCAAGCCTTTTACGGCTTGAACTTGTCGTGAATCTTGGACGACTAAGTCTTTTATCGTTAACACCTCACCTTGAGGCGTTGCTTTCCCTTTTTCAGTTTTAAAATGTACTTCACGGCCTACCATCAATGAAGCAAGCTCATCTTGATTTGTTTCTGCAATGTTGACTGTTCCAATCCCTTTTCCTTTACGGATGATTGTACAGCGATCACATACTTGCATAATTTCCTTTAGCTTATGAGTAATTAAAATAATCGACTTTCCTTCTTCAATCAGCCTATGCATAATTTGGATAAGTTCTTTGATTTCCTGCGGTGTTAATACCGCTGTCGGTTCGTCAAAAATTAAAATTTCTGCGCCCCGATATAATGTTTTTAAGATTTCGACACGTTGTTGCATTCCTACTGAAATATCTTCAATTTTCGCATATGGATCAACACTTAACTTATATTGTTCTGATAATTGCTGTACCTTTTTTGCTGCTTCTTTAATATTAATTTTTCCGCCTTTTACAGGCTCACTTCCGAGAATAATATTCTCTGTCACTGTGAAATTCTCAACAAGCATAAAGTGCTGATGCACCATCCCGATACCTAGATCATTGGCTACGTTCGGGTCGGTTATCTTCACTTGTTTGCCACGGACTTTGATTTCGCCGCCTTCTGGTTGATACAAACCAAACAACACATTCATCAACGTCGATTTTCCTGCACCGTTTTCGCCGAGCAGGGCATGGATTTCACCTTTTGCCAGTTTCAGAGTGATGTTGTCATTTGCTACGAAACCATTAAACTCTTTTCGAATGTTGTTCATTTCAATTACATGTTCCATGCTGCTCCCCCTTAAAGGATAATCCGAAAATCAAGCGCTTTGCTTATTTTGCAAAGCGCTCATCTTTCAAGACTTATAGTGAAGAAAGGTAGCTCTCATACTCTTCATCAGTAGCAGGGACAGTCACTTCACCATTCAAGATTTTTTCACGATATTCTTCAACTTTTTGAAGTGCTTCTTCTGTTACATTTTCTTTTGAATCCGCAATGCGAACACCATCTTCTTCAAGACCAAACTCTAGAACTTCTCCACCAGGGAAGTTTCCTTCCATCGTTTGCTTTGTTACGTCAAACACAGCATTATCAACTTTTTTAACCATTGATGTAAGTGTTACGTTCTCTGGCATACCTTCTTCGTGCTGGTCACGGTCTACACCGATAACCCATACTTCTTCGCCATTTTTCGCACGGTTTTTCGCTTCAGTGAACACGCCGTTACCTGTACCGCCAGCAGCATGATAAATGATATCTGCACCACTGCCATACATTGTGTTCGCGATCGCTTGACCTTTTTCAGGAGCACCGAAATCTGCTGCATATTGAACAGCGATTTCTGCATCAGGGTTAACAGCCTTTACGCCAGCTTTAAAGCCATTTTCAAACTTTTTAATAAGTGCGCCTTCAACACCGCCGACAAAACCAACTTTGTTTGTTTTTGTCTGCATTCCAGCAACAACACCAACAAGGAATGAACCTTGCTGCTCTTTAAATGTAATATTTACAATGTTATCAATTGGGTTGCCATCTTCATCTGTAATGACACTATCAACAATTGCAAATTGTGATTCTTTCTTTTGTTGTGCAATTTTCTTTACGTCATCAGCAAGCAAATAGCCAATTCCATAGATTAAATCAAAATCTTCACGAACAAGCGTATTTAAGTTTGGAAGATAATCACTAGCTGCAGATGATTGAAGGTATTTGTAACCTTGGTTTTCCTCAAGGCCAAACTCATTTCCAAAGCGCTGTAAACCTTCCCAAGCAGATTGGTTAAACGATTTATCATCAACACCGCCAGTATCTGTAACCATTGCTACTTTAAAATCTGACGCTTCTTTTCCGCCTTCTGCTGATTCTCCGCCGCCTTCATTTCCACCGCCATTACCGCCTTGTCCACAACCAACAAGCGCTGCAGTAAGAGCAAGCATCATTGCTAATACAAGTGCAAATCTTTTCATCTTCATCTTTTGGTCCCCTCCAATAATTTATCTCACCATAAACGACAAGCAGCCTCCGAAACGAATTGGAGTACCACCCCCTTTAAAACCTTCACATTTTCGAAATAATGAACGAAATGTGTTAAGCGTGTATTTTGATAAAACGCTTTCAAGAAAACGTTATAATTCCTTTATCCTATACTCTTTTTCTCAAAACATGGAAACTAAATTTATCTGCTCGAAAATAGTTGCAAGAATAAAGAACAGGCTCATCATTTGAATCATAGTGCATCTGCTTTAAAACAAGCAAAGCTGTTTCAGGATCACATTCTAAAATAGGCGAAACCTTTTCAGAAAAACCAAGCGGCTCAATATGTGTCACTGCATAGGCAATGTATCGACCGGCGTGCTTTTCAAGTGTTTCAAACAATGATTCCTCTTCATGTGAATAACTTTCAGGCATAATATGTGCTGGAATGCGGTCTACACAATATACAACAGGAACACTATCTGCTGTTCGAACACGTTCAACGTAGAAGAGCTTGTCCTCTTCACCGCATTTAAACTGACGAATATCCTCTTCACTTGCTTCGTAATATCCTGAATCGAGAAAGATCGTACCTGGCTTCTTCCCTACCCTGCTTATCATGTCTGTCACACTGAACAATTCTTCAATTCCTGATGAGAATTCAGGCTTTGGGTTGACAAACGTACCAACACCATGGCGACGGACAACGACATTTTCTTCTTCTAACACTCTAAGTGCTTCACGAAGTGTCGCTCGGCTAACACCAAGTGTCTTCGAAAGCTCAAACTCTGATGGGAGCTTTTCTTTCTCTTGATATACACCATGTTCAATATCTTTTTTCAAACGATCAATGACCTGTAAATATAAATGACGGTTATCAGGTTTCAGTCTCATATGCAGCCTCCAAGATTTATGTCATATCCATGTCGGAGATCAGACTTCTGATGTATGACATTTCTTCCTATAATCGTGATTAATATATCATTTTTCCAACAAATAATAAATACTATTTCTAAAAATTATTCATACTTTTTCATTATGTAAATATTACAAACATTCTATGTGTAGTAAAAATGCCACCGAAGCTTTTATTAGAAAGTTCAGTGGCACCTTGATGGTTAGGACTCGCTATCGCAATATATTTGTCACTCTGCAATTCGCCTTTGCTTCCGACGCACAGGACGTGCTAGCGTCGGTGTTGAAACAGGACGTTTCGCTCTTAACCGACGTTCCTTTTAATACGCCGAGGCAAAACTGCGGCCTCTCTGTGAAAAGGCTCCACCAAGTGGATAGCCTGTTCGATTCGCCTCCGCTTTTAGGAAGTAGCTTCTTCGCTTGGTTTGCTTAGGAGTACTTCCCGTGGCTTGCTGCCTTCGTATGGGCCGACGACGCCTTGGTCCTCCATGGCATCGATTAAGCGGGCGGCACGTGTGTAACCGATTCGAAAGCGGCGCTGGAGCATCGACACTGAAGCTGTCTGCATTTCAAGAACAAGCTGCACGGCATCTTCATACAGGTCATCATCGACTTCCACGCTTTTTTCCGGTTCTTCTTTCGGAATCATTTCTTCTTGATACTGTGCCTTTTGCTGGGAGATGACATAATCAACGATCTCTTCAACTTCTTCATCTGACAGGAATGCCCCTTGCACACGGGTAGCCTTTGAGGCACCGACAGGCATAAATAACATATCCCCACGGCCAAGAAGCTTTTCTGCTCCGCCAGAATCTAAAATTGTACGTGAATCCGTCTGTGAGGAAACACTAAACGCAACACGTGATGGAATGTTTGCTTTAATCACCCCTGTAATAACATCAACTGAAGGACGCTGTGTCGCAATAATCAAATGAATGCCTGCTGCACGTGCCATTTGAGCAAGACGGGCAATCGCATCTTCCACATCGCTAGAAGCAACCATCATTAGATCTGCAAGCTCATCGACAATCACGACGATGTAAGGCAATGATGGCTGTTGTTCGTCGTTTTCCTCATTATGCTTGTTCACGTAGGCATTGTAGCCTTCAATATTGCGTGTACCTGTATGTGAAAATAAATCATAGCGCCGCTCCATTTCAGAAACAACCCTCTTTAATGCTTGTGAAGCCTTCTTCGGGTCCGTAACAACCGGCGCAAGTAAATGAGGAATGCCATTATAAACATTTAACTCAACCATTTTCGGGTCAATCATCATCATTTTCACTTCATGCGGCTTCGCCCGCATAAGAATACTTGCAATAATTCCATTAATACAAACACTTTTACCACTTCCTGTCGCACCTGCGACGAGTAAATGCGGCATCTTATTTAATTCACCGAGAACCGCTTCACCTGAAATGTCACGGCCGAGTGCAAATTGGAGCTTTTTATCAGGCACATTATTATCTGATTCAAGCACTTCACGAAGGGAAACCATTGCAACTTCTTGATTCGGCACTTCAATACCGACCGCTGATTTTCCGGGAATCGGTGCTTCAATACGAATATCTTTCGCTGCTAACGCTAGCGCAAGGTCATCATTTAAGTTCACAATCTTACTGACCTTTACCCCAACATCAGGGTATACTTCATAGCGGGTAACAGCAGGGCCGAGATGTACCTTCGTAACTTTCGCCTTCACTCCAAAGCTTTGGAAGGTTTTTTCAAGCTTTCGAGCGTTCTCTGAGATTTTCTTTCGCTCATGATTTTGCCCATTGTGCTGCGGCAATGAAAGCAAATCAAGCGGCGGTAAGGAATAAGATTGGTTTTCGACCTCTCCAAACGTAAGCATTGTTTGAGGCTCACTTACCTCTTCATGTTGTTCATTCTGTTTAGGTGAGCCTTCTCCTTCAGGTTTTTTCTCCTGTGCAGGCTCCTCTTTTTGCGTTTGTGCTTGTTGTTGTGCGTTTGCATACACTCTTTCAGCAAAATCAGAGATTTCAGGCTCACGAAACTCCTCTACCGCCTCTTCTTCAGGCAATGCTTGTTCTTCTGTCGTTTCTTTTTTCGCACGCCGTTTTTTCTTCGGCTTGCCCTCGCCTCTGTTTTTAAATCGCTCGATTACATCTTTCATATCCTCAACAAAAGCACTCCACTGACCTTTAAAGAAGCTGTTGAACTTTTGGAGCCATTTTCCGAACAAGTCATGCAGTGTCTTACCTGTTAAGAGCAGCACCCCAGCTGTCAACAATACAAAGACGATAAGCTTCGTTCCGAGTGTGTCAAACAGTATGTAAAAAATCGAAAATAATAACGCCCCAACCATACCGCCGCCTAAGTCATTGACAGTCGATTCTCCCTTTACTTCCATCCAAAATAATTCCCATGTACTTTTGATAACAGAAGTTTCAGACCATACACCTTTTGCCATCAGCATTTCGAATAACCAGACATGACTGAGTAAGACAAATGCCATCGCAATTATGTAGACGCCAAACAATCTCCTTGTCGCTAATGGCGGCTTCGTTCGTTTTATAATCAAATAGACCGCAACAGTAAACATGCCTAACACTAAAAGAATGTACCATTCACCGAAAAAGAAACGGAATAGCAAGACAAAGCTTTCACCAACTTTTCCAAGCTTTGCAAGTGTAATGCATGTAACCGCAAATAAAAACAAGCCCGCCAATTCAAAGCGAAGCTGTTCTTTCCACCCTTTCTGCGGCTTCTTTTTTCTCTTTTTGTTCTTCGCCATATTTTCACTCCTTATCAAAAAGCGGAGGCGAAACGCATAGAAACATTGTCCACGAAAGGCTTGTAACTTACTAGTGTTTTTTGCCAAAGTGAGGCTGTTTCTATTCACCGCTGGACATACAAATAAAAAGAAAGCAGCACATGTGACAAGCTGCTTTCTCATTATAACATATGGCATCTCATTCCTACATATCCAGCGAAAGATTCATCATTGTTCCTGGGGCATAATTTTGATTTAGGTAATGATTCGGATCACTGCTTAATAACCGGACAATCCGGCACTGAGAAGAAGAGGTATATTCAACAATCATTTGTACGCCGTTATGTGTAACAACCGATTGGTTAGAGTAGGCCTTTTCATCAGCAGGAAAAATTAGCTCTTGCGGCAGATACGTGTAGTGGATCATTGCAGCAGCTCACCTTGTTCCTGTTTTGACTTATTTTCATCGATTAGTTCATTCAATTTCTTAATCGCACTGCCTACGCCGCCAACTTCATCAATTAAGCCATATTTCACAGCATCCCGTCCCACTACATTCGTACCAATATCGCGTGTAAGGTTCCCTTTTGAAAGCATTAATTCTTTAAATTTATCTTCTGTAATATTTGAATGCTGTGTCACAAAGCTTACAACGCGGTCTTGCATTTTATCAAGGTATTCGAATGTTTGCGGAACACCAATGACAAGCCCTGTTAAACGCACTGGGTGAATCGTCATTGTCGCTGTTTCTGCGATAAAGCTGTAGCTTGAGCTAACGGCAATTGGAACGCCAATTGAATGTCCTCCACCTAACACAATCGTGACAGATGGCTTTGACATTGAAGCGACCATTTCCGCAATCGCCAAACCAGCTTCTACATCTCCACCGACTGTATTCAGCATAAGAAGCAGCCCTTCAATTTTCGGATTTTGTTCAACAGCAACGAGCTGAGGAATAATATGCTCGTACTTTGTTGTTTTATTTTGCGGCGGTAATTGCACATGCCCTTCAATTTGACCGATAATCGTTAAGCAGTGAATATTTGATTCAGGCTGGTCTGGAAGATTTGTTTGACCGAACTGCTGAATTTTATTAATAAGGGAATCCTTCTGGTCTTGCGGCTGTTGCTGTGGTTGTTGCTCATTATCGTTGTTTTGCATTCCAGGTATATGAAACATTTGACTACCCCTTTCATACGAAAGCTCTAATTTTGCTTTTCTTAGTATGAACGAGTAATTCAAATTCATGCTTCAAAGAAAATAAAATAAGAGAGATTGAAACCAAAATGGCGTCAATCTCTCTTAATCCTTCAACGCCAATCAGTGGCGCTTTATATTTCCATTATAATTGGCAAGATCATTGGACGACGTTTTGTTTTCTCAAATAAAAAGTGACTAAGCGATTCTCTGATACTCAACTTTAACGTCGACCAGTCTTGGATATTTTCTTGCATACATTGTTCTAAAATATTGCTCACAAGTTCTACAGATTGCTCCATTAGCTTTTCTGCTTCGCGTACGTACACGAACCCTCGGGATAGGATTTCTGGACCTGAAATGACCACTGACTGCTTCTTACTTAATGTGACAACAACAAGCAGGATACCATCTTGTGATAACAAACGGCGGTCCCTAAGCACGATATTTCCTACATCTCCAATACCGAGTCCGTCGATTAGTACATTTCCTGCAGGAACTCTACCACCAACCGTTGCATCGCCATCATGAAATTCAAGAATATCACCATTATCAATTAAGAAAATGGCTTCTTGATTGAGTCCGAGCGATTGTGCAATCACACCATGTGCTTTTTGGTTACGGAATTCCCCATGTACAGGCATAAAATAACGCGGCTTCAACATGTGTAGCATTAATTTCAACTCTTCTTGAAAAGCATGTCCAGGTACGTGGACGCGTTTTTGACCATATACGACGTACGCACCAGCTCTAAACAATTGATCAATTGTTTTTGAAAATAGCTTTTCTGTACCTGGAACAGGGGTTGCAGCAATCACAACGGTATCTCCAGGCTGAATGGCAACTTGTTTGTGCGTGCCTTGAGCGATGCGTGTTAACGCCTTTAACGGCTCTCCCTTATGACCACTTGTAATAATCGTCACTTTGTCATCTGCACATTGCGAGATTTCTTCAACTGGAATGACTGCGTTATTAGGTATTTGTAAGTAGCCTAAATTTTGTGCCAAATCAGCGACACGATTCATCGCTCTTCCTACGAATGCAATTTTTCGATTTGTTTTTAGTGAGGCATTGACGATCTGCTGAATACGATTAATATTCGTCGCAAAAAGAGACACGATCATTCTGCCTTTTGCATTGTAAAACGTTGAAGCCAGCTCTTCGGCTGCGACTGATTCCGAAGCGCTAAAACCTGGAACTTCAGCATGGGTGCTGTCTGATAATAAACACAACACACCCTTTTTTGATATTTCTGCCAATCGTTCATAGGCTGGTCCTTTTCCATCAATAGGCGTTTGGTCAAATTTGAAATCTCCTGTATAGACGATTGAACCTTGCGGTGTTTCTACACAGATGCCTACTGAATCAGGAATGTTATGTGTTGTGCGAAAGAAGCTAATTGTTACATCATCAAATTTCAATTCAGAATTTTCATCGATTTGCTTAAGCTTTACGCGTTTCGTTACATTTGCTTGTTTCAGCTGTTCGATAACAAGTCCGAGTGTTAAGCGTGTACCGTAAACAGGTACATCGAGTTTCGGCAAAATGTATGGAAGACCGCCGATATGGTCTTCATGGCCGTGCGTGAGAAAAATGCCTTTGATTCGATGTTTATTTTCCTTCAAGTATGTCGTATCGGGAATGACAATATCAATTCCGAGCATTTCATCTTCAGGAAACTTCATACCGCCGTCAATCACAAAGATGTCCGAACCATGCTCCACCACGTACATATTTTTGCCGAACTCCCCGAGTCCCCCGAGGGCAAACACTTTTACTTTCTGCTCTATCTCTCTCTTTATCACGTTCTGCTTCCTCCTGTTATTCAGTTTTAAGAACCGCACAAAGTCACTTAGAAATATTATAACTCAGTG
Source organism: Bacillus tianshenii (assembly GCA_020524525.2). Classification (NCBI taxonomy): domain Bacteria; kingdom Bacillati; phylum Bacillota; class Bacilli; order Caryophanales; family Bacillaceae; genus Sutcliffiella; species Sutcliffiella tianshenii. The sequence continues at coordinate 1,142,198 of CP129018.1, read as the reverse complement.
GTGAAATAGAAAACAAGGCAAAAAACCTGAATGCGTCCGATGTGACAGCAGATGAAGACAAATTTTCTATCTTTCGTCATAGTGATTCTTATCTTTCAATTGGCTCATATAATAAAAAAAGGACCAATCCTTAAAGGACTGATCCTTGTTGATTTTGATTTAAAATGTTCGCTAAAAAAACACGCTGTTCATGAGGTATCGGCACAAGCGGCAGCCTTACTGAACCGACATCAAGTCCTCTAAGCTGCAAACTTGTTTTGACAGGAGCAGGACTTGGAGCGATAAACATCGCTTTCATAATCGGAAGTAGCTGTTGATGGTAAGCCGAAGCTTCAAAGATCTTTCCAGCTTGGTATGCTTCTACCATTTGCTTCATTTCATTGCCAATGACATGGGAGGCTACCGAGACAACACCTTTCCCGCCAATAGCAAGCACTGGCAGTGTCAAGCTGTCATCGCCGCTGTAGAGAACGAAATCCTCTGGAGTGCGTGCAATGATTTCTGTCATCGCGCCTAGGTCACCTGATGCTTCTTTGACTGCGACAATGTTCTCAACCTCGGATAACCGCACAATTGTATCAACCGTAACATTAACAGCCGAACGACCTGGAATATTATACAGCATGACTGGCAGCTTTGTTTCAGACGCAATAGCCTTAAAGTGTTCATACAGCCCTTCTTGACTCGGCTTATTATAATAAGGCGTGACAAGCATGACAGCGTCTACTCCTGCTTCTTCCGCTTTTTTCGTAAGTTGGATGGAGGCACGAGTATTATTTGAACCTGTACCGGCAACTACCGGGACACGACCATTTGCAATGGAGACAACATGGCGAAACAATGCGACCTTTTCCTCTATCGTTAAGGTTGGCGACTCTCCAGTCGTTCCTGCCACAATTAAGGATGTGGTGCCTGTTGAAATCAGATAATTCACAAGCTGTGTCGTCTTTGCAAAGTCAATGTTCCCTTTATGATCAAACGGCGTTACCATCGCCGTGCCGATTGGACCGAAATCCATATGTCATCCTCTCCTTGCGGTAATTTCAAGAAATACGAAAATGACTAATTCGCCAAATTCGCTTCTTTTTCCAATTGGAATACTTTATGAAGCGCATTCACAGCAAGGATCATATCTTTTTCCTTGACAAGGACCCAAATTGTCGTATGAGAGTCTGCCGATTGTAAGATGGAAATTCCTTCACTTGAAAGGGCGTTAACAATTTTTGCAGTTACCCCGGGTACCCCCGTCATCCCTGCGCCAACTGCTGACACTTTTGCACAATGACGAATGGCCTTTGGTTCAAATCCAAGGTTTTGCAATACTTCTACGGCACGGTCAGTCGCCTCGTCTGTCACCGTATAAACAACCGCATTTGGTGAGATGTTGATAAAGTCAACGCTAATCTTCTCTTGTGCCATCGCTTTAAACACTTCTGCTTGGATGTCATATTGCCCCTCTTTTGCTTCGACTGTAATTTGTGTGACATCCTTCATATGAGCAATTCCCGTAATTAAACGTTCATTGACATCTGCACCCTGCTTTTCCTTCGTAATCGATGTTACAAGTGTTCCAGGTGCATCAGAATAAGTAGAGCGAACGCGAATCGGCACTTTCGCCTGCATTGCAATTTCAACAGCACGAGGATGAATCACCTTTGCCCCTTGATATGCTAGATTGCAAATCTCATTGTACGTAACCACAGATAACGGTCGCGCATCTTCTACAATACGCGGATCAGCTGTCATGACACCTTCGACATCTGTAAAAATATCAATCCAATCAGCGTTAACAGCAGCACCTAGAGCAGCCGCAGATGTATCACTGCCCCCGCGTCCAAGTGTTGTCACATCACCTTGTGGGGAAATCCCTTGAAAACCTGCCACCACAACGACATCATGTGTTTTCAATGTTTCCCGTAAGTGTTCACAATCCATTTCTTCAATCTTGGCATTTGTATGCTCGTCATCAGTCCGAAAGCCTGCTCTTGCTCCAGTTAAGGCTGCGGCTTTTATCCCTTTAGAAAGCAAAAGGTTTGAAAAGACAACCGAGGAGATTGTTTCTCCACATGAAAGCAATAGATCACGTTCGCGCTTGCTTATATGAGAAGGTTCCGCTAAGCCTAACAATGTATCTGTAGCATATGGAGCGCCTTGGCGCCCCATAGCAGATACAACGGTTACCACTTTATAGCCTTCATTGACTGCCTGTTGAATGTGTTCACAAGCTCGATTACGGCTTTCTTCATCTTTCACTGAAGTTCCGCCGAATTTTTGTACGACGATTTTCATGGAGACACCTCTTCAAATGTTGATGATTATTTTAAAATGTTTAATGCAGCTAAACGTTCAGCAATTTGGACAGAGTTCCATGCTGCCCCTTTAAGCAAGTTATCAGAAACAACCCATAAGTGGAAGCCTTTATCGTTATCTAAGTCTTTACGTACACGGCCGACAAACACTTCTTTCTTGCCTGCAGCATTTAATGGTGTTGGGTACACTTGCTCACTTGGGTCATCCTCAAGCACAACACCTGGTGCATTGCTTAGAAGTTCTTTCACTTGCTCTACTGTTACACCTTCTTTTTCAACTTCGATGTATACTGATTCGGCATGACCGACTTCGATTGGAAGGCGAACGCATGTTGCAGCAACTTTCAACTCAGCCATATGCATAATTTTTTTCGTTTCGTTAATCATCTTCATTTCTTCATATGTGAATCCATTTTCTTGGAACACATCAATTTGCGGCAGGGCGTTGAAAGCAATTGGGTAATGCTTTTTATCCGATTTCACTGGAAGAACTTTTGGCGTATGCTCCTCACCATTTAACATCGCTTGTGACTGTTCTTTCATTTCATCTATTGCCACAGCACCAGCACCTGATACAGCTTGGTATGTGGAAACGATGACTTGCGTTAAGCCAAGGTTCTTGCGAAGTGGCTCAAGTGCTGCAACCATTTGAATTGTTGAGCAGTTCGGGTTTGCAATAATCCCTTTATGTGTATGAAGATCATCTTCGTTAACTTCAGGTACGACAAGCGGTACTTCTGGGTCCATACGGAATGCGCTTGTATTATCTACAACAATTGCGCCGCGTTTAACCGCTTCAGGCGCTAAACTTTTCGAAACAGATCCACCTGCTGAAAATAGTGCTAAATCAATTCCTTCGAAGCTTTCTGGCTTTGCTTCTTGTACTTCAAGCTCTTCCCCTTTAAATGTAATCTTCTTACCAGCAGAACGTGCTGATGAAAGAAGGCTCAAATTTGCAATCGGGAAGTCCCTCTCTTCAAGCATATTTAACATTTGTTGTCCGACTGCACCTGTTGCTCCTACTACTGCTACATTAAAAGTTTTTGTTGACATTGATTTTGTTTCTCCCTTCCCTATCCTCTTTTTTTACAACTTATTGTGAAGGAGAGAGTCCTATTCTCTCCTTCTTTCACATTTAACGTTTATTTTATCATAATCATTTCTGAAAAAAAGGGAAGAATGAGAATTTTCGTTCGCTTTTACCGAATTAACGCATTATTCTTGCACTTTATAACGTTCGATTAACAGGGGTTGAAGCTGTCTTCCATCAATTGCGGCTTCTATTGTCGGCACTAATTTATTCATATCCGCTACAATGGAATTTGGCTTCTTATCTGGTGAATCTTGCCCAAATGGAATAAAATAAATATTTTTTGTGGATAAAAGTCGCATTAGATTCATACCGTTTAAACCAAGTGCATCATTTGTTGAGACGCCAAGCACGACAGGACTTAAGTTACGTAGCGTTGCTTTTGCTGCCATTAAGACAGGTGAATCTGTTAAAGCATTCGCCATCTTACTCATTGAGTTTCCTGTAAGCGGAGCAATTACCATACAATCGAGCGGTAGCTTTGGACCAAGCGGCTCAGCTGCCACAATGGAATCGATCGCTTTATTTCCAGTTATTTCTTCAATCTTCTTAATCCAATCTACACCTGCTCCAAAACGTGTTGTCGTATTTTGAACAGTAAACGACACGACTGGCAGGACATCTGCTCCAGCATCCACAAGCTTTTGAATTTGAGGTACTACGGCATCATACGTACAGTGAGAACCTGTCAAACCAAAACCAATACGTCTATCTTTAAGTGACATCAGCTGTTCTCCTTTCGTTGTTGCTTCGCCTCATCCAGCAAGCTTGAGATGACATTTGCTACAATTTGACCTGCTGTTTTCGGAGCAACAATTCCTGGTAATCCAGGTGCAAGCAATGCTTTGACACCTCTTTTTTCCGCATAGCGAAAATCAGTCCCTCCAGGTTTTGAGGCGAGGTCAATAATTAAGCTGTGGGCAGGTAATTTCGAAATAACAGAGGCGGTAACAACTTGAGCTGGAATTGTATTAATAACGACATCCGCATCATCTGCATGGTCTTCTAGTTCATCTAAATGGAAAGGCTCTAACCCCATTTCCGTAATGCGTGCAAGGTGCTCGCTCTTTCTCGCACCTACCTTTACTTTGGCGCCTAATGCATGGAACGTGCGAGCCGTAGACATGCCGACACGCCCTAGCCCTAATACGAGGACTTTTGAGCTGTGGATTGTGATATCTGTATGCTGAATCACCATCATAATCGTTCCTTCAACTGTAGGAATCGAATTATAAATCGCAACATCATCCCGCTCAAATAACTGAATTAAGCTTCTTTTTGCATTTGTCGTAATCTCATTTAAATAGGAATTACTAATCCCAGAGAAAATCAGACAATGTTCAGGCGTTTGTTTCAATAAGTCTTCCGTTAAGATGATTTCTTCATTTGAGAATACAGTGTCTACTTTTCCCTCTAAATTTGTACCAGGAACAGGCAGTATGAAACTATCTACTTCAGAGAAATTTATTTCAGCCAACTCTTTCTTTACAGCGCCGGCAAAGCCGTGATCAAGTTGTTCAAAGCCAACAAGTGAAATGGTAGCATCAAGTTCTGCAAGTTTTTTAATCACTTCTAACTGACGCGCATCGCCGCCCATGACGACGATATGCATACCGGTTAACATCACGCTGTTTCACCTTCTTTACACAAAGAATTTCCTATCGAACTCTAAAACATCTTATGACACACATGCCTAGAAGGTGAATAGAAAAACGCCCTGCAATTGCAGAGCGTTACTCATCTTGTTCAAAGTCAATGATAATCATATCTGTGCCAATTTTTTTGATATCCTGCCACGATACACGAACTTCTTCTCCTTGCTTTCGAAATCCAAACCATTTCATCGTTGGAATGAGGACAGATTGGATCATACCGGTCGTTTCATCAATTTCAAAGTCGGCGTGACCAAGTACACCAAGCCGCTCACCACGCTTTAAATCAATGATTTCTTTGCCGCTCATTTCGCTTAGACGCATATTGTCCACCCCTTCCTTATTGGTATGTATGCACAGAAAGCAAAAAAATGCCTGCAACATCGTCGCTGCAGACATCTTTTGAGCAAGTTTTATTTTAAATTTTGCGGCATTGTACCATCTGGACTGATTAGCGCTGCAGAATACTTCCCTGAAAAAACACGTTTTGACATCTCATAGACGCTTTCCTGTGTCACATTTGAAATCGACTCAATAATTTCATCAAGTGTGCGATGACGCTTTAACATCAGCTCATTTTTACCATTACGGCTCATCCGACTATTCGTACTTTCTAGGCTCAGCATTAAGCCGCCTTTCATTTGCTCCTTACTATTGCGAAGCTCCTTCTCGGTAATTCCGTCTTGCTTTAAACGCTCTAATGTTTGTTCGATGGTTTCATACAACACATTGAGCTGACTGCTCGCTGTGCCAGCATAGATTGTTAACATGCCATTATCACGATAAGAAGAATGATAAGAAAACACCGAATAAGCTAACCCGCGCTCCTCACGAACATCTTGAAACAACCGGCTGCTCATACTGCCACCAAGAATATTATTTAACACAATTAAGCTGTAAATATCGTCGTCACCAATTTTAAGCCCATCAAACCCTAAGCATAAATGAGCTTGCTCTGTTTCTTTCTTACGAGAAATTTTATCCTGTTGAAATTGTGGTGTCACGTATTCTAACTTATTGCCGTTCGTTTGATAGCTGCCAAAATACGCTTCGACTTCTTGAATAAAACTTTCCGTCACATTCCCTGCAATCGAAACGACAACATTATCAGGCGTGTAGGCATCATTAATATACGTACGAAGCATATCTCCGTTAAACTTATGTAAAGTATCCTCAGTCCCTAGGATCGGATAACCAAGCGGATGACTGCCATAGCTCGCTTTGCTTAATAAGTCATGGACAATATCATCTGGTGTATCCTCATACATTTTAATTTCCTCAAGCACCACATTCTTTTCCTTCTTCAATTCCTCTTCATCGAATGTAGAGTTGAAAAACATATCCTGAAGCACATCAAGTGCATATGAAGCATGTTCATCAAGTACTTTTGCGTAGAAACATGTATACTCCTTAGATGTAAACGCATTCACTTGTCCTCCGATACTATCGAAGCTTTCAGCAATATCCTTCGCTGAACGTGTTTTTGTACCTTTGAAAAACATATGTTCTAGAAAGTGAGAAATTCCGTTGTTATGCTTCGTTTCATTACGAGAACCTGTCCCAACCCATATGCCGATCGCTACAGAACGAACGGTTGGAATATTTTCAAGAACAACGCGAACGCCATTTTGACATGTATGTTTGTTAATCAAATTGTTTCCTCCTATGCGGCCAATATTAGTGCTACTATTCCATCCCTTATCATAACAATCTAACCTGCAAATGTCATGTCAACCAAGCCCAAAAGCATGAAGTACTTAAAAATATGCAAAAACAACGGTGTTAACGATCCCCGTTGCTTTCAACACTTACACGCTGTTCACTTAATAATGTCGACACCACATCAATTTTGTATTCTTTCGCCTTTGCCGCTTGAATCATTCCTTCAAGACCTGCAGCGGTTGAGGCTGTCGGGTGCATTAAAATCATCGCGCCCGGATGAAGCTTAGCTGCGACACGTTCTACCATAACTGCTGGCTCAGGCTTCTTCCAGTCAACTGTATCAACACTCCACATAACAGTCCGCATACCAAGCTCAGCTGCTGCTTCTACTGTTTGTTGATTATAAGCTCCACTTGGCGGACCAAACCATTCAGGCTTCACATTCAGCGTCGCTTCGATCACTTCATTTGTCTTCCGTAGCTCTTCAAGGGCAGCTGCTTTTGTCATATTCGCCATATTGGGATGTGAATAAGAATGATTGCCAATTTCATGACCTGCTTCATGAATCATGGTCGTTAATTCGGGATTATTTTTCACCCATCGCCCCTCGAAAAAAAATGTCGCATGTACATTATGTTTCTTTAGCACCTTCAGCATCTCTGGTAAGTATTCATTCCCCCAGGCAACATTGATAATAAAGCTTATCATCGGCTTTTCCGCATGCCCTCGGTAGACAGGTGAAGGCGGTAAGTTCTTTAGCTTGACAGCAGGTGGTACTTCCTTAAATTGAAGCAGCTTTTCATCATATTTACCTGTCTTACGCATCGCTTCATAAGATTTCTTCATATCAACTACAAGACCATTATAACCTGGGAGCGCTTTCCATACCCGGTCAATTCGCGCATCAACAGGCGCCTCCTCATATTTTGGCGCCTCTTCTGTAATTTTATGATACAGCGCATCATCAGCCTTAAAAGCAGGACGGCTTTCCATCAGCTCCAGTGCAAATTGATCAATATATGGATTCTTAAAAACCCCAAAGGTAACCATCAACAACACCGCAAACCCAACCAACTGGATAACATGCTTCCGCACCCTTCTATCCCCCCCTCTGCCTACTACAAAACTATGACAAACAAGGACAACTTATGAATAGAAAAGCGGAGGAGGCTTGTTTAGGGGCGACAAGCATAAGGCAGATTGCGGAGAGGACCGTTCTTCGTCCCCGCAGCAAGCTGACTTATGACCTCGAGCCCCTAGCCGCCGCAGCTGGACATCATGAAAAGCGGAGGAAGGCGGTTTGGCTGTCCGATTGCTGGAGCCTTTACACAGAGAAAGCCGCCTTTTCCTTTCGGCGTGGAAAGGTGAAGCAATTCGCGCAGCCTGCCTTTCGCAGCTAGACATCACGAAAAGCGGAGGCGGGCCGCTTAGAAATATTGTTTGCTGGAGCCTTCATGCATAGAGGCGCTCTTTGCCTCGGGGCATTAAAGGAACGTCGGTTAAGAACGAAACATCCTGTTTCAACACCGACGCTAGCACGTCCTGTGCGTCGGAAGCAACACAAATTTCTGCCCGCCGTACTTGACGCTGGCTAAGAACGTCACGTCCTGTGACAACGCCTGCAATAGCACGTCCTGTGCGTCGAAAGCGGAGGCGGGCGGTTTGGCTGTCCACTTCACAAAAGAAGGCATGAAAAAAACTTGGCTACAATGCCAAGTTCTTGGAATAACAGAAGCTGAGAATGTCAGCTTCTATTACATTATTGTTTGTTTCCTTTTTCCTTTTCTTCACGTTCACGCTGTTCAATAAGAATTGCTTTGCGTGATAGGTTTACACGGCCTTGTGAGTCAATTTCTTTTACTTTTACAAGAATTTGATCTCCGACAGATAAGACGTCTTCCACTTTGCGGATACGCTCTTCTGCAACTTCTGAAATGTGTACTAAACCTTCTTTGCCTGGGAATACTTCAACAAATGCACCGAACTTTTCAATTCGTTTTACTTTGCCGAGGTATGTTTGTCCAGCTTCTACTTCACGCACAAGATCTTCAATGATTTTCTTCGCTTTGTTATTCATTTCAGATTCTGTGGAAGAAATAAAGACTGTACCATCTTGTTCGATATCAATTTTCACGCCAGTTTCTTCGATAATTTTATTAATCTGTTTTCCGCTCGGTCCAATGACATCGCGGATCTTGTCAGGATTAATGTTCATCGTTAAAATCTTCGGTGCATATTGACTTAACTCTTCACGTGGTGTTTGAATCGTTGCAAGCATATGCTCAAGAATTTGCATACGACCTACTTTCGCTTGCTCTAGTGCTTCTTTAAGAATGTCACGAGACAAACCTTCGATCTTAATATCCATTTGAAGCGCTGTAACACCTTTTTCAGTTCCAGCTACTTTAAAGTCCATATCACCTAAGAAATCTTCCATGCCTTGAATATCTGTTAAGACGGAATAGTCTTCACCAGATTTCACTAAGCCCATCGCAATACCAGCTACAGGTGCTTTAATCGGTACCCCAGCATCCATCATGGCAAGTGTACTTGCACAAATACTTGCTTGAGATGTTGAACCATTAGATTCAAGCACTTCAGACACAAGACGGATAGTGTATGGGAAGTCTTTTTCAGATGGAATAACTTTTTCGAGTGCACGCTCACCTAATGCCCCGTGTCCAATTTCACGACGACCTGGCCCGCGAATTGGTCCTGTTTCACCAACAGAGAAGGACGGGAAATTATAGTGGTGCATGAAACGTTTTGATTCTTCAACACCAAGACCGTCTAACACTTGCACATCGCCAAGCGCGCCAAGTGTACAAATGCTTAGTGCTTGTGTTTGACCGCGTGTGAAAAGGCCTGAACCATGCGTACGAGACAGCAATCCTACTTCTGAAGAAAGTGGACGAATTTCATCAATACGACGGCCATCAGGGCGAATCTTTTCTTTTGTGATTAAACGGCGAACTTCTTCCTTCACCATCTTATCAAGTGTTTCTTTCACTTGCTTGATAACAGCATCTTCAGCTTCATTCTCTTCGTATTCTTCGACAACACGTGCTTTTACTTCTGAAATAGCTTCTTCACGTGCATGCTTTTCAACAACCTGGATTGCATCTTTCAGTTCTGCTTCACACTTTGAGCGAACGGCTGATTCAATCTCTTCATCAATTTCATACAGTGAAATTTCCATCTTTTCCTTGCCAATTTCAGCTGCGATCTTCTCTTGGAAAGCAATTAATTCTTTAATGGCATCATGACCAAACATAATTGCTTCAAGCATTGTTTCTTCAGGTACTTCATTCGCGCCTGCTTCAACCATGTTTACCGCATCTTTTGTACCAGCAACGGTTAAGTGAATATCACTTTTTTCTAATTGTTCAACAGTTGGGTTAATGACAAATTCATCATCGACACGGCCGACAATAACCCCTGCAATCGGGCCTGCAAACGGAATGTCAGAAACAGAAAGTGCTAGTGATGAACCAAACATCGCAGCCATTTCACTTGAACAATCTTGATCCACGCTCATTACCATGCTGATGACTTGCACTTCATTACGGAAGCCGTCAGGAAACAGCGGGCGAATAGGACGGTCAATCAAGCGACTAGCTAGAATTGCTTTTTCACTTGGGCGTCCTTCACGTTTAATAAAGCCTCCTGGAATCTTACCAACGGCATATAAACGCTCTTCATAGTTAACAGTTAATGGGAAAAAATTTAAATCTTTCGGTTGTTTTGACGCTGTTGCTGAACTTAACACAGCTGTATCGCCGTAACGTACTAAACATGCGCCATTTGCTTGTTGGGCAAGTTGTCCAATTTCAACTGAGAGATTTCTCCCTGCCCAGTCCATCGAAAATACGCATTTTTCATGATCCATAATCAGCGTACTCCTCTCATATGTATACATCATTTTGTACTAAGTATATCCTAATCGTTTTAAAGATAACAAGAGTAACATCGCTATGTAAACACGTTTCTATTCGAACGATTAGAAATAGTAAGGCTGTAACGATAATAAAACTCGGCAAATGCCGAGTTTTAAAACGGCAGAGCCGTATGCTTAGTCTAATTTACAATTCGTAAAATATTCTCGTAGTGTAAGAAAAAAGCGGGATTACTCCCGCTTTTTTTGGTAATTATCGGCGTAAGCCAAGCTTATTGATTACTTCACGGTAACGAGTAACATCTTTCTTACGTAGGTACGTAAGAAGATTACGACGCTTACCTACCATTTTCAAAAGACCGCGACGAGAATGGTGGTCTTTCTTGTGTGTACGTAAATGTTCGTTCAAAGTGTTAATCTGCTCTGTTAGGACAGCGATTTGTACTTCTGGAGAACCTGTGTCGTTATCGTGCGTTTTGAATTCACTGATGATTTCTTGTTTACGTTCTTGTGTTAGTGCCATCCTATTCACCTCCTATTCATGTTATCCCCGATCACTGAGCAAACGTTGGTGAATCGTTTTGCCAAGCAATGGTTCATATTTGCCTGTAAAACAAGCATACATTGAACATCTTACAATCTTTTATCGGAAAAAGCAAGAGGAATAACTAATTTTTCTCTAAAATTCGTTCCGCTTCTGCTTTATCCTGCTCAATTTGTGCAATTAATGCATCAACTGAGTCAAATTTCTGCTCAGCTCGAATCCGTTGAACCCACATAACCGACACTTCTTCCTCATAGATGTCGCCATCAAATTGAAAAATGTGCACTTCAAGAATCGGCTCTTCTTTGTTGTCATGGAAAGTCGGTTTATAGCCTAAATTACAGACACCATCATAACGTTTGCCTTTCACATCAATTTGAACAGCATAGACACCAACAGGCGGCATTAAAAATTTATCTAATAATTGCACGTTTGCTGTTGGAAACCCGATTGTCCGACCACGTTTATCACCATGTACCACGATTCCATGTACGGTATAAGGTCTTCCAAGAAGTTGTGAAAGCTCATCCACTTCTCCGCTTTCTATTTTCTGACGAATTAATGTAGAGCTTACTTTTTCGCTGCCTTTCTCAACTTTTCCTACTGTGGTTTGCGCAAAGTTTCCTCTAGAGTGGAACGGTAATGTTTCCATTTTGCCTTTTCCAAGCCGGCCGTATGAGAAGTCAAAGCCAGCAACAACGTGCTTCACATTTAAACGGATCAGAAATTCATCAACAAATTCTTGTGGCAAAAGATCAGATAGACCATGGTCAAACTTCACAATGTAAAGAATATCAATGCCAAGCTTCTCAATTTGCTCAGCCTTTTCTTGTGGCGGTGTGATATAGCGAACATGCTGCTTCCCCTTGCGAAGGACAACAGAAGGGTGTGGATGAAAGGTCATCACTGCACTTTTAATCGCTTTTTCATCTGCAATTTGTTTTGCGGTTTGAATGACTTGCTGATGGCCCCGATGAACACCATCGAAGAAGCCGAGCGCAAGCACTTTCGGTTCAGCCTTATCTGCTGTTATCTCATGCGGATAAGATAAATGAACGACTTCCATGTTTTCACCTTCTTTAATCAAACATTACGTCCATAGTACTTTTTCAGGCTTCATCAAGCCTTCTTTGCGTGGATGCGGTTGGTAGATTGCAATACATTCATTTGTACTTGTCCAAATACCAAAACGTTCTTCTGACGCGACTTCTTCCGGTAATTGAAGCACCGCGCCATTTCGTACGGCCTTTTCTACTTTTTCATTAACAACAAGTTTTGTCAAACGAGAAAGTGGCACTTCCATTGGTATAAGAGAATAATCCCCACTTTCAATCTGTTCAAATGTCACACAATCAGCAAGCTGAAAGCTCCCTGAAGCTGTACGAGTTAATTTCGACATATGTGCAGGATAACCGAGAGCCTTGCCAATGTCTACTGCAAGTGTTCGAATATACGTACCTTTACTACATGTAACACGAATTGAAAAATGCGGCTCTTCAGGTGTAATAGATTCTTTTGTAAGTAATTCAATAGAATGAATGGTAACGCGTCTTCGCGGCCGTTCCACTTCAATTCCTTGGCGCGCATATTCATAAAGACGTTTTCCCCTGTATCTTTACAGCAGAAAACATCGGAGGCACTTGTTCGATTTCGCCTTGAAATGATTTCAGTGTTTGTTGAATGGCTTCTATCTCCCACGTATGTGTGACAGGCTTTTCTTCAACTATTTCACCGTGCGCATCTTCTGTTTCTGTTGCACGCCCTAATGTAACCTCTGCTTCATATGTCTTGGCACTAGCTGTAATATACTCTGCAATTTTAGTCGCTCTTCCAATACAAAGCGGAAGCACACCGTCCACCTCTGGGTCGAGGGTACCTGTATGGCCTACTTTTTTTGTTTTTAAGAGCTTTCTCACTTTATGTACACAATCATGTGAGGTCATTCCCCGTGGCTTATATAACGGCAGCACACCATTCATTTACATCCCTCCTTCTCTTTTCTAAGCGAATAGGCCAGAATAACAATAAGAAAGGATAGACCGAAAAGCGGCCTATCCTAACTGAATTATTGTTCAGATGGATCGTTGATCTCGTGCAGCAAACGTTCAATACGATTTCCGCGCTCAATCGTTTCATCAAATTCAAAGATAATTTCAGGTGTTTTTCGTAAACGAATGCGTTTCCCGATTTCAGAACGGATAAAGCCATTTGCCTTTGCAAGGCCTCTTAACGTATCCTGTTTCTTCTCATCGTCACCTAAAACCGTAATATAGACTTTTGCTTGCTGCAAATCACCTGTAACACGTACATCAGTTACAGTCACAAAGCCGACGCGCGGGTCTTTAATTTTACGGCTTAAAATATCGCCGAGCTCTTTCTTCATCTGCTCAGCCACTCGTGTTGAGCGAATGTTACTCATAATATCACCTCATCATTACAACCACTCAAATGTCGTTACAGTCCGTTCAATTTCCGGAAAAGAATCGATAAAATCTAAGACTTTATTCAATTCTTTTTCGGCAATGACCTGGCTTGATGATGCGGCAGCAATGGTCAACTCCGCTCTTTGCCAGACATTGTGATGGTCTGTTTCCGCAATCGAAACGTTGAATCGGTTTCGGACGCGTTCAATGATGCGCTTCGTTACCGAGCGTTTCTGTTTCAAGGACTGGGCGTCATAAATGATGCACTCACAACGCACCGCTCCAATCATTTTACTTCAATTTCTTCCATCACATAGGCTTCAATCATGTCGCCTTCTTTAATGTCATTATATTTCGCAATCGTAATCCCACACTCATAGCCTTGTGCGACTTCTTTCGCGTCGTCTTTGTAACGCTTAAGGGAATCGATTTCACCTTCGAAAATAACAACACCGTCACGGATAAGGCGGATACCTGCGTCACGTGTGATCTTACCTTCTGTTACGTATGAACCAGCAATGGTACCGATTTTGGAAACTTTAAATGTTTCACGAACTTCAGCCATACCGATTACTTTTTCTTCATACTCAGGATCAAGCATCCCTTTCATTGCACTTTCGATTTCTTCAATTACCTTGTAAATAATACGGTGTAGACGGATATCTACGCCTTCACTTTCAGCTGTTTTCTTCGCATTCACATCAGGGCGCACATTGAACCCGATTACGATCGCATTAGAAGCGGATGCTAATGTAATGTCAGATTCTGTGATCGCACCAACACCTGTATGAATGATTTTGACTTGTACGCCTTCTACATCAATTTTTTGAAGTGAAGAAGCAAGTGCCTCAGCCGAGCCTTGCACGTCAGCTTTAACAATTAAGTTGATATCTTTCATTTCCCCTTGTTTGATTTGTTCAAACAAGTCGTCTAGGCTGATTTTCGTTGTTTCGCCACGTTGCTCTTCAAGAAGCTTTTGTGCACGTGCTTCACCAATTTGACGTGCTTTTTTCTCATCTGCAAACACAAGGAATGGATCCCCTGCTTGTGGCACATCATTAAGCCCTGTAATTTCTACAGGAGTAGACGGGCCAGCTTCTTTCACGCGACGACCTAAGTCGTTGACCATTGCGCGGACACGGCCGTATGTGTTTCCAACTACAATCGAATCGCCAACGTGAAGTGTACCGTTTTGCACAAGAAGAGTTGCCACAGAGCCGCGGCCTTTATCAAGCTGTGCTTCAATAACAGAGCCAGTTGCCACACGGTCTGAATTTGCTTTTAGCTCTTCCATCTCAGAGACGAGTGTAATCATTTCGATTAACTCTTCAATCCCTTCACCTTTTACAGCAGAAAGCTTAACGAAGATTGTGTCACCACCAAAGTCTTCGGCAATTAACTCATGCTCCATTAATTCCTGCATCACACGGTCAGGGTTTGCACCTTCTTTATCCATTTTGTTAACCGCTACGATAATTGGAACGCCTGCAGCTTTTGCATGGTTAATCGCTTCAACTGTTTGTGGCATGACACCATCATCTGCTGCAACCACAAGAATCGTAATATCCGTTACACTAGCTCCACGTGCACGCATTGTTGTAAACGCGGCGTGTCCAGGTGTATCTAGGAATGTAATTTTCTTGCCCTTATTGACGATTTGGTAGGCACCAATGTGCTGTGTAATCCCGCCTGCTTCACCAGCTGTTACTTTTGTTTTGCGGATCGAGTCAAGAAGCGTTGTTTTACCATGGTCAACGTGACCCATAATGGTTACAACAGGAGGACGAACCGTTAATTCATCATCACTATCTTCTACATCGTATGCGGCTAGGTCAGTGTCGTCATAGACGATTTCTTCTTCAACCTCTACTCCATATTCTTCACAGATTAGTTCAATTGAATCCGCATCAAGATCTTGGTTTTTCGTCGCCATGACGCCAAGCATCATTAATTTTTTAATTAATTCAGAAGGCTCTTTGCCTAATTTCTCAGCAAGATCGCCAACTGTTAATGTACCATGGTATGTTACTTTTTCAGGAAGCTCTTGCTTTTTCTTCTCAGGTTGACCTTTACGGCTGTTTCCTTTGAAGGATGGCTTATTTTGTTGCTTTTGTTTGTTGTTTTTCGGGCCTTTTTTGTTTTTATTATTACCTTGTTGACCCTTATTATTGTTTTGTGCTGTATTTTGACTGTTTGTTTTAAACATGCTATCCAATTCCTTTACAGCTGCCTCATCAATCATTGACATATGATTTGACACATCTACATTTTTCTCTTTTAATTTTGAAATAACATCTTTACTGGAAAGATTATATTTTTTTGCGTATTCATAAACTCTCATCTTACTCATACGTTCACCCCCACAATTATTCATCGAGCAACGTCATAAGTTTCTTTGCAAATCCGCTTTCTAAAACAGCTACCGTTACACGATGCGGCTTGCCGATCGCTTTGCCAAGCAAATAGCGATCAGGGACTTTTTTAAGCGGAATGTTATAACTTGTGCATTTGTTTGAGATTTTTTTGGTCGTATTCTCAGAAGCATCTTCCGATAATAAAACCAACTTTGCTCGTTTGCTGCGTATTTCTTTCACAACGAGTTCTTCTCCAGAAATGCATTGGCGCGCTCGATTTGCCAAACCTAATAGTGACATCCATTTGTTCTGTTGTTCCATTGCGTTACTGCTTCTCCTTCTCGGCAAGCGCCAACAGTTCTTCATATATTTCATCATTTATGTCAGCCTTCAAGTGATTGGCTAATATATTTTTCTTTTTGGCCTTTAGTATGCAGTCCTTCTCTAACGTTAGATAGGCACCACGGCCGTTTTTCTTACCGGTCGGATCGATTGAGACTTCACCTTCTTTTGAGCGCACAATACGAATAAGCTCTTGCTTTGGCTTCATTTCTTGACTAGCCACACATTTTCGCATTGGAACTTTTCGTTGTTTCATTAGGCTCCACCTCGTCTTATTCTTCTTCGTCTTCTACATCGTCTGTTGCGTATTCGTCTACTTCATCTGTTCGTTCGTCTGATTCTAAAATGTTTTCTTCTTCTACGGTTTCCTCATCATTAGAAGTTGTTTCATATTCAGCAATCGGCATGTCCAAGTCTTCTTGAATCTCTTCATATAATAGACCTGCTTCCTCTGCTTCAGATTGGCTCTTAATATCAATCTTCCACCCTGTTAGCTTTGCCGCAAGACGAGCATTTTGCCCACGCTTACCAATTGCAAGTGATAGTTGGTAATCAGGGACAATAACCGTTGTTGCTTTTTCTTCCTCGTTCACAATTACTTTAACGACTTTTGAAGGGCTTAGAGCATTTGCAACATACTCGACTGGGTCGTCAGAATATCTGACTATATCAATCTTTTCCCCTTTTAGCTCATTTACAATCGCCTGTACACGCTGACCACGCTGACCAACACATGCACCAACTGGATCGATATCGTCGTTTTCAGAGTACACAGCAATCTTAGAACGGTCCCCAGCTTCACGAGAAACAGAGCGAAGTTCAACGGTGCCATCATATATTTCCGGTACTTCCATTTCAAATAACCGCTTCAAAAGCCCTGGATGTGTACGTGACACCACGACTTGCGGCCCTTTTGTCGTTTTTTCTACTTTCGTAATAAAGACTTTTAAACGGTCATGCGGCTTATACGTTTCATTTGGCATCTGCTCACTTTGCGGTAAAATCGCTTCTGTCTTACCAAGTGAAACATAGATGAAACGTGAATCCTGGCGCTGTACGATACCAGTCATAATATCTTCTTCACGATCAACAAATTCAGTGAAGATAATGCCGCGCTCCGCTTCACGAACGCGTTGTGTTACAACCTGCTTTGCTGTTTGCGCCGCGATACGTCCGAAATCTTTTGGCGTCACTTCGATCTCCACAATATCATCAATCTCGTAATGTGAATTTAACTCTCGTGCATCATCTAATGAAATTTCAAGACGCGGATCAAATACTTCCTCGACAACATCCTTACGAGCAAATACACGCATTGTACCCGTATCAGGATTGATATCTACACGAACGTTTTGCGCCTGATTAAAATTTCGGCGATATGCTGAAATCAATGCTGCTTCCAGCGCATCTAAGATGACATCTTTGCTGATCCCTTTTTCTTTCTCTAAAAGTGTTAAGGCATCAAAAAGTTCAGTACTCATCTCAAAATTTCTCCCCTTCTTAATTGAAAGTAACCGCTAACCGGGCTTTCGCTACTTTCTCATACGGTATCTCAATTTGTTTCTTTTTCGCTTTTACCTTCACTTCAATCGTAACCGTTTCACCATCAAAAGCTGTGAGTGTGCCTTCAAATTCCTTTTCTCCGTCAATCGGTTCATATGTTTTAATATTTACATGCTTCCCTATTGCTTTTTCCACATCTGCAGCTTTTTTAAGCGGTCTTTCCGCTCCTGGTGAGGAAACTTCTAAAAAGTAAGGATGAGCAATCGGGTCAGCTTCATCTAGCTTCTCACTAAGACGTTCGCTTACTTTTCCGCATTCTTCAATATCTACACCTGTGTCAGAATCGATATATAGACGCAAAAAATAGTTCTTGCCTTCTTTTACATACTCAATATCGACAAGCTCTAAATTCATATCTTCTAATATCGGCAGCACAAGTTCTTCGGCTGTTTCTTTAATGTTAGCCATATTAAACCTCCTTTTGCACAACCTTCTGACGAAAATCCCCTGCTTAGGGTAAGCAGGGGAAGTAGTAAAGTGAAGGTTTCTATCAGAAAAACGTAAAACGAAAGAGTGGGTTGCCCCACTCTTGTGTCAGCCGCTATCACTAGTATTACCAATAAGAATATAGCATAGACAGATATTGTTTGCAAGCGACGGACCTTTTTTCAACCGTGACAGCCTAGAACAAGGAGAGCTGATTAGCATCTGGCATCCCTTCTAGACAGCCATGGTCATCAAGATACTCAAGCACTGTTTTCGAGACCTTACTTCGCTGTTGAAGATCTTCTTTAGAAAGGAATTCTCCTTCTTCACGTGCTTTCACAATATTCAAAGCCGCGTTTGTACCTAATCCAGGAATCGAGTTAAATGGTGGAATCAAGCTGTCACCTTCAACAATAAACTCTGACGCACTTGATTTATACAAATCAACCTTGCCAAACGAAAAACCACGCTCACACATTTCAAGGGAAAGCTCAAGCACGGTCAGTAAGCTTTTCTCTTTCGGTGAAGCATCCAGCCCTTTTGAATTAATATCATCAATCCGCGCCCGAATTGCATTAGAGCCACGCACCATCGTATCAATTTCAAAATCATCTGCACGTACCGTAAAGTAAGCTGCATAGTACAAGATTGGAAAATGGACTTTAAAATACGCAATCCTAACAGCCATTAACACATAAGCAGCAGCATGGGCTTTCGGGAACATGTACTTAATTTTCAAGCATGAATCAATATACCAGTCAGGTACACCATTCTTTTTCATTTCCTCAACCCATTCATCCTGCAAGCCGCGCCCTTTACGAACAAACTCCATAATTTTAAAGGCAAGTGATGGCTCCAGCCCTTTGTAAATCAAATAAACCATAATGTCATCACGACAACCGATTACATCCGCCAGCTCACACGTTCCGCTATAAATTAGCTCTTGAGCATTTCCAAGCCATACGTCAGTTCCGTGTGATAAGCCGGAAATCTGCACGAGCTCTGAGAACGTCGTCGGTTTCGTGTCTTCAAGCATCTGGCGTACAAAGCGTGTCCCAAACTCAGGTATACCGAGACTCCCCACCTTACAGTTAATCTGCTCTGGTGTGACACCAAGGGATTCTGTCCCGCTGAAGATTTTCATCACTTCTGCGTCATCTGTCGGAATGGTCTTCGGGTCAATCCCGCTTAGGTCTTGCAGCATCCTGATAACGGTCGGGTCATCGTGACCGAGAATATCAAGCTTCAATAAATTATCATGAATCGAATGGAAGTCAAAGTGTGTCGTTTTCCATTCTGATTTCTGGTCATCAGCTGGAAACTGGATTGGACAAAAATCAAAAATGTCCATGTAATCAGGCACAACGATAATGCCGCCTGGATGCTGTCCAGTCGTTCGTTTCACTCCTGTACAGCCTGACACTAACCGGTCAACCTCTGCTCCGCGGTATTGTAAGTCATGGTCGCTCATATATCCTTTTACAAAACCATAAGCTGTTTTATCAGCAACTGTACCAATGGTTCCTGCACGAAACACATTGTCTTCTCCAAACAATACTTTCGTATAATTATGAGCGCGCGGTTGATAATCACCTGAGAAGTTCAAGTCAATATCAGGAACTTTATCCCCTTTAAAACCAAGGAACGTCTCAAACGGAATATCATGCCCGTCTTTCTTATACTCTGTGCCACATTCAGGACAATCCTTATCAGGCAGGTCAAAGCCTGAACCGACAGACCCGTCATCGAAGAAATGTGAATGCTGACAGTTTGGACAAGCATAATGCGGCGGCAGTGGGTTCACTTCGGTTATCTCCATCATTGTCGCAACAAATGATGAGCCGACAGAGCCACGTGAACCTACCAAGTAGCCATCATCCAATGATTTCTTAACGATCTTCTGGGAAATCAAATAAATAACCGCAAACCCATGACCGATAATACTTTTCAGTTCCTTCTCCAACCGCTTTTCAACAAGTTCAGGCAATTCCTCACCATAGAGACTGCGAGCACGATTATAACTCATTTCCGTTATCTCTTCGTTCGCCCCTTCGATCTTCGGTGTATACAGCTCGTCTTTGATTGGCTTAATCTCATCAATCATGTCGGCAATTTTATTCGGGTTCGTCACAACGACTTCCTTTGCTTTCTCCTTGCCTAAGAATGATAAGCACTCAAGCATTTCATTTGTTGGCCGGAAATGAACTAGCGGCTGTGTTTGCTTATTAAGCCGGTTTGCCCCGCCTTGAGAGGCAATTAAAATTTTACGATAAATGAAGTCTTCCTTATTTAGATAGTGAACATTGCCGGTAGCGACAACAGGCTTGTCTAGCTTTTCACCAAGCTTAACGATATTTGAGAGAATGTCTAACAACTTTTCCTCATCATGCACAAGGTCTTTTTCAACCAAATGATAATAATTGCTTGGCGGCTGAATTTCAAGGTAGTCATAGAAATCAGCAATTTCCTCCACCTCTTCAGGTGCTTTCGTCATCATCGCTTCAAACACTTCACCTTGATCACAGCCTGAACCGACAAGAATGCCTTCCCGGTATTTCGTTAAGACTGAACGAGGAATCCGTGGCATTCGATAAAAATATTCCACATGTGAGAGTGAAACAAGTTTGAAAAGGTTTTTCAGTCCTTCTTGCGTCTGTGCGAGCAAAATGGCATGTGAAGGTCGGGAGCGGCGGTACGCTTTGCCTTCGCCCATATGATCATTAAATTGATTATGATTTGTAATATCTCGTTCAGTCGCATCTTTTAAGAGCTTCACAAGTAAGTATCCAGTTGCCTCCGCATCATAAATGGCACGGTGATGCTGAGTTAGTTCAATATCAAACTTCTTACACAACGTATTCAAACGATGGTTTTTCATATCTGGAAAAAGAAACCTTGCTAATTCTAACGTATCAATCACAGGGTTTTTCGCTTTCCCAATTCCAATCCGCTGATAACCGACATTTAAGAAGCCCATATCAAAGCTTGCATTATGTGCAACTAGCACATCGTTCCCAATCCATTCATGAAAGTCTTTCAAGACATCCCCAACCTCAGGTGCATTCTGCACCATATCATCGGTGATTCCTGTTAACTCAATTGTTGTCGCTGATAGACGATGATGCGGGTTTGCAAATGATTCAAAGCGGTCGATAATTTCGCCACCTTTCACCTTTACAGCTGCCAGCTCAATAATGGTGTCATAAACAGCTGATAACCCAGTCGTCTCAACGTCAAAAACAACATACGTTTCATCTTCAAGTACACGGTCTTGAGAATTATAAGCAATCGGGACGCCGTCATCAACAATATTCGCTTCTACGCCGTAAAGCATTTTTACACCATGTTTCTTAGCAGCGCCATATGCTTCAGGAAATGCCTGACATACATTATGATCAGTAACTGCAATTGCTTTATGACCCCATTTACCTGCCTGCTCGACTAAGCGTGACACTGATGTAACAGCATCCATTTGGCTCATTGGTGTATGCAAATGAAGCTCCACACGTTTTTCTTCAGCTGTATCCTTCGTTTCTTTCGGCGGAATTTCTTGAACATCTTTAGCAATCATGACAAGATCGCGTACAAAAGTATCATTCTGGACCCCACCGCGTACTTTCACCCACATGCCTTTTTTAACGGCTTGCAGCATTGGAACGTCCTCTTTATCGCGTGAAAACATTTTAATTAAAATGGAACTTGTATAATCAGTCACCTTAAATGTAAGCAGCGTTCTTCCGCTTCGAAGCTCACGTGTTTCTGCATCAAAGATATACCCTTGAACAGTGACACGGCGTTCTTCGTCGACAATCTCTTTAAGAGGGGTTGGCTCATCTTGGATTTTTAAGCCAATAGACAACGGACCACTTGGAATTCCAGCAGCCGCATCCGCTTCTTTTTGTGATTCCTTTTGTTCTTTTTCAGCAATAACCTCGACAACTTTTGTTCGTTCTTCTTCACTGCGTTTTTCGACAAATTGCTTATACTCTTCTTCTGAATGAACCACCGTCGTATCAACTTGTGTTAACGGCAAACCCATTTCATGAAAATGATGCATAAACGTTTGTTGAAATTTCCGCTTCACAGCCTCCGCTTCTGCTGCATGGCGTGTTTGAACGATTAATTTTTGCCCCTCAAGCTTAGGTTGCTGCCGTTTAAGCAGCGCTTCTAATGAAGGAGACAGTCCTTGCAAACGATCTAAAAATAACGGCCAATACCCTTGCACAAGCTCTTCTGTTAGTTCTGCCCCTTCACATTGCACAGAAAAGGATACTTCAGCAATATGCGAAAAGCTTTTTTGTAAGTGT
Source organism: Bacillus tianshenii (assembly GCA_020524525.2). Classification (NCBI taxonomy): domain Bacteria; kingdom Bacillati; phylum Bacillota; class Bacilli; order Caryophanales; family Bacillaceae; genus Sutcliffiella; species Sutcliffiella tianshenii. The sequence goes on along the minus strand of CP129018.1, from coordinate 1,119,631 downwards.
GAAGCAAAGAGTTGATATACATTTGCAGGCGGTACAGCCGGAAATCGAATCGAAAAGTGCCATGATTTGTTCGACTTATCAATTGTCAGCTTTTCAATTGCCCCATGTTGAAAATGATCAGAGATGACCGTTTCAGGCATTTTCAATTGTTCTAGTAAAATTTGAAATCGTTCTTTTTGTTCGTGAGTGAGCTCACTCATTCCTTGTTAACTCCTTTCATAGAAGGATAGAGAAAGGCATCTCCTCAGAAGAAAGAAGATGCCTTTATTCTACAACATTTATGCTTGAAGAAGTTGTTCTTTTAATGTGTAAATTAAGTCAGAAACAGTCACTTCTTCTGTTTCACCTGTTTCCCGAGGCTTAAGCTCAACAATACCTTCTTCAGCCTTTTTCCCAACGGTAACACGCAAAGGAATGCCAAATAAATCGCTGTCTGCGAATTTCACACCTGGGCGCTCTTTTCGGTCATCGTAGAGAACTTCAAAGCCAGCTTCTTGAAGCTCTGCATATAGCTTGTCCGCTAACTCTTTCTGAGCAGCATTTTTGGCGTTGATCGGAATAAGATGTACATGGAACGGTGTCACACTGTTAGGCCATACGATGCCGTTCTCATCATTAAATTGTTCAACGATCGCTGCTAGTGTACGGGAAACCCCAATTCCGTAGCAGCCCATAATCATAGGCTGAGAGCGGCCGTTTTCATCAAGAATTTGTGCCCCCATCTTTTCACTGTAAACTGTGCCAAGCTTAAATACGTGACCGACTTCAATCCCTTTAGCAAATTTGATTGTACCTTCTCCATCTGGTGATGGGTCACCCTCTTCAATAAAACGCAAATCTGCATATTGTGAAGGAGTGAAATCACGCTCAGGGTTTACATTTACGAAGTGATAGCCGTCTTCATTTGCACCACAAGTGCCGTTTACAATCGTTTGTACTGCATAATCAGCAATAACTTCGATGTCCTCTGAAATACCAATAGGACCGAGTGAGCCGAAAGAAGCACCTAATAATTGCTTTGCATCTTCTTCTGTTGCCATTTCAACGTGTGAAGCTGATAATAAATTTTTCAACTTAATATCGTTTACTTCATGGTCGCCACGAGTAAGCACAAGGACGAAACGGTCATCCACTTTAAACAGCAAAGTTTTCATGCAAACTTCTTTTGCAACATTTAAGAACTGAGCAACAGCTTCAATTGTTTTGGAATCTGGTGTTGAAACTTTTTCAAGTTCTTTTACTGCTTCGTCGCTTTTTTCATACTTCGTCACAACCGGTGCCATTTCAATATTTGCTGCGTATGAAGAGGAGTCAGAATAAGCGATTGTATCTTCCCCTACTTCTGAAAGCACCATGAATTCATGGGTATCTTTTCCACCCATTGCACCTGAATCCGCGATAACAGCACGGAAGTTTAGGCCGCAGCGTTCAAAAATATTCGAATAAGCAGTGAACATTTTTTGATATGCTTCATCAAGAGATTCTTGTGTAGCATGGAAAGAATACGCATCTTTCATAATAAATTCACGTCCGCGAAGCAGGCCAAAACGAGGGCGCTGTTCATCACGATATTTCGTTTGAATTTGGTAAAGTGTAAGTGGTAAACGCTTATATGAGTTTACTTCATCACGCACAAGTGATGTAATCACTTCTTCATGTGTGGCGCCTAAAGCAAATTCACGGGCATGACGGTCTTTCAAACGCATTAGTTCAGGACCGAAGTTGTTCCAACGACCGCTTTCATGCCAAAGCTCTGCAGGCTGAAGAGCCGGCATAAGCATTTCATTGGCACCTGCTTTATTCATTTCATCACGTACAATTTCTTCAACCTTTTGAAGCACTCGTTTACCCATTGGAAGAAAGCTATAAATACCAGCAGCATTTTTGCGAATAAAGCCTGCTCGAATTAACAGCTGATGACTTTTAATCTCTGCATCTGCTGGTACATCCCTTAGCGTAGGGATTAGCATTTGACTTTGTCTCATATAACGCACCTCATTTTTTATCGTGTCACAACGAAACACCGTATGCATCCATGATGCACACGGTATTTGTTAAGCTATTTCAAGAAAAATGTTTGAATATCGTTCCATGTTACGACAATCATTAATAACATTAAGAGGGCAAAGCCGATAAAATGAACCATTCCCTCTTTTTGCGGGTCTATTGGCTTTCCACGCACTGCCTCAAGCGCAATGAAAGTTAAGCGGCCGCCATCCAAAGCAGGAAGTGGCAAGAGATTAAAGATCCCTAAGTTAATGCTTAACAGCGCTGTCCATTGCATGGCAATGAAAATACCATTTTCCACAGCTTTTCCTGTATACTCGTAAATCCCAACAGGTCCAGAAAGCTGGTCAAATGCAAGCTGTCCGGTTACAAGCTGTCCAAGCGCTGTGAAAATTTCCTTCGTCACCGTTGCGGTTTGTACGGCACCATGTTTCACTGAACCGAGAAATGACTTTTCGACTGGTGGATAGACACCAATAAGTCCAATTTTCTCTTCAGCAACTTGCTGTTCTTTAGGTGTGACAGTGACTGTTTGCTGTTCACCGCCACGCTCTACTGTTACGTCAATTGGCTCATTCGGGCTTTGCCGAACAATTGATACAATATCTTCCCATCCAGCTACTTTTTTGTCGTCAATTGAAAGGACTTTATCGCCTTGCTGTAGGCCGGCCTCCATTGCTGCTCCATCATCTGTTAATTTCCCAAGCTCTGGTGCATCTGTAGGGATACCTTGCATCAAAGCAATGAAGATAAACGTCACAAATGCAAGCGCAAAGTTCATTAACGGCCCTGCAAAGATTTGCATCGCACGTTGACCAATTGTTTTAGACGCAAACTGACGGTTATAAGGAGCAATTTGTGTTTCTTGTTCATCAGCAACAAGCATTGCCTTTTCATCGACAGCGAACGTTTGAAGCATATCACCGTCTTCTTCATAGCCCGTCACAACTAAATCATGGACAAAATCCGCATGTTCAACTTCAATTACTTTTGCATCTGGATATTTTGATTTATTGTTTATTATAATTTTTTCAACTTTGTTTGCTGCATTAAACAACAGGCCAACATGATATCCTGCTTTTACCTCCACTAATTCAGGGTCTTCCCCTGCTACACGGACAAAACCGCCTAAAGGAAGTAAACGAATGGTATAAACCGTTTCATTCCGCTTGAAAGAAAACACTTTCGGGCCAAAACCGATTGCAAATTCACGAGCAAGCATCCCAGCACGCTTTGCAAAAATTAAATGACCTAATTCATGAACGAAAACGAGTACACCAAAAATAACGATAAACGCAATAATTTGATTCAAGCTCTTTCCCACCTTTATCCCAAAACTAACCAAATTAAAGAGAATTTATTCTCTTATATAGAAAGTTTTACTATATGGGCATTTGTTTTTCCATTACTTTTGAACAAGCGAACGCACATATTGGCGCGTTTCTTTGTCAATTTCACTTATAACTTCAAGTGAAGGTTCTACAACAGTTTGATGTTTTGTCAGTGCTGATTCAATTAAATGTTCAATTTCTAAGAAATCAATCTGACCATCCAAAAACTGACCGACAGCTTCTTCATTTGCTGCATTCAGAACCGTTGTCATACTTCCGCCAATTTTGCCTGCTTCATAAGCGAAACGCAAGCATTGGTAGCGTGCGAAATCAGCTTTATCAAAATGTAATGTACCTATGTCCATTAAGTTTAACCTTTTTGCATGAGGAAGTTCAAGTCTTTCGGGATACGTAAGGGCATATTGAATTGGGACGCGCATATCTGGCTGTCCTAATTGAGCAATCACACTTGTGTCAGTGAATTCTACCATTGAATGAATAATACTTTCTTTATGAAGCAGAACATCAATTTGCTCATACGGCAAACCGAACAACCAATGAGCTTCAATCACCTCAAGCCCTTTATTCATCATTGTCGCAGAATCAATCGTAATCTTTGCTCCCATTGACCAATTCGGATGGTTTAACGCTTCCTCAACGGTAACACCTTCGAGCTCTTCGCGTTTTTTGTCACGGAAGCTACCACCAGAAGCCGTTAAGATTAATCTTGAGATGGCTTTTTTCGGCTCTCCATTTAAGCATTGAAAGATAGCCGAATGCTCACTATCAACTGGTAAAATATCAACGCCATATTGCTTCGCTTTCGCCATCACAAGATGACCAGCTGTTACAAGTGTTTCTTTATTTGCAAGCGCAATTGGCTTCCCTGCTTCAATGGCTGCAAGCGTTGGCTCAAGGCCGACACTTCCTAGTACAGCATTTACAAGAATATCAGCATCCGCAGCTGTTGCCACTTCTACTAATCCTTCTTCTCCGTAAAAGATTCGAATGTGTGAAGGAACCTCTGATTTCAAACGTTCAGCAGACTCCTTGTCTTTTACTGATACGAGTGCTGGCTTAAATTTATGTATCATTTCAAGCCCTTTTTCAATATTACTGCCAAAAGACATTGCCTCTAAATGAAATTCATTTGGGTGAGCTTCAATTACATCAAGTGTTTGCGTTCCTATTGATCCTGTTGCACCAAGCAAGCTGATTTTTTTTATCACGATTTGGTAACTCCTTTTCCCGCTTCTACTTCTTCTATATAAAATGTGTAAAATGCAGTATCGGCAAGACGAACAACAAGCTGTCGAAACGATCTAAAATGCCACCGTGTCCAGGTAAAATTGTACCTGAATCCTTTACAACATAGTGGCGCTTAAAAGCAGACTCTACTAAATCACCAATCTGACCTGTTACCGAAATTAAGATTGTAATCAGGATTACTACAAGCATGGAAGAGTGTAGCGGGTGAACAAGCTGAAAGATAACTGCCGTTAACAACGCGAACACGATACCACCAACAGAGCCTTCAATCGTCTTCTTTGGACTAATCAACGGCCAAAGCTTCCGCTTCCCCATTGACCGGCCGACAAAGTAAGCCCCCGTATCTGTCGCCCAAATTACAAACAATGCATAGAAAATATAATCTAACCCTGCCTGTCTCGTTTCAATAAAATAATAAAAGCCTACACCAATATAGACAACCGATAAGATGACAAAGCCAACATCATCAAAGGTGTATCGATTTTTACTTAACACAGTAATCGATAACAATACCATGATAACGACGAGTGCCATTTCAATCTTGGTCAGTGTCACATAGGGGCGGGCATATAGTACTTGGTCATTAATTAATAAAAGCCATAGAAAAATCATGCTGCTTACACCAGGTGATGAAAGAATCGAAATCCTCTTCATACGCAGCAATTCATATAAGGCAATACTCGCTAATAGATACACAGTCATTGTAAAAGGCATGCCGCCATAGATGACAACACTTAAAAATAGAATTCCTGCAACAAGTGCTGTGATTATTCGTTGCTTCATCTGCTTTCAACACCTTTTTTAATCATACGCCTCCGAAACGACGTCCTCTTTGTTGGTATGCACAAATCGCTTCGACAAAATGCTCTTCTTTAAAATCAGGCCATAAAACTTTTGTAAACCAAAATTCTGCATAAGCAAGCTGCCAAAGCATAAAATTGCTTAACCGAATCTCTCCACTCGTTCGAATCAATAAATCTGGATCAGGTAACTCACGCGTCATCAAGTACTGTTCAAACAGTTCTTCATTAATTTCCTCTTCTGTAATGACTCCTTCTTTTACCTGTCTAGCAAGTTGTTTTGAAGCTGATAAGATTTCGGTACGACTGCCATAGTTAAGGGCAAAGTTCAAGATAAGGCCATCATTATCTTTCGTTTGCTCAATCGCATTATCGACCGCCGTTAGCGTATATTCTGGAAGACCTGTTCGATCCCCTATCGTTCGTACTTGGACATTTAATTCAATTAATTCAGGTAAAAATGAGGTTAAAAATTTCTGAGGAAGTTTCATTAGGAACTCCACTTCCTTTGGCGGTCTTTTCCAATTTTCTGTTGAGAAAGCATAGAGACTTAACGCTTCAATTCCAAGCGTTGTCGCTAGACGAACCATTCGTCTTATTACATTCATGCCCTCATTATGACCAGCTACACGTGGTAAGCCTCTTTTTTTTGCCCAGCGGCCATTCCCGTCCATAATAATTGCAATGTGCTTAGGAACGTGTTCCAAATCAATATCTTCTTTGGAAAAAGAACCTTCGGCTGATTTGTCTGTTTTCTTATTTAACATGAACTTCTCAAGCATACAGCTTCCTCCAAAGCTTTTGTTGTGTCTTCCTGCCAAGCTGAATTGCCCGCTTCTATACGCAGGTGTAAAAAAACCCCCTTACGAGAGAGGGTCTTTTTACATATCTTATTGTAGCGTGAATTGAATTAGACTTCCATGATTTCTTTTTCTTTATCTTTTGTAATTTGATCAATTTCAGAAATATGTTTGTCTGTTTCTTTTTGAACAGAATCTGTATATCCACGCAGATCATCTTCTGTAATATCGCCATTTTTTTCTTTCTTTTTCAAGTCATCGTTTGCATCACGACGAATGTTACGAACGGCTACTTTTGCTTCTTCACCGTATTTGCGAACAAGCTTCACAAGATCAGCACGACGCTCTTCTGTTAAAGCAGGAATCGCAATACGAATGACATTACCATCATTTGATGGTGTTAAGCCTAATTCAGCCTTTTGAATTGCTTTTTCGATTTCACCAATTGAGCTTTTATCAAAAGGAGTCACAACAAGAAGACGAGCTTCTGGTGTTGAGATTGTTGCCAGCTGATTAAGAGGAGTCATTGCACCGTAGTACTCGACTTGCACTTTATCCAAAATAGCAGGGTTCGCACGTCCTGTACGCACAGTGCTAAGCTCACGGCGAAATGCTTGAATTGCTTTATCCATTTTATCAGATGAGTTTTTCAAAATACTTTCTGGCATCACTTATTTCCCCCTTATCTTCGTTCCAATGTCTTCGCCCATTACAGCACGCTTAATGTTTCCTTCTTCCATAATAGAGAAGACGATTAGCGGAATATCATTATCCATACATAGTGACGAAGCAGTTGAATCCATTACTGCTAAGCCTTCTTTCAATACATCAAGGTATGATAACGATGTATATTTTTTAGCTGTTTCATCCACTGTAGGATCTGCGCTATAAACGCCGTCCACTTTATTTTTCGCCATTAAAATCACATCTGCTTCAACTTCTGCAGCACGAAGCGCAGCTGTTGTATCTGTTGAGAAATATGGGTTCCCAGTTCCAGCAGCAAAGATAACGACACGTTTCTTCTCAAGATGACGGTTTGCTTTTCTTCTTATGTAAGGTTCTGCAACTTGGCGCATTTCAATTGACGTTTGCACACGTGTTTGAACACCAATGTTTTCAAGGCTATCTTGCAGCGCAAGTGAATTCATAACTGTTGCAAGCATGCCCATGTAGTCAGCTGTCGCACGGTCCATGCCCATTTCACTGCCAACTTTACCACGCCAAATGTTTCCACCACCAACTACGACTGCAACCTCTACATCTAATTCTGCAATTTCTTTCACTTGCTTTGCAATTGATTTAATGACACTTGGCTCAATTCCATAGCCTTGATCCCCTGCTAATGCTTCTCCACTTAATTTCAGTACGACGCGTTTATATTTTGCCTGACTCATGACTACCTCCAACAAGTTGGATTTTAAAATAGGGAACACACCGTGTCCCCTATTTGTAAGATTATTTTTTCACTTGGCTCATTACTTCTTCAGCAAAGTTATCTTCACGTTTCTCCATACCTTCGCCTACTTCATAGCGAACAAAGCCTTTAACAGTAGCACCTTTGCTCTCTACATACTTACCAACTTTTTGGTCTGGGTCTTTAACGAAAGATTGGTCAACTAGGCAGATTTCTTCGAAGAATTTGCCCATACGGCCTTCAACCATTTTTTCAACGATTTTTTCAGGCTTGCCTTCGTTAAGTGCTTGTTGCTTAAGTACTTCTTTTTCACGATCTGCTTCTTCTTGTGAAACTTGGTCACGAGAAACATAACGTGGGTTTACTGCTGCAACGTGCATTGCGATATCTTTTGCAAGATCTTCATCTGAAGTGTTTTCAAGCAATGTTAGAACGCCGATACGTCCACCCATGTGAAGATATGCACCAAATGCATCATTGTCGCCTTTTTCAGCAATTACGAAACGACGAAGAGAGATTTTTTCTCCAATTTTCGCGATAGCAGCTTTAATATATTCTTCAACTTTATCGCCTTCACCGTTTAGCTTCTGCTCCATTGCTTCTTCAACGTTTGCAGGACGTTGGCTTAGAATATGACCAGCAAGCTCTTTAATTAGGTTTTTGAAAGAATCATTTTTTGCTACGAAGTCTGTTTCAGAGTTAACCTCTACAATAACAGCTGTGTTACCGTCAACTTCGATATGTGCTAGACCTTCAGCTGCAATACGGTCAGCTTTTTTCGCTGCTTTCGCCATTCCTTTTTCACGAAGGAAGTCGATCGCTTTGTCCATATCACCATCAACTTCAGTTAGAGCTTTTTTACAATCCATCATGCCAGCGCCAGTTTTTTCACGTAGTTCTTTTACCATCTTTGCAGTAACAGCCATGCATATTTCCTCCTTTAAAGATGTATGTATTTGAGTAAGTTTTATCTTTTCTTAAAAAAAGGTGATAAAAGGTCCTCCCTCTTACCACCCTTTCATGTCATGACAAGTCTATTCAGCAGGTACTTCTTCGCCTTGTTTCGCTTCAAGAACAGCGTCAGCCATTTTTGAAGTTAGAAGACGTACCGCACGGATTGCATCATCGTTACCAGGGATAACGTGATCGATTTCATCCGGATCACAGTTTGTATCAACAATCGCAACGATTGGGATATTCAATTTGCGTGCTTCCGCAATCGCAATACGCTCTTTGCGTGGGTCAATGACGAACATAACATCAGGTACGCCATTCATATCTTTAATACCGCCAAGGAATTTCTCAAGGCGCTCAAGTTCTTTTTCAAGTCCTACAACTTCTTTTTTCGGAAGAACATCGAACGTACCATCTTCACGCATTCTCTCGATGTCTTTAAGGCGCTTAATACGCTTTTGAATTGTTTGGAAGTTTGTAAGTGTACCACCTAACCAACGTTGGTTTACATAGTACATACCTGCACGTTCTGCTTCTTCTTTCACAGAATCTTGTGCTTGTTTTTTTGTACCTACAAAAAGAACTTTACCGCCATCAGCAGCAACTTCTTTCACGTAGTTGAAAGCTTCTTCAACTTTCTTAACCGTTTTTTGTAGGTCGATAATGTAGATACCATTACGCTCCGTAAAGATGTAGCGTTTCATTTTTGGGTTCCAACGGCGTGTTTGGTGACCGAAATGAACGCCGGCTTCTAGCAATTGTTTCATTGAAATAACAGCCATGTTTTGTTTCCTCCTAATTGGTTTTTTATTCCTCCGCTCGTCTCATCTTAAAGTAAAACTGTACGTATTCGTACAGCACCAATACTTCAATCGACGAACGTGTGTATTCACACCAGAAGTAAATATATCACAAGCTGGTAAAGCGTGCAAGTACGTATACTCAATTTTCTCGTCGAAATTTTAATAAAAGCTCGATTTCTGTCTTTCCTTTGTTCAATTTTTGGGCGATTTCTTCTACAGTATGCCCTTGCTTTTCTAATTGTACGGCTTTTGATGTAAGGGATTGAACATAATGCTCATTTCCTTTTGAAAGAGGTACTGTATAATCTTCCTTTTTTTCAGAGGATTGTGTCGAACGGGGCTTCTCTGTTACTTTTTTATTTAAATCATAAACTCGAGAAACTGCTTTTGTCGAAGGCTTCAGTTGTGGTGAGCTAGGTCCAGCAGGTTTAGCTGGCTCACTTTGTGATGGAGCTTGTGTAGGTGTAACGCTTTTTTGACGAAGAGCCTGCAGCAGCTTCTCGTTTTCTTCTTTAATTTCTACCATATACGATGAAAAAACATCTTCAACTTCTTTTTGAAGCTCTTCCTGTTTGGAAACCGTATGCTTCATATTATTAAGACGCATGGAGAGTAAGATGATAATAAAAATCGTAATAAAATGCAGTAAAAAGCTAGCTGTTAATGCGAAAGCCATTGCTTATCCCTCTATATCAATTAAATTTCCTTTATACGGATGCTGTTGTTTGTCATCTTCCTGCTTGAGATGTGCTTTTCTTTTCTTTGATGTATTTCCGTTGTGTTGATTGGATTCTTCTTTTTCACCATTTAATTTATTTTTTTCAGACTGTTCATTCTTTCCTACTTGCTGGCGCTTTTTCTCTTGCTCTTTCAAGACACCTGCAGCTAGATGGTCTTGCGTATGTTGGCCTCGTTGCTGTAATTGTTCTTGAAGCTTTCCAACCTCTTGTGTACGTGGCAACGCTACTTGCATTTCAATTGCCTTCAAACTCATGTCATCACTTCCTTTTAGATATAACATGGTCAATAACTTAACTCAATGGCTCGAAACGAATCTCCTTATCTTTTAATTTAAATTTAACATTTTCATGCTTTGTTTTCACACTTTTCTGATATTTCCCGAAATGAAGTGTAACATTTGCATACATCGTCCCGCTTAATGCTAAATAAATTTGACTAAAATCCACTGAATGCTTTCTAAGCGTTTGGAGCGTTTCCTCTAGTACGGCTTTTTGCTCAAGCATTGATTCATATGTCTTCTTTTGGCGTTCAAGCAGCATTTTTTCTTTGTTGGTCAGCCCTGACTTCTTTCCTTTATGAATTAATTTACGAGCAACAACGGCTAACTTTTCAATTGTATCAGTCGTTTCTACTAATAAACTTTCTGCTTCTTTTTCTCGTACAAGCAATGTTTCATTTACACCGAGATATAAATCAGTTCGCGTGTTCATTCGATTCCCAATTTCGTTTGCTTGTATTGTTTTACCTGCAGAAATAGAGCCTCCAACAATATGTCCCTGCAGGCATACGATATCTTCTCCTGCTACACATTGACTATGAAAGATAGAACGATCCACAACAATACAATGAGCCGCATTTACTTTCGCTGAATTAATATAAGAAGCATGAACGTCAACGCCTGCAGTGATTTCTGCTCGGTTATTGCCGGCAACTCCTCCAGTAACAAGCACGGAGCCTTCTGCAATTAACTGCGCACCTTCGACGAGTCCATGGATTTTAATATCACCTTTTGCTTTTATCGTAAAACCAGTTGGTACATTTCCTCGAATGATGACATTCCCAACAAAATCGATATTCCCTGTTTTCAAATCTAAGTCGCCGCTCACTTCATAGAGTGGAAATACATTGACGATGCGCTCACCGAAGCTAACTTGGCCATCAATCGTTGAGTAAATGACTCCATTTCTCGTTTCAATGTTTTTTCCTGGCCGCATGCGGTATGGTCTGCCATTTTTCGCTGGGATCGTTTGACCATATACATTTACTCCATCTCGTCCTTCTGTTGGTGGCACGAGTACAGCGAGCTTTTCACCTGCTGAAACTGAAGGAATTTGAAGCACTTCTTTTAAGTTCAAGGCTTTAAGTGTACTCGTATCTTTTCTTTCCTTGTCTTGCGCGGCAATTTCACTTTGCAAATAGCCATCTTCCCCTGGCTCAGCCTGACGCCCCTTTGCGACCACAATTACATGGTCTCCTTCTGACTTACACCAATTTTTAAGTTCAGTTTCATCGATACCTGTTGTAACTTTTGATTCGGCGAGAAATCTTTTTATTTCATCAACAGGTGGAAACGTCTCATCTTCAGGCCATTTTTCAGTTAGACTTAGTGTAGCTTCCATTTTATCTGAACGAACTTTTAATTGAAGATATTGATGTAGATCTAAAACGTCATTCATCGTGATCCCCCCTTTTCTTAACTATATGGAAAAAGGAAAAAGCAACTAATTTGTCACAAGCTGCTGTAATGTCTTTTTCAACTTATACAATGCCTTCGAATGGATTTGTGAAATTCTAGATGTCGAAAGACCAAGCACTTGACCAATTTCAGTTAACGTTAATTCATCTTGATAAAACAAGCTTACAACTAATTGTTCTTTTTCGTTTAATCCTTTAATTTGTTCAACTAGTTCCTTATACAGCTCTTGTTTTAATAGTGAATCCTCTGGTGTCGTCGTTTGCTTATCCTTAATGGTATACCCTACCCCATCTTTTGTATCATCTGAATCCTTACTTTGGTCATCCATTGAAAGTACATTTGCAAAGAATCCTTCTGTTACAACAGACTCAACTTCACTTTCTTCCATCCCTAGTTCAGCCGCTACTTCTGCTGCCGTTGCATTACGCATCAGTTTCTGCTCTAACCGTTCTACGGTCGCTTCTACTTTTTTGTGCTTTTCACGAAGACTTCTTGGGAGCCAATCTTCTTTTCGTAAGCCATCCAAAATAGCACCGCGTACACGGAAAGAAGCATACGTGTCGAATTTTAAGTCTCTGGAATGATCAAACTTTTCAAGGGCATCATACAATCCCATTAATCCAAAACTCTTCAAATCTTCCTTATCGACATTTTTCGGCAGTCCTACTCCAATGCGTTGAACATGGTAGTTTACAAGCGGCATATACTGGCGAATAAGCGCATCTCCGGCGTGAGGGTCACGTTCCTCCAGCCACTTTGTCCATTGTGTTTGAAGTTCCTCTGTGGAAGCTTGCCGCATTGTTCTCCTCCTTCATCAACCAAACTACTTCTTTCTACTAAAAAGACGTACTATAACTGCTTTCATCCACGCGTTATGATTCATCATCCTGTATTAAGCTTTTCACATACTCAGATGTTCGCTTAATTGCATCCTCTTCCGTAAGCTCTTGAGCTGCAAACGGTTCAAAACTCTCTTCTGGCTTTTCTGACACTTTCTTTTCAGTCTCTTTATCTCCAGACTCTTCTGTCGAAGGTATTTCATTTTGAGTCGCTTCAGTATGTGAATCCAGCTTTTCTCGCTTATCTGAAATAAAAGCAAATGAAATGGCCCAACGAATTACATAAGTAAAAAAAAAAGAATAAAAGAAAGCCAAAAACGCCTCTTATTGCCGATGTTTCAAGCGTATTATTGGGAAGAGAAAGAAATAATACAAATAAAAAACCAATTAAAGCCGTTACTAAATTTGTCAGCCATGTTCCTACCATTAAATTTCCTTAACTCCTTGATTGACAGTCCGTATATTTAGCTTGCGAGTGTGAGGGTTGAATTCAATTGTTCTTCCACTATTACCGCCTACGTCTTCTGCAGTTAGCGTAATTCGTAATCGATTAAGCTCTTGACGGACAGCTTCAACATTTCGTGGGCCGATACGCATCATTTCACTTTTTGAAGAAAATTGAAACATTTGGGCCCCTCCTGCCATTTTTGCTTTTAGTGCATATTGCCTTGCCCCGATTTTGATTAAGCGATGCAGCAACTCTTCAACAGCTGTATCAGCATATTTAGCTACGTTCAAAGAACCTGCTTTTGCAAGTGAAGACTCCGGCAGCATCACATGAGCCATTCCAGCAATTTCTTTCTGTGTGTCATAGAGCACGACACCAACACATGAACCAAGCCCGGAAGTTCTAATTAAGTCAGGAGATGTTACGACATTCATATCCGCAATTCCAACTTTAATGACTTTTGCTGTTTCATTCATTCGCCGGAACTCCTAACGCATTGAAAATCGTTGAAAAAGAATCCGGGTCAGGAAGAAGCAAGAAATGTCCATCGATTTTTTCGGCATCCGGTTTGCCTACTTCGGTTAGTGCAGTATCAATAATAATCGCATAGTCTGTTTGCTGCGAAATTTCAATTAACCCATAACTCAATACAGCCCCAACCATATCAATCGCAAGCGCAGGAACAGATGGATAAAAATGGAGCTTTGTAAAATCTGATAATGCAGATAAATAGGACCCTGATAAAATATTTCCTGTTTCTTGCAAGGCTGAAACGGAAATTTCCGAATAAGGCGGTGTATCAAAAGAACATTCCTTCACACCTGTTATTTGCTGGGTAAAACGATTTGCTTGTTCTAAAGGGAGCATAAAAAATATGCTCCCTGGTGCCTCCCCATCAATTCTAAGAAAAACTGATGCTACGACATTTTCCGAGCCGCCCATCATATCCATCATGTCATCAAATGAGACAATTCTCACATCCGGCACAGTCATATCAATCGGCTTATCGAGGAGCTGGGATAGAGCTGTAGCAGCATTTCCCGCTCCAATATTGCCAACTTCTTTTAAAATATCAAGGTGCTGATTTGTAATTTGTTTATAAAAAGTCATCGGCTTAACCCTCGATTGCTTCTTTGATTTCAATAGGGTTCAATACTTTATCAAGGTTCAGCAAAATAAGAAGACGTTTTTCAACTTTTGCAACTCCATTTAAATATTCAGCTTCAACGGAACCTACCACTTCTGGAGGCGGTTCAATCGTACCTTCAGGGATATCAATGACATCGTTTGCTGCGTCAACAATAAGACCTACTTCCATATCCCCTACGCCAACAATAATAATCCGAGTGCTATCATTGTAGTCAATCGCCTCTAAACCAAAGCGGTTCCGTAAATCAATAATTGGTGTTACGACTCCACGAAGGTTGATAACCCCTTTTACAAACTTGGCAACACGCGGAACTCGCGTAATGTATTGCATACGTTCAATTGAACGAACCTGTTGAACAGGTATCCCATATTCTTCATCTTTCAGTTGAAAAACGATAACCTTTAAATCATTTAACATGTTTTCAGACATCCCACTTTCCTCCTTTTCGATTCCCACCACACGAAAAAGGCTTATCGAAGATGATATCGCCGCAATTTATTTAATAAGCGCATTACAATCGATAATAAGTGCTACTTGACCGTTTCCAAGAATGGTCGCACCAGAAATTGCAAAAACATTCGTTAAGTAATCCCCTAACGATTTCAATACGATTTCTTGTTGACCAATAAAGGAATCAACGACTAAGCCAGCCATTTTATCACCCTTACGTACAATGACAATCGAATAGAAATCATCATCTTCTTTCTCTGTCGGTACTTCAAACACATCTTTTAAGAACACAAGTGGTACAACTTTCCCACGGAAGTCAATTACCTTTTGGTTATGAGCATTTAAGATATCTTCTTCTTTCACAATCGCTGTCTCAATAATTGATGACAATGGAATTGCATATTTTTCTTTTTGGATTTCAACCAACATGACTGAAATAATCGACAATGTTAACGGAAGCTGAATTGAGAAGATTGACCCTTCTCCTAGCTTGGAATCAATTGACACCGAACCACTTAAAGACTCAATTGTATTCTTAACAACATCAAGGCCAACGCCACGTCCTGATACATCAGAGATTACTTCTGCTGTTGAGAAACCAGAAGCCATAATTAATTCATATACTTGCTTATCTGTTAGGTTTGCTCCTGCCTCAGGGGTTACAACACCGCGCTCAATCGCTTTGTTTAAGACACGGTTGCGGTCAATACCAGCTCCATCGTCTTCGATTTCAATAAAGACGTGGTTTCCGCTATGATAAGCTTTAAGGACAGCTGTACCTGTTTCAGGTTTTCCTTTTTTCTTACGTTCTTCAGGCATTTCAATTCCATGATCAATTGCATTACGAATTAAATGAACAAGCGGATCTCCGATTTCATCAATAACAGTTCGGTCAAGCTCTGTATCTGCTCCGATAATCTCAAGGTTGATTTTCTTGCCCAAATCACGAGCAAGTTGACGCACCATGCGCGGAAAGCGGTTAAACACTTGCTCAACAGGAACCATGCGCATATTTAAGATAATATTTTGCAAATCGCCTGAAATTCGTGACATGCGTTCGACCGTTTCATGAAGTTCAGCATTATTTAAATCATTTGAAATTTGTTCAAGACGCCCACGATCGATAACAAGCTCTTCGAATAAATTCATAAGGATATCTAAACGCTCAATGTTCACGCGAATCGTTTTATTCGAAACATTTGCAGATTTTGCCTTTGCTTGTTTCTGTGGCTTTTCTTCTGTTTTTGTTGCTGCAACCTCTTGCTTAGCAGATGGAGCGGTTGGTTGTGTTGGTGCAGCTTGTTTCGTTTCTTCTTCGTTTTGTTCTTTTTTCTTTGCACGTTTGAGGGCATCGACATCAATAGTAGTAACAACAACACTCTCAAGCTCAGAAACTTTCATAATTCTTTTTTCTAAGTCTTCTGCACTTTCTTTCGAAACGAGCGTAACAGTGAAATCGTAGTCAAATTGTTCTTCTTCTAGTACATCAACAGGAGGATTTGACTTAATCACTTCACCAACTTGCTCTAACACTTCAAACGTCATAAATACACGTGCACCTTTTAGGAGACAATCTTCACGCAATGTAATGGCAATATGGTAAGCTTCAAATCCTTGTTCCTTTGACTGCTCCAAAACAGTGATTTCAAATTGATCAAATTCTTCATCAGGCTGTTCACCATTTGATTGTGTTGGCTGAACCGGTTCTTCTGTTGTTTGCGCAGGGGTGGAAAGGTCTTCACCGTTTTCAATTCGTTTTAATTGCTCTACAATTTGTTTTACGTCTCGCTTTCCATTCCCACCTTCAGCAATATCCATTACCATTGCTTCAAGGTCATCAACAGAAGCAAAAACGACGTCTAAAATTTCTGGATTTACAATTATCTTATGATTCCGAATCCCATCGAGAACATTTTCCATTTTATGCGTTAGGTTAGCAAGATCCTCAAAGCCCATCGTTGCTGACATACCTTTTAGCGTATGTGCAGAACGGAAGATTTCATTTACAATATTCATATCTTCAGGGTTATTTTCTAGCTCCAACAGCTGGTCATTCACTGTTTGCAAATGTTCTTTACTTTCGTCAATAAATACCTCTAAATATTGTTGGTTTTCCATATATTTCGCACCCCTTTACCCATGAACATGCTTTAAAATAGCATTTGAAATTTTATCTAAATGGACGACCTCATCAACAAGGTTTGTAGCAATCGCAGCTTTTGGCATCCCAAATACGACGGAAGAGGCTTCAGCTTCAGCAATCGCTATGGTACTACCACTGCTTTTTAATACATTTAACCCTTTTGCCCCATCTGCGCCCATGCCGGTCATAATCACGGCAACTTTTTGATAGTTTTTTAGCATTGAAACAGACTCAAACATCATATCAACTGATGGGCGATGACCACTTCGTGGAGGGTCTGAACTTAGTTGAATGCCTACAGAAGTTCCTACTAATTTTGTTGTTATATGGAACCCACCAGGCGCAATATACGCTGTGCCTCTTTGGATTACATCTCCATCTTCAGCTTCTTTCACTGAAATGGCGCACAGCGTATTTAAACGGTCAGCTAATGATTTTGTAAAACCAGCAGGCATATGCTGTACAATTAAAATCGGTGCGTCAAAATCACTAGGCAGCTTTGTTAAAACAGCTTGTAATGCACGAGGGCCGCCAGTTGAGGTGCCGATACAAACAATTTTACGAGCCATTTTATTTCGTTGGCGAGTCGGCCATTCAGATTGATAAGCAGGACTACTTTGTGTTTCAGCTGGCTTTGAGCGTATATTAGCAGGCGTTCCCCTTACGTTTGCTTTACTTGCCATAATCACTTTATGAATAAGATCATCTTTTATTTTATGCAAATCCAACGAGATAGCTCCTGATGGCTTGGCAATAAAGTCAACAGCTCCATATTGCATGGCAAGAACCGTATTTTTTGCATTTTCTTGTGTTGTACTCGACAGCATTACGACAGGGACAGGGTATTCAGACATCAACCACTTCAGCACATCTAGCCCATTCATTATCGGCATTTCAACATCTAGCGTAACGACGTCAGGCTGTAAATCTTTCACTTTATCAATGGCTTCTTTTCCATTGCGGGCTGTTCCGACAATTTTAATTCGGTTTGTACCCGAAAGAAAATCAGTTATCAACTTACGCATAAATGCTGAATCATCTACGATGAGTACAGTAATTTGTTGTTGAGCCATCGCCCCCCTACCTTTCTTTCAAAAATCGTTTTAGCTTTGAAATAAAACCATGCCTCGACGTACCTTCCACTTTAAAACTACTATTTTCATAACGTTTAATAATTTCTCTCATTGCTTGACTAGCTGCAGAACGTTCATCATATAGCAAAAATGGCGTTTGTTTTGACACTGCTGCTAATACAGAACGATCGTCAGGTAAATCGCCTAAATATTGCAATTTACGTTTCAAAAATTGTTCACAGACTCGTTGTAACCGATTATAGGACTGAAGGGCTTGCCTTTCATCATAGGTACGATTGACTAATAAATAAAATGGAATATCTTCTTTTCGAAGGTGAATATATTTCATCATTGCATAAGCATCTGTCATTGAGGTCGGCTCAGGCGTCGTAACGACAACCAGCTCATGAGCCGAAAGAATAAACTTCAAACTCTCTTGTGAAATCCCGGCCCCAATATCAAAAATAATATAATCATACTCTTCGAATACCGAATCCAGCTGATCAAGAAAATATTGATAGCGGTCTTCTTCCATTTTAAATAAATTTGTCATACCAGACCCGCCTGCAATATAGGAAAGATTTCCTGTTCCTATCTCAATAATATCACGAATTGGTAAGTTATGCTCGAATAAATCGACAATTGAGTGCTTTGCATTTAAGCCCATTAAGATATCAATATTGCCCATTCCAATATCCATATCAAATAACAGAACCTTTGCCCCTTTATTTGATAAACCTAGCGCAAAATTCAATGAAAAGTTTGACTTTCCAACTCCGCCTTTACCGCTTACCACTGCAATTGCTTTCGCTTCATTTTGATTAGATTGTTTCTTTAGCTTCAATCGTAGACTTTCAGCTTGATCCCTCATAGCGGTCGACTCCAAATACTTGATTAATTAAATAACGCGGCGAAGCTTCTTTTATATCATCCGGGACATTTTGCCCATTCGTTACATAAGCGACACCAATTGCATGTTTAAACGGTAAATTAATTAATGATCCGTACTTTTCTGTTTCATCTACCTTCGTAAAAATTAATCGGTCGATGGTAACTGCCTTAAACTGTTCGAAGATCCGTTCCATGTCCACATCTTTTGCCGTTAGAGCTAGCACAAGATAGGTTTCCATTTCTTTATCGAAATCGACAACACTCTTAAGGTCTTTAATATATTCTTTGTTACGAAAGTTTCGTCCTGCTGTATCAATAAAGACCTTGTCATATTCAGCGAATTTTTCCTTTGCTTTTCGGAAATCATCGATTGTATAAGCAACTTCTAACGGAATATCTAAAATTTTTGCATAGGTCTTTAATTGTTCAACAGCCGCAATTCGATACGTATCTGTTGTAATAAACGCACATTTTTTATTTTCTTTCAAAACCGAGTATGCGGCCATTTTCGCTAAGGTTGTTGTTTTTCCAACCCCTGTTGGACCGACAACATTTGTATATTTTCGATTCAATTTCACTGGGCCAAAGGAAAGGTTTGAGAATTTTTCTTCTAACCTTTGGATCAACCAGTTATACACTTCATCAAAAACAGCATCACCTTTATGCAAGTACCAGTTCTCCATTAAAGAACTAATTAATTCATCCCGAATATGAGGGTTAACATCTTGCTCTGATAAAAGGCGATAAACTGTTTGAACAGGAGCTGGATAATGAGAAGCAACACCTGAGTTATCGGAAGAGATACTTTCCATCATCGACTTAAGCTCCTGAATTTCCTTCATTAAATCAGGTGAAGAGTTCGATTTAAGGTATTCAGGTTGTTTCGGTAAAGGGATCCGGTTTTCTTCTTTCGGTACAACTATTTTTTTCGTTTGCTTCGGTGAAGATGAACCTTCTGGATCAATCGCTGCAATGACTTCGATATTTTTCTTTGCAAATAACCCAAATAAACCGCCTTTATTTATTACTTTAGAATTTAAAATAACAGCATCCTTCCCAAGCTCAGCACGAACTTTCTTCATTGCTTCAGGCATCGAAGGAGCTATGAACTTTTTTACTTTCATGCAACATCCACCACCCCTACACTCTGCACTTCAACAGTTGATTCAAGTTCATTATAAGATAAAACTGGAACAGCTGGAAGGTACGGGTCAATCAATTGCTTAATATACATTCGAATCGCAGGTGAACATAATAAAATTGGTGTTTGTTCCTGCATCGCTAAACGCTCAATTTCTGCTGAAATGTGCTCAAGTATAATTTGAGAATCATTCGGATCAAGTGATAAGAAATTACCATGCTCAGTCTGCTGTACACTTTCGGCAATTAACTTTTCGACTGTACCAGATAATGTGACGACTTTTAATGATTCTCCTTCAATAACATATTGCCGAGTAATTTGTCGTGCCAAGCCTTGACGAACATACTCTGTTAGAAGGCTCATATCATCTGTTAAACGTCCGTAGTCTGCCAACCCTTCAAAGATAACAGGCAGATTTCGAATAGACACACGCTCACGCAATAAGTTTGCTAATACCTTTTGCACATCCCCGACAGTAAGAGGATTTGGCGTTACTTCTTCAACTAGTATTGGATAGGATTCTTTCAGGTGTTCAATTAATTGCTGTGTTTCTTGACGGCCTAGCAGCTCATGCGCATTGTTTTTAACAATTTCCGTTAAGTGTGTTGAGACAACAGATGGCGGGTCGACAACTGTATAACCTGATAGTTCAGCCATTTCTTTCATTTCCTCAGTAACCCATTTTGCTGGTAAACCAAAGGCAGGCTCAACTGTATCAATTCCTTCAATCGATTCATCTTCGATCCCAGGGCTCATCGCCATAAAGTGATCCAATAATAATTCTCCTCTTGCAAGCTCATTACCCTTGATTTTTATCCGATACTCATTTGGTTGAAGTTGAATGTTATCACGAATACGAACAACAGGAACAACAAGTCCCATTTCAAGTGCAAGCTGACGACGAATCATCACAATACGGTCTAACAAATCACCGCCTTGATTAGCATCAGCAAGCGGAATAAGCCCATAACCAAACTCAAACTCGATCGGGTCAACATTCAATAAGTTGACAACACTTTCAGGGCTCTTCATATCTTCCTCTTCTTCAACTTCTTCCTCTTCGACATCCGCCGCTTCTTGCATTTTCACTTCATTTCGACTTAAGAAGTAAGCTCCACCAGCTAGCACAGCTGCTACCGGCAATGTGATAACAGGACCAATTGGGGTAAAGAGCCCAAAACCAGCAATTGTCCCCCCAGCCACGTACAATAATTTTGGATAAGCAAGCAGCTGCTTAGAGATGTCATCACCGAGATTACCTTCAGAAGCAGCACGTGTGACAACGATCCCTGTAGCGGTGGAAATTAATAAGGCTGGTATCTGACTGACAAGTCCATCCCCTACTGTTAACAACGTAAAACGCTGGGAGGCTTCTCCAAGGCTCATTTCCATTTGAACGACACCAATAATCATTCCAAAAATAATATTAATTAATACGATAATAATACCGGCAATCGCGTCCCCTTTTACGAATTTACTCGCACCATCCATAGCACCGTAAAAGTCCGCTTCACCTTCAATTTTCTTCCGACGCTCTCGTGCTTCTGCTTCTGAAATCATTCCCGCATTTAAATCCGCATCAATACTCATTTGTTTACCTGGCATCGCATCTAGTGTAAAACGTGCCGCTACCTCTGATACACGTTCTGCACCTTTCGTAATGACCATAAACTGAATAATAATAAGGATTAAGAATACAACAAGTCCAACAAGTGGGTTTCCTCCAATTACGAAAGAACCAAACGTTTCGATAACCTTTCCTGCTTCACCCTCACCAAGAATCGAACGGGTCGTGGAAACGTTTAAACCGAGACGGAATAACGTTAATAGTAATAAGAGGGATGGAAAAATCGAAAACTGTAATGCTTCCTGCATATTCATCGACACAAGTATGACAATCAGTGCAAGTGAAATATTGACGATAATAAGCAGGCTTAACAACCATGGTGGAAATGGAATGACAAGCATTGCAATAATTAAAATAACACCAAATAAGACCGATAAATCTTTTGCTGACATTCACTTCTCTCCTAACCTAAACTTTCTGTTTCAAACGGTATACATAAGCAAGCACTTCGGCAACTGCTTTAAAGAATTCTTCTGGAATGACATCGCCAATTTCAGCCTGTGCATATAAAGCACGAGCTAACGGCCGGTTTTCCACCATTGTGACATCATGGTTTTCCGCAACTTGTCGAATTTTCAATGCAACATAATCGACACCTTTTGCGACAACATATGGTGCATCTGCTTTCGTCTCATCATATTTAATAGCGATCGAATAATGAGTCGGATTGGTAATGACGACATCTGCTTGCGGAACTTCCTGCATCATACGCTGCATCGCCATTTGTCTTTGTTTTTCTTTAATTTTTGATTTGATCTTCGGGTCACCTTCAGAATTTTTATGCTCATCCTTCAAGTCTTGTTTCGACATACGAAGGGATTTTTCATGTTCAAATTTTTGATACGTGTAATCTAATACGGATAAAACGAGCAGTAATAGAGAAGCTGCAAGCCCCATCTGAACAATTAAATTTCCGATAAAGCCGACTGAAGCTTCGATGCTCTTTTGAGATAGAAGCATCACTTGGTCGAATTGAAACCATAACACCGTAAACGTTACAACACCGACTAACGAAATTTTAAGAATTGATTTCAACATTTCAACAATTGCACGTAATCCGAAGATTTTCTTTAAGCCAGAGATTGGATTTATTTTTTTCAAATCCATTTTCAGCACTTCTGTTGTAAATAAAAAGCCGACTTGCATATAATTTGCAACTACACCTGCTACCATTGCAATAAGCATAATAGGAGCTACAAGCAAAGCAGCTTGTACACTATACTCTACAAACATGCGGTGTACATTTTGCTCCGTCACATCCCAGTACACATATTCTAAGAATGCGTGGTTAAGAATTGAATACATCCGCCCGCTTATCATATCACCTGAAAACCAAAACAATAGAAAAACAAAAAACAAGATGAGGGCTGTGCCGACATCTTGACTTTTAGCCACTTGTCCCTTTTTTCTTGCATCCTGGCGTTTCTTCGGGGTCGCTTTTTCAGTTTTTTCACCTGAAAAGAATTGTAAATCAAGCTTTAAATAACTCATCCTACACGCCCCCTATTAATTCCATTAGCCCTCGCATTGTTTTCAGCATCATCACAAATAAGTCTTGAATCAACATCATAAAGATCGGCATGACCAACACTAGTACTAGAAAACTAACAAGAATTTTTAACGGCAGCCCAACAACAAATATATTTAACTGCGGGACTGTTCTTGCCACAATACCGAGCGCTACATCAACTAGGAACAAACAGCCAACAACAGGAACGGCCATTTGAAAAGCAATCAAAAACACGGTACTAAACATTTTTGTAATAAAGCGGACAATATTTTCTTCTCCAAAAGGTATTGTTAATTGATCAACCGGTATAAGACGATAGCTGTAAAAGATACCATCTAATATTAAGTGGTGCGCATTTAGTATCAGCAGCAATAACATGGCAAATGTATATAAATATTGACCCATGATTGGACTTTGTACACCTGTCTGTGGGTCAATAACGTTGGCAATCGCAAACCCCATTTGAAAGTCAATAAACCCGCCGGCAATCTGAATCGCTGTCGTTACCATGTAAGCGACAAGACCAATTAGAAGTCCAACCATCACTTCTTTCAAGACAAGCATGATATATAAACCATCAATTGCGATATCAGGCTTATCAATCGTAAAGAACATTAAATAACTCATCAGTGCTGCAAGTCCAATTTTATGGGTAGACGGAATATTACGATACGAAAATAACGGCACAGTTATAAAAAAAGAGCTGACCCTTACAAGAATAAGTAAAAAGATAGGAAAATCATTAATAAATTGCGTCATTCGTTACCCTATGTAATGGTGCAAGTTATTTAAGATTTGAAAGGTAAAGTCAATTAGTTGTGTTAGCATCCATGGACCAAAAAAAATCAAGCCCAATAATACCGCAACAATTTTCGGGATAAAAGCAAGTGTCTGCTCTTGAATTTGTGTCGTCGCTTGGAAAATACTAACCAGAAGACCGACGCCTAACGCCAACCCTAAAAGCGGCAATGAAACCATTAAAACGGTGTTAATCCCTTTCTCTGCAATACCTATTACAAATTGTGCATCCATTTCGCGGTCAACCTTTCTAATAACTTGCAAGCAATGACTTTACGACTAAATACCAACCGTCTACTAATACAAATAATAATATTTTAAAAGGTAAAGAAATCATAACAGGTGGAAGCATCATCATCCCCATTGACATCAAAACACTGGCTACAGCCATATCAATAACTAGAAAAGGCACAAACACCATAAATCCGATTTGAAAAGCTGTTTTTATTTCGCTTATTGCAAAGGCAGGCACAAGTGCTGTTAACGGGATATCCTCAATCGTTTCCGGTCGCTCCATTTGCGCATAATTTAAAAACAGTTCCAAATCCTTTTGCCTCGTATGCTTGCTCATAAAATCTTTCATTGGAGCGGCGGCCTTATCAAAAGCTTCTTCTTGCGTAAGCTCCCCTTCTAAAAAAGGCGTTAACGCTTGCTCATTCACTTCTGAAAAGGTCGGGGCCATAATAAAAAAAGTTAAAAATAAAGCCAAGCTAATTAGCACCTGTGTTGGCGGCATTTGCTGCGTTGCCAACGATGTTCGCACAAACGAAAGAACAATCACAATACGAGTAAAGCATGTCATCAAGACGAGAATGCCAGGAGCTAATGATAAAACCGTTAAGAGAAGGATTAATTTAATCGTAGTCGACACATTTGCCGGGTCATCATTTAATAATGTTGGATCAATACCCGGAATAAAATCATTCACTTGTCGTTCTCCTCATCTTTAATGGAATCATAGATTTCCTTCCTTCCCTTCGCCATTTCATCCAGCTGCTCCTTCAATTGGTTCTTAAATTGGTCCTTATGCTTACTTTGGCTTTCCTTTGTTGGACGATTCAATAACCGTGCAAACAAGTCCGTGTTCGGTTGTAGTGATAATGCTTTGTGTTGGGCCTCGATAATCTCTGCCACTTCTTCTTCTGATTCAATTTCTTTAATAAGCGTAATCGTTTCGCCAACGCCTACGACAAGGATTCGTTCTCCTAGGCGAACAATTTGAATGGAACGGTTATTACCCAAGGAAATCCCACCGACGTTTTCCAACGCCTTCGCATTCCCAAACACTTTGTTCTTTTGGTTGACGAGACGAAGAAGTAAATAAATAAGGGCGACGACAAAAAAAAGCGCAAAAAAAAGCTTCACTAAATCAAGCCATGAAAAACTACCTTCAAATGTAGGAGGTGCTTCATTCGATTGATTGTCCAGCTCCTCATTTTCTGTCCCTGGCTGTTGTTCATTTTTTTGTTGCGGTGTTGAAGTCGTGTCCTTCTGTTCTTGTTGTTTTTTATCTTGCATTTCTTTTAAGTATTCATCTACTGTTCCCTCAGAGTCACTACTAGGCCCATTTTGGCCTTCCGCATAAGCAATTGGCCCATGCGGAAGAAAGAGAATGAATAGTAAAAGTGCAAGTATGCGAACGCATTTTTGCAACAAGTGTTGCCACCTCTTTTACATTATCCCAAAGTTTTCTTAATTGCTTCTAATACACGATCAGCTTGGAAAGGCTTTACGATAAAGTCCTTAGCCCCTGCCTGGATTGCGTCAATTACCATCGCTTGCTGACCCATTGCGGAACACATAATGATCTTAGCCTCTGGGTTGATTTTCTTAATTTCCTTTAGAGATGTGATTCCATCCATTTCAGGCATTGTAATATCCATCGTTACAAGATCTGGGTTATGCTCTTTATATTTTTCAACTGCTTGTGCGCCATCAGCAGCTTCATCAACAACCTCAAATCCATTTTTTGAAAGGATATCTTTAATCATCATGCGCATAAATGCTGCATCATCAACAATCAAAATTCTTCCTGACATCTTCTCATTCCCCCGTTAATTATTGTAATTTTTTCATTCGTTCTTTTTGACTAATAATATCAGTTACGCGAACACCGAAGTTTTCTTCGATGACCACGACTTCCCCTGTAGCAATTAACTTATTGTTGACTAAAATATCAACAGGTTCACCTGCTAGTTTATCTAACTCAACAATTGACCCTGGTGACAACTCTAATATTTCTTGTACAGAACGCTTTGTACGCCCTAACTCAACTGTTACTTGGAGTGGAATATCCAACAACATATTTAAGTTATTTGCTTCTTGAGGCTGTAAGTTTGGTGCCCCAAATGAAGTAAATTCTGCTGATTGAACATCAGGGTTCTGCCCATAAAATCCGCCGCCAATATGCTGCGGCCCTGTTTGAGGCGGCATCTGCTGCATTGGTGGTTGCTGATAATACCCTGGTGCAGGTTGCTGCGGATACGGCTGCTGTGGCGGATACCCTTGCTGTTGATATGCCTGCTGCTGGTATTGTTGGTCCATCTGTGGTTGTGGCGGCATTTGTTGCTGTTGCTGCATGCCATAATCAGGTGGTGGCGCCTGTTGCTGTGGTGCTTGCGGCTGAGGTGCCTGCTCCTGTTGTGGCGGCTGACTTGGCTGAGCTGCTTGCTCTTCTTGTTCCTCCTCACCTTCTTGTGGAGGGTTCATTAAGTTATCAACCAATTCTTTTGCAAAATCGACAGGCAACAACTGCATTAAGTTGGAATCAATTAAATCACCAATTTTTAAGTTAAAAGAGATTTGGACGAACACATCCTCATCTGGGAGTCGATCTGTTCCATCTCCATCTTTCACATTCAAAATATCAATTGCTGGAGGTGAAATGTCGACTTTCTTACTAAACACCGTTGACATTGAAGTCGCAGCTGAACCCATCATTTGGTTCATTGCTTCTTGAACAGCACTTAATTGAATTTCTCCCAAATCTTCTGAAGGATTTGTCCCATCTCCGCCTAACATCAAATCAGCAATTATTGCCGCATCTGTCGTCTTAATGACGAGGATGTTAGAACCTCGAAACCCAACTGTATATTCAACCTCAATGGCTACATAAGGGTCCGGGAATTCTTCCTGCAGTTTCGCTTTTTGAATAATCGAAACACGCGGAGTTGTGATATCTACCTTTTGGTTTAATAGTGTGGACAAGGCAGTTGCGGAACTCCCAAAGGAGATATTCCCAACCTCTCCGAGTGCATCTTGTTCAATCGCAGATAGATAATCATCGACTGATGGCTCATCACCGCCTCCTCCGTCATCATCATCGCCACCGCGAAGGAGTGCGTCAATTTCGTCTTGACTTAACATATCATCACTCACCATCGTCGTCACCTCCTTTTATAGTGTCAAGAATTTGTACGGCCATTTTTGTACTTTGTTTTCCAGGCTGTACAAGGAATTTTGGTCTTTCTCCAGCTTGTAGCACAAGTGGTTGATCAATTTTTTGCTCCAGCTGAATGACATCTCCAACATTGATGTTCAGAAATTCATTTACTGAAATCGTTGATTCACCTAAAACAGCTCTTAACGGAACACTTGCTCGTTTCAAGCGTTTCTTAAGCAATTCAAGCTCTTCTGGCTCACGTTCTTTCTTCGTTGACTGCATCCAGTAGTGAACCGACAGCTTAGGAATCATCGGTTCTAGTACAACATGCGGAATACAAATGTTAATCATTCCGCTCGCTTCCCCAATTGTAGTATTAAGGGAAATAACGACAACTGTTTCATTCGGAGAAACCATTTGTAAAAATTGTGGATTTACCTCAAAATCCGTTAAGATCGGGTCGATATCTACTACAGAAGCCCAAGCTTCTCTAAGATTATCCACTGCTTTCTCAAATAAGTTAGACATAATCTTCGTTTCAATTTCCGTTAACGATTCAACCTTATTAATGCTTGCCCCCCGGCCGCCTAGGGTGCGGTCCATCATCGAATAGGCAATGTTCGGATTAACTTCCAACACAATGCGCCCATCTAATGGCGGGACTTCGAATACATTTAAAATTGTCATTTTCGGAATGGAACGAATAAATTCTTCATATGGAATCTGGTCAACAGATGCCACTGATATTTGAATATACGTGCGAAGCTGTGCCGCAAAAAATGTCGTCAACAACCGCGCAAAGTTCTCATGAATTCGTGAGAGACTCCGAATCTGATCCTTCGAGAAACGAAGTGCCCGCTTAAAATCATAGACTTTTACTTTTTTCTGTGTATCTTCTTTCTTCAGCTCTTCCGCATTCATTTCCCCTGTTGAAATAGCGGAAAGCAATGCATCTATTTCACTTTGGGAGAGAACCTCTTCAGCCAAACAGCTTCACCTCCTCTTACCGCTTCGCTCCCCATCACTGCAAGATGAAGTCTGTAATAAATACTTTTTCTATTGTGCCTTCCTGCATAATTTCATTCAGGCGCATCTTCAGCATGCTTTCGAGTTCTTGAAGATTCTCTTTTCCTTTGAAATCTTCAGGCTTCATCGACGAAAGCTCTTGAATAATAATATTGCGAACTTGGAAATTACGTTTCTCTAATTCTTCCTTTGCTTTTGTGCTGTCTGTTGTAATTTTAAATTTAATACGAATAAAATCATTGCTCATGAGATTTGTCGTAATCTCTTCTGTTTCAACAGACTGCTCTAATATTTCATCAATTGACGGTTCTGCTGCTTCCTTTGAATCCCCGGTAAAGTTCATCACGACAAACAGTGCAACAACCCCAATTAAGGTAATAGCCGCCAATACAATTAACATAATCGTTAACATTTTATTCTTTTTAAACAACTATTCCCCCTCCGCATCCTTTGGAAATCCAATAATGGAAATCTCTTTATAAAATTCCTTTATTAACAGAATAACATCTTCTTCCTCTTCCCGCACGACAAATTTTTTACCATTTGTTAGCGTAATCGTCGTATCCGGAAACTTTTGCACTTGTTCTATGTATAAAGCATTTAATGAAAACTGCTGACCATTCAATCTCGTAAGTGTAATCAAAATGGAGGGGCACAGGGCAAACCGCCCTGGCCCTTTCCCTCCCTTTATATCAAGTTATTAACGTTTCAAGTTATTAAGCTCTTGCAAAATTTCATCTGACGTTGTGATAATACGAGTATTCGCTTGGAACCCACGCTGCGCAACGATCATTTCTGTGAACTCTTCTGAAAGGTCAACGTTGGACATTTCGAGTGAGCCACCCGCTACTGTTCCGCGGCCATCGCCAGGCGTACTAATATTTGCAGGACCTGAGTTGATCGATTCTTGGTATAGATTGTTGCCAGCTTTGCTAAGACCACCATTATTAGAGAATGTAGCGATAGCAAGGTTTGCTAATGTTACAACCTGCCCGTTTGAAAATACACCGTTAATTTCACCTGATGAACCAATGTTGAAGCTTTCGAGAGAGCCTTGAGTGTAGCCGTCAGCCTTTGCTACAACATTTATAGAACCTCCACCTTTAGTTAAAGAAGTGATATCAATATTTAAGTTATTAATTTTATCATCAGTAGTTGCAGTGGTATCCCCATCAATATCAAAATTTGTTAAAGCTGTAGGATTAGATGTTGGTAGAGAAGATAAATCAATTTTGAAAGTTGCTGTAGTACTAGTACCAGCATTGTAATCCTCTACTGCTTTTCCTATAAAAACATCCCATTTGTCCTCAGCTGTATTTACATACATAACATCTACTGAATATTCATTTCCATCTTTAGCAACCATTTTGACTTGCTGTGTCATTTTAGAACCGACTTTTGCTTGAGTTGGTAAATTTCCTTCTAACGTTAAGTTCTTAGTTTCAGTAGTTGGCATAACAGCATTTGTACTAACAGTAATATCGCCTAAGTTATTAGATACATTTCCTTGGTCATCTACAGGGTAACCTTGCACCTTCATCCCATCCGCAGAAACCAATGTACCGTTATTATCTAAATAAAAATTCCCTGCACGTGTGTAAAATTGCTGGTTCCCTCGATTAACAGTAAAATACCCATCACCTGAAATCCCTAAATCTAAGGAGCGTCCAGTCGTTTGCAAACTACCTTGAGTTGCAATCGTATCGATTGAAGCCATTGAACCACCTAAGCCGACTTGCATCGGGTTTGTTCCCCCACGGTTATCAGTTGCAGCACTTGCGCCTGCTACTTGCTGGTTCATCATATCTTTAAACGTCGTACGTCCTTTTTTATAACCAAATGTGTTTACGTTCGCAATGTTGTTCCCGATGACATCTAGTTTTGTTTGGAAGTTGCGAAGACCCCCGATACCTGAATACATTGAACGAAGCATATAATGTTTCCTCCTTTAGGTTCACGCTGTTTCAATCAGTCCACAGCGTGGCGGCTTCCTTTATAGGTCCAGCCGTTTGTTATTCCTTATCCATTAAGATTGTGCCGTTAATATTTGTAAAAATCTGTGACGCTGCTTCTTGCCGGTCCATGGCCGTAATAACGGTATGGTTTTTTGCGCTGACGACAAGAGCTGAGTCTGCGGTTAGTACAAGTGCATCGCGAACTCCTTTTCGTTTCGCTTCACTTACTCTTTCTGAAATCTTATTCCATTGCGCTTCATTAATCGTAATATTGCGTTCAGCTAGCCGTTGTTTCGCATGCTTGCTTACTTTAAGTGTGTCATTCTGTTCGATTGTTTTCGTTAATTGTTCTTTAAATGAAACAGTCGCTTGCTGCTTCGTTGGCTCCTGTTTCGTTCTACGTATTGTCGGCAATGGCTGCTGCAAGTGATTGATGCGGTGATCCATTTTCTCACCTCTCTAACTGTTCGCTACTTTAATAATGTCACTTCCCTTAATTGAATGGTCATTGTCTAAATGATAGATAGCCGCTCCATCTTTAAAGCTAACTGACTCAACAACTGCATTTCGAAGTTCTTCTTCCTCTGTATCTGGATTCATTTCTGTCCATGTGACAGCTTTGCCAATTAATGTGCTTGCTTCGGAAATCATTTTGTCGCGCGGATTGGAATAGTTTTGTTCTCGAATCTGGACCACTTCTTTTTCGGTAATGACTTTTCCATCTGCAAGAATAAATAAAAGATTTCCTTTATCATTCACTTCAACGGAATCAACAACGCTTCTGCCCGCTTCGACTTGGTCTTCTGCGCCATCTTCTCCTTTGACTTCACGCATCCAGCCAACTTCTTTTCCAACCATTTGGCTAAATGACACCAATTGGGCTTTTTCTTCTGTTTTAATAAACTTTTGCATCGTTTCATTCAAATTTGTCATTTGCTCTAAGGAAGAGAACTGTGCCATTTGCGCGATAAATTCACGGTCATCCATCGGATTAGATGGGTCTTGATTTTGAAGCTGTGTCATCAAAATTTTAATAAATGCATCTTTATCAAGCGCACTTTCGCCGCCTGTTCTCTTCTCAGGTGGTCTATTTTGTAAATAAAGACTTGGATCAATGTTCACCTAGCATCACCCTATGTCATGATATTTAATAATTCTTCTTCAAATGATTCTGCAAATGATTTTGCTTGCTCATCATTTTCTTGAGAAGGTTCTTGTTCCTGCTCGTTTTGCTGACCATTTGGGTTTCCTTGATTCTCTTTAAATGGTTGATATTGCTGTTGGTTTTGAAGGTTTACTTCAAACTTTTCAACCTGCACATTCTGTCCGCTAAACAGATGGCGTAGTTGATGAATGTTCGATTCAATTAAATCCTTTGCTGATTGGGTAGAAGCAATAATCCGCGCTGCCATTTCACCATTCATCTGCACAAGCTTTATTGACAATGTCCCCAAATGCTCTGGGTTCAGCTTTAATGTTAATTGTGCGTTGCCGTTTGTAAATGAAGCAAAGCGGCTGTTTTGCATTATCTTTTGAAACTGTTCCACAAATTGCTGCTGCATCGATGGCTTTGCTTGATTTGGATTCAACTGAATCGTTTGCTGCAAGCGTTGTTGTGGCTGCTCACTATCTAACCGGACACCAATTTGCTCAGTTTTTGTATTAAGAGAATCTAACACTTGTTTCACGCCCTGAGGTAAGCTCTGCTTATCTTCAGTACGATTTTTTTCTCCTTTTAACAAAGCGTGGTTTATCGTGTTATAGAATCGGTTATTAAGGGAATGTAAATCTTTTTTCTCATTCGGTATGTTGTTAGCTAAGACTTGCATCACACCTTTATCCTCTTTCCCAGCTTCCTTCGTTAGTGCTTTGACGAATTCGGCTAGTGAGGCTATTTCTTTCCCTTTTGGCAGCTGCACTTGTGCTTTGATGTTTTCGAGCATTTTCGAGAATAGCTGTTGCTGCTCTTTGCTCATTTGTTTCTCTAGGTTTGTCATCCCCATCAGCATCGCTAGGAATTGTTCTTTTGGCTCCCATCCCTTTATTGATTCCAATATACCTTCCATTGTTGAGTTATTTTGGAAGAGGGATTGAAGTTTCTGTGACAATTCTTGCGGTAAGCTGCTTAGCAACGCTTGCATGTCTTCTGTTTGGAGAAGACTTAGGTTAAGGTAACCAGCTTCGATTGGAAGTTGTTCGATCGCCTCTTGTAAGTCTTCACCCAATGTTTCGACAAATTCTTTCATATCTTTAGGAGGTTCAGCTTGTTTATTTGTTTCTGTGTTTGTACTGGCTGCTTTTGATTGAGCGCTTGCTTCAGTTGGCTCTGATGAAGCTTCGCTTAACTGTGAAGCAAATGAACGATTACTGTCATTTGACTCTTTGCTTTTTGTTGACTGCTTTTGTGCAGGGGCTGATTGATTTACTTGCATCACTGCGATTTTCATTTTTTCACCTCCCTTCAATTAATCGGCTGATTGAACGCCTTCTTTAATTAATTGACTAATTGTTGCTGCTTTGGCTGGTTCCATTTCTTCAAAAATAGCTGCTCGATTACGGTTGGACATTTGGTCGATAATTTCTGCTGCTTCCATATTTTCAAGCTCCTGTATAACAGCTGCCGCTTCTTCTGGGTTCATGCCAGCATATGTCTTTGCAAGGCCGTTTATTTTTTCAAGCCGTTGTTCTTTTGTAATTTGCTCACTTTTTTGTTGTTCATTTAACTGGTCGAGTTCTGCTTGAAGTCGTTCAATTTGCTGTTGCTTTTGGTCGACTTCTGATTGCAGCTCATCAATTTGGGCTTGTTGGTTTTTAATCTCTGCTTGAAGCTCAAATCGATTTGTTTGCGGCTCTTCTGTGCTGTCTTTCACATAGTTTGAAACGACAGGGATTTTGCTTCCATAATCTTTCGCCAAATCAAACACATTATACCCAGCAACAGTGAGGACAACGAGCGATAAGGTGATGGCAAAAAGAAATGGAATAATAATGACGAAAAAGAACCATTGCACTTTATTATACTTTTTTTCATTATTTTCAACTTGTTCCATAAACACACCTAATTTCCGCGATGCATATATTGTTGAAGAGAAATTTCATCCATTAATTTCTTCTCTTCATACTCAATTGTTTCTTTATAAATGATTTGCTGTTTCTCTTTCATTTTCTCAAACTTCTTAACTTCGATATTCTTCTCAATCAATTCTTCTTCTTTTTCACTCATCTTTGCTCTAGCTTGGGCCACAAGCTGTTGATAATGCATAATCGACTGTTCAAGTGCTGCAATAAATCGCTCTGTTTGCTGAATTTGTGAAATGGAGATTCCTTGTTGTATTTGCTGCCCTTTCAATATCGCCAAATCTTCTTTCTTTTTAAGTAGTTCATACAATTTCTGCCCTACTTTTTCAAAGGCCTCGATCGATTTGTTGTATTCACCGGTTAGTTCATCTTTTTCTCTTTCTTTCAGGCCCATAACTCTTTCTAATTTGAATTGAAAAGACATACAGCGTCATCATCCTCTATTCATAAGTTGAACAAGCTCTGTTATCGCACCGTCTTTGGAAACTTTATCTTGTACACCTTGTTTAAGAAACGATGTAATTTGTGGATAGTATTGAATCGCCTCATCTACTTCTTTTGAAGAACCTCTTTTATATGCACCGATATTGATTAAATCCTCAGATTCGATATATTTTGACAACAAATTTCTTAAATACTCGGCAGAACGCCGGTGGTCTTCACTAACAATGTTGTTCATCACACGGCTAATGCTTTTCAAGACATTAATGGCTGGAAACTGCCCTTTATTTGCCAAGTTTCGGTCTAACACAAAGTGTCCATCCAATATCCCGCGTACCGTATCTGATATTGGTTCATTCAAATCATCACCGTCTACTAATACTGTGTAAAATGCTGTAATCGTGCCGTGTTGATTCGTACCCGTACGTTCTAATAAACGTGGCAAAATGGAGAAAACAGATGGTGTATACCCTTTTGTTGTAGGTGGTTCTCCAACTGCTAAACCAACTTCACGCTGTGCCATTGCAACGCGGGTTACAGAGTCCATCATAAACATCACATTATGCCCTTTATCACGGAAATATTCAGCAATTGCCGTAGCTGTATAGGCGCCTTTAATCCGCATTAATGCAGGCTGGTCACTTGTAGCCACGACGACAACGGAACGTTTTAAGCCTTCTGGGCCTAAATCTCTTTCAATGAACTCCCGAACTTCACGGCCACGCTCTCCGATAAGCGCAATAACGTTAATGTCTGCCTCTGTATTTCTCGCAATCATCCCCATTAACGTACTCTTTCCGACACCACTTCCAGCGAATATTCCGACACGCTGGCCTTTGCCAACTGTTAGTAAACTATCAATCACTCGAACGCCTACTTCAATTTCTTCATTGATTGGAGGCCGTTTCATCGGATTAGGAGGTGATTGTTCTGTCGGTACACCCGTTAACCCTTTAGGAAGTGGTGTTTCATCAAGTGGATTCCCTAATGAATCAATCACACTCCCAATCAGGCCCATTCCAACTTTTACTTGAAGCGGTTCTCCTGTCGCTTCAACTAAGTTTCCAGGCGAAATATCTGTTACATCTGTATAAGGCATTAAAATAACGTCTTCATCACGAAATCCAACGACCTCTGCTTGAACCTTTCGCTTATGACGTCCCCCGACATGGATATAGCACAAATCTCCAATAGAAGCTTCCGGACCTTTTGATTCGATCATGAGACCGACGACCCGAATGACCTTACCAAACCTTTTATAAGAATCGATCATTTCAATTCGTGAAATGAGTTCAGCTGCTTTCATGCCCATTTTCCTCCTCTAAAACTTGGAGAAGTTTAAGCTTAATTTCATTTAGTTGACTATCAATACTTGCATCAATTCGACCAAAGGAAGATTCAATCAAACATTGAAATTCCTGCATCTCATCGTTGGGATAAATATACAACTCTGATGTCGGACGAGTAAATAGAGCCAACAGCTCATCTTTGTGGGTCAAAAGTAGCTCATATTTTGTAGGGTGCACTTGAATTTGAATATTTTCATGTTCTTTTACTTCCCGAATGGCTCTTCTCACTAAGTGCATATAATAGTCTGGGTCTTCCTCTAACTTAGTAGCCAGAATTTTTTCAGCTGCCGTAATCCCAAGATGAAGAATTGTATACTCTGAATCTTCAAGGTGTTTTTCATAATCAAGCTTTGCAGCCCCTACCACTTGCCTTGCTTCTTCAATGATTGCCGCATATTGCTGATACCCGTCTTGTGTGCCTTGATCATAGCCGGCTGCATACCCTTCCTGCTTCGCCTGCTCAATCAATTGTTGCTTCTCTGTTTCCCAGTTCAGACGTTCTTGCTCTACTTGCTGAAGCATTTCTTGTGAATATTGTTCAGCTTCTTGCCTAATCATTTGTGCCTCTTCATGTGCCTGTTGGATGATTTGGTCTGCCTCTAGCTGAACGTCTCTTGATTCTGGTTGGGCTTCTTCATTTTGAGGTAGATTCGCATCAGATGAATTTTCAAGCGAACGTACCCCAATTACTTTCTTACCTGCTTTCTCATTGCTTGTATAATGTGACTTAATAACCCTAAGACAATGATATCATCTCCGCCACCGCGTGCTACGACAATTTCGCCAGCTTCTTCTAAGCGACGAATAGTTGCCACAATCCGCGTTTGGGCTTCTTCAACATCTCGCAAGCGAACAGGACCCATAAATTCCATCTCGTCCTTAAATGTATCAGCCATCCGTTTGGACATATTTTTGAAAATAATGTCTTTTACTTCTTCACTTGAAACTTTAAGTGCAAGCTTAAGGTCTTCGTTTTCACAATCACGAATAATACGTTGGATCGCACGATTATCAAGCGTAACGATATCTTCAAATACAAACATACGCTTCTTAATCTCTTCTGCAAGCTCAGGGTCTTGAATTTCAAGCGCATCTAATATTGTTCGCTCTGTACTTCGGTCTACACCGTTTAACACTTCGACTACAGCCTCGATACCGCCTGTTTGTGTGTAATCCTGTGTGACAGTAGCTGACAACTTACGCTCTAAAACCTGCTCAACTTCATTAATGATTTCAGGAGAGGTGCTGTCCATGATCGCAATCCGCTTCGCGACATCTGCTTGAACCTCTTGCGGAAGCTCTGAAAGAATTTGCCCTGCTTGCTCAGGAGCTAAGTAAGATAACACTAAAGCAATTGTTTGCGGATGCTCGTTTTGAATAAAATTCAAGATTTGACCAGGGTCCGCTTTACGTGCAAAGTCAAACGGTCTTACCTGTAGTGAAGCAGTCAAACGATTAATAATGTTTGATGCTTCACTTTCTCCGAGTGCTTTTTCGAGTACTGTTTTTGCATAACCAATACCGCCCTGTGAGATATAATCTTGCGCAAGGGCAATTTGATGAAATTGTTCGAGTACATTTTCCTTTTGGTTATTTTCTACTTTTTTCACACTCGAAATTTCAAGGGTAAGTTTTTCGATCTCTTCTTCACTTAAATGTTTGTATACTTGGGCCGAGACATCCGGCCCAAGTGATATTAACAAAATGGCTGCTTTCTGCCGCCCTGTTAAATCTCCAGAACTGATTGCCATTTTTTTCACCCCTAATCATCCGCTAACCACGTACGTAGTAACTTTGCAAATTCTTCTGGCTTTTCTTGCGCTAAACGTTCAAGCTGTTTTCTTCGTGCTGATCCCTCAGTTTCTGGCTCTTCATTTAGATCAGGGACGTCAGCTGCAACAGCCAGCTCTTGTTCTTCTTCCACTTCTTCTGCTGCTTGTCTTCTTCTGCGAATAAAGAGAACGATTCCGATAATCAGCAATACGCCTAGAACGCCTGCAACAATATATACCCACGTTGGGATACCTGGCTGTGTTGGTTCAAATTCAACTTTGCCATTAAATTCTTGTACTGAAACGAACACCTTATTTTGCATTTCTTCTTCTGTCAATTGGTCAACAACATCTTTTGATACTGTTGTACGTACCATTGTCGTTAACAATTGTTGAATATCATCGATTCGTTCCTGAGGCAATGAATTCGGGTCATCAGGTGTTGGTGGTTCCACCATCACTTGAATACCTAAGTCCCGTATCTTGTACGGACTTTCCGTAATTTCCTTCTTTATTCTATTAAAATCATTATTAATGCGTTCCTCTGTGCGTTCATAATCTCCGTTACCCTGTCCATCTGCCTCTGCGAGATTCGGTATATCGCCTTGACCAGCACCAACTTCTCCGCCTGCTTGTGCATTCTGCCCGGTATAGGTTTCTGATATCCGTTCTACGCTTACGGCTAAAGACTCTAAATCTTCATTTACAGGAGCAACAAGGTTCTCTTCTCGATTTTCTTTTGTAAAATCAACATCTGTTGTTACAGAAACGACAACTTTATCGCGTCCCATAATTGTTCCGAGCATTTTCTGAACTTCACGTTGTAAATCTTTTTCGATGTCTTTTTTAATTTGTTGCTGCTGAGCGTAGGTTTCCCCTACTGAAGGGATACTATCTGAATTTTTTGGTTCAAAATACTCAAACATTTGATTCATAATGACGATATTTTCAGTAGGAAGATTCGGTACACTCTTTGAGACGAGATGATAAAGAGATTGAATTTGTTGGTCGGAAAATTTATAGCCTGGCTGTTGGTTAATGACAACTGAAGCTGAGGCAGTCTGTTCCTCAGGATCTATAAAGACACTTTCTTTCGGCTGGGTAATCATTACTTTCGCCTCTTCGATTCCTTCAATGCCTTTAATCAAATTCCCAAGCTCTGTTTGCATCGCTTCAGTTTCTAAGACACGAAATTCATTGTCCGTCATCCCAAAGCCTGCATTTTGCCCAAAAAAGGAATAATCAATATTTCCACTGTCCGGAATCCCTTCTGCTGCAAGCTCTACCATCAATGTATCCGCATCAGCTTCAGGCACATATATGGACGAACCATTATCCCTAATTTCAGATTGGACACCACGAGCATCTAGCTGTTCCTTAATCTGTCCTGTTTCTTGAGGGGTAAGGTTCGAATATAAAGGGATAAGATTTGGACTAGAGGCCATTATCGCCGCAATTACAATTAAAGCGATCACAGCCAGAGATGAACCGACTATGATTCCTTTTTGTGCTGTCGTTCTTCCCTTCCAATAATCTGTTATTTTATTTTTTATTTGAAGTAGCTTCTCATTCATATTTTCCCCCGGCTAAACTCATGGTCTATTCTCTTTCTTCAAGTACCATTAAATAATAAAATATATAATTTCTATACTTGCATTCTCATAATTTCACGATAAGCCTCAACAGCTTTATCACGAACTTCAATTGTTAACGTTCGTGTAACGCTTGCTTTTTGAGAAGCGATCATTACTTCATGCAAATCCTTAATCTCACCTTTTATAAACTTATCCGTTGTGACATCTGATTGAACAAGTGTTTCGTTCGCTTTTTCGAGCGCTTCTTTAAATGCTGTCGAAAATTGTGACTGTGCTTGTG
This sequence comes from Bacillus tianshenii, assembly GCA_020524525.2. Taxonomy (NCBI): domain Bacteria; kingdom Bacillati; phylum Bacillota; class Bacilli; order Caryophanales; family Bacillaceae; genus Sutcliffiella; species Sutcliffiella tianshenii. The sequence continues at coordinate 1,080,868 of CP129018.1, read as the reverse complement.
CTGGTGTCACTTTTTTCGGTGCAGTATTCATAATGTTAGGTGTTGCTTGAAAACCAACCTTATTCATAATCTAAATCTCCCCCTATTGTTATTTCCCAATTTCAAGAGCTTTCATTAACATCGATTTTGATGCATTAAGAGCTGTTACGTTCGCCTCGTATGAACGCGTAGCACTCATTAAATCTACCATTTCCTGAAGTGGGTCTACATTCGGATAGGCGACATAACCGTCTTCATTTGCATCTGGATGTGAAGGATTATAGACAAGCTTAAGAGGAGAGTCATCCTCTTTTACATCACTTACTTTTACGCCGCGCCCTGCTGCTTCTGGGCTGTCCATTGCCTTTTGAAGATAGTTTGCAAACTTTCCTTCTTCAGGTTGAAACTCAACGACTTTTCGACGGTATGGCTGCCATTCACCATTTACAAAGTTTGCACGAGTTGTATCCGCATTCGCTAGGTTCGAGGAGATAACATCCATTCGGAACCGTTGAGCAGTTAGTGCAGAAGCTGAAATATTCATGTTATGAAAAACTGTCATGATTACTGCCCTCCTTTAATGGATTCTTTTAAACCCCTAAACTTCCCATTCATTCTGTCAACTAATGCATTATAATAAATTTGATTCGTTGCCATCTGTGCCATTTCTTTATCAATATCTACATTGTTACCGTTATGGTGATAAGAAGTATTCCGGTTTGTTTTCACGGTATATCCAGCACTACCTGTACTAAACTGATGATGACGGACATCAGTTCTCTTCGCTTGCAGCTGTCGATTAAGTTCCTCCCGAAAGGAAACTGTCTTTGCTTTATAGTTTGGTGTATCCGCATTCGCGATATTATTTGAAATCACACGTTGCTTAGTCGCAGAATAGGATAAAGAACTTTCTAATTTACTAATCATATTATTCGAAAATAAATTCATCAAAGATCCCCTCATACGTTTCATTTCTATCGAAAAACTATAAGTTGATAATACATGAATTGCTATCATTATTTTATTGTATACACATTACAATGTCTATGTCCTACTGGAAACTTACTTACAAAAAGGTAAAAAGCACTATAATTTAGAAGAAAACAATACTTATATATGACAAACTTTTCATAGTTTTCCCACTTAAACCATAACATAAAGGTTTTTATCAAGGCAATCATTGTAAAGAAAATTTCACTTACAAATGTCAGCTGCCAATAAAACCTTAACAAACCATAAATTCCATTTTATGTTTCCCTACACATTGTACTATAAAGCGTTAAAGTGCTGTACATATTTTTTAACAATTGATTGAATTTTAAAGTTTTTTGATCGTACAAAAAAACTGCTTAAACCTTCTCTTCAGGCTTAAGCAGTTTTTCAATTAATTTGTTTTCAATTTAGAAAGTTCATTTAAAAATTTATCATTAAGTACTTTAATATATGTGCCTTTCATACCAAGAGAGCGTGACTCAATGACACCAGCACTTTCAAGCTTACGAAGGGCATTTACGATTACAGAACGCGTAATACCGACTCTGTCTGCGATTTTACTCGCGACAAGAAGACCTTCGTTACCGTTTAGCTCTTCAAAAATATGCTCAATTGCTTCAAGCTCACTGTATGAAAGCGAGCTGATCGCCATTTGAACAACCGCTTTGCTGCGTGCTTCTTCTTCAATTTCTTCTGCTTTTTCTCGCAAAATTTCCATTCCTACAACTGTAGAACCATATTCAGCAAGCACTAGATCATCATCAGAGAATGCTTGTTCAACACGTGCTAAGATAAGTGTTCCAAGGCGCTCGCCTCCGCCATTGATCGGTACGATTGTCGTAAGACCTTTTTCAAAAAGTGTTTTTTCCTCTTCCGGAAATGCTGTATACTCACTATTAATATCAAGGTTTGCGCTCGTTTCAATGATATTAAATAAGTTTTGTGTATATGCTTCTGGGAATTGGCGGTCTGTTAACATTTTTTTCATTCGTTCATTTTCAATCTCTTGATTAATTGAAAAACCAAGTAACTTTCCACGGCGGCTCAGCACAAATATATTTGCTTGCATAACGTCGCAAAGCGTTTCCGCCATTTCTTTAAAGTTTACTGGTTTCCCAGCTGCTTTTTGTAGCATTGCGTTAATTCTTCTTGTTTTCTCTAGTAATTTCATTTATGTTCCTCCTACTGGCAAATAATTTTCTCTTGATGTTTATTTATTCTTGCAGATTATCTTACAAAATAAATTGACTTAAATCACGATTCTTCGCGATATCCCCTAGTTTATCTTCAACATATTGAGGCGTAATCGTCACAGTCTCCAGCGTGACATCCGGAGCCTCAAATGATAGTTCTTCTAGTAACCGTTCAAGAATAGTATGAAGACGGCGTGCACCGATATTATCCGTTTCTTGATTTACTTCATACGCGATCGAAGCAATCTTATGAATAGCTTCGTCAGAAAATTCAACATTTATTCCTTCTGTTTCCAACAAACTTTGGTACTGTTTTGTAATGGCATGGTCGGGCTCAACTAATATACGCACAAAATCTTCAACGGTCAGTTTCTCAAGCTCTACCCGAATCGGAAAGCGTCCTTGCAGTTCTGGAATTAAATCTGAAGGCTTAGCCATATGAAATGCGCCAGCTGCAATAAAGAGAATATGGTCTGTTTTAACAGGACCATATTTTGTCGTAACAGTTGAACCTTCCACAATTGGCAAAATGTCTCGTTGTACCCCTTCACGAGATACGTCCGCTGATTGTTGCTGATTCTTTCCAGCAACCTTGTCGATTTCATCAATAAAAATAATACCCGTTTGTTCAGCTTTTGAAACGGCTTCTTGAGAAACTTCGTCCATATCAATCAGCTTTTGTGCTTCTTCTTGCGTTAAAACTTTCCGCGCTTCTTTTACCGTTAGTTTTCTGCGTTTTTTCCGCTTAGGCATCAGGTTGCTTAATGCATCCTGCATGTTCATACCCATTTGCTCCATACCAGAGCCTTGCAGCATATCAAACATTGAATTTTGTTGCTGCTCTTCTACTTCTACATTTACAATGCGATCTTCTAACTCACCTAGTGCTAATTGATGAGCAATTCGCTTTCGCTGCTCTTGCACACTTTGTTCCTCAGAAGTCGACTCTTCTTCACTTTGTTCAGAGCCATTGCCAAAAAACATTTCAAACGGATTTTTATTTGGATTGCTTTTTCGTTTGCTTGGTGCTAGCAGCTTAACAAGACGTTTATTGGCATTTTCCTCAGCCTTGTCTTTCACACTGTTCATCTTTTCTTCTTTTACTAGGCGAACAGAGGTTTCAACAAGGTCTCGAATCATTGACTCCACATCACGACCGACATAGCCAACCTCTGTAAACTTTGTCGCTTCAACCTTTACAAATGGCGCATTCACTAGCTTTGCTAGACGACGAGCAATTTCAGTCTTCCCGACACCTGTAGGGCCAATCATTAAAATATTCTTCGGTACAATTTCCTCGCGTACCTCTTCTGGAAGTAGGCTGCGGCGATAACGATTACGCAGCGCTACTGCTACAGACCGCTTTGCATTATTTTGGCCAACGATAAATTGATCCAGCTTTCCGACAATTTCTCTAGGAGTTAATGATTGTTTCATTCGCTTCCCTCCGGATTATAGCTCTTCTACAATGATTTGGTCGTTCGTATAAACACATATTTCTCCAGCAGTTTCAAGGGCGGCTTTTGCCATTTCTTTTGCTGTTAGATGATCACCTGCATGCTTCTTCAACGCTCTGCCTGCTGCAAGTGCATAATTGCCGCCAGAACCAATTGCAAGGATGCCGTCATCTGGTTCAATGACTTCACCTGTACCAGAAACTAAAAGTATATCTTCTTGGTTCATGACAATCAGCATAGCTTCCAGCTTACGAAGCACTTTGTCAGTACGCCATTCTTTCGCAAGCTCAACTGCTGCACGCTTAAGGTTTCCATTATACTCCTCAAGGCGCCCTTCAAATTTTTCATAAAGGGTAAAAGCGTCTGCTACAGAACCAGCAAATCCTGCAAGTACCTTCCCTTGATAGAGTCTACGTACTTTACGGGCAGAATGTTTCATTACAACTGCATTTCCAAACGTGACTTGCCCATCTCCAGCCATTGCACACTGTCCATTATGTTGAATTGCGAAAATTGTTGTCGCATGAAAAGTCTGTTCCAACGTCGTACCTCCTTAGTAGGAAAACATTCCACTATTTCAAATTATGCACGTGGATGATGATTCATATAAATCTTTTTTAAATGTTCTTTTGTTACATGGGTATAGATTTGTGTTGTAGAAAGATGGGCATGGCCTAATAACTCTTGAACAGAGCGTAAGTCAGCACCTTCATTCAGCATATGGGTGGCAAAGGTATGGCGCAGCATATGCGGACTGATCTTCACGGTTAAGCTTGCTTTCTCAACAAGCTTATTTAATATATAACGAACCCCTTGCTCTGAAAGAGGCTTACCTCGTGAATTGACAAACACAAAGTTATGTGAGTCCTTGCTGCTTGAAATCAGCTGCTGCCTCCCGTTATCTATGTAATGCGTAAGGGCTTGCTCTGCAAAAGCACCGAAAGGCACATATCTTTCTTTTCGCCCTTTCCCTCTAACTAAAACAGTGCCGATGAAAAAGTCAAGGTCGCTTACTTTCAACCCACAGCATTCACTAATCCGAATTCCTGTCGCATATAACAATTCTAGAAGTGCTTTATCACGTTGACCTAAAGCAGTTGTCGTCTCACAACTGTCGAAAAGCTGCTCTAATTCCTTCATATATAGAAACTTCGGCAGCTCCTTTTGTTTTTTTGGTAGTGATGCGAATACAAAAGGATTTTCTTGCACCTTCTCTTCTCGCAGCAAAAAACGGTAAAGACTTCTTAATGCTGATATTTTTCTAGCAACCGTTTTTCTTGCATACTCTCTTTCATACAATTCAGTATAATATAAACGGACGGAGACATAGGAAACAGCAGCAAAACTCAGAAGTTCCTGCTGCTTCATAAAGCGAACAAAATCGTTCATGTCTATTTCATAATGCTCCAGCGTGTACGGCGAACAGTTTTTCTCAATTTGTAAGTATTCTAAGAACGAGCGGATTTGTTCATCAATGGTTTCCACTGTATTCACCTCTTTAAGGGCTACTAAATGGTATCACAAACTGCACACCGAACGCAATGGATTTTTAAATATTTTTGGCAAAATTCTGAATTGTTTCTAGCGCTCGCTTAGCGTATGCTTCATTACGTTCTTTTTTATTCCGAATTTTCTCTTCTAGTGAAGGGAATAAACCAAAGTTCGCGTTCATCGGCTGGAAGTTTTTCGAATTTGCTTCTGTAATATAACGCGCCATGCTTCCAATTGCCGTTTCTTTCGGAACTACAACTGCTTCTTGTCCTTGCGCAATTCTCGCTGCATTAATACCAGCAATCAAACCTGAGGCAGCTGATTCCACATAACCTTCTACACCTGTCATTTGACCAGCAAAGAATAAGTTTTCACGGTCTTTGTACTGATATGTTGGCTTCAACAAATTCGGTGAATTAATAAAAGTATTTCGGTGCATGACACCATAGCGGACAATTTCAGCATTTTCAAGTCCAGGGATTAACCGTACAACCTCTTTCTGCGGCCCCCACTTAAGGTGTGTTTGAAAACCTACTATATTATATAGGGTTCCTGCTCCATCATCTTGACGAAGCTGAACAACCGCGTATGGGCGCTTCCCTGTACGGGGGTCTTCAAGGCCAACAGGTTTCATCGGGCCAAACAGCATTGTTTTCTTACCTCGAGAAGCCATCACTTCAATTGGCATACACCCTTCAAAGAAAACCTCTTTCTCAAATTCCTTAAGCGGAACCGTTTCAGCTGAAATTAATGCTTCATAAAATCGGTCAAATTCATCTTCATTCATCGGACAATTGATATAGGCAGCTTCACCTTTATCATAACGAGACTTAAAATAAGCCTTCTCCATGTCGATGCTGTCTTTCTCAATAATCGGTGCTGCCGCATCATAGAAGTAAAGGTATTCACCTGTTAAGCGCTTTAAGTTCTCAGAAAGTGCTTCTGATGTAAGCGGCCCTGTTGCAATGACAGTAATCCCCTCAGGAATTTCTTGAATTTCCTCGTGATAAACCGTTACATTCGGGTGTTCTTTCACACGTTCTGTTACTCTCGCCGCAAATTCATGGCGGTCAACTGCAAGTGCTCCTCCAGCCGGAACCTGGCAATCATCCGCAGATGAGACAATGACAGAATCAAGATTCCGCATTTCTTCCTTTAATACACCTACTGCATTTGAAAGTGCATTCGCACGCAGTGAATTACTGCAAACTAGCTCAGCAAATTTATCAGTATGGTGTGCAGGTGTTTGGCGGACAGGACGCATTTCATACAAATTAACTTTCAAACCGCGCTTTGCAATTTGCCATGCCGCCTCACTTCCCGCAAGCCCGGCACCAATCACATTAACCGTGTGTTCACTCATCCTCTCTCCCCCTTCTCCTCTATCTAAAAGTGTTCCCTCATATCAAAAAGCAAGCTATCAGCTTGCTTTTCCATCATCATTTCATCTCTTGCATTGTAAATGAAGCTTTCTGCCGACATTCCCTTGGCCAAACAAAAAACTTGAACGGAGAGTATCGTACCAAAAAGTATACCAATGGGCAAGTAAAATGAGCGATTTTAAAGATGAATATTTTGTTAACTCCAATAAATGAAAAAGGGAACACGGTGTTTGTGACCGTACTCCCTCTGCACTACGTTTGTAATTCTTCTTTGTAATCACAACTGCTGCATTGAACTTGACTGCCTTTTTTCGTCTTTTTCTCAACAAGGTATTCATTACATTTCGGGCAATTTCTTGCAAGCGGCTTATCCCATGATAAGAAGTCACATTCCGGGTAGCGGTCACAGCCGTAGAAGATACGCTTCTTCTTACTTTTGCGCTCTACAATGTTTCCTTCTTCACACTTCGGACATTTCACGCCGATTTCTTTCACAATTGCTTTTGTATTTCGGCATTCAGGAAAGTTCGAGCAAGCCATGAATTTACCATAGCGGCCCATTTTATAAACCATTTCATGCCCGCATTTTTCACAATCTTCACCAGCAGGCTCATCTTTTATTTCAACTTCCTGCATTTCTTTATCCGCTACATCAACGCGCTTCTCAAAGTCTTGATAGAAGCTGTCGATAATTTTCACCCAATTTTCTTTGCCTTCTTCAATCTCGTCCAGGTCTCTTTCCATTTTCACTGTGAAATCAACGTCGATAATCTCAGGGAAGAATTCCACGACAAGCTCCAGGACAATTTCGCCTAATTCTGTCGGTAGGAAACGTTTGTTATCAAGCGTAACGTAATTACGGCGCTGAATTGTATCGAGTGTCGGTGCATAGGTTGAAGGCCGACCGATGCCGAGTTCTTCAAGCGTTTTCACAAGACGGGCTTCTGTATAACGCGGAGGAGGTTGAGTGAAATGCTGCTTCGGGTCGAGCTCTTTTGACGTTACACTCATTCCTTCTTCAAGATTTGGAAGCATCTTCTCTTCTTCCTTTTTGTTGTCATCGTTTCCTTCGATATACACTTTCATAAAGCCAGGAAACTTAATTTTCGAACCTGTCGCCCGGAAGAAAACGCCTTCGTTTACTAAATCAACTGTCATCGTATCCATCACAGCTGCGGTCATTTGACTTGCAACAAAACGTTCCCAAATCAACCGATATAATCGTAGTTGATCCCGCTTAAGGACGCCTTTCAATGTATCAGGTGTACGCAAAGTCGCTGTCGGACGAATCGCCTCATGGGCATCTTGCGCATTTGAATTTTTCTTGCCGCTTTGCTTACGTGTTTGTGCGTATTCTTTTCCGTATTTCTCTTCGATATACCCTTTCACTTCTTCTTGGGCTGTATTCGAAATACGTGTCGAGTCGGTACGCATGTACGTTATTAAACCGACTGTGCCATCTTTTCCACCAAGGTCGATCCCTTCGTAAAGCTGCTGTGCAAGCATCATCGTTTTCTTTGCTCGGAAGTTTAATTTACGAGCTGCTTCCTGTTGCAGAGAGGATGTAGTAAACGGTGGCGCAGGATTACGTTTTCGATCTTTTTTCTTAACTTTCTCAATGTCGAAGTCGTCGCCTTTAAGTTTATTTAATACCTTGTCCACATCTTCTTTTGTTTTAAGATCAAGCTTTTTCCCATCGATGCCGTAGAAGCTTGCTTCGAATTGGTCACCGTCTTTATCGAATAGCGATTTAATTGTCCAATATTCTTCTGGTTCGAATTGTTTGATTTCTTTTTCTCTGTCAATAATTAAGCGAAGTGCGACTGATTGAACACGCCCAGCACTTAAGCCCTTTTTGACTTTCTTCCATAGAATGGGGCTGATATTATAACCGACAAGTCTATCAAGAATTCTTCTTGCTTGCTGCGCATCAACAAGATTCATATTTATCGCACGTGGATGCTTAAAGGATTCCTTAATGGCATCCTTTGTAATTTCATTAAATACGACCCGGCAATCTGACTGGTCATCTATATTTAAGCTATGTGCTAAATGCCAAGCAATTGCTTCCCCTTCACGGTCGGGGTCGGCTGCGAGAAAGATCTTTTTTGCTTTTTTTGCAGCTGTTTTTAATTCTTTTAAGACAGGCCCTTTGCCCCGGATTGTAATATATTTTGGTTCATACTCATTTTCTACGTCCACTCCCATTTGACTCTTGGGCAAATCACGAACATGCCCCATGGAAGCTTTCACTTTGTACTTCTTTCCTAGATATCGTTCAATTGTTTTTGCTTTTGCTGGTGATTCAACGATAACGAGATAATCTGCCATAATCAAAAGTCCCCCCAAAGAGGTAAAGTAAAATCTTCACTATTATTAAATACTTTTTCACCATTTGTCAAACTACATTCTTATATTTTTTTGCTTTTAGGACGTATTTTGCATATTTTGAGCCGCCTATTATGTGATTATTCTGGTAATTCGGATAATATGTCTTCAGAATGGTGAACAAGCTTTGCCCCTTGTTGAATAAGATGATTTGTCCCTTCAGCATTCGGCTCTAAAATCGAACCAGGAACTGCAAATACTTCTCGTCCTTGTTCAAGTGCTTGGTCTGCTGTAATAAGTGAGCCGCTTCGTTTTTTCGCCTCGACAACAAGCAGCCCTCGTGACAAGCCACTAATAATTCGATTTCGAGCTGGAAAGTGCCAACGACGTGGTTGTGTGTATGGTGGATATTCTGACAGAAGGATATGCTCTTTGGCAAGTGTTTCTGCAAAAGAAAGATGTTTTTTCGGGTAAATATGAAAAAAACCTGACCCTAACACAGCCACTGTTTTTCCACCTAATTGATGTGTTAAATAATGGGCAGTTGTGTCGATTCCATATGCTAATCCACTCACAATGGAGTAGCCGTTTTCGATTAATGAAGGAAGTACTTTCTTGAGAGATTCGACACCATTCGAGGTTGGCTTTCGTGTTCCGACAACACTAAAAAGCTTCGAATTTGCAATAATAGTGCGATTTCCTTTCATATATAAAACCCAAGGTGTGTCATAAATTTGTTTTAACAGCGGCGGATAATCATCGTCGAAGATTGTAAGAATTTGAATGTCGTGTCTACTGTAGGTGGACATTAATTGATGAGGGTTCCCAGAATGGAAAGAAGATAGAAATGTGCGGGCTTGCGTAGGGTTCATGTGGAAGTGATGAATGAGGGTTGACTCTTGTAGATTTTCTATTTCCTTTAGCGTTGGATCATACTCCAAAAACCGGTGTAATGTGCGCCAATAAACGCCTTGACAGCTGTGCAAATAAATTAACCTTTCACGAATATTCAGCATGCTCACTCCTTAACAAATAATCTACTTTTTAAAATATAGTGAAGAAGACCTCCACAATTGGAGGCCTTCCTCTAAACACTTAGTGTGTTTTACACTTCTCGTAAATGCCTTTTTCTTTAATAACAGAGATTAACGTTTCACCGATTACCGCTGGTGTATCTGCAACTTTAATACCGCATTCGTTCATAACACGGATCTTTTCATCTGCAGTACCTTTACCACCAGAGATGATCGCACCAGCATGACCCATACGCTTTCCTGGAGGAGCTGTTTGTCCACCGATGAAGCCTACAACTGGTTTTGTCATGTTTGCTTTGATCCACTCAGCAGCTTCTTCTTCTGCTGTACCGCCGATCTCACCAATCATGATAACTGCATACGTATCATCGTCTTCGTTAAACGCTTTAAGAGAGTCGATGAAGTTTGTACCATTAACAGGGTCGCCACCGATACCAACAGCCGTAGACTGACCGATACCTGCTTCTGATAATTGATGTACAGCTTCATATGTAAGCGTTCCAGAACGTGAAACAACGCCAACATGACCTTTCTTATGAATGTAACCAGGCATGATACCAATCTTACATTCTTCAGGCGTAATAACACCTGGGCAGTTCGGTCCGACAAGACGTGTTTTCTTGCCTTCCATGAAACGCTTAACTTTAATCATATCATTTACTGGAATACCTTCTGTGATACAAATTGCAAGATCCATTTCAGCGTCAACCGCTTCCATGATCGCATCTGCTGCGAATGCAGGCGGAACATAGATTACAGAAGCATTAGCACCTGTTTTTTCGACAGCTTCAGACACTGTGTCGAATACTGGTACTCCTTCTACTTCTTCTCCACCTTTACCTGGCGTTACGCCTCCAACAATTTTCGTGCCATACTCAAGCATTTGTTGTGTATGGAAACGCGCTGTAGAACCTGTGATTCCTTGCACGATAACTTTAGTATCTTTATTAATGAACACGCTCATTAGCTAACCCGCCTTTCTATTTTACTAGAGATACGATTTTTTCTGCACCGTCTGCCATAGATTCTGCTGCAGTGATATTCAAACCTGATTTGTTAAGGATTTCCTTACCTTTTTCGACGTTGGTACCTTCTAGACGTACAACAAGTGGAAGCTCTAGGCCAACTTGTTTTGTCGCTTCAACGACACCTTCTGCGATAACGTCACACTTCATGATACCGCCGAAAATGTTTACGAAAATTCCTTTTACGTTTTCATCAGAAAGGATGATTTTGAACGCTTCAGTAACTTTCTCAGCAGTCGCACCGCCCCCTACGTCAAGGAAGTTAGCCGGATCGCCGCCGTAGTGCTTGATAATATCCATTGTTGCCATCGCAAGACCTGCACCGTTAACCATGCAGCCGATGTTACCATCAAGTGCGATATAGCTTAAGTCATATTTAGATGCTTCAATTTCTTTTGTATCTTCTTCGTCAAGATCACGATATTCTAGAATGTCTTTTTGACGATAAAGCGCATTTGAATCAAAGTTTAGCTTTGCATCAAGCGCCATTACTTTGCCATCACCTGTTGTAACAAGCGGGTTGATTTCAGCAATTGAGCAATCTTTCTCTTCAAATGCTTTGTATAGTCCAAGCATGAACTTAACAGCTTGACCCACTAGTTTTTGTGGAATGTTGATATTGAACGCTAGACGGCGAGCTTGATAACCTTGCAAGCCAACTGCTGGATCAATATACTCTTTAAAGATTTTTTCAGGTGTTTTTTCTGCTACTTCTTCAATTTCAGTACCGCCTTCTTCAGATGCCATCATAACGATCTGAGAAGTTGCGCGATCTAATACAAGACCAACATAGTACTCGCTTTGAATGTCGCAGCCCTCTTCAATTAGTAAACGTTTTACTTCTTTACCTTCTGGACCAGTTTGGTGTGTAACAAGCGTCTTGCCAAGAATTTCATCTGCATACGCTTTCACGTCATCCAGGTTTTTCGCGACTTTAACTCCCCCAGCTTTACCGCGTCCACCTGCATGGATTTGTGCTTTGACAACTGTTACTTCCGTGCCAAGTTCTTTCGCGGCTTCTACCGCTTCATCCACAGAAAATGCAACTTTACCATTCGGTACTGCTACCCCATATTTTCTGAGGATTTCTTTTCCTTGATACTCATGGATATTCATTCTCCATCCTCCTATCGTATGTATATGCCATGCACTTACTTTATTCATTGTAAGAAATAAGTTGCACGATGTCTAGATTTCTGTGAAAATCCAAGAAATCCTTTAACAAAATTATAAATATATCGAAAATTGTTGTAAATGTTTTAAAAATGAAAAAACCGCCATACATCAAGGGTGCAAGGCGGTTTAGCTTTTCATTTTTGTCCGTTGATCTAGCCGATAAACAAATGCAAAAATTTCAGCGACTGCTTGGTAAAGTTCCTCTGGAATTGACTCATTGATGTCTAATTTACCGAGAATTTCTACCATTGATGGATCTTCTTGGATCGGAATGTTGTGTTTATTTGCAAGTTGAATAATATTTTCAGCCGTGTCACCTTTTCCTTTTGCTACCATTTTTGGTGCTTGGTCTTTGTCTTCATTATACGAGAGGGCAACTGCTTGCTTCCGCTTTTCATATTGCTCCTTCATACTCTAAAATCCACTCCTGTATAAGACTGGTTTTGAAACTGTCGACTCTGCTGCTGAAGTGATGCAGCTGAATCAGTCTTTTGCTGTTCCATTGCGGATGGTTCCGTAATTTTCAGGCTTGATAGATTGTAGTTATGTTTTTCAAGGTTTTCTTTCAGCAAAGGCTGCATCGCTTTTGCCATTTGCCCAAGCTCGGGTGTGTCATTGTACACATGAATATTCATGATTCGATTTTGTATATTTACATCAATGACCGTTTCTTTCAATGACTCCAGATCTAAATAAAACAAGACACGACAGTAATTCGGGTCGATTTGTCCATTTTGTTGTTTCTTCCCGCTCCATTGAATATTTAAATCAGTCATATGATTTCCTAACGTAAGGGGGATATGCATCATTAACTGCTGCATCGGTCCATTTTGTTCAGAAGCGACGAGCTGTTGTCCTGTAATACGCTGCAATAAATGTTCCACACGTTCCTGCATTTGTGGTGAAAGATTTTCTTGTGCCATTCTCATAAGTAACGATTTAATATTGTTCATCTGGTCTTGTGATGACAGATTCTCACCTTGACGCACAAGCATGTTTTCATGATTGAAGCCAAATAAATTTAAAATTTGTTTAAATGCTTTTGCCGTATCATTGCCTGTATCAAACGATTGAGCCATTTGTCCGCTGACTTGCTGTCGCATCGACTGCAGCACCTCTAGTTCTTTGTTGCTTAATAGAAAGGTTGATAAGAGCGGCTGCTGTTTATCCGTATTCAATGCTTTCATCATCGTGCCAATCAATAAATTGATCGCACGCTCCTGGGATGCTTGCGGTACATTTGTTTCGATTGCGTGTATCATTTGCTGGATAAAAGCTTGCGGTGTCGAGGTGCTTTTCAGATCAGGGTTGCCAAGTGCATGCTTAAGGGCTGGGTTTTCATTTAGTGAGCGCCCAAGCTGCTGTTGAAGGAGGTTAAGAGCCTCCTGCCGCGACATATTTTGTGGTAAAATCCCGCTTCGTTGCAGCAATTGATGTGCTGGGCTATTAGGTGCTGTGCTTGTGCTCCATGTTTTTATCAGCTCTAGTGCTCGTGTTTCTTTCGTTGGCTTTATGCTTAATTGCTGCAGTAGATTGGCTTCATCATTTTGTAACGGCTTTTGTGTTAGTTCGCTCATAAGACGTGACAACTGGTCGCTGCCTGTCGTTCCTTTTGGAAAAAGAACTTGCAACAATTGCTCGACAGCTTGTTGTTTGACAGTTGCGTTTGACTGCTGAACCGTGTTGATTAACTCAGTAAGCACAGCTTTTACATTAGGCTGATTGGCTAAGGCAACAGACGGCTTCACAACCTTTTGCAGTGCTTGGACAAGCTGCTGCGGGAACGGCTCTGTTCCTTTACCTAAAGAGGCACCCATTTTTGTTAAAAGTGATTGAACCGCTTGAGTCTCTTGCTCTGTTCCACTCCCTAGAAGTTTGACTAATTGCAGGAGGACGTCATTACCGTCTACTTTTCCACTACCCTGGCCAAGCACTTGTGTTAATTGTTGCTGCAGGCTTTGGACGGTTTTATGATTGCTTCCGAGTTGATTTAATTGCTGCATGAACGCTTTTACTTCCTCTGAGAAAGACTGTTTGCTTGATAGTGCTTGTATGCTGTCAAATACACCCTTTGTAAACGGAAGATTTTTTTCAAGCATCGTTTGAATCGAAGCAAGTGCCTTTTGCGTATCGGCAGCTCCTTTTAACCACTCACTTGATAGTTGGAGGTTTTCTTTCGTAAACGGCAGACCTTCTTTTAAGAAATGTTGAACCAGCGCTGTATTTTGCTTTGAAGCAGGAAGGTTGAATTGCTTTAATAGCGCCTGAGCAGCTTGGTCGCCTTTCACTGCACCCCCTCGTTGGGAAATCGGCTCATCAAACACTTTTAACTCTAGCATTTTGTCATTTGGCTGCACTTGAAACCAATAGCGGCGGTCCGCTTCTAAGGCAGCTTCGAGCTTAGCATGTACCTTCATCGCACCAATTTGCACGAGAGCATTTTGATTCGGATAGAATTTGACAATTTTCCCCTTGTACAACTTGCCCAGCTTTAAATGAACGTGTGCTATTTTGTTGGGGCTGTTCAGCTTTCATTAATGATTGCAGAATATTAACATTCATCGTTTTCGTTCCCCTTTTGCGCTAAAACTAGCGGCTTACTGACAATATTTTCGAACAGGTGAAAAGGAGCGGCGGTGCTCTCTTGTGATGCCGTATCGTTCTAATGCTTCTAAATGCGCCTTCGTTCCATAACCCATATGACGGTCAAAATGATAGTCAGGGTACTCCTCTGCTAGCTTTTTCATATAGCGGTCTCGCGTCACTTTCGCAACAATTGAGGCGGCCGCAATCGACACACTGTTTGCGTCTCCTTTAATAATCGAACGCTGCGGGATCGGAAGCGGGATTTCCATCGCATCTACAAGCAGGTAATGAGGCTCTTTCTGAAGTGATACGACTGCTTGCTTCATCGCAAGTTTGGCAGCTTGATAGATATTCAGCTCATCAATTTGTTCCGCACTAACAGTCTCGACGCTGACCGCAACGGCTTTTTCTAAAATTTCCTCATAGAGTGCTTCACGTTTTGACTCACTGAGAGCCTTTGAATCATTCAAACCCGCTATATAGGTATCTTCCCCTAAAATAACGGCTGCGGCTGTTACAGGACCAGCTAACGGGCCTCTACCGACCTCATCAATGCCTGCAATCAAACGGTGGCCAAGATTTCGGCATTCCACTTCATGCTTTAGCATTTGCTCATACTGGGCTCTTAGCCGTTGTGCCTCTTCATCATGCTTCGCCTTTCGTGCGAGCAGACGCTGGACACCCTTTCGTTTATCGAGTTGAAATGTCTCAAGCTCTTCGGCCGTTACTCCCTCGTTAAAAAGCTTTTGCTCAATTTCTTTTATCGTTAATGGTTTCACTGTTGCTCATTCCTTTTATGTAGTATTAATATCGGTTAACAGGATCAAAATTAAAGGCACGCAACCTTACATCGCGTGCCTTTCGTGTTTATTCATATGGTTGTTCGAAGCTTAAGTTTCCAATTTTGCAAGAGCGGATATCACGCAATATAATCTCAGCCGTTTTATCGTAATCGACGATGCCACCGCTCATTAAGCAGCCTCGCTTCTTCCCAATTTCATCAAATAACAAGACGATATCCTCAGGAATTTCATCTAGTGAAAAACGGTCTTTTAGTTTTTCAGGATAATGTGTAGAAAGATAGCGAAGAGCATAAACCGCAATTTCTTGGAAATCAAGCAGTTCATCTTTAATAGCACCTGTTACTGCTAAACGCTGCCCAACTTCTTGGTCTTCAAATTTCGGCCAAAGAATCCCTGGCGTGTCGAGCAGCTCAAGTGACTTTCCAACTTTAATCCATTGCTGCGCTTTCGTAACGCCCGGCTTATCACCTGTTTTCGCAATGTTTTTACTTGCTAAACGATTAATCAACGTCGATTTTCCGACATTTGGAATACCAAGAATAAGCGCGCGAATCGCACGAGGGTTTTTGATTCCTTTTGCTTTCAATCGTTCATGCTTTTCCTTCATCATTTCTTGACAAGCATCAATAATGTGCTGCTTGCCTTTATCCTTTAAAGCATTGACCGGCAATGCATGAATACCTTGTTCACGATAATAATCGACCCATTGTGAGGTGATTTTTTCATCGGCCATGTCTGCCTTATTTAATAGGAGAAGACGTGGTTTTTGCCCGACCATTTCATCTACCATCGGGTTACGAGAAGACTGCGGGATACGTGCATCTGTCAGCTCAATTACAAGGTCAATAAGCTTAAGCTTTTCCTGTACTTGTCTTCTAGCCTTCGCCATATGACCAGGAAACCATTGGATTGTCATCAATACTCACCTGCCATTGTTTGCAGTATGCAATTTAGTTCATGAAGCGAATTTCTTTTAACGGCCAATATACGATCTGTGCTTCACCAATAATTCGGTCCATCGAAATCGTGCCGATCATCCGGCTGTCCTTGCTGAACCGGCGATTATCCCCTAGTACAAATAATTCACCTTCAGGAACCGTTTTATGTCCTGTTAACTCTTCTAATGTAAAATCATACGTTAAGTTTCCGTCAACTTGTTTCTTTATCTCATCTAAATATGGTTCTTCAACAGGCTTGTCGTTTATGTATAAGACATCGTCTTTATATTCGACTTTATCACCAGGCAGCCCGATAACACGTTTAATATAGTCTTTCTCTTCAGTCGCTTCAAAGACGACAATATCAAAGCGTTCTGGCTCACCGATGTTATAGTTGAGCTTATTGACGATCATTCTGTCATGATTTTCTAATGTCGGCATCATTGATTCTCCATCAACAACGATTGGCGCAAATAAAAAATAACGAATAATAGCTGCTAATGCGACTGCAATTACTAAAGCCTTTACCCATTCCCATGTTTCACTTTTTGTTCGGGACATGCATAATCCTCCAAAATTAAAGGTTTGCTTGCTGCCTTGTACATAGATTCAATTCCTTAAACATTATAGCATGTTAACGAAGTCGTTCTCTATTTTTTTGATTTGAAAAAGGAGCTTGTATGGATTTACAAGCTCCTTTTTGAACATTATCGGATTTCTTTGATACGTGCAGCTTTACCACGTAGGTTACGTAGGTAGTAAAGTTTCGCGCGACGTACTTTACCGCGACGGATAACTTCAAGCTTCGCAACTTTCGGTGAGTGCACTGGGAATGTACGCTCTACGCCTACACCATAAGAAACTTTACGTACTGTAAAAGTTTCGCTAATGCCGCCACCACGACGCTTAATTACAACGCCTTCGAAAACCTGAATACGTTCGCGAGTACCCTCAACGATATTTACGTGAACACGTACTGTATCACCTGGGCGGAACGCAGGTAAATCAGACTTTAATTGGTCTTTTGTAATTTCTTCCATTAATTTTTGCATCGTTTTCAACTCCTTCCAACAAATGTTCTTGTCAATGCTTTTTCGATCATTGCAGCGGAACATCGTTTTCATTGCTCAAGTGCGTTTCACTTAAGCACAAGCCTAATCATAGCATATCTAGAAAAGTCATGCAAGACGTTTACTGCTGTTTTTTCAATCGTTCAACGTATAAACGATCAGCTTCGGTAAGTTCTGCCTCCTGCAATAGATCAGGCCTGCGATTAAAGGTTCTTTTCAAGGATTGCTGGCGTCGCCACTCATTAATCTTTGCATGATTGCCTGACATTAAAACTTGCGGGACAGTCATCCCACGAAAGTCTGCAGGGCGCGTATATTGAGGGTGTTCTAACAACCCTGAACTATATGAATCATCTTGATGTGAGACTTCGTTTCCTAGTACATCAGGCAACAGGCGCACGACGCTATCAATAATAACCATTGACGCAAGTTCACCGCCTGTTAGCACGTAATCACCAATTGAAATTTCATCTGTTACAAGGTGCTCCCGAATTCGTTCATCATAGCCTTCATAATGACCGCAAATAAAGATAAGGTGCTCTTCCTTAGCTAGTTCTTCTGCTTTCTTCTGGGTATAACGCTCACCTTGTGGACACATAAGCACAACACGAGGTTTTGCTTCTGCACCTTTCGTTAAGTCTTCTACAGCATCAAACATCGGCTGAGGAGTCAGCACCATCCCTGCTCCCCCACCATACGGGTAATCATCCACTTTTTGATGCTTGTTAGTCGTGTAATCTCGAAAGTTCACTGTCCGATATGTGACAGCGCCTTTTTCCTGCGCTTTATGTAAAATCGACTGTCCAAACACGCCGCTAAACATGTCAGGAAATAA
Organism: Bacillus tianshenii; assembly: GCA_020524525.2. Lineage (NCBI taxonomy): Bacteria > Bacillati > Bacillota > Bacilli > Caryophanales > Bacillaceae > Sutcliffiella > Sutcliffiella tianshenii. The sequence goes on along the minus strand of CP129018.1, from coordinate 1,062,578 downwards.
CGTTAATACATCGATTTTCATTGTTATTCAAGCCCTTCCATCAAATGCACCGTCACAAGCTGCTTGTCGATGTCAACATTTTTCACGACATCTTCAATGTATGGAAGCAATAAGTCTTTTTGGCTTTTTCTTTTGACTACCCATACATCATTTGCGCCTGGAGAAATAATTTCTTTAATGGTGCCGATTTCTTCACCTTCCTCAGTCACAACAGTACAGCCGATAATTTCATGATAGTAGAACTCGTTCTCATCCAGCTCTTTTAGCTCTTCTTTTGATACTTTTAAAACGCCGCCTTTAAACCCTTCTACATCATTTACATTTTCGTAGCCTTCAAACTTTAATAAATCAAAGTTTTTATGCCGACGATGAGAGGAGACCGTTAATGGGAGACGTTCTTTCAATTCTGGATGTTCTAATGATAGTGTGTTTCCAACTTGGTAACGCTCTTGTGGGAAATCTGTCGTAGAGATAACGCGAATTTCCCCTCTAATTCCATGTGTGTTAACGATTTTACCAACTTTTAACCAATCAGTCATTCTTCTGCCCTCCTGCCTGCCGAATTTCATGAACAATGCCGTCCTTGATGACAATCACTTCATCATTCATTAACTGCTGCCAATCAGCTCCGACCTCTACGTCTACTAATGTTTGCACATCTCTTTCTTTTAGTTCACTTCCAAGAGGTAATGTTTGTAGTTGTTCGATTTGAAAGCTTAATTCTTTGACTTTCTCTTCACGCCTTTTGATTTCGTTTGCAAACTTTTCATTGACAGCCGCTCGCTTATCACGATGCTGTCTTAACAATTTCTTCTCCTCAAAGCGAAGCTGCTCACAAACTCTGCGATGCTCTTCGCACTGCTTTTGAAATTGATGAAGAAGTTGTTTTTTCGTCTTTTCCGTTAAAATTTGTTTAACCGAAACGGATTTGATTATTTGCATAATACACCCCGTTATCATAAGGAGTTTAAGTAGATGTCCGAATCATTGGAGCAGTTCAGCTTTGAAACATTTATTTATGTGGATGAACACTAGCATTCTGTCTGGAGCTCCACTCTTCTTCCACTCCCGCGAATTTGCTTCCTGATAACTTAATGAAAGCGGTGTGAGCGAAACATCCTCTTATCCTTGAGCTAACGCTTGTTTCATATGAAGCTGTTAATCGATAGAGCACTAGCCTTTTTGCGTGGAGCTCCGCCCTTTTTCCACTCCCGCGAATTTGCTCCCTTACAACTTAATGAAAGTGGTGTGAGCGAAACATCCTCTTATCCTTGAGCTACGCTTATTTCATATGAAGCTGTTAATCGATAGAGCAACAACCCCAGGGGTGGAGCTCCGCCCTTTTTCCAAAAGAAATAAAAAGGGAGAGGTTACCCCTCCCCCTTTCTTTCTTTTTTCCGCTACTTAGCTTTTGTCCACGATTTCAACGTGAACGCGTTTTTGCTCTGCCGATGCAGCGGCGTAGACAACAGTACGAATTGCTTTGGCAACTCGTCCTTGTTTGCCGATTACTTTGCCCATATCTTCTTTGTGCACGGAGAGGTGGAAAGTGGTGCTCCCACTTTTCTCTTCTTCCGTGACAACAACTTCATCTGGATAATCGACCAACGATTGTACGATTGTCTCAATCAGCTCTTTCATAGAGTCTCCACGTATTACTTGCTATTCTTTGCGTTGTGGAATTTCTCCATGATGCCTTCGTTTGAGAAAAGGTTGCGTACTGTGTCAGAAGGTTTCGCACCATCTTTAAGCCATTTAAGAGCCGCTTCTTCATCAATATTCACAACTGCTGGTTGTTTAAGCGGATTATATGTTCCGATTTCCTCGATGAAACGTCCGTCACGAGGAGAACGAGAATCAGCTACTACTACACGATAGAAAGGAGCTTTGTTAGCACCCATACGTTTTAAACGAATTTTTACTGCCATTGTTACATACACCTCCGAATAATTTTCACACAAGTCTAGATATTAGCAGATCGATTCATAGTTTGTAAAGTAAAAATCTTTAACACACGATAAAAAGTGCGTTACATAAACGGAAATTTCATTCCGCCTTTTTTCTTTTTACCTTTTTGCATATTCGTCATCTGCTTCATCATTTTCTTCATTTCTTCAAATTGTTTCAAAAGGCGGTTCACTTCCTGAACGGATGTGCCCGAACCTTTTGCAATCCGCTTTTTGCGGCCTGCATTCATGATTTCCGGATGCTGCTTTTCTTCCTTCGTCATTGACTGAATAATCGCTTCGACATAGGTTAACTGCTTTTCGTCCACTTGGGCGTTTTGCAGTCCCTTCATCTTATTTGCACCGGGAATCATGTTAATCAGCTCATCAAGTGGTCCCATGTTACGCACTTGTTCAAGCTGCTCAAGAAAGTCATCAAACGTAAATGACATCGAGCGCATCTTTTGCTCAAGCTCTTTCGCTTTTTCTTCATCAACATTGGACTGTGCCTTCTCAATAAGAGTCATCACATCACCCATGCCGAGAATACGCGATGCCATCCGCTCTGGATGAAAATCTTCAAGCTGGTCGAGCTTTTCGCCCATACCGACGAACTTAATTGGGGTTCCCGTAACAGAACGTACAGACAATGCTGCACCACCGCGCGTATCCCCATCAAGCTTCGTTAAAACAACGCCTGACAATTCAAGCTGCTCATTGAAACTCTCAGCTACATTGACAGCGTCTTGACCAGTCATTGCATCGACAACAAGGAAAATTTCATCAGGCGATGTCACTTCCTTGATTTCTTGTAGTTCATTCATCAGCTTTTCATCAACATGTAAACGACCTGCTGTATCGATGATGACATAGTCGTGATGGTCTTCCTTCGCCTTCTCAATTGCTTGCTTTGCAATTTCGACAGGGCTTACCTTGTCACCTAACGAAAACACCGGTAAACTAAGCTGCTTCCCAAGTGTTTCGAGCTGATTAATCGCCGCAGGACGATAGACGTCTGCTGCCACTAGCATAGGCTTACGGTTATGCTTTTTGCGAAGGAGGTTTGCAAGCTTTCCGGTAGTCGTCGTTTTACCTGCACCTTGCAGACCAACCATCATAATCACTGTCGGCGGACGGTTGCTGACAGCGATCTTACTTTGTTCGCCGCCCATCAAAGCTGCTAATTCTTCATGCACGACTTTAATAACCTGTTGACCCGGTGTCAAGCTCTGCATGACTTCCTGGGCCGACGGCACGTTCTTTGACGCGTTTAATAAAGTCTTTTACAACTTTAAAGTTAACGTCAGCTTCTAATAGGGCTAGACGGACTTCACGCATCATTTGCTTTACGTCATCTTCGGTTACTTTACCTTTACCACGAATCTTCTGAATCGTATTTTGCAGTCGGTCGGCTAAACCTTCGAATGCCATTTATGCCGCCCTCCCTAATCTAAATTCTCAAGCGCTTCAATCTCTGTCAAAAGCGCCTTTATTGAAACAGGCTCTTTTTTTGCCAACTCTTTTAGATTGGCGACAATTGTTTGGCGCTCCTGGAATCTTTTAAATAAAAGCAATTTCTCTTCATACTGTTCGAGCATTGCTTCCGTCCGTTTTATGTTATCATAAACCGCTTGACGACTCACTTCGAATTCTTCAGCAATTTCACCCAAAGAGAAATCATCCAAATAATACAGCGACATATAGTTACGCTGCTTCTCTGTTAACAGCGATTGATAAAAATCGAACAAGTAATTTATACGTTCTGTTTTCTCAAGCATCGCTGCATCCTCCCTTTGTTAAGTGAAATGCCTTTACAATGAACAATAATACAAATTCCTAAAGCATATGTCAAGTTTTTTTCTTTACCTTCTACCTGAAAACAAATTTTCCAGCCTTTATTTGATGAAAAGAGGTCTGGTATAAAAGAATTTCACCTAATGAAAACCCGAACATTTCATTGACCGGGTTATCATATATAGCAACAAATGTAGTACCGCTCCGTCAACATACTTCGCTTTCCGCGGGCACGGCCTCAGTCTCCTCAGAAAGCAAAGACCGCTTTCCTGCGGGGCCTTCGGACTCGTGCTGTTCCCACAGGAGTCTACGTATGTTGACTACGCTACAGCTTATCCATTTTATGTTTCCTTGTTCATCTTTTCTGTAACAAATTCTGGCCCAGCCGCTTTTTCGTCTTGTTTATTCTTCTTCCTCGTCACGATCCTGTTCATCCATAATATTAGAGAACAGGCCGTATACGAAGCGCTCTGGGTCAAATTCGTGTAGGTCTTCGACACCTTCGCCAAGGCCGACAAACTTAATTGGGGTTTGCATTTCATGGCGAATTGCAAGCACGATGCCACCTTTTGCTGTACCGTCAAGCTTTGTAAGCACGATGCCTGATACATCTGTTGCTTCCTTGAATTGCTTCGCTTGGTTCATCGCATTTTGCCCAGTTGTTGCATCAAGAACAAGCAAAACCTCATGTGGAGCATTTGGAATTTCACGTGAAATGACGCGTTTTACTTTTTCAAGTTCTTTCATTAAGTTTACTTTATTTTGCAAGCGTCCAGCTGTATCGCATAGAAGAACATCTGCTTTGCGGGATTGAGCAGCTTTGACAGCATCAAACACAACAGCAGCTGGGTCTGAGCCTTCACTATGCTTGATTACATCTACACCAACACGCTCGCCCCATACGCCAAGCTGGTCAATCGCACCTGCACGGAATGTATCACCAGCTGCAAGCAGGACAGATTTGCCTTCCTGCTTAAGCTTATGTGCCATTTTTCCGATTGTTGTTGTCTTCCCAACACCATTAACGCCGACAATCAGGACGACTGTTAAGTCATTTTCTTGGATATTTAAGTCGCGCTCTTCCTCTTCATCGACATGAAACATTTCAACGAGCTTTTCAGAAATAACTTCTTGTACTTCACGCGGGTCTTGAATATTACGGAGCTTCACTTCATCCTTTAACACATCAATAAGCTCCATTACGGTATTAACACCGACATCTGCCCCAATTAAAATTTCTTCAAGCTCTTCGAAAAACTCCTCATCGACTTTACGGTAGCGTGAGACAAGTTCGTTTACTTTGCCTGAAAACGTATCACGCGTCTTCGTTAATCCATCCTTAAATTTCTCTGTTACATCATCAGTCTTTTGTGTAATTTTGTTTTTTAATTTCTTAAAAAAGTTCATGTTCACCTATCCTTCCACATTATTGCTGCACAAGGTGCTTCGAGTCTTCTAATCGTACAGAAACAAGCTTGGATACACCTGACTCCTGCATTGTTACTCCATAGAGCACATCCGCATTTTCCATCGTTCCTTTTCGATGGGTGATGACGATGAATTGGGTATCACGGCTAAATTCCTTTAAATAGGCCGCAAAACGAATCACATTCGCTTCATCAAGGGCAGCCTCTACTTCGTCAAGCACACAAAACGGCACAGGACGCACCTTTAAAATGGCAAATAATAAGGCGATCGCTGTTAAAGCCCGTTCTCCGCCAGAAAGCAGGTTAAGATTTTGCAGTTTCTTTCCAGGCGGCTGTGCGACAATATCGATTCCAGTATTAAGTAAATCATTTGGATCAGTTAATTGCAAATCCGCTCGTCCACCGCCAAACAACTCACGGAATACTTGTTGAAACTGCTCTTGAATCGCGTTAAAGGATTTCGAAAAGCGCTTCTTCACTTCACCATCCATTTCATCAATCACCGAATACAGTGTTGTCTTTGCTTCGGTAAGGTCATCTCGCTGCTCCTGTAAAAATGTAAAACGTTCTGAAATCCGCTCATACTCATCAATTGCACCAAGGTTAACATTTCCGAGCTCATCAATGGACATTCGAATCAGCTTGACTTGTTTACGCGCTTGCTCTTCCTCCATCGTTAATGTGTACTTCGCTTTGGCAGCTTCAAACGTTAGCGCATACTCTTCACTTAAGTGCTGCAAACGGTTTTCAAGCTCCACATCTAGACGGTTGATTTTCACTTCATCATCTTTCAGCTGTTCAATAAACCCTTTGTGCTGACGAGACAGCTCCTTCATTTCGCGCTCATGGTTCTCAAGCTTGCCTTGATATTCAACACGTTCTTGACGTCTCGTTTGAATTAAATGGAGTGCTTTTTCCTTTTGCTGCTGTGATTGTCGAATATCGACCGACAGCTTGCTTTCACCTGAGTGGCTTGCATTCATTTCATCATCAAGCAGCTGAATATCTTCTTTCGCTTCTGTTAAAGACTGAGCTGTTGCTGTTGCCTCTTCTTGCAGGCGCTCATATGCCTGCTTTGCTGCCTGCAGTGCTTCACGCTTTCTTGCTGTATGCACCTTCAGCTCTGTTACTTGCTCCTGTAATGTTTCCTTTGATGCTTCTTGTGCTTTTTTCTTTTCGGTTAATGTATTAATTTCTTCCTCGAGCGCTGAAAGCCTTGCACGAACATTTACAAGCTTTTTATCGATAGCTGTCTGTCTTTGCTTTAACGCTTGTTCGTCTTCTTTATAGGAAGACATTTCTCTATCATATAAGGTTAAATGTTCATTGACATTTTTCTCTTCAAGCTCAATTTCACGAATATCTGACATGAGGGACTGCTCATCAAATCGAAGCTGTTCTAAATTCGCCCGCTTCGTTTCGAGCATCTTCTCATTCACTTTACTATCGTCTTTCAACTGTTGGACATGTGCTTCTAGCTTTTCCGTTTTCCGTTCCATTTCAGCAAGCTGTGCGGTGAGTGTTTCAAGCTCCCGTTGGCGGCTTAAAAGAGATGGCGACTTTTGCTTTGAAGCGCCGCCTGTCATTGAGCCGCCTGGGTTAACCACATCACCTTCAAGCGTCACAATCCGGTAGCGCTGATTAAGCTGACGAGCTAACTCATTTGCCCCTCTTAAGTCTTTGGCGATTACAACTGTTCCAAGCAGGCTGTACACAATTTCTTCATAGCGAGCTTCATAGTTTGTTAGCTCAGCGGCAATTCCGACAAAGGCCTCAGAACGTCTTAGCATATTGATTTGCCCTTCATTCATACGTCGCCCGCGTATGACCGAAAGCGGCAAGAACGTGGCACGTCCGCCGCGGTTCTTCTTCAAATACCCAATTGCTGTGCGGGCATCCTTTTCCGTTTCCACGACAACATGCTGCATCGCGCTGCCTAATGCGGTTTCAAGCGCCGTTTCGTATCCTTTGTCAACTGAAATTAACTCAGCCACTGCCCCACACATTCCAGGCAGGTTCGCTTTTAATACTTCTTTGACACCTTGGAAAAAGCCTGCATAGCCTTCCTGCATTTCTTCAAGCATTTGTTTACGTGAACGTGTTTGCTGAACATATTGATAGCCTTTATAAAGCTGTGACTGTTTGTTCTCATACTCATCACGCAATGCAGTATGCTTCTGCTGAAGTGATTGGTATTGTTCTTGCTCACTCGTTAGCTGCTCCTGCTTTTTCTTTAGGCTTGTCTTAAGCGCTTCTTTGCGCTGCTGAATAGTTTTACGTTGCTCTAAATATTGCTCATTGCCTTGGCTGAGCCGTGTTTTCTTATTGCCCTGCTGTTGGAGCTGATTTTCGATATTCGTTCGTTCATTATTTAAAGATGCTTGCTCATTTAAGTACTCGATGTATTCACTTTTCAGCTCTTCAATTTGTTCTTCAATGTTTTCTGAGACCTTCGCAAGTTCGTTTTGCAGTCTAGAAAGCTCCGCTTCTTCCTGCTGTAAGTGCTGCTTTTGTTGCTTGAGGTCTTCTCCTTTATCAGAAAGCTCGACGTTATACTTTTCAAGCTTTGCTTCATCTTCAGTGATTTTTTTCTTCAGTTGCATTCGATTTGCTTCCGCATTTTTCTTGCGCTCTTGGAGAACTTGCTTCTTTCCTTCAAGCTTTTCTAGTTCCGAACTTGTGGAAAGCAGCACCTCTTGTAGTTCATTGATCGATTCATCTAACGCTTGAATGTCATCACGCATTTTTGTCATGGCCGCTTCACCGTTCTGCAAGCGTGTCGAAAGCTCCAGCTCTTTATCTTTATTTATTTCGAATTCCTTTAGCTTAGCCTGCCATTTTTCATGCAGTGTTTCAATTTCATGGACAATTAATGCCGCTTCAATTTGCTCAAGCTCTTCTTTTTTAGCTATGTAATCTTTTGCAATCGATGCTTGTATTTTTAACGGCTCAAGCTGCCCTTCGATCTCATGTAAAATATCTTCTACGCGGTAAAGGTTCTCCTGTGTTTCAGCAAGCTTCATTTCTGCTTTCCGCTTACGAAGCTTATACTTTAACACACCAGCAGCTTCTTCAAAGATACTGCGGCGGTCTTCTGCCTTACTGCTTAAAATTTCTTCAACCCTGCCTTGCCCGATAATCGAAAATGATTCTTTACCGAGGCCAGAGTCCATAAACAAATCAATAATATCTTTCAAGCGGCATGCTTGTTTATTAATTAAAAACTCACTTTCACCTGAACGGTACACACGGCGCGTAATACTAACCTCAGAATAATCGACAGGCAAAAAGCCGTCTTCATTCTCAAGTGTAATCGTCACATCTGCAACGTTTAATGCGCGGCGGTCGTCACTTCCGGCAAAAATAATGTCCTCCATCTTCGAACCGCGGATTGACCGTGCTGATTGCTCACCTAACACCCAGCGGACAGCATCGGTTATATTGCTCTTCCCGCTGCCATTTGGTCCGACTACTGCGGTGACACCTGGCACAAATTCGACAGACGTTTTTTCTGCAAAAGATTTAAACCCTGATACATCTAATCTTTTGAGGAACATTCTATGCACCTCCCTGCTTTCAAACCTGATGTGTATTCCTGCTGAACAAAATCCCCCTATTTAGAAAAAGGGGGATTTTCGATTCTCCATTACTTCTTTTTTAGTTTCATAAGTGCTTGTTGTGCTGCCTTTTGTTCAGCGTCTTTTTTAGACTTGCCGATCCCGACTCCATGCACGGTACCGTCAATTAATACTTCTGAAACAAACTCGCGATTGTGCGCAGGTCCTTTTTCTTCAACGATTTTATATTCAACCGCATGCTGACCATCACGCTGTACCACTTCTTGTAGTTGGCTTTTATAATCCATCACATGAGAAAAAGCACCTTCGCTAATTCTTGGGTAAACGACTTTCTTTAATAATTCGTTCACCGTTTCAATTCCTTGGTCCAAATAGAGGGCGCCAATAAATGCCTCAAACACGTCTGCCAAAAGTGCAGGACGGGTTCTTCCACCTGTCATTTCTTCTCCCTTACCGAGAAGAACGTACGGCGCGAAGGACAGCTCGTTTGCAAACTCAACTAATGAGCCTTCACAAACAATCGCCGCCCGGAGCTTTGTTAATTCGCCTTCACTCATATTCGGAAATTGTTTAAACAAATATTGTGAAACCGTTAACTCTAAAACTGCGTCCCCTAAAAATTCTAACCGTTCGTTGTCTTCAAACGGTCTTGCGCGATGCTCATTCACATAGGATGAATGGGTAAAAGCCTGCTTTAATAAATGTTCATCTTCAAATGGTACACCAAGCTGTTTCAATAAAGGCTGAAAATCCACTTTCACTTTACCATTGGTCCGCTTTCTCTTGTACGACTTAGACATACTTACCTCCAAATTCAAACAGTGGGTCATAAAATGAATGTATTTTTTGTAGTGTGTAAAGGTGAGAAAGCCCCGCAGAATAGTTCCGCGGGACTTCATATCTTTGATTATTGCTGAGCTTTTATGTAGTTAACTGCGTCTCCAACAGTACCGATTTTCTCAGCATCTTCATCAGAGATTTCCATGTCGAACTCATCTTCAAGCTCCATTACTAACTCAACTACGTCTAGGGAATCAGCGCCTAAATCATCTTTAAAAGACGCTTCAAGAGTAACCTCGCTCTCGTCAACACCAAGACGGTCAACGATGATTTTCGTTACGCGTTCTAGTACATCTGCCATCGTTGTTCACCTCCCCTCAAGTCATTATAGGTGATTGCTCCAAAAAAAACTAGGAGAAATTTTATTAAGTGAACTCCCCAACATCATATGGTGATTTCTACCACAGTATTGGTTAGTTAAACTTCAATGCACAGGACGTGCTAGTGCAGGCGTTGTCACAGGACGTGACGTTCTTAGCCAGCGTTCCTTTGATCCAGCTGCGGCGCCTAGGGGCTCGAGGTCATAAGTCAGCCTGTTGCAGGGACATAAATCGGTCCCCTCCACATTCTGCCTTATGCTTGTCGCCCCTAACCAAGGCGCCTCCGCTTTTCTTTGATCCAGCTGCGGCGGGCAGAAATTTGTATCACTTCACCTTCCCACTCCGAGGCAAAAAACGCCTCTATGTGTGAAGGTTCCAGTGAACAATATTTCTAAGCGGCCCGCCTCCGCTTTTCTTACATCACCATTCCGCCATCCACATGTAGGGTTTGGCCTGTGATGTAGGCGCTGTCGTCTGATGCTAGGAAGCGAACGACATTTGCGATGTCTTCAGGCTGGCCGAGACGTGCAAGTGGAATTTGGCTTAGTAGTGCTTCGCGTGTTTCTTCGGCAAGCTCATCTGTCATATCTGTTGTGATGAAGCCTGGCGCGACGGCGTTTACTGTGATGCCGCGTGTTGCTAGTTCTTTGGCAGTTGTTTTCGTTAGACCGATTACACCTGCTTTAGCAGCAACATAGTTTGCTTGTCCAGGATTTCCGCTAACACCGACGATGGAAGCGATATTAATGATCCGGCCGCTGCGCTGGCGCATCATTTGACGAGTGACTCCTTTTGTACAGTTGAATACACCTTTTAAGTTTGTATTGATAACTGCGTCCCACTCATCTTCTTTCATGCGCATAAGCAGGTTGTCTCGTGTAATGCCGGCATTGTTGACAAGAATGTCAAGTGCGCCAAATTGTGAAATAACCTCTTTGATCATAGCTTGCACACTTTCAGAGCTTGCGACATCTGCTTGAATCGCAAACGCCTCGCCGCCTTCTGCTTTAATTGTTTCTACAACTTCTTGTGCTTTCGCTTCACTTCCAGCATAGTTCACGGCTACCTTTGCACCGTTTTTCGCTAACTCAAGAGCGATCGCACGGCCGATGCCGCGAGAAGCTCCTGTCACAAGGGCTGTCTTTCCTTGAAGCATATTAAGCGTCCCCTTTCAATTTTTCTACTGTTTTTGCTAACGTTTCTTCGTTTTCAATGTTATATGTATGTACTCGACGTTTTACTTTTCGAACTAGACCTGATAGTACTTTACCTGGGCCGATTTCAATAAACGTGTCAACGCCTTCATCAAGCAACGTTTGCACTGTTTCTTCCCAACGAACAGGAGAATACAGCTGCTCGACAAGCTTGGCTTGTATGTCCGCACCATCTGTAATCGGTTGTGCGGTTACGTTCGCTACAACAGGTATTTTCGCTTCAGAAATCGAAATTCCTTCTAAAACCTCACTAAATTTATCAGCAGCAGGCTTCATTAAGTCTGAATGAAATGGACCGCTGACATCAAGCGGAATGACACGCTTTGCGCCTTTTTCCTTCGCAAGCTCTGAAGCTTTCTCGACAGCTTCACGATTACCCGAAATGACAATTTGTCCTGGGCAATTTAAGTTTGCTAAGTTGACTACAAATTGTGGCGTGCTTACTTCATCAACAACTGCCTTCAGCTCAGCTGCTTCCATCCCTAGGACAGCTGCCATTGTCCCAACACCTGCTGGAACGGCTTCTTCCATCAATTCACCACGTTTTCGTACCGCATACACCGCATCCTCAAATGACATACTTTCAGAGGCTACAAGCGCACTGTACTCTCCAAGACTGTGCCCCGCTGTAAAATCAGCGGTAATGCCATGTTTTTTGAATACTTCTAGTATCGCCGTACTTGTTGTAAGTAATGCAGGCTGTGTATTTTCTGTTCGCGTCAGCTTCTCCTGCGGTCCGTTGAAAATAACCTCAGAGAGAGAGAAACCAAGACGCTCGTCAGCCTTTTGAAAGATAGCTGCAGCCTCTTCATATTTATCCGCTATTTCCTTACCCATTCCAACTGTTTGTGAGCCTTGCCCTGGAAAAAGGAATGCAATCTTACCCATGTTAACACCTTGCCTTTCTATTCTTTTGTCATTTCTATCGCATTCTGAATTGTGGATGCCATTTCCTGCTTGACCATCTCACGTGTTTGACGGACTGCATTGTATACAGCATTGGCATTTGATGACCCGTGTGCTTTCACAACAGGCGCTTTTAAGCCGAAAAGTGCTGCACCGCCATATTCTGAGTAATCAAGCTTTGCTTTTAAGTCTAGCAGCTGCGGCTTTAATACACCTGCTGCAAGCTTTGCCGTAAATGTGCTTGTTAACCGTTCTTTCAGCATAGAAAACATCGAAAGAGCTGTGCCCTCAATTGTTTTAAGAGCAATATTGCCTGTAAACCCATCACATACGACAACATCAGCAACACCATCGAGCAAGTCACGCGCTTCAACATTGCCAATAAAATGAATCGGTGCTTCTTGTAACAATTCGTATGCCTGCTTGCTCAGCTCGTTCCCTTTCTTCTCTTCTGTACCGACATTCAAGAGGCCGACACGTGGATTCGAAACAGCACGTACTTTTTCAGAATAAATTGAGGCCATAATCGCATAATGCAGCAAGTGCTCAGGCTTCGCATCGACATTTGCCCCAACATCCAACAGCACAAAGCCACTGCCATCTACTGTCGGCAGTGTCGGTGATAAAGCAGGACGCTCAATGCCAGGGATACGGCCTACTACAAATAAACCAGCTGTCATCAATGCACCTGTATTACCTGCTGAAATACAAGCATCTGCACGGCCTTCTTTCACTTCAGTTGCTGCTAAAACCATTGATGCGCCTTTCTTACGGCGTACAGCACGAACAGGCTCATCCGTAGCTTCTATTTTTTCATCTGTATGTATAATCGAGATGCGGTTATGTTCTTGCATATGCTTTCGGATTTCATTCTCATCGCCTACTAATACGATTTCGATATCCGAAAAACTTTCGACAGCTTTGACCGCACCGAGGACGATTTCCTTCGGTGCGTGATCGCCGCCCATCGCATCGATTGCTATTTTCATTGTTAACCATCCTTTTTCGCATTGTTCGAGCGGTACATATGGAACTCGCCCGAAAACACCATTTCTTGACCAACAAAGCTTTCCACGTCGACAATGGTTCTGCCGCTTCTCTTTGTGGATTGCTTCACGTGAGCCTTCGCTACAACACGTTCACCTTCATTTACTTGTCTTGTAAAACGGATTGCCGCTTTTGCCGTTAGGGCCAGCTCATCATTAATGACAGCTACTGCTAACGAGTTCGCCTGGGCAAACAAATGGTGACCGCGTGCAATTTTATTTCGTGAAAAGACATGCTCACGCTTAATATCTAAAATTGAAATTGCTCGTTCATCTAAATCTAAATCAACAACCTCACCAATCACTTCATCAATTGGTAACGCTTTAACTTCTTCGTCCATCTGTTTTGTGGCGACAACTTTAATTCGCTCTCGTAATTCCGGGATGGACAGCTCCATCCGGTCAAGGCGTATCGTCTGTACGCTCACTGAAAATTTTTGTGCTAGTTCTTCATCTGTTGTGAAAGGCGTTTTCTCGATGGTTTCTTTCAGCAGCTGCTGCCTCTCTTTTTTATTTCGTCTCATAGAATGACACCTTCCGAGATTTTCTAAAACATGTAACCGTCCTGATTAGACAGCAGGCACAATGTTTTAGGACTAGGTACTAATAGTAGTATATAAATAAAAAGGAGAGATTGCAAGGATCTCTAATCCAGCTTCTCTCCTGTAAATACGCCAGACTCCTCTAAATGCCTTCTTAGTGGAGCAAATTTTTCATCTTGCCAAAAGACATTCGATGCAATTAACTTTGCTGCATCTTGTCTTGCTACCTCTAGCGCGCGGTAATCATGAATCATATCGGCTACTTTAAATTCCGGAATCCCGCTTTGTTTCTTACCGAAGAAGTCACCAGGACCTCGCAATTCTAGGTCACGCTCTGAAAGCTCAAAGCCATCATTCGTTTCGGTCATCACGCGCATTCGTTCTTTTCCAACATCTGATTTCGGGTCCGCAAGCAATATACAATAAGACTGAGCATCTCCACGGCCGACACGTCCGCGAAGCTGATGAAGCTGTGCTAAGCCAAACCGCTCGGCATCATAGATGACCATAATCGTGGCGTTTGGAACGTTCACCCCTACTTCAACAACAGTCGTTGAGACAAGCACTTGGCATTCGTTTCGACTAAACTGCTGCATCACGTCATCTTTTTCCTGAGATGATAACCTGCCGTGCATCAGACCAACGTTCACGCTTCCTTTAAAATACTCGCTAAGCTGAGCATGCACATCAATTGCATTTTGGACATCAAGCTTGTCGCTTTCTTCAATAAGCGGGCAAATGACATATCCTTGCCGGCCAGCCTGTACTTCTTTGTAGATAAACTTTAAGACACGGCTCAACATATCAGGCTTTGCCCAATACGTTTCGATCGGCTTCCGTCCTGCCGGCATCTCATCAATCAATGAAACATCCATATCACCAAACGCGGTAATTGCAAGTGTCCGCGGAATTGGGGTAGCGGTCATAAATAACACGTCTGGGCTTTCACCTTTCTCTCTTAACGCACGGCGTTGCTGAACGCCAAAGCGGTGCTGCTCGTCTGTTATTACAAACCCGAGTGAGCGGAAATTCACTTCATCTTGAATCAATGCATGGGTCCCAATCACAATATCAATCTCACCTATGGCACATTGCGCTAACAGCTCTTGACGGCGCTTCCCTTTTACAGAGCTTGTTAAGAGCTCTAAACGAAGGCCAATCGGTTCTAGTATTTCTTTCAATGAAAGAGAATGCTGCTCGGCAAGAATTTCTGTCGGTACCATTAATGCACCTTGAAAACCAGCTGTAACAGCAGCATATAACCCAATCGCCGCAACAACTGTCTTACCTGAACCGACATCACCTTGAAGAAGACGGTTCATTCTGTATGGAGAGCGCATATCCGTCAGCATCTCGTTCACGACCCGCTGCTGTGCACCTGTTAACGGAAAAGGCAATGACTGAATGAAGGCATTGACACGTTCTTCCTCATATGCGATAGCGATCCCTTTCGTTTGCTCTCGCTCAAATTTGCGAATCGCCTGCATTTTCAACTGAAAATAGAGAAATTCCTCATAAACAAAACGCCTGCGCGCATGCTTGACGCTTTCCGCATTTGTAGGAAAATGCATTTCATAAAGTGCTTCACCTTTGGGCGGAAGCTTATAAGAAGCTAGTACCTCTTGAGGCAGTGTCTCTTCGACTGCTCCTCCATATTGCTTGAAGCCAGCCGCAATAAAACGTTTCAATCCCTTTACCGATAGCTTTCCTTTCACATGGTAGACAGGCTCATATTCATTTTGCCGCTTTACTTCCCCTTTTTTCATTTCAGAAACGGTGATCGTTTGGCGGTGGCGGTCCCATTTTCCAGTGATAGTCACGTGGTCACCAATTGTTACTTGGCGCTTCACATATGGCCGGTTAAAAAAGACAGCCGTAATCAAATAGTTGCCAACTAACACGCGGAGTGTTAATCGTGATTTCTTTTTACCGAAGTAGCGGAGGGACGGCTCACTATGAACCTTTCCTTCGACAGTAACCCGTTCGTCATGCTTGACGTCTTCTAAATCCTTCAACCGATAGTCTTCATAACGATATGGGAAATACTCTAACAGCTGTTGGACGTTATGGATACCAACATCTGAAAGTGTTTCGGCTGTTTCTTCTCCTATCCCTTTAACCTTTGTAATTGGTAATTCTGCTAATATACTCACCGTTATCTCTGCGGCTTACCGAATATTTCTTCTGCAAGTCTCTTTCCTGTCGGCGTTGCCGCCAACCCTCCTTGTGCAGTTTCTTTCAATGTTTCAGGCATACGCTGGCCGATTTTGAACATCGCATCGATTACTTCGTCACAAGGAATGGTACTCGTAATGCCAGCAAGCGCCATATCTGCGGCTACCATTGCATTCGAAGCTCCCATGGCATTCCGCTTCACACAAGGCACTTCAACCAGCCCTGCAACTGGATCACAAACAAGGCCAAGCATGTTTTTAAGCGTAATGGCCATTGCTTCTGCACTTTGACTCGGCGTACCACCAGCCATTTCAACAATCGCTGCCGATGCCATTCCTGCCGCAGAACCGACCTCTGCTTGACAGCCTCCTGCTGCCCCAGAAATCGACGCATTATTGGCAATTACAAATCCGAAAGCGCCTGAAGTAAACAAAAAGCGAATCATTTGCTCACGGGTTGGATTAAGCGTTTCCTTTACGGCAAAAAGCGTCCCAGGCACAACACCTGCTGAGCCAGCTGTCGGTGTGGCGCAAATTGTACCCATCGCTGCATTGACTTCATTTGTCGCCATCGCTTTACTAACAGCGTCAAGCACTGTATGACCAGACAGCATTTTCCCTGTTGCCATATACTCCTGCAGTTTGCGAGCTGCCCCGCCTGTTAAGCCTGAATGTGATTTCACACCTTCAATTCCGCGTTCAACCGCTTGCTCCATGACCGTTAAATTGCGTTCCATCTGCTGCATAACCTCTTCACGTGTTCGCTCTTTAACTTCCATCTCCTGCAGGATCATAACTTCTGATATTGGAATTTTCTTTTCTTCTGCCATTTGAACAAGTTCTTTCACGTTACGAAACATCTTCATCTTCCTTTCATCTCGGTGCCGTTTCACTCGATGTAAACGCTGTCATTTCACAAGGCTGCTAATCAACAATTTTTGTAACTTGAAGAATGTTTGGAAGTGCTGACAGTTCGTCGATTATCTTATCATCAAACGACTGGTCCACTTCGATTGTCATCAGTGCACGCTGCCCCTTTTCCTTACGAGATACTTCCATATGACCGATATTCATTTCATACTTTGCAAGCACGTTTGCAACTCCTGCAATGGCACCGTAACGGTCATTGTGCATCACAAGCAGGGCAGGGTGGTTACCAGAAAGCTTTAGTTCAAACCCGTTTAACTCGGTAATTTGAATTTTGCCTCCCCCAATTGAAATACCGACTAATTCTAAGTCACCGTTTTCATCACCGATTTTTACCCGAGCGGTATTCGGATGGTCCGGTACAGCTTCTTCTTCACGAAATTGAATGGTTACACCTTCGTCTTTTGCGAGGTCAAGGGAGTGGATAATTCGCTCATCATACGTATCAAAATCAAGAATTCCCCCAACAATTGCAACATCTGTCCCGTGCCCTTTATACGTTTTCGCAAATGAGCCATAAAATGAAATTTCCGCCCATTTTGGCGTTCGTCCAAATAACGAGCGAGCGACACGTCCGATGCGGGCTGCTCCTGCTGTATGTGAACTGGATGGTCCAATCATAACCGGGCCAATAATGTCAAATACACTTTTATACTTCATCTAAGGACCTCTCCTTTTACCTGTACAGTCATGCTCAAAAAACATGTTATGAAAATAAAAGAAGGGGAAGCCCCTTCTTCTTTGGTCTTGCTTAAGACTTTATTCGACAGAGAAAATGTAGCTGTAGAGAGGTTGTTTCCCAGCATGGATTTCAACTTCCACCTCTTCAAAGTGTTCCTCAATGAAGCTTTCAAGCTCTTTGGTTTCATCTTCCTTTGCATCTTCACCTTGAAGGATCGTGACGATTTCACTGTCTTCTTCAATCAGCAATTCTAACAGCTGCTTTGCTGCTTGAAGCTGATTTTCGTGCTTTGTGACGATTTTTCCGTCCGCAATGCCCATGAAATCGCCTTTTTTCAAGTCAATACCGTCGATGTTCGTATCACGAACGGCATACGTAACTTGTCCTGTTTTTACGTCTGCAAGGGCATCTTTCATCGCAGAAGCGTTATCAGAGAGTGATGCTTCTGGATTAAATGAAAGCAATGCACTCATGCCTTGAGGTATCGTCTTAGACGGGACAACCTCTACATCCACGTCAACGACGCTTGCAGCTTGTGTTGCCGCCATGACAATATTCCCGTTATTAGGAAGGATAATCACTTTCTCTGCATGAACTTCTTCAATTGCACGTACTAAGTCCTCTGTGCTTGGATTCATCGTTTGGCCGCCCTCGACGACAACGCTTACTCCTAAGCTTCTTAATAGCTCAGCAATGCCGCTTCCCATCGCCGCTGCGATAATCCCATATTCTTTCTTTGGCTTTGCAGGCTTTTGTGTTTCGGCAGCTTGACGGCTGGACCCTTCTAAAATAGTTGTATGCTGTTCACGCATATTTTCGATTTTCATATTTATTAAACTTCCATACCGCTGGGCGTATGTTAAAACGTCACCAGGATACTCAGCATGGATATGTACTTTCACAAGCTCTTCATCAGATACAACAAGCAAGGAGTCACCATGCTCGCTTAAAGTCTCACGGAAAACATCTTCTTCAAAAGGATTTTCATTTAATTTCTCTTCTTCTAACTTCACCATAAATTCTGTACAATAACCAAATTCAATATCTTCTGTTGCCATATGTGCTTGAGCAGTCTTGTGGTGCTCGGCGCTAACAAGCTCGTCCATTGATGGACCAACTTCAGATGCTTTCGGAAGGTCTTCTCCCTTTAATGCGCGCACAAACCCTTCATAAACTGTCAAAAGACCTTGACCACCACTATCGACCACGCCAACTTCCTTTAAAACAGGAAGCAGTTCAGGGGTACGGTCAAGTGATTTCTTTGCCTCATCAAGCACTTGCTCCATGAACACAATGATATCATCCGTTCGCTTTGCAGCATCCTGTGCTTTCTTCGCACTGTCCTTGGCGACAGTGAGAATCGTTCCTTCAACAGGCTTCATTACCGCTTTGTAGGCTGTATCTTTACCTGAATCAAATGCTTTTGCTAAATCCTTAACCGTAATCGTTTCTTTACCTTCCATCGCTTTTGCAAAGCCTCGAAACAGCTGTGATAGAATAACACCTGAATTTCCACGAGCCCCCATAAGCAGGCCGCGTGCAAATGAAGAAGCGACTTTACCTGCATGGTTTTCCGTCACCTTTTTCACTTCATTTGCGCCAGAGGTCATCGATAAGTTCATATTTGTTCCTGTATCTCCATCTGGTACTGGAAAGACATTTAGTGCATCAATGTGTGCTGCTTGATTGGCAAGGTGCGTTGAGGCCAAAACAATCATTTCAGCTAAACGCGTTCCATCCAATTCTTTAACTGTCACAAAACTTCCTCCTAACTCTCTTACGGATTCGTTACCCGAACTCCTTGTACAAATATATTAATCGAATCAACTGACAAGCCTAGCGTTTGATCCAACGTGTATTTTACTTGTGTCTGTACGTTATGTGCGACTTCGGAAATTTTCGTACCATAGCTTACGATAATGTACATTTCGATATGAAGACCTTCCTCTTCACGTCGAACGATAATTCCTTTTGTGAAGTTTTCTTTGCGAAGAATTTCTGATAAACCATCTTTCAACTGCTTTTTGGAAGCCATTCCGACGATACCGTAACAATCCATTGCGGCACCACCAGCAATCGATGCGATAACCTCATTTGATATATCAATTGTTCCGTGCTCGTTTTTCATTTCAATCGACATGAAAAAGCCCCCTTATGGTTGATTTGAGCTGTGACTATCGTCATTTTACTATAAGACATGTTGTTTTGAAAGTAATTTCAAATGAAGTGCGGCTTTTTCATTGACCTATAACCGAAAATGCTTTAGAATAAACAAGGAATGTCAAGGAGTATGCCTTGATATTCTTTCTTTTGTTGCACGCGTATATTTGTTATACTAACCCAAGTAAGTAGTGGCTTATGAAATACAAGGAGGGAATGTCATGCCTAAAAAGTGTGTTGTAACTGGACGCAAAGGTCGTTCTGGCCAAAACCGTTCTCACGCAATGAACGCTTCTAAGCGTAAGTTTGGTGCGAACCTGCAAAAAGTACGCATCATGGTAGACGGTAAACCAAAACGTGTTTACGTATCTGCTCGTGCGCTTAAATCAGGAAAAGTAGAACGTGTATAATAAAAACCAACATATAGTCGCTCGTCTGCCTTATGCAGCAAGACTATAGAAAAAGCACCATTTCCGGCTAAGGAAATTGGTGCTTTTTTCGTTTGAAAAATGATCGTTAATTCGGAAATGTGCAGGCGCCTAGGGGCTCGAGTCATAAGCCAATTGCTTCTGAAGGCAAAAAGCGCCTTCTGCCAGCACTCGTCTTATGCTGGTCGCCCCTGAACAAGGCGCCTTCGCTTTTCTTGATCCAGCTGCGGCGCCTAGGGGCTCGAGTCATAAGCCAATTGCTTCTGAAGGCAAAAAGCGCCTTCTGCCAGCACTCGTCTTATGCTGGTCGCCCCTGAACAAGGCGCCTTCGCTTTTCTATTCTTTTTTTAATGACCCTAGAATCGCTCGTACTACCCCGCCGAGAAACTTAGGAAGTTTAATCGTATAGAATTTCATCTTTCCCCCTCCTTCACAGCGTATATCTGCTTCAGTTCAACTGTTATTCATTATTATAAAGTGCACCATCCACAAACTGGCTCTTCACTTACACATCATTTTATTCAATGCAGTTAGAAATAATGACACTTTCAGTTTATTTTCATTTTAGAAGAATATGCTTACCAAAAGGAACGGAAAGGAGGGGGGAACACTCTCTTTGCTTTCCATCTTTTCACTACATAGAAAGGCTGTGCAACAAAAAAGTTGCACAGCCTCCTTTTTCACGCGTTACGAATCGCTTCCATTGCAGCTTGACGGTCTTCTTTATTGAAGACAGCTGAGCCTGCTACAAGTACATTAGCACCTGCATCCTTCACAATTTTCGCTGTTTCAGGATTAACACCGCCGTCTACCTCGATTTCGATGTCTTTTCCTGTTGCGTCAACAAGTTCTTTGACGCGCTTAATTTTCGGTACAACTGAATCGATAAATTTCTGACCGCCAAAACCAGGGTTTACAGTCATAAGCAGCACCATGTCTAGGTCCTCAATAATATGTTGAATCGTTTCAACTGGTGTAGCTGGGTTAAGCACAACGCCTGCTTTCACACCTTGCTGCTTAATAAGCTGTATCGTTCGGTGTAAGTGCGGACATGCTTCGACATGAACGGTAATAATATCTGCGCCAGCCTTTGCAAATTCAGGAATATATTGATCAGGATTTTCAATCATTAAGTGAACATCAAGCGGCAGGTCTGTTACAGGACGGATTGCATCGACAATTAACGGACCAATCGTAATATTTGGAACGAAATGACCGTCCATCACATCAACGTGAATGTAGTCGGCCCCACCTCGTTCGACATCTTTAATCTCTTCTCCCAATTTTGCAAAATCAGCTGATAAAATCGATGGTGCTAGTTTAACCATTTTTTAATACCTCGGCTTTCGTTCTTTTATTTCTTGATAGAAAGTTTGATAATGTTCATAACGGTAGTTAGGAATCTCACCTGCATCGAGCGCAGCTTTAACCGCACATTTCGGCTCAGCCAGATGTGTACAGCCTCTGAACTTACACTCAGGAGACAGCCGCAGCATCTCTGGAAAATAATCAGCAAGATCAATTGACTCAATTCCTAGGAACTCAAGTGAGCTAAAACCAGGTGTATCTGCGACCAGCCCGGAGTGATATGGAATAAGCTCCACATGCCGGGTCGTATGACGGCCGCGTCCTAGGCTTGCTGAGATATGTGCTGTTTCAAGGGCAAGACCTGGCTTTAATGCATTCAACAGCGATGATTTACCAACACCTGACTGCCCTGCAAATACAGAAATTTTATCTTCTAGATACGGACCAAGAATATCTAAGCCTTCTGTCGTTTCAGCAGATGTTAACAGAACAGGATAACCGATTTTTTTGTAATCCTCGGCATATTGCTCAATGCGTGAGACTTGCTGTTCATCTGCCAAATCCATTTTCGTAATACAGATCAGCGGTTCAATATGGTTGGCTTCTACTAGAACGAGAAAACGGTCAAGCAATGCGGAGCTAAAGTCTGGCTCTACCGCTGAAAAAACGAGAATCGCTTGATCGACATTCGCGATCGGAGGACGGACGAGCTCATTCTTCCGCTCACTTACGTCAAGAATATAACCTTCTTGTTCATTTTCCGCTTCAAATTTGACATGATCGCCGACAAGCGGTGTAATCTTCTGCTTTCTGAAGACGCCCCGGCCGCGGCACTGCGTAATCGTTTGGCCGGAATGAACGTAATAAAACCCACTTAACGCTTTAATAATCTTTCCTTCCTGCATGGAAGCCTCCTCATGTCTTTACATTTTCAATCATTCTTCTTGTGGCTGCTCTTCTGGTGCCTGCTCTGTTTCAGATGGTGAACTTTGTTTTTCTTCACCTTCGTTTTGGTTTTGATTTTGCTCCTGCTCTTGCTTAGGAGCTGGTTCTGTATTTTGTTCGGCACTCTGCACGGCACTATATTTTACACTATTTCCTTCAAAAAAACTTCCGTTCACATAAATCTTATAAGATGCTTCACCTTTATATGGAACTTGAACATCGAAAGAAATGGCTTTTGATTCTGTCATATATTCTGTTAGGGCAACGTCTTCAATGTTATTGTCCACATCCTTGATGTAAACGTCAATACGTTGTTTTTCTTCAGGGGCCTCGCTGTCATAAGGAATAACCTTCGTGACAGTTGTAGTCTTTGGACTCGGTCCTTTCGAGAGAGTCAAATCAACTGTGGCTCCTTTTTTCACTTCCGTATTCGCACTTGGTGTTTGACTTATGACATGGCCTTCAGCGACTTCCTCAGAGTATTGTCGATCAACCTTCCCGATTGTCAAACCATTTTCCTTTGCAAATTGGTTAGCTTTCTCTTCCGTCCAGCCATTCATATCCGGGATGCTTACTTTCGGCCCTTCACTAATTTCAAAGATGACAACTGTTTCTTCAAGCTCATCTGGGCTGATTTTCTCGCCAGGTGTCGGCTGACGTTGAGTGACAATTTGATTTTCTGGTAAATCGCTTTCAACAGAAATTGTAATTAAGTTTTTCTCAACATTAATTCCTTTTAAACGCAAATCCCGTTTCGCTTCTTCTAGATCACGGCCGACATAATCTTCAAATTCGACTTTTTCTTTTCCAAGGCTTTCAAATAACGTCACTTCAAATCCTTTTTTCACGGTAAAGCCAGCAGCTGGTTCCGTTCGTATTGCATGGTCCTCTGGTATACTTTGATGAACCTGCTTTTCCGTTTTCACTTGAAGCCCAGCATTTTGAAGCATTGTAACAGCCTCTGTTGCATCTTTTCCTTTCACATCAGGAATTTCAACCTGTTCTTCTTCAAACATTGAAGGAAGTGTAAAAGCGGCTACAGCGCCTCCAATAAGCAAAATGGCTAACAGAACCGTAAGCCATACCCAACGCTTTTCCTTTTTCTTCTTTGGTTTCTTGACTTCATTTGATGGCTTTTCTTGAGTTTGGTGAACAATGGTTTCCTCATGCGTCCCTTCCTGCGGCAAATCTGTTACAACTGGAATGGCTTTTGTTTGCTCATCATCGTCAGGCAGAACAAATTTCGGCTCATTTAACCGTTCAGGTTGAAGGGCTGTCTTCAAATCTTCTTGCATTTCTTCAGTGCTTTCATAGCGGTGAAACGGGTCTTTCGCGGTTGCTTTCAAAATAATATTCTCTACACTCTGCGGGATTTGGTCATTCCATCTTCGTGGTGAAGGTGTTTCAGATTGCAAATGCTTGAGAGCAATCGAAACCGCTGATTCTCCTGAAAACGGAAGTCTGCCTGTAAGCAGTTCAAACATAACGACTCCAAGTGAATAGATGTCTGATTTTTTATTGGCCATTCCACCTCTAGCCTGCTCCGGTGATAAATAATGCACAGAGCCGAGCACAGAGTTTGTCTGGGTAATGGATGTTGCACTTAGCGCCATCGCAATCCCGAAATCAGTTATTTTCACGTTCCCATGGTCATCAATTAAAATATTATGCGGCTTAATATCACGGTGTACGATTTGGTTTTCATGGGCGTGTTGAATGGCAGACGTCATTTGCTGCATAATATGAAGGCTGTCTTCGATCGAAAAAGCACCACGTTGCTGAATCGATTGTTTCAAGGTTGTCCCATCCACGTACTCCATCACCATAAAATAGATGCCGTCTTCTTCCCCGACATCATAAATATTTACGATATTTGGATGCGATAAACTTGTTGCAGCTTGTGCTTCGCGATGGAAACGTTCAATAAACTCTTCATTATCTGCAAAATCAGGCCGCAGCACTTTCACGGCAACTTCCCGATTTAAAATGTCATCATACGCCAAATAGACATGTGCCATACCTCCGCCGCCGATCATCCGTTCAATATGATACCGACCGCTTAAACGTTTACCTGTGAGCAATGCACATCACTCGCTTCCCTGTTCCCTTCTAAGATGCTGGACAACTGCAACGGTAATGTTGTCTTCACCGCCGCCATCATTTGCTTTGTTGGTTAATTGTGCCGCTTGCTCTTCAATTGAAAGATCTGCTGATAAAACATCAGCAATTTCTTCGTCACTCACTTTGTTTGTAAGTCCGTCAGAACAAAGTAAAAGGTAATCCCCTTCTTCCCATGTGACCGTTTTACTATCAACCTTCACATGCGCTTCTGTCCCAAGGGCACGCATTAGAACATTTTTGCGTGGATGATGCTCTGCGTCTTCTTGCGAAATTTGCCCTGAACGGACAAGTTCATTTACGAGCGAATGATCACTTGTCACTTGTGAAAACCCGTTGTTATTTTTTATGTAACAGCGGCTGTCACCAATATGGGCAACCACTGCAAATTCTCCACAGCACAGCGCAGAAACGATCGTTGTCCCCATACCTTTGCACTCATCATGAGCTTGAGAATATTGAAATAACGACGTGTTGACGTCTTCAATGGCAGTTTTCAACCACTCTTCTGCTTCTGCCACACCTGGGAATTCTTCAATTTTTTCCCATTCTTGAACAAGCTGTTTCACAGCCATACTGCTTGCTACATCACCAGCCTGATGTCCACCCATTCCATCAGCTACAAGCGCAAGACAAGTGCCAGCAGCTGTATTAAAAAATACGCCGCCGGCATCTTCATTGTGCGCTCTCACTTTTCCCCTGTCGCTTTCAAACGCTGCTATCAATTCAAGTCACCTCGTCTCTTCTTCGCGCTCCTTCGCGCGCAATTGCCCACACGCAGCATCAATGTCAGACCCTTGCTCACGTCTGATTGTTGCATTAATACCACGCTTTTTGAGAATTCGTTCAAACTCAAAAATTTGTTCACGCGGTGTTCGGACATAATCACGTTCAGGCACATAGTTAACAGGAATTAAATTGACGTGACATTTCAAATCTTTAATTAAATCTGCCAGTTCTTCTGCATGTTCTGCTTGGTCATTTACACCGCCAAACAATCCATATTCAAATGTAACACGACGTCCAGTTTTGTCTACGTAATAACGGATCGAATCCATTAATTCAGGCAGCTTATACGCCTTGTTAATTGGCATTAAACGTGTACGTAGTTCAGAGTTAGGCGCATGTAGAGAAAGGGCAAAGTTAATTTGCATTCCTTCATTCGCAAAGTCATAAATACGTGGAATAATCCCGCTTGTGGAAACGGTAATATGGCGTGCACCAATATTAATTCCTTTGTCGTCGTTAATGATTCGTAGGAAAGACATCATGCTGTCATAGTTATCAAATGGCTCACCTATTCCCATAATAACGACTGAGCTGACACGCTCGTCCATTTCATCTAATGCCTGCTGTACTTTGACAACTTGTGCGACAATCTCACCAGCTTCTAAGTTTCGCTTCAGACCACCAAGTGTTGAAGCACAGAAGTTACACCCGATCCGACAGCCGACTTGTGTTGTGACACAAACAGAGTTGCCGTAATCATGGCGCATGAGGACCGTTTCAATTGAATAACCGTCTTTCATTTCAAATAAAAACTTAATCGTACCATCTGTTGCGGTCTGCTGAATAATTGTTTTTAACGTCGTAATCTCAAACTCATTCGACAAACGGTCGCGTAATCCTTTTGATAAGTTTGTCATTTCCTCAAAGCTTGTTACACGCTTTTGATACAACCATTCAAAGATCTGGGTTGCACGAAATTTTGGTTCGCCCCATTCTTTTAACTTCTCCTGCATTTCATGAAATTGCAGGGTGTAAATTGAGGGTTTATGTTCAATCTGCTTATCATTTTTGCTTGAGCGCAGCTGTTGTTCCATGATGTTTACACCTTCTTTCGTAATGTTGCAATGAAAAAGCCGTCACTATCATATTCATGCGGGAAAATTTGTACGTTCCCTTCACCGCATTTCGTTTGTAACATACGCGGCATCCGTTCTGAAAGTGTAACGTCTCGTTCAAAGTTGTCGTTTTGCTGCAAAAATGCATCGACGACGTTGTCGTTCTCTTCTGTATCGATTGTACACGTACTATAGACGAGCAGTCCACCCGGCTTCACAAGTTGACTAGCCGCACGTAAAATTGACTGCTGGATTTCAGCAAGTCTACAAACATCTTCGCCTGTTTTTGAATATTTTATATCAGGCTTTCGACGCATTACCCCAAAGCCGCTGCAAGGCGCATCGACTAACACACGATCAAACGTTTCACCAGCCAATTTTTCATCTAAATGACGGCTGTCTGCTTGCATCGCGTCTACATTTTCTAAGCCGAGGCGTGCAGCCTGCTGTGCAATCAGCTTGACTTTATGCTCGTGAAGGTCGACAGATAGTACTCTACCTTCCCCTTGTAGACGTTCGGCAATATGCGTTGTCTTTCCTCCTGGTGCAGCACATGCATCAAGCACTGTTTGTCCTGGAGCTATATCAAGTGCTCGTGCCACAAGCATGGAGCTTTCATCTTGAATGCTGACAATCCCTTCTTTAAAAAGGCTTGTTTTTGCGATGCTTCCAGCCTTCACAACGATTGCATCTTCTGAAAGCTTTCCTTTTTCAGCTTCGATACCTTCATCCTTTAACATGTCCAGCACTTCTTCAACCTTTGCCTTTTGCACATTCACGCGAGCCGTATTAAGCGGTGCTTCTAAATTACGCTCACACATCTTCCTCGTTGTTTCTTCACCGTATTGCTTCACCCATTTTTCAACGAGCCAGCGCGGATGACTTGTTGCAACACTGATTCGCTCGACTGGGTCTAGTATGTCTTCCACGCTTGGTACACCGTTTCGCTGAATGCTTCGTAATACTCCATTCACCATTCCGGAGATCCCTTTGTGACCGCGCTTTTTAGCAATTTCCACTGCTTCATGAATGACGGCACGGTCTGGAATTCGATCTAAATAGACCATTTGATAGACCGACAAACGCAGCAAATTGCGCACCCATGATTGGACTTTATTCGCTTTTTTTACAAAAGGCTTTAAATAGTAATCCAACGTAAGCTTCCGTTGAATGGTGCCGTAGACGATTTCGGTAAGCAGTGGGGCATCCTTGCTGTCGAGCCCTGATTTTTCGATCGCTTGGTTTAATAATAAGTTGCTATAGCTTTGATTCTTTTCGATTTTTTCAAGAATCTCTAAGCTGACATTCCGTACATTATTTTTCATTGTCATCTCCTAATTTCATTCCTACTTCAAGGTGAGAACCTGCACCACGCAAATAATCTTTTGCGCTCATTCGCTTCTTGCCAGCTGGCTGAAGTTCTGTTACCTTAATTGCTGTTTCATTACCTGTTGCGACAATGAAACCATCTTCCTCTAATTGAACGATCTCCCCTGGTGCAGCTTCCTTTGAAGCATGGGCTTTTTCAGCTCCCCATACCTTCATCACTTTTCCTTCAAGTGTTGTAAAAGCGGCAGGCCATGGTCGTAAGCCACGCACGTGATTGTAGATCGTTTCACCCTGGTTTGTCCAATCGATCTTTTCTTGTTCACGTTTTATGTTCCATGCAAATGTAACATCCGCTTCATTTTGCGGCTTTGGTTCAAGCTTATTTTCAAGCAAAAGTGGAATCGTTTCACTCAATAAGGCTGACCCTGCTTCACTTAGTTTGTCATGCAGGCTGCCGACATCATCTGTTTCCGTAATCGGTACTTCCACTTGTGACAGCATATCACCCGCGTCAAGCTTTTCAACCATATACATAATCGTAACGCCTGATTTCTCATGTCCTTCAAGGATCGCATAGTGAATCGGCGCCCCGCCACGCAGCTTCGGAAGCAGTGAAGCGTGAACGTTAATACAGCCAAACTTCGGCGCTTCCAGCAGCTCTTTCGGTAAAATTTGACCGAATGCCGCCGTAACAATTAAGTCAGGTTCATAATCAAGCACTTGTTGTAATTCGCTTGCTTCACGAATTTTCTCAGGCTGCAGAACAGGTATGTGATGTTTTTCTGCCTCGACTTTCACAGGAGGAGGCGTCATCACACGCTTTCGTCCTTTCGGGCGGTCAGGCTGTGTGACAACGGCAGCGACCTCATAGCCGTCTTCAATGATTTTTTGCAGTACAGGTACAGCAAAGTCAGGTGTTCCCATAAAAACAATCTTCGTCATTCTTCAACCATCCTTTATCTAGTTCGCTTCTTTCTATATAAAAACATCATCGCTACATCATGACATACGGATTCATATCAATTGAAATATGCAAATCAGTCCTGTTCATCTCCTGCTTGTACGTTTCCATTACAGTATGCAATGCTTCAAGCAGTTGTGGTTCGCTTTTGTATTTTATCATGCATTGATAACGATATCTATCCTTCACCCTTGCAATCGCTGAAGCAACAGGGCCGAGAACAACCGCTTGTTCGGAAAGCTGCTGTTTCACATAAGCTGTAATCTTCTCTGTCACACCTGCTGCTTTTGTCACTTCTGGATGTGAGACGGTTATTAATGTAATGAAGTAAAACGGCGGATATTGAGCACGCTTTCGAAGCATCATTTCTTGCTGATAGAAGGTTTCATAATCATGCTCAGCAGCAGAGGTAACACTATAATGTTCAGGCGTATACGTTTGGATGACGACTTCACCAGGCAACTCATGCCGCCCTGCTCGTCCGCTGACTTGGGTAATAAGCTGAAAGGTTTTTTCTGACGAACGAAAGTCAGGAATATGAAGCATCGCATCTGCTGCTAATACGCCGACAAGTGTAACATTTGGAAAATCAAGTCCTTTTGCAATCATTTGGGTGCCAAGTAAAATATCAGCCTGCTTATTCCCAAACGCTGTCAACAGCTTTTCATGCGCACCTTTCTTTCTCGTTGTATCGACATCCATTCGAATCACACGTGCTTCTGGAAGTACTTTCGTTAACTCTTCCTCCACCTTCTGCGTACCTGTTCCGAAGAAACGAATATGTTCACTGCCGCATTCAGGGCAGCTGTTTGGCATCGGCATTTCATATGAGCAATAATGACACTTTAACTGATGACCACGCTTATGATAGGTCATCGAAATATCACAGTGCGGACACTCAACGACATAACCGCAATCACGGCAAATGACAAATGTGGAAAAGCCTCTGCGATTTAAGAAAATCACGGACTGCTCTCCACGTTCCAGCCGCTTTTGCAGCTGTTCAAACAACAGCGTTGAAAACATCGAACGATTCCCTTTGTGAAGTTCCTCACGCATATCGACAATGTCAACAGCTGGCATCGCTTTCGCGTGAATGCGCTCACTAAGCGGCAGTAATTGATAGACTCCCTTTTTCGCACGTGCAAAGGATTCTAGTGATGGTGTTGCACTGCCGAGAACTACTGGGCAATGATGATACTTTCCTCGATAGATAGCAGCATCCCTTGCATGATAACGCGGATTTTCTTCTTGCTTATAGCTTGATTCATGCTCTTCATCAATAATAATAATCCCTAAGTTTTCAAACGGGGCAAAGATCGCTGAGCGTGCGCCAACCGCTACTTTCACTTCTTTACGCAAAATCTTGCGCCATTCATCATATTTTTCCCCTGCTGAAAGCGCGCTGTGAAGAACCGCCACATCGTTGCCGAACCGCCCTTTGAACCGCTCTACCATCATTGGGGTAAGTGAAATTTCAGGAACGAGAACAATCGCTTCTTTTCCTTGCTGAAGGACTGCTTCAATGGATTGGAGATAGACCTCTGTTTTTCCGCTTCCCGTCACACCATACATCAAAAAGGCATCATGCTTCTCTTCGTTAATCGTTTTCAGGAGCGGGTCTAATGCCTGCTGCTGTTGAGCTGTTAAGGCAAGTGGTTCTGTTTTCTTGAAGTGCCGTTTATCATACGGATCACGATAAACTTCCTGTTGCTTCTCGAATAAGACTCCTTTTTCAATTAACGATTTCACTGGTGAATCTGTTGTCTGAAGTGTTTTTAATAAATCTTGCATTTGAATCGGTTCATGGTTGTTTAAAAAGTAATCTACTACTTGAATTTGCTTTTTCGCTTGATTTGAAAGAGTTTCCTTTACCTTTTGAAGTTCGTCAATAGAAGACGGTACAATCATGCGAACTGTTTTCTTTCGCGTATGTGCTTTTGTTTGATAGACAATTTCAAGCAAACCATCTCGAACCGCTTGCTGCACACTGCCTACTGAACCATTCTGCCTTTCAATTTCCTTCCAACTCACTTCACGTCGTTGATGAAAAAATCGCTTGAGTGGCTCTGGTATCCTTTCAACATCTGTTCCGTCAGTGAGCGTGACAATTTTTTCATATTTTGATTTCATTGCTGCAGGGAGCATGGCTTGAAAAGCAGAAATACGAAAACAAAGGGTTTCTTCAGCAAGCCAGAAACCCATTTGTAGGAGCTCTTCATTCAGAACAGGTGTGACGTCGAGAAATGTTTCAACCTCTTTAAGCTTCTTCACATCTGTTTGGTCTGTAACTGCCACAATGAAGCCTTGCAGCTTACGCGGGCCAAAGGAAACGATCACACGCATCCCCGGCTTTGCTGCTTGCTCCCATTGGGCTGGGATTAAATAATCAAATGCTCGGTCTGTTTGATTTGATGCAACATCAACGATTACCTTCGCGATTTTCATATTCCACGTCCTCTAAATATTGTGCGGCTTCTTGTAGAATCATCGCGCCAGCTTTCTCTTTCGTTAATAGCGGAAACTCCTTCTTACTGCCGTCACGATGAAAGATTGTAATAATATTTGTGTCGTGAGCAAACCCTGCACCTGCTTGACTGACATTATTGGCTACAATCATATCCGCATTTTTTGTTTTTAGCTTTTTCATCGCATATTCGTCCATTCGGTCTGTCTCTGCGGCAAATCCGATCAACACTTGGTTGTCCTTCGTTTCACCGAGTGTTTTCAAAATATCGATGGTCCGTTCCATTTCAAATACTAATGGTCCGTCCTTCTTCTTCATCTTCCAAGCGTGCGTTTCCTTCGGACGGTAATCAGCTACTGCAGCAGCTTTGACAATAATATCTGCTGCTGAAGCATGGCTCATCACCGCTTCGTACATCTGTTGAGCTGTTTCCACTTGGATCGTCGTTACATTTTGTGGCGGTGTCAAATTCGTCGGCCCCGAGACAAGTGTCACTTGGGCACCAAGCTTCTCTGCAGCTTTCGCAACTGCATAACCCATTTTCCCCCGAGGAACGGTTGGAAAAGAAACGAACAGGATCGACATTTTCCCTAGTTGGTCCAGCTGTTATTAAAATTGTCCGTCCTTCAAGCAGCTTTGCAGATTCATCCTGGAAAAACTCACTAACAAGGGCGGTAATTTTTTCTGGTTCTTCGAGTCTTCCTTTGCCAACATAACCGCATGCTAAATAGCCTTCACTCGGTTCGATAAATTGACAGCCGCGCTCGTACAATAACGCAATATTACGCTGAACAGCAGGATGGTCATACATATGCACATTCATTGCCGGCGCTACCCAGACAGGTGCGGTCGTAGCCAGCAGTGTGGTCGTAATCATGTCATCTGCAATCCCATTCGCTAACTTTCCAATTACATTTGCAGTCGCTGGTGCAATTAACACAAGGTCGGCCCAATCCGCTAAATCAATATGGGCAATGCCTGATGGGTCTTTCTCATCGAAAGTATCCGTATAAACAGGCTGACGTGAAAGTGCTTGAAACGTTAAAGGTGTGACAAACTTTTGCGCCGACTCACTCATAATAACTTTCACTTCAAAGCCAGCCTGTGTTAATTTACTGACAAGTGCTGCACCTTTATAGACTGCAATACCTCCTGACACACATAATAAAATGCGTTTTCCCTTCATAGCCTTTTTCCCTCTCTTCTTTTTTTAAGGCTGTGTTAAAGAATAATGTTCATTTTTTCATTGTTGATTGTAGCAGAAGGCGCCGACTCCTGCGGGAATAGCGGGACAGGCGAGACCTCGCAGGAGCATTTGCGACGAGGAGGCTCTATTTATAAGGAACCTCTGCTAAAGTCGCCACGTCCTGTGGCAACGCAGACGCCAGCACATCCTGTGCAAGTGCGGAAAGCGTGCGCCTGCAGCGGAAATCAACAGTCACGTTTAACAGAGCCTTTTTTTAAAAAAATAACAACCTACAGGAAATAGGTTGTTATTTTCGGAGCTTATTCATCGTCTTTGTCTCTGTGGTAAAAAAGCATGCCTTGGTCGATTTCTTCTAGTGCTACACCAACACTTTTTTGCGAAATTGTTTTACTTATCATCGGCTTGCTTCCTTCGTTTTGAATTTCACGAGCACGCCTTGCAGAAACTGTGACAAGCGTATACTTAGAATTAATTTTATTCATCAGTTCGTCAATAGAAGGGTTTAACATATCCTTATTCTACCTCCAGCAATTTGCGATATTGTTCTTCTACGCGTGTACGACGGCAATGTTCTGCTTGCACAATGGCTTGCACACGCTGAACGGCTCTGTCGATTTGGTCGTTTACTACTACATAATCATATGCATTCATCATCTCAATTTCAACCTTTGCAGCAGATAAACGATTATTTACTAGATCTTCTGTTTCTGTGCCGCGGCCAAGAATGCGGTTTTTCAACTCTTCAAGACTAGGTGGAATTAAGAAAATAAAGACCGCTTCAGGAAAAGCATTCTTTACTTGCATTGCACCTTGTACTTCAATCTCAAGGAAAACATCCTGACCTCTCTCTAACGTTTCCTCTACGTAATCGATTGGCGTACCGTAGTAGTTCCCTACATATTCGGCCCATTCAAGCAATTTATTTTCACGAATCAGTTGTTCAAATGTTTCGCGGGATTTGAAGAAATAATCAACACCATCCACTTCTCCTTCTCGCGGCGCTCTTGTTGTCATCGAAATGGAATATTGAAGATGTGTATCATTTTCAAATAGTGCTTTTCGGACTGTCCCTTTTCCAACACCAGAAGGCCCGGAAAGGACATATAAAATCCCTCTTTCTTTAATCATACCTGCCATTACCCCTCTTCAGAAATCTCTTCTTTATTTACTAGACGTTGTGCGACAGTTTCAGGCTGAACAGCTGAGAGAATGACATGGTCACTATCTGCAATAATAACAGCGCGTGTTCTTCTTCCGTATGTTGCGTCAATCAGCATATTTCGGTCGCGTGCTTCCGTAATAATTCGTTTAATTGGAGCGGATTCTGGGCTGACAATGGAAATGATGCGATTTGCTGAAACAATGTTGCCAAACCCAATGTTTACTAATTTAATCGCCATAGTGATAATCCTCCTAAATTACAGAATCTAGTATACCCGTGAATTTATGAAAATATAACGCTAGAAAATGAAAGAGACGCTCGCTCGCTATTCAATGTTTTGCACTTGTTCTTTAATCTTCTCAAGCGTACTCTTCATCTCAACAACTTGCTGACTAATCGCAACATCGTTTGCTTTTGCGCCAATTGTATTCATTTCTCGGTTCATTTCCTGACAGAGGAAGTCTAGTTTCCTGCCGACAGAACCGTCTGTGGAAAATGTCGTACGGAATTGATGAAGATGACTCTTAAGCCTCGTCAATTCTTCTGCTATGTCTGCTTTATCAGCAAAGATCGCCACCTCTGTTAATATGCGACCTTCGTCCATCTCAATTGTTCCTGCGAGGAAATCCTCGACTTTTTTGAGCAGCTTTTCGCGATATTTACTTTCGACCTGCTCAGCATATGTAAAAAGCTCGCATACGATTGAATCAATTGTTTTCAATCGGCTATTCATATCTTCGGCAAGTGATTCGCCTTCCCTTTTGCGCATAGCTGCTAATCCTTCAACAGCCTGGCGGGTCGCCTCTAAAAAAGGCTCTTCCAGTTCTTCAATGCCTTCTTCCTTTTCATTGACAACGAACAAATCTGGAAAACTAATGAAGCGGTCGATTGCGATTTCGCCGGAAAGATTATATTTTTTCTGCGCTTCAATTAACGCAGCGTGGAACTGATCGGCAAGCTGCCAGTCCACTTCAAGATCCTTTGTGGTGACACCTTCACCTTCGATTGTCACAAAAATATCAACCCTGCCACGTTGCACGTATTCTTTTACAATACGTTTCATCTTGTCTTCAAACATCATAAACTGCCGCGGCATACGGACTGATATTTCACAAAAACGATGGTTAACTGATTTCATTTCCACCGTCACGGTTAGTTTTTCAGTTTGGGTTTTATGTCTTCCATAACCTGTCATACTTACAATCATCTTATCACATCCACTATTCTATTCTATATAATTTTAACAACTTCAACAAGTATCGAAAAGCAATCTGAATAAATTCGCCTTTTTTTGTAGAAAAATGCGCGTTTATTCGTTCTCACCTATCTATTTGCACGATATCAGTCCACAACAGGTGTGCCACCGGAATTCTTCCCTTTTTATAACAAAGAAAAACGCTAGATTATGATCCAGCGTTTTTCCTTTGAAACAATCCTTTCGCAAAGACAAATGTCGGAATACCAGCAAGTGCTAAGATAAGCATCCAATCACGCCCGTGAAGCGGCACGGTCTTAAAAATCGGCTGCAGCGGTGGATAATAGATGACACAAAGCATTAACAGGACAGACGAAATAACCGCAAAGACGAGATAAAGATTACCGAATGGATTGCGATGATAGACAGAATGATCACTCCGACAGTCGAACACATGAATTAACTGGGCCATTACAAGTGTTGCAAATGCGGCTGTCTGCGCATAGATAAGCTCGTTTTCTCCACCGCGGTAGACAAGGATAAAGACAAGCAACGTAACTAAGCCGATTAAGAAACCGCGACTTAATATTTTCCAGCCTAACCCACGTGCGAATACCCCTTCTTTCGGATGACGAGGCCTGCGCTGCATCACATCTCCTTCAGGCTTATCCATCCCAAGCGCCATCGCTGGCAGACCGTCTGTTACTAGGTTAACCCAAAGAATTTGAATCGGTACGAGTGGCAGCGGTAAATGCATCATCATCGCAAACAGCATTACTAGTATTTCCCCGACATTTGAAGCCAGTAAATAACGAATGAACTTACGGATATTTTCATAGATATTGCGCCCTTCTTTAATAGCGGCTTTAATTGTTGCAAAGTTATCATCAAGCAGAACAAGGGCTGATGCTTCTTTTGCAACATCTGTTCCAGTGGTGCCCATCGCAATTCCAATATCAGCTGCTTTAATGGCAGGAGCATCATTGACCCCATCACCTGTCATAGCAGCAATATGGCCTCTTTGCTGAAGGGCTTGCACAATTTTCAGCTTATGTTCGGGTGACACACGGGCGAACACATACACATCATCCACAACATCCTCTAACTCTTCTACACTTAATTGAGAGAGCTCATAGCCATCCATCACACGGCCATTTGGCGGCAGTAAATCTAAGGATTTCGCAACGGCTTGGGCTGTAATGGCATGGTCACCTGTAATCATAACCGTCTTAATTCCCGCTTCACGGCATTCACGAATCGCATCCTTTACTTCAGGGCGCGGCGGGTCGATCATTCCAAACAACCCGACAAGAATAAATTGCCGCTCCACTTCTTCTTGAGTATAGGATTCTTTCTTTTGAAGCGGTCGGAACCCAACGGCAATCGTGCGTAACGCATGACTTGCCATTTCTTCAACGGCACCTTCAAACGCCCGGCGTACTTTTGGTCGCATGGACTGTTTTCGGTCGTTCCATAGCGCCCATTCACTTTGCTTTAATAGAACATCTGGTGCCCCTTTTGTAATCACATACCGCTCACCTTGTGTATCTTCTACAATCATACTCATCATTTTTCGTTTTGAATCAAATGGAAACTCCTGTACGATGCGGTATTGTTCGAGTAAGGCATCACGGCTTAAGCCTGCTTTCATAGCTGCGACCGTCAAAGCCCCTTCTGTTGGGTCGCCGTCTAGAACAAACTCCCCGTCTTTTTCAACGATGTCTGCATGATTGACCATTAAGCCAAACGTAAGAAGCTGTTGTAACGAACGTTCTTCATGCGGTGAACATTCTTTTTCCCCATCAAAAAAGCCTCCTGTCGGTTCATAACCTGTACCACCGACACTCCAGCGTTTACCTGATGCATAAATCGTTGTCACCGTCATTTTATTTTGGGTCATCGTTCCTGTCTTATCTGAACAAATTACAGATGCACAGCCTAGTGTTTCAACAGCTGAGAGCCTGCGTACAATCGCTTTTTGCTTAATCATTCGTTGAACGCCAAGTGATAAGGCAACTGTTACAATCGCCGGCAAACCTTCTGGGATTGCCGCCACCGCAAGCGACACACCAGCTAAGAACATTTTATACATATCATGACCTTGCATAATTCCAAGCACGACAACGAGGACGGTTAACCCTAACGCACACATAATTAAAATTTTCCCAAGCTGTGCGAGCTTGCGTTGAAGCGGCGTCGTTTGAATAGGTGCTGTTTGCAGTAGGTGGGCGATTTGCCCCATCGCTGTGTTCATGCCTGTTCCAACAACGATACCGACACCACTTCCTCGTGTTACAAGCGTTCCCATAAACGCCACATTCGCCTGGTCGCCTAAGCCAATCTCAGTACCTTGAATTATTTCTGTCTGCTTAGCAGACGGTACGGACTCACCAGTTAACGCAGATTCTTCAATTTCCAAGCCATCTGCTTGAATAATACGAACATCAGCGCCAATCCGGCTGCCGCTTGA
The DNA here is from genome assembly GCA_020524525.2 of Bacillus tianshenii. NCBI lineage: Bacteria > Bacillati > Bacillota > Bacilli > Caryophanales > Bacillaceae > Sutcliffiella > Sutcliffiella tianshenii. The sequence continues at coordinate 1,025,588 of CP129018.1, read as the reverse complement.
AAACTTCACCACATCCCCTGGCACAAGCTCCTGTGAGGACACTTTCATCCATTCCCCATCACGGAGTACACTTGTTTGTGGTGCTGATAACTCTTTTAACGCATCAAGTGACTTTTCTGCACGACGTTCTTGAAAAAAGCCGAGAACAGCATTCAAAATAATAATCGCCAGAATTGCTGCTGCATCGACGTACTCACCAAGCAGCCCTGAAATGACAGTTGCTGCAATTAAGACAAGAACCATGAAGTCTTGAAATTGTGCAAGAAAAAGAGCAATGGCAGATGTTTTCTTTGCTTCTTCAAGCTGATTAAATCCAAACTTATTAAGCCTTTGCTCAGCTTCTTTCGTTGAAAGACCTGCCTTTCGATTCGTATGGACCGCTTTTTCAACTGACGCTGTGTCAAGTTCATACCATTTCATTGTCACACCCCACATCTTTTTTTCACGAACATGTTGGACATCCTCTAAGGCATTCTTATTCAGACAAGCTGGAAAAAATGCTATACTATGTACACTGTGAGGTGAATTTTATGTCTTTTGACGGAATTGTAACGAAAGCAATGACAGAAGAATTGAACGAAGCACTTATAGGAGGCAAAATCGGAAAAATCTATCAACCAAATCATTATGATTTAATTTTAAATGTGCGTGTTAAAGGAACGAAGCAGCAGCTTATTTTGTCTGCTCACCCAACCTATTCGCGCGTTCACATCACAAATGAATCATATACAAACCCTGATCAACCGCCTATGTTCTGTATGGTAATGCGTAAACATCTTGAAGGCGGTGTGATTGATAACATACGGCAAATCGATATGGACCGAATTATCGTGATCGATGTTCGCTCACGAAACGAAATCGGTGATGAAGCACCAAAGCAATTAATCATCGAAATTATGGGCCGACACAGCAATATCATTCTTATTGACCCGCAGAAGGAAAATGTGATTGAAAGCATTAAACACATTACACCTGCAGTGAGCCGTGAGCGGACCGTCATGCCTGGTTCAGTCTATGAACCGCCCCCGCAGCAGCATAAGTTGAATCCTTTTGAAGCAGATGAAGCAGCCTTTCTTCGTAAGCTGGATTTTAATGCAGGGAAAGTTGATATGCAGATCGTTAACAGCTTTGCTGGGATTTCCCCTCTGTTTGCAAAAGAAACTGTGCAACAAGCAGGGCTTGTAAACCGAACAAGCTTGCCGAAGACCTTCTTTGAGCTGATTGACCGTGTGCGGACAGGTAAAATTACACCGCAAATTATTTATACTGAAAGAAAGGAATTTTTCTATGTTCTGCCGCTTACACACTTACAAGGTGAAGCGAAAACCTTTGATTCAATCAGCGCCATGCTTGACCGCTTCTATTTCGGAAAAGCAGACCGCGACCGCATTAAACAGCAGGCAAATGACTTAGAAAAGTTCATTCGCAACGAGAAGAAGAAGAATGAAAAGAAAATTAAGAAGCTGGAACAAACGTGGGAAGACTCAAAAAAAAGCGGACACCTACCAGCTATATGGCGAACTGCTAACTGCTCATATCTATGCAGTGAACCGTGGTGATAAAGAGGTAGAAGTCGTTAATTATTATGATGAAAACGGCGGAACAGTCACCATTCCGCTTAACCCACAAAAAAGCCCGTCAGACAATGCACAAAACTACTTTCAAAAATATAATAAGCTGAAAAAAGCAGCAGTCGTCGTCGAAGAACAAATCGAAAAAGCAAAAGAAGAAATTCGGTATTTCGATGCTTTAATTCAACAAGTCGAATCTGCTTCATGGAAAGATATTGAGGAAATTCGCGAAGAGCTTGTCGAAGAAGGATACTTAAAGCGAAAGTCGGCTGATAAAAAGAAAAAGAAGAAAAAACAAATCGAGCTTGAGCATTATGTCTCCACTGACGGAACAGACATCTATGTCGGCAAAAACAATAAGCAAAATGAATATTTAACGAACCGTTATGCAAACAGAATGGATACATGGCTGCATACAAAGGATATTCCTGGCTCACACGTCGTTATTCGTGACAGTGAACCGAGCGAACAAACATTGCTAGAAGCTGCCAACATTGCGGCGTACTTCAGTAAAGCAAAACAGTCCAGCTCTGTGCCTGTTGATTACACGGCTGTTAAGCATGTGAAAAAGCCAAACGGCGCAAAGCCTGGCTTTGTTATCTATGACAATCAAACGACTCTCTTTATCACACCTGATGAAGATTTAATCTTACAATTAAAGAAAGCATAAGAGAAACGGCTGTCACGCTAGACAGCCGTTTCGTCTTATACATGCACTTCAGTAACAATGCCGATATTATGATAAACAAGCTGATTCGTGACGTCTTTGGCGCCTAGTTTGAGCCACAGCTTTTTCAAATCTTCTTCATCATAACGGTGCCGACGTTCTGAGACTTTGGCCCACTGCCGTAGTGTTTGTTCCTCAAATTCGCCAAAATCACCTTTCTTACACATCTCATCTGCAAGCTCCTCTGTTAAATAAACAGACGGATTTAATGTGAAAATTCGCCCACCGCTTTTCGTAACACGCAGCATCTCGACCATTGCCTCGGTCGGGTCAGGCAATAAGAACAGCACACATGTTGCAAATGATAAATCAAATGCTTCATCTTCATACGGAAGCTGACACGCATCTCCAACACAGAGGTCTGCTTTCTCGGCAACTGCTGCCATCACTTCCCGAGCGCTGTTAACCATCCCTTCTGACAGGTCAATTCCAGAAAGTTTTTCAGCTTCCTCAGCTCCGCGCATAAGTAAACGCCCTGTGCCGCAGCCGACATCTAACACACATAGCCCTCCCCAGCTTCCACTCACTTGTTTTAATTCTTGATGAATACCGCCAAGCCAGCTTGTTTGTACCATTCCATCAAAGAAATCCACTAATTGATCGAATTCTTCCCCCGTCATTTTCCGCATTTTTTCACAACCTTCATCTTTTTTCGATGATACTTGCTTTCCACTTCTTCCTGTAAAAATCCTGCTTTAACAAAAAAATCGCAAGCCGCTTCGATGAAGCAGCTTGCATTCGTTTTATTCCTCTTCTAATAGTTTTTCCATTTCATCAAGCGTATCTTCAAACACTTTCATTGCATCTTCAATCGGCTTTTCAGTTGACATATCTACCCCTGCAGCTTTCAATACTTCAATTGGTGAGGCTGAATTTCCTGCAGAAAGGAATTCATTTTGAATACGGTCCACTGCAGGCTGGCCTTCTTCAAATACTTGTTTTGAAAGAGCAGCAGAAGCCGCAAAGCTTGTCGCATATTGATAGACGTAGAAATTATAGTAGAAATGCGGCACACGCGCCCATTCCATCGCAATTTCTTCATCTGAAATCATCACGTCACCATAATATTTTTTATTAATGTCACGGTAAATTGTCTTAAGTGCTTCTGCGTTAAGTGAATCGCCGGCCGCTTCTTTCTCATGAATGACCTTCTCGAACTCAGCAAACTGTGTTTGGCGGAAAAGTGTACCGCGGAAATTTTCTAAGTATTGATTTAGCAAATACAGCTTTTCTTCTTTCGTACTCGCGTTTTTGTACATGTTTTGGAACAAGAGTGCTTCATTTAATGTTGAAGCTACTTCAGCTGTAAAGATCGGGTAATTTGATGTCATATACGGCTGCTTGTTGTTTGTATAGTAGGAATGCATCGCATGGCCAAGTTCATGTGCAATCGTGTAGACATCGTTTAATGTCCCTTGATAGTTCAACAGAACATACGGGTGTGTATCAAATGCTCCCCATTGATATGCACCTGAACGCTTATCAGCTGTTGAATAGACATCAATCCATCCGCCACTAAATGCTTCATCCAATGCCTTGCTATAGTCACTTCCCATTGGCTTTAGCCCAGTTTGAACCATTTCTTGCGCTTCACTGTATGGAATATACCCTTGGTCATAATCGACAACAGGTGTATAAATGTCATACATATGTAATTCGTCCACACCGAGTAATTTCTTCTTCAATTCCATATAGCGGTGCAAGAGCGGCAGATGTTCATTCACCGTATCCACTAAGTTCTCATACACATCAACCGGAACATTATTTGCCGATAATGATGCTTCCATTGCACTGTCATAATTTCGAAGGTCTGCATGAATGTTATTTGCTTTCACGTCCCCACTTAACATTTCAGCAAATGTATCCTGATACTGCTCCATCGTATGATAGTACGCATTAAAGGCCGCTTTGCGAACTTCCCTGTTGTCACTTTCCATATAGGAAATAAAATTTGCACGTGTTAATTGGACGTCTTTTCCGTTTTCATCTTTAATTTTCGGGAATTGAATATTTGTCATCAATGCTCCGAAAACGCTTTCAGGATTATTAGCCAATGGCGACATTTTCGCTAATACCTGCTCCATTTCTTTTGAAAGTGTATGTTCTTTTTCACGGAGGATATCGCGAATAAACATCCGGTAAGGAGCCATTTCTGTATCTTCTAATGCTTTTTCAAGCTTTTTCTCCTTCATAGACGAAATCTCTGGAGCGAACCAAGATGTTTTTTCACTTACAAGTGTGGAAATATTTTCTGCGCGGTCTGCAAGCTCTTGTCGTTCTGGATTTGTGGAATTAACATCAAAGCCCATCAGCGCATAGACATAGACTTTGTCATGAAGCCTCATCATTTCACTATACGCCTTTAAGGCTGCCTCAAGCTTACTTGATTTTTTTAAAGTTCCTTGGTACTGTGTAAAACTTTCTGCCATCGCTTTCAGCTTCTTCACATCAGCTTCCCAAGCGGATTTGCTTTCGTAGATGTGACCCAGCTTCCACTTTAATTCAGCTGGAATCTCCTCACGTGTTTCGTAGGACGGCTTTTGTACTTCATCCTGTGCAGCTTGTACTACCGCTGGGTTTAACGGTATACCTGGTGAAGCAATAACAGAGGCCGCAATTGTGGCTGCTGTTAATGAAGAAAGAATGGTTTTCTTCATCTTTTCCTCTCCTTTCTTATTCTACCAAAATGTACTAACACATGAGTTAATATTATCAGAAAAGTACCAATATTCAATATCACTATTGGATTATTCTTTTAGTAAAATGATTTAGTCATATTGTTTCACAAATTCTGTCATCTATTAATTAAGTAACGCGAACAAGCAAAAAAGCTTAACATTGGATCTCTGAATGGTTCTTCATCGCATTTTTCATCCTTTGCAGCATATACCCAATCCCTTTGCATCCTTTTAACGGATAACAAAAATCGATATTTGAAAAGTTTCGTTCGACAACGCGGTGATATTTTTTCCCACCAAGCACAACGAGTTGATCATACTGAGCAAGCCCTTTTTCAGAGATTTGGCGCTGTAGCTGTTCGTCTGAAATAATGTTCGCTTTGGACATTGAAAAAGATACATTATAATTTTCTGATATAGTATCATCCGGAAATAAAAACCCATGCTTCGCCGATAAAATCACCCACTCCCCGATAAACTGCTCGGCATACGCACGGGTTGTTTGATGAAAAGAACTACTATACACATCCTTCGCTTGCTGTGGTCCTAGGTTAGGATATTTATCCCATATCTTTGCCGCTCCGCACGGTAAAATGGCCAGTCGCTTCATGTTAGTATCTCCTCACTTATATCAATTTTATTATGAAAACAAAAAACCCACCGACTTCACGATGGGCTTGTGGTTACTGCATCCAGTTTTCACTTTGTGGGTTTTCACGCCATTTTTTCAGCTGAGTAAGTTCTGCTTCTGAAATGAGGTTTTCTTCTTTCGCAACTTCAATTAATGTAGAGAAGTTCGTTAATGTATGCGCAGATACATCTGCATCAGCAAGCTTTTCTTTGCCTTTTTCTAATTCATATGTAAAAATCGCGGCAATTCCAAGCACGTCGCATCCTACTTCACGTAGTGCATCAACAGCTTGAATCGCACTTCCGCCTGTTGAAATTAAATCCTCAATGACAACTACTTTCTGTCCAGGCTTGACTAACCCTTCAATTTGATTGCCTTTTCCGTGACCTTTCGGCTTGCTTCGCACATATGTCATCGGCACGCCGAGCCGCTCACTTACCCATGCTGCATGCGGAATACCTGCAGTTGCCGTTCCTGAAACAGCTTCACAATTGTAATATTCACGTGAAACGAGCTGTTCTAGCCCTTTGGCAATTTCACGCCGCACAAGCGGATAAGAAAGAGTTAAGCGATTATCACAATAGATCGGGGATTTCATACCAGAAGACCATGTAAATGGCTCTTGCGGACTTAAGGACACCGCACCAATTTTAAGTAAATAACGGGCAATTTCTTTTTGCATTATGCTTCCCCCCATGATTTTTTCACGTTCTCATAGCTTTCAAGCGGATTCGCAGCTTTTGTAATACTGCGGCCGACAACAATCGCTGTGCTTGTTTGCTTTCTTGCTTCTTCAGGAGTCGCAATCCGTGTTTGGTCATTTGCGGCATCCCCTTGAAGACGGATGCCAGGTGTGACTTTCATAAAGTCTTCTCCACACACCTTTGTAATCATCTCCGCTTCCCATACCGAGCAAACAACACCATCAAGCCCGCTTTCCTTTGCAAGCTTTGCATAATGGATGACTGTTTCGTCCATTTTTCGTTCAATTAAAATCTCATCATGCAATGTTTCGTCGCTTGTGCTTGTTAGCTGTGTAACAGCAATGCATTTCGGTACAGGCTTACCTGGAGGTGTACCTGCTTTCAGTCCGTCTACGGCAGCCTTCATCATTTTCGTTCCTCCAGCTGCATGAACATTGACAAGGTCGACCCCCATCATCGCGAGCCCTTGCATAGCCTGCTTCACGGTATTTGGAATATCATGAAGCTTCAAATCTAGAAAAATAAGATGACCGCGTTTTTTTAACTCTTCAATAATGGCAATTCCTTCGCGGTAGAATAGCTCCATCCCAACCTTCACAAATGGTTTCTCATCTGTAAATTGGTCAAGAAATTTAAGGGCTTCATGCCCGCTTTTAAAATCAAGGGCAATGATTAACGGTCGATGCATTTCTCCAGCTCCTTCCTGTTAATTCAGAGATATGATCAACACCGAGGTCATCCAACAAGCCTGGTAAGTCATTTATAATCGTCGGACAAACAAATGGGTCTACGAAGTTTGCTGTTCCAACAGCAACTGCGCTTGCACCAGCTAGAAAATATTCAACAACATCTTCGGCAGATTGGACACCGCCCATGCCGATAATTGGAATCGACACTTCCTGACTAACTTGATAAATCATTCGAATTGCAACAGGCTTAACCGCTGGTCCTGATAACCCGCCCGTTTGATTCGCTAAAATCGGCTTGCCTGTTTTCAAATCAATTCGCATACCGAGTAATGTGTTAATCATCGTTAAGCCGTCTGCACCTGCTTGTTCAACAGCTTTTGCGATGGAAACAATATCAGCAACGTTCGGAGAAAGCTTCACATACACAGGTACACTTGAAACATCCTTGACGGCTTTCGTCAGCTTTGCGGCCATTTCAGGAATCGTTCCAAATGCAATCCCGCCTTGCTTCACATTAGGACAAGAAATATTTAATTCAAGTGCATGAACATTTGGCGCGGTAGAAATCTTTTTCGCGACAGCGACATAATCTTCGACTTGTGAGCCTGCCACATTCGCGATAATCGGTACATCGAATTGCTCAAGCCATGGCAGCTCATTTTCCATCGCAGAATCTAATCCAGGATTTTGCAGGCCGATTGCATTCAACATACCTGATGATGTTTCCGCAACACGTGGTGTTGGGTTGCCAAACCGTGGTTCTTCCGTCACAGCCTTGACCATAATGGCACCAAGTTCGCTTAAATCATAGAGCTTCGCATACTCTTTGCCAAAGCCGAAGCATCCAGATGCAGGCATGATTGGATTTTTCAATTCAAGACCTGGTAATTGTACAGCTAAGCGATTCATAGCGCCACCTCCCCAAATGCAAAGACTGGACCATCACTGCATACCTTTTTATAACTGAATTCATCGCCACCAGCTTCATGACATACACATGCAAAGCATGCACCAATGCCGCAGCCCATTCTCTGTTCAAGTGAGATGAACCCACGCTTATCAGAGTACTTGTCTTCAAGCGCTTTAAGCATTGGAATTGGTCCGCATGAGTACAGCACATCATAGGCAAACTTTTCAGCTTCAATGATATCCGTTACAAAGCCTGTCGTTGCGTATGTGCCATCTGCTGTTGCAATAAACGTCTCTCCAAGCTTAGCAAATTGTTCCTCATAAAAAACCGCCGCTTTCGTTTGAAAGCCAAGGACATGAATAACATGAACACCACGCTGCTTCAGCTGCTTTGATAGTTCATAAAGAGGGGGCACACCAATACCGCCGCCTACTAATAGAGCAGTTTCCCCTTCTTTTGCTTCATGTACTGGAAAGCCATTTCCGAGTGGGCCAAGGACGTCAACGACATCATGTGCAATCTTTCGGCTTAACAGCTCTGTGCCGCGGCCTTCTGCACGGTACAGCATTGTAAATTGGTTGTTCTCACGGTCAATGCTGCAGATGCTTATCGGACGGCGCAGCAGAGGATCAGTCCCTCCGTGCACCCGAATATGAACGAACTGACCAGGATTCATGTCCTGTACCATTTCCCCTTGTAAGGTCAGCTCAAAGATCCTCTCAGCAATACAGCGGTGACCAATGATGGTCATCTTCTCTTGCCTCATACGTTAACCCCTTCACGCTTTTTTTCGAACTTCGGCATTTCCTGCATTTCAAATGTCATCGATTCGATAACACGCAGAATTGCTTTTGCTGTATCAAGTGATGTTAAGCATGCGACACCATTTTCGACTGCTTCACGGCGAATGCGGAATCCGTCACGTGCAGGCTGCTTCCCTTTTGTCAGTGTATTTACCACAAATTGCGCATCACCTTGGCGGATGACATCCAATAAATGCGGCTTTTCTCCACCAATTTTATTAACGGTTGTAACTGGAATGTTCTCTTCACGGAGATGCTTTGCAGTTCCTTCTGTTGCAAGAAGCTGATAGCCGATATGATGGAATCTGCGCGCAATGCCGACTGCTTCTTCTTTATCTTTATCCGCAACCGTCAGAAGAACTGTTCCGTGTGTTGGGATTTCAATGCCTGAAGCAACTAACCCTTTATATAGAGCTTTTTCAAGTGTACGGTCACGGCCCATTACTTCACCTGTTGATTTCATTTCAGGTCCAAGCGTAATATCGACGCGGCGCAGCTTTGCAAATGAGAAAACAGGTACTTTCACAAATACATCCTTGCTTTCTTCATGATAGCCTGTTTCATAGCCAAGCTCAGGAAGCTTTTTGCCTAGGATAACTTTTGTCGCTAAGTTTGCCATCGGTACACCTGTAATTTTACTTAAGAACGGCACAGTTCGGCTTGAACGCGGATTCACTTCGATAACGAACACATCGCCTTTGAAGACGACAAACTGAATGTTTAACAGCCCGACAATGTTCAATCCCTTCGCTAAGCGAATCGTATCTTCAATAATTTTGTCTTTCGTTTCCTTCGCTAAGCTTTGCGGTGGATAGACTGCAATCGAGTCACCGCTGTGAACCCCAGCTCGTTCGATATGTTCCATAATACCAGGAATGTAGACATTTTCTCCATCAGAAATCGCATCTACTTCAATTTCTTTTCCAATCATATAACGGTCGATAAGAACTGGATGCTGCGGATTTACTTTTACTGCGTTTTCCATGTATTGCAGCAGTTCTTCCTCGCGATAGACGATTTCCATTGCACGGCCGCCTAGCACGTAAGAAGGACGGACAAGCACAGGATACCCGATATCACCCGCAATTTTGACAGCCTGGTCAACAGATGTTGCAGTTTTTCCTTTTGGCTGCGGGATACCGAGTGTTGATAAGGCGTTTTCAAACTTATCCCGGTCTTCAGCACGGTCCATATCTTCTAATGTCGTGCCTAAAATTTGCACACCGCGTGCAGCTAGTTCATCAGCTAAGTTTATCGCTGTTTGACCTCCGAACTGAATGATAACCCCTTTTGGCTTTTCCAAATCAATAATGTGCATTACATCTTCAATCGTAAGCGGCTCAAAATACAGCTTATCTGATACGCTAAAATCAGTTGAAACCGTTTCTGGGTTATTATTGACAATAATCGCTTCATAGCCTGCTTCACGTAACGCCCATACTGCATGTACGGTTGAATAATCAAACTCAATTCCTTGACCAATTCGGATTGGTCCAGAACCAAGAACGACAACACTTTCCTTCTCTGTTAATTCTGATTCATTCTCATCTTCATACGTACCATAATAATACGGTGTAACGGATTCAAATTCAGCTGCACACGTATCAACCATTTTATAAACAGGTGTGATGCCGTTTTCTTTGCGCCATGCATACACTTCACGTTCACTTTTGTTCCAAAGACGTGCAAGCACACTGTCTGAAAAACCGTTTTCCTTTGCTTGTAAGCCGAGTTCATTATCGAATGGATGTTTCGCAACCTTCTGATGAAGAGCAACTAGTTTCTCAATCTTGTAAAGGAAGAACCGGTCAATTTTACTCCATTCAAAAATCTCATCCATCGTCTTACCGCGACGTAACGCTTCAGCGACAATAAACATCCGCTCATCATCAGCCGTTTTAATACGCTCGATAAGGGTATCTTCATCTAGCTGTTCAAATCGCTCTAGCAAAATGTGGTCGACATTTGTTTCAAGGGAGCGAATGGCCTTAAGCATCGATTCTTCAAAGCTGCGACCAATTGCCATTACTTCACCTGTTGCTTTCATTTGCGTACCAAGCTGACGGTTGGCTGCTTCAAACTTATCAAACGGCCAGCGCGGAATTTTTGAAACGATATAGTCAAGCGCGGGCTCGAAGCATGCATACGTACGGCCTGTAACAGGGTTTTTCATTTCATCCAATGTTAAGCCGACCGCAATTTTTGCTGACAGCTTTGCAATTGGATAGCCTGTTGCTTTTGAGGCAAGGGCACTAGAACGGCTGACACGTGGGTTTACTTCGATAATGTAATAGTCGAAGCTGTCAGGGTCAAGTGCAAGCTGGACATTACATCCCCCTTCAATTTCAAGGGCACGAATAATCTTTAATGATGCATTACGAAGCATCTGATATTCACGGTCACTTAATGTTTGACTTGGCGCAACAACGATCGAATCACCTGTATGAACGCCGACTGGGTCGAAGTTTTCCATGTTACAGACGACAATCGCATGACCGCCTGAATCACGCATCACTTCATATTCAACTTCTTTAAATCCTGCAATGCTTTTTTCAATTAAGCACTGACCAACAGGACTGTATTTAATACCGCTTGCGACGATTTCCTCAAGATCTTGTTCATTTTTGCAAATACCGCCGCCAGTACCGCCAAGCGTGTAAGCTGGACGCACGATAACTGGAAAACCGATTTTTGCGACAAAGTTTCGTGCTTCACCGAGTGTATGAACAATTTCACTATCAGGTACAGGCTCATTTAATTCATTCATGAGCGAGCGGAATTGTTCGCGGTCTTCCGCTTGTTCGATTGCCTTTAAGCTTGTTCCTAAGATTTCGACTCCGCATTCATCAAGGACACCTTTTCGCTTTAGTTCTACGGCCATGTTTAAGCCTGTCTGTCCACCGAGTGTTGGAAGAATTGCATCTGGGCGCTCTTTGCGGATAATACGGCTTACAAACTCATAAGAAAGCGGCTCAATATAGACACGGTCTGCCATTTCTGTATCTGTCATAATTGTTGCAGGGTTTGAGTTAACGAGAATCACTTCATAGCCTTCTTCTTTCAATGCTTGACATGCCTGTGCACCCGCATAGTCAAACTCAGCTGCTTGTCCAATTACGATTGGTCCTGAACCGATTACTAGAATTCGTTTAATGTCTGTGCGTTTTGGCATTATAAAATCCCTTCTTTCTTCGCAGTTTGCATCATATTTAGGAAGTCCTCGAACAATCCGTTCGCATCCTCTGGTCCCGGCGATGCTTCTGGATGATATTGTACGGTAAATGCTGGATAATTCTTATGGCGAAGCCCTTCAATTGAACCGTCATTAAGGGCAATATGAGTCACTTCTAAGTCTGTGTTTTGAATAGAGTCTGCCTTTACGGTATAGCCATGGTTTTGTGATGTAATCGCAACAAAGCCTGTTTCTAGATGCTTAACGGGGTGATTTGAGCCACGATGACCGAATTTCATTTTCTCTGAATCCGCGCCACAAGCAAGCGCAAACAGCTGATGTCCAAGGCAAATGCCAAACAACGGAACTTTTCCAAGAATGTTGCGAATCATTTCCACTGCTTCAGGTACATCCTGTGGGTTCCCCGGACCATTGCTTAGCATAATGCCGTCAGGGTTAAGGCGCAGAATTTCTTCAGCTGTTATATTGTAAGGTGCAACGACAACATCACAGCCGCGTGCATTTAATTCTCGTAGTATGCCATGCTTCATGCCGAAATCAACTAATACAACACGGTCTCCCCGGCCTGGACTTGGATAAGGGTCTGTAGTCGAAACACGCTTTACTTGGTCTGTTGGTAATGGCGTTTCTTTCAACTCACGAACGACTTCGTTAACATCGACATCCATCCCACAGATTCTTCCTTTCAGTGTGCCGTAGTTACGGATAATTCGTGTTAATTTACGTGTATCGATTCCGGAAAGGCCTGGAATGTTACGTGCTTTCAAATAGTCATCAAGTGTTTCTTCATTCCGCCAGTTAGATGGGAATTCAGCATGTTCTTTCACGATCAAGCCGTGAATGGAAGGTTGAATCGATTCGAAATCATCACGATTTACCCCGTAATTACCGATTAACGGGTATGTAAGTGTGACAATTTGCGCGCAATAAGATGGGTCTGATAAGATTTCTTGATAGCCTGTCATCCCTGTATTAAAAACAACTTCACCGCTCATTTCGATGTCGCTTCCAAACCCTTTTCCTACAAAGATTTCACCATTTTCTAAGATTAATTGTTTTTTCATGCTTGCACGCTCCCTTTCTGCCATACGATTTGTCCGTTGTAGATTGTTGCGACTGGCCATCCTTGGCACTTCCAGCCAGTAAATGGCGTGTTCTTTCCTTTTGATGCAAAGTTTTCAGGATTGATTTCTGCTTCTGTTTCTAAGTCGAATACCGCAATATCTGCAGGGCTGCCTTCTGTTAACGTGCCATATGGCAATTTGAATGCATCGGCAGGCTTCTTCGTCATCATCTCAATCAGCTGCTGTAATGTAAGCACGTCTTTCTTAACAAGGTTTGTATAAAGAAGCGGGAATGCTGTTTCAAGACCGACAATTCCAAATGGCGCTTCAACCATTCCAGCGCTTTTTTCTTCTGCACTATGTGGAGCATGGTCGGTTGCAATAAAATCAATCGTTCCATCAAGCAACCCTTCGATTAATGCCTCACGGTCAGCTTTGCCGCGGAGCGGTGGGTTCATCTTATAATTGGAGTCTAGCCCTGGGATGTCATCTTCACAAAGTAAGAGGTGGTGCGGTGTCACTTCAGCTGTTACACGAATTCCGGCTTTTTTTGCATCACGCACGGCTCTGACCGACTCTTTTGTACTGATGTGACAGACATGGTAATGACAGTCTGCCGCTTCAGCAAGCAGAACGTCGCGTGCGATATGAACTGACTCACAAACAGATGGAATGCCGTTTATCTCGTGCTTTTCACTGAAAGTGCCTTCGTGGACAGCACCTTTATTAATGAGGGTATTTTCTTCACAATGAGCTACAATCGGCATGTTGTTTGCAGCAGCCTTCTTCATCGCCTCAAGCATCATACTCGCGTTTTGAACGCCGACACCATCATCTGTAAAAGCAAAGGCTCCGTTTTCTTTCAATGCTGCAAAATCCGTTAAATCTCTGCCAAGCTCGCGGATTGTAATAGAGGCATAAGGTAATACGCGGACATGAGCTGTATCTTGAATACGCTTGTTCACCCAATCCAAATTTTCTACTGTGTCTGGTACTGGACGTGTATTCGGCATGGCTGCAACGGTTGTAAACCCACCTTTTGCTGCTGCCATTGTACCTGTTTCAATCGTTTCTTTATGTTCACCGCCAGGCTCACGCAAATGAACATGCAAATCAACAAGCCCCGGGGTTACAAGCTTTCCGACTGCGTCAAATGCTTGAGCATCTGGGTCGTTTATTGTATCAGCAATTTGTTTGATGACGCCGTCTTCGATTAAGATATCCTTTTCAATCATTCTTTCGCTTTCAAACAATTTGGCGTTTTTGATAAGTATTTTCATAAGTTACTCCCCCTACAGTTTGTTGTAATGCACGCTTTAATACTGCCATTCTCACATTCACACCATTTGTCATTTGTTTAAAAATGCGTGAACGTTCACACTCGACAAGCTCATCTGCAATCTCGACACCTCGGTTTACAGGAGCTGGATGCATAATGATACTGCCTGGCTTCATCATCTTTTCACGTTCAACTGTTAAGCCGAATTGTTGATGATACGCTTCTTTTGTCATATTCATCCCGCCTGCATGACGCTCATGCTGAATTCGAAGGAGCATCATCACATCTGCCTTTTTCACTGCCTCGTCCATGTCTACATAATCGCCGTCATTATCGCGCCATTCCTGCGGAGATGTATAGATAACTTCTGCACCAAGGCGGCTTAACGCTTCTGCGTTTGAATGTGCGACACGGCTGTGGCGAACATCTCCACTAATTGCGACTGTTAAGCCTTGGAACGTGCCAAATTCCTGGCGAATCGTTAGTAAATCCAACAAGCTTTGTGTTGGGTGATGCCCAGCACCAGACCCTGCATTTAGAATTGGAATACCGACTCGCCCGACAAGCTCATTGTAGTATTCATTATCTTCATGTCGGATAACCGCAGCATTTGCTCCAATCGCTTCAAGCGTTCTTACCGTGTCATACAGCGTTTCCCCTTTTGTCGTGCTAGAAGAGGCTGCTTCAAAATTTAACACTTCCAACCCAAGCCGCTTCTCTGCCGTTTCAAAGCTAAACCGAGTGCGTGTGCTTGGCTCAAAGAATAAGTTCGCTACAAACACTTGTTGATTCGGCCGCCAGCTTGCCCCTTCTGCAAACCGCTGTGCTTCATCCAAAATATCATTGATTTCATGAACCGTTAATTCAGACATGGTGAGTAAGTTTTTCATCTTAAAACCTCCATCATAGTTAGGTGCTATGTATGAAAAAAGCACCCATTCATAGTATGAAGGGTGCAGGAAAGCAGGGAGAAGTGGTCGTTGCCTATACTTCACCCGCTAACTTACCGCGTACACCCTTTGAAGCCTCACAGGACTTCGTTAAATTGTGTATGTCTTATTATGCGGCACTGTCATTATCTTTTTTTTTGCTATCTTCCTCTTGCTCGAACATCGAGCCATTTCCATATCCAGATTCTTTGCCTGGCAGGATAAGGTTCAAAATCACTCCGATAATTGTTGCAAGCGCCATTCCTGCGATTTGAAGCTGCTCACTGATTTGGATAACAGCTCCGCCTACTCCGATTACAAGAATGACTGATGAAATGATAAGATTTCGTTTGTCTCCTAAGTCAATTTGATTGTCAATCAGCATGCGCAGCCCGCTTGATGCGATGATACCGAACAAGACGATAGATACGCCGCCCATAACGGGTGTTGGAATTGTTCCGATAAGAGCAGTCACTTTACCTGTGAAGCCGAACAGTACAGCGAGTACAGCTGCTCCTCCGATAACAAACACACTGAACACACGCGTAATGGCTAGGACACCGATGTTTTCTCCGTATGTTGTATTCGGTGGTCCACCAAGGAATGAAGCGATGATTGTTGCTACTCCATCACCTAGAATCGAGCGATGTAGGCCTGGCTTTTGAATAAAGTTCTTGCCAACAACTTTGCTTAGAACCATTTGGTCACCGATATGCTCAGCGATTGTTACAAGTGCAACCGGCACCATGATGAATGCTACTTCCCAAGAAAGGCTTGGTGTATATGTGACAAACGGTACGATGAATTCTGGCATTTGCAGCCAGCTTGCTTCTTTTACAGGTGTTAAATCAACAAGCCCTTGGAAGAAAGCGAATGTATAGCCGCCTACAATCCCTACTAAAATCGGAATCAGGCTGAAAAATCCGCGAAAGAAGATTGATGCGATAATCGTGATTGCCAATGTTACAAGTGCGACTGAAAAGTGTGTCATGCTATAAATTAAATCCTGTGGTGCTGCGCCTGGGTTTTCGTACATTGCCATATCAATTGCTGTTGATGCAAGCCCAAGACCGATAACAATAATGACTGGGCCGACTACAATTGGCGGTAGCACACGCATTAACCATTTTAAACCAGCAGTACGAATTGCAAGTGCAATGAATCCGTACAAGATACCTGCTAAGAAGCTTCCGAACATTGCTGCTTCCGGTCCACCCATTTGCTTCGCTGCGATAATTGGTGCGATGAATGCAAATGAAGAACCAAGGTATGCGGGAATTTGTCCTCTTGTAATTGCAAGGTATGCAAGCGTTCCAAGACCACTTGATACAAGTGCGACCGCTGGACTTAAGCCTACTAAGTATGGAACAAGAATTGTTGCGCCAAACATGGCGAATAAGTGCTGAATGCTTAATGTTAACCATTTATTCATTGCTGGAACTTCACGAACATCTAAGTTTACTTTTTGTGTGCTCATTTGTTTTCCTCCTCTGACGTTTGCTCTTAAGCACGAAAAAACCTCTTTGCCTTGGCTTGCAAAGAGGTTACGGTGCACACTTAATCCGCAGACATTCTTAACCTGCTCCTGTGCTTACTATCCGTACCCTTGCAAGCCTCACGGGACTTGATTAAAGGGTTATTTATTTTTCGTAAATTCTTACTTGGTCTGTTTCATCGACTTCCTTTAATTCTACAACAATGACTTCTACTTTTGAGGTTGGTACGTTTTTCCCGATATAATCAGGTCGAATTGGAAGCTCTCTGTGACCTCTGTCTACTAATACAGCCAGTTGAATTTGTGATGGTCTGCCAATGTCCATCATCGCATCCATTGCAGCCCGCACTGTTCTGCCAGTGTAAAGGACATCATCAATTAAAATAACTTTCTTGTCAGTTACATCAACAGGTACGTCTGAGCCTTTTAGTAGCGGTTCTTCATTGTCTGTTTTCTTTGAAAGGTCGTCCCGGTAAAGGGTAATGTCAATTTCCCCGACATCAATTTTTTCACCTTCGATTTGTTCGATTCTCTCAGCAAGGCGGTTAGCGATATAAATACCGCGTGTCTTAATGCCGACTAGAACACAATTGTCAATTCCTTTGTTTCGTTCGATAATTTCGTGGGCAATACGTGTTAATGCGCGTTGAATTGCTTTTTCGTCTAGTACAATCGCTTTTTCATTCATTCTTTTCACCTCTCACTGCCATGCCCTTTGTACTAAAAAACCCCCCGCATCCGCGGGAGGCCTTGGCAACAAACATGCATGCAGAATCGATCTCTTCTGCTTGAGTCGTTTGGTCAATTCCTTCTCAGCCTCACGGGACTGTAGTTAAAGGGCAGTGATTAAGTTGTTGATGCTATTATGTCACCGTTATGAGTGAGTGTCAACCATTTTGTCGAAAGTTTTTCAATACACGTTCAAAGCGTTCTGGAATTGGTGATTCAAATGATATGAACTCACCTGTTCTCGGATGATCAAAGCCAAGAACTGCCGCATGTAAAGCTTGTCCGTCCACATCAATCGTTTTACGCGGACCATACTTTGGATCACCGACAATTGGAAAGCCAATATATTTCATATGCACACGAATTTGATGTGTCCGCCCTGTTTCAAGCTGACATTCGACATATGTATAATTGCTAAATCGCTCTAATACCGTAAAGTGTGTAACAGCTTCTCTGCCGTTTTCATCGACAACCGCCATCTTTTGCCGATCTTTCGGATCTCTTCCAAGCGGCGCTTCAATTGTTCCTTTATCATGCGGGATGACGCCGTGGACTAAGGCACGATATTTCCGCAGCACAGATTTGTCAACAAGCTGTTGAACCAATGATTCGTGGGCGACATCATTTTTCGCTACCATTAACAGTCCTGATGTGTCCTTATCAATACGGTGGACAATACCTGGACGTAAGACACCATTAATGCCGGAAAGGTCTTTGCAGTGCGCCATTAACCCGTTTACAAGCGTCCCCGAATGATGGCCAGGGGCTGGATGCACGACCATACCGCTCGGTTTATTCACCACAATGACATCCTCGTCTTCAAAGTAAACATCAAGTTCCATTTCTTCTGGCTCGACATCAAGTTCTTCCGGTTCAGGAATTTCCAGGGAAATATTATCCCCTTCTTTCACTTTGTGATTTCCTTTTACCGTTTTTCCATTTACATGCAAATGACCGTCCTTAATCCAAGCCTGGACTTGAGAACGTGACCATTCTGCATTTAAATCAGCAACTAATTTATCAATACGGCTGCCATTTTGTTCACTGTCAACCGACCATTCTTTTTTCTCCATTAACTGCTCTCCTTCTCTCTTTTACTATCCATAAACGAATAAATCATCACAAAAATAACCCCAACAACGAGTGATGAGTCCGCAATATTAAAAATCGGATAATTATAATTAAAAATATACACATTAATAAAGTCGACAACCTCTTGACGAAGCACACGGTCAATAAAGTTACCAATCGCACCGCCTAAAATAAGTGCAAGCGCCCAGCTTAACAGCCGTTCCTTCTTCCGTACTTTCTCTAAGTAAAAAATGACTGCAATGACGACAACAACGGTGATAATGTAGAAAAACCACATTTGGCCTTGCAGCATTCCCCAGGCTGCGCCGCGGTTTCGATGAGATGTTAAGTAGAAAAAGCCTTCAATAACAGGAATATTCTGCCCAAGTGTCATTTTCGTCACAACAAGCCATTTTGTTATTTGATCAATGCATATGATAAGTAACGCAGCGAGATAATAGCGCACGTCTGCTCCTCCGTTCTCCGTTCTTACAAAAGTTCGGTACTGTAGCATTTTAGCATATGCAACCGTTGCAGACAATCTTTTCAATTTTCTATTAATTAATGACGGAAATATTGGACGAACTCCACATCATCGATTGTCCGGGCAGTTGGAAGAACTTCTAATAACGGCATCGGAATTGTTTGACCACTATATTCACACATTCCAAAGCTCCCCTCCTGCAGCTTCGCAAGCGCTCGGTTCACATCCGCCAGCTCTTGTTGAATGTAATGCACTGTCTCAAGATTGTAATGCCGCCCTGGTTCCTGGAGGTAAGCCGAAAGCTCCTGCTGCGTTTGTCTTAATTCTTGTTCAATCCGCTTCACATGTTGATCCCTCACATCAAACCCCTCCATCAAAATCAACTTCTACCCCTATTCTTTACCCACACCAAACATTTTAAAGAAGGTGATTATTACCTAGAAAAGCGGAGGCGGCTCGTTCAGGGGCGACAAAAAAAAAAACGCCTGCCTATGCTCGGCAGACGTTAAATAAATCCTTATTCATAATGGTTTGTGACGATTTCAGCGCAGCTTGCGCATAATGTTGGATGCTTGTCATCGTTGCCGACAGTTGTTGAAACAACCCAGCAGCGTTCACATGTTTCACCTTCAGCAGGCTGAACTTCGACTGCTAGTGTTTCAAGCTGTTGTGCTTGCTCTGGAGCGTTTTGCTTTTCTCCAGCAATTTCGCAGCCAGAAACGATAAATAGCTTCTCTAAATCATTAATGCCTTCAAGCATTGCTTTTGTTTCTGCATCTGGGTAAAGCTTAATACTTGCTGTTAACGATTTACCGATTACCTTTTCATTACGAGCGTTTTCAAGTGCTTTTAAGACGTCATCGCGGACATCCATGAATTTATCCCATTTCGCTTCAAGGCTTTCATCAACATGCAATGTTACTTTCTCAGGCATATCAACAAGCTGAACACTCTTCTCTTCAACGCCAGGAATGTACGCCCATACTTCATCTGCTGTATGCGTTAAAATTGGTGCAACAAGCTTGACAAGCGCTAGCAACGTTTCATGTAAAACCGTCTGAATGCTGCGGCGGGCTTTATCATCTTCAGCTTGGATGTAGAGTACATCTTTTGCAATATCAAGGTAGAACGAGCTTAAATCAATCGTACAGAAGTTATGAACATCATGGTAAATTGACGCAAACTCATATTCATCATAAGCATGTTTTACACGGTCGATCAGCTTATTTAGCTTGACAAGCATATATTGGTCAACTTCGCCTAATTGGTCGAAAGCAACAGCGTTTTTGCTTGGATCAAAGTCACTTAAGTTACCAAGTAAGAAACGGAATGTATTTCGGATCTTACGATATGTTTCTGCAACTTGTTTTAAGATATCATCTGAAATACGTACATCTGCTTGATAATCAACAGATGATACCCATAGACGAAGAATATCTGCACCAAGCTGTTTCATTACTTTATTTGGAATAACAACATTTCCAAGTGACTTACTCATTTTACGTCCGTCCCCATCAAGTGCGAACCCGTGAGAAAGAATACCTTTGTATGGTGATTTGCCTGTTACAGCGACACCCGTTGAAAGCGACGAGTTGAACCAGCCACGGTATTGGTCAGAGCCTTCAAGGTAAAGGTCTGCTGGGCGCTGCAATTCTTCGCGCTCTTCAAGAACAGCCTGATGAGAAGAACCTGAGTCAAACCATACGTCCATAATGTCAGTTTCCTTCGTAAACGTACCATTTGGACTATGTTCAGAGGTGAAGCCCTCAGGCAATAAATCTTTTGCTTCCCACTCGAACCAAATGTTTGAGCCGTGTTCACGGAATAAGTCCGACACATGTGCAATTGTTTCATCCGTAATAATCGGCTGATTATTTTCACCGTAGAATACAGGGATTGGAACGCCCCATGCACGCTGACGAGAAATACACCAGTCTTCACGGTCTTTAATCATATTGTACAGGCGTGTTTCGCCCCATTTCGGTACCCACTTCACATCACGAACAGCTTGGATTAAATCTTCACGGAAGTCTTTAATTGACGCAAACCACTGTGATGTCGCACGGAAAATCGTCGGCTTCTTCGTACGCCAGTCATGTGGATAAGAGTGTGTAATAAAGTTTAATTTAAGCAATGCGCCAGCTTCTTCAAGCTTTTCTGTAATTGGCTTGTTTGCTTCATCATAAAATAACCCTTCAAATCCAGGTGCTTCAGCTGTCATATAACCTTTTTCATCAACTGGGCAAAGCACGTCTAAGCCATTTTGCTTGCCGATGATAAAGTCATCCTCACCATGACCTGGAGCTGTATGAACACAGCCAGTACCTGCGTCAGTTGTAACGTGCTCACCAAGCATAACAAGTGATTCACGCTCATAGAACGGATGCTTTGCGACAACATGCTGAAGGCTTGCACCTTTCAGTGTATTCACAACTTTCAGGTTGTTCCATTCAAGTGTTTCAGTTAGTTCTTCCACTAATGCAGAAGCGACTACATATTTCACACCGTCTACTTCAACGATACTGTAGTCCAGTTCAGGGTGCACAGCAATTCCAAGGTTTGCAGGAATTGTCCAAGGAGTTGTTGTCCAGATGATAAATTTCTCATCCCCGCTTAGTACCCCTTTGCCGTCTGTCACATCGAATGCTACATAAATGGATGGTGAACGCTTATCTTGGTACTCGATTTCTGCTTCAGCAAGAGCTGATTCAGAGGACGGAGACCAATAGACAGGCTTTTTCCCTTTGTAGATAAAGCCTTTTTTCGCCATTTCACCGAATACTTTAATTTGTTGTGCTTCATAGTCTTTTGTCAACGTGATATATGGATTTTCCCAATCACCGCGTACACCTAGACGCTTAAATTGCTCACGCTGGCGGTCAATTTGCTCGTACGCATATTCCGCACATTTTTGACGGAATTCAGCGACACTCATTTTTTTACGGTCTACTTTTTTGTTTTTAGTTAATGCTGTTTCGATTGGAAGACCATGTGTATCCCAGCCTGGTACGTATGGCGCCTGAAAGCCTGCCATTGATTTATAGCGGACGATCATATCTTTTAAAATTTTGTTTAATGCGTGACCCATATGAATGTCACCATTCGCATAAGGAGGTCCATCATGAAGGACGAAAAGCGGACGGCCTTCTGTTCGCTTCTGTACTTCTTCATAGATGTTCATCTCTTCCCATTGTTTTTGCATTTCTGGTTCACGATTTGGAAGGTTTCCACGCATCGGGAACTTTGTTTTTGGCATAAGTAACGTATCTTTGTAGTTCATCTCCATTTTCCTCCTTTAAGACTTCTTGAATGACAGAAACGATAACTGACAAAAAGAAAGAACCCTCTCATCCCAAAAAGGGACGAGAAGGTTCCCGCGGTACCACCCTTGCTTGGCTTTATTCGAAAAAGCCCTGCTTTGTTCATTCGTAACGTGAATGATACCGCTGCTGCCTACTGGTATATATACAATGCCACGCATGGCAATAAAGACGTTCAGCGCAGAACTCGAGGGTGATCTTCCTTCTATCTGCTTACATCAGGCTTCCACCGTCCCTGATTCGCTACTTGCAAGCTTGTGATAAAAGTACTGTCCCTGTCATCGTTTGAATCCATCATCATAAAACTGCCTAACATATTAGGCAGTCTCTTTGTGCAATGTTTTATGATAAAAATTATATGTAATCATAGCACGCGCGTCAAGCGGTCATTCGTTCTCTTCATCATCCTCATGCTGATTATACTCCATTAAATGGTCCCAATCATCATTATCGAGCATTTCGAGCTGGGCCTTCACAAGCATGCGGAAACGATTGCGAAATACCTTTGACTGCTTTTTCAATTCATCAATTTCAAGCGCGATCTTTCTTGATTTGATCAATGACTCATTAATAATACGGTCAGCATTCTTTTCAGCTTCTTTAATAATGAGCTTTGCTTCTTTGTTCGCGCTTCGCTTCACATCTTCCGCCGTTTCTTGAGCAACAAGAATCGATTTATTTAATGTTTCTTCAATCGTCGAAAAATGTCCAAGCTTTTCTTCTAGTTCAGTTACTCTTTCTTCTAGTTCTTTCTTTTCACGAATGACGAGTTCGAAATCTTTAATGACTTGATCTAGAAATTCATTTACTTCGTCTTCATCATATCCCCGAAATCCTCTGTTAAATTCTTTGTTGTGAATATCTAACGGCGTTAACGACACCCTCATCACACCTCCGCTCAAGGAATATCATGCATAATTGTCCGTATTGTACCATGTTTTTCGACAATGGTGTGCATCATTCCTGCAAGAATTCATTTATTTTTCATTCCATACGTAATTCGCCACTTATTTTTTTTCGTTTTTCCACCAATTTCGATTAATTTGCTTCTTCCATGCCCACGTAATGAAAAAAGGTCACCTTCCTCACACCCATAGTCCGGCCGCTCAACCACTTTGAAGTTCACTTTCGCCATCCCGTTTTGAATGAGGGACAACACCTTTTGACGTGACATGCTATGAATTTCAGCCAACACAGCATCAAGACGCATTGACGACACAGTTCCGCTTCCTTCCTTCCATTCATCAACCTGGTTAATGACTTGTGAAAAGGGGCGTTCAATCAACTCGATGGTTGCTTTTCCAACCGAAGTAAGGTTCATCCGAACATAATCCGCAATTTCAGCTGCGACGACAAGTTGAAAATTTTCTCCATCAGTTGGGATATCCCCAAATTTCGACCGTTTCAAACCAAGTGACATCACTGACCCTAGTACTTTCGGATGCTCAATTGTAATAAATTTTTGAGGATAATTGATTTCAAACAACGTACACTCAAAATCATCTTCAGAAGGCTCGAAATAGGGTGGGTAGAGAATGGCCCGCTTCCGCTCTGCCTGTTCACTTCCTCCAAAGAAAGCTAAGCGCACTTCTTCATCATGACCGATAACAGTCTTCATAATATGCTGTTCACGCGGATCAAGAAAATCTGTCAGCTTTAATGCATACTGACTTAATACTTGCTCACGCCACTCCAGCACTTGGTCAATAAAAGCATGCTCTTCTGCACGAAAATGCTCGTAGATTGACATATACTTCACTCCGTCATTATTGTTCTTCTTCAATATTAAATGCCCTTAAAACGCACAAAAAGGAGACCTCGTGCGGTTCTCCTTTCTCTCCTCGTCATTACAAGAACATGAAATATAACTGACGTGCACCATATTGTGCAAAATTTAGCACGAAAATTGCTACGATTGGTGATATATCAATCATACCGAGCGGCGGTATAATCCGTCGAAACGGCTCTAAGTAAGGCTCCACAATTCGTGCAATAAACTGCCCAATTGAAGATTCACGGGCATTCGGAAACCATGACATCAAAATGTATGCAATAATCACATACGTATAAATTTGGATCGCCTGTACGAGTATTTGGACGATCGGACCAAGGAATTCCATTCACACTTCACCACCTATCATTATCAAAATCCTGCTCAGCAATCATCTCAGAAATTGTGCCTGAAATGTCGACATTATCAGAGGTACATAAGAAGGTATTTGAGCCTAGCTTCTTAATGTCGCCTCCTATAGCATATACGGTTCCACTCAAAAAGTCGACTATCCGTATTTTCTGATGCTGATTCACTCGCTGTAAATTAATAATGACGGCACGGCGGCTTTTTAATTGGTCAGCAATTTCTTGCACCTCATCGTAGACGCGCGGCTCTACAAGCACCACTTTGGATGTTTGGTGAACACTTTGCAAGCTCACGACATTTTGTTGTTTTTGCTGAGGCTTTTGCTTTTGTTCTGTTTTTAACTGCTTCTTCTCTTCTTCTGGTAATTCTTCTTCATCTACATACTCATATTCATACTCATCTTCAAGAGCAAAGAAATTTTTGATTTTCCCCATGAAACTCATTTTCGTCACCTCCGATGTTTTTAAAATTCTTTTCCTACGAGTGCCGTGCCAATGCGAATGAAGGTGGCGCCTTCTTCGATTGCGATTTCAAAGTCATTCGACATCCCCATCGAAAGCTCAGAACACGGAGCATTAGCATACGCCTTTGCTTGTACGTCATCTTGAAGCTGCTTCAAACGGCGGAAGGTCTCCCGTAAGACATCTTCCTCTTCCGTAAACGGTGCCATTGTCATTAAGCCAATAACTTCGACGTTTGAATAATCAGCAATACTTTCGATAAAAGGAAGCACCTCTTCTGGAGATATGCCATGCTTTGAATCTTCACCTGATGTGTTCACTTGTACGAAACACTTCACTTTGTCCTCGGCCCGTTTGTTAATTTCTTTTGCTAATGATTTGCGATCAAGGGAATGGATATAATCGACTTTATCAATCACATTTTTTACTTTTCGCGATTGAAGGGAGCCGATAAAATGCCAGTTCGCCTCTTTCCCAATCGCCTCGTACTTGTCGAGAAAACCTTGGTCACGATTTTCGCCCAAATGCATAATACCCGCTTCAAGCGCTTGTTGAGCTCTTTCGACACTTACATATTTCGTTACGGCGATAACCTTTATGTCGTCGGGATTGCGTCCGCAACGCTTGCATGCTTCTTCAATCCGGGCTTGTATTTTTTCTGCGTTTCCTTTTACATTCAAGCTGCTTCAACCTCCTGCAAGTCCTATTCTGTTTGTGTAATAACACCAAGCATTCTGCCGGTTTTTCCGTTATCACGTCGATGTGAGAAAAATTTGTCTGATTCACAGCTTGTACAATATGTACTACATTCGAGATTTGCTGTCGGAATTCCTGCGTGTTCGAGCAGCTGCATATTCAATTGCTTCAAGTCAAGCTGTGCTTTTCCGTTTTCTTTTTCGATAAATGGCGGGTTGGTTTTGTCGAAAGGAAGAGCCCTTACTTGTTCCATTACCCGATTATCGACTTCATAACAACACTTTCCGATCGCTGGCCCAATCACTGCATATATTTCATTCAAAGGAACGCCATGCTTTTCATGCCAAATTCGTACCATCTCAGGCCCAATTTGCGCCACAGTTCCCTTCCATCCAGCATGGGCCACACCAATTAAATGATGAGACGGAGCGACGAAAAACAGCGGAGTACAATCAGCAAAGCCTGCTGCTAAATAAACACCAGCGGCTTTCGTGTACATCCCATCTGCATCAGCAAGCACTGTATGCGGATCACGAGTTCCTTTTCCTCTATCTTCTTCCGTTACTTCTACAATATTTTTACCGTGGACTTGATAGACATTAACCCAATCACTTAAGCTGCTATCAAGCGTTTTTGCAAGTCTTTCACGATTTTCAATAACATGTTCTTCCCTATCGTTCACATGAAAACCTGTATTCAATTCATGATATGGAGATGGGCTCACTCCCCCAATGCGCGTGCTGATTCCTGCTGTTACGTTCGGAGCGATTGCTTTCCACTTCTCAATTTGCAAAAAAGCTGGTGCATAAGCTTGAAAAGGTTCTCTCTTTACCATGACTCCTCATCCTCTACCTGCAATTATTTTGCATTGTTTCATTTTTTCTACCATGATTCCAACATGAAATCAATCCTATTTTAGCACAAAAATGAAAGAAGAATCGACATAAAGCCGTCATTCTTAAAAAATCATTCTTCTATCTGGTCTGATGACACCCGAACTAAAATCACATCTGATCCAATCTTAACAATGTTGCTCCACGGAATCGTCATCCCTTCATCCTTCCCAAAAAAGCGCATTCCTCTCCCATTAACAGGCACAAGCACCCTACTAATACGCCCAGTCTCCAAATCAATATCAAAGTCCGTAATCTGCCCAAGCCTCTTCCCATCCGCAATATTCACAACATCCTTACTCTGAAACTCCGAAATCCTCAACATCAACCCCACTCCCTTCCTCTACTACCCATCCTATGCAAACAAAAGCTTGGACAATAACGAAAAGCGGAGGCGAATTGAACAGGGGCGACAAGCATAAGGCAGTTTGCGAAGGGGACCGACCTTTGTCCCCGTAGTAAGCTGACTTATGACCTCGAGCCCCTATTCGCCGGAGCTAGACATCCCGAAAAGCGGAGGCGGGCCGTTTAGAAATATTGTTTGCTGGAGCCTTCATGCATAGGGGCGCACTTTGCCCCGGAGCATTAAAGGAACGCTGGCTAAGAACGTCACGTCCTGTGACAACGCCTGCACTAGCACATCCTGTGCGTCGAAAGCGGGTTAGACTGTCCGATTCCAATCAAAAAACCCATCCCCAAATAGTGAGGACAGGCCGGCTTGCCATAATAATTAATGCTGAATATTTTTATTCATTTGTTTGATCGCAGCTTTTTCAAGCCGGGATACTTGCGCCTGTGAGATGCCGATTTCTTCAGCAACTTCCATTTGCGTTTTACCTTGGAAGAAGCGTTTAGTTAGAATCATTTTTTCTCTGTCGTTCAAACGACGCATTCCTTCTTTCAGGGCAATTTCTTCGATCCATTGAACATCTTTATTTTTTTCATCACTCAGCTGATCCATTACAAAAATAGGATCGCCGCCATCGTTATAGATTGGCTCAAACAATGAAACAGGATCTTGAATTGCGTCAAGGGCAAAGACAACTTCTTCATGCGGAACATCCAGCTCTTTTGCAATTTCAACTGCAGTCGGTTCACGAGATGTTTTTGCAATTAATTTTTCACGCACCTGGAGAGCTTTATAAGCGATATCTCTTAATGAACGCGACACACGAATGGGGTTATTATCGCGTAAATACCTGCGAATCTCCCCGATAATCATTGGTACCGCATAAGTGGAAAAACGCACATTTTGTCCTAAGTCAAAGTTGTCAATTGACTTCATTAAACCGATACAGCCCACTTGGAACAGATCATCTACATATTCCCCGCGATTATTGAAGCGTTGAATGACGCTTAACACGAGTCGTAAATTTCCGTTTACAAGCTTTTCTCTCGCTGTGTCATCCCCGCTTTGCATCTCTCGAAATAGCTTTCGCATTTCTTCATTCTTCAAAACAGGTAACTTAGATGTGTCTACACCGCAAATTTCTACTTTGTTACGCGTCAATTCTTTCCCTCCTCATCGGAGCTCATCAGGTACAATTTACAAGTTAAGTATCTCCTTGAGAGGGAATTTTATGCATGGTCAAATTTAGACAACAAATAAGCAGAATTTCATAAATATTTACAACATTTTATTAAATTCCTTGCGAAGGCGCTCAATGATTCGTTTTTCAAGGCGTGAAATATAAGATTGTGAGATGCCAAGCATATCTGCTACATCCTTTTGCGTCTTTTCTTCCTCACCTGCTAAACCAAACCGCAGCTCCATTATTTGCTTCTCACGGTCATTTAAGAACTCTAGTGATTTCTTTAAAAGCTTACGGTCAATTTTGGCATCTAAGTCTTTTGTAATAATATCTTCTTCTGTTCCTAAGACATCTGAAAGCAATAGCTCATTGCCATCCCAATCAACGTTCAGTGGTTCATCAAAGGAAACTTCTGAACGGGTTTTATTATTTCGGCGTAAATACATTAAAATTTCATTTTCAATACAGCGCGATGCATATGTCGCAAGCTTTATCTTCTTCTCTGGATTAAATGTATTAACCGCTTTAATTAAACCGATTGTGCCAATACTGATTAAGTCCTCAATGTTTATACCGGTGTTTTCAAACTTTCGCGAAATATATACGACAAGCCTAAGATTCCGTTCGATTAGTAGTGAGCGTGCAGCTTGGTCACCTGTCGTTAATTTTGAAAGCAACACTTGTTCTTCATCCTTTGAAAGCGGCGGCGGTAGCGCTTCTTTTCCTCCGATATAATACACTTCATCGGTCTTAATCCCAAACTTCATCAACAGCTTGTACCACCACAATGTTAAACGTAGCTTTAACGTTGCCATTCTCATCCTCCTTCACTTATTTTGCTTGTTCTGTAAGTATCGGTTGCCCATTTGAAATCATATCTGGGTGTAAAATACACTCGAAATCACCTTCAGATGAGAGTGCACCTGCATGCAGGCCAATTAACACACGTTTTACTTGGATTTGCTCATGCTCAAGTGTCAAGATGACTGAATCTGGTTTAACAGCGAGCAGTAATTGATTCGCAGAACCAAGGCCACTGAACGGAATCATCCGAAGACGCTGCTGCCAATTTGTCGGCACATCAAGCTCGCCAATCTTGTCCGGTTGTTTTGCCAGCTGAAACACAGCTTCTGGAATTTGCGACTCAGCATGTTCAATATCTAGAATCATCACGGGGGTTTTCGTAAGAGGATCATATAATTTATTTCCGCTATCAATCAGCCCCTTCATAAAAAGAATCGTATGCCCAATATCAATCTCCACCCCTGCCAAACTCTCTGTATGGAGCTTTCGTGTTTCAATTGATGTGAACTGATTTTTTGAAAGCATCCACAAGAACGGAAATGAAATCAAGACAAACAACCAACCTGCAGGACTTCCATATCCCCCTGCTTGTGTTGTAACAACCCCATTGATCACGTCATGCTCCACCTGCAAAAAATAATGCATCCCAACAATGCCGCCACCAATCATAAAGGTCAGCACGTAGAAGGTCAGCAGCCCCTGCATAAAAAAGCGGAATTTTCGGTAGCCAAATGCCATAAATATAATCAAGAAAGAGAATAAAAACTTCCCAAGCGGATGAACCGCAAAAAAGGACAACGGTGTAAAATACAGGACGACTGTTAATGAAGCAACGAAAGCCCCAAGCACAAGACGCCACCTTGAAACCCTTCGCTTCAGCACAATAGCTGTTAAAGCTAGCAAACTTAAATCAATACAAAAATTCAACAGCCATATAATGTCCAAATAGACAACCAACCGATTTCTCCTTTCTTCCATCCCGAAAGATAGTTTGTTTAAGTAAGTATACAAAAGAGAAAATTGAAAGTCTGTCAATCGATGCCGACCAACCCAAAGAGTTTTTGACAAATTTTAAACCATTTTGTCACACGAAAAGCGGAGGTGGGCCGCTTAGAAATATTGTTTGCTGGAACAGATCAAAAAAAAGACGCCTAGCGACGTCTTCTTTTTGCTTACCAGTTTCCATTATTCAATTCATAATAAAAACGATGATAGGTCGGCTCTTGATGCGGCCAGCTTTTGTGCTTCTTATAAAAGGCGTTAAAAAGCTTTTCAACCATGTTGATTTCTTTTTGTTTTGAAATTTTTCCTTGGACATACGTTTCGTGAATATGTTCGTGTTCTTTAATTAACTGAAAGATATCTTGACTCTTGCTTGTGCCATTATCGATTTTATGCCAAATGTCACTTAAAAATGATTGATCTAAATATCGTTCATCAAGATCATCAGGATGATACGGCTGTTCACCAACCCATGGCTTACGAATGGCTCTTAAATCACTCATCTTATACACACTTCCTGCACGTTCTGTTGGTATATGTGAAAGCTGACGTTTTTGCTGCACGTCAAACTTAATGACAGTTGCTTTCTGTTGTGAGTCGATTTGTTTTGTTCGTTGAGTATAAGTATGAGTGTCCCTAGACAACGATGGCTTCTTTGTTAATTGATATGTTCGCTTTAAGATTGCACCGATGAAATACACGTTAGGAACTCCTTCCCCAATCAATCTAATCATATTTTAACATATTTTTCTCTTAATTTAATGCATTATGACTATTTTTCCTGTTTTAATAGTTATTTCGTATTGGGGGACCTTTAGCTTTGAACATGCAAGACGAATCAAAAACCTATTTTATTGCATAAAAAAAGCTTGCAGGATTTCCCTGCAAGCTTTCTGTATTTATTTTCTTCTACGATTTCGGTTACGTAGGAAGGTTGGAATTTCGAGCGTATCTTCCTCTGGTTGTGGATTGAAAGAAGGTGTACGCGGTTGTTCTGTCGGTTTTTCTTCACGTGGTTTCGGCTTTGATGCCATATTATTACGTCCGCTTTGCATCATTGGACGTCTCGGCTTTGATTGACTCAGGTCAATATCATTAAAGCCTGTTGCGATAACTGTTACGACGATTTCATCTTTTAAATTATCATTAATGACAGAACCGAAGATCATATTCACTTCTTCATCAGAAGCAGAAGAGACGATATCTGCAGCCTCTTGAACTTCATAAAGGCTTAAATTAGAGCCGCCAGTGATATTCATCAGCACGCCTTGAGCACCATCAATTGATGTTTCAAGAAGCGGGCTGGAAATCGCTTTTTTCGCTGCTTCTGCTGCACGGCTTTCACCTGTTGCAATCCCGATCCCCATTAATGCAGAACCTTTATCAGACATAATTGTTTTCACATCTGCAAAGTCAAGGTTAATTAAACCAGGAACTGCAATCAAATCAGAAATACCTTGTACACCTTGGCGAAGAACATTATCCGCTTCACGGAATGCTTCAAGCATTGGTGTATTCTTGTCGACAATTTCAAGCAAGCGGTCATTTGGAATAACAATTAATGTATCAACGTTATCCTTCATTGAATTAATACCGCCAGCCGCCTGTGTTGAACGCTTACGACCTTCAAATGTAAACGGACGTGTCACAACGCCAACTGTAAGTGCGCCAAGTTCTTTTGAGATTTGGGCAATAACTGGAGCAGCACCTGTGCCTGTTCCACCGCCCATACCAGCTGTTACGAATACCATATCTGCGCCTCTTAACGCTTCCTCAATTTGTTCTTTGCTTTCTTCAGCCGCTTTCTTACCTACTTCTGGGTTTGCACCTGCACCAAGCCCTCGCGTTAATTTTGAGCCGATTTGCATCTTCGTTTCGGCTTTTGATAGATTAAGAGCTTGTGCGTCCGTATTTACAGCAATAAACTCTACTCCTTGTACGCCATGCTCAATCATGCGGTTGACAGCGTTGCTTCCGCCGCCGCCTACACCGATGACCTTTATCGTAGCTAACTGATCCATTTCCGTGTCAAATTGCAACATGTCAGATCCTCCTAATCGTCCAAATTACTTCATACTAATTTCCCTATTCAAAGAAATAGCCAATCCATTGTTTCATTTTATCCTTCATATTTTCTTTGTTGGCTTTCTTCGCTTTTGATTTCTTTGGTGACTGCGGCTCACTTGTAGCAGCATATTCCTCTTCAGCTTCTGAAACGGAGCCATCAACCTCTATACCTTGTAATTTTGCTTTATGGTGAATATAACGGATTAACCCGACACCTGTTGTATATTGTGGCTCGCGTACACCTATATAATCTGGATGAGCAATCCTTACATTAGGTTGTAACACTTCTCGTGCCAACTCGACAACCCCTGTCATATTCGCTACACCGCCTGTTAAAGCATATCCACCCGGTAATTCTCGATAGCCCATCTTACGGAGTGTTTCTTGAATCATTTCAAACATTTCTTCTAATCTGGCTTCAATGATATCAGATAACTCCAACTGATTGTAAGTTTCTTTTGTATCACTGCCAATGACAGGCACGCTAAATGTTTCGTCTTCTGAAGCCATGTCAAAGTATGCATAACCGTATTTAACCTTTACTTTCTCTGCTTCTTCTGCCGTTGTACGCAACCCGATTGAAATATCTTTCGTCATATTGGTGCCGCCAAACGGCAGAGTTGTAACAGCTTGCATTTGTCCTTGCTCAAAAACGGAAATTGTTGTTGTTCCTCCACCAATATCAATCAGTGCAGCACCCATGTATTTCTCATCTTTTGATAATGCAAAGTGTCCCGCTGCAAGAGGCTGCAGGGAAATATCAATGATTTCCAAGCCAGCTCGCTCGACACAGCGGAGTAAGTTATGTAAGACATTTTTGGACGTTGTTATAATCGTTCCTTCCACTTCAAGACGAACACCAATAATGCCACGTGGGTCATTAATTTCACCAACACCGTCAACAATAAATTGATGTGGCACCACACTAATGATTTCCCTTTCAGGTGGAATCGAAACAACTTGCGCTGCATCAATGACACGAGCGACGTCCTCATTTCGAATTTCTTTATTTTCACTTTGGACGGCTACTACACCATGACAATGCATCAATTCAATTTGATTGCCACTTACACCTACAATTACACGTTTAATGTCGAGGCCGACCATTCGCTCTGCTTGTTCGACTGCC
This sequence comes from Bacillus tianshenii, assembly GCA_020524525.2. Classification (NCBI taxonomy): domain Bacteria; kingdom Bacillati; phylum Bacillota; class Bacilli; order Caryophanales; family Bacillaceae; genus Sutcliffiella; species Sutcliffiella tianshenii. The sequence continues at coordinate 992,587 of CP129018.1, read as the reverse complement.
TTTCGAATAGAATGAACGGTTTCATCTATGTCTACTATGGAACCCTTTCGTAATCCTTCTGATTGTACATTACCCACTCCAATGATATTTAAAGAATCATTGGAAACCTCTCCAATAATCACTTTAACATTGGATGTACCGATGTCTAAACTAACATAAATCTCGTTGCTGTTCATTCTTTGGCACCTCCTTTTAACCCTAGTCCAACAGGCCATCACTCACTTCACTGAAATGGTGTATTCCGATATGGTATTTTATTGTTTGTATTCAACAAGGAAAGGGTTTTCCCTTTTAAAAAATTGATTTTTTTCTATTTTTCTCGTGATTTCGTCCATTTTTCCAGTAATATTCTCCGAATCACTGCAATGTTTTGGAAAAGTCTCACTCCAAACGCAAAAACAGCTGCTAAATAGAGATCAACTCCTAAGTGGACACCGAGAAAAGCTAACCCTGCTGCAAGTAAGATGTTGGAAAAAAAGCCTGTTGCAAAAACTTTATCATCAAAGATATGCTGCAAATGAGCTCGAATACCACCGAAGAGTGTATCAAGCGCAGCAAGAACAGCTATTGATAAATAATTCGAATACTCATCTGGAATTGTGATGTTCGTTAGTAATCCTAAAATAATCCCAATTAATAATCCGATAAAAGGCAGCCACATGTTAACTGTTCCCCTCTTCTAGTTTAACCGGTTCCATATATTGAATTCGTAGTGTTCCGTCATACTCTGGAAGTGTTACTTTTGGCACAACTTCAGATGACAGCTTCAAATTCTCAATCGCAAAATCATCAGCAGATTGTGAGACAAGCATATGGTTATGAAGCTTTTCAGCGTCTTTGGCTAACACTTTAATTTTTAACGGCAAAGGTGGAATCGGCTTTAAGTTAACATAGGTTTTACCGTTTACATCACGAATGGGTGTCGTTGAAATTACCCGTTGGTCCGCAATTGCGATTGCTTTTGCCTGATACATATTTAGCTCATTAATAAGCCTTGTAAGCAATTGAGGTGAAGGTGTTTTATACGCTTGGCCATAGATTGACTCACTAAAAAGCGGCTCAATCGTAATTACGACTCCACGTCCGCTCACCTCGGTCAGCCCTATTTTCTTTTTTAATTCTTCTTTTTGCTCAGCTAACGCACTCTCTTGAGCCCATACTTCATTTTCCTCATACTTTCGCATTAACTGATCGATATTGTAAATCTCTTTAAGAATTTCAGATTGAAGCTCTTGCTCTTCTTTCAAATCTTGGCGCAGCTCCCACATATCCCGTGTATCTCGTGTGTCTGGTTCTTGGGTAGATTGGAACTGAATCGCAAGCATTAGACCGAGGACAATGGAGATGAGTGCCATTGTCCAAAGATTTCGGTTGCCCATCGTCAATCACCTTTCTTAACGGAACGCCTACGTTAACAACGCCATGTCAGCTCTATCGTTCACATTCTTATGAATTAGGAATTTCATTCGTTTGGCCTAAGTAAGGTTCAAGTGTTACATTTTCTCTCTTCTCGATTCGCACTTCGACATTGTCGCTTACAAGCTGGTCTTTGACACCTTGAGAGAGGTTCATTGATTCGTACAAATCATTTGGATTGCCGATTGCCGTAATGACAAACGGTGCTGCATGCTCTTTTCCATCAACTGTGATGACCGGACCGACACATGCAATATATGAATCATGAAGAAGACGTTGACCATTCACAGCAATTGCCTTCGCCCCAGATGAAAGCAATTCATTAATTACTTTATGTACATGCGCATCATGCACGATGTAATTATTGACGTTCTCCTCATCCTTAATATAAGAGGCATCTCGTAGACTTACTTCAAGGCCAGGACCTTGTACCTTAACAACACCTGCGTACATGCGAAGCTTTTCTACATCCTCTACAAGGTTAAAGAGCTTTTTTTCTCTTTTTGAGCAAGTTCTTCCTCAGTCTTTCGAACCTTCTCTTGTTTCTCATATAGTTCCTCTTGAAGACGTTTTGTTCGCTCTTCTTGATTAATGAGTGTTTCACGGTACTGGTATTCCTTATCCCACTGCTTGTCAGGCACTTTGTTCAAGCCTTCATGGTTGGTAAATTGGTAGGAAAATGAAACGAGAAAACCAATCATAAGTAAGGCGAAAGAGAGTACGACATGTTTTCCTCTAAGCTTCATTGTCAGCTTCTCCCTCTTCTTTCTCTTTCTTTTCATCATTCTTATATTCCTTGAAGTAAGCACCTACCTCTAAATGAATAACACCTTTTTGTTCAGGCTTGAGGCGGCTTGCAATCGCTGGATATGCCGTTATCTTCTCAGCAAAGTTTCGAACAGTAATGCTTACTTCTTGGCCATCGTTCATAAAAAGCGTTACATGAAGTTGGTCTGACTTCATCGGAGTATGATGGATTTCAGCAATATTATTCATAATACTTGGTGGTACCTTACGTAGTTCTGCGGCCATTTCCTGAAGGGCTTCACTTGGCTCCCAATTCATTAAGACAGGCGCTGCAACTGGCACGTCAGCTGAATCTAATGCTGGTAAGATTTTGCCCGTTTCTAGGATCGGGTGAAATTTCCCTTCACGCAGCAAATAAGCTGTACGTGCATTCTCTTCTACTAAGAACTCCACCGTATTAATAAAATGCTTGTCCACTGTAACACTTTTGATTTCAGGATGCTTCTCAATCTTTCGTGCTGTCTCCTCTTCATCAACTTTCCAAATATTATCTTGTTTCGACAAACCGCTTAACGTGATGATTTCTTCAGAGGAAATATAGCGATTTCCCGAGACTTCTAAAGAGGATACTTTACTTAAGGGTGATTGCACATACACAATCGCTGCGATCATCACAAAGAAAAACACAATATAAAAAATAAAGCGGCGGTTCGCCTTTTTCTTCCGCTGCTCTTTGAGCTTTGGTATACGGTCCTCAAGCGATACGATTTTTCCTTTTTCCATCCTTATCCCCCGCACGCTCTACATAAATTTTCGTTGAACAACATGAAAACATTGCCTATCAGCTTTAGTTGCAAAAGCGATTTTCCCTTTAACCTGCTCGAAATCCCATACAATGAGAGAAACGGCATTAAAACGTATGCCGTTTGCAAGTAAAAGCATGTATATCGCTTTATTAGCGGTATTTATTATATCATATTTTACCTTTTATCTCAGTTGTTTCCGCCAATTATTTCAACTTCTGTTTCCATGTCAATGTCAAATTTTTGTTTAATAGTACTTTGGATATAGGAAATTAACTCCATCACATCTTTTGCAGTTGCATCTCCATCATTTACAATAAAGTTCCCGTGAAGATCAGAGACTTTTGCACCGCCGATTTGGTAGCCTTTGAGCCCTGCTTCTTCTACAAGCTTTCCAGCATGATTAGGAAGTGGGTTACGAAATATACTGCCAGCACACGGAAAATTCCACGGCTGAGTATCACGCCGATAGTCTTTGTGCTTTTGCATCTCTGCGACCACCTCGTCACGATCACCTTCTTGTAAGGTTAGTATAGCCTCTACACAAATTCCTGGCCGCTTCTTTTGTAAAACAGAAGTTCGATAAGAAAACGCCATCTCTTCATTGGAAAGCCATTCAGAAGTGCCATCATGAAAGATGATACGAGCTTTCTTTAAGATTTTCGACATATCTGAGCCATGTGCACCTGCATTCATATAGACAGCTCCACCGACAGAACCAGGGATACCTCCAGCAAACTCTAAGCCAGACACCCCTTTACGACTGATAATCGTCGCTAATTTTATAAGAGGATATCCGCCCCCAACGCGTAGCTCAGTACCGTTCTGCTCAAGCTCATCCATGCCTGTGCCGAGCTTAATAACAGCTCCTTTAATGCCGTCATCATGAACAAGCAGGTTGGAACCACGGCCAATCGCCCGCCATTCTATGCCTTCTTTGTGGAGAATACGTAACGCTTTTTGCAGTTCATCTGCATTTTGCGGTTCGATAAAGAGCTGTGCAGGACCGCCAACTTTCATCGTCGTATGTTTAGATAGTAGTTCATTTTGACATACTTGCGGTACACCTGCTTCTTTGAGAAGTTTTATGATTTGTTCCATTTAGAGCCCTCCTCAGGTTATTTCGTTTTTAAAGCGCGCATACAGTTATACAGATTCTCTGCTGCATCAGGCATGCCGATCTGTCTTGACTTGTCACTCATTTCTGTGCGCTTTGATTCATCAAGCATGATGCTGTCAATATCCGCAAGCAGCTGTTTGGCATTCAGTTCTTGTTCAAGACGAAGAATGGCAGCTCCATGATCACTTAACGTTCGTGCGTTCTTTTCTTGGTGATTGTTTGTTACATATGGGCTTGGGATTAAAATACTAGGTAAGCCAAGAGCCGTAATCTCTGCAAGTGTCGTCGCACCAGCACGAGCAACAATGCAATCCATACTGCCGAGTATTTCTGGCATATTATAGACAAATGGCCTTATGATGACATTCGACAAATTTTTATTCTTTTCGACCGTTTTCATTACGTCGTCATAATGCACCTCTCCTGTAATATACAGGAATTGATAGCTTCGCTTGCCTACTTCATCAAGTCCTTTTATAAAGGCCTCATTAATCGGTCTAGCACCGCGGCTTCCTCCAACAATCAGGACAACAGGCTTGCGAGGGTCGAGACCGAGTTCTTCCTTTGCCCGTGCATTGTGCTGTGAGGCTACCTCTGAAGCCCGCGGATTACCTGTCAGCTCAACTTTCTTACTTGGAAAATATGAAGCTGCATCTTCAAATGACAGCGCCACCTTATCAACATAGCGGCTTAAGAACTTATTCGTAAGTCCTGGCACACTATTTTGTTCATGAATCACTGTCGGAATACCCATTTTTGCAGCCGCATAAACAACAGGCCCACACACGTAGCCGCCTGTACCTAGAACCACATCAGGTTGAAACTCTTTCAAATATTGTTTACTCTTTTTCACACCTTGCAAAAAGAGCATCACTGTTTTGAGATTATCAACTGAGAGCTTTCGTTTGAAACCAGAAATTTCAATGGTTTTGAAAGGGATTTCTTCCTTTCCAATGATTCGTGATTCTAACCCCTTTTCTGTACCAATGTAGAGAACCTCTGCATCCTTGTCTTTCTTCTTTAGTTCACGGATAAAGGCAAGTGCTGGATAGATATGCCCGCCTGTGCCTCCGCCGCTTACCACGACCTTCATCGTCACAAAACCTCCAATTTCACAAACAAAGTCAACTTTCTATTTCGTTGTATTTCGGCAAATTTATTAAAAGCAGGAGAATCAACTGTTCCCCCCAAAAAAACATAAATAAGAATTTCTTACAAGCGCTCTTTTCCCCCAAAAGAAAAAGATAAACCCTGCTAGAACAGGGTTTTTTACATAAATCCATTAGAAAGGAGCAACACGTTTGTCAATGCTTTCTTTCCTCCCTAACTTATCATATTCAGCTCTTGCCTAGATCGTGACTAATAACGGGCGTAACGGCTGATATTTAACAAGATACCGATCGCTACTAAAATGAGCGTTAACGATGAACCGCCATAGCTTAAAAATGGGAGTGTAATCCCTGTGACAGGCATCAGTCCCGTTACAACACCGATATTAATCATCACTTGGATAGCGATCATGGAAACGATCCCAACCGCCAGGAAAGACCCAAACAAATCTGGCGCACCAAGTGCAATCCGAATGCCGCGCCACAACAGAACGGCGAACAACAGTAAGACAAACGTTCCGCCAATAAACCCTAGTTCTTCAGCAATAATTGAGAAAATAAAGTCTGTCTGCGGCTCTGGTACGTAGAAGAACTTCTGACGGCTCTTTCCTAAGCCAAGGCCAAGTAATCCGCCGGGTCCGATTGCATAGAGTGATTGAATGATTTGAAAACCGCTTCCTAGCGGGTCCTGCCACGGATCTAGAAACGATGTGATTCGTTTAATCCGATATGGAGCAGATGCAATCAAACCGACGAAACCAGCCAGACCGACAACACCGAGCGCGACAAAGTGGCTAATTCGCGCCCCTGCCGTGTAAATCATCACGACACAAGTTCCGACAAGCACTGTGCCTGTCCCAAGATCAGGCTGCAGCATAATTAAGCCGAACGCGGTCATGACAAGACCTAATGATGGAACGAGACCGCGTTTAAATGACGTTATCTTCTTTTGATGCTCACTTAAATATTTGGCGAGGAAGGCAATCATCGCAAGTTTCATAAATTCTGACGGCTGAATGGAGAAGGCTCCAACTCCAAGCCAGCTTCGCGCCCCACCGCGTACTAATCCCACCCCTGGGATTAAGACGACAAGCAGCAGCCCAAAGCAGACAAGCAATAATAACTTTGAGTGAGTTCGCCATGTCCAATAATCAACATTCATCATGAAAAACATTGCCACAATGCCTACCCCAGCAAAAAGGAGCTGACGTTTTGCAAAGAAGAAACTATCATCAAACTTATAATCTGCCCAAATCGCGCTTGCACTGTAGACCATAATTAAACCGACAGTGAGAAGCAAAAACGTTGCCAACACCAATACATAGTCAGGCGCAGTACGTTTATGCACGTTATCGACACCTCAAATCCTCCGCAATGGCAGAATGAGTCAAGCCCTCACTTTCAGTTTATGCACGCAGTCTACAAACATGTCTCCTCGTTCTTCAAACGTTTTAAATTGATCCCAGCTTGCACAAGCAGGAGATAATAGAATGACATCACCACGTGCTGATAATCCGAAAGCTTTTTGAACGGCTTGTTCTAAATTATCGACACGTTCGATTGTTTTTAATCCCGCCTGTTCAGCTGCTTCAATTAACTTTGGTGCTGTTTCCCCATAGGTGACAATCCCTTTTATCCCTTTCAAGGAAGGAATAAGTGCATCAAAGCTGTTCCCACGGTCCAATCCCCCAGCGAGAAGAATAACCGGCTGTTCAAACGCTGCTACGGCCTTTTCGGCAGCAAGAATATTCGTTGCCTTTGAATCATTGTAAAATCTTCGCTCATCAACAGTGTCAACATATTGCAAGCGATGTGTTACACCTGTGAAGGTTGTCAGCACTTGGCGTATGCCTTCATTTGTTCCACCAGCTGCTTTAACCGCTGCAATCGCCGCAAGAATGTTTTCAAGGTTATGTGAGCCTGGCAGTACAATATCTGCTGTTTCAATGATCTTTTCATTTTTATAATAGACAGTGCCTTCCTTCACATATGCCCCACTAGCAATTTCTTCTTTCACTGAAAAGAAAACGACCGTTGCCTGAATCGTTTCTGCTAAGTTTCTTACATGTTCATCATCCGCATTTAGAACAGCTATATCTTCTGCGGTTTGGTTTTTAAACAATTCAGCTTTTGCCGCAATGTAGTTTTCTTTCGTGCCGTGATAATCAAGATGAGCATCAAAAATATTTAACAGCACCGAAATTTTCGGACGAAATTCACGTGTGCCCATTAATTGAAATGATGATAATTCGGTTACAAGCCATTCATCTTTCTTGGCAGCTTGTGCAGATTCACATGCTACTTTTCCAATATTCCCTGCTAGACGCGCTTGCTTCTGACTTGCCTTTAACATTTCATGTATAAGCGTTGTTGTCGTTGTCTTTCCGTTAGAACCTGTAATACCTATGATGTCAGCTTCACTAATCTCATAGGCGAGCTCGACTTCTGTAATCACTGGAATGTTCCGCTCTGCCGCTTCCTTAAGGAGAGGGACATGGTACGGAATTCCCGGGTTTTTCACAATACATTCAAAGCCACGGTCCAGCAAGCCGTCTGGATGGCCGCCGCCGATTACTTCAATGCCGAGTGCTTCAAGTTCTTTTGCATTGCTATCTTCTGAAAGGTCCTGCTTATCATTTACGACAATTTTCGCACCAAGACGCTGTAAAAGCTTGGCTGCAGCAGCGCCGCTTTTGGCCAAGCCTAACACAAGTACTTGTTTTCCACGATAACTCGTTTGTTCGTTCACTTAGATCCACACCTCTATATAGATTCCAATACATGCAAATAATAATCCAACAAACCAAAATGTCACGACGACGCGCCACTCACTCCATCCCATTAATTCATAATGGTGGTGCAATGGACTCATCTTGAACACACGTTTGCCTGTTGTTTTAAAAGAAATAACTTGGATGATAACAGATAATGTTTCAATTACAAATACGCCGCCAATAATGACAAGCAGAATTTCAAGCTTTAATAAAATAGCAACGGCTGCAACGGCACCACCGAGTGCAAGAGAGCCAGTATCCCCCATAAAAACCTTCGCAGGATGTGCGTTGAACACTAAGAAGCCGAGCACTGCGCCGACGACTGCGGTACAAAAAATGGCTACCTCATACTGACCTTGATACCAGGCAAGAATGGAAAATGCGCCGAATGCAATCGCAGCTGTTCCTGCAAGTAGGCCATCAAGCCCATCTGTTAAGTTCACCGCATTAGAGCCGCCAACTAACATCACGATCATCAAAATCATATACACCCAACCGAAATCAAAGCCTAAGTCTGTACCTGGAATATTCACGTATGTAGAAAACTGCGACTGAGCAAGTACGAAATAGAAAACAAGTGCAATAATCAGCTGGCCGACTAGCTTTTGTTTCGATGTAAGACCTAGATTTCGTTTCATTACAACTTTAATGTAATCATCGAGAAAACCGAGCAGTCCATACGTAAATGTAACAAATAATAGAAGATATGTTTCACGGCTTGGCTCTGTAAATTGAGCCGCCATCAGAAATGTGGCAGCGACGATTGAAATAATAATCATAACGCCACCCATTGTCGGTGTTCCTGACTTCTTCTGATGTGATTGCGGCCCTTCTTCACGAATGCTTTGGCCAAACTTCAAACGACGCAAAAATGGGATAATAATTGGTGAAAGCAGTGCTGCGATTAGAAATGAAAGTATTAATGTCCAAACGATTCCTTTAACTTCCACTGCTTGCCCTCCTTTCCTATGATTGTTTTAAATGATTGACTAATGTTTCTAATGCAAGTTTACGGGAGCTTTTAAATAAAATGACCGTTTCTGAATCAGCTAGCTTCTGAAGTTCTGAAAATGCCGCGTCTTTATCATTATACGCATGAACGATGCATTTTTCGCCTACTTTTTTGTATTCATCTGCAATCCATTTTGCTTTTTCTCCGATTGTAAAGAGATGCGTAATTGGCTCTGTAATAGCCTCAGCTACAGAACGATGCAGGGCTTCTTCTTGTTCGCCAAGCTCATACATATCACCAAGTACAACAACATAACGCTTATAGCCGCCTATTTGCTTAACAGTCTCAATTGCAGCCTTCATCGATGTTGGTGATGCATTGTAAGCATCATTAATAAGCAGAACCCCATTTGTTCCTATTTCACGCTGAAAGCGCATGCCGGTCACTTCGACTTCTTTTAAGCCTGCTTGAATGTCTTCAGATGAAATGTCATGCATTTTTCCAAGCACAATTGCATAAGAGGCATTCTTTGCGTGATGCTTACCAAGTGTTTCAAGTGTATAGCTTTCCTCACCATTTAATGAGAAAGTCATTTCTGTTTCTGAAAGCTCTACGTCGCTTATGAATGTGTTGTTATCAGAGCCAAACCCGCAGGTAATTACTTTATTTCCATGTAAGCGTGTCGTGAGCAATGGTTCATCTCCATCAATCATGACATGACCACCCGTTTGCAGACCGTCCATGATTTCCATTTTGGCTTTCGCAATACCTTCACGTGTTTTTAACTGTTCAAGGTGAGACTCGCCGATATTAGTAATAACGGCGGCATTCGGCTTTGCAAGCGTGCTTAAAAATGAAATTTCACCGAAGTTATTCATCCCCATCTCTAGAATCAGCACTTCAGTATGAGCAGGCATAGCAAGAATCGTAAGCGGCAAGCCGATATGGTTGTTGAAATTACCAGCTGTCTTATGCGTCCGGTATTTCTTCTTCATCACTGCCTCAATGAAATCTTTCGTTGTTGTCTTTCCATTACTTCCCGTAATGCCGATTACCTCTGGCTGGACTGTCTGCAAATAAAACTTCGATAACTCTTGAAGTGCTGTTAGGGTATCAGCGACGAAATAAAGCGGAAAATCATTCGGCACATAGGCAGGTACCTCTACATCCTTTTGCCAAAGTGCTGCAATCGCACCATTTTCAATCGCGCCTTTTAAAAATTCATGTCCATCAAAGCGCTCGCCTTGAATCGGAACAAACAACCCCTTTTCAACCTGCTTACGGCTATCAATAAAAACACTTCTTATTATTACATTATCTTTCCCAGCCCCTTTATATTCGGAAAAGATTGTACTTAAATCATTTAATGTTAAATTCATTCGTACCGCTCCTTTACTGCTTGAGCTGCGACAACCCTGTCATCGAAATCATATGTTTTATCACCGATAATTTGATACGTTTCATGGCCTTTTCCCGCGATCAGGACAACATCCCCTGCTTGTGCTTTAGAAACGGCATAATGAATGGCTTCTTTCCGGTCAGTAATGGTTGTATAATTCTCGTCTGCAATACCTGCTTCCATGTCACGTAAGATTTGCTCAGGGTCCTCACTGCGAGGGTTATCTGATGTTAAAACAGCCTCATCCGCATAATGTGCTGCAATCTTTGCCATCAGCGGGCGTTTTGTTTTATCACGGTCTCCACCGCAGCCTACAATACAATAAATCTTCTGCTCTGTTACATCTTTGACTGTTTTCAAGACGTTTTCAAGGCTGTCTGGTGTGTGTGCATAATCGACAATGACAGAGAACGGCTGTCCGGCATTCACAAGCTCAAACCGGCCTGCTACACCTTCCATCCCCTCAATCGCTTCTGCTACAGTCGTTAGCTTCACATCACATGCAATCGCCGCAGCCGCAGCCGCAAGGACATTATAAATGCTAAAACGACCTACAAATTTCATCGTGATTGCTGTTGAGCCTACAGGTGTAACAAGAGTAAACGTCGTGCCTTGATTCGTCATCTGAATGCTTTCTGCTCGAACATCTGCCTGTTTATTAATACCATATGTAAGGACATGTGCTGCAGTGCTTCTTGCGTATTGTTCTGAGGCTGTGTCATCCATATTCAACACAGCATACTTCGGTTTTTCAGGATGAAATGCCCCACCTAATTGAGCAAACAACAACCCCTTCGCCCGGCGGTATTCATCCATCGTTTCGTGATAGTCTAAATGATCCTGAGTTAAATTCGTAAACACCGCTACATCAAAATCACAGCCACGAACACGCCCAAGGTCAAGTGCGTGTGAAGAAACTTCCATCACCGCTGTTTGCACACCGTGTTTTTCCATTTTGCTGAAGTTTTGCTGCAGAACAACCGATTCAGGAGTTGTATTCGTAACAGGAATTGTTTCATCGCCCATTTTAATGTGAATCGTTCCGATCATCCCTGTTTTTTCACCATTTACTCGGAAGATTTCATCAATCATATGAGTCGTAGTCGTCTTCCCATTTGTGCCCGTTACCCCGATTAAGCGCATTTTTTGAGTCGGACATCCGTAAAACAGATCGCTAAGCATCGCAAGTGCCCGCTTGCTGTCGCTGACGACAATCACTGGCACGGAAACATCAAGCTTTTCCTCTGCTACAATCGCTGCCGCACCGTTTTCTACTGCTGACTCAGCAAAACGGTGGCCATCCACAGTATAGCCCCGCACACAGACAAAGAGACTGCCTGGCTGAACAAGGCGGGAATCCATCTCTATTCCTGTAAGGACGGGATTTGCTTCATTATGTATATGATAAAATTTCAACGCTTTTAACAATGTATGTAGTTCCATCTGCTATCAAACCCCTTTACTAGCTTTTCTCAAGTTTTAAGAAATCAATACATAAATAAGCGGCGACGCCTTTTATACCTACGCCGCCGCTTTCATTTTACAATGAAAAGCCCTGTTTATTATAGCAAAGCTTTATGTGTTTGTCGGCACATTATTTTTTACTAAAGAACAAACGAATGGTTGAACCCTCTTCGACCTTCACTCCTGCTTCAGGGGCTTGGTCAACGATGACATCGCCTTCTCCACTTGAAGAAACCTTTAAGTTAAGCAAATAACTTTGCGCTTCCTCACGTGTTGCTCCTACGAAATTTGGAACTTCCACAAGTGTGGCGTCATTCCAGGCCCGTTCTTTCTCGATCTGATCTTTTCGCTTCGGAACCTTAAGCGCACGCAGTGAATCCTCCATAATATTACCGACAATTGGCGCAGCAACTGTACCACCAAATTGAACGGTCCCTTTCGGATTATCAACTGCTGTATAAACGATCAATTGCGGGTCATCAGCAGGCGCCACTCCGATAAAGGAAACAATATAATTGTTTTTCATATATTTTCCGTCTTTTACTTTTTGAGCGGTCCCTGTTTTCCCGCCTACGCGATAGCCTTCGACAAAGGCATTCTTCCCTGTTCCTTGAGCGACTACACTTTCAAGTGCATGCCGTATTTCTTTCGATGCGTCCTCCGAAATAACACGACGCTTTAAGACAGGTTCATTTTGACTCACAATTTCTCCACTAATTGGGTCAACCCACTCTTTTGCAATATACGGCTGATAAAGATACCCACCATTCACCGCTGCAGCAACAGCCGCAACCTGTTGAATCGGTGTTACCGAAACCCCTTGACCGAAGGCAGTTGTCGCAAGCTCAACAGGACCAACCCGATCCATAGAGAATAAAATGCCTCGCCCTTCACCCTGCAGGTCAATCCCTGTTTTCTGCCCGAATCCAAAGTCTTTAATGTATTTAAAGAGCTTCTCCTTGCCAAGCTTTTCACCAAGTGTTACAAACCCTGGGTTACAAGAGTTTTGGACTACTTCTAAGTAGCTCTGCGAACCATGTCCGCCGCGTTTCCAGCACTTTAACGTGGCTCCTGCTACCTTAATGTAGCCTGGGTCATGAAAATGGTCGTTGTGTAAGTCAACTACTTTCTCTTCTAATGCAGCAGCAAGTGTAATAATTTTGAAGGTAGAGCCTGGCTCATATGTACTCCACACCGGAAGATTTCGGTTATAGATCTCCGAAGGCACTTCCCGGTAGTTTTCTGGATGAAAATCAGGCCTGCTCGACATCGCTAAGATTTCACCTGTTTTCGGATTCATCGCAATCGCAATAATACCATCTGGGTTATAGGCAGCTTCCGCATTATCAAGCTCGCGTTCTACAATCGTTTGAATACGTGAATCAACCGTCAGCCTTAAGTCAAGGCCGTCTTGAGGCGGCACATAGTCATCTGAAGCATCAGGCATTCTGCGTCCCTTTGCATCTGATATAAAGGAGACATGCCCTTTCGTTCCTTCTAGCTTCTTATCATAATACAATTCAAGACCTGTCAGCCCTTGATTATCAATTCCGGTAAACCCTAATACATGTGAAAGGTATTCACCGTTTGGATAATGACGCTTTGAATCTTCAGCAATATAGACACCAGGTAAATTCAAGGCACGAATTTCATTGGCTGTTTCATGAGAAATCTTCCGGCCTTCTGGGTGAATGCGCTCAATTGATGTTCGTTTTGTGATGTGCTGATACGCTTTCTCTTCACTCATCTTTAAAATGGCCGCTAATTCCTTTGCTGTTTCTGCTGGATTTTCAATTTGCCTTGGTACCACAAGAACACTTGGCGCACTTACATTCGTTGCAAGCGGCTCACCATTGCGGTCAAGAATTTTGCCGCGCTCCGGCTCAAATGGGATATCACGGCTCCATAATTCCTCCGCACGCTCTGTCAGCCATTTTCCTTTCACAAGCTGAACATACCCAAGACGCACATCAATAATTGAAAAAACCAAAATCCCGATTACTAAAACAGAAATCAACCTTTTTCTTACGGTTACATTTGATACTCGCAAAGGACAAAGCCTCCTTCTCCCACTCTCGCTTCATCCTATGCTTGTACATGTTGAATTAGAACGGCAATTCGCCTGCGTTACGCTCCTTCTGGCACTTCAACTGGCAAATCTTCCTCTTCCTTCTTTTCGTCTTCTTTCTTTTTCGGCTCGTTCGGTCGGCTCATTTCAACAACTAAGAAATCTCCCTGCTTCACGGTTGCGCCAGCACGGATATTTTGTTTTTGCACATATCCGCTGCCCATGACATTCGGCTTCAATTCAAGCAGTTTCGCAACCTTCATGACATCGCGAATCGACCAGCCGCTCATATCAGGCATTGTGGCATCACCGCTCGTTCGGAGGAGAACTTTTTCTGATTTAAGCATTTGCGAATCCGCATAAGGAAGCTGAGCCGTTACCTTATCCCCGCTGCCTAGAACAATCGATTCAATGCCTTCTTTTTTCAACTGTTCTTGTGCTTGCTTTGCTGTTTTATCAGTTAAATCAGGAACCGTCATGCTATAGGAGCCGTCTTTTTTCAACTCATTTACTTTTGGCTGATTCTCTTCTTCTGTTGGTTCAATGTTTAAGTAGTGAAGACTATTTTCCATTACCGTTTTAAAAATATACGAGGACGGTTCATTTCCAAGCTCCCAGCCTTTCAGTTCCGGCTGTTTCACTGCTACATACATCAATAGACGTGGATCATCCTTCGGCGCCATCCCTAAGAATGAAAAGATATAGTTACTGTGGCCATATAAATAACCTGGACCATCTGGGTTTGGAATCTGCGCGGTACCTGTTTTCCCGGCAACCGAATAGTCTTTTAGTTTATAAGCTGTACCTGTGCCTTTGGGTGAAGTAACAACTGTTTCTAAAATGTCGCGTACTTCCTTTGCTGTCTTTGCCTTAATTGGCTCTCCTGCAACCTCTGGCTCTGTTTTCTTAATGGTTTTACCGGTATTTGAATTCACGACTTCTTTTACAACATAAGGCTTCATCATTTTCCCATCGTTTGCAATTGCTGTTGCAGCTTGGATTTGTTGAATCGGTGTGATCGTTGTACCTTGACCAAACGCAGTCGTAATTTTCTCGATCGGATAATTATAAAGGATACGCCCTGCTGTTTCTTTCGGTAAGTCAATTCCTGTTTTTCGATCAAAGCCAAACCGAATTAAATAATCGTGAAATTTCTCAGTGCCAAGCTTATCTTGCACAAGCTTAGCGACACCAACGTTAGATGAGCGTTGAATACCTTCTAAGTAGGTGATCTTTCCCCATCCTCTACGATTATGGTCATGGATAGGGCGTGAACCACTTGATAATTTATAAGACCCCGATTGGAAGGTTTCGTTTGCTGGGAACTTCCCTTCATTAATCGCTGCGGCGAGCGTGAAGGCCTTCATTGTCGAACCAGGCTCAAACCGATAAGCAATCGCTTCATTTCGGTAGTTTTCAATGTCTCGAATATTCGGGTCAAAGCTTGGCCGTGTACTCATGCCAAGAATTTCACCTGTTTTCGGATCAGCAACAATCGCAATGATTTGCTTAGGCTTATACTGTTTGTTCATTTCTGTCACAGCAGCTTCTAAAAATGTTTGAATCTTTTGGTCAAGCGTTAAGTATACATCGTTTCCATCCTCAGGGGCGTTGACCATTTCAGCCGGGTCAGGCAGACGGAACCCTTTACGGTCACTTTTGTATGTTCTGTTCCCATCTTCCCCTGTCATGATGTCATTGTATTGCTTCTCAATTCCCATTTTCCCTTCAATTAGGCCCTTTCCATTCGGCTGGGCATATCCGATAACATGGGAAGCAAACGTTCCATTTGGATAATGACGGATGACATTTGGCCGAAAATAGATCCCAGGAAGATGGAGTGCTTCGATCTTTTCTTTTAGTTCTAAATCAATATAGCGCCCAGCACTCCCAAACTCAACTTGAAATGGATCTTTTTCATAGTTATCCTTTGATAGCCTGGCTTCTAGCTTTTCCACATCCATCTTCAACAGTGGCGCAAGCTTCTTTGCAACTTTTCCAGGATCGTCTACATGACGTGTTCCAGGGGCATTCTTGGAATAATTCTCATCCAGTATTGCAAAAACTGTATAGGACGTGCTGTCTTCAGCAATCGCGAGCCCGTTTCGGTCAAGAATTTTGCCGCGATGAGCTGGTATTGTCTGTTGCTTTGTCCATTTCTCTTGGGCAATCGCGGTCAGCGAATGACCTTGGACTTCTTTTGTTGTTTGAATATAAAGAAAACGAGCAATCATAACAAAAAAGAGCAGGATAAAAAACATAGCCAGAATCCTTGCTCCTTTGTTTATATTTTTATTTTTTGTATTTTTTGGCATTTCCCTTCACGCTCACTCCATTAAGGAATCATTTGGACGTTGTTTTTCTGAATCTTTAAACCGTTCTCAGAAGCTTTGCGCAAGATACGCTCCGGCTTGCTTAGTTCGCTCACCTTTTCTTCTAAGTTATGATTCACTTGTTTTTGATTATCAATATCACTTTCGATCTGCTGCATTTCAGATTGAATTTGGTAGATTGACGCATGGTTTGAGACAACAATGATACACATTACCGCAAAGACAGTTGAAAATAGTAGATAGATAATTTTTTCTCCTGGTGTAACACGATGCTTCAGTTTGGTCTGACGCACTTGCTTCGTTTGTGTTTGTTGTTGCTCTTGCTGACGCTTATGTATATGTCTTGCAACTTGACTCATCTACCCCGCCTCCTTCTCAAACGTTATTCGTTTTCTTCACGCTGTTTTTCAGCAACTCGCAATTTCGCCGAACGAGCACGATTATTTTGAGCCATTTCATCCTCTGATGGAAGAATTGGTTTTCGTGATACTAATTTTAAGATAGGCTCAAACTCTTTCGGTATAATCGGCAGCCCTGGCGGTAAATCTGGCATTTTGCTTTTTTCTTTAAATACTTGTTTGCAAATTCTGTCTTCTAAAGAGTGGAATGTTATGACACTCACTCTTCCACCGACAGAAACCAAATCGATTGCTTGCTCAATCGCTTCTTCAAACACTTTCAGCTCATCGTTTACAGCAATTCGAATTGCTTGGAAAACCCGCTTTGCAGGATGACCACCTTTTCTTCTAGCAGGTGCTGGAATGGCCTCCTTAATGATTTCTACAAGCTCAGCGGTCGTTTCAATCGGTTTTTCCTCACGATGGCTTTCAATTTTTCGTGCAATTTGCTTTGAAAACTTTTCTTCACCGTATTTAAAGAAGATACGGACTAAATCATTAAATTCCCATTCGTTGACGACTTCCTTTGCAGACAACTGTGCCTGCTGATTCATCCGCATATCAAGAGGCGCGTCCTTATGATAGCTGAACCCACGCTCTGCCTCATCTAGCTGTGGTGAAGAAACGCCTAAGTCGAATAGTACGCCATCGACTTTTGTTACACCGCGTGCTTGCAGCTCTTCTTTCAAATAGCGAAAGTTACTTTGAATAAACGTTACTTTTCCTTTGTATGGTGCAAGCTTTTCCTCAGCGTGTGTAAGGGCTTTAATATCTTGGTCAAATGCGTACAAATGACCACCCTCAGCCAGCTTTGAGAGGATTAATTCACTATGCCCGGCACCACCTAGCGTACAATCCACATAAATACCCTCTGGTTTCACATTTAAACCATCTACTGCTTCTTCTCTTAATACTGTTTCATGTTCAAACATCACTACAACACCTGCTTCTATCTATCTTGTTGTGCTTTTCCCTTATTGGTTCGAAAACGTGGAATATTTTATGTATGGCATGTTAAATATCAAAGTCAATTAAATTTTCAGCGATGTCCGCAAATGAGTCTTCCGATTCCTCCATATATGCATTCCAGCGTTCCCCGCTCCAAATTTCAAACCGACCGGAAACACCGATTAGCATAAATTCTTTCTCCAGGCCAGCATAATCACGCAGTGGTGCAGGAATATTAATTCTTCCCTGCTTATCAATCTCCACTTCAGCTGCTCCTGAAAAGAAGAACCTTGTAAACATCCGGGCATCCTTTTTCGTCATTGGCAGACTTTTGAGCTTTAGTTCAAGCTCTTTCCACTCATCCATAGGGTACCCAAACAAGCATTGATCCAATCCACGTGTGACGATAAACGGGCCATCAAGTTGTTCACGAAACTTTACCGGAATCGTTAGCCGTCCTTTTTGGTCAATGTTGTGATGGAACTCCCCTATAAACATAGCTAGTCTGCCCCCACTTTCTCTCCTTAACTTACCACACATCCCCACTTTTCTCCACTTACTATTGTACTATTCTTGTAACATAAAAAAAAACCTGCTATAAAAGCAGGTTTTCCTTCGACAACTTTTCATTCTTTCACTAAATAAGAATAACTTTGTGTCGATTATTAAATGAATATGGAATCTCACTTAACTGATTGACAAAATCCAAGCCATATTGATTCAAGAAATAAAGGATATTCCACACTCGTTCTTGCGGACTGCCGCTCGGAGAAAGCGCACAATCAATCGCATCATACCTCACAAGCATTGGCCCTTCCTTCACACGCAGCGAACGGTCAATTTGCTTATGTAAGTATTGAAGCTCCATTTGAATACGGCCGCCATTTTGGTAGGCAAGGTGGGTTAAGTTCCCATCTACCTCTGACGCTAACATACGCAGTCTTTGGTGAATGTCATCAATTTCCTTGGCCGCTTCCTTCATTTTCTCATCAATCTCTTTTCGTTCATAATTCGCTAAACGCTGTTCCTTATATGCATTCGTTCCATTTTGAAGCACATTATCAAACGAAAGCTCTAGCTCTTCCAGCCATGTTTCAATCCGGCGTTCGACCAGCGTTATGTTAAGACGCGGCAGAACGGGAGGCATTTTAAAATCAAATTGCGCAAAGACATCTTTTAACACAGCCCAATAGCTGATTTCACCGGGTCCGCCGAAAAATGCAAGCACAGGCAGCACGTAATCTTGCATAAGCGGGCGTGTGACAACGTTGTTGCTTAGTTTTTCCGGTGTTTCTTTCGCCACATCCAACAATTCATCCTCTGTAAAGCGCAGTGTGCGATTTTTGCCAACAAACTCACCTGATTCAAGCCGCTCTAGTAAAATACGCTCACCCTGGTCGTTGTGATAAAACAAATTTGCATTGTGCTCATTAATAGCAATCGGCTCACCATAATTATCTTCAGCAAGCATAAGTTGCTTCTGAAGTAGGTTTCGCTGCATAGGCCGATTTTCTGTAATCAGCTGCATAAAAAAATCAGCTTCTAATTGCCGAAGCTTCGGGTCATTTGAATCCATTACGACTAAGCCCTGCTGTGCAAAAAGTGTTAACAAGAAACGGTTGAAAAAGTCTGTATACGTCTTCGACACTTCAATGAGACTTTCTAGCTTCTGTAACAATTCGCGTGTGTGAATGGTTTCAGGAAAGTGAGCAAGCACTTCCTTCACCCACTGAATCGTTTGCTTGCGATTTAGCTTCCGCTCTGAAACCGGCAGCTTTATCCCGTCATCTTCTTCCACCGTGAATTTTCGTACTCGGCGCTTATCAACTGGTGCATAGACGTGATTAATCTCCGCAAAGTCATGATCCTCCCCAGCACTCCAAAATACAGGAACAACCGGAATACCGAGCTTTTCCTCCTGTTCTTTCGCAAACTGGATGACCGATACGGCTTTATGTATCGTATAAAGCGGCCCAGTCAGCACACCCGCTTGCTGACCCGCAACAACAGCTACCGCTCTCTCATCATCAAACTTTCGAATATTTTCAAACGTTTTTTCTGAACAATCAAACTGTTGATGGTGCTCATGAAGATACGAAGCAAGCTCACTTCGCTTAAACGTCCTCGAACGAAGCTCCTCCGCACGACGTGCAACAGCCTCTTCATCCCCTGGATGATAATCAAAATATTTCAACGCTTTATCCGCCCTGTTCAAATAATCTGCAACAAACGGATTCGTTGAAGGCAGAGAACATTCCCTAATTTCCATTCCATGCCCGTCCTTTCTTCAATACAATCGTTTCAATCAATTCCTCCATGAGTATACCAAACTTTCAACCCCCCCAACCAAAAACAATGCTTAAAAGAAAAGCGGAGGGGGGGCCGCTTAGAAATATTGTTTGCTGGAGCCTTCATGCATAGAGGCGCTTTTTGCCTCGGAGCAGGAAGGTGAAGCAACACAAATTTCTGCCCACCGCAGCTAGACATCTTCGAAAAGCGGAGAAAGGCGGTTAGGCTGTCCGATTGCTGGAACCTTCACACAGAGAAAGCCGCTCTTTGCTTTCGGCACCTTAATAGGAACGTCGGTTAAGAACGAAACATCCTGTTTCAACACCGACGCTAGCACGTCCTGTGCGTCGGAAGCAACTCGCGCAGCCTGCCTTTCGCAGCTGGATCAAAGGAACGCTGGCTAAGGTCGTCACGTCCTGTGACAACGCCTGCACTAGCACATCCTGTGCGTCGAAAGCGGAGGTGGCTCGTTCAGGGGCGACAAGCATAAGGAAAGCACTGGCGTCACTACTAAGCCACAATCCGCATAACCAATCCATATACAAGCAAAATTACATATGTAAACGAAAATAAGAGAAAGTTCAAGCGGAGAACGACTTTGCGCACTCTTTTAAACTCTATGTCTCCTCGTTTTTTATAATGGATGAACATAATAAATATCGTGAGAAGAAGAATGAAAATTGCAATCATCCATAGAATTGAAATCTCCCAGATGACGAGAACTAGATAGTGAACAGCTAAAATGAAAATAATTGTGCCTACATCGATCATAAAGTGAAAGGAACGCTTTTTATTACGAGTTACCTTTGCACTAACCCAAAAAATCACGATTAACGACAGAAGCGGCACGGTTATAAATAGTGCAATAACGTTTGAGAACAAACTAACCACATTATTGACCCCCTCTCTGCTCCATCCCTTTTATACTGTCATTCAAAAATGATAATAATGGGGTTTTTATCTTTTTATCTTCAGCCTGCCGAACGAGCCAGCCTAAAATGGCGTCGATTTCTGTTCTGCGTCCTTCAAGTAAATCTTTAAGCATCGACGACGTGTTTTCTGCTGTATTGAGGCAAATGGTTTCAATTTGCTCCCACGTTCTTTCTTTGTTTTTCAAATGAAGAACGTTTGTTGCCTCCTCAAATACCATTCGCATATTCCGATGAAACTCAGACCTTTTCAAGAGCTCTCCATTTTTCACGCCATATAATGAAGTAAGAGAATTAATTACTACATTGGCCGCAAGCTTGTTCGCAAGCATGTCATACCAATTGTCCTCCACAACAATCGGAAAGTAAGGATGAGGAGTATGAGAAAATACCTCAGAAACCGATGCCTCACTTTGATACGGGCTGATTCGTAATTGCCCCTTACCTGTATGTTCGACACAATGATCACTATGCTTTAGCGCACCATGCTCAACTACACCAAGCAGTACATCCACTTTATCAGAGAGATTTTCAACAAACGGCAAATGCCCCATCCCATTTTGCAAAAATAATAGATTATGTATGGTCGTCAGCTGTAGTTCTTGCAGGGCAGCTTCAAGCTGATACTGCTTGACAGCGAGAATAACGAAGGGTTCAGAAACGCCCTTGTGAAGAGGTGCTGCTTTAATCGGGACAACTTGTTGTTCGCCATCACAAATGAGCATTAGCCCTTTTTCATTAAGAAGGTCTGCTTGCTCAGTTCGCCTCGTATACAGTACAACCTTTTCTCCCATAAGTGTGTAATAGGCTGTCAGCAGCAAACCGACAGCTCCTCCGCCAATAACCGCTTTTCCCAAACGCTTCACCACCTTTTTTTGTGATTATTTGTATATTTATAGAAACATAAGCATCAAAAAGATTCTATGCTTTATTTTAGCAGATTGTCCGCATTTGTAAAAAAGCCCACACTATTATTATTTATATATAACAAAAAGCTGCAAAAATGAATGACATTCAATCTTTAAAGTCTGTTTCAAAACAGGTTTTCCTCTGTATCACAACTATTTTATAAAAATTCTGAATCTTTCAATAAAATTAAGCTTTCTCGTCATATTTTTCACTGTCACAAAAACGTCACAAATTATTGAAAGCGATTTCTTTTTTAATAAGGAAATTTACTCTTATTTGTTATATAATAAAAATAAAGATTAATAATTTTTGCAATACTTAAAAGGAGGGGCAACCATGGACTTATTAGCCGTTGAAAAATTATCACTTAACTTTAAAACACTTGAGGAGTTTAAGCGCTTTAAAAAATATGGTCTGCAAGAGTTATCAATGATTGAGGACTTACAAGCTGACATTGTTGAAAACAAAAGTGATTCCCCGTTCTATGGTATCTATTATGGTGACACACTCATTGCAAGAATGTGCCTAGACAACGTTCAAGCAAAATATGATTCAGTCTTTAACTCACCACAAGATGGGCTTGAAATCTGTAAGCTTGAAGTGTTGAAAGATTACCAAGGTCTAGGTTATGGAAGAATGCTTGTTGAATTTGCAAAGAGCTTCCAAATGCCAATTCGTACAATTCCACGTGTTAATTCCACAGATTTTTGGAACAAGATGGGCTTTGAATATGTAAGCCATAACGGAATTAACTATTTCGTATGGGAACCACAACATGTTCAACCTAGTTCAATTACTGTTCAGTAATAAGCAAGATGCTACAAATCCTCAAATAGAGAAAGTACAAACCCGAAAAGCAGCACCAATGCTGCCCTAAGCACATTGGTGCTGCTTATTTATAGCATGATCAGATCACCTGTATTTATAAAAAAAGCCGCTACAAAGCAGCAATGCTTTATAGCGGTTTTCATTTCTTCTTTACCCGTTCTAAATTTCCGTTCTCATCCATTTGAAAACGAAGCTTTTCCTCGTCTTCTTCTTTCATAACCGTCATCTTTCTTGCCTTCTCCATAATGGACAGCATCGTTTGATAGTCCTGTTCTAGTGCTTGAAATTTCTCTTTCCACTTCTCACACTCAGCTTCAGCAACTTTTATTCGCTCTCTTAACTCCCGTAATTCTTCTTCCTGGGCACCCTTGTCTAGTTGTAGGGTTCCTTGCAACTCTTCTAAATACGTTATCACTTGCTGTAATGTCAGCGGAGCTGCAACCGCCTTCATGTTAACTTCCATTGGCGGAGGGGAATGTTTCGTCTTCCGGCCAGCTTTTCGCTGCTCTTTTGCGAGCGCAACCGCGGAATCATACTGCTTTCTTACTGTTGAATTCCAGCGAAATCCGCATGCGGCAGCGGTACGCGAAAGCCTTCGTCCTACCTCCTCAAATGCAGCTAACTGCGTGCTTCCTTCACGAATATGACGCAATACGACCTCAGCAAGCATTAAGTCTTCATCTTCACTCCATGCATCCTGTCTAGCAACATTCACTGCCATCTCCCCTATCGCTTTTTTCATATATGTATGCCTGCAATAGAAAAGATAGACTAGAAATCATAATGTTCTGACTCTTACTTAGTCAAAAAGGCGTTGACCGCATCATGATGGGCGTCAGCTTCCCATAGAATACTGCATCGTTCAATTTCAGCGAACATATCATTATACAGCTTATCTAAGTCAAGCTTTCGCAAAGACGCTTCTTTATAAGCCTTCAGCACCGTTACATCCTGAGCTGTAAAAGTATCCAACCATTTTTGACAGTCTTCTCTGAATGTTTCTTTCGGGAAAACCTCTGAAAAAAGCTTCACCGCATGTCCATCTTCTGCTTTATAGCGTTCAGCTGTCATCAATAATCGCATCGCATCATGCTTTGCGATTCGTTCTAGCAGCATTGTAGCGCCACCCCAGCCAGTTGTAATCGCAAGCTTCCCTTGGACAAATCCAAACGAAACACCTTCCTTTGCAATACGAAAATCACAAGCGGTTAAGATTTCACATCCGCCGCCTAACGCGGTGCCGTTTACAAACGCCACAGTCGGCTTTGGCAGCTTGTATAACTTATGTAAGATTGCCCCCATTTTAGAAAGCATGCCATACGCTTCTTCCTTCGTATACAGCTCATGAAAGACAGATAAATCCCCGCCTGAACAAAATGCTCTTTCTCCGCTTCCTGTAATCGCCAGCATTTTCACACGGTCATCTGTTTCCGCTTGTGCAATCGCTTCTTCGAACGCCTGCATGACATCATAATCAACTGCATTGCGTTTTTCCTCACGATTAATCGTTAACGTTAATACCCCACGCTCATCTCTTTCAAGTGATACCTTCTCCATCTATGACCCTCCCTTTTCATTCTTTCTCATTATACCAAAAGAAGCTTCCGTGTTCTGCCCTTTTCAGGCACAAAGAAAGCGCAAGAGGAAGGTCCCCTTGCGCTTTCGTGTGTCATTATTTATTTACAACATCTTTGCCTTTGTAAGTACCACACTCTTTACATACGCGGTGAGCAAGCTTCATTTCGCCGCAGTTCGGGCATGCTACCATACCTGGTACTGAAAGCTTCTTGTGCGTACGGCGTTGGCGTTTTACTTTTTTAGATGTTCTTCTAAAAGGTACTGCCATCGTTTCCACCTCCTTAATACGAGTCCATCAAAAAGTGAGAAGAACCTGCTTTACGGCACTTCTTCACTCATCTTTTTTAAAAAACTGTTGAAGTTTTTCTAAACGAGGGTCAATGCGTTCTTTTTGTTCTTCCTCTGTTACAACTTCCCAGCCTTGTCCAGACTGAGGAGCTTTTCCTTCTGTTTCAGGGTTGTCACTAAATACTTGCATTGGAATCTCTAATAAAATATTTTCTCGAATATACGGCTTTAAGTCAAGGACTTCTCCGTCAATTCCATGAATCTCTAGATCTTCATCTGTATACGATTCACCATTTAATGAGAAAATTTCCCTCGCATCAATTTCAAACGGGTACTTCACATCAGCGAGTGAACGCGCACACGGTAAAATCATTTCACCGTCAAACGTTAAATCAAACGTGATTTTACTGCCTGAAAAATGGGCGTTCCCTGTAACATGAACAGGTGAAATTTGACGTATTTCTTTGTTCATGTCCTTTAGTTCGCTAACATCGATTGTTTCATCGATTTCAAACCCGTCTCTACGATTTCTTAACTCTGATACTTGCCATTCCATTGTGATCACCTCTAGGCAACAAAGGTAATTATAGCGACACAAAAAGCGTTTGTCAATATTTTTTCTTTACAGCTTTGTCCTATCACAAACGCATTTGGCACTATAATTTTGCGATATTTTCTTGCTCCTACCTTACTATAATGCACCAGCGGAAGCAAATAAATGATTTCATGCGTAAAATGAAACTTTTCTCTCTTATTAAAGCATGTGATTAAGACGAGAGATTATATGCTAAAATATTTTTAAAATCAAATCTATTAGGAGGTTAATATGAATGCATGCGGTGTGATCGTTGAATATAACCCTTTTCATAATGGACACGCCTACCACCTGCAAGAAGCAAAGCGTGTAAGCGATGCCGATGTGATGGTCGCTGTTATGAGCGGCAATTTCCTGCAGCGAGGCGAGCCGGCTATTATATCAAAGTGGGCGCGCACACGTGCCGCCCTTGCCTCTGGTGTCGACATTGTCATTGAACTGCCTTATGCTTTTGCCGTTCAAAAAGCTGACCGCTTCGCGTACGGTGCGGTTTCCTTATTGGATGCTTTATACGTCGACAGCTTTTGCTTCGGCAGTGAGCACGGAGAAATTGAACCTTTTGTTGAAACAGCTTCTTTCTTAGAGAAGCATCAGAATGAAATCAATGCAGAGCTTAAAAAAGCATTAAAGGAAGGAGTAAGCTTTCCAACAGCCGCTTCAAATGCCTATGAAACATTTTTCGGAAACACCCTTCCACTTGATATCCATGCACCAAACAATATTCTTGGCCTCTCGTATGTAAGGGCAGCACAACAGCGGCACACAGCCATGAAGCCGCTGACCATTAAGCGAACAGGCTCAAACTATCATGATGAACAGTTCAGCGGAAATATCGCTTCTGCTACAAGTGTACGAAAGCAAATCTTTGAGCATCACGCTGACATTGACGACCTTGTGCATGTGCTGCCACAGGCAACTGTTCAACAATTAGCAAGCTATCGTCATACATACGGCATGCTTCACAATTGGGAGGCTTACTTTCAATTTCTGAAATACCGCTTACTGACGATGTCACACAGTGAGCTTTCAGAAATTGCTGAAGTAGAAGAAGGACTTGAATACCGCTTGAAAGATGCCATAAAATCAGCTAAAACGTTTCATGAGTTTATCCAACGCGTTAAGACGAAGCGCTATACGTGGACAAGGCTGCAGCGCTTATGCATCAACGTCCTAACCCATACAACGAAGGGGACGCTTGAAGCGGTCGGCACATCTCCCGCATATATCCGGCTGCTTGGCATGAATGAATTAGGACAAGCTTACTTGCGTCGTGTCAAAAAGGAACTCCCCCTGCCGCTTGTAGCAAAGCTGTCTGCTTACTCACACCCTCAGCTAGACCTTGATATACGTGCTGCTGATACATATGCGATGTGCTTACAGGAGCCGTTTCGCACGGATGCGATTCAACGTGAATTTTCAAATCCGCCTGTGAGGATATAGAAAAAGCTCCCCAAATTGAGGGAGCTTTTCTAGTCCTCGATTAAGCCGCTTCTGCTTTTTTTGATAAGTTTTCGAGGTATTGAACAGCATCTTCGAATGTGTCGACAGGGACAATTTTCATATCTGTATGGATTTGTTCGGCTGCTTTAAGGGCGTTTTGGTAGTTTGAACCTTTTGCGCCTTGTTCGTTTGGTGCAAAGAAGATGTCCGCTTCTGATTTGTCTGCAGCAACGATTTTTTGTTCAATGCCGCCGATTGGGCCTACTTGACCTTCATAATTCATCGTACCTGTTCCCGCCACTCGCAAGCCGTGTGTCAAGTCCTGCTCAGTCAGCTGATTATAGATTTCAAGTGAAAACATTAACCCAGCGGATGGACCACCGATTTCAGCTGTATCAATTTTCACATTAGGCTTTACAATGACTTCACGGTCTGTAACAAGACTAATGCCGACCCCAACTTTTTCTGGCTTGTCTGGGAACTTTGCAAGCTCAATTGTCACTTGCTCTTCTCCGCCTTTGACCCGTTCTACATCAAGCTTCACTTGTGTACCTGGTTTCAAGTCTTCGACATACTTAATGAGCTGTTCGGCTGATTGCACGGGCTTTCCGTCAACAGCTGTTACTCGATCTCCTGCCTCAAGCTTACCTTCAGCAGGCATCCCCTCAAGCACCGCCATGACATACACGCCGTCATCTTGCACTTTGACCTCTTTGCCTGCATGCTTGTAAGCGATATAGGAAGCCGCTTCTTTTGATGTGTCCATCATATGAAGCTGACGCTTATGATACTCTTCATCCGATTCTCCAGGTGGTTTAATTTGGTCTTCTGGATAGATATGATGAAAATCACGAAAATGCGCTACTGCATATTGCAGAACATTTGCTTGACCAATTCTTACAGTCGTCAGCATGAATGTCCCTTGTTCCTCAAATCCCCCGTCCACTTTAATAATGGGGGACAATTCTTTTGCCATACCAGGTGTTGATACGTAATAGGGAAGCTGAACCATTGTTAACACAATCGTTAGGATAAAGGTGAAAATTAATGTCCTTAAAAAAGGTTTACGAGTTCTCATGTTGGACCCCTTTCCAAGATTCAATTGCGAGTTTGATTTGTGGAAGATGTTTTCTTGCTTCTTCTTCACCGATACGAATAATTTCTTCTAGATTCGTAAAAGCCCGTGACGTAAACTGCGAAACATCAGGTATGAGCATAATATCAGCGTGCATGACCCGACTCCTGACAAGCTCATCCTGCATAATATCAATGCTTTGCATAATGACATCATAGATCGAGGTAATCTCTACTTCTGCTTTCACATGAGAGACATCAACCGCAATAACGAAGTCTGCCCCAAGATCACGAGCTGTTTGCACAGGAACGCGGTCAATCACGCCCCCATCAACATATAATGTGCCATCAATATTTTCGGGAACAAAGATGCCTGGAATCGCAATGCTCGCTCGCACTGCTTCTGGGAGCTTTCCTTCTGTAAATACTTTTTTCTCTCCCTTTTTTAAATCCGTCGCAACGATTCCGAGCACGACATCAAGCTCTTCAATTCGTTTTCCTTTCGTGAAAAGCTTAATAAGCTCCTTCACCCTATTGCCGCTAATAAACCCCATTTTCGGCACGGTAAAATCAAGGTAATATTTTCGACGAAACGCGGTCGCAAGCTTATAAAGCCTTGTCATATCATGACCTGCTCCATAAAAAGCTCCGATCAGCGAACCCATACTGCTTCCAGCGATCACATCAATCGGAATCCCCTCTTCTTGCAGTACGCGCAATACACCTAGGTGAGCAAAGCCTCTAGCACCTCCTGAACCGAGCGCTAACCCAATTTTTGGCCGCACAGCCCCCACCCCCTCTAAGAATCAATTGGTCTAATTTCTATTATTGTACGTATATTTGTTAGTGAACAAGCCTATTACCATAAGGTTTATTTTACCACTAGTCTGGATGCAAGTATAGAAACGTTACTTAATGACGCTCGGAGGGTTTGTGTTGGCACTTTCAAAGCTTAAAACATTGTTCCTTGCCATGCTTTTTCTTTTATTCGCTGTATCACTTATTTGCTATCCACAAGATGCTTTTCAAGCCTCAATTCGTGGTTTAAGCATGTGGTGGGATGTCGTCTTCCCATCGTTGCTGCCGTTCTTTATCGTCTCAGAGTTATTAATCGGCTATGGTGTTGTTCACTTTATCGGCGTCTTACTAGAACCACTTATGCGTCCGTTATTCCGCGTGCCAGGTACAGGCGGATTCGTCTGGGCAATGGGAATGGCCTCAGGCTTCCCTGCTGGCGCGAAATTAACCGCCAGATTGTGGCAGGAAAAACAATTGACGACTGTCGAAGCAGAACGGCTTGCTTCCTTTACAAATTCATCCAATCCACTGTTTATTTTCGGTGCTGTAGCGGTCGGTTTCTTTCATAATCCAAAGCTTGGCGTATTGCTGGCTGTTTCCCATTACACAGCGAATGTTTGCGTTGGCCTACTCATGCGCTTTCACGGCGGCAGAGCGGAAGTCTCCTCCTCTCAACGAACGAAGAAGTCTTTTTTTCTAAAAGAAGCCTTCCTGCGCATGCATCACGCCAGAACAACGGAAAACCGACCATTTGGAAAGCTGCTAGGCGATGCAGTCATCTCTTCTGTACATACCTTATTAATGATCGGCGGTTTTGTTATATTATTTTCAGTCGTTAATAAAATGCTTCATGTCGCTGGTGTAACAGAAGCTATCGCCACTATCATTGCGTCATTTTTAAGCGTATTTTCCGTTTCCACCGACTTGTCTGTGCCGCTTATTGCTGGATTATTTGAAATTACACTCGGAAGTCAAATGACAAGTCAAACAGAGCTTGCCCCTCTTTTGCAGCAAGCAGCGATTACAAGCTTTATTCTCGGGTTCAGCGGCTTATCTGTACAAGCACAAGTCGCAAGCATTCTCGCTGAAACAAACATTCGTTTTCGGCCTTTTTTTATCGCAAGAGTCTTGCAAGGATTCTTTTCCGCTGTCATAACAGTCTATTTATTTGAACCGCTCTATGTCCAAATGCATACATTTGAACGGCGTACAAACGATATTCCTGTCTTTAATTCAAGTGTTTCAGCTGACTTTTTTTCTGAATCATGGGCGCTCCTTTTACAATACGGAGCACTTTTTACACTTTTAAGCCTCTATGTATACGTCATCCTTTATGCTTCAAGCATTTATAAACGAAACAGTTAAAGCCATCCAACGAATGCAACGTTTGGATGGCTTTTCTATTTATTTCCTTCCGTATTTTTCATACAGTGCCTTCTCCACACACGATGGTACAAGGTCAGCGACGTTACCGTTATATTTGGCAACTTCTTTCACGATACTCGAACTTAAGAATGAATATTGATTATTTGTCATCATAAAAAATGTTTCAATGTTTTCATCTAACTTACGGTTCATAGACGTGATCTGCATTTCGTATTCAAAGTCAGAAACAGCTCGAAGACCGCGCAGAATCGCTTGAGCGCCGATCTGTTCAGCATATTCAATCAATAATCCTTGAAAGGAATCAATTTCCACATTCGGAATATCAGCAGTAGCTTCTCGAATTAAGTCCTTCCGTTCCTCGACAGTAAACAATGGTTGTTTCGATGAATTGCTTAATACACAAACATAAACTTTGTCAAACACACTTGCTCCACGTTTAATAATATCAAGATGACCGAGCGTAATCGGATCGAAACTACCCGGACATACAGCGATGCTCGCCATAAGAATTCCCCCCTAAATGACCTTTCACTCACTCCACACGTTGATAAATGGAAATTGCCGTTGTTTTATTGTAGTCTTCGTGCTTAATGCGCTCAAAATTCGCAATTTGTTCGACCAGCTCTTTTTCTGCTGCATGTTCTGTCACTAAATAGCCTCCTACTTCAACGAGGTTTGCTTCAACAATCTGGTCGATAAATGGTTTTAGCTTTACTTTTTGATACGGCGGATCAAGAAAAATAACCGAAAATGTCAGCTCGCGCTTAATGACTGCTTTCAGTGCTCGCATGGCATCGTTTCGGTAGACTTCGACTTGCTCTTCTAACCCACATGCATTGACATTTTCTCGGATCGTTTCGATTGCTTTCGGATGCCTGTCAACGAAAATAACGTCATCCATTCCGCGGCTCAAAGCCTCAATTCCAAGCGAACCACTGCCTGCAAATAAATCAAGCGCACTCCCCCGCTCAAAAAAAGGACCGATTACATTAAACATTGCTTCCTTTACCTTATCTGTCGTCGGCCTTGTAGACGTACCAGGTACCGCTTTAATACTTCGTCCTTTTAACGTTCCAGCAATTACACGCATGGTT
This sequence comes from Bacillus tianshenii, assembly GCA_020524525.2. Classification (NCBI taxonomy): domain Bacteria; kingdom Bacillati; phylum Bacillota; class Bacilli; order Caryophanales; family Bacillaceae; genus Sutcliffiella; species Sutcliffiella tianshenii. The sequence goes on along the minus strand of CP129018.1, from coordinate 961,848 downwards.
TACCCTCACTTTGTTCTATGTACAAATGAATGCTGATTGCTTTTTTCGAAGCAATTTACGCCATTAATCCTACCATAAAAACGGTTTCAACTACAATTGTTGATTTCCCTCTACCCTTTTCGACACCCCTATTCATAACCACGTCGAATAAAAGCAGAAAAAAATAATCAACAAAGGTATAAACAAAACAGAAAAGGCAATAATGAACGTAACAACATCATTAAGGTGTTGTTGCCAACCGCGGAGAAGACTTACGTTTCCCCATAAGTTCTTCCTCCGGTTTCTCCTCTCCCTTTGCCTTCCTTCTCTTTGTGATAAACATAGAGAAGCATAGAAGGAACCTTGCAGAAAAAACTGCAGGGTCTTTTTTTATGCCCGAAAAGCGGAGGCGGCTTGACCAGGGGCGACAAGCATAAGGCTGAATGCGGAGGGAACCGCCTTTTGTTCCCATAGCAGGCTGACTTATGACCTCGAGCCCCTAGCCGCCGCAGCTAGATCCCAAGGGGAACGCTGGCTAAGTACGTCACGTCCTGTGACAACGCCTGCACTAGCACATCCTGTGCGTCGGAAGCGTTTAGGCTGTCCGATTGCTAAAACCATCTCAATCCCCTTAAAAAAATTCCCAAAAATGCAAAAAAACACCCGCAAAAAATGCGGGTGCTGCGAATTATTTTAAGTGTATTCCATCATCACGTTTGATAATTTCAACGCGTAAAAGCTGTTCAAACCATTTTTCAGACATATAGACACGACCATTTACTTTTTCAAGCGGCTTAGAGGTTAAACCGTAATCCTCTTGGTTAAAAATAAAATAGCTTTCTTTTAAGAAGAGACGCCACGTGTTGCCGCCTTTTTGGACGATATACGTATCTTCTCCTTCAAGTTCCGTTACTTCAAAGCCTGCTTTTTCAACGACATCGACAAGAGGTAAATATAACCCGCCTTTTTGATAGATCGGTTTCCAGTTTTGGCTAATCTTTTTGCCTTTATAATAGACATCCCGTTCTTCCACAAAATACAACGGCTGTAGAGGTTCAGTCGCTTCTGCATTGCTGCTAAAGAACTTTGTCTCTTTTTCTGTTACATGACTGAGCGCTTCATCTAAATCTTTGACAGATACTTTTTCAGATGATTTCGCATATAACCATTGCGCAAATGCTTTTTTCTCTTGTTTATTCAACTGTCCTAATAACTCTTCAACCATCTCTCGGGCTTTTCCGTCTGCTACGTTCTTGTTAAAAGCAAGCGAAGGAAAAGCATCCCAAATCCAGCGAATTCCTTCATTAGAAGGCCGCTTCGCCTCAAGGAAATAAGCGTAAGCCATTTTCTCATCAGCATCCATTTGTGCTGTTTCCGCCGGAAGCACGGCAAGAAGCGGAGACAAATGTGTCGTACTTTGTGTTGTCGTTACGAGAGTAAGCCCTGTTTGTTCAGGTAAGTTTTCGACCCACTTGCCGTTCGCATGAAAGGCTGCGTTCGGTGATGTATAGGTAAGCACCTTTCCTTTTGAAGACTTTGCAAGCTGCTCGTTTGACATATAGAGCGGAAATTCAGTTGCATTTTCTTTCTCCCACGCATAGAAACGTAAATAATCCCGTTTCACATCCGCTTTATTGACAGCCCCTGCTGCCCAAACGGTTGACTTATTCAACTCTTCACTCACTGTTACACTCATATCAGCAACATATGGCTTTAATTCATTATTTAAAAATTGTACGTACCACTTTTCAAACCATTGGTTCACAGCGCCGGGCGCAAGCGGCAATGTATACGTAAAGGTTACCTTTGGTGCACCTTGAACATTTAGTCGTTTTCCTTTGTCACTGTCTGTCCAGTCACATTCACTCTTACTATCATACGAACAGGAGACATCAGAAATACCTTCTGGCAGCTGCACGAGAAACTGTTGCTGCTCTATATTTCGAATGGTCTGCTCTACTTTCAAGCCACTTTTATTATGCAGGATTGAGAGCTCATATCGTAAAGGTATTGTCTGCTCTTTTGCTTCTGCTGACTCTCCTCTTTGATATACGATCCATTGATACCCGACAAGTCCTGCGATTAAAAACGTAAACAACAACAGTACACCCAATACCCGTTTAAACATCGCAAATACCCCTTATCGAAATTTTATATATTAAACATACCAAATAATTCATGCTTTGACATATAGATTTTCGTAACATTTTATAAAAATTTCTATTTTTCTTATCGGACAAAAGCTGTCTTCTTTTATACTTCCTCTTCTTTTTTGTAACAGACCGTGCTAAAGTATGATCGGAGCAAACTGAGGAGGGAAGAACATGATTCAACGTTTTATTGAGCTAGGTGAAGGTTATTCTGACCTTTATGAGCTGCTTGAAGTGGCACGAAACAACCGTCATCGTGTGAAACATATGATGGCATATTACTCAACGAAAAATGAACAACAGGTCGCATCGCTTGCCGTTGTATTAGAACCGACAACACCAGGCGATTTTCAGCCCATTTACATATGTCGTGAAGGAATCCCTAATCCACACTTTAAGCCAAATCAACGCTTTGACTTATTCCAACAAACAGCAGAAGAAATCGGCAAAAAAGTTATCGAGCTGGACGTACAGCCTTCCACAACATTCGGAGAGGTCGCCCTCTACTACAGCCATCTAATCGGCATTCTTCGTATGAACCACTATATCGCACCCTTGCAATAAACAAAAAAACACCATGACCCCCTTTCGCATGAATGAGTGGGTCATGGTGTTTTTCTAACTTGATTTCACAAAGCGGCCTCCCACATTCGGTTGGCGCCCTTCCATGATTGGCATAATATAAAATTTGACTAGCACAATATTGACGAAAAATATAATCGCAGAAAATACGAACACACCGCGAATACCAATTCCAGCAGACAGCCAACCTGCTAGAATAGGGCCAAGCATATTTCCTAGATAAACAAAGCTGTTTGAAAATCCGTACGTCCTGCTTTCCATCCCTTGCGGTGACAATTGTTTAATAATCGAATTAACTGTCGGTAGAAGTCCGCCAGCAAACAGCCCGATCATAAAACGCAGAACAAACAATTGCCATAAGTCAGAAACAAATGCAACCGGAATAGATGCGATGGCTGCACCGCTTAAGGAGAAAAATAGCACCTTCTGCCTGTTTGTCCGGTCTGCCAGCTTACCGAGCTGCGGAGAGGCCATCATGTTCGCAAAGCCCATTACTGCTGTAGCCGCTCCTGCTAAAAAGGCGATATTCTCACCAGACGCAAGCTCTTGTACAAACAACGGAATCATCGGATTGACTCCAAGCATGGCAAGCTGAATAAGAAACGCCGCAAAGAATAAAGCAATCATCGGCTTATGAACGGTTACACGTTTGAAATCTTTCAATGCGTTACTTTTTGGCACGTCGCCTGTTGGTTTTTCAATTTCTTTTACAAATAACAGCACCACTGTTGCGGCAACTAATACACAAATACCTGTAATGTTAAAAATCATCCGAAAGCCAAATGCTTCAGCCATCGCCCCGCCGAACAGTGGTCCGATGATACTGCCGGCAACTGCGCCTGACTGTAAGGTACCGAGCGCGTAGCCTGTATGTTCTTTCGGTGTATTTGTTGCGACAAGACCAATCGATGCTGGGATAAAGCCGCTTACGACCCCGTTTAATAACCGAAGCAATAGTAGCTGAACAGGACCTGTAGCAAAGCCTAATAAAATGATGGTGACACTCATACCAAAGCCTGAGCGCAGAATCATCACTTTCCGTCCATATTTATCCGCAAGCCTTCCCCAAAATGGCGAGAAAAGAAAAGCGGTAAAGAAGCTTGCTCCGAATATCAAACCAGACCACAAACTAACCTTATCCATATCCGTCATCCCGAGCTCTTGCAGATACAAGGGCATGAACGGCAAAATCATTGTCATTGCACTTAAAACGAGGAACTGACAAGCAAACAAAATCCATAAATTACGTTTCCATTGCTGCATAGTTGTTTCACTTCCTTTAAGATGTATGCCTCCTCTTATGAACTTACGCCACTATAACGCAACTCCTATTAAAATTCAAAACATCTGTTTACGGTAATTCCTGTTAACGACAAAAAACGTGAAGTGTCCGTTGCAGACACTCCACGTCTTTAGAATTAGATGACAACCCCACCATCTACACTTAATACTGTCCCTGTAATAAAACGTGCTTCATCTGAAGCAAGGAAGGCATAGGCGTTCGCAATATCTTCTGGTTGTCCTAACTGACCAAGCGGCGACTTTCCTTTCATCATATCTAGTACCTTCTCAGGCATCTGCTCTGTCATCGGTGTTTGGATGAAGCCTGGAGCGACAGCGTTTGCACGGATGCCATTTTTACCGAGCTCTTTCGCCCATGTTTTCGTCATTCCGATCACGCCCCATTTTGTTGCGGCATAGTTCGTTTGCCCAAAGTTTCCATACAAACCGACAACACTTGATGCATTTAGAATCACGCCGTTGTTTTGTGCTTTCATTTGTTTCGCGGCAGCTTGTCCAACAAGGTAAACACCTTTTAAGTTTACATTAATAACATTATCCCACTGCTCTTCAGATAGTTTCACTAATGTGCCATCAGCTGTAATGCCTGCATTGTTGACGACGATATCAAGCTTTCCATATTTCTCGACGGTCTTTTGCACCATTCGGTCAACCTGCTCGCCATTTGTCACATCAACAACCATTCCTTCAGCTTCTCCGCCTTGTGCTTGAAGCGCTTCTACCGTGCGATTTATATTTTCTTCGTTAATATCAACGACAACGACCTTTGCTCCTTCAGCTATGAATTTCTTTGCTGTTGCTTCACCAATCCCTTGTCCGCCCCCTGTAATAATCGCTACTTTTCCTTCTAATCTCATTTTCATTTCCCCCTTATTCTATTTGGTGAAAAGCCGTCGTTTCGCTTCCACCACTTTCCTTTATTTTATCTATTAGACCAATCCAATTGCGGCAAAGATAATCGCAACAATAACAGCTGCAATTGGAATGAGTGAACCTACTACGAAAATATCCTTATATGAATCTTTATGAGTCATACCTGTAATCGCCAACAGCGTTAAGACGGCACCATTATGCGGCAGTGTATCAAGTCCGCCTGATGCGAGTGAGGCAACTCGATGAAAGGCTTCAGGGGAAATCCCTGTCTGCATCGCAAGCTCATAGTACTTCGAACCAAGTGCTTCAAGCGCAATTCCCATCCCGCCTGATGCAGAGCCTGTCGCACCTGCAAGTAAGTTAACCGCAACAGCTTCAGAAATAAGCGGATTTCCCTTAATGCCAAGAACAAAATCTTGTAGTGTCTGAAAGCCAGGCACTGCCTTTACTACTGTTCCAAAGCCGACTGCTGCACTTGTATTCATAATCGCAATAATTGACCCATTCGCTCCACTATTAATCGAGCCGACAAAGCCTTTCATCTTGTGCAGGTTGAACACCATAATTAAAATAATCCCCGAGATCAAAGCCGGAATAATGTTCCACTTCAGCACATTTAATGTCAAAATAACCGACACAAGCGGCAGAAATGAAATAAGCGCATTAGGAAGCTTCGCAGCATCGATATCTTCTATCTCTTGATCTTTCGGCTCTGTAAACACTTCTCCTGCTTTTACGAGCTTTTTTTCACGCCAGCGCAAATAAAAATAACCGCCGATTCCCATAACAGCTGCCCCTGCAATCCCCATGAACGGTGCCGCTGTTGGTCCTGTTTCAAAATATTTCATCGGAATTAAATTTTGGATTTGCGGCGTACCAGGAAGCGCTGTCATTGTAAAGGTAAAGGCCCCGAGCGCAATTGTCCCTGGGATAAGCTTACGCGGAATGTTCGCTTCACGAAAGAGCGCGATTGCAAGCGGATACATTGCAAACACAACGACGAACAAGCTTACTCCTCCATATGTAAGAACAGCCGCTCCGGCAACAACCCCTAACACCGCACGTTTTGTACCGATAATTTTTGTAATTGCGTGCGCTACTGAACGAGCTGCTCCGGTGTCTTCCATTAGTTTACCGAAGATTGCCCCAAGCATGAAGACCGGAAACCACGCTTTTGCAAAATCAACAAATCCTCCCATATAAGTATCGGTATAAGCATCAAGTAAATCTAATCCACCAAATAATGCGACTATCCCCGCTGTTACTGGTGCGATCCAAATAATCGACCAGCCAAGATAAGCGAGCACCATTAATAATACTAAACCAAGAATAATTCCTAGCACACTTTCTCCCCCCTATTCAGTTCTATGACTCTACGACGTAATCAAGTGCCATCTTTTCTTCTCGAAAGATACGTTCATCCATCACTTTTAAATCATCTGAAATGACTGGTTTAAACTGCATCTGTGCTAAAATATCTTTGTCCAAATCAATGCCTGGTGCAATTTCTGTAAGCATTAATCCGTCTTTTGTTAATTCAAAAACAGCCCGCTCTGTGACATATAAGACTGGCTGATTTACTTCTACGGCATAATCACCACTGAATGTAATATGCTCAACTTCTTTCACGAACTTCTTAATCTTTCCTTCTTGTTCAATCGAAAGCTTTCCATCTACAATCTTGATTTTCAATCCGCCTGCTGTAAACGTACCGCAATAGACAACCTTCTTCGCGTTTTGCGAGATATTAATAAAGCCGCCTGCTCCAGTAATTTTCGGACCAAATTTACTAACGTTTACGTTCCCTTTTTCATCAAGCTGTGCCAACCCAAGAAAGGCTAAGTCAAGACCACCGCCGTCATAGAAATCAAATTGATTCGGCTGGTCAATGATGCTGTCAGGGTTAATGGCTGCCCCAAAGCTTAAGCCGCCTGCCGGCACACCGCCAATTGGTCCAGATTCAACCGTCAGCCTCATCATCTGACCAACACCCTCTTCATTTGCGACCATCGCTACTCCTTCTGGCATTCCAATCCCTAAATTCGTAATTGCATTTGGGATAAGCTCCATCGCAGAACGACGTGCAATAATCTTTCGTTCATTTAATGAAAGACGCCCTAACGATTCAATCGGTACCTTCACTTCCCCTGTATAAGCCGGGTTGTACTGCTCGGCAAATGTCTGCATATGATTGTCAGGCTGTGATTCCACAATGGCATCAACATAGATACCAGGCACCTTTACAAGCTTCGGGTCAAGCGTGCCTCGTTCAACTACTTTTTCAACTTGCAAAATCACAATACCGCCCGAATTTTTCGCAGCCTGTGCCATGGATAAGCTCTCTAATGTACCTGCTTCCTTCACAAACACGGCATTCCCATCTTCATCTGCATATGTCGCACGAATCAGCGCGACATGAATCGGAAATGTCTTATAAAATAGGTAGTCTTCACCTTCAATGCTCATCAGTTTCACAATGTCATCCTTCGTGCGCTCATTAAGCTTTCCACCTTGGTTGCGCGGGTCAACAAATGTCTTTAACCCAACATGTGTGAGCGTTCCTGGTTTTCCTGCTGCAATATCACGAAACAAATGGGATATAACGCCTTGTGGTAAGTTATATGCTTCAATTTTATTTTCAATTGCAAGCTTCTGAAGCTTCGGGGCAAGCCCCCAGTGCCCGCCAATAATCCGAGATACTAACCCTTCGTGACCGAGATGATTTAAGCCTCGCTCCACTCCATCACCTTGACCTGCTGCATAAACAATTGTCAGGTCGGCCGGCGCTCCTTCTTGCTTGAACCTTTCTTCTAGTCCAATTGATAATTCCTCTGGATGTCCGTTGCCGACAAATCCGCCAGTCGCAACGTTCGCACCATCTGGAATTAATTTCATCGCTTCATGTAGACTCATTACTTTAGAAGCCATTTGTGTCTCCCCCTTCAACTTCGTAAACGCTTTCTTTTCCCTCGCTTTGTATAATGCAATTCCTGTGCCAACACGCTACTGTTTGTCTAAAAGCTAAGAAAAGCGGCTTTCTCGCTGTTTGATAAGCAGAACTTTTCGAACATTTAAATAATATCTATCCAAAAGTGTATGAAAAAGCAAACAGATTGATCCGAACAGCTTATAAAGTGTATGAACATCCGTACATTTTAACCAAATAATCAGATTATATGTAAGGGCTTTCAGACATTTTGAATAAAAAAACAGCATGCCCTCAAAATGGAACACACTGTTTTAGTCTTCAATTAAATGATGTTTTTTAAGTTTTTCATAGAAGGTGGAGCGGCTGACTTCTAGCAGCTTAGCAGCCTTTGACTTATTGCCGTTGTTGACAGCAAGTGCATCGAGCAAGGCTTTCTTCTCTGCATCCTCCAACGTTTGCTTCAAGCTTCGGACCTCTTTCACAAGGCATGTTCCTGTCACTTTTTCAGGTAAATGGTTCGAATCAATACGCTCACCATCATCAACCATGTTCACAGCTCGCTCGAGGACATTTTGCAGCTCACGTACATTTCCCGGCCAACTGTATTCAGAAAGAGCATGCATTGCGCTGTCTGTAATGCCGGCAACTTGCTTCCCCATCTGCCTACAAAGCTTCTGTAAAATATAATTCGTCAGTGTCACTAAGTCACCATTTCGCTCCCGCAAAGGTGGAATAGGAATGGCAAGTACATTCAAACGATAGAACAAGTCAAGACGAAACTCTCCCTTATCTACCATCTCTTCAAGGTTCTGATTCGTTGCAGCAATCACACGAACATCAATGCTTTTACTGCCGGTTGCTCCGATCTTTTCAACTTCTTTTTCTTGCAGCACACGTAAAAACTTCACTTGCATATGCAATGGAAGTTCTCCAATTTCATCAAGAAAAATCGTTCCGCCATCCGCTGCTTCAAACTTTCCTTTTTTACCACCTTTTTTTGCTCCGGTAAAGGAACCTTCCACATACCCAAACAGCTCTGATTCAAGCAAGTCAGACGGAATAGCTGCACAATTAACTTTCACAAACGAACCAAATCGACGATTACTTGCATTATGAATGGCATGTGCAAACAGCTCCTTACCTGTTCCGCTTTCGCCGAGCAGTAATACATTCGAATCGGCCTGAGCTGAGCGCTGTGCAAGTGAAACGGCACTGCTGAAGGCAGGGCTATCTCCAATTAGACTTTCAAAGTCATAGGTCGCTTTATTTTGTTCTTTCAATGCCCCTTTGTACAGCTCTAGATCCTTTTCCATCCGTCTAATACGGCGGTGCAACGCATTTAATCCACTTAAATTACGGAAAAGCACTTTTCCAACCGCTCCGACGATGATGCCTTCTTTTAGAAGCGGCATTCGCGTCGCAATCATATAATCGCCTTTAATAAGCTGAATATCAGCAATCTCTGGCTTACCTGTTTGAGCAACGATATGCATCCGCGTGTTCTCAATCACCTCTGTCACATGTTTCCCAACAGCTTCTTCCTCTGAGACGCCGATAAATTTTGCATAGTCTTTACTGATCATTGTGATGACTCCGTCTTGATCAACGACTACAAAGCCATCATGGGCGATTTCCATAATTGTCCTCAGCACTTCAGTTGTATTCTTCTCATCATTCAGTTCCTTCATCATATCTGCTCTTTCTCCCATGTCTTCCCCTCCTTCCATTACGTTCTCAAAAAAAGATGCCCCTTAAAAAAGGGGCATCCGCTTGGATTTATCGCTCTACAATTAACGATGTGCCTTGTCCGCCGCCAATACAAAGTGTGGCAAGACCTGTCTTCACATCTCGTTTTATCATTTCATGCAATAGTGTAACTAAAATGCGGGTACCTGATGCCCCAACTGGATGTCCAAGTGCAATTGCCCCACCATTAACATTAACCTTGTTCGGGTCCAATTTCAAGTCTTTCACAACTGCTAAAGATTGGGCTGCGAATGCTTCATTTGCTTCAATTAAATCAATTTGATCAATCGTCATGCCTGCTTTTTCAAGTGCTTTCTTTGTAGCAGGTACAGGACCATATCCCATGATTTTCGGATCAAGTGCGGCAGAGCCGTATGATTTGATTGTTGCAAGCGGCTTAATACCAAGCTCCTCAGCCTTTTCTTTCGCCATTAAAATCACCATTGCTGCGCCGTCATTTAAGCCAGACGCATTACCTGCTGTGACTGTGCCATCTTTCTTGAAAGCAGGCTTTAGCTTAGCAAGCTTTTCGATTGTCATGCTATGTTTTGGATGCTGATCTGTATCAACAACGACTGGGTCGCCTTTACGCTGCGGGACTTCAACAGGAACGATTTCATCATTGAAGCGGCCTTCTTTTTGTGCTTTTTCAGCTTTTAATTGACTCGCTAATGCGAATTCATCCTGCTCTTCACGTGAGAAGCCCCACTGCTCTGCAATATTTTCCGCCGTTACACCCATGTGAATATTGTTAAACTTATCTGTTAACGCATCATAGATCATCGTGTCAACAACTTTGCCATCACCCATACGCTGTCCCCAGCGCGCATTTGGCATAACGTAAGGGGCATTACTCATGCTTTCAATCCCACCAGCCATAATGACATCCGCATCACCTAAGCTGATAAATTGCGCTCCCATACTAACCGTACGTAGGCCAGAACCACACAGCTTATTAATTGTCATCGCTGATGTTTGCTCAGGCATACCAGAATAGATTGCAACTTGACGAGCTGGGTTTTGCCCCTGTCCAGCTGAAAGGATATTACCAACAAGTACTTCCTCAATCATATCTGCACCAATGCCAGCACGCTTGATCGCTTCCTTCGCAGCTGTTACACCTAAATCAACAGCTGATACAGACGCAAGTGAACCCCCAAATGTCCCCACAGGCGTTCTTGCAGCACTTACAATCACAACTTCTCTCATCTTAAAATGACCTCCTCAAGTAATCTTGAATCCTCTTTTTCTTTATGCAACTTTCATGCCAATAACCTTTATGTAAATTGAATATAAAAACGGTTTCATTCCCATTTTCACAATACCATGAACATTCAAAAAAATCTACAAGTGAGTTTAAAGTTTACTCTGTTGGTGAAACTTCCAATATATATCCAAACATTTGGCATACTAATTGGCAAACGAATGATGAAGGAGGAAGGTCACTTGCATTCCTTTCATGAAGTATTCATTCAAATCTTGATTTTGCTGGCGGTGTCAATCAGTGTCATCGGCTTTGCAAAATTTATTAACCAACCGTATTCGATTGCCCTCGTCCTTGTCGGTTTATTTCTTGGTGCGACTGAAATTCCAATCATTGAGGAAGCCGAATCTTTCATCACTCAATCAAATCTCTTTCAAGCCATTATCATCTCTCTTTTCCTGCCGGTTCTCTTAGGCGATGCGGCTTTAAAGCTTCCTTTTTCACACTTATTTGAACAGAAGAAACCTGTGCTGGCCCTCGCATTTGGCGGTACCTTTCTTTCGTTTCTATTAATCGGATTTGGGAGTTACTATCTTATCGGCTTACCGCTTGTGCCTGCCTTTACATTCGCGGCAGTAATGAGTGCGACCGACCCGATTAGCGTGTTATCCATTTTCAAATCGCTCGGTGTTTCGAAGAAATTATCGACGATCATTGAAGGCGAATCATTGTTTAATGACGGCATTGCCGTTGTCTTATTTAAAATCTCGACCGTTTACTTGCTTACATATATTGAAATGGGGCTAGCAGGGCTTGGCAATGGTGTGCTTCTTTTCTTACAATTTGCCCTTGGCGGGGTGCTTGTCGGAAGTGTTTTCGGATGGGTGTTTTCGCAAATCATTCGACTATATGATGATTATCCACTAGAGATTGCTTTTTCAGCCCTGCTGTTTTTCGGAAGTTATTTTATCGCTGAGCATTTTCATTTTTCAGGCGTAATTGCCGTTGTGGTCAGCGGGTTAATCTTCGGAAGCTACGGGAAAAAAATCGGCATGTCTGAGGAAACGCGCATTAATATTAATACATTTTGGGATGTCATTACGCTTATTGCCAACTCACTTATCTTCTTAATGGTCGGCTTAGAAATCCGCTATATTGAGCTAACCGGCAAATGGGGCATCATTACGCTAGCGATTGTACTAGTTCTTGCCAGCCGCGTCATTGCGCTTTATACAAGCACAGCTCTTATTAAAGATGTTTCAGCAAAAGAAAGGTTTGTTTTAAACTGGGGCGGCTTAAAGGGAAGCTTATCAATCGCACTTGCCCTTCAGCTTCCTGCTTCCTTTTCAGGCCGAGAAGATGTTTTACTGCTTGCTTTCAGTGTTGTGCTATTTTCCTTACTTATCCAAGGCCTTTCAATCGGCCCTCTACTTGAGAAGTTAAATATGACAAAAAGGCAGACGCAATAAAAAAATTGCATCTGCCTTTTTTATAGTCCGATTTTGTAATCGTACTCTTTTGCTTTATCAGGTTTTGAGTTTTCATACTCTGTTTTTAAGAATGGTTTATGTGAGAGGTCAACCCGCTTTACATAATAAAGCGACTCTAACTTCTGCTTCCAATCTTTCGCCATGTCCATATCCACATAAACAACCGCATATTTCATCCGTCGTGAAACGTAATGAACATTTCCGAAACGGCGCAGCTGTCTTGCTTGCTTTAATGAATGAAGCCATACGATTAATCCTTGCCGTTTCACATCAATCATTTTTCTCTTTCCCCTTTACCTCTTGGTCTCCTAGTATCAAAAGTTTACCAAAAAGCCCGCATTCGTGCAATCTGCTAACCACAGCGGCCCTGGGCAAGCCGCCTCCCGCTTTCGACGCACAGGATGTGCTAGTGCAGGCGTTGTCACAGGACGTGACGTTCTTAGCCAGCGTTTCTTGGGATCTAGCTGCGAAAGGCAGGCTGCGCGAGTTGCTTCACCTTCCCACGCCGAAAGCAAAGAGCGGCTTTCTCTGTGTGAAGGTTCCAGCAATCGGACAGCCTAAACGCCTTTCTCCGCTTTTCTAACCGCATCCACATGCTCCGCCGCTTCCGCAGCCGCAGCCTGATTGGAAGAATGGGTCTCCGCCTGGGACTTTGATGTATTGGGAGACGGATTGCCCAATGATGGTGCTGACTTCGTCGAGTAGGTCCTGCAGTTGGCGTTCTGCTTTTTTGAAGACTGCAACTGATTCGTGCATATCGACCGCACGCTTTGCTTCCCTGACACTCTTTGTAATTTTATAATAATCAGGGTGATAACGCCCGAAGCGCTGGACATCCTCGTATAAATCTTTTTCTTTCAAAAATTTATTAATTAATGCTTGAGCGTGCTTGTCTTGTGCTAACCGCTCCTTGCATTCAATATATTGTTCATACACATCTGACTCGATAATCTTTTGAGCAAGTTGTTCACTTCGCTCAAGTACTTCGATTCTTTCTGAAGTAGCCAAAATCAAATGGAACACCTCCATTTATCCATTTTAACAAATTCATATCAATTTGTCGTCAAAAGCTATTGACGGTCTTTCCCTCTCAGCATATAATTTTTCTGATTTACTTATTCATTCCAGCTAAAACCTTAAGGAACAATTCATTTGAAGGGATAGAACTACAATTGAAACTTTTATCTTTCAATCCATTTCGCACGATTGGAATTCCGAATGTAAAATATATCAAACCGGATTTGATGTTTCGTGAAATGGATGCCATTAAAGAGGCTGATGTCCTTCTTTTTCCTGAGACATGGCAAGTAAATACGCTTGTCTATGGCTTAAATAAAAAAATTTTCCCAAATATTCAAACGATCCAAATTGGTCAAAATAAAATTGAACAAACACGTGCTCTTTGGGCTGTTTGCCCTGAGCATACGCCTTATACTGAAATCCTTGGCAACACGAAAGAAAATATCGAAAAAGTTCTCGAAACCTTTCCGATGCCATTTGTGGCGAAGGAATCACGCAATTCAATGGGAAAAGGGGTTTTCCTTATTGAAAACGAAAACCAATTTCTCGATTATGCTGCACGAAATGATGTCTTCTATATCCAAGAGTATTTACCAAATGACGGGCGTGACTTACGAGTTGTAGTCGTCGGTAAAGAAATCGTTACGGCATACTGGCGAATTGGAGCAGATGGTGCCTTCCTTCATAATGTGGCAAAAGGCGGCGACATTTCGTTCACTGATATTCCGCTTGAAGCGTTAAACATTATCCAAAACGTTGCCAACGCATTAAACGTTAATCATGCTGGATTTGACTTGATCTATTCAGAAGGTCAATATTACATCTTGGAATTTAATGTATTATTCGGTAATCAAGGCTTACTTGAAGCTGGCATTAAAATTGAACAAAAAATTTACAACTATTTATTATCTGAATTCACACCAACATTCCCGACAACACCCATTACACCTACACCAAGTCGAAGAAAACAAATTTCATAACAAGAAACTGCGCCTGTTATCAGCGCAGTTTCTTTGATCGGATGGACTTTTTGGAGTTACTTGTCGCCCCTGGGGCAAGCCGCCTCCGCTTTTCTTTTGTCCAGCTGCGGCGGCTAGGGGCTCGAGTCATAAGTCAGCCTGTTGCGGGGATAAAAAACCGTCCCCTCCACATTCTGTCTTATGCTTGTCGCCCCTGAGCAAAGCGCCTCCGCTTTTCGAGGTGTCCAGCTGCGAAAGGCAGGCTGCGCGAGTTGCTTCACCTTCCCGCTCCGAGGCAAAGGGCGCCTCTATGCGTGAAGCTTCCAGCAATCGGACAGCCTAAACGCCTTTCTCCGCTTTTCTTTTGTCCAGCTGCGGCGGGCAGAAATTTGTGTTGCTTCACCTTCCTGCTCCGAGGCAAAAAGCGCCTCTATGCATGAAGGCTCTAGCAAACAATATTTCTAAGCGGCCCGCCTCCGCTTTTCTATATATTAACTTCAATTGTTTGTTGGATGTTGTAGGATTGGTTTTCGTTTTTCATGAGAATGACTTTTAGTTCGTGTGTGCCTTTTGGTAGGCCGCGGACGACGAAGGCAGCTGTGTAGATGTCATCCACTTTTTGCCCGTTTAAATATAAATGAATGTAGCCTTCGTTATTTTTGGTAGCACTTTTATTTCGGTCGATAAAGTGAAAGTCTGGAATGTAGCATTCGACGTATACATTATTATTTTTGACATGATGCTTTACTTGAAGGACCTCGTTCTTTTCCTGCATTTCTGCTTGTATTGCTTGCTGACGCATTTCATCTTGTGTCCATCCATTCGGATGACTGAATGCTGTTAGAAAAATGATACTGACAACGGCCGTTATGAACCCGATTCTTTCTTTCACGATATTCTCCCCTTTGCATGTTCACTTATATGCTTAGTGTTTGCGTACAGGGGAGAATTTAATCCATCAATCCAAAATCAGCACTATTCTTTCATCGCTTGCATCATCGCCATCATCATCGAAACCATTTGTAACTGCTGTCGCATCTTTTGCATTTGCTGTGGCAATGTTTTGCCATAAAAATATTTTGCGTGCTGTTCAATTTCAGTGACCGCATTCGGGTCGCGTGAAAGAAGACGATACCAATAAGGATTCTCGCGTACAAATGTTTTCAAATCAGGTCTGTTATTGAGTAAGTACTGGGTTTCAAGACGCATCCATTATCACCCCTTAATCTTGTCTGAAAAAGAACGGGGACCGATTTTGCGGTGGTGGTGTCGTCGGTTTTTTCGGTTGCTTTGTTGATTGAAATTGTTCAAGAAGCTGCTGGATGTTCCCGATTGCTCCGCTCATATTCGCAATGTGACCTTGCATCGCGTTCATGTCGATATTTTTTAACATCGAAAAGATTTGGCCAAGACCTTCTGTTTCATTTCCCTTTTGATTGTTCTTTTTTTCGTTATTCGCGTTCTCCTCAGCCGTTGCGTTTTCTTCCTTATAGGCTTGCCACTGTTCGTCCTCTTCACCCAGTACTCGCCAGTCTTCGTATACCTGCTGCCATGAACGTTTATCCGTTCGCACCTCTTGAACGAGCTTCGGATGTTCATTTACAAATTGGCGGAATGACTCCAACTGTTTTTTATCCTTTGCCATTTCGCTCACCTCACCTTTATTTTTTCCACGTATGCCCATTAATAATGTAGTCCAGTAAGGTGGGATTGGTGCGCCCATTTTTTCATTTTGCTAAAATAAATGGAGACATTCCAAGTAAAGGGAGGGATTACATGTTAATTGCAGCCATTGTCATACCGATTATCTTTCTTTATTTTCTGATGCTCACCCGTCGTGAACACCGAAAGCATCATGAAGCATGGCTTACATCTGGTATTGTTGAAGAGCATGCCTCGATTAGAGGGCGAGTTGTTCGGTTAAATACTTCAAAACGCATTTTCTATCAACAAAAGCGCATTTTCACTTTAGAAGTAGTTATCCAAGAAGAAGAACGAAAGCATACAGCAATTATTGAAAAACCAATAACAGAGCCGTTCACTTCGCCTACTCTTGAGATTGGTCAGGAGATTATTGCTTACGGACAGTGGGATAATAAGTATTTTCGGATTAACCGTTTTGAACAGTTAGTGTAATATATTCTGAATAAAGTTTTGCGTATAGTATTCTTGATAAACACCTACTCCTAAGTGTGTAAAATCAGGATACAGCAAGCTTTGACGATGACTTTCACTATTTAGCCAGCCGATCACAACAGCCGGCCCATCCATATATTTCGCAGCAATATTTTCTCCCGCACTTTGATAGACGATATTACGGGCAGTCAAACGCTCTGCTAGGGTGCCTGAGGTTGGAGACGTATGTGAAAAGTAATCATGCGTCGCCATATCTTCACTGTGCGTGTAGGCTGTCTGGGCTGCCTCTTCATGCCATGCTAGTGGTGAAACACCGTAGCGTTTTCGCAAATGATTTGTTATATGGAAAATTTGCTTTTGATTACTTTGTTCGATTTCTTTCAACTGTTCATTTGAAAGTGCAGCCGGCTTTTCAATTTCCCCACGATACACAAAGTTATAGGCCCGCTGTTTAATTAATGTCTCACTATCCGAATAGCGGACTGCGACAAGTTCGTCCGTATAGTGATCCCGATAAAGCTGAGCCCATGCGTTGCCAAGATGAATAAGCGGCTTATTCATGTATTCTTCGTCCGTTAACGTCATTTCTACTTCCATACTTTCCGTTTGTATATCCTGTGTTTTCTTCCTTTCAATACCCTTTACTTGTTTATCGAAAGGTTGTCCAATTTCAAATGGATATGTATGTAGCTGTTTACCAAGTGCAAAGATCGTGACGACTTTATCATTTAAAATACCAATCTGAATATCATGATTCACGTTATCCTCATACACCCACCACGTATAATCATATGCAGACAAATCTTCACGTGTAGGAGTGCCAAATGTCTCTTTGATTTCCTTTGCATCTTTTCCGATATAGGCATGTAATGGTTTGTCCATTACATTTTTCTTTTTTATGACAGGTTCTATTTGTTGATTATCTTGCTTTTCGGTAATCGGCTTGTCCTTTGTTTGTGAAAAGCTTCCGAGCGAAAATGCGTAATAAACAATAAAGCCAAAGATAACAAACCAAAAGACCCCTTTTGTTCTGCCGCTCATCTAACCGCTCCTTTTCTCTTAACTACATGTTATGAACGTATTCTTCTTGCAATGAAATTATGCTGATAGAGTTCATATGAAAGCAAAAACGCCTGATCGCTCAGGCGCTTTCACTTAATGTGTAAGATGCGGCGGTTCAGAGATTTCACTTAATGCATGCTCTGCCGCTTCATTTGATTGTTCTTCTAGTGCAATGTCACCAAGAGATAACATCCCAACGAGACGATTATTGTCGATAACAGGAAGACGACGAATTTGCTTGTCTGACATTAGTTCAGCTGCTTGCTGTACATCTATATCAGAATTCACACTCTCAACGTCCTTACTCATCACATTCGTAATCGCGAATGAGCCTGGGCGCTTCTCTGCAAGGCCACGAATGACAAGGTCGCGGTCTGTGACAACGCCAAGCAACGTATCACCTTCACATACCGGTACGACGCCAACATTGCGTTCTTTCATAATAACAGCCGCTTCAAACACATTATCCTGTGGAGTAAGGGCTGCAATATCCGTTGACATCACGTCTTTTACACGTTTCATATTCAATCACCTTCACAGCTTATTTACGAATGAACATTTGCGTCCAGTACTTACCGTAGCTTCCACCTTCAGCATAACCAACACCGATATGTGTCATATCTGGATTTAAAATGTTTCTGCGGTGGCCCGGAGAATCCATCCATGCTTTTACAACAGCTTCTGGCGATGGCTGACCTGCTGCAATGTTCTCAGCTGCAGCTGTGTATTGAATACCAAATTGTTTCATCATATTAAATGGCGAACCATATGTCGGTGAATTATGACTAAAATACCCTTTATCACGCATATCAGCTGACTTCGTACGTGCTACTTTTGCTAAGCTTGCATCTGCCTGTAATGGCTTAAGACCTTGCTTTGCACGCTCTTGGTTTGTAAGTTGAACAACCTGCTTCTCTACATTCTGCATACCTTGCATGTTCTGCATGTTCGGTTGACGTTGACGAGTAGCGGAAGGCTCATGCGGAATCTTAATTTTTTGATACGGGTAAATTAAGTTTGGATTTTCAAGCTGTGGGTTTGCTCGAATGACATCCCAAAGATTTTCCTTATACTTCTGTGAGATAATCCAAAGTGTTTCACCTGGTTTTACAATATGGGTAACTGTGTTCTGTGCATGTGCTCCTCCTGCAAATACCATTAAGGATAACACTGCGCTTGCAATTAAGAACAACCATTTCTTCATGACGAGTTCCTCCTTTTAATAGGTGTTGTTCTCCCCTTATTGTGACCAATTTTCAAAATATCTCTCATAAAGATTAAAATTTATTCCCGAAAAGACAATAACCTGCTACAATAAGAATGGTTTTTCAGTTATTTGGTTGCAACTCTGGCGTGTACATACTATGATTATCTATATTGGACATTTGTGTCAGTGTTATGCACCGCTTGTACAAACATAGGCAAACATGCTGTGAAATTGTATGATGCAGCTGGATTTATTATAGGAGGGAAAAGGGAATATGAAGCTTGAAATTGCAGCTCTAGAAAGCAAAGTAGTTGAACTGAAAATTTTGAATGAAGTCATGAAGAAGAACGGCCTTGTACTAGGCGATACGTGGGATTATGAACGTGTTTCATACGACCGCAAATTTGAAAACCTTGATACTGGCGAAGTGTTCTATCTTCGTGTACTCGGTTATGCAGTAGAAGGCAACATTGATTCAGGGCATGGACAAGTGCAGCTTATGACGCCGCTTCTTGGTAAGCACTACTACCCGCATGGTGTTGAATATGGTGAAGGTGAAGACTTCCCGAAAAACATCATCACAAAATCAGAAAAAATCCTTAATACAGTAGCTTCAGACATTGAGGCTCTTGTAAAATAATTACATACAAAAATGCTCAGCGATGTACGCTGAGCATTTTTTATGAAGAAATACTTCTGAAAGCTTTATCCTTGCTTATTCAAATTTCACCTGCACGACTGAGACATTAACTTCTTTTACAGAAATCCCTGTCATCATTTCAACCTCTTCCTTCACAGCACGCTGCACATTATGGCATACCTCTGCGATTTTCACGCCATAGTCGACTGCCACTTTCATCGTAAGCACCGTCTCATTTTCCTCATTTGTTTCGACGAACACGCCTCGCTTGCCGCCTCGTTTGTTAACAACACGCGAGAAATCGTCACGGATATCAGAAACAAAGCTTGCTACTCCATCAATTTCTTGAGCTGTCAATGCAGCGATGACAGCTATTACTTCATCAGAAATTGTTAACTCTCCTCGCTCAAGCCACTTCGAAACCATTTCTTTCGCCTCCTCTATCTCACCTTCTACTCTTAGTTTATGATAAGATGGTGATTCTTTACAACAGTATTGTTTCTGACACAATTTTGCACAAAGAAATGACCGTTCTCACTGTTCAACGATTGATAGACATACTATAATCAATAATAGAAACGTCCCCTGAAAGTTAGAAAGAGAGAGGAGCACTACGTTGTCTAAATTGTTTACACGCCGACTACTGATTACAATACTTATCATTGCAATCATACTGCTCATAAGCTTATGGCTCTTGCCAAATGCCTTGCCACTTATCATTGCATTCTTTTCTGCACTGGCACTCGAACCGCTTGTAAGAATGTTTATGAACAGGATGAACTTAAAACGGAATTTATCTGTCTTTATTGTATTTATGCTTTTTCTATGCTTTCTCGGCTTAAGCAGCTATTTTATCGTAACGAAAGTTGTCACTGAAGTTGTCAATATTAGTGAAAATGCGCCCGAATACATAAATGAAATCGGTGCACTGCTGACAGAAGTCGAATCGGACTTTGTGAGGGCCTCTGAGGATTTGCCTGAAGAACTTGTCGATGAGATCAGCAACCAAGTGACAGACTTTTTAAACGGCTTAAAAGCTGATTTAAGCAATAACATAAAACTCGAAAACATTACAAATGTTTTAACAAATATTCCTAATTATCTTGTCAGCTTTATTGTCTACTTAATTGCCCTCTTTTTATTTATGATGGGGCTTCCGAATGTAAGGGACCATTTCTATTCATTTTTGACAGATGAAACAGCTGATAAAGTGAATTTCATGACATCACGTTTAACATATGTTGTTGCAGGTTTTTTCAAAGCACAGTTTCTTGTCAGCTTGATTATCTTTTTTGTTTCATTAATCGGACTGATGATGATTGCACCAAGCGTAGCGCTAGTAATGTCGCTTATTATTTGGGCAATTGATTTTATCCCGATTATCGGCTCAATTGTCATCTTACTGCCGTGGTCATTGTTTCAGTTTCTAACAGGCGATGTCGTCGTTGGCACAAAATTAGCGATTCTAGCCGCTATCCTTCTCATCATTCGCCGTACAGTGGAACCGAAAGTAATGGGTCAGCACATCGGTCTGTCCCCGCTCTCGACCTTAATTGCGATGTACCTTGGCTTAAAAGTATTTGGCGTACTCGGCTTCTTTATCGGTCCAGTTGTTCTAATTGCCTTTAACTCAGCAAGAGAAGCCGGCATTATTAAAATGAATTTCAAGATCTAAAAAGAAGCATTCCAACACGGATGCTTCTTTTTTATTACATAAAAAAACCGCTCTATTTATGAGCGGTTTCCTCGTTATGAATCACTTGGCTGTGGTGACATATATTTTGCTACTTCTTCATCTCCACGTTTTTGCTCATTCTTAACCCATCTTGTAAAGACATATCCAAGCGTCATGCCATAAATAATTTCTTGAACAATCTTCATAATGACGCCGCCAAGCTGTTGGTCTTTCAAAATTGTTGTGAACGAGAACAACGATAAGTTTGAAACATCAATGTTTGTCAGCAAGGAAGCTGGTACGCAAAGCGCTAATGCTTCAGCCCATGCGGCTGGGTCAGAATATGTGGCATACAATGGATTATTTGCGAAAATGATTAGCGCACAAGCTGGCGTTAAGAGAACTCCATTTGAGAACAGGTAACCCATTTTCTGCAAATCACCAAGACGGTCATATTCAGGCAGCGGTGCAATTAGTGGAATCCACATAAAGAAAGCACAGAAGAAAATAACTGATGTCACAAGACCATGCAATAACGGGTCTGTTTTGATCACATCAAAAATTACCGGAAAATGATACATTGAAAATAGCCCATTAAATAAAAACAGTGCAATAATCGGTCTAGAAAATACTTTGTATACTGGATGAATCACCTTAAGATTTGCAAATTTTCTAAATAACCACTCTGGTGTGCCAAGAATCATTAATGGCGGAACAGCTAAATACAAAAGCGACATTTGAACCATATGTAAGCTGAAATTCAAATGCCCTAGCAAATCGACTGGGCTTCCTTTCACAGCATACAGAATAACAAGTGCAGATAAAAAGTAAAACATCTGCTTTTTCGTAGCTGGCTCAGCACTTTCAAATTTATTCATTAGCCGGCCGCGAACAAGGCTTAGATATAAAGCTCCTAATGCGATAATGAAGACCATATAATACGGGCTCCACAATGCCCGAAAACCAAAAATCTGAATGTTTTCTAACATGCTTTTCACCTCTTCGTTAGGCGTGAGTTTTTTGAAATAAGTTCACACAAGCCTAGCATGAACTCTCTATTTTGAAGTATATACTAATTCACGTATTACACGCAATGTCACCACCACGTCAGAAGGTTGATTTCACGCTATTTTGCCGAATTGTCATCATTCTGTCAATTATCATAGCCACGTTAGAAACAAAGAAAACAGCCTTTTTAACTCACTAAAAAGCAAAAAGCAGCTGAAAAATTCAGCTGCTTTTTAGACTTTTTTACCACCAAACGACTGTCATTAATGCTGCAATTGTTACGGCAGTTACGATAACACCTGTAAAAATGAAAACGGCAGGTGCTTCGTGGCCTTTGTGACTCATATGCATGAAGTAATACAGTTGGAATAATACTTGCACAATTGCCAATACAAGGATGAATGGCGCTGTAAATTGTGCTGTAATAACCTCAAGTGCTACCGCACCGAATGCAATGATTGTGAAGAAAATCATCATTGCAAATACGACAACCTGCTGCTTCATGTCTTCTTTGTTGCGTTGTTTACGAAACTCTAAACTGTGGGATGAGTTAGTGTTATTTGCCATGAATTAACCCACCTTTCCCATTAAGTAAACAGCTGTAAAGATGAATACCCACACAACGTCGATAAAGTGCCAGTAAAGACTTGCAAGGTAATACTTTGGTGCTGTATACGGTGTAATACCACGCTTATTATTACGGATTAGAAGTGTTCCAATCCATAGTAGACCGAAGGCAACGTGGCCTCCATGTGTTCCTACAAGTGTATAGAAAGCTGAACCAAATGCACTTGTAGTATATGTCAAGCCTTCATGGATATAATGGTTAAACTCATATACCTCTAAAAGAAGGAAAGATAAACCAAGCAACCATGTAATCCAAAGCCATACTTTCATTTTGCCAAAACTGTTGTTTTTCATGTGGTACATTGCGTACACACTTGTCAAACTACTTGACAAAAGAATCATTGTCGCCATGAAAACTAGCGGCAACTGAAACAATTCTTCAGCAGATGGTCCGCTTGCATATGAGTGACGCAAAGCAAGGAATGTACCAAATAATGATGCGAAAAGAACTGTTTCTCCTCCTAAGAAGAGCCAAAAACCAATAAACTTATTTTTACCTTCTAGAGTGGCTTTTTCGGGCTCGGCAGGAAAGTTATTCTGTGTAAACGGCTTACTCATATCCATACCCATACTTATGCCTTCGCCCCTTTCATATCACGCTCAAGTTCTTCTTTGTGGATGTGATATCCGAAATCATCCTTAACAGAACGTGCAAACATACAAGCAAATGTAAATAGTACACCACCGATTGCGATTGCAAGCGCAACTTTGTTTGTACCAAGGTCATGATACATAAATCCGAAACCGGAGATAAATAGACCTACAGACTGTAAGAACGGTAGAATGGAACCGTTTGGCATATGAATGTCGCCGATTACTTCAGCAGGCTTCATCTTGCCGTCGCCTTCCATCTTTTCAACCCAAAGTGCGTCAACGCCACGTACAAGTGGTGTTTGAGCAAAGTTGTATTCAGGTGGCGGAGATGCAATTGCCCATTCAAGCGTACGGCCGTCTCCCCAAGCGTCTGCTTCTGCTTTCTCACCTGCAACCCAGCTCCATACGAAGTTAGCTACCATAATAACGACACCAATTGCCATTAAGAAAGCACCGATTGTACTAATAAAGTTTGCACTTTCCCAACCTTGGTTCGGAAGGAATGTAAATACACGGCGCGGCATTCCCCAAAGTCCAAGGAAATGCTGGATAAAGAATGTTAAGTGGAAGCCAATATACCATAACCAGAAAGAAATCTTTCCAACACGGTCGCTTAGCATAACGCCCCACATTTTTGGCCACCAGTAATGAAGGCCTGCGAATAAACCTAGTACTACCCCACCAGCAATTACATAGTGGAAGTGAGCTACTACGAAATAAGTATCATGGAACTGATAGTCAGCTGCTGAAGATGCAAGCATAACACCAGTTACCCCACCCATAACGAATGTTGGGATAAACCAAACTGTATAAAGCATAGGCGTCGTAAACTTAACGTTACCGCCCCACATTGTAAATAGCCAGTTAAAGATTTTGATACCTGTTGGTACAGCGATTGCCATCGTTGCAACAGCGAAAATTGAGTTAGCAACTGGACCCATACCTACTGTAAACATATGGTGAGCCCATACCATGAATCCTAAGAAGCCAATTAGTGATACCGCAAATACCATTGCTGTATAACCGAATAAACGCTTACGTGAGAATGTTGCAATAACTTCTGAGAATACACCGAACGCTGGAAGTACTAGAATGTATACTTCAGGGTGTCCGAAGATCCAGAATAAATGCTCATAAATAATCGTATTTCCACCAAGTGCTTCATTGAAGAACGCACCATTGAATAAACGGTCAAAGAATAGCAAGAATAGACCAATTGTTAACGGTGGGAATGCGAATAAGATAAGTACTGAAGACATGAACATTGTCCATGTGAACAACGGCATACGCATGAAAGTCATACCAGGCGCACGCATTGTGATAACTGTTGCGATAAAGTTAATTGCACCGATTAATGAACCGATACCAGAGATTTGAAGACCGATGATGTAATAGTCTACACCACGTGTCGGGTCATCCATTGTTAATGATGCATAAGATGTCCAACCTGCTGCTGGCATATCACCAGTGAACCAGCCGATATTAAAGAATAATGCACCAAAGAAATATAACCAAAAACCAAGTGCATTCAAGAATGGGAACGCTACGTCACGAGCCCCTATCTGCAACGGTAATACGAGGTTACCGAGTGCGAACACAAGTGGCATCGCTACGAAAATTAACATTGTGATACCGTGAGCTGTAATTACTTCGTTAAAGTCACGACCAACAAGTAAATCATTGTTCGGGAACATTAACTGCATACGGATAAGCATTGCTTCGATACCACCGATAACGAAATAGAGCAATCCGCCAAAAAGGTATAGCTTGGCAATCTTCTTATGGTCTACCGTTGTTAGGTAATCCCAGATGATGGCGCCAATACCTTGTTTCTGAGCCATCGAACTCATTAGTTGGTACCTCCCTTTTTATTCATTATTTACTTTCTTTTGTTAATGTGTACATATATTCCGTAAGCGCATCAAGCTCTTGATCGCTTAAGTCTTTGTACGTACCTGTCATCTTGTTACCTGGCTTCACAGCTTCAGGGTCTGCTAACCATTTTTTCAAGTTTTCAGGATTATGTTCTAGAATACCTGCAATACGTTCACGATCTGCAAAGTTTGAAAGATTTGGAGCCAAACGTGCACTTACAGGACGTGGATCTTCAGATTCAACTGCGTGACAGCCTGCACAACTTTGTTGGAAAATTTCTTGACCTTGCTTAGCTGTTGCTGTTGTTGGTTCTGGAGCTGGTTGCTTCATGTTTTCTTTCCATTGTTTGTAATCTTCTTTGGAAAGAACACGAACTTTAAAGTCCATCAATGCATGGGAAGGACCACAAAGCTCTGTACATTTACCATAGTACAAACCTGGCTCATAGGCTTTCACCCACATGCGGTTTTCGTTATCAGTGTTTGTGTCAATTTTACCTGCAATTGCTGGAATCCAGAATGAGTGCTTAACATCGCCAGCTTTCAGTTTAAAATAAACACGCTCTCCTGCTGGAATAACAAGGTCTTGAGAAGTAACAATTTTGTCATCAGCATACTCAAATTCCCACCAGTATAGCTTTGCCATAACGTTAATTTCTTCAACGTTATCAGGGATTTTCGTATCCTTTGTTACGTCAAGCTTAAATGTTGCAGCAACTGTTGGTACTGCAAGAATAAGCAGCAAGATAATCGGAATAACAGTCCAGACAATCTCAAGTTTGTGGTTTCCTTCAACTTGCTTTGGAATCTCATTTTCATTTTGCTTGTTTCTACGGAAACGAAGAGAAACATAGATGAAAATGATGGTTACTACGATGACGACGAGCGTCATAATACCGGTTGAAAGTAGCATTAGATCGTAGAGAATATCTGCGCCTTCACCTGCTGGACGCAGTGTTGACAGATATGCCTCTCCGGAACAACCGGACAGAAGAAGCGCTAACATTGCAATGGAAGCAAAGATGCGCCACTTTGGAAAAGATGATTTCATCCCTCTTACCCCACTTTCTTTTGTGAATTTTTAAAATTATTATAACCCCCTCCGGTAAATGAAGGGGTATTATAAACAAATTAGTTATATTTTAGCAAAGAACAAATAGAGTTCATACAAGTTGTCTTTCATTTCTTCTGTTCTTTAGCAAAAATTTCATTCTTAAATTGTAACAACAATTAGTGAAATGGACATGATTGTTAAATAATTCAATGAATAGACAAACATTAATGTCGCCCATTTCAAGTCGTCTTTCATATAGAAGCCTGCGATTCCTAATGCAAGCCATCCAAGTCCAAGAATACCTGAGATGATTAAAAATACTGTTCCTAGGGAAGCTAAATAAAAAGGAACAGGTAGAAGACATAATATATATAGGACAATTTGTCTCTTCGTCATCTCAAACCCGTATACAACTGGCAGCATTGGAATACCTGCTGCACGATATTCTTCACACTTCTTCATCGCTAATGCAAGGAAGTGTGGCGGTTGCCAAATAAATAGAATTAAAAACAATACCCAAGCTGCTGAATGCAACCCGGGGTCAATTGCCGCCCACCCTATAACAGGTGGTACTGCACCAGAAATACTGCCAACAACTGTATTTAATGTATATTTTCGCTTCGACCACATCGTATACAATACGACATAGCTGAATAATCCAATTAAGCCAAAGACTGCCGCTGACAGTGAAGCCATCCCTAATAGAATCGTTCCAAGGGCTGAAAAACCAATTCCAAGCGCCAACACTCTACCAGGTGTAAAGCGTCCTGTTACAGTTGGTCTTGTTTTCGTTCTTTCCATTACATGATCGATATCACGGTCATACAAGTTATTTAATGTACAGCCGCCAGCAATCACCAAAGCCGTACCAAACATCGCAAACAAAACGGCATTGATGTTTCCTAAGAAGCTTTGGTTTGTAAAGTGCAATGCGAGCCAGATTCCCGTAAACGTTGTCATTAAGTTAGAATTAATAATTCCTACTTTTATAAGCGCAAGAAAATCCGCCCAAAGACTGGCGCTCGCATTGACCTGAGGGCGACTATCTATAACTTGCTCTGCTGCTGTTCCGTTCATCGTCCTCGGATTGTTCATATGAATTCCTCCTTTACCCCTGCCCTCCACAATGAAACAAGTACGTTCAATTTATTGTAGTAGGAGAGGTCATTCCCCGTTCATTATACGTGATAGCATAATGATATACCAATACCAATGCTAGGCACCTATCTTCTTATCTCATTAAAACATAGTTTGTGACCTTATGGGGCTTGAATTTTGAACATTCTTTTACATTTACACACAAAATGCACACAATTCATTTCTAATGGTCTCATGTTTCCATTCTAAACCAAGCATTAGAACAAAAATACTAGTTTTCGTAAATTGTGTGTAAACTTTATTATCTTATCAAATCTTTTGAACAAAAAACGTCATGCACCCTTCATAATATTTCTAGCAAATTCAACCCTAAATTTCAAGCTTCTTTCGCGTATTCGAAAAAGATTATATCAATATATTTCTGTTAACTGTTTTAAAGTTGTTTAAAAATCGTCACAAAAAGGTTGACACCCCCGTCTTTTATTCAAAATGTTTTTCAGTTAATATATAAGAGACTTTACTCTATACGCAGTCTCTTAATAGATTGATTTCCTCGTCTGTAGCGCAGGCGCGATAGATGATAACTTAAAAGAAGGTGAACAGATTGCAAAAACTTTTTAAAGGGCTTGCCGTTGTGACAACACTTGTAATGGCGTTTGTTCTTATCGGTGGAGCGCTCGTTACAAAGACAGGCTCCGGAGATGGCTGTGGTGATTCGTGGCCGCTTTGTCATGGTGAATTAATTCCATCAGAGATTACATTTGAACTGATTATTGAATTAAGTCACCGGCTTGTTTCTGGAACAGCAGGGATTTTAGTACTTGTGCTCGCAATTTGGGCATGGAAGCGAATCGGTCATGTCCGCGAAACGAAATTCCTTGCGATCTTATCGGTCTTATTTCTCGTAGCACAAGCATTACTAGGCGCAGCAGCTGTCGTATGGCAGCAATCTAGTACAGTGCTTGCCTTACATTTCGGAATTTCATTGATTTCATTTGCAGCCGTTCTGCTTTTGACATTGCTTATTTTTGAAGTTGATAAGAAATTTGATGCAAAGTCGGTTATTATTCATAAAAGCATTCGAAAGCAGATCTTTGCACTGATCATATACTGTTACGCAGTTGTGTATACAGGGGCGCTCGTTCGTCATATGAAGGCTTCGCTTGCTTGCTTAGACTTTCCACTCTGTAATGGCGGGGCAACACCTACAACCGTTTATGAATGGGTTCATATGGGCCACCGTGTAGCTGCAACGATCTTCTTCATCTGGGTTGCTGCACTTCTCGTGAAGACATACCGCCACTATCGTCACCAGCGAGTGCTCGTCTACGGTATGATGACAACATTTATTTTACTTTGCCTTCAAGTGATTTCAGGTATCGCAACCGTTATGACAATGATGAACTTTATTGCGATCCCACTGCTGCACGCTTTATTTATCTCTTGTGCATTTGGTGTGCTATGTTACTTAGCACTATTATCAACACGAAGCTACAAATATGAAAAAGAACAAGAAAGAGCGGCTTAAACTGCCGCTCTTTCTTATTTTTGTTTAAATAATTCGATCGCTCTTTTCCGCTGTAAGGAATGGTCAACAATTGGCTCAGGATAACTGGATAAATAGAACATACCTGCTTTGTGTGGTGTATGGACCCAGTCTGCAGGAATCTCTTTCAATTCAGCAACGTAACGGCGAATGAATGCCCCCTCTGGATCAAACCGTTCTGATTGCCGGTATGGATTGAAGACACGAAAGTAAGGGACAGCATCTGTTCCAACGGATGCAGCCCATTGCCAGCCGCCAATATTAGAGGATTCATCATAGTCAATGAGCATTTTCTCGAAGTAACGTTCCCCTTTTCTCCAATCTATCAGCAAATCTTTTGTTAGAAACGAAGCGGTAACCATTCGCAGGCGGTTATGCATCCAACCTGTTGCCTTAAGCTGTCTCATCGCCGCATCAACAATCGGAAAGCCTGTTCGTCCCTCACACCAACGCTCGAATGCTTCCTCATCGTCTTCCCATTCAATGTGACGGTATTTTTCTGTGATTTCTTCGTCTTTACAGGTTGGATTAAAGGAATGAACCATTTGGTAAAATTCCCGCCAAGCGAGTTCCTTTCTGAATGTTTCAATACCTTCATCCTCTGCTTCATCCACTTGAATCGCTTCCAAATCAGCCCATATTTGCCGAATCCCGATACTGCCTGTCTTTAAATAAGGTGAGAGGAGGCTTGTCCCGTCTACTTCAGGGATATCCCGTTTATGATGGTAATGATGAAGGCTCTTTGAAAGAAACGTCTTCCAGCGCTGTTGTGCAGCTGTTTCACCGATACCCTTCCAGTGAGAGGAACAGCCACGAACGACCTCTTCCCACTTCTGTTCACTTTCACTATCATTATTGAGCTGGTCTATGTAGTAATGCTGCAGCCGCTCGATTGATACTTGAAAAGGCTTTGGCTTCATTTCCTTGCGCCAAGCCCGATAATACGGTGTATACACTTGATAAGGTGTTCCATCCTTCTTCAATACATCATCTGCACGGTGCAGATGGGCATCTAGCAAAGGATGTGTTGTAATCTTTCTTTGCTTAAACAATTGCTCAGCACGCTTATCTCGCTCACAGCCGCGCCCGACTTCATCCATATTATAAAAAACAGTAGTTATCTCTGGAACTTGTTCAATCAGCTTATCCACTGCCTCATCAATCGTTCCATAACTAATGACAACCGGCATACCGAGCTGTTTCATCCGGTCCATAAAAGCCGCAACAGTCGTAAAAAAATAATCATGATGAGGTGTCAGTTCCTCAGCAAAATACGGATCTAAATGAAAAAAACCGACCCATTTGCCATCGAATTGCTCACACCACTTCTCCACTTGATGTAACGCGTGGTGGTCTGTCAGCCGAAAATCCCGACGAAACCACACCACAGCCACTTCACTCATCCTTTATCACCTCAACTTCTATTTTAAGTCGTGCAGATTAGAAGTAAATTTTCAATAGGCTACAGAAAAAAACAGGACACAATTTTATTTGCAAAAGAAAAGACAAGCATTAAAAATAAGCTGTAGCGTAGTCAACATACGTAGACTCCTGCGGGAACAGCACGAATCCGAAGGCCCCGCAGGAAAGCGCGGTCAGTAGGACACAGGCTAAGACCGCCACATCCTGTGGCAACGCCTGCCTGACCAACATCGTGTTGGCCCGATGAGACTGAGGCCGTGCCCGCGGAAAGCGAAGTATGTTGACGGAGCGGTCACACGGCAGTGTTGCTATATAAAGAAAACCCGAACAACTTTGTTCGGGTTTTCTTTGGGCAAAATTCTTTTGTCTCTGCCTCTTCATATTAAGATAATTCAATTAATAAATCACCTGTTTGAATCGCATCACCATTTGAGACATGAATATCTTTAATGGTACCATCGAACGGCGCTTGGACGGTTGTTTCCATCTTCATCGCTTCAGTGATAATGAGGTGATCACCTTTCTTCACCTTCTCACCTTTTTCTGTGATGACTTTGATGACCGTACCAGGCATTGACGCACCAAGGTGATTTGGATTGCCTTTGTCTGCTTTCGGTCTTACGTCGACAGAAGTTTGAACATTTTTATCATTTACGATAATTTCACGTGGCTGACCATTGAACTCAAAGTAGACAACACGTGTTCCGTCTGGTTGAGCATGACCGATTGACACAAGCTTAACGATTAATGTTTTTCCTTGCTCAATCTCTACCTCAATCTCTTCACCAAGACGCATACCGTAGAAAAATGTCGGTGTATCTAATGTAGACATATCACCATATGTTTCATAGAAATTTTGATAATCCATGTACACTTTCGGATACAATCCATAGCTGATTAAGTCATGGCTTGTTACTTGGCGATTTAGCGTATTGTAAAGCGTGTCTTGCAGCTCTTTAAAGTTAATTGGCTCAAGTAGTTCACCAGGACGAACAGTAATCGGCTCGCGGCCTTTTAACACAATTCGTTGCAATTCTTTCGGGAAGCCTTCATATGGCTGACCGAGGTAGCCTTGGAAGAACTCAACAACTGAATCTGGGAAGTCAAGTGATTCACCATTTTCATATACATCATCTTCTGTCAAATCATTCTGTACCATATAGAGAGCCATATCTCCGACAACCTTTGATGATGGTGTTACTTTTACAACGTCACCAAACATCATGTTGACACGGCGATACATATCTTTCACTTCTTCCCAACGGTTGCCAAGTCCAACTGCTTTCGCTTGCTGCTGCAAGTTGGAATATTGGCCACCAGGCATTTCGTGCATGTATACTTCACTGTTTGGTGCTATCAAGCCTGATTCAAATGACTCGTATTGCTTACGAACATCTTCCCAATAGTGACCAAGCTGCTCATATGCATTAATATCAACATTTGGCTGACGATCGTTCCCTTGAAGTGCATAGTAGAGAGAATTCGCACTTGGCTGAGAAGTCAGACCAGCCATCGAACCTGTTGCTACATCAACAACATCTACACCTGCTTCAACTGCTCTTGCATAAGTGAGAATACCATTTCCGCTCGTATCATGTGTATGCAGGTGAATTGGAATATCAATTGTTTCTTTAAGTGCCGAAATCAGCTCGTATGCAGCCTGCGGCTTAAGTAAACCTGCCATATCTTTAATACCGAGAATATGTGCACCTGCGTCCTCTAATTCTTTCGCAATCTTCTTATAGTATTCCAAATCGTATTTGCTTCTTGATGGGTCTAAAATGTCGCCCGTGTAGCAGACAGCCGCTTCAGCAATTTTATCCGTTTTGCGAACGGCTTCAATGGCTACTTTCATGCCTTCAACCCAGTTCAAGCTATCAAAGATACGGAAGACATCGATGCCAGCTTCTGCTGATTTTTGGACAAATTCTTCAATTAAATTATCTGGATAGTTTTTGTAGCCTACTGCGTTTGATGCACGTAATAGCATTTGGAAAAGTACGTTCGGCATCTTTTCACGGAGCTTAATTAGACGCTTCCATGGGTCTTCCTTCAAGAAACGGTACGCGACATCAAACGTTGCGCCGCCCCACATTTCTGTTGAGAACAGATTTGGCAGTAAACGTGCTGTCGGCTCAGCAATTTGTAATAAATCACGTGTACGCAAGCGTGTCGCAAGCAATGATTGGTGCGCATCACGGAATGTTGTATCAGTAAGAAGCACTTCATCTTGCTCTTTCAACCATTTCGCTAAACCTTCTGGCCCGCGCTCATCCAGGATTTGCTTTGTACCTGTTGCCATCGGCTCGCTGTACTTCACTTTCGGCATACGCGGCTTGTTAAAGGTTGGTTTCTTCTGTTCTTCAATCCCATCAAAGCCGTTTACTGTTGTATTTGCAATATATGACAGCATCTTCGTACCACGGTCACGGCGGACTGGGAATACGAACAACTCAGGCGTCGTATCAATAAATGATGTATTGTATTCACCTGAACGGAAGTCTTTATGATTAATAACATTTTCTAAAAAGGCAATGTTTGTCTTAATACCGCGGATACGGAACTCACGCAGGTTACGAATCATTTTCGATGATGCTTGTGAGAATGTTAATGCCCACGTACTTACTTTAACAAGCAATGAATCGTAATAAGGGGTAATCACGGCGCCTTGGAAGCCGTTCCCTGCATCAAGACGAACACCGAAACCACCACCGCTGCGGTATGCATTGATTTTTCCTGTATCAGGCATGAAGTTGTTCTGCGGATCTTCTGTTGTTACACGTGATTGGATCGCAAATCCGTGCGTTCGGATTTCCTCTTGCTGCGGAATTCCTAATGCCTCTCCGTGCAAGTTTTCCCCTTGTGCAATTAAGATTTGGGATTGAACAATGTCCACACCTGTGATCATTTCTGTAATCGTATGCTCTACTTGAACACGCGGGTTCACTTCAATGAAGAAGAACTCATCACCTGTCACAAGGAATTCAACAGTTCCCGCATTCAAATAGTCAACATTTTTCATTAAACGAACAGCTGCTTCGCAAATCCGCTCACGTAAGTCGTTATCAAGCGATACACTTGGTGCTACTTCAACGACCTTTTGGTGACGACGTTGAACAGAGCAATCACGCTCATACAAATGCACAATATTCTGATACGCATCACCAAGGATTTGTACTTCAATATGTTTCGGGTTTTCAATGAACTTTTCCACATACATTTCATCTGAGCCAAACGCTGCTTTTGCTTCAGATTTTGCACGCTCATATGCTTCTTTCAAGGATTCTTTATTACGAACAATCCGCATACCACGGCCACCGCCGCCAAGAGATGCTTTTATGATGATCGGATAACCATGTTTTTCTCCGAACACTTCCACCTCTTCAAAGCCGTCTACAGGCCCGTCAGTACCCGGAATAACTGGAATATTTGCTTCAATTGCTTGTGTACGGGCTTTTACCTTATCACCAAACATTTCGAGATGCTTGCTTTCAGGTCCAATGAAAACAATGCCCTCTTCTTCACAACGTTTTGCAAATTTGATATTTTCAGACAAAAAGCCGTAACCTGGGTGAATGGCATCAATGTTGTTCGCTTTTGCAATTTCAATAATTCCTTCAATGTCTAAGTAAGCTTCAATTGGCTTCTTATCTTCACCGACAAGGTATGCTTCATCTGCTTTATAACGATGGTAAGAACCTGTATCTTCCTTTGAATAAATTGCAACTGTGCGGATGCCAAGCTCTGTGCAAGCTCGGAACACCCTGATTGCAATTTCTCCACGGTTTGCGACGAGAATTTTGTTAATTGTTCTTTCTGACATAATATTTCCTCCTCGTTATGTAGTAAACTCTATATTTTTTTGTTTCTTAACACGATGACGTAGGTTCGTATGCATCGAGATATTGACGAGAATACCTGCTGCATACATTAGAAGTAATAATGAGGAACCGCCATAACTAATAAATGGAAGGGTGACACCTGTAATTGGAAGCAAACCAATCATCGCTCCGATATTTACAATCGCTTGAATACCAAACATGCTACAGATGCCAATTGCAAGAAGCGAAGCAAATGGGTCGCTTGTATATCTTGCATACTTCAGTCCTCGCAAAATAATAAACAACAGCGTCAAAAGAACAAAGGCAACACCAAATATTCCTAGCTCTTCTGATATGACGGCCATAATAAAGTCCGTGTGAGGTTCTGGTAGGTAGCCGAATTTTTGGATGCTTTCGCCTAATCCATTTCCACTAACACCTCCAGAAGCAATTGCAACATAGGAGTTGATCAGCTGATAACCATCTCCCTTCAAGTCTGCAAATGGATGATACGCACTGCCAAAGCGGGAAAGCTGTTCATCGCTTAGAAATGGAATCAAAATCAGGATGCCTAACACCCCGGCACCTGTAAGAGTTGCCAAATGCTTAAAGCGAATGCCTGAACAAGCAATCATTACATATGAAATCAGTAAAATGATACCGCCTGTCCCAAGGTCGGGCTGGATAAAAATAAGTCCAAAAATGATCGCAATGAACATTAGAGGCGGCCCAAAGGCAGGGAAAAACTGGTCGATATAAGACTGTTTCTTGGAGAATACCGCTGCTAGGTAAATAATCAAACCGAGCTTAATAAACTCTGCCGGTTGAAACCCAAACCCACCGATATATAACCAAGAACTTGCGTTGTTTGAAACGCTACCAGCTACAAGTACAACCACCAACAGAAGAATGCTTACGATAAAAATAAATTTTACAAGCCGCTTATAAAGGCGGTACGGAAGGATAGCTGCGACGATAAACGCCAGAAGAGAGACATAGAACCACATAAGCTGACGGCTGTAAAATAAATCAGTTGTTCCACCATGCATCATAACTGCCCAAACCATACTTGCGCTGTAGACCATTACCACGCCAAACAGACTCAATAGAATCGGTGCTGCAATTAATAAATAGTCATATGATTTTAATACTCGCTTTACCATATTCTTTCCCCTTATATAAGGAGATTTCTCTCCCCCATCTTTCATTTAACATGAAGTAAACTTAAAAAGATATGTATTTTCATACAAAAATGTCATACTAATTATAAAAAATCCTACAATAATGTAACACATTAATCTTCATACAAAATCCTGCAACAGGTGTTACAATATTCGTCGCCTTCAACTTATTCATGTCTTCACATGTAACAGTTGATAAGTGTAGCTTATTGTTCTTGTTCTTATTTTATTAAAAATAGTGATTCATTGACAAGCAGGTTGTTTAGAATAGGAGCAGTTTTTTTAACCTTTTCTTCAATATAATGTAACGAAAGATGGTGAGTGTATGAAACGGTGGCATTTAGGAGGCTTTCTCTGCCTTTTAATAAAAAAACTCAAACTATTAGTATGCAAAAAAATAGTTTGAGTTTTATGCTTAAGATTTTGTCGATGCCTCGTGAAGCGCGGAAAGTTCACGTTCAAGTGCTTCCATTAGTTCCTTACCGTCTTTCTCTTCAATTAAGCCGAGGCGTACAGCAAAATCTATTTCTCTGGAAAGACCGAACATTTGCGTATCTAAAACTTCCTCATAGAGAGGACATTGGGGCATCGTTAAGTTATCCATTTGGACTTTTATTAACTTTAATATTTTATCAGCATCGGCTTTAAGCAATGCGTAAGCTTTTTCCCGATGGTTGACGAGCATATCACTGGACAATTCAATCCCTCCGTTCCCGCGCATTTGCCTCTTCCCTGTTAGTATATATTATCGTTTCCGCGCCAAAAATGCAAGGTAATCACAGTGATACAGTATGATAAAAATATGACGACAACGATTATAACAAGCCTTAAAACATACTTAATTCATAACGCTTTGTCATGATTTCAAGCAGCTTCATACCTGCTAGGCCATTTCCTTTCTCATCAAGTGCAGGGCTAAAGATTCCAATCCCAATTCGCCCTGGAACCGCGCAGACAATTCCGCCTGAAACCCCGCTTTTCGCCGGAATACCTACCTTTATCGCAAATTCCCCTGATGAATTATACATCCCGCAAGTAACCATGAACGTCTTACATATTCGAGCCACGTGCACAGGTAAAATCCGTCTTCCTGTATCAGGATCTTTCCCATCAAACGCTAATACAGCTCCAATTCTTGCTAAATCACGACAGGTCACTTCAATCGCACATTGCTTTGTATATAAATCCATCAGTTCCTCTACATCACCTTTTATAATGCCGTGCTGCTTCATGTAATAGCACATCGAGCGATTCAAATAGCTTGTATGAAACTCCGACTCAGCAACTTCATAAGAAATCGACACATCAGCATTGTCTGTCATATCGTGAATAAACCCTAACAGCCTGCCTAACCTCTCATGATTCGTCTTTCCGGTAATCATATTTGTAACAGCAAGTGCACCTGCATTTATCATCGGATTAAGCGGCTTTGACGGCCGATGTGTTTCAAGCTTGGCAATCGAATTAAACGGGTCACCAGTCGGCTCCATGCCAACACGATCAAATACAGCCTCTTCCCCGACATCCATTAATGCTACCGCTAATGTCAGCACTTTCGAAATGCTTTGAAGTGTGAATTTCTTCTCCACGTCACCTGCGGAAAAACAATGCTGTTTCGGCTCATAGATTGAAACTGCCAAATCATTCGGATTAGCACTAGCAAGCGCAGGAATATAGTCTGCTACCTTCCCATCCTCTGTCCAACGACGGGCGTACGTTACAAATCCTTCGAGTTCTTCTTGGTTCTCACAAATCATTTTCCCGAAATCCTCCTGCCGTTTCTCTATTTAAAAACAGTATTCCCGCCAGCCGCTTACATAAAGCTGATCTTTAGGAAAAACAGAAAAGTTTATCCGGAAAAATGACAAAACGTTTCGAAACTTTTATACTGAGTGTAGGTTTACTATGATAGAGAGAATAAAAATAGAGGTGACTGAAGATGGACGGGATTATTTTATTAACGGGGAAAGTAAAGTTTCCACTAACGATTGACCCTGGCGTTTGGATTTTCGATGATCGAAAAATCTCTTTAGATGACGCCATGCAGGCGCAGGAAGAACACGGAGAAGATTTAGACAGCTACGCAAAAAGAATGAGCGAGATTTTAGAACGAGAATTAATCCAAGAAAACCAAGGAACGGCAAAGCCGCCTGTAAATAAGAGCACAGAAAAGTTTAAAAAGGAGAAGCTTCTTACAGGCAATTTCGGCATGCCGCTTGCGCCATTTCTAAAAAACGCTGAGCCTGAAGATATATCAACAAGCTTGATTATTGAAACAGAAGGCGGAGAGCGCTTTGAATTACCACTTGAAGAAGCGCAAAAAGCAGTACTCGGCTTCTCCAAAGAAGGCAAACCACTTAAGGAAGACGGGCCTGTCCATTTCTATTACGGCGATGGTTCCAACAAAGACAACCCGATTAAGCACGTAACAAAGTTTATCGTAAACTAAAAAGATGAGGCTGACCGCTTAGTCAGCCTCATCTTTTTTATAGTAAATCTGCTGCAAGCTGTGCAAGCGAGGAGCGTTCACCTTTTATGAAGCGGACATGGCCGCTTACTTCCTGGTCCTTAAACTTTTCAATCACATATGCAAGTCCATTGTTATATTCGTCTAAATAAGGGTGGTCGATTTGCTCTGGGTCGCCCATTAATACGATTTTACTCCGTTCACCGACACGCGTTAAAATCGTCTTTACTTCATGCTTGGACAAATTTTGCGCCTCATCGATAATAATGAATTGTCCAGGGATGCTCCTGCCTCTTATGTACGTTAAGGCTTCCACTTGGATGGAGCCAATTCCCGCTAAAATTTTATCCAACTCGCCTGGTTTTTTTGTATTAAATAGAAACTCTAAGTTATCATAGATCGGCTGCATCCATGGCTTCAGCTTCTCTTCCTTTTCACCAGGCAAATAGCCGATATCCTTGCCAACAGGGACAATTGGACGAGCGACAAGGAGCTTCTTATAGATACCGAGGTCTTCGGTTTGAAATAAGCCTGCCGCAAGTGCCAACAGCGTCTTTCCTGTTCCTGCCTTTCCACTAAGTGTGACAAGCGGCACATTTGGGTTAAGCAGAAGTTCCATCCCCATCACTTGCTGCGCATTACGCGGTTTTATCCCCCATACTATTTCCTTTTCAAATTGGCATTTCTTTACCTTATCTGATTTCTTGTCAACGAGTGCGATCGCAGACTGTGACTGGGTTAACATATCCTTCATAATGACAAATTCATTTGGATAGAGCGACATATTCGGCAGCTCGGATAATGGCAGCTCTTTATTTTCGTAAAAGGCATCCATCGCTTCTGTCGAAATATATTGTGTTTGAAAGCCTGAGTAGCTGTCATTTACTTCAACAACTCGGTCACTTAAGAAATCTTCAGCCTGCAAGCCAAGCGCGTCTGCTTTCACACGCATCAGTACGTCCTTACTAACAAGAATGACTTGCCGTCCGTCTTCTTTCTCTTGTTCTTCGAGTGATAAATTTAAAGCTACGGCTAAAATTCTATTGTCATTCGTATTCTCAACAAACACATCTTTCATTTTACTAAAAGAGCGGTGATTTAATTCAATTCTAAAAATGCCGCCATTATCAAGCGGAATACTCTTATGAATTCGGCCGCGATTACGGAGTGTATCAATGATCTTCGAGATGTGACGTGCATTCTTTCCCAGTTCATCCATGTTTCTTTTCTTCGAATCCACTTCTTCCAATACTACCGCAGGTACAATCACTTCATGTTCATCGAATGAGAAGATGGACCGCGGGTCTTGAAGCAGGACATTTGTATCTAAAACATAGATTTTTTTCAAACTTTCTCCCCCTATTTCGTTTTTTTCAGGAAGATTCTCGTTCTCACTGTCAAAGGAAACCGACACTTCTTAATCCTTTTGGACAACACAACCTGTACCCATTACCAATATATGAAACGATGTATAAACTTAGACGAATTAAAAACAATAAATATTAGCATGAATTATGTACTCGCGAAAGGATGACGAACAGTGTTCAGAATAATATTGCTGATTACGCTCCTCACATTGTCTGCTTGTCAAATGAACAATAATGAAGCAGAGCTTGAAAACAACAACCAAACCGACCCACTGCTTGTTGGCACAAATGACGAACAAAAGGTTGAGAAAAGCGCCAACGCTATTGCTAAGCACCTTGTAAGCCTTGCTTCAAGCGTTCCAAATGTTAAGGATGCAACTGCCGTTGTTGCGGGTCAATACGCCGTTGTCGGTATTGACGTTGATAAAGATTTGGACCGCTCCCGTGTCGGTTCGATTAAATACTCCGTAGCAGAAGCACTCCAGCATGACCCATACGGCGCTAGAGCAATTGTCATTGCGGATGCGGATACGTATGAACGGTTGAAAGACTTACGTAACAAAGCACAACAAGGCCAGCCAATCAATGCTGTTGCGGAAGAATTAGGGGCAATTGTCGGTCGAGTCATTCCGCAGATCCCAAGCGACTTACGCCCTGCTACCCCAGCAAAGGATGAAAACAAACAGCAAATGGAACAAAACGACGATGAACAGCTTGATAAGGAACAACAAAAGCAAGCGAAAGAAACAGAAAAGTAACAAATAAAGAAATCCTGACGCTCACCGGCTCAGGATTTTTTGTTATTCGTACACCTCTCCCTTCAGTGAAATTTCACTTAAATGATAACATTGAGAAGTCGGCGTCAGTATCCATTTAATAAAATCTTTACATTATCGGCATTATACTAACATTTCCCTGTTGAAATCCTCTCCTACACTAACACCAATTCCAATAAAAAAAGCCCTTTTATTTAAAGAGCTCTTCTTCTAGTACGTCTGTATGTAAGATAAATTCACCGCTGGGATTTGTTTGAATCATTTCTTTTTTCTTAAGCTGTGTTAATGTGCGGCTAACTGTTTCGCGGCTTGAGCCGATCATATTCGCCATTTCCCGGTTCGTAAAGGCAGTGTTCAGCTTCACTTGCCCACCTTTCATCTCCTGCCCATAAAGCTTCGCAAGCCGAAGAAGCAGCATAATAATTTGTTCATACGTACTATGTAGGACTTGTTCCTCTAATCGATTTTGTAAGTCAACGATCTTATCACCAAGCACTTTAAACAATTTCACACAGATTTCTGGATTATTAAGAAGAAACTGTTCAAACGAATGAATTGGAATATAGATTAACACAGCACTTTCAGCGATTTCAGCATGCGCAGGGTATGGATCTTGCCTGAAAAAGCCTGCATGCGGAAACATATCGCCTGGCTGGAGCACATTTACAATTTGCTCTTTTCCATGAAAATCGGTTTTATAGACCTTCACCCGGCCTTTATGAATAAAATAAACATTCTTCAACGGGTCTCCCTGCATAAAGACATGACTTCCAACCTGATAATGACGCGTGACAGCCAAATCAACGATCGGTTCGAACTCCTCGTCTGTCAAATCTTTAAAAATCGGTACCCCGTGTAATAGTTCTTTTACAGATTGATGATTCAACGAAAACACCCTCTTCATCCAAAGCTTCCTCTTATTTTATCATGAACGGCATTCAGTCGGATAAAAATTTACAAAAGCAGTGTGCTAGCTCACACCTTTATAACAGTAGACAGGCTATGATGAAGATAAGAACTTCATTTCACAAAAGGTGGAGGAAGCATCATGCAAAAGACAGAAGAAAATTTTTATGACAGCATTTATGCACCTGATATTGAGCCGCGTCGCCGTCCGCAGACTATTTTTCAAATGTTTGATTCGTTGCAATCAGGACAAGTGCTCGAGCTTATTAATGACCATGAACCACGGCCGCTGCACTGTATGTTTATGATTGAACGTGAAGGACAGTTTGACTGGACATATCTTGAGGAAGGCCCTTCAATTTGGCGTGTCGCTATTAGAAAGAGATAGCTTGTAGATAACTAAGTGTGAGAAAGATCACTACGAACCTTGTTAGATATGCTTAACATAGAGAAAGAGAGCGCAGAACACCAATATTAGAGGGGGTCTTTCCGTGTTTCCTCAAGACTACAATGAAAATCCATTTATCGTGATATGGGAGTTAACCCGAGCGTGTGGTTTGAAATGCCTTCACTGCCGGGCAGAGGCTCAGTACAAGCGCCACCCACTTGAATTGTCCTATGAAGAAGGTACGGCATTAATAGATGATATTCAAGCAATGGGAAATCCATTACTCGTATTTACCGGCGGCGACCCGTTAATGCGGGAAGATGTGTTTGATATCGCTAAGTATGCGATTGATAAGGGTGTACGAGTCTCCATGACACCATCAGCCACACCAAATGTAACGAAAGAAGCAATGGAAAAAGCGAAGGAAGTTGGCTTATCACGCTGGGCATTCAGCTTAGATGGCCCGAACGCTGACATTCACGATCATTTTCGCGGGACAAGCGGGTCCTTTGATTTGACGATGAATGCCATTCAATATTTGCATGAACTTAACATGCCGCTTCAAATCAATACAGTTATTTCACGCTACAACATTGATTACTTAGATGAAATGGCACAGCTGATTGAAGATTTAGACTGTGTGCTATGGAGTGTTTTCTTCCTCGTGCCAACAGGCAGAGGACAGGAAGCAGACATGATTTCACCTGTTCAGCATGAACAAGTCTTTCAATGGCTGTATGACTTATCAAAGCGGGTTTCATTTGATATTAAAACAACCGCTGCCCAGCATTATCGCCGTGTTGTTATTCAAAATAAAATGCGTGAAAACATTAGTAAAAGCGAAGGAAATGCAATCCATTATGAAGATGCGCTTCAAAAAGGAACAACTGGACAAATCGACGGGCTTGGTCGCGCTCCAAAAGGGGTCAATGATGGAAATGGGTTTGTCTTCATTTCTCACACCGGCGACGTCTACCCAAGCGGACTATTACCAGTAAAAGCAGGCAATGTACGAAAAACATCACTGCCTGACATATATCGTGAATCAGAGATCTTTAAATCTTTAAGAGACCCTGACCAATACAAGGGAAAATGCGGTGTATGCGAATTCCGCCATGTATGCGGCGGCTCCCGCTCGAGAGCTTATGCGATGACAGGCGATTATTTAGAAAGCGAACCGTACTGTGTCTACATTCCAAAAGCATTACGAAAGAAAGCAAAAGCTTAGGCATAAGCCTAAGCTTTCTTCAATGCATCCATCACTTGGCGGTCAAGCTTTGCCGCTGCTTCTGGATCATATGTTTTGTCATATTTTACGTCTGTCGTAATTTCAGCTCCGTAGAACATAACATCACGTACAGCGTTTACATCAATTTGAATCTTCGCAAGCTTTAACGGCACACCGTCCATCTTTTCTTCTTTAACAGAAGCTGCCCCGCTGATGGAGTAAGTTGTGCCATTTGCAATGACCGTTAATGTTACATTCTCGTTATTTTTAATGTTTTCAACGATACGAGAACGATTGTCAACTGAAAAGAAAACGCGCTTCACATCTGGCGCATATACCCATGAAATTGCATTGACGTTCGGTCCGTTTGTTTCATAGTCAACTGTCGCAATTGTCACATACCGCTCTTTTTGTAAATGTGGTAACAACTCTTCTGTTAATTGTGGTTCAACTTGATTTGCCATCATCCATCCTCCTTCGAATAATCACTCTTCCTTACTATACCTTTTTCGGCTCTTCCTTAAAACTAAAACACCTAGAAAAAGTATGTTTTATTAGGTAGAAGCGCCACTCAATCAATTCACTTCGATGTTTAAATCTAGTTTTCCTGTTCTTAAGCAAAAAAATGTATCAGATGTACGCTGTCTATTCCTCATTACAATACATAAAAAAATGCGAAGAAAGTTCTTTCCTGCTATACTTGAACTTACAGAAAGATCCCTATTAAACAAACTGAACTGTTAAATTGATTGAGGTGAAATGATGAGAGTGAAATGTGTTTTATGCGAAAAAATTGAAAATATTGATGATGATAAATTGCAAGCAAAGAAGCTGCGTAACCGTCCCATTCATACGTATATGTGTGTCGAGTGTCACGACCGCATTAGTGAGCGAACGAAAGAACGAATCGCCACTGGCAATTTCAAGCTGTATCGTGAACAAAAACAAGATGAGGAATGGTAAAATGTGCTAATAAGAGCATTCTATGCAGGAACTGTAAGCGGCATTGTGCTTGGCCTGTTACTGAAATGGGCAGAGAATTTAACTGAAAAAAAAGTCTATACATTACTTTTAAACGTCGACTTCATTCCTGTTATTGGAGATGTACAATGGAATGAAGGAGTGGAATTTTTATTTCACCTTTGTATTTCTTGGATGATCGCCTTTCTTTTTGCAGTGCTGTTGAATCGGTCCAGGATTGCTGTTAAGCATCCTTATCTAACTGCATTATTGCTCACTATACCGACGATTCCTTTATATTTT
This sequence comes from Bacillus tianshenii, assembly GCA_020524525.2. Lineage (NCBI taxonomy): Bacteria > Bacillati > Bacillota > Bacilli > Caryophanales > Bacillaceae > Sutcliffiella > Sutcliffiella tianshenii. Next base: position 918,274 of record CP129018.1, on the reverse strand, counting down.
CCGTTAACAATCCTTGCTATCAAGGAAACACCAGCTGTTGACGATTATTACGCTATTTTCCTCTGGATAGCTGCACACCTTCTTTACGCGCTTGTACTGGCAGGCAGTTATCGCCGCCAAACTTCATAAATTGATTCAAAAGACCCACCACTATTAAAGAGCAAGGTATACTTGCTCTTTTTCTTTTTTAAACCCCTAATATTATATTAAAATAAGTATCTGTAAATAGTTAATTTGTCACCATTTTACTCCAAAATAACTAGTAATAAAGTCATCACCTTTTCACCATTTGCCAATTTTCCGCCATATCTCTCATATTAATTAACTTTCCTGCAATATTTTTGCATGTTTTTCCTGTAAGATGGGTATTGAACCTAACTATAGAAAGGAGTATGTAAAATGAGCAGAAAATTATGGCTTTCAGTTGCCTTCGCCTGCGCTTTGATCATTAGTGCATGTTCAAATGCTTCGGATACAACGACCGAAGAACAGCCGAAGGAACCAGCTGAAAATGAAACAACAAACGAACAAACGAACGAGCAGCAGACAGCAACCGAGCTTGTCAACAACCCGCCAAGCCTAGAAGACTTAGATGAAAAAGACCCGATGACAGAGTACATTAAATACGGGGAAAAAGTTATTAACGAAACAAACACAGTCATGGACGGTTATGTCGGAAATCAGTTGTCTTGTGCAAGCTGTCATGCTGATGGTGGTCTTTCAAATGTTTCGTCATTCGTTGGGGTCTCCACACAATTTCCACAATACCGACCTCGTGAAGGAGTTATCTTTACACTTGAAGATCGGATTAACGGCTGTATGATCCGTAGTATGAACGGTGAAAAAATCCCTTATGACAGCAAAGAAATGCGTTCAATGATTGCTTACTTGACTTATATTTCAAAAGATATCCCTGAAGGTGCAGACATTCCGTGGAGAATGTTAAATAAGAAGAAAGAACTTCCTGTACCAGATGTAGCAAATGGTGAGGAATTATACAAAAAATCTTGTATTGCCTGTCATGGTGAAGACGGCGCTGGCACAGGTGCAAACTCAGGACCTGCACTTTGGGGCGAAAACTCGTTCAATGATGGAGCAGGAATGTCACGTTTTATGAAAATGGCAGCTTACGTGCAACGCAATATGCCTGTAGGCCAGGAAAACTCTCTATCTGACCAGCAGGTTTCTGACTTAGCAGCGTATATCCTTCAGCATGAGCGTCCAGTTTGGGGTGGTCATGAAACGGATTGGCCAAAAGGCGGCCGTCCAACTGATATTATGAACAAAGAACGCCGTGAGCAAGTTCGTAACGGAACATTTGATTGGACAGAAATGGACATCATTAAAGCTGATTAAGCAACTGCCGTCTAATAGCATGTTTGATGGCATTTGTACAAGGAAAGCCCCGCATAATAATATGCGGGGCTTTATCTATTTACATCTCTTTTTCATAATTCGGATATCGCTCAGGCTGTTCTTCAATTTGAGTAATCATAATGTCGATCAGCTCTACTGGAAATTGCAGCTTCTTCTCTTCCCCATCTTGCACGCAAGTAACCTTATAGAGTACGTCATCCTTTTCAACGACTGCTTCTGATACATGAAAATCCTCACGTAAGATGTCATCGAAAAGCTGGAACGTATTGCGCGCTGACTCATCTTCAGGACGAGCATCGTACACAACTTTAATCGTCAGCCAATTATATACAGCATCTTGGAGAGATCGCACCTACATTCCTCCTTATGCTTCTTTTTCTTGCTTTTGTGATTGCTTAAGGCGTAGTTTGTAGACGCCTAATACGAGTGCGGCAATGACAAGTCCTTCAGCAACAGGCAAAAATACACCGAGGAATGTCAGCACTGTACAGCCAAATGCAAGGACAGAATAGATAATGACATTTTTGAGAACAGGCAATTTCTTCGCAAACCCTAATTTATAAACAAGAATTGATAATCCAAAGATTGTAAAATATAAGAATAACATCCCTTGTTCCGGATTTTGATCCACTTTAAAAAGGGCGGCGAAGAACGACAAACGCTCGACTACACTGACTTCCATCTAAGTTCGCCTCCTGTAGATTCTTTCTTTCATCCTAACACACAGAACAAGAAAATTACTCTTGTTCACTCATTTTCTTACGTTTCTCAGCACGCTCACGTTCACTCTTATTCAAGATCTTCTTACGCAGACGAATTGTCTCAGGCGTAATTTCGCAATACTCATCATCATTCAAGAATTGCAATGATTCTTCTAGTGAAAGCTTACGAGCCTTATTAATGACAGTTGTTTGGTCTTTCGTTGCAGAACGCACATTTGTTAAGTGCTTTTCTTTAACGATATTAACCGTTAAGTCGTTATCACGGTTATGTTCACCGACAATCATACCGCCGTATACTTCTGTACCAGGCTCCACAAAGATGACACCGCGGTCTTCAAGCGCCATAATGCTATATTGTGTTGCTTTTCCGTTTTCAAGTGAAACGAGTACACCTGAACGACGTCCGCCAACATAACCTGATACAAGAGGCTGATAGCTGTCGAATGAATGATTTAACACACCATAACCGCGCGTTTGTGTTAAGAATTCCGTACGGTATCCAATTAAGCCGCGGGCAGGCACCATGAAATCTAAACGAACTTGGCCGTTTCCGTTATTGACCATGTTCACCATTTCGCCTTTACGTCCGCCAAGTGACTCCATAACAGCACCCGTGAACTCTTCTGGCACATCTACTTGAACACGTTCAACAGGCTCACATTTCACACCATCAATTTCACGGATGATAACCTCTGGCTTCGATACTTGTAGCTCGTAGCCTTCGCGACGCATATTTTCGATTAAAATCGATAAGTGAAGCTCACCACGTCCGCTTACCTTCCAAATATCAGGTGATTCAGTGTTTTCAACTTTCAAGCTCACATCTGTTTCAAGCTCAGAACGAAGACGCTCTTCAATTTGACGGCTTGTTACAAATTTTCCTTCACGGCCAGCAAATGGACTGTTGTTCACAAGGAATGTCATTTGAAGTGTCGGCTCATCAATACGAAGCGCCGGCAATGCATCCTGATGATCAACAGGACAAACTGTTTCGCCAACGTTGATTTCTTCCATTCCTGCAACAGCAGCCAAATCGCCTGCTTTCACTTCATTAATTTCGACGCGGCGTAAGCCGAGGAAGCCGAATAATTTTGTAACACGGAACTTCTTCACACTGCCGTCTAGCTTCATGAGAGCAACTTGGTCGCCAACTTTCATCGTTCCGCGTACAACACGTCCAACTCCGATACGGCCTAAATAATCATTGTAATCAAGCATCGCAACTTGGAACTGAAGCGGCTCTTCACTATTATCGACAGGAGCTGGAATATGCTCAAGAATCGCATCAAAGATAGGCTCCATATTATCAGAAAGGTTTTCATGGTCTGTACCTGAAATCCCGTTAAGAGCTGAAGCATATACAACAGGGAATTCAAGCTGGTCGTCATTTGCATCAAGCTCAATTAACAGCTCAAGCACTTCATCGACAACTTCTGCAGGGCGAGCTGCCGGACGGTCAATTTTATTCACAACAACGACAGGCGTTAAATTCTGCTCTAATGCTTTGCGAAGAACAAAGCGTGTTTGTGGCATACAGCCTTCGTACGCGTCAACAAGTAAGAGTACACCATCAACCATTTTCATAATACGCTCCACTTCGCCTCCGAAGTCTGCGTGGCCTGGTGTATCCAGTATATTAATACGGGTATCTCCGTAATTAATTGCTGTATTTTTCGCTAAGATTGTAATGCCGCGCTCTTTTTCAATATCATTTGAATCCATCGCGCGTTCAGCAACCTGTTCATTCTCACGGAATGTACCTGATTGGTGAAGTAATTGGTCTACTAATGTTGTTTTCCCATGGTCTACGTGGGCAATAATCGCAATGTTGCGTAAGTCTAATCGTTTATTCAAAAAAATTCACTCCTAAATTTTCAATACGAGTTCATAACTAGACAAGTATATCATACTTTGCGGTTAAATGTCTGCTTAAACTCGAAAAGTGACGAAAGACGATTATTCCTCTCTGTCCGTACTCAAAAAATTCTGTTATGATGAAGTACAGATCGTCCATCGGTTAAGGGGGAAATGACTGTGCAAAATATCAAATGGCCTTTGCTTGGCTACGCCTTAGCTGTAACGGCTTGCTTTATAGCTGTCGGATTTGCTATCGGCGCAAAAAGCATTGTCGGCATTATCGTATTTATACTCGCTGCAATTACTTTTATGGGGCTTGGCTTTAAGACAAAAAAGAAATACCGTGATGAAGGAAAGCTATAACGAAAAGGCTCACCCCACTCAACATGGGATGAGCCTTCTTTCATTTATTCAGTTACAGGTACAACCGCACCTTTATATTCTTCTTTAATAAATGTTTGAATTTCTTCTGAACGTAATACATCGACTAATGTTTGAATTGATTCTTTCTCTTCATCACCAGTGCGAACAGCAATTACGTTCACATATGGTGATTCACTGCCTTCAATCGTAATCGCATCTTCCAACGGATTTAAGCCTGCATCAATTGCATAGTTCGTGTTAATTAATACAGCATCGCCTTCACCATTCTTATAGATTTGTGGAAGTAGTCCTGCTTCAACGTCTGCTTTGAATTCAAGCTTCTTTGGATTTTCAGCGATATCATCAACAGTAGCGCTTGTTTTGTCAACGCCTTCTTCTAACGTAATTAATCCCTTGCTTTCAAGCATTGTCAAAATACGGCCATGATCAGCGACCGAGTTACTCATAATAATTGTTGCACCTTCTGGTAGTTCATCAAGAGATTGATACTCTTGTGAATAGACGCCGATCGGCTCAATGTGAATGCCGCCTGCATTTGTGAAATCATAGCCATGCTCTTCTTTTTGTGCTTCTAAGTAAGGAATGTGCTGGAAGTAGTTTGCATCAATTTCTTTATCAGCAAGTGCTTTGTTTGGCAAAATGTAATCCTGGAATGTTACAATTTCAAGCTCATAGCCTTTTTCCTCTAATAACGGCTTTGCTTCTTCTAAAATTTCTGCATGCGGTACGTTCGATGCGCCAACGACTAGCTTCTTAGACTCTTCACCTTCTGAGCCGCCTTCTTCCGGCGCTGCGTCTTCACTACTGCCGCACGCTGTTAATGCTACTAATAAAAGTGCAGCAAATAGAATCGATAAAAACTTTTTCATTTTATCTCTCTCCCTTTTCTTTTTTATATGTTAAAACATAGTAAACAAATCATTGTAGTGTGATTAAACGTCCAACAAATCAGCGTTTATCGGTTTTGGTTGTCAGTGTGTCACCGATAATTTGCAAAATAAAGACAATAATCAGAATCACCACTGTCGCAACAAGCGTCACATCATTATGACTGCGCTGGAAGCCTTCTAAGTATGCAAGTGTTCCTAACCCACCTGCACCGACTACCCCTGCCATGGCTGTATAGCCGACAAGTGCAATTGCTGTAACCGTAATTCCTGAAATCAGCGCTGGCATTGATTCAGGCAGAAGTACTTTGAAAATAATTGTGCTTGTCTTTGCCCCCATTGAGCGGGCTGCTTCGATAACCCCTTTATCAACTTCACGCAGGGCAATTTCAACCATCCGCGCATAAAACGGGGCTGCACCGATAATCAAGGCTGGAAGTGCCGCCTTTGCTCCGAGAATCGTTCCAACAAGCGTCCTCGTAAACGGAATTAGTAATATAATAAGGATAATAAACGGAATTGAACGGAACACATTCACAACTGCTGCTGTAATCCAGTAGAAAAATTTATTCTCCCACAAGTTCCCTTTCGCTGTTAAGAAAAGCAATAGCCCAAGCATAATGCCGAGAATAAAAGTAACAGCAACAGAAATGCTTGTCATATATAATGTTTCAAGCGTGGCTTCCCACACCTTTTCCCACTTTACGTTCTCAAGCATGTTCAACCACCTCCACTTCTACTTTTCTGTCTACGATGAAGGCAATGGCTTGCTCGACTTCTTCCTTCGCACCTTCTAAATGGACAAACAGCGTTCCATAAGCACCTGTTTGTGTTTGCGAAATTTTTCCTTGTACGATATTTACATCTAATTCAAATTTTCTGATTAATTGTGTGATAAGCGGCTTTTCCGCTTCTTCGCCAACGAATGTAAGCTGAATGACTATTCCGTTTGGATACTGCTCTAGTAAATGTTCGATTGTTTCTTTCGTTTCTTCAGGCTCTGTTACTTGTTTGACAAACCGCTTCGTAATGTTTTCTTTCGGCTTGCGGAACACATCAAGCACAGCCCCTTGTTCAACAACTTTACCGCTCTCCATCACGGCAACACGATGACAAATCTTTCGAATAACATGCATTTCATGGGTAATCAGCACAATTGTTAAGCCGAGCTTTTCGTTAATATCAACGAGTAAGTCAAGAATGGAGTCGGTTGTCTGCGGGTCTAATGCTGAAGTTGCTTCATCACAAAGCAACACCTTTGGCCGATTCGCAAGTGCTCTGGCAATGCCGACACGCTGCTTCTGCCCGCCGCTTAATTGAGATGGATAAGCATCTTCGCGTCCCTCTAAGCCAACAAGCTTGATTAATTCATCGACACGTTGTAACCGCTCTGCTTTCGATACACCTGCTATTTCAAGTGGAAAGGCAATGTTATCACGTACAGTGCGTGACCAAAGCAAGTTAAAGTGCTGAAAGATCATACTAATCTCTTGTCTTGCTTCACGCAGGCCCTTTCCTTCAAGCTTTGAAATATTACGTCCAGCAATTGTAATTTCGCCGCTTGAGGCCGTTTCAAGCTTATTAAGCATCCGGATTAACGTCGATTTCCCTGCTCCACTGTATCCGATAATCCCGAATATTTCGCCTTTTTCGATTTTTAAGTTCACATCATCAACCGCGCGGACATCACCACTGCTAGTTGAAAAAACTTTCTTAATTTGTTTTAATTCAATCATTTTAAACCACCTTCTTCTGCTGCGACCTGTTCGTATTCAAATGCTTCGTCTAACACCAAAAAACCTCTCTGCGATGAGCAGAAAGGTTTACTATTCTAAAATAATCCTTCCTCTCATCTCTCAAAGCAATCTGCTTTGCAGGAATTGGCACCATTTCATCCATAGTTCGTTATGCATGACGGTTGCCGGGCTTCACAGGGCACAGTCCCTCCACCTCTCTTGATAAGAGTTCGTCGTATGTAATTGTGTGACTTGAGCATGATTGAAAGTTTAGCATGGATAAAAAAACGTGTCAACAAAAGTTTTTTCTCTATTTCAATAAATAATCCTTAACGATCTGTTCATGCAATCCAGGCTTTCCGACGAAAACGGTGCTTTTCTCAAGGACATTTAACGGTTTCCCTGCTACGTTCGTCGCTCTCCCGCCGACTTCCTCGATTAAGATTTTCCCGGCAGCATAATCCCATGGCGCGAGCTGAAGCGTAATATACCCATCGATCTTCCCAGACGCAACATAAGCCATTTCAATCGCAGCAGACCCCATTGAACGTGTGCCGCGGAGTGCTTTTACAAGCGGAGGTAAAATATGCGGCTCAATTCGAGAGTTCGGGATGACCCAGCCTGCATTGACGCTTACAACAGCTTTATCAACCGAAATTTCCCCAAGCATCGGCAGCTGTTCATCATTTTTGTAAGCACCTTCCCCTTTTTTCGTATGGTAGAGTTCGTCATTGACCACATCATATATCATCCCAATGATGCCTTCCCCATTGTGATAAATCCCAACTGAGATGGCAAAGTGACGCTGCATATGTACGAAATTCATCGTTCCGTCAATCGGATCGATAATCCAAACGGTTCCATCGACTGTATCGACGATATCGCCGTACCCTTCTTCTCCTAAAATACGGTGCTCTGGATAATGTTCTTTTATTTTTGCGATGAAGTATTGTTCTGTTTGCTTATCCATATTTGTAACGAGGTCGGATGGATTCAGCTTATAATCTACCATTAAGGTTTCAGAGAATGACGCACGAATTCGTGTGCCGGCTTCCCTTACCCATTCTTTTGTTTGTTTATAAATTTTCTGCCAATCATTTGCCACATGCAAAACCCCATTTCTATCAAAAGTATCGCTTATGTATACGATGGTATTGATCTCATTATACGCCAAGGAATCCCAGATGAAAAATCATCCGGACGCACAAAAATGACGAACCCTTTATAGAAAGGTTCGCCGCTGCCTATCATTATGCCTCTAAACGAAGCATTTCTTGGCGGAATGTTTCAAGCTTCTTTTTTTGATTTTTGAACTTGCTCCTCATCAGACGTTTGCAATGCATCAAAAAGGGTTGCTAATTCATAGTCAATTTCGAGGCGCAAAACCGGGATTCGTTTTTCTGCATTTGTACGTTTGAAAACTTCCATAACCTGCTTCATTGATACACCCCTTCACTTATTTTTGTCGCAGCAGCTGCGACGAAAAACCACACAACCCTTAAAAACTGAATTTTCTGATTATTGAATGTGAAGTGAATGGTTCTGGAGGAAAGTACTTGTGGTATGTGGTGGTTTTGTTAATTTAGTTTATGCAAGCATGTTTCAAAATGGTACAAAATTAAGTATTTACCTGTATTTTCCCTCAAACTTCGCTATTTCAAACATGCAAATTTCATTGAATCAAATGAATTGTGGTAAACTGTTAACAGAAACTTCGGAAAGAATTGGAGGCAGCAGAGGATGAGCTTTAACGGATTTACAGATGAAGATTTCAATGTCTTTACCATTGATGGACTTGATGAGCGCATGAGTGCTTTGAAAGAAACGATTCGACCTAAATTACATACACTTGGCGACCACTTTGCCCCAACACTATCGGCATTAACAGGAGATGAAATGTTTCCTCACGTTGCCAAGCATGCACGCCGCACGAAGAACCCCCCTAATGACACGTGGGTAGCGTTCGGCTCCAGCAAACGAGGCTATAAGAAACTGCCTCATTTTCAAATCGGCCTATGGGAAACCCATTTGTTCGTCTGGTATGCGCTTATCTATGAATCACCAATCAAACAAACTTACGCGCACAAGCTTGAAGAAAATTTGGATGATGTACTCCAACAAATTCCAGCGCATTTCGTTTGGTCCGGCGACCATACAAAGCCAGAAGCAACACCACAAGGACAGCTTGAAGAAGAAGGCTTGCAACAACTGATTACCCGCTTAAAAGATGTGAAGAAAGCTGAAATTCTTTGTGGAATTCATATCAAACGCGAAGATGCAGTACAAATGAGCGGAGATGAGCTCAGTAAGAAAATAACCGATACATTCGAAACACTGACACCGCTCTATACACTCGCCCAAAACGTATACGAATAAAATATGCATCACAGCCTCAACATGTGAAAAAAACGTCCCGCTTTGGGACGTTTTTTTCAGTAGGTGGGTTTTCACTCATCACCACGCAATAAGAAATGGGTCCGAAGCACCTCTTATCTCGTTGATGATACAGCTGTGGTGGTTCTATTTCACATTAAGTATAGAAATACGGCGGAGGAACCATTAACTATCATTGTTAATGCGGTCTTGTATCGAGCCGTCACGCTTATGAACGATAAGCTCGCAATCATTGTTATTCATGAGCTCACGTCCCTTATCCATCGCTTCATTCTTTGTTGAAAATGTATAGCTTGCTTGCTTTGCGCCTTCTTTCATTACAGCCCATTCCTCATCCTGCGGCTGCACATGATAGATCAGCTTATCACCGGCATCACTATTGTCACCTTCACTTTTTTCTGCCTGAGAAGTGGCAATCGCGATTGCGCGGCCTTCTTCCATCCCCTCTTTCTCAACAAGAGAGTTAGCAATTTCAATTGCTTTGTTTCGCACATCGGATGGAAGGTTCTTCATGGAAGAAGGATAGTCATTTTTCGTCCAAGGCATTTCGGTTCTCACCTCCGCAACGTGATACTACTTATTTTCCCAGCTCCCACCACATCTAATCTTCAATCCTCGATATTAAGCATTTTTGCCTAATCATTCCCAGCCGACAAGCTTAACAGCTCGCGAATTTCATTTTCCGAAAGACTGGAAAGCATTGTCTCACCAGGCTGAATGACATTTTCAATCAACGCTTTCTTCTTTTGCTGCAAATCATAGATTTTCTCTTCGATTGTCCCGTGCGTAATAAGCCGAATCACTTGTACAACATTTTTCTGACCAATTCGATAAGCGCGGTCAATAGCTTGACTGTCTACCGCAGGGTTCCACCATAAGTCGTACAAAATGACGGTGTCAGCACCTGTTAAGTTCAATCCTGTTCCACCTGCTTTTAAGGAAACGAGGAACAAATCGCGCTCACCTTCGTTAAATTGCTCGGTCATCTTAACCCGCTTCTCAGAAGGTGTCTGACCATCAAGGTAAAAGTAACTTGCTCCGCGACGGTCGAGCTCCTGCCTAATAATCGCCAGCATGCTTGTAAATTGTGAAAAGATCAACACACGCCTCCCTGAGCGTTGCGCTTCCTCTAACAGTTCCAAGAGCTGTTCAAACTTACCTGACGTTCCCGTATAATTCTCCAAAAACATGCCTGGATGACAACAAAGCTGCCGCAGCCGTGTTAACCCTGCTAAAATCTTCATTCGGTTTCGCTGTAGGCCGCCGCTTTGAAGAGTTTCTTTCGTCTCTTGCTGAATCTGCTGTAAATATCCAAGATAAAGTGTCTTCTGCTCTGACGTTAGCTCAGTGATATTCGTCGTTTCAATCTTATCCGGTAGCTCTTTCAGCACTTCCTTCTTCATCCTTCGTAAAACAAATGGCCGCACCATTCGTGAAATCTTCTCTTGTGACAGCTTTTTAAAGCTTGTTTTTCCAGGAAAGAAGCCAGGCATAATCGTTTGAAAAATCGACCATAGCTCATCAAGTGTATTTTCAATCGGTGTACCACTTAACGCAAAGCGCTGTACGGCTTTCAGTTGCTTGACAGCTTGAGCCGTTTGGGTTTGGGCATTTTTAATCGCTTGTGCTTCATCAAGGATTAATGATGCAAACTGTATATGCTGATAGAGGTCGATATCACGACGGATAAGCGGGTATGAGGTGACGAGAACATCAACATTCGATAGGTCCTCAAGCACCGCCTTTCGCTCTGTCTGATCGCCTGCGGCTACCCCTACGCGCAATGTCGGCGCAAACTTCCGGCACTCATTCTGCCAATTATACACAAGAGAAGCCGGTGCAACGATTAATACCGTTCCATTTGGATCAGCTTCTTTCTCTGATAAAATATACGCGATACTCTGAAGCGTCTTCCCAAGCCCCATATCATCTGCTAGAATGCCGCCAAAGTGGTAGTACGCAAGTGTTTTCAGCCATTGAAAGCCTGCTTTCTGATAATCCCGCATTGTTCCTTGTAAACTGTCTGGCACCTCAAAATCCAAGTTATCAGGATGCTTCATATTATCAAGAAGTCTGCGATACTGCTTGCCGATTTTCATCGCATTCCCGCTTTGAGCTGCTACACCTTCTACTTGAAGGGCCCGCATCGCTGGAAGCTCTAATCTCTCCCCATTGATTTCTGATTTCTTTAAGTTCAGCTCTTCAAATAGATGGCGAATAGACTGAAATTCGTCTCGCTCTAATGAAACAAAACGACCGTCAGAAAGGCGATAATATTTTTTCTTTTCGACCACTGATTTTAAAATCGTCTCCACTTCCGCTGGGTCGATGCCTGTCATATTAAAGTTAATTTCTAATAAGCGGGATGATGGCTGAAGGTCAATATTCGTCTCAGGAACCTCATCATCAAACAAGATGTCCTTCACAGACTGTGTTAAATAAACATCCGCTTTCGCCTGTAAGTCTGGCAATGACTCATACAAAAACTGATAAATCTGCTCTTCCCCTTCAATAAATAGCTCCCGGCCGTTCCATTTAAACGGGGTTGTTTCAATTAAGCGAAGCAGGCGGTTTTCTTTATCAATGTCACGCATCAGAATCGCACCTTCTTCATACTCGACATCTGTATGAATTAACGGCTGGATCGTCGTTTCCCCGTATTGGAACTGAAGGTCGGCTGTTAACCGGTCACCTTCTATATCAGCCATGATTTTCGCATGAAGCGGCGGAGTTTTGATTTGTTGTGACACACCTTCACTCATCGAAACAGTACCGAGCCGTTTTAACGCTGGAATCACATTGGACACAAGCCCTTCCATCTGCTCAGGTGCGATTGTTAATTCCCCTTGAAACGGCATGGTTTCCTTTAAATCCTTCAACATTTGCAGCTGACTCTCTGTTAATTCATATAAACAACCGTGATGATAAAGGTAGCCGTACAGGTCAATAATCTCCATATCCTGCAAGGACCGGACGCTTAATAAGAAGTTTGCATCATCCGTTTGCTCCAGCTGAAAGTCAAGCTCCGGAAGGCCTTTTTGCCACTGCAGTGTATGCCCGTATGCGTCAATATCTTCTATCTTCACAGGGCGGCTGCTAAGCTTCGGAAAAATTTCATTTGCAGCAAACGGCGGAATGATTAACAAACGATGGTTTTGCTCAGCAAGCATCGGAAAATAGACCGCTTGTTTATAAAATGATTCATTTCGTACGATATGGACGAGCTTATCCAAAATTTCCGCATCCTCACGCTGAAATTGATAAACGTCTGGTTCATACGTAAAGGTTTTCGTGAAATGGTGAATTCGCCCCTCAGCTACACTTAAGAGGAACTGCTTCATGTTTTTAACGACAAATGGCCGCTTCGGTCCGACCTTTAGCTCGATTCCAAGCATCGTTTGACCTGCCGTAAAAACCATTTTGACGAGATATTCAACAAGAAGTGTTTCCTTTTCTCCTTTTTCATAGCTTTGAGATTGCTCGTTATAACCTTTGAACAATTGAATGATTTCATCTGTTTTTTGCTTTAAGCGAGCTTGTTCAAAGCTTCCAAGCTGCTTTGTTGATTCACTGTAATAGGCTTGTAGTTCATTGTATTTGTGTAATTCATGCATTTCTAAGAGGGCTGCGACAATATGCTTGCACCATGACGGGTATGTTTCAAATGCAGGACAAGCACAGTCCGCATGGATGTGCGATCCATTCATTCCTACAGTCACTTCATAGTCTTCATTCCCCATCACAACTGCTTCCATATATGTACCATCAGGCTCAACCTTAACGATCTCGGCAAGATCCATCTCCCAATAGGTCTCTCCTCTATTATAAATACGTTGATTTCCGCATAAGCTGCGTATATCATTTCTCGATAAATGTAAAAGATTCCGCATGCTGTTCCATCCTTTTTCAAAGCATTCATTTTATCCAATCTAATCATATGCTACTTTTAAGCGTGAAAGCAAACGTGTAACACGTAAAAACGCCCGTTCCACAGAAGGAAACGGACGTCACTGTTACATTTTAATTTTCATACCGCTTTCACTTTCGCGTGCTTTCTTAACCGTATGATAACAGGATACATCAGCCGATTCATCAAACTCACGGAACAGCTGCTTTTCTTCTGACTTACTTGGAACAATTTCTTTGAAACGACGATACGCTGCTAACAGCAAGTCGCGCTCAATCCCTTTTTCATATGCTTTTTCAATGCATTGAAAGAAACCGATCGCATCGATCACTTCCTGCTTGTCCCAGTCAATCGCCATTGGATATGAATATTCCATCTTTTTCACCACGCTTATAAGGATACTCTCTCCTTATTATAACGACCTAGATGGAACATTGCCACTCCACTTCGTTCGAATCTCTTCTGCTTCACCGATCATTCGGTCAAACAGCTCTTGTGTCGTCGGCACGTCTTTAATACGGCCGAGGACTTGCCCTGCCCAGCCGAAGCCTTCTTCTTCAATTCCTTCATAAATGTAGCGTTGGTTTGCCTTGCCGCTGATGAAGTCCCTTAGCCCTTCATAGCCTGGGTTGCCTTTTTCCATTTCCAAAATGCGTGTCGTCCACTCATTTGAAACAGCACGTGCAGGAGCTCCGAGTGAGCGCTTAATCACTACAGTATCGTTTTCACTTCCTTCAACTAAACGCTGCTTATAAGCCTCATGTGCATGAACACATTCTTTTACGGCAATAAAACGTGTTCCCATTTCAATTCCTTCTGCGCCAAGTGCAAGCGCTGCCATTAATCCGCGGCCATCACCAATCCCGCCTGATGCGATAACTGGAATCGAAACAGAATCAACCACCTGCGGTACAAGGATCATCGTACCGATATCATCACGGCCTAAGTGTCCGCCACCTTCTTGGCCGACAACCATAACCGCATCTGCACCAAGCTCTTCTGCTTTCTCAGCTTGACGGCGTGCTGCCACAAGTACAAGCTTCTTAATACCAGTACCTTCTAATTGCTTGAAAATCGGCGTTGGGTTTCCGCCTGTCATGGAGACAACCTCAACCTTTTCTTCAATCGCAACCTCTAACATATGTTCAAATGGACGGCCGTGCTGTCCAATGGCAAAGTTTACCCCAAACGGCTTATCCGTTTTTTCACGAACTTTGCGGATCTCCTCACGCAAAGCTTCCGGTGAAGGCAATGACATTGCCGTAATTTGCCCTAAGCCACCAGCATTCGACACCGCTGCTGCTAAGTCTGAATAGGCAAGATAGGCAAGGCCTCCTTGAATAATCGGATATTGAATCCCTAGTGCTTTCGTTACGCGTGTCTCCCAATTCATTTCATAGTCCTCCCTTTGTTCGAATGTTTAAAAAAATAATCCCCTTCTCCCACTATTCGCCTTCAAAACGACAAATTCCTTTGTCAAATTGCATTTGCCTGTTATGGTAGAAGCAAGAATCACTCAATCTTGAAAAATTTATCTATGCAAGCCATTCGCCAGGTGCTATAATTCATTTGTTTTATGCCTATCTATTAGGCAGTAATTTTGAAATAATGAGGTGTGCGTAAATTGCAACAAACGAAAACGCCGTTATTTTCCGGCTTATTAGAACATATAAAGCGAAATCCAGTCCAGTTCCATATTCCAGGCCATAAAAAAGGGGCAGGAATGGACCCTGAATTTCGTGACTTTATCGGAAAAAATGCTTTATCAATTGACTTGATTAATATCGGGCCACTTGATGATCTGCACCATCCACACGGCATGATTAAGGAAGCACAAGAACTTGCCGCAGAAGCATTTGGCGCAGATCATACCTTCTTTTCTGTACAAGGAACAAGCGGTGCTATTATGACGATGATTATGTCTGTTTGTGCCCCAGGAGAGAAAATTATCGTTCCACGTAACGTGCACAAATCTGTGATGTCAGCGATTATTTTCAGCGGTGCGACGCCAATTTTTATTCATCCTGAAATTGACCGTAATTTAGGGATTTCACACGGTATTACCGTCGATTCTGCACGGAAAGCGCTGGAGGCACATCCTGATGCAAAAGGATTATTTGTCATTAACCCGACGTATTTCGGGGTTTCAGCAAACTTAAAAGAAATCGTTGATATTGCCCATTCATACGACGTACCAGTGCTGGTTGATGAAGCACACGGAGTTCATATCCACTTCCATGAAGACCTGCCTCTTTCTGCAATGCAGGCTGGAGCAGATATGGCGGCAACGAGCGTGCATAAGCTTGGCGGTTCCATGACACAAAGCTCCATTCTAAATGTACGTGAAGGTCTTGTTTCAGTGGAACGTGTCCAATCCATTATCAGCATGCTGACGACGACATCAACGTCTTATCTGCTGCTTGCTTCATTAGATACTGCAAGAAAGCAACTTGCAACAAACGGGCATGAACTATTATCACGTACGATTGACTTAGCAGAAAAAACACGCAGTGCAATTAACGAAATCCCACACCTTTACTGTGCGGGACGTGAAATTTTAGGAACGAAATCAACTTATGATATGGACCCGACAAAGCTGATTGTTTCTATTAAAGATCTCGGTATGACAGGCTATGATGTCGAGGTTTGGTTACGCGAGCATTACAATATTGAAGTTGAACTGTCTGATTTGTATAACATTCTTTGCATTATTACACCTGGAGACAGCGAAACCGAAACAAGCCTGCTTGTTGAAGCATTAACAAAGCTTTCAGAGGAACGAAAAGATGTAGCAGAAGTGCGTGAAGCGAAACATGTCCACGTACCGAACATCCCGCTTCTCTCCCTATCGCCGCGTGATGCTTTTTACGCCGAAACAGAAATCGTACCATTCGAAGAATCAGCAGGCCGCATTATCGCTGAATTCGTGATGATCTACCCGCCAGGCATCCCAATCCTAATCCCAGGCGAAATCATCACCGAAACAAACCTAAGCTACATCGCAGAAAACTACGAAGCAGGCCTACCCGTCCAAGGCCCAGAAGACGACCAACTAAAAACCCTCCGCGTCATCAAAGAACACAGAGCTATTAAATAAGAAAAGCGGAGGCGGGCCGCTTAGAAATATTGTTTGCTGGAGCCTTCATGCATAGAGGCGCTCTTTGCCTCGGAGCATTAATAGAAACGTCGGTTAAGAACGAAACGTCCTGTGACAACACCGACGCTAGCACGTCCTGTGCGTCGGAAGACAAACAAACCCTGCGGTGATTCGTAGCCGCAGGGTTGTTCATTTATTCTGTTGGAAGATAGCCTAGCTTGTCCATTTTCTTATAGACAACTTCGCCGCGTTTTTCTGCTTTTTCGGGATTGTTTGCGTAATATTCAGGAGCTTTGACCATCCCGGCGAGCACTGCAGCCTCTTGCGGTGTAAGCACTTCGCGACTGCTATTATTTTTTGTAGTTGTTTTGCCAAAGTACTCATTGGCAGCCGCTTCTATTCCGTAATTGCCGCTTCCAAAATAAATATGATTCATATACATTTCAAGAATCTCTTCTTTCGAGTAATACCATTCTAGGTTAATGGCAATAATCATTTCTTTTACTTTGCGCATAATCGTCTTATCATGTGATAAATAAATGTTCCGTGCCGCCTGCATTGTAATCGTACTACCGCCTTGAACGAACCCTCCCGCTTCCATGTCTGCCCGTATTGCCCGTGCTAAACCAACTGGGTCGACGCCAAAGTGGTAATAATAACGTTCATCTTCGACGGCTACGAATGCCTTTGACACATATTCTGGCATTTCTTCAATCTTAACCGTTTTCCCTGACGGCTGGACACCTACGGCTTGTTCTCGTAACAGATTGCCCACATGTATAATTCCTGCAAAGCAAAGAACAACCAGCACCATAAAGAGAAAGATCCGTCGCTTTAAACGCCGTGACTTCTTTTTTCGTTTAATCACTCGCCTGCTTCTCATTTCCATCCCTCTTTACCTTAAAGCAACTATTCAACATGATTATAATCAAACGAAACAGTTTCTGAAAGATGAGATTTGTCCCAACCCTTTGCGATTTAAGTATAACCTAAATAAAAAAGCCCTTTCCCACGACCGGGAAAGGGCTTTCGTCTCAATTTAAGGTTATGTTGTTATTCATCAATGTCTTCATCGTCGCAGCAGCCGTCACACTTTGCGTAAAGTGTCGATACTTTTTCGTCCTCAAAATGTTCGATTGTGCTTTCACATGATTGGCAAACGATGATACCCATTGTTCCATCTCCCTTTAATAAGTTTTGTAAACGCTTAATGTTATGTTGCCTTAATAATAATATGTCACATTAGATTCGTCAACCCCTAAATTGTATAACATAATAAAAATAGGCAAAAACATTAATTGTTTCTTTTAAAGGAATGATGGACCTTAATAAGCTATGCTCAATGAATAGAGGCTAAATCCATTTTCAATTGTATTTCTTTGATAGATTATTTATGCTGAATTTATATCGATAACAGAGCAGGAGGCAGAACAAATGAACAAAGATTACAATTTATCAACCGAGACAAAAGAAGAATTACAACGTAGCATTAAAAACTACTTTTATGAGGAGCGAAACGAAGAAATCGGCGACCTTGCTGCCACGTTGTTTCTAGATTTTATCATGCAAGAAATCGCCCCCACTTTCTACAACCAAGGCGTCACCGATGCCCAACAATACATCAGCAACAAACTCGAAGACATCTTCGAAATCCAGAAATAATATAGAAAAGCGGAGAAAGGTGTTTAGGCTGTCCGATTGCTGGAGCCTTCACACAGAGAAAGCCGCTTTTTGCTTTCGGTGCATTAAAAGGAACGTCGGTTAAGAGCGTCACGTCCTGTGACAACGCCTGCACTAGCACATCCTGTGCGTCGAAAGCGGAGGCGGCTCGACTAGGGGCGACACCGCCCCTCGCACTCGCAAATAGAAAAAGAGGCCTCTTTTCTCAAAAAGATGCCTCTCCATTTCCGTTCAGTTATTAATCGTACTGTGCCCCGAGCTGTGGGGTTGGTAGTGTGTCTAAGAAAAACTCGGCAAGATGCATTGCCTCTTGTTCAGTTGCAATGCGGAATGCGCGCTGAATATACTCTAAATCTTTCACATCTTCAGCATCTAATAGAGAAGAACGACCTGTCTGCATGCAAATGACTAGTGGCTTTCCAAAAAACATGTTCGTATAGACAATCCCAAAATCATAACGGACATCATCTGTTGAAAAACCAACAAACCGTACCTTTACATTTTCATGCTCTTCATAAAACTTGTGAAATTCCATCATCCTATAGTCCTCCTCCTTTAAAATTACGTTTTTCCGAAAACCCCCTAGTGAATGGCGTCTACTACCCCATTCTAGTTTTCTTAACTTTCTGAATTTATTGTATATTAAATTACGAAAAAATGCAAGTTTTATTTTTTTTGGAAAAAGTGTAGCTTTTTTTCATTAGATTGCTAGAACGCTAAGAGGTTAAAAGAATCCAAGCTCCACAATTGTTGAAACAGTTGTCAATTTCTTGTTTAGAGTGCTAAGATATTAATGGATTGAAAACGTTTTATTGATTAGGGGGGACCTTTCATGGCAGGAAGTGCATATATTAAGCTTGTACCAGGCTCGAAGCAGCAAGAAATTACATTAGAAGAAGTAAAGGACTTATTCTACTATTATAAAGATATTACAAGCAAAACAGGCAAACAGCTGAGCTGGAAGTATGATGGGGCAGCGTTTCCATATGAAATGAAGCAAAAACCTGAGGCAAAAGGACAATGGTTTTACTTAAAAGGCATTGAAGATCGTTATGAATATATTCTTGTTGGCGTTGGAACAGAAGAAACAACAGGGGAAGAACCACCTCTCTCCTACATCCAAGTAGCGCTTCCAGATGAGTCGACGCACGGGGATAAAGGAAAAGCAAATGAATTTTGCAAATTCCTAGCTAAGAAGCTTGAAGGTGAACTCCACCTTTTTAACGACCGTGTAATGTACTATTATAAACGAAAATAATTCAAAAGAGCCCTCAGCTTATAACGTTGAGGGCTCTTTTTCTGCACAACTCTACCCGCTATATCCACTTTCACTCTTCTGCACTGTCTTCGCTTTTGAAATTTTTACAGAGTCAATATGTCTTCCATCCATCTTTAACACTTTAAAGGTGACATCATCTTTATGGATTTCTTCCTGCTCCTGCAAGTCAATTTTCTCAGAGTGAAGCCAGCCGCCGATCGTGTCGACATTCTCACTATCTAGGTTCAGTTGACAAACTTTATTCACATCATCAATTAATGTCTTCCCGTCTACGATGATTGTCTGTTCATCAATTCGTTCAATGTACGGCTTCTCATCAATATCAAATTCATCGCGAATTTCCCCAACGATTTCTTCTAAAATATCTTCCACCGTTACAAGCCCTGCAGTCCCGCCATATTCATCGATTAAGATTGCCATATGTGTCCGCTCCTTCTGCATCTTCACAAGCAAATCATGAATCGGAATGGACTCAATCACTTGAATAACAGGTCTTGTGTATTGCGTAATCTTTTTTTGCTCAATGCCGTCTTCTGAAACTAAGTCACTTAAGATCTCCTTCAGGTTGACAACCCCTGTAATATGGTCCTTATCTCCATTCATAACTGGAAAGCGCGTATATTTTTCTTGAAGCATTAGATTCACATTTGCTTGCAGAGAGTCCTCTTCATCGACTGCAATTATTTCGGTACGCGGGACCATAATTTCTTTGGCAATCCTGTTGTCAAATTCGAATATTTTATCGACAAACTTATATTCAGCTTGATTAATCTCTCCGCTCTTATAGCTCTCTGATAAGATAATCCGGAGCTCTTCTTCTGAATGTGCCACTTCATGCTCAGAAGCTGTTTTGAAGCCTAACATGCTTGTAATCACGCGGGCTGAGCCATTCAACAGCCAAATAAATGGGTACATCACCTTGTGAAAGAAAATCATCGGCTTTGCGATTAGCAGCGTCAGCTTTTCTGCCTGCTGAATTGCAATTGTTTTCGGAGCTAGCTCCCCTACAACGACATGCAAAAATGTAATGACAAAGAAGGCAATTGCAAATGAGAGAACAGACACGACTGACGGATTTAATTCAAATGATTCAAACACAGGATGAAGCAGCTTTTCAACAGTCGGTTCCCCGAGCCAACCGAGGCCGAGTGATGTAATTGTTATCCCGAGCTGACAAGCTGATAAATAGCCGTCTAGATTTCCGATAACCTTCTTAGCGGCCTGTGCTGTTTTATTACCGTCTGCCGCCATTTCTTCAATTTTCGTTGAGCGCACCTTAACAATTGCAAATTCTGACGCAACAAAAAAGGCTGTCAGTGCAATAAGCAGTGCAATCAAAAATAAATTAAATAATGCCATTCAAACATCCTCCCGAAAACACAGCTTGTATTATTATACCCTTATTCATTGCCCACAAATCAGGCTGAGCGACATCAGTGTTTAGGATGTTTTAAGAATCAAATTAGGTTCGGAATTTTTCGAAATTATTTTAACCACCCATAAAGTAATCCGGAAACCGAATGTTATATTGACAAGCGAAAGAAGTGCTAACACACAACTTTCAGCATCTTCATACCCCCTTTTCTTAATAAAATAGTACCTCGTTCCGTACCAACCAACTTGTAAAAGCGGAGCGAAAATGGAAAGAGCTGCCCTCCACCTGGCAGCTCTTCTTTTTGATTCTTATTGTTGTTGTTTATCTTCTGGTGTTTCCAATAACTCTGGGTCGACCATTGTATAGCCTTTTTCTCGCAAGCCATCAATAATTTGCGGAAGGCCTGCCGCTGTCCATTCACGGTCATGCATAAGCAGGTTTGAGCCGTTTCTTAACAGCGGTGTGTTGACCATAATATCAGCAATCGCATCCTTACTCATATATTCTTTGTTCCAGTCATAGCCGTATGACCAATTCATTAGAAGCATGCCTTCTTCTGCAACGACCTGTTTGCTGTAGTCAGTGTTTACACCAAATGGCGCACGGAAATATTTCGGACGTTCGCCAATAACCGCTTCAATTTCATCACTTAATGAGACAATTTCTTCTTTTTGCTGCTGCTGACTAAGTGTATCTAACTGCTTGTGGTTATACGTATGATTCCCAATTGTAAAGCCCATATCATAAATTTGCTTTAACACTTTCTTCTCTTCTTCCGTATCAATAAAGTGACCATTTACAAAAAAGATCGCTGGTGCATCTTTTTCTTTTAATGTGTTAGCAATTTCAAGCGCATGCTTATCAGGGGCATCATCAAATGTGAGCAGCACAACATTTTCCGAAGCTTCCTCAATCGGCTCAACTCCCCAATTGGCTGAGTTGATTCGGTATTGCGGTTCTTGTTCTTCGGCCTGAACCTCTTCTTCCTGCTGTCCTTCTTCCTCTTTCGGCTGCTCTTGTTCTACCTTTTCTTCATTTTTTGCGTCTGCACTTTTTTCCTCTTCTTTCTTTTCAGCCTGTGCAGATTGGTTTTCATCAGCTGGCTCGCTGGCTGTATTTGTTCCGCATGCACTCAGTAAGAATGCGCAAAACAATACAAAACCTATTTTTTTCATTTCAGCAACCCCCAGTTTGTTTGTTATGATAGGAATATTCCCATTCATTTCATCATCCATTATCATTATAATATATTTCCAACACGAACCGAACTGATAAGTTTCCTATTTTTTCTGAGAAAAGAAGCTCATATACATCAATACTAATTAGATAAGGTTGGTTAAAAAAATGAAAGAGGTCAAACGATTTAAAATTGCTGGTGGAAGAATTGTTAAAACAGCTATTTCTGTCTTTATTACG
The DNA here is from genome assembly GCA_020524525.2 of Bacillus tianshenii. Classification (NCBI taxonomy): domain Bacteria; kingdom Bacillati; phylum Bacillota; class Bacilli; order Caryophanales; family Bacillaceae; genus Sutcliffiella; species Sutcliffiella tianshenii. Next base: position 896,163 of record CP129018.1, on the reverse strand, counting down.
GCAATCATTTGTCATCAATTGAATTTACCTGCCATTTTTGCGGTTATTACCGCGATCGTCACGACAGAGCCAACTGCCTCGGATTCTGTCCGGAAAGGGATAATTAGACTGCCTGCTTCTGCAATCGGGGCAGCCATTTCGATGTTCTTTTCATGGGTGTTTGGCGAAACTGCTCATACATATGCGCTTGCGGCTGTATTAACAATCTGGACCTGCAATAGGCTTAAGCTTGATGAAGGGACACTTGTTGCGACATTAACAGCCGTTGCGATGATTCCTGACGTGCATGATCATTTCTTACTTGCGTTCGTTTCCCGTCTTGGCACAACAGCAATCGGTCTAACCGTATCGACTGTCGTGAACTTTATGATTATGCCGCCAAAATATTCACCAATGATTCTTAATCAAATTGATGAGATATGCAATTCAATTGGGACAACCCTTAAGCTGCTTAGCAGAGAAATGATTGAAGGAAAAGGGTCTCACCTGCAAACAAAGCGAGCTTATCGGCGCATTACGAAACAGCTTGAACGAACAATGCAGCTTAGTGATTATCAACATGAAGAGTTTCGTTATCATAAGCACAGTACATCAGAGGTACGAATATTTCACTATGCGACGAAGCAAGTAAATTTACTGCAGCAATTTGTTTTTCATTTAGGAAACCTGCAATATGCACAATTAAATAAAGAAGAATTTTGCGAAGAAGAGAAAGATTTATTAAAACGAGCGATTGATTCGATCATTCTTGTGTTGAAGGACCCGAACCATCACGTCCCCGAGGAACATTTCGCTATCATCAAAGAGCTTGATCATTATTTCTGGCATTGGAAACGTGAGCTTGCTCATCAACCAACGAACAAATATCATCATCACTTTGCGTCACATACAATTATTTTATATGAAATTCTTTCGATGCATGATGCACTTGAAGAATTGGAGCACTTAGTAAACAAGGCAAAAGGCGCTCGTGAAGCATAGATTCACTGCATTAATTTTCAATAATTTTGAATCTTCCTTTTTTACTGAATATGAGTCATTTACTTGTATTCTTTTCTTAGTTTCATTATCATGTGTTACGGGTATAAATACGAATGTGTTTATGCCTTTATTTTTGTCTGTATTAGTCATTAAACCTTTGGTATCTATTGGTTGGGAACAACTGTTATATTCAGTAAATCACGTTCCTATCATCTTAAGCTAGACCTTCATGCATAGTTCTAACATGCTGGAGAATACTGACTATAATATGAGAAGGAAGGGGAGATACAATGAAAAAGCTTACACCAGTATTTGTCATATCAGTAATTGTAGCCGCATTATTCATTGTATGGGGAATCATCCCTGAGGAAGCACTACCAAATGCAAACCTGAAAGTCGTTACAAGTAGTGTCCAAGGATTTATCGTTGAAAAATTTGGTTGGTTCTATCTACTATCTGCTACAGGCTTCTTAGTATTTGCACTCTTTCTTATCTTTTCCAAGTACGGACATATTAAATTAGGAAAAGACACAGATGAACCTGAATACAGCTACCTTACATGGTTTGCGATGTTATTTAGCGCAGGTATGGGTATCGGGCTTGTATTCTGGGGTGCAGCCGAGCCGATGTACCATTATTTCACACCGCCGGTTGGTGAAGGTGAAACAGCAGAGTCTGCACGTCTAGCTCTACGCTATTCATTCTTCCATTGGGGGCTTCACCCATGGGCTATTTATGCCGTCATTGCCCTTGCGCTTGCTTATTACAAGTTCCGTAAAGAAGCACCAGGTGTCGTAAGTGCAATCTTACGCCCAGTATTAGGTGACCGTGTCGATGGTCCGCTTGGTACTCTTGTCGACTTCATTGCGGTTTTTGCGACGATCTTTGGCGTTGCAACGTCCCTTGGTTTAGGTGCAATTCAAATTGGTGGCGGTGCCTCTTACTTATCAGATTCGATCGCCAATACAAAAGTCACCCAAATGGTGATTATTCTCATCGTAACCGTTCTATTTATGCTGTCAGCACAGACAGGCTTAAACAAAGGGATTAAATACTTAAGTAATTTAAATATTATTTTGGCAATCAGTTTAATGTTATTCCTACTGTTTGCTGGTCCAACGAATTTTATTATGGATGTCTTTACGATGACAATTGGAAGCTATGTGCAAAACCTTCCTTCCATGAGCTTTAAGCTAAGTCCGTTTGAACAAAACACTTGGATTCAAGACTGGACCATTTTCTATTGGGCATGGTGGATTGCCTGGGCACCATTTGTCGGTACATTTATTGCACGTATTTCTCGCGGCCGTACCATTCGTGAGTTTATTATCGGTGTACTTGCTGTTCCAACTATTTTCGGTGGCCTTTGGTTCTCTGTTTTCGGCGGTTCGGCTATTTTCCTTGAACGCCAGGGAGCAGGTATCTATCAAGTCATGAACGACAGTGGAATGGAAATTGCGCTATTTGAAGTGTTACAAAACTTCCCACTTGGATTTTTCATGAGTGCGATCGCAATCTTCCTGATTAGTACGTTCTTTATTACATCAGCCGATTCAGCAACGTTCGTACTCGGAATGCAGACAACAAACGGCAGCTTAAACCCGCCAAATTCTGTGAAATTTATTTGGGGGATTATCCAGTCTTCCACAGCAGCAATTTTACTTTGGACAGGCGGTCTTGGTGCACTACAAACGGCCTCGATTATTGCCGCATTTCCGTTTACGATTATTATGATTTTAATGGTATTTGCAATGTTAAAATCCTTTAAAGAAGAAAAAATCGTTACTGTTCGCTACAAAACAAAAGGAAATCCTACTGAAAGTAAATAGGATCCATTCTCCCCGCTGATTGAGCTTCAGCGGGGTTTTTCTATACGACAGGCTTTCACAAAATATTGTGGCAATTGACACACTTTTCTATCACATAGGTCCATATCTGGAAGTTTTCATTTTTGTAACATTTAGATGACAATACAATAATTAAGTATTCCTCATGATAGAATTAGGGTATATTTTAATATAGAGCATAGAAGAAAGAAGTGAGGTTGCAGCATGAAGCGAAAAATCGTTACCCTTCTTGCTTTCACATTATTGCTTGGGAGCCTGTCAAGCAGTAGAAGGCAATTCAGTCAATGATATAAAGAAACATTCCGATGGTGTACTCTTTGTATTCTTTTCAAATGACAAGCACCTTGAACGTGAAGGAAATTATTATGATGTTCTCTTGGATCTTAAGAAGCAGTATCCGAAGGAAAATGTTGATTTCATTATCGTTCACTCTTCGAAAAACACCAATCTCGTTGAACATTTTAAAGTAAAGCAATACCCTACCCTCGTCGTTTTGAACAGAGGAACTTATGTGACAAAAATAGAGGGCGTACAATCGAAAGATGCGATACGAAAGCAAGTTTTAAACGCACTCGGGAAGTAAAGTACTTGTATACAGCTTAGCAGAATGCCTGCACATATGCTCACTACTCTTCTCGCTTACCTTAAGAGCCAGCCACTATTATCAGTGGCTGGCTCTCTTTTTATGTACGAAAAAAGCGCCGGTCAATGACCGGCGCTCTCGTTTATGTCTAGCTGCGAAAGCCAAATCGTCGGGCTGCTTCGCTTCTTTTGTCGAAGGTAAAGACCGACCTTCTCTGTCAGAAGCTCCACCAGCCGATCGATTTAAGCGGGCTTTCTCCGCTTTTCTATTGGCTAGCTGCGAAAGGCAGGCTGCGCGAGTTGCTTTCGACGTACAGGATGTACTAGCGTCGGTGTTGAAACAGGACGTTTCGTTCTTAACCGACGTTCCTTTTAACACGCCGAAAGCAAAGAGCGGCTTTCTCTGTGTAAAGCTTCCAGCAATCGGACAGCCTAAACGCCTTTCTCCGCTTTTCTTATTTAATATGAATTGGGCTTCCTAGGGCTACTTCTGCAGCTTCCATTGTGATTTCGCCTAGTGTTGGGTGAGCATGGATTGTTAGTGCGATATCTTCAGCAGTCATGCCTGCTTCGATTGCAAGGCCAAGCTCAGAAATCATGTCAGAAGCGTTTGGACCTGCGATTTGTGCACCAATGATTAGGCCGTCTTCTTGGCGTGTTATAAGCTTCAAGAAGCCGTCTGTTTCATTAAGTGACAATGCGCGTCCGTTTGCAGCGAATGGGAATTTAGAAGCTTTTACTTCTAAGCCCGCATCCTTCGCTTCTTGTTCAGTGTAGCCGACAGAAGCAAGTTCTGGTTCACTGAATACAACCGCTGGGATGCCGTGATAATCGATTTCAGAAGCTTCTCCGCTGATTACTTCTGCAGCGATTTTTCCTTCATAAGAAGCTTTATGTGCAAGTGGTGGACCTTGAACGATGTCACCAATTGCGAAGATGTTGCTTACAGATGTACGGCATTGCTTGTCGATTTTGATAAGACCGCGCTCATCAACTTCAACACCAGCTTGCTCAAGGCCAAGCTCATCTGTGTTTGGCTTACGGCCTACTGTTACAAGCACGTAATCCGCTTCAAATGTTTGCTCTTCACCTTTTACTTCTGCTGTTACTTTCACGCCGTTTTCTGTTTCTTCAACGCCTTTTGCCATTGCTTTTGCATGGATCTCGACGCCTTTCTTCTTAAGACGCTTCTTAACGATTTGACGCATTTGCTTTTCAAAGCCCATTAAGATATCTTCTGCGCCTTCAAGAATTGTTACTTCTGTATCGAAGTTTGCATATGCTGTACCAAGCTCTGTACCGATGTAACCGCCGCCGATTACGATCATTTTCTTCGGAATCTCTTTCAGTCCAAGAGCACCTGTAGAGTCTAGAACACGGTCAGAGAACTTAAAGCTTGGAATTTCAATTGGACGAGAGCCTGTTGCAATAATTGCATTGTTGAATTTGTAAGTTTGCGCACCCTTATCGTCCATGATGCGAACTGTGTTGCCATCTACGAAGAATGCTTCTCCGCGAAGGATTTCAACTTTGTTTCCTTTAAGAAGGCCTTCAACGCCGCCAGTAAGTTTTTTCACAACGCCTTGTTTCCACTCTTGAACTTTTGAGAAATCAACTGATACATTCTCAGTTTTGATACCCATGTCGTCAGAGCCTTTTGCTTCTTCATAACGATGACCAGCATTGATTAACGCTTTTGAAGGGATACAACCGACGTTAAGGCAAACACCACCAAGTGTACCTTTATCAACGATTGCTACTTTTTGTCCTAGTTGTGCAGCGCGGATTGCTGCTACATAACCGCCAGGGCCTGCACCTACAACGAGCGTATCAAGTTCGATTGGGAAATCTCCTACTACCATAATTTTACGCCTCCATTACTAATAGTTGTGGGTCGTTCAATAGACGTTTGATGTGATTCATTGCATTTTGTGCTGTTGCACCGTCAATCATACGGTGGTCAAAGCTTAGAGATAATGCAAGAACAGGTGCTGCTACAATTTCACCGTCACGTACAACTGGTTTTTCAGCGATACGGCCGATACCAAGGATTGCAACTTCTGGGTGGTTAATAACTGGTGTGAACCATTGGCCACCTGCAGAACCGATGTTTGTAATTGTGCAAGAAGCACCTTTCATTTCTTCACCAGAAAGTTTACCATCACGCGCTTTTACTGCAAGTTCATTAATTTCGCTTGAGATGTTGAAGATTGACTTACGCTCAGCATCTTTCACAACTGGTACAAGTAGACCTTTGTCTGTGTCTGCTGCAATACCGATGTTGTAGTAATGCTTCTGAACGATTTCTTGTGTTTCATCATCTAACATTGTATTTAACACTGGGTATTCACGCAATGCGCTTACCAATGCTTTAACAACGTACGGAAGATAAGTAAGCTTGATGCCTTTGTCTGCAGCAACTTGCTTGAACTGTTTGCGATGTGCAACAAGCGCGCTTACGTCTACTTCGTCCATTAGTGTAACATGCGGAGCAGTATGTTTGGAATTCACCATTGCTTTTGCAATTGCTTTGCGCATTCCGCTCATCTTCTCGCGAGTTTCTGGGTATTGTCCTGCTGGAGCAGCTTGTTGTGCTGGTGCTGCTTCTTCTTTTGTTTCTGCTTTTTCTTCTTGTGCAGGAGCTTCTTCTGCTTTTGCACCGCCGCTTAGGAAGCTTTCGATATCTTCTTTTAAGACACGACCGTTTTTGCCGCTTCCGCTTACTTTGCGGATATCTACGCCTTTGTCACGTGCGTATTTACGTACAGAAGGCATTGCGATAACACGAGCATTTTCGTCAACCTCTTCATCGCTTGAAGATGCTGCTGGAGCCTCTTCTTTTTTCGGAGCTTCTTCTTTTGGAGCTTCTTCCTTCGGCTCTTCTTTCGATTCTTCAGCTTTTTCTTCGCCGCCTTCGTCAGAACCGTCGTCTTCATAGCCTGGGGCATCAAATGTAACGATTACATCGCCGACAATTGCTGTTTCACCTTCGTCTACTTTAATTTCTTTTACCGTTCCATCTACTGGACAAGGAATTTCAACAACTGCTTTATCATTTTGAACTTCTGCTAGCACATCGTCTTCTTTCACTTCATCGCCAGGCTTAACGAACCACTTAGCGATTTCACCTTCATGAATACCTTCACCAATATCAGGCAGTTTAAATTCAAATGCCACGGCAAATGACCTCCTCTTATCTATATCATTTAATTTCATTCGCGTTAAAATGGATGAAAAGAAATCAGAGCGGGCTGATTTCTTTTCATGTTTTTAGTCAGAGCAATTAGAAGTTGATGACTTGTTTCGCTTTTTCAATAACATCTTTATAGTTTGGAAGCCATACTTCTTCAGCTTGTGAGAATGGATAAACTGTATCAGGCGCTGCCACACGAAGTACTGGTGCTTCTAAGTGAAGGATTGCGCGGTCGTTGATTTCTGCTACAACGTTTGCTGCAATACCAGCTTGCTTTTGAGCTTCTTGTACGACGATTGCACGACCTGTTTTTTCAACAGATTTAATAACTGTGTCAATATCAAGCGGGCTAACAGTTCGAAGGTCGATTACCTCTGCATCAATGCCATCTTTTTCAAGCTCTTCTGCTGCTTTAAGAGATGATTGAACCATTGCACCGTAAGCAATAATTGAGATATCTTTTCCTTCACGCTTTACATCCGCTACACCTAGAGGAATTGTATATTCTTCTTCAGGTACTTCTTGGCGGAAAGAACGATAAAGCTTCATATGCTCAAGGAAAATAACCGGATCGTTGTCACGGATTGCTGAAATTAGCAAGCCTTTCGCATCGTAAGGGTTTGATGGAATAACAACTTTAAGACCTGGTTGTTGTGCCATAAGTCCTTCTAAGCTGTCCGCGTGAAGCTCAGGGGTATGTACGCCGCCTCCGAATGGTGAGCGAATTGTAATTGACGCCGTTTTTGTACCGCCTGAACGATAACGCATACGCGCCATTTGACCAGAAATTGCATCCATTACTTCGTATACGAAACCGAAGAATTGGATTTCAGGAACTGGACGGAAGCCTTCTAGTGCAAGACCAAGTGCAAGACCACCGATACCTGACTCTGCAAGCGGCGTGTCAAATACACGATCTTCTCCGAATTCTGCTTGTAAACCTTCTGTTGCACGGAATACACCGCCGTTTAAACCAACGTCTTCACCAAATACGAGGACGTTTTCGTCATTTTTCAACTCAACGCGCAACGCATCAGTAATCGCTTGGATCATTGTCATTTGTTGGCCCATGTTACTTCGACTCCTTTGCTACGTATTCTTCCTTCTGTTCTTTCAAGTTCTGAGGAAGCTCTTCATACATAATATCGATTAAGTCAGTTACTTTTTGTTTTGGTGTTTGGTCAGCTTCTTTGATTGCTGCTTTGATTTCTTCTTTAGCTTGTTCTACTACCTTCTCTTCCTCTTCTTGAGACCATAGACCTTTGTTCTCAAGGAACTTACGGAAGCGTACAAGCGGATCTTTCTTTTCCCACTCATTATCAAGGTCTTCTGTACGGTAGCGTGTTGGGTCATCACCAGCCATCGTATGTGGACCATAACGATATGTTAATGTTTCAATTAATGTCGGACCTTCGCCATTGACAGCGCGCTCACGAGCTTCTTGTGTTGCTGCGTAAACTGCAAGCACGTCCATTCCATCAACTTGTACACCAGGGATACCTGCTGCCACTGCTTTTTGGGCAATTGTTTGTGCAGCTGATTGCTTCTCAACTGGCGTAGAAATTGCAAAACGGTTGTTTTGAACAACGAAAATTGCTGGCGCTTTGAATGCACCTGCGAAGTTCATACCTTCGTAGAAGTCACCTTGTGAAGCACCGCCGTCACCTGTATACGTGATCGCAACTGTTTTCTTGCCACGCTTTTTAAGACCTAGCGCTACACCTGCAGTTTGTGTGATTTGTGCACCGATGATAATTTGCGGGCTCAATGCGTTTACACCTTCAGGGAATTGGTTACCTACATAGTGACCACGTGAGAACAAGAACGCTTTTGTAAGCGGAAGTCCGTGCCAAATTAATTGAGGCACATCACGGTAACCTGGAAGAATCCAGTCCTCTTTATCTAGTGCGTATTGTGTACCAAGCTGTGAAGCCTCTTGGCCAGCTGTTGGTGCATAGAAACCAAGGCGTCCTTGACGGTTCAATGAAATCGAGCGTTGGTCAAGAATACGCGTATACACCATACGTGTCATTAATTCTTTTAATTGCTCATCCGAAAGCTCTGGCATTGCGTCTTCATTCACGACTTCGCCATCTTCGTTAAGAATTTGGAATGTTTCAAATTGGTCTTCGACTTTTTGAAGAGTAGTTTTCTTCTTAGCCATATTTTTCACCTCATCCTTTCATCACTGTTCAAACGCAGCGGATACGTTTTATCGTCAAATGCATTCAATAGTTTGCCCAATTTAACGGGCGTGCATGACGTTAGCAATAATGCGTTACATATCAGTTAAAAATTCCATATGTTCTATTCCCTCATTCAAACAAGATTAATCATCCTTTTCGGACAACCATCCAATTGCGTGGAATAAACTGTATTAATACTTTTCAATTAAAAACTAGTACAACGTCAGTTGCAGAATTTAGTTTACTACATCACACGAATCCCCGTCAAATACTTTATTTAATTATTTATCTTGTGATTTATTATACACATAAACGTAATCCCAACACAAACAAAACACCCCTGTATTAATACAAAAACTAAAACTGTACCATTGTTATGTAAACAGTTTCATAAAAGAAAAGCGGAGGCGAATCGCTCAGAAACCTTGTTTGCTGGAGCCTTCACGCATAGAGGCGCTCTTTGCCTCGGAGCGGGAAGGTGAAGCAACACAAGTTTCTATTCGCCGCAGCTAGACATCAAAGGAACGCTGGCTAAGAACGAAACGTCCTGTTTCAACACCGACGCTAGTACATCCTGTACGTCGAAAGCAACTTGCGCAGCCTGCCTTTCGCAGCTAGACATCTCGAAAAGCGGAGGCGGCTTGAACAGGGGCGACAAGCATAAGGCAGAATGTGGAGGGAACCGCTCTTTGTTCCCGCAACAGGCTGACTTATGACCTTGAGCCCCTAGCCACCGCAGCTGGATCAAAGAAATGCGGAGAAAGCCCGCTTAAACCGATCGGCTGGTGGAACTCCTGACATAGAAAGCTGCTCTTTGCTTTCGGAGGAAGGAGTGAAGCAGCCCGACGGTTTGGCTTTCGCAGCTGGATCAAAGGAACGCTGGCTAAGAACGTCACGTCCTGTGACAACGCCTGCACTAGCACGTCCTGTGCGTCGAAAGCAGAGGCGAATCGCTCAGAAACCTTGTTTGCTGGAGCCTTCACGCCTTTCTACGCTTTTTTAACTACTTTCCCACAATAGCTTTACATAAATACAAACTAAAAAACGCACCCTCCGTCTGATGTTGGAGAGTGCGTGTGGTGTGATTACTTCTCATTAAACGTAACATTTAAGTCAGCAGCTTTATAAAATTCTTTTTTCAGCTTGTTATATTGCTCAGTTTGTTTGTTGAATTGTTCATTTGCTTTCATAACTGCTTGGTAGCTTTCATTGATTTTTTCAATTTGCTTACGGGTTTCTTCTAGTGTTAACTCTTTGTTCTTGAACATTTCATATAGCTCTTTATCTAATTTTAACGCTTTGTCATAGCTGCTGTACAGCTTGTCATAGGCAGCATAGCGCTCATCCATTGCTTTATATAGCTCTTGGCCTTTTTGTTGGACGTTCTTCTCTTCTACTTTTTCGATGATTGGCTCAATTTGCTTAAATTCTTCTTTTGAAGCGTCAATGCTCTCTTTTTCTTTTTGAAGATGCTCTTTTCGTTTTTCAACGATACTAATTGCTTCATCGGAAAGCTTTTGAATTTGGCTGAATTCATTCATGCTCAACCCTTTAATTTGTTCATACACCTTTTGCTCTTTTGCTTCTAGCTGCACGAGCGGTTCTTGCTGCTGTTCGAATACATCCTCAAGCGTAACCGCTTTTTCTAAATGGTCGTAAATGTTCTCTGTCGGATTTCCACCGAAATTACACCCGCTGATGAAAAGCACAGCCGCAAACATTGACACCCATTTCCAAACACGAAACATTCCATTTCCTCCTCACTGCACTTACAAATACATATTATTTAAGAAATTTACATACAAAGTGGACATTTGCAACAATGTCAACGACGCTCACATTTGTCACAATTTGATAATAGCACTGCTCTATTCTATCACTTTCGAATTCAAAAGAACAACACACATCCGAAGAAATCCGCTCTTTTTCTCATGTTATGTAGACATTTTTTCTTTTATAACGAAACTTAAAAACGGAATTTTTTTCATGTAGGCATCCGCCTATACACATATGCCCTGCTTGCATATCGTATAGTAGTTCCACAAGAGAGATGCGAACGAATGTAAAAGCACTTAAGGCACCTATTTTAAGGAGGTATTTCTATGCATTACGATTCTTGTTGTTATTATCCTTCATACGGCTATGGTGGTCACGGACGCGGGAACAACTTTGCGTTAATTGTCGTTCTTTTCATTTTATTAATCATTGTCGGCGCTTCTTGGTATCGATAATCACCAGCATTCAAGCTTATTTCTCTACCCTCACTTTTTATTCCGACGGAGCCGCTCCGTCGGTTTTTATTTTAGATTGAAACTAGGCTATAGAGGCGTTAGAATATTTATGCTAAACTGTTACATATGCTTAAATGAAGCAATACGCATTGCGTTTTTGATATAGTGTTGGAGGAGTGATAGACATGTTAACGATGAAAGACGTCGTCCGTGAAGGCCACCCGGCACTTCGCGAAAAAGCAGAAGAAGTAACGCTTCCTGCAAGCAAGGAAGACCACAATACATTACAAAAAATGATTGAGTTTGTTATCAATAGTCAGGATGATGCCATTGCGCAAGAATATGACCTGCGCCCAGGCGTCGGGATTGCCGCCCCTCAGCTTGGCATTACAAAACGTATGATTGCGGTGCATGTAACAGATGAGCATGACCGTTTGTACAGCCATGCGCTGTTCAATCCAAAGATCATCAGCCATTCCGCGCAAAAAACATACCTGCCTGGGGGTGAAGGCTGCTTAAGTGTTGACCGTGATGTACCAGGGATTGTTCCTCGTTATGCGAAGGTAACAGTCAAAGGTGTGGATTTAGACGGCAATGATGTGCAAGTGCGGTTAAAAGGCATGCCTGCCATTGTTTTTCAGCATGAAATTGACCACCTAAACGGCATTATGTTTTATGATCATATTAACCAGGATGACCCATTCGGAGCCCCAGAAGGCGCTAAACCGTTAGAAGTATAAGGATAAGTAAAAGGCATTGGCGCTATGAAAGTTGCCAATGCCTTGTTTCGTATTTAAAGCAGACCTACAGCCTTTAAGCCATGCCAAATTCCGTCCTCATCTACGTGTTTTGTAATATGATTAGAAACGTGTTTTGCTTCGTCCTTTGCATTGCCCATCGCAATACCTGTTCCAACAGAGGAAAGCATTTCAATATCATTTAAGCCGTCGCCAAATGCATACACATTTTCATTTGGAATATTCAAGCGCTTGATCGTTTCTTGAATGCCGCGTGCTTTTGAACCTCCTTGTGGAAGGACGTCAATTGAATAGTCATGCCAACGGATAAACCGAAGATTATCGTAGCTTGAGCGGTAGCCTTCTTCCTCGTCTGGCCCATTACAGAAAAGCAGTGCTTGGTAGATCTCTCGGTTATGGTAATAAGCAGGATCAAATGGCGGATGCTCAAATTTTATGCTTTGCATGCTTTTTTCGATATATGGATGAAAGGCTTCATTTGCTTTCATTGCTTCGTGGTCAAGGAATACCATCGGATGCTGATTGACTTTTGCATCTTCCTCAAGCTTACGTATTTCTTCCATATGAAGGGCATTCTTGTAAATGATTTCACCGTGAAAGCTGACATATTGTCCGTTGAAGCTTACGAATGAATCAATGCCTAGCTCTTCGCGAAGCGGCGCAAACATGAACGGCGCACGCCCTGTCGCAATTACGGTGTGAACGCCTTTGTTCTGAAGTTGTTGAACGGCATCTTTCGTTGAATCTGGTAGTTCTTTTTCTTCATTTAATAATGTTCCATCAATATCAAAGAAAACGACTTTATCATTCATTGTAAGGTCACCTCTATGCTTGTTTGTTGATTGCTGGCGTTCGGGCAGTAGCTGCTTTCGACTTTCTTGACGACAAATACACGCCGCTGAAAATTAATACTAAGCCAAGAATCATATGAACAGAGATCGCTTCATCTAATAACAGCGCTCCCCATATTAGTGCACTGACTGGAACGAGGTATGTGACAAGTGATGCGAACTCAGCACTGCCTTCCTTAATCATATAATAGTAAAACAAATACGCAAACCCGCTGCCAAATACACCGATTCCAATAACGGATAGAAGATTATTCCACTCAAGGACTGCCTGAACTTGAACAGGCTCAGTTAACATCGACATAATAAAACTAACAACAGTTGCGACAGACAACGTGCTGGCAGAAATCATCGTTACGCTTAAATTCGAAAGGTTACGCTTCGAAAGCTGGGAACCGAGCCCGTAACAAATAGCCGCACCGATCATCGTGCCAATGCCGATAAAGTTTTCAGTAAACAAACCCGCTACATCCAAATCAAGCAGGACTAAAATCCCGATAAAACCAACGACAATACCAATCCACTGCATCTTATGCATCCTGCTTGAAAACATCGCAAACCCGATTAAGCTCGTCCAAATCGGCGTTGTTGCATTGACGACAGATGCCAGGCTGCTTGAGATTTGTGTTTCACTTAATGCAATAAGTCCCCACGGAATCGCATTATTTAATAGCGCAACAACGATGATTGCTTTCCACGGCAGGCGGCGCCATTGTTTTGCTTCTCTTTTTACAAAAGTAATCGCAACAAGTGTTAATGCCCCAAATAAACAGCGCAAGAAAACAACGCCCCAAGAGCCGAAGTCTTCAAGCAGAAGCTTAACAAACAGAAATGACGTTCCCCAAATCATGCTTAGTGTAAATAGTGCTCCATATAATTTCGCCATCTGCTCTTCCCCATTTCTATAAGAACATGTTCAATGTTTCGTTCAAAATAATATGATTACCTTAACGAAAACGCCAAAAGATGTCAATCAAGTGACATTGTCCGCAAAATTACTCCATAAGGAAAATTTAACCACCATAAAACACAGCTTAATCATTTATAATAAAGGTATAAATAGAGAGCGTTGGAACGTATAAAATTTGCCAAAAAGGAGATGAATGGAATATGTTTAAAAAGCTGCGACGGAAAATTCGTAACCAAGTTTCTGATTTATTAAGAAGAAAAACGATTGCTTAATGTTTAGCGAAAGGGAAAATGGGAAATTTAAACTTGCAAAATGATCACACAGCACATATGATACATTCTGGGGAAAAAGCGAATCACAGGACCTACAACGAGACATCGTTTCGCTCACACCACTTATCATTAAGTGGGTTCTCTAATAACCTGTTCAACCATAGTGGTGAAATACGACCGAACGGTTACGACTAAATCGTTCGGCTCATTTTGTTTCCATCAAAATTACACTTTCACCGCAAATTTCACCTCCAAAATTTCTAATTCAAGTGAATCTATGAGAAAAAACATGAAAATGTACAAAAATTGCTTTATAATGGTACGAAGATAAGGAAAATCGAAGTTCAAGGAGAGATCGAAATGATTTACAAAGTTTTTTATCAAGATTATCAGCTTGAAGCTCCTGTTCGTGAGCGTACGAAATCGCTCTACGTTGAAGCTGAAAGCGAACGCAAAGTACGTGAGAAATTAAAAGGGCGGGATATTAACATCGAATTTATCCAATCCATTTCCGGCGCTCATTTAGAGTACGAACAACAATCTGAAGATTTCAAAGTGGAGAATCTATAATCTATGAAGTTTGTTAAAAACGACCAGACCGCTGTCTTCGCCTTAGGCGGACTCGGCGAAATCGGTAAAAACACATATGGCGTCCAATTCCAGGACGAAATTATTTTAATTGATGCAGGCATTAAGTTTCCGGAAGACGAATTGCTTGGCATTGACTATGTCATCCCAGATTACACGTATTTAATTAAGAACCAAGATAAGATTAAAGGTTTATTTGTTACGCACGGACACGAAGACCACATTGGTGGTATTCCTTACTTACTTCGTGAAATCAACATTCCAATCTACGGCGGAAAGCTTGCAATTGGACTATTGAAAAACAAGCTGGACGAACACGGACTGCTTCGTCGTGCAAAACTGAACATTATTGAAGAAGATGAAATTGTGAAGTTTCGTAAAACATCCGTTTCCTTCTTCCGCACAACACACAGCATTCCTGATTCATTCGGAATTGTCGTGAAAACACCACCTGGCAATGTCGTTCATACAGGTGACTTCAAGTTTGACTTCACCCCTGTTGGTGAGCCTGCAAACTTAACAAAAATGGCTGAGATCGGAAAAGAAGGTGTGCTTTGTCTACTTTCAGACAGTACGAACAGTGAAATTCCAGACTTCACGATGTCTGAACGAAAAGTCGGCGAAAGCATTCACGATATTTTCCGTAAAGTAGACGGTCGTGTGATTTTCGCAACGTTCGCTTCTAACATTCACCGTTTACAACAGGTCGTCGAATCAGCGGTGCTGAACAACCGCAAAGTAGCGGTCTTCGGACGTAGTATGGAAGCAGCGATTACAATCGGACAAGACTTAGGCTATATCCGTGCACCGAAGAATACATTCATTGATGCACATCAAATTGGCCGCTTACCAGCTAACCAAGTCACAATCCTTTGTACGGGAAGCCAAGGTGAGCCAATGGCAGCACTATCACGTATCGCAAACGGTACACACCGTCAAATTCAAATCATTCCTGGCGATACAGTTGTCTTTAGTTCATCACCAATTCCAGGCAACACGGTAAGTGTAAGCCGTACAATTAACATGTTATATCGTGCTGGTGCTGAAGTTATTCACGGCGCGTTAAATGATATTCATACATCTGGTCATGGTGGCCAAGAAGAACAGAAGCTTATGCTTCGCTTAATTAAGCCAAAATACTTCATGCCAATCCATGGTGAATATCGCATGCAAATCATGCATAAGAAATTAGCTGAAGACTGCGGTATCCCACCAAAGAACAGCTTCATTATGGACAACGGTGAAGTACTTGCCCTTGGCTCAAACGAAGCTGCGATTGCTGGTAAGATTCCTTCAGGCTCTGTCTATGTAGATGGAAGCGGAATCGGTGATATCGGAAACATTGTTTTACGTGACCGCCGCATCCTGTCTGAAGAAGGACTTGTCATTGTCGTTGTTTCAATCGACATGAAAGAATTCAAAATCAAAGCAGGCCCAGACATTATTTCACGCGGCTTCGTCTACATGCGTGAATCAGGCGACCTTATTAACGACGCACAAGGCTTAATTGCGAAGCACTTGGACCGCGTGATGGAACGCCGTACAACACAATGGGCAGAAATTAAGAATGAGATTACAGACACACTTGCTCCATTCTTATATGAAAAAACAAAGCGTAAGCCAATGATCTTACCGATTATTATGGAAATTTAATAAAGCAAAAAGCGGGCTAACTCAATGTTCTATCACTGAGTCAGCCCGCTTTTTTTAAATGTCATCTGGATGTCTTTCACTATGCTCACTGTACATTGGACCATTATCTTCACACTGCGGCTCTATGTCGCGATGTGGACAATTTTCTTTTTCCTTCTGCTCTAGCGAATCCTCGTTGCCATTTCGTTCCTTTAACACGTCATCACCTCTCTTGCATGATTTTCCCTTATATTCTCTTTTCCATTTATGAACAATCACTAAACGTTATCGAGCTATAAGAATTTAGAAGCATAAAAAAAACCGCTGCCCTTTCATAAGAGCAACGGTTATCGCTTATTCTTCATTCAATAAATTCTTTTCTAGTCGATTAATGTCTTTGTCTGTGCCAATTACAATCAAAATATCGCCTTTATGAATCGCTTCATCAGGCTGTGGAGAAACGGTAATATCTTTGCCGCGTTTATAGGCGACGATGTTACAGCCGTACTTTGCACGAATATCCAAGCTGATTAGCGTTTGGCCGTGCATTTTACTATTGGCGATTAATTCAACAATACTATGTTCATCCGATAGCTCTAAATAATCAAGCACACTATTAGAAGCGATGTTATGGGCAATTCGTTTTCCCATATCACGCTCTGGGTGAACAATATGGTCGGCGCCAATTTTGTTTAATACTTTTTCATGATAATCATTCTGCGCTTTTACTGTAATATGCTTGACGCCTAACTCTTTCAGCATAAGCGTCGTTAGAATACTTGCTTGGATGTTATCACCGATTGCGACAATGACATGGTCGAAGTTACGGATACCTAAGCTTTTCAACACATTCTCGTCGGTCGAATCAGCCATTACTGCATGTGTCGCGATATCTGCATATTCATTGACTTTATCCTCATCTAAGTCCATTGCTAGAACTTCCATTCCCTGCTTCGCCAGCTCACGGCAAATGCTTCCGCCAAAACGGCCAAGCCCAATAACCGCAAATTCCTTCTTCATTATAACTCCTCCAATTTGCACCTATCTACAAAAAGCATTTTATCACAAAATCAGCTCTTCTGTTTTAATTGCTTTTATTTTGTGCAATTGAGGCGTATTATTTCTTTCCTTGCACATAATCGGCATCAAATAAAAATAAACGCATGAGCATATAAAGCGACGGAATGAGCAGGACAAGGCCGGCAATAAACGCGATTACAAGTGCAGTACTCATCGTCGTATTTGTAAATGACGCATAGATGGTGACATATGGTTTTAAAATATATGGCAAATGCGATGCCCCGTAGCCGAAGAAAGCAAAGAAAAACTGCAGCATGACAAGAATAAACGCCATACCTAACCGCTTCTTAAAGTAAATGAACCCACCTGCGGCTAGGAAACAAAGCAATGAGGCAACAAACATCCAATGGTAGCTGTCTAAAATTCGAGCAAAGTGTTCTGGATTTTGCTGGCTCAGTGATGTAAACACTAATAAGCTTGCAAGAATCGTCGGGCCGCTCCAAAATAACGCAAACTTACGCAAAATTTCAAAGGCTGCCATATCCTTTGCACGCCACGCATAATAGCTTAGAAAGGCAGCGCTAATAAACAACACAGATACAATCGCCAGAATCACGACACTCCACGAATAAAAGTTTGTAAACAGCTCAACCAATGACAAGCTTACCTTTCCATCAACTTCATGGATAAACCCGCCTTCTGAAATGGTCAGCGCTGTAGCTAATGAAGCAGGAATGAACAGCCCTGTAACCCCATATAGGAAGGTGAAAAGCTGATTGTCCTTTGACCCATAATTCCCAAATGCATAAAACGACCCGCGAATCGCAATTAAGATAAGCGCTACACTGCCTGGAACCAGAAACGCTGAACCGTAATAATACGCGGTATCAGGGAAGAAGCCGATTAAGCCGATCACAAAGAAGATAAAAAACACATTGGTTACTTCCCATACAGGTGACAAATAACGGCTAATAATTTTATTGATGAGGTGATCTTTGCCACGCAGCTTGGCGTAATAAGCGAAAAAGCCTGCCCCGAAATCAATCGAGGCGACAATTAAATAGCCATATAGAAATGTCCAGAGCACGGTCACTCCTAACAACTGCATATCCATTATTCGTTCCCTCCTTCTCTACTGGGCTTCGCTAGTACGTTGTTCAAGCTCAACTTCAGCTGGATTGTTTTTGAACATTTTCATAAGGACGCGCAGACAAATCCAGCCAAGCGCAATGTAAAGCAGCATAAAGACGATAAACAATATGCCAACATGATCAGCTTGTGTTGCCCCTTCCGACACTTTCATATAGCCGCGCAATATCCACGGCTGACGGCCAACCTCTGCGAAGATCCAGCCAAATTCAATTGCAAGCATCGCAAGCGGACCACCAGATGCAATCATCAGAAGCATCCACTTATTAAATGGATTCCACTTCTTCACTTTGTTCAAGACGAGGAACAACAGACTGACAAATGCAAGGTACATGCCAATTCCGGCCATCAAATCAAACATATAATGAATCCAAAGCGGCGGCTGCTCAGCCTTTGGAATCTCATTCAGCCCTGTCACCTTTGCATTGACATCACTATGGGCAAGAAAGCTTAGCAATTTCGGAATCCGAATTTCATTATGAATCTCGTTATTCTCATCCAACGTACCGAAAAGAATTAAGTCCGCCCCTTCTTCTGTTTCGAAGTGCCATTCAGCTGCTGCAAGCTTTTCCGGCTGATGTTCTGCAAGAAACTTTGCTGAAAAGTCGCCAATCACTGCTGTTGAAACGGCAAAGATGAAGCTTGCTGTCATCGTCAACCGCAGTGCCTTCTTATAATACTCGCCACGCTTTCCGCGAAGCATCTGCACCGCTGCGATCATCGCAAGGAAAAATGCAGAAGTAAGGTAAGCAGAAATGATCACATGTGCTGTTTTCGTCGGTGTCGCTGGATTAAACATCGCTGCAAGTGGATTGATATTTGTAATGACACCATTTTCAAGTGTGAAGCCTTGTGGTGTGTTCATAAACGCATTCACTGTCGTAATGAAGAATGCGGATAGCGACGCCCCAAGTATAATTGGAATAGACAGCATCCAGTGTCGCCACTTACTCTTAAAGCGGTCCCACGTGTACAAATAAGCGCCAAGAAAAATCGCTTCAAAGAAGAAAGCAAATGTCTCCATGAAAAGCGGCAAACTAATCGCCTGCCCCGCAATCTGCATAAAGCTCGGCCATAGTAAGGAAAGCTGTAAAGCAATAGCTGTGCCTGTTACAACCCCAATGGCTACGGTAATGACAAAGCCCCGTGTCCAACGGCGGGCAAGCAGAATATAATGATTATCTTTCTTTCGAATCCCCATAAATTCAGCGATTGAAATCATAAGCGGAACGCCTACGCCAATCGTTGCAAAAATAATATGAAAGGCCAGCGTCATCGTCGTGAGCAACCGGCTTAATATCACACTATCTAGTTCTGCCACCGTCATACTCCCCTTTCACAAATTGAAACCTCTTTTTATCACTGTATCCATATTGTAAATGATATTAAACTAAATGTGATCTATTTCACATGAAAGTTTTGTGACAAACATCACAATACGAATCTCATGCAAACGATCAAAAAAACCCGCCGGTTCTTTTTTGAACCGACGGGCTGATTGTTTACTCTTCGTCTTGTTTATTTTCATTAAGGACACGGTTTACGCGTTTTGTCAGCATCTTCATACCGCTTCCGCCTGCTTGGAAGTGACGAAGAACGCCGTCTTTATCAAATACATAATAAGCTGGTACGTATTGATTTTCAAATGCATCTGTTAGCTTATGCTTGTTATCTACAAAGATTGGCTGATTAATATCATACTCTGCGGCTATTTCCTTCACCTGTTCGACATCTAAGTCTTTTTCAGAGCGCGGCATATGCACAGCGACAACGTTTAATTCATCTTTGTAATCATCGCGGAATTCATTTACTTGCGGCATTGCTTCTTTACAAAGACCGCAGCTGACAGACCAGAAATGAATAAGGGTCGGTTTTTCGCCAACTAGGTCTGCTTTCTTCACTTCACCATTTAACCATTCAGTTGCGCCTTCAAGTTCTGGCATTTCTTGACGTAATCGCATTGCTCATTCCTCCCAAATTGCAAATGATTGACTCACGAGACAGTTTGCTTATTCTCTTTATTATGAGTAATTTAGAAGCATTTCATGAATGTTTCTAATCGGATTAGTTATTATAATGTAGAAATAGCTATTATCTACACTATTACCATCTTAACCGATCCACCTCTCCCTCTCCACTTTTTTGCTTATACGTTTACCACTCAACCATTCTGGTAATATCCTTACTATCAAAAAACCCTTTTTCTTTCCTTTTTTACTTGTTTTTTGTTAGGATAAAACTTGAGTTTCTACATAATGTCTATTTTTTCTACAAACTACATAGAAAGGTGATGAACGAAATATGATGGGATTAGATGATTTAAGCGCACTCCGCTTTGAAGCATGGCTTTCAATGGCCGGCATTCTTCTCTTAAAAGTTATTGCGATTTTTATTGCATATGTGATCGCTAAAGCCATTGCTTCGAAAGTCATTTCGCAATCATTCACTCGTTTTAAAGAACGGGATAAAATTTCTGAAGGACGGGCTAAAACACTTGAAGGATTAACAGCGAATGTTGTTTCATATGCGCTTGTATTTATCTTTGCGGTTATGGTTCTTGAAACATTCGGCTTAAACCCAACCGCACTGCTTGCTGGTGCTGGGATTATCGGCTTAGCAATCGGGTTTGGCGCTCAAGGTCTTGTTAGTGATGTCGTGACTGGCTTCTTCCTCTTACTTGAAAAGCAGATTGATGTGGACGAATATGTATCTGCAGCAGGTTTTTCAGGCATTGTTGAAGAAATTGGTCTTCGCACAACAAAAATCCGTGGTTTCGACGGGACGCTTCATTTCATTCCAAACCGTGAAATTGCTTCATTAAGCAACCATTCACGCGGCAACATGCGTGCTCTTGTTGATATTAGTATTTCCTACGATGACAATATTGATCATGCCATTCAAGTACTGCAGGCAGCGTGTGATAAGTTTGCTGCAGAGAACCCTGTTATGAAAGAAGGACCAAATGTACTTGGCGTGCAAAGCTTTGGTGCTTCAGATGTTATCATCCGCATTCTCGGTAAGACTGAGAACATGGAGCAATGGGGCGTAGAACGACAGCTTCGCAAATTACTGAAAGAAACACTTGATGAGAACGGCATTGAAATCCCATTCCCACATCAAGTCAACCTATACAAAAACGAAACAGAACAAGCATAATTCATTCAAAACGGCGCACCTCAGATGAAGAAGGCGCGTCGTTTTTCTAATTCGGAGGTACAGATGAAGAATCAATCAAATACAGCTAAATACCGTAGACTTGCTCCGTTCTACGACCTCTTGATGGGAAATTCATTATTCCGCCAAGCACGTCAAAAAGCGTTCTCAATGATCGAGTTCCCCTCAAGCTTAAAGGTCCTGCTCACAGGAGTTGGGACAGGTGAAGACATTGCCCTCTTGTCACATGATATCCATATCACAGGCATTGATCTTTCCGCAGAGATGCTGCGTATTGCTGCCCAAAAAGCAGGCAACCGAGAAGCTCGATTACTGGAAATGAATGCAGAACAGCTTACATTTGCAGATAACAGCTTACATTTGCAGATAACAGCTACGATATCGTTATTTTAAATTTAATTTTAAGTGTCGCAGAAAACCCTCGCACCGTGCTGCAGGAAAGCCTACGCGTATTAAAGCATGATGGGGTTATTTTAGTGTTTGATAAATTCTTAGATGCCGAGAAGCCTTCTTTCTTACGAAAAGGCTTCAACACAATTACAAGTGCTGTCGGAACAGATATTAATCGGCGGTTTGAAAACATCGTTGGCGGAATGCCTTGTGAGATTGTAAAACATGAACGGTCACTCTTTCGGGGCAATTATCAAATCTATGTCCTTCATAAGCAAAGATAGCTTGCAAACTATTAACCTTTGAATTCGAACTAGACATACGCTATGATAAGAACGATACTGATAGAAGAATGGGGGCTACCATCATGAATCGCACACGGATCTTAATTCAAGCTTCAGCAATCGCTGCACTAGCAGGTACGTTTATGGGGTCACATATGGCAGGTTCAATGAACTATGCCTTACGTCCAATCCATGCGCACGTCCTCGTTGTCGGCTGGCTTAGTTTATTTGCGTTTGGTGCTTTTTACAAGCTGTTCAATATTCCAAAAACAAGTAAACTTGCAAACGCTCAAGCAATCACTGGCATCATCGGCGCGTTCGGCTTACCGATTGGCATGTACATTGATTTAATGAATGATACAGCGCTCACAACCGCTATTTATATCGGCGGAGGCGTTTTTCTACTCATCAGCTTTATCCTTTTTGCATTGATTACATTTGTTTTTCGCAAAGAACTCACTTAAAGAGCATTGAAAAAGAGCAGCCTCATGTGAGAGGCCACTCAAAAAGTGCTAAAGCCGCCGCAGTGGAATGACACTTCGCTTTCCGCACTTGCACAGGATGTGCTGGCGTCTGCGTTGCCACAGGACGTGGCGACTTTAGCAGAGGTTCCTTGTTCCTTATAGACCTCCTCGGCACGCCTGCGGGGTCTCACTTAGGTCACGGTTCCCGCAGGAGTCTACGTGTCATTCCACTGCTGGTATTGTTCTTCTTTCTAATATCTTGTAAATAAGCGATTCATCACCTTTAAAAGGATGATTGAATCGCTTATTTTAGAGTAGTTATCTCATGCGCTTAAGAAGGTAGTTGATTTTTTGAATTACTCCGAATTCGACTGCTTTTTATCCTAAAAAACTTAAAATATAACTAACAGTTTTTCAGTGGTCTCCCATGTGACTGCTCTTTCTTTATTCCACTTTCTCCAATGTCCGCAAGAGCTGCTCTCGTTCTCGGTAGAGCGCTTGTGCCTGTTCAATTGATATTCGTTCAAACGAAACGGTATTCCCTGGCTTCAATTGTGCTGTGAGCGGCAGATCGACGCTAATGATTGTTCCGATACGTGTATACCCGCCTGTTGTCTGCCTGTCTGCCATGAGAATGATTGGCTGCCCATTTGCAGGCACTTGGATCCCGCCAAATGGAATCGCTTCAGAAATAATATCTGCACGCTCGATATGCTTAAGCGTAGCGCCTTCTAATCGATAGCCCATTCTGTCAGCCTGTGGTGTTACCTTGTATGGCGTTGAAAAGAATGTTTCCACTGACGCATTCGTAAAAGCCTGATGATGCGGGCCTTCTATTACTCGCAGCGTCACATCCTTTTCATAAGCTGGAATTAAGTCATAATGCGGAAGACGCCCTATTAAGCCTTGCTGGGCACTATTTTCAAATCCATTCAGACGATCACCCTTCTCAAGTGCTCGGCCTTCGTAACCGCCGAGTGATGCCTTCATATAGGTGGAGCGGCTTTGCATGATTTCAGGCACATGAAATCCGCCTGCCACACAAAGGTAAGCTCTGATACCTGTCTTTGGCGACCCAAACGCCAGTACCTGGTCCTTCTTGATTTCAATGCTTTTCCACGTTTCAACCTTTTGCCCATCAATGGATGGTGATAAGTCACCGCCTGTAATCGCAATAACTGTGTCGGATAAGGCTTTCAATTCAGGCCCCATCATTGTGATTTCAAGTCCAGCGGCATTTCGTTCATTCCCGAGGAGAATATTGCCAAGCTGTAATGAAAACTCGTCCATCGCCCCAGCGGGTCCAACACCATATTCCTGATACCCATATCGTCCTCTATCTTGAACAGTTGTCAGCATTCCTGCTTTTAAAACGTCAAATAGCGGCTGTGTCATTCGTCTTTCGCTCCTACAGGCTGGATCGCAATGTCAGCATCTGTTAAGGCTGCTTTTAAGCCTTCTACAAACGCTAATGCCTTCGGGCCGTCGCCATGTACACATACGGTGTGAGGCGTAATTTCAATATCATTGCCGTTTACATCCTCTACTTTTCCTTCTTTCGCCATCCGTACGACACGGCTGATCGCCTCTGCTTCATCGTGGATTAACGCATTGTCCTCTGTTCGTGGTGTTAACGTGCCATCTGGCTGATAGGTTCTGTCAGCGAACACTTCCTGTGCAACGGTTAATCCTGCATTGACGCCTGCATGATAAAGCTTACTGCCTGCTAATGCAAAGAGGACAAGCTTTGGACTCACATCATAGACTGCTTTTGCAATCGCTTCTGCTAGTCGTTCGTCTTTTGAAGCCATATTGTAGAGAGCTCCGTGTGGTTTGACGTGGTGCACAGCTGCTCCTTCTGTTGCCGCAATCGCTTGTAGGGCACCAATTTGATAGGCAACTAAGTTATAGGCTTCAGCAGGAAGAATCTTCATTTCACGACGACCGAATCCTGATAAGTCTTGAAGTCCAGGGTGAGCGCCAATACGAACGCCGTTTTGAATCGCAAGCTTCACTGTTTCCTTCATGACATCCGGGTCGCCTGCATGAAAGCCGCACGCCACATTTGCAGAAGAAATGTACTTCAGCACTTGTTCGTCATTTCCGATTGTATACGCACCAAAGCTTTCGCCTAAGTCGCAGTTTAAATCAATTGCCTTCATGAATACTCTGCTACTAAAAACATAGACAAATATCCACATTTTAGAGTTTTCCTGTTTCTTCGTGTCCTGCCTTGCCCCCTTTCTTCGAAAGAATAGGCTACTACAGTGGATATAACACTCCACAGGCGTAAATTCCGAGGATAGCCCCCCGTACATATATACCAACTCTTTTTAAGTGAGTACGATATATTCTGTTGCTTGTGCCAAGTTGACCGATGCATTTAAATCCCTATCCATCGTATTTCCACAACCACATGTGTACGTTCTATCTTTCAGTTGTAAGTCTTTTTTCTTTTGACCACAACACGAACACAATTTGCTTGACGGATACCAGCGGTTCACTTGTCGCAGCTCAATCCCATGCTGATTACATTTCCTCGTAAGCAATGTTTTAAAATAGTAAAAACATTGCTGAGCAACGGCTTTCGATAAATGACGATTTTTCATCATCCCATTTACGTTTAAATCTTCAATCGTAATGTAACGAGGTTTGGTTTTCACACATTCATTCACGACAGACTTCACGTATTCATTTCGAATGTTACTCAATCGAGCATGAAGTTTTTGCACTCTAAATAGATTTTTGTCTAGATTCGCTCTTTTTTTAGCAGCAGTTTCACCACCTTTCGTTTGTTTTTTCAGTGCTTCATATTTCCGAGAAAGAGATCGCTGTTCTCGTCTTAATCGTTTTTCCAATTTTTTGACACGTATGGTTTTATTGATATTTTTATAGGTTGTTTCATCACTTGTCGTTGCAAAGGTTTTAATGCCTACGTCAATACCTAATCCTTTACTTGTTAATGATTCCACTTTAGGTACTTGTTTCATTTCACATAAAACAGATACATAATAACGCCCTGCTTTTTGTGAAACCGTTCCGCTAATGACTTTTGCGTGAGAAGGAATATAGCCAAATTCTTTCAAGCGCACCCATCCAAAAGTCGGAATTTTAATACGGTGACGCTCAACTGTCCAATCGGTTTGATTGTTCTTAGGAAAGTACGCTTTTACATCTTGATTTTTCTTTTTCTTAAAGCGCGGAAACTTCGATTGCCCTTTAAAAAAACGTTTGAAAGCAGTATGAGCATTCATAATCGCTTTTTTACGGGCTTTACTTCCTGCTTGTTTAATCCATTCGTATCCTTCTTGTGCGGATAACTCATTATTCACATACTTATCAAAATCATTACCACTTACATACCCATATTCTTTCGTTCCCGATTTGAATTGTTCATAGATTTCCTTGTTATAGGCCAGAAAAAGATTGTATAAGAAACGACACACACCTATGGTATGATGGATGTTGATTCGTTGTTGTTCTGTTGGTTTAATTTCGGTTTTAAACGCTTTCTTCACAACGAATCATCCTCTTTGATTTGTTTTTTATACTTTCGTAAACCATAAATTCTACAAGAAAATACGTGAATGATGGCAATTAAATCTTGGATCAGTTCTTCTTGGGGCGAAAGTTCTTCTTGATTCACGACAATCATTTCAGCACCAAATTTTCTAGCGAAAGATTGAAACCAATCAAAACCGAAACGAATAAACCGGTCTTTATGCGTAACATAAATGGTTGAAATTTTTCGTTCCAATACTTCATCTAAAAGACGATTCCACTTCTTTCGTTTATAGTTCAACCCACTTCCAATATCTTCAATAACTTCATCTACAATAACGCCTTTTGCATTTACATACTGCCTTAAAAAAGAAACCTGTTTTTTTAAATCATCTGACTGATTGCGATTTGAAACCCTTGTATAAATGACGATCTTACCTACTTGTTTTTGATTAATCCCCATATAATCTTCATATTGCTTATGTGTATAAAATCTCCTTCCTTTGGGGTTTCGGTAAGCAATGAGTTTCTTATCGTTATCCCACCGTTGTAAAGTGGTAACAGTAACGCCTAATAATTGTGCAAATTCTTTTGGTTTATAAATTTTATCCATGTATATATTATAATACAAATGTTAAGGTTTGTGCATGTTTCTAGAAACAGTTATCGATCTCCTCTCTTGCTTCGTATGTTTGGATTTTGTATGTTCCATCTTCTACTTGTTGTGAGATTTCATCATATTCATCAGCTGTTATCGGTGTAAAGCGCAAGTAATTCCCTGTTGAAAAAAGAGCCGGCGGCGTGCGCTCCGGGTCATACAATGTAATTGGTGTTTTACCGATTAAGCGCCAGCCTCCTGGACTTTCAAGTGGATAAATGCCTGTCTGCTCTCCAGCTATCCCGACTGAACCTGCCTCAACCTTTGCGCGTGGGTTTTCTAAGCGTGGTGTGGCAATTTTCGTTGTCATCCCGCCGAGATACGGAAAGCCAGGTACAAACCCCATCATATAAATTAAATAATCATTACTTGAATGAAGAGCAATGACGTCTTCTTCTGTTAAGCCGTTATGTGCGGCCACATCTGCTAAGTCAGGGCCAACTTCACTGCCGTAAAGGACAGGAATTTCATAAATTAATGCAGACGGAAGCTCAATTTCATCCAAGCGATGCTGTCTATCCTTTAACACGCTCACTAATTCGTCATACGAAATGGTAAACGGGTCATAAAAAATCGATAAAGAGGTGTAAGCCGGAACGCTTTCGATGATTCCTGGTATGGCGTCTTGCTTTAAGTATTCATGAAAACGCCGAATCTGCTTGTTTGTCTCTTTCGAAATCTCTGTGCCGAATGAAAGCTGTATGCCTGTATCCCCTAATGGCTGAATGTGCTGTTCCATTTTCTCTCCCACCTCTTTCTATTTATCTATATAATTATCATAACATTAAGAAAACAGCTGTGGAATCTTATCCATAAGTGTTACAACAGCTAAATATGCTGTTCCCGCTGTTACTAGTACACCAAACACCGTTAACCACATTGGATGCTTGTAGTCACCGACAATTGATTTCTTATATGCAGCAACAAGCATTGTTCCTAGAGCAAGCGGCAAGATTAAGCCGTTGAACGCTCCCGCAATAATCAGCAATGAAACGGGTTTTCCGATACTTACAAAAATCAATGTTGAAGCGACGATAAAGGCGATAATGAACTTCGTATTATTGTTGTCAACTTTCTTTGATAATGTACGCAAGAATGAAACGGATGTGTAAGCTGCCCCAACAACGGACGTAACAGCTGCTGACCATAAGACAAGCCCGAAGAATTTGTAACCCATCGTACCTGCGGCTGCTTTAAAGACAGATGCCGGCGGGTTTGCTGGGTCAAGCTTAAAGCCTGTTGAAACAACACCTAGTACAGCTAAGAATAAGAACACACGCATCAATGACGCAATCCCGATTCCAGATACAGAGCTTCGAGTGATTTCCCCTAAATTTTCTTTTCCTTTTATCCCTGCTTCAAGTAAACGGTGACCACCAGCAAATGTAATGTAACCACCAACTGTACCACCGACAAGAGTAATAATTGCAAATACATCAATTGTAGTTGGTGAGAACGTGTGCGCTAACGCATTTCCTACTGGCGGATTACTTTTGAACATGACATAAACGGTTAACAGAATCATCACGCCGCCCAAATAACGGGCAATGCGGTCCATCGCCACACCTGCTTCTTTTGATAAAAACACTCCGATCGCAATCACTGCAGTAATCGCAGCACCAATGCGCGGGTCGAGCCCAAATAATACATTCAACCCGAGACCTGCACCACCAATATTCCCGATATTAAAGGCAAGTCCACCGAGCGCAACTGCAAATGCTAAGAAATAGCCAAGCCCCGGCAAGACATCATTCGCAATATCTTGCGCACGCTTTTCTGCAACCGCAATGACACGCCAAATGTTCATCTGTACCCCAATGTCTAGTAAAATCGAAATTAAAATCACAAATCCAAAGCTAGCAAGTAACTGTTCTGTAAAAACAGCTGTCTGAGTTAAGAAACCCGGCCCGATTGCCGATGTGGCCATTAAGAATGCCGCACCAAACACGACTCCAAGCTTCCGTTTTGCCGTATCCAACTTATCCTTTTCATCCAACGAATTGTGTTGTAAATCTTTTTCTGGCATAGCCATAAAAATGCCCTCCTTGTTTTTTGTTTGATCCAGCTCCGGCGGCTTGGGGCTCGAGGTCATAAGTCAGACTGTTGCGGGGACAAAAATCAGTCCCCTCCACATTCTGTCTTATGCTTGTCGCCCCAGGGCGAGCCGCCTCCGCTTTCGACGCACAGGACGTGCTAGTGCAGGCGTTGTCACAGGACGTGACGTTCTTAGCCTGCGTTCCTTTGGTGTCTAGCTGCGAAAGGCAGGCTGCGCGAATTGCTTCCGACGCACAGGACGTGCTAGCGTCGGTGTTGAAACAGGATGTTTCGTTCTTAACCGACGTTCCTTTTAAGGCTCCGAGGCAAAGAACGCCTCTATGCATGAAGGCTCCAGCAAACAATATTTCTAAGCGGCCCGCCTCCGCTTTTCTTGTCTTAATACAGATGCAAGAAGTGTGCCAAGTTTGGGAAGGTGATGGAATAGTCGGATATTTTGAAAAAGTCAGTACAGTGTTGCGAAAGCGCACAGAAAAACCGCTCAATTTGAGCGGTTTCGCACAGTTTTATTTTAAGTTGTATTTTTCAATCCGACGATGGAGGGCGTAGCGGCTTAGGCCGAGTATTTCTGCTGATTTGGTGACATTCCATTTTGTTTCTTCGAGCGCTTGTTTGATGAGGTCGCGTTCAATTGTTTCGATATGTTCTTCTATGGAAAACCCCTCTGTCAGCGTGACTTTTTCTTTTGCAGGCTTTGCTTGAGAGTCTGTTGGTGCTTTTAGAAAATCAAGATGCTCGCTTTTGATTGTATCCTCGTGGTGGAGAATCATGAGACGTTCAATGACATTTTTCATTTCACGCACATTCCCTGGCCAGTGATAGGTCATAAATGTTTGTTCTGCACTACCGGCAAGCTTCGGAAGCTTCTTACGCATTTGGCGGCTGTAATCGCGCAAGAAGTGCCGTGCTAGAATTAAGCAGTCCTCTCCTCTGTCGCGAAGCGGCGGAAGCTTAAGCGGTAAAATGTTTAAACGGTAGTAAAGGTCAGAGCGAAACTCCCCTTTTTCAATCATTTCTGAAAGCGGACGATTTGTCGCACCGATAACCCGTACATCGACGTCGATGTTTTTCACGCCGCCGACACGCATAATCTTCTTTTCCTCTAAGAAGCGGAGCAGCTTCACTTGAATATCAATTGGGACTTCACCAATTTCATCGAGAAAAAGCGTGCCACCCTCCGCCCATTCTACAAGCCCTTTCTTCTGTTGATTTGCTCCTGTAAATGCCCCTTTTTCATAGCCGAACAGCTCGCTTTCAAATAAGTGAGACGGAATCGCACCACAGTTAACCGGAACAAACGGCTGATTGGCACGCGAGCTGAGCTGATGAATGTTACGAGCAACAAGCTCTTTTCCTGTTCCTGTTTCCCCTTTAATGAGCACAGTCGTATTCTCACTGTCCGCCACAAGCCCCAGCTGGTTCTTAAACTGCTGCATGACGTCACTTTCACCGATAATTTCTGTTTTGTTAATTCGTTTTTCTTCCTGCCGGTAGCGCTCCACTTCATCTTCTAAGTGGCGGTGCTTCAAGCATTTTTCGATGACGATTTGAATTTCTTCAAGTTCAAAAGGCTTTGTTAAGTAGTCAAATGCACCGCCTTTAATCGCTGAAACAGCCGTATCTGTATCACCATATGCGGTCAGCATAATGACTTCCATGTCCGGAAAGGTTGATTTTAGTTCACGAAGCATCTCCAAACCATTTCCATCAGGCAGGCGAATATCAAGAAGCACGATGCTCGGATTAAAGTCTTTATTATGCAGGAGCTCCCATGCTTCTTTGATGGTCCCAGTATCTGCTGCATCATAGCCTTCATCACTTAAAAACATCCGCAACGAAAGCCGTAAAGTTGTTTCATCATCTACAATTAAGACGGTATTCTTCATACTTGTTCATCCTTTCGCGGGAATGTCAGGCGGAAGGTTGTTCCTGCTCCCGGCTTGCTTGCAACATCTATCTCTCCATAATTTTGAACAATCAGCTGATGCACAATCGCTAACCCAAGCCCTGTGCCCTCAGCCCGTGTTGTAAAAAACGGATCAAAAATTTGCTCAATCGTCTGTTGGTCCATTCCTTTTCCGGTGTCTGTTACCTCGACAACAATTTTATCATGTTCTGCGTAGGAATGAATATGAAGCACACCGCCATCCGGCATCGCTTCAAACGCATTGATCGTTAAGTTTAGAAAGACTTGGCGTAAATGGTCAACATCTGCTGTGACAATCGCTCCTTCTTCTAAAGCGAGCGTTACCTCTATATTTGCTTTGCGGGCCATCGATTTCGTTAACTGCACACTTGATTCAATGACATCCTTTAACGAAACATCCTGCGCAACTGCTTGTACGGGACGGGCTAAATTAAGGAGCTGCTTAATAATCCGTTCAACCCGCTCAATTTCACGCAGAAGATTGCTTGTTAATTGCTTATTTTCACCTTCAAGCGAGAGACGCCGCAATAATAATTGGATCGTTGTTTTCACACCAGCAAGCGGATTGCGGATCTCATGTGCAAGCCCTGCTGCCATCTTGCCGAGCGCGTTCAACCGCTCAATTCGCTCCATCCGCTGTTCAATCTGCTTTCGTTTCGTAATATCTTCGATTGTAATTAAGCGCTGTTCAACCTCTTCTCCAATCGGCAGAACATTCCGGTGAACAGAAAAATAATGGCTGTTCCCGTCCGCTTCGATTACCCATAACGTCTCTTTCGTTCCATCCGTATGCTGGTGAGCGAGCTTGTCTGCCAAAGCTGGAAAATGAGTAAGCAGCGATTTAAGCGATTCATTTTGAATAGCTGTCGTTCCATCGGGATTCATCACAGCCATACCGAGATGAGTGCTTTCAATAATCGTTTCATTACGCTTCTTCATTTCACTGAGCTGCTTATGCTTTTCATGCAAGGAATCAACCATATTCTCAAGCGAAGTAGCGAGCAGTCCGACTTCATCACGCCGCTTCATACGAAGCAATGTTTTATCTGGCGTTTCATCATTTAAGATTTGGTTACAAAAGGCTGCGATCTTCTTAAGCGGCTTTGATAGATGATGCGATAAAATAATGGTCAGCTCAATCGCCATCAACCCTGAAATAATAAGAATCAGCAGCGTATACTTTTGAATTTCAACCATTAATTCTGAAAAGAACGAGAAGTGATAGGGGTAATAAATCGTCCAGTTCCACCCTTCTACTTCACTTTGAAACACGCCTCGTTCATTATAGAAGGTTTGTTTCGTCATCCCATCATCCAACTGGGCCCGCTCGCCATCTTGAAACAACACCCCATTGTTTTTTCGAACATACAGGTCTTCCTGCTGGGCAAGATATTGTTCTGCTAAATATTCTGCTTGTGTATTGCTTAAAGCACCGCTGTCCCGCTGTTCTGATAAAATATTCAAATATGCAACAGAAGAATCGACCGTTTCTTCAATCGTCTGAAGCTGTTGCTGCTTTTCAGCATGATAGCCGCTCCACATTGCCGTAATGCCAACCGCCAAACTTGGGAGGAGCACGATTAACAAAAAGGGAATTAAAATTTTATGTTCAATTGACTTCATGCGTGCGCCCCCTTTTTAAAGAAATGGAGGAAATAGATGAAGCCTGAAACAAATAAGCCTGGTAACACTGGATGGAACACTTCTTGAGCAGGTGCTGGAATGACAGCTAGACTAATCACATATGTGAGCGCTCCAGCTATCATCGACCATGACGCCCCTTGCTTCGAAACTCCTCGGCCAAATAATCCACCAAGAAGCGGAAATACCATTGTTGACGCAATTCCTCCCCATAATTGTCCACTGAAATAAACGAGCCCGCTTGGCGCCAAGTAGGAAAGCAGTACCGCAAGCGAAGCAAACAAGACGATGACAATTCTTGAAATGGCAATCGTTCTTTCAGGGTGCTGATTCCGTCGTTTACTGCCGCCGATATCATAAACAAGACTGCTCGCAATCATCAGTAGCTGGGAATTTGCCGTTGAAATCGACGCTGCTACGATACTTATTAGAAGAAAACCTTTCCACGGTGAATCAAAAATGTGAGTAATAATATAAGGAATGACCTCTTCATAATTGCCGATATGTACAGGATAGAGCGTACGTGCCCCAACCCCGATAATAAAAATACAAGCATAAATAATGATGATAAAAAAGATACTAAGCAGCACCATTCGAAAGGCAGTTTGCTTTGACTTCGCAGCAAGGATGCGAATGCCATACTGAGGATTGACCGCAACACCTAAGCCAAGTGACAAGAAAGCACTCAGCACCGTCCAGAAAGACACCCCTTCAAAAAAACTCGTATATTCCTCCTGCACAATGCCTCCGCTTTGTAAATGTGAAAGCTCAGCCATCATCCCATCAAGTCCGCCCGTATGCTTACCAATTAACAGCACACCAACGACCGCTCCTGTAAGCAGTAAAATAAAATGAAAAATATCCGAGCGCGCGACGGAATACAAACCACCAAATGTCGTATAAAGGACGAACAAATAAACAAGCAGAACACTTAAGAAATACGGAATATCAAGCATTGCACCAATGACAATCCCGAACCCACGAAATTGGATGACAATGTAGAGTAAGTAAACGATGATTAATATAACGCTTACAACAATTTGCATATAACGTGAATGATAGCGGACATAAAAGAATTCAGGGATTGTAATAATGTCAAAGCCATTCAAACGCTGTGCAATCAGAAGGATGACGACTCCACCGAACACCCATGCTGCCGTTGTTATCCAAACAACGCGAAACCCTTCCGCATAGATTAAGGCAGGCAGCCCGAAGAAGGAAGCCGCACTAAACCATGTCGCTGTAAAGGAAGCAAACCCCGATACAACAGATAAATTCCGATTTGCGACAAAATATCCTTTCAACGTATCGGTTTTATCGAAACCATGCTTTCCGAAAATAAGAATAAACACTGAATAGATGAGAAAATAAAGTAAATAAACGATGGAATCATACATCCGAAGCGCCCCCTGATGTGCATACTGATTTGATCATTATAACAATGATCACTGAAAAAAGAACAGCCAACAACTGGCTGTTCTTACGTACACTTATGTTCGATTATTGACGTCCAATGCGTTGCTCGACTTCTTGACAAACCTGCTCAGCCGTTAACCCACGTGCTTCAATAACAGCTCCTTCGAACGCAGCAGTCGAAATACCCATTACGTTCTCATCTTGACCTGTAATAACACAGCAGTCACACCCATTTACATCTTGCTCCTGCTTTAATTGAGTGATTTCATAGCCTTTTTCCTGCAGCGCTTGTTGAATGTCTGAAAGCGATTGTTCAACACCGATTCTTGGCATCCCACTTCCACCTCCTCAACCACCATTTTCTCCTGAGAAAGTGAAAATTATGCAACCGAAAAGCGGAGGCGGCTCGATTAGGGGCGACAAGCATAAGGCAGAATGTGGAGGGGATTGCTCTTTATCCCCGCAACAGGCTGACTTATGACCTCGAGCCCCTAGCCGCCGCAGCTGGACATCTCGAAATGCGGAGAAAGGCGGTTAGGCTGTCCGATTGCTGGAAGCTTTCCACAGAGAAAGCCGCTCTTTGCTTTCGGCGTGGGAAGGTGAAGCAACTCGCGCAGCCTGCCTTTCGCAGCTGGACACCCCGAAAAGCGGAGGCGGCTTGCCCAGGGGCGACAAGCATAAGGCAGAATGTGGAGGGGACCCGCCCTTTGTCCCCGCAACAGGCTGACTTATGACCTCGAGCCCCTAGCCGCCGTAGCTAGACATCTCGAAATGCGGAGGCGGGCCGTTTAGAAATATTGTTTGCTGGAGCCTTCATGCATAGAGGCGCTTTTTGCCTCGGAGCCTGAAAAGGAACGTCGGTTAAAAACGAAACGTCCTGTTTCAACACCGACGCTAGCACATCCTGTGCGTCGAAGGCGGTTAGGCTGTCCGATTGCTGGAAGCTTCTAAGAACGCTTACTCTTCTCCTGCAAATACGAGCTAATTAAACGGACAGCTGTTGGAATGGCTTCTTCTTGTGGCGTTAGCTTTGAGGAATGCAGGCCGTGTTCGCTATCAACACCAAGCCAGAACATGAAGCCTGGAATTTCAGCAAGCATGTAGCCGAAGTCTTCGCCTGTCATCGCTTCGCGGCATTCCACTACTGAAATCCCGTCTGTTTCACGAGCGATCTCCATAAATTCTCGTGTTAATTTTTCTTCATTATATACTTGATGATAATTCGCACCGAAATCAATTGTTCCTTCACAGTGAAATCCAGCTTCAATGCCTTTTACAAGGGCTTGAATGCGTTCTTTCACTAGTGTCATTGTTTCTGCCGAAAGGGTGCGAATCGTTCCTTCAATTCGAGATTTTTCCGCAATGATATTTTGCTTCGTTCCGCCTGTAATCGTGCCGATCGTTACAACTGCGGAATCAAGCGGGTTCACATTGCGGGCGACAATTGTCTGTAGCTGTGTGACAAGGTGACTTGCTGTAATAACCATATCATTGGTGAGATGCGGGTAAGCAGCGTGGCCGCCCTTTCCCTTTAAATCAATATATAGTTCAGATGTGTTGGCAAACAGCAAGCCTGGGCGTGTCGCAATGGTGCCGACTGGATATTCAGGCGCAATGTGAAGCGCTAAAATTAGATCCGGCTTCCATTTCTTCATCGGCTCACTTGCAAGCATTGGCTGCGCGCCGCCTGGGCCTTCTTCAGCTGGTTGAAAAATGAACAGCATGTCATCCGCAATTGGTTGCTCCACCACTTCTGTCAGCACACCAAGTCCAATTGTCATATGAAAATCATGCCCGCAAGCATGCATATTCCCTTCGTGTGTCGAGCAGAACGCATAGCCTGTTTCCTCTTCAATCGGCAGCCCGTCAATATCAGCACGGTAGCCAATTGTCCGCGTTGGATTTGTTCCGCTCACCTTCACGAAAATCCCTGTCTTCCATGTTTCAATTTCAAGGCGTTCTTGCGGAAGAGTAGAGATATAATCTAACAAATATTGCTGTGTCTTCACTTCTTGGAACCCGAGCTCAGGAATTTGATGAAGCTCCCGTCGGATTTCCGTTAAACGTTTTTCATTCATGCTACGCTTCTCCTTTATAAAGAAAGACGGGATTTCCTCCCGTCTTTTTGTCGTTCTATTCTTCTTTGTTTAGTTGACGAAGTTCTTTCTTGATTTCTGTTTTACCGCGTGTTTGGTCGTCGATTTCTTTGATGACGCGCGCTGGTGTACCAGCAACAAGTGTGTTTGGTGCTACATCTTGTGTGACAATTGCGCCTGCAGCAACAACAGCACCTTTTCCAACTTTCACGCCTTCAAGTACAACAACGTTTGCTCCAATGACAACATCATCTTCAATGATAACCGGCTGTGCAGAAGGCGGCTCGATTACACCAGCAAGCACCGTACCTGCACCGATGTGGCAGTTTTTGCCGACTGTTGCACGGCCACCAAGCACAACGTTCATATCGATCATTGTACCTTCACCGATCACAGAGCCGATGTTAATGCTTGCGCCCATCATAATAACAGCGCCGTCGCCGATTTCAACTTGGTCACGAATGATCGCACCAGGCTCAATACGTGCATTGATGCCTTTAAGGTCAAGAAGCGGAATAGCAGAGTTACGACGATCATTTTCAACAACGTAATCTTCAACCTTCGCTTCATTTGCTTCGATCGCTGCTTTGATCTCTTTCCATTCACCGAAAAGTACGCCTGTGTTACCTGTGATGAATGATTTTGTATTAGCACCGAAATCAATGCCTTCTAAATCACCTTTAATATGTACTTTAACAGGTGTCATTTTTGTGCTGTTTTGAATAAATGAAATAATTTCGTTTGCATCCATTTGCTTCATTATAGTCCCTCCTGTTTTCCTCTTCTACTATGTATAAAGCATGGTTTTATCATAAACCATACTTCTTTCCTTTACTGTATCAAAAGCCTCTAACGCTGACAAGCATGAGCTTTCAATTAGTCAGAATCTTGTTGAATCAGGTCGAGAAATGCCCGAACCTGCTTCAATTCAAAGACCGAATCATAGCCGAGAAGCCATGTATCACGCTTCATTTGCTCGCCGTTTTCTCCGTAAATCGGAATGCGGTAGATATCTTGATCATTCTCCGTCACCGTTAGACCTGGTAAGATCGCATAGCCAATTCCATTGAGTACCATCTGCTTGCATGTTTCGATTTGGTCGACGACAATAGTGCGCTTAGGCGTTGTTTTAATCTGTCGATGCCACCAATCTTGGATTTCTTGGTAGTAAGTGGAATCACTGCGGAACAGAATGTATGGCTTTTTCGTTTCCTTCACTTCTTCTAAGCTTTGAATTTCGGTATCAACTAAATACAAGTTGTCCGACAAGAGATGCTGCTTCTTTCCCTTCCATTCCGGACGACCGCGAATAATACCAAGGTGCACATGGTCTTCATACATATGACGAAGCATTTCACTGCTCCAGCCTGTAACAAGAGAAATACGAACATGCGGATATAGCTTTACGAATTCCTTCAATACCTTCGGGAGCCAATATTGCCCGATAATTGAAGCAACCGCAAGCTTTAATGTCCCGTGCACAGCTGAATCGAGTGAAGAAATTTTCTCTTTCACTTGTTCTTCTCGGCTTACAATATCTTTCGCAAATTGAATAACCTGCTCCCCTGCAGGTGTAACGGTTAAACCACGCTGTGAGCGCAGGAAAATCTTCGTCCCCCACGACTTTTCAATTGATTGTAAGCGCTGGCTAAGTGCAGGCTGTGAAACGTATAATCGTTCAGCAGCCTTACGCATATTCATTTCCTCCGATAAAATAACGAGTATACGAAACTCGGAAGAAACCATTCATCTTCCTCCTTCATCATATCTGCTTATGTTGGATGGCGTATAGAAACGCCTAATGATAAGTTTGCCTTATCGTACCACACTCTTTCACGAAAAAAAAGAAACTGCTGATGAAAATACTCAGCAGTTGTCGAAAGGAGTCACTTCTTTTCAAGTTATCCCTCTTGTTCTTCAGTTTTTTCCGTTACAGGCATGAAGAGGACGAGCAGAAAGCTAATGACCGCAAAGATAAACACGCCCCAATAGACACTATGCAGTGAAACCGTTAACCCGTCTTGAAGCACGCCTCTTAGCTTGTCTCCCATTTCAGCGCGCTGCTCGGCATTTAATAATGCATTGGCACTGTTAATGTCTAACTCTTTTTCAACACCTTGTTCGTTTATATACGCCTGCAGCCGACTGTTTAAAATACCGCCAAGTAAAGCAGCGCCGAGCGCACTTCCTAAGTTTCGCATAAACATATTCGAAGCAGTCGCAATCCCGCGCATCTTCCAGCTTACCGTGCTTTGGATGGAAACGATAAACGAAGTCGTCGTCAGCCCCATGCCAACTCCTGTGAAGAAGGAACCAATTGCTCCCCATACAGGTCCCTTTTCTGGTGAAAGTGTTAAGAAAAAGATCGCCCCGATAATTAAGGAGACACCGCCAAAAGCAGAGGTTTTTCGGTAGCCAATCTTAAGAAGCAGCCGTCCTGCAACTGTTGCAGCAATCGGCCAGCCGATCGACATGGTCGTCAGCGTAAAACCAGCAACCGCAGCGCTTCGTTCCATCACACCCTGCACAAAGGCAGGAAGAAAGCTGGATACTCCGATTAAAATCATACCTGTCGTTAATGAGGCTAAGTTTGCAATCGTAATGGCGCGTTCCTTCCATATATGAAACGGCATCATCGGCTCTTCAGCTCGCCGTTCTTGAAAAATAAATAACAGCAGTCCGACAATAAACGTACCGATTAAGAGAAGCATTGTGGTTGACGTCCACGCCAAATGCACCCCGCCTTCAACAAGCACGAACATAAGCGCACTCATCGCAATAACAAGGTAAACGGAACCAAAGTAATCAATCTGATGCTTCTTCTTCTCCACATCTTCATGCAAAAATGAACTCACCCCGATAATCGCTAAAATACCAATCGGGATATTCATCCAAAATACATATTTCCACGTTAGCACCTCAACGAAAAAGCCGCCAAGCGCAGGACCTAACACAGCTGAAATGCCCCAAACACTAGATAAATAGCCTTGTATTTGAGCGCGTTCTTCCTTTGAGTACATGTCTCCGACGATCGTAGTAGCGATCGGCATTACTGCACCTGCGCCGAGACCTTGCAGAAAGCGGAAGCCAATTAACATGTCCATTGAAGTCGCAAAGCCACAAAGAATCGAACCAATTAGAAAGATAATGACACCGATAACGAACACCGGCTTACGTCCATATAAATCCGACAGCTTTCCATAGATAAGCGTTGTGGCCATGTTCATTAATAAATACGCTGAAAATACCCAACTATACTTCGAAAAACCGCCAAGTTCAGAAACAATATTCGGCATTGCCGTGGAAACGATTGTCGCCTCAATTGCTGACATAAACATCGCAATCATAATCGCAGCCAACACAAGCGGTCGTTTCGTCTCTTTCCCGCTCACACAAATCACACCTTCACTCGTTAAATTCAAAACGTTAAAAGCTGCCGACCAAACCGGTCAACAGCTTTGCTTACTCATAATTAAGATGGCGAATCATTAATTTCAAAATTGCCCTGCGTGTAATAATCCCTGCGAAAAGTCCATTCTCATCTTCTACACAAACAAATGGATGATTAATCGTTAACCCGAATGCTTTAATGAAAGAATGACCAAGCGACAACCGTGGAATCGTCGTATCCATTACTTCTTCGACTTGATACTCACCAAGCTTTTCCGTTTCAATTCGTTCCACACCAAGCATAGAGTCTAAGATGATATTTTTACTGATGATGCCTTGAAGGCGGTAGGAAGGGTCGAGGACTGGTACGGCTGTGTAGCCTGATTTTATAAGAACAAGCAACGCATGCTCAAGAAGGTTGCCAATTTGCACGTGGGCAACTTTATCAGATGTAATAATTAGATCTTCGAGGGTTACATCAAACAACAAATCTCGTTGCAGACTGTACATCATTCATACTTCCCTTCATCATGGTTTGTTGTGTCCACCACAAAAACCGTTTAAGCTATTCACTTGCTGGAGCACTCTGTGTACATGCACTCCAGTCATGCAATTTAAATGCCTTTATTCATTATGTATGCGCTTGCTTCCTGCGCCATTATTTATTTTAACATAGTTTCTAAAAAGGATGTACTTATTTAACCGCCATAATCGAAACAGCCCTTCGAATAATGTAGTAAGCAACAAGAGAAATACCTCCACTAGCAGTAAAAACTCCTGCATATTGGGCTGCAGGAGTTTTATTCAAGAGCAGGCGAAAAATAAACGCAATTCAGAAAAATAGAGATGCAGTAAGTATGCGTTCACTCAACCTATGATATGATTATTCACAAACAACAGCTAATTGGTCGTAGAGCTTATTTAGCTCTTTTACCGTGTCTTCGTCTGCCTCTTTTTCTCCTCTTTCAATGTCATTAATCTGACAGCTAACGACTTCTAGAGCATACTCCTGGTCGAAAAGCACTTTCACTAGCAACGATTTCTGTTCGTTTGTCAATCCTAATGCCTCAGTTCTCTTCATCATGTATCCCTCCACAACAGATATTTTATCATGCTGGTTTGGAAACTTATAGGGTAAAATGTTTCCAAATTCTTTCTTTAGTGGGACGTAATCCGCCCATCTTACCCCCTCTTACTATCATATACGGCTTTCCTTGGGAAATGTTCCAACTAATCACAAATCCTTCTTATCTCATAAAAAA
The DNA here is from genome assembly GCA_020524525.2 of Bacillus tianshenii. NCBI lineage: Bacteria > Bacillati > Bacillota > Bacilli > Caryophanales > Bacillaceae > Sutcliffiella > Sutcliffiella tianshenii. The sequence continues at coordinate 855,708 of CP129018.1, read as the reverse complement.
ATGACGCTTCCAAATCTGGAGCGCCATTTTTTGATTAAAACATAACATATGAAGTTATAAGATAGACTGCTGCAGTGATAAGGGACGGCAAAGCGTAGCGCCAAGTTCCTGACACTTCTTTTCGGAACAAGGAATAGAGAACAACAACCCCCATGAACATACCAAGCATTGCTGTTAACAAATGAGAAGCAGATGCCGCCGTTGTAATCGCGCTCTTTCGGTAGAGCACATCAGTAAGCGCAAGAAGCTGCAAGTTAAAGAGATTACTGCCAAGAATCGAGCCGATCGCCATCTCATAATTCGCTATACGGAATGCAACATACACGGTTACAAGCTCTGGAAGCGATGTTGTCGCCGCAATTAAGAAGCTTCCGACAAAGCTTGCATTCATTCCTGTTGCGACTGCAATTTTATCCCCTGTAATCGTAAGCGCACTGCCGGCTGCAAACGTAACAAGCGCGGCAATCGCAAACCCGATTGTTGCATGCTTTAATGATAGATTCGAAACAGGCGCTTCTGATTCTGCTTCTTGAGCTGCCTGCTCACCCGACCGTTTCGAAATCCAGCGCGTCCCAATGACATATAACCCGACAATAACAAGCATATCAATCCCAACATGAAAGATACTGATAGGGTTTGGCATCACTAAGGATACAGCGATTACAAGAAAGAGAATAATTCCAAGACCCGCTGTGTAGCGATGGTCCAGAGATACACGTTCAAACATTTTATTACGGCGGTAAAGAAAATCAAAAACCGCTAAGATTAATAGATTAAAAACATTACTGCCAAGCATATTTCCAACCGCAATATCTGGATTATCAATATAAACCGCTGTTAAGCTTGTCGTTAATTCCGGTAATGACGTCGCCCCCGCAAGCAGGAACGTTCCGACCATCATTCCTGTTAAGGAAGATTTTTGACTAATGACATCGCCATATTGATTAAGCTTGACCGCTGCATAAACAACAAGCGCGGCTGATAATAAAAAGTAAACAAAAATCATTTCTCAACTCTCCCCTTTTGTCCTTCTTAAACCTATACACTTTTTGAACAAAATAAAAACGCAAAACCTTTTTACACGGCAAACCCTCCTTAAAAGGTTACCGCGTAAAAGGTCTTGCGTACTCTTCTATCGACATAAGAGGCTTAATGAACCGAGCAGGACGTCCCGCTGAAATGACGATTCATTAACCGCAATGAATGCGGTCGCTACTCCCCTTTTTACGCGTACTATGTAGTTGATACTCTTATCATAAGGGGAAAGGTGATGCCTGTCAATCATTTCATCACGACATTTTCAGCCTTTACTTGTTTCAATGTTCCGAACCGTATACTCGCAGCGTGGACACGTATAAATGACATTTTGGTTGGATTGCGCAGTCAATGTTTCATCTAACGGGACAACTTCCTTACATTTCGGACAAATCGTTTCTGGTATCATCTGTACTCCCTCCTTGCCCATATTCTTTCCGATTGCTGTAAGCATCATACTTGCATCCCCCCTTACTCTTTCCTATTCTCATACTCACACTTAAATATTTTTTTAAGCAAAACTCTTGAAAGTCAAAGAAGGTCAAAGTATAATAAAGTCAGAAAGTCAAAGATAGTCAAAGTCAAACAATAAACAGACTTGACTCATTAATGAAGGGGGTTATGACATATGAAATGTCAAAACTGTCATCAAAAGCAAGCAAATGTTCAACTTCGTCTCAACATAAATGGTCAAAAGAAACAAATGCATCTCTGCAGTACGTGTTATCACGATATAGAAAATGAACTACACACTCCACATGGTCAAAACCCGCTTGCAAGCGGGTTTGATGGATTCGGTGGCTATGGTTCATTTGATGATTTCTTCGGCAAAGGTGCAGGCTCGCCGCAAGGAATGGAACAAGCTTCACAGCACCAAACACAACACGGCGGAAAAGGCGGCGGTTTCCTTGACCAATTTGGCCGTAACCTATCAGATGCTGCAAAAGCAGGCTTAATCGACCCTGTTATCGGCCGCGATGAAGAAATCGACCGTGTAACAGAAATTTTAAATCGCCGTAACAAAAACAACCCTGTGCTTATCGGGGAGCCTGGTGTCGGGAAAACAGCAATTGCTGAAGGACTAGCGCTTAAAATTAGTGAAGGCGATGTACCGACAAAGCTTCTAAATAAAGAAGTCTACTTATTAGATGTCGCGTCACTTGTTTCAGATACAGGCATTCGCGGCCAGTTTGAAGAGCGTATGAAGCAATTAATCAGCGAGCTTCAACAACGCAAAAACGTCATCCTTTTCATTGACGAAATCCACCAAATTGTCGGTGCCGGCTCTGCTCAAGGCTCAATGGATGCAGGAAACATTTTAAAACCTGCCCTCGCCCGCGGTGAGCTTCAAGTACTCGGTGCAACAACATTGAAAGAGTACCGTGATATTGAAAAAGACGCCGCACTCGAACGTCGCTTCCAGCCTGTAATGGTGGATGAGCCGACTGTTAAAGAAACAATTGCCATTCTGAAAGGACTGCAAGAGAAGTACGAGAAATTCCATGAAATCAGATTTAGTGATGAAGCGATTGAAGCGTGTGCGAAGCTGTCACACCGCTACATTCAAGACCGCTTCCTTCCAGACAAAGCAATTGATTTAATGGATGAAGCAGGTTCGAAGAAAAACTTACTTGCCGGCGGTTCAAGCGATGAGTCCATTCGCGCCCGCTTAGATGAAATTGCGCAGGAAAAAGAAAAAGCTGCCAACGCAGAGCAATATGAGCGCGCAGCAGAGCTTCGCAAAGAAGAAATTCACCTAGAAGAGAAGCTTTCAAAAGAAACAAATGAAGTGATTGGCGAAGTAGCAGTGGAAGACATTCAACACATTGTTGAAACGAAAACAGGTATCCCTGTCCGCAAACTGCAAAAAGACGAACAAGCAAAAATGAAAGACTTAGACAAACGCCTGAATGCGAAAGTTATTGGTCAAGAAGAAGCCGTACAAAAGGTAACAAAAGCTGTACGCCGCAGTCGCGCCGGCTTGAAACAAAAGAATCGACCAATCGGCTCCTTCCTATTCGTCGGCCCAACTGGTGTCGGGAAAACCGAGCTTTCTAAATCACTTGCTCAAGAGCTGTTCGGTGACAAAGAAGCAATGGTTCGCCTTGATATGAGTGAGTACATGGAAAAACACGCGGTGTCTAAGTTAATCGGTTCACCGCCAGGATATGTCGGTCACGATGAAGCAGGCCAGTTAACTGAACAAGTTCGCCGCAAGCCATACAGCATCATCCTGCTTGATGAAATTGAAAAAGCACACCCTGATGTGCAGCATATGTTCCTGCAAATTCTTGAGGATGGCCGTTTAACAGACAGCCAAGGACGCACAGTAAGCTTTAAAGACACTGTGATTATTATGACAAGCAACGCAGGTGTAACAGAGAAGAAGAAAACAGTCGGCTTTACGAAGAATGATTTCGAGCAAGAAAGCAGCATTCTTGAAACACTCGGTTCGTTCTTCAAGCCTGAATTCTTAAACCGCTTTGACGGTATAATCGAATTCAATCAGCTGAAAGAAGAACACCTTATCGAAATTGTGGAGCTGCTACTTCAAGATGTGAAAGAGCAGCTTGCTGAGCAAGGCATCGAGATCACATTTACAGATGAAGTGAAGGCGGAAATCGCAACACAAGGCTACCACCCAGCATTCGGTGCCCGCCCGCTCCGCCGTGTTATCCAAGAACAAATCGAAGATAAAATTGCCGACGTGCTTCTAGACGAAGAAGCTGTAACAAGCTTGAAAGCAGAGCTTGTTGATAACGAAATGACTGTTAAGAAAGCATAAATGTCAAAAAGACGTGATTCCAATGGAGTCACGTCTTTTTCTTATAGTAATATAAGCTCTTTCGCTTTATAATTTAATTGTATTTTCTTACAAAAAGGAGCTTAAAAATGAAAATCAATGAGTTAACAACTGATGAACAAATGAAGACCGCCTTCCCATTAATGAATCAGCTTCGCCCTCAACTAACAAAAGACGTCTATCTGGACCTTCTTGCAGATATGAAAAGACAGGGATACCGTATGTTTGGCGGCTATATTGACGAAAAACTTGTCGTGTTAGCAGGCGTTATTCCGCTAGCAAACTTGTATTATGAGCGCCACCTTTGGGTCTATGATTTAGTAACCGACCAACATGTTCGCTCAAAAGGCTATGGCGAAAAACTGTTAGCTTACCTCCATACGTGGGCAGCTGAACAAGGCCTCGGTGCTGTTGCCCTGTCATCCGGATTGCAGCGAACAGACGCTCACCGCTTTTACGAAGAAAAAATGGATTACGATAAAGTGAGCTACGTGTTTAAGAAAAACCTTTAACACTGGACAGCAAACAAAGCTGATTCTAAGGAAACCCTAGAAATCAGCTTTGTTTCAACCCAGCTAAATATGTTTCTAACAAATGCTTCAATGTTTCATCCGTATCTAAGTCCATGTTAAAGCCTTGCTTAAGCTCTAAAGACGCAAAGCCGTGTACGATACTTCGCAGCCCACGGACCGTATGCAGAGCCACCTTCTCTTCTAGCTTATATGGTTCAAGGACGCGAAGCAGCAATGTAACAATTTCATTTCCAGCAGTCCGTACTTCTTCATCTAACGGGTCTGGGGCAGCTAATGTTGCTTCATACAGCCCAGGGTGCTGTCGTACAAATCCGACATATGCCTGCCCAATTGCATACAACGCTTCCTCACTTGTTCTGCCGATTGCAGCTTCACTCATGGCTTCTTTTAATTTGCGAATCGAATAGCAGGCGAAATCTTTTTTTAACCCTGGTAATCCTTTTACATGGTTATATAATGAAGGTGTTTTAATGTTTAATGCTTTTGCAACAGAGGCTAGTGTGACATTGTGAAACCCTTCTGTATCTGCTATTTGTCCGGCTGTTTCAAGCACGGTTTGTTTATTAATTCCTTGCCTCATCGTTTCCCCTTCTTTCAATTGCTTGCTCTGCTTCAGTAATAGCTTTCTTAATTGCATATGCAGGGTCCTTCAGCATCCGTCCATGCCCAACAGCAAGTAAAGATGGATTCAATCTACTTAACTTTCTTGCACTTTCAAGGGCTGTTTCTTTATGCCACGTGGCCATGGCTGGAAATGGAAAAAACGACTTCAATGTTCCTGCCACCGCCACTCCTCCCCGTGTCTGAAATGCATCTCCTGCGACTAAAGCATGAGTGCGTGTATCGAAAAACGCCATAGAACCAGGCGTATGCCCCGGAGCTGCGACCGCTTGCAGTGAGCCAACCTGCATCCCATCAACGATCATTTGATTAGGAGTTGTGCGAATTTTCTTTGGAACACCACCGCGTATTTTCACCTGTGGTTCGGTTGGCTCCAAGGAAACATCACCTCGTAAAATTTTCGCATCCCGGCTTGAAATGAATACCTCTGCATTGGGAAGGGCTTCTTTCAACCGATCTAACGCACCGACATGGTCTTCATGAGCGTGCGTTAAGACAATACGCGTTATCGGCTTTCCTATTTGTTTGGCTGTCTGCAAAATCATCTTATCACTATAAGGAAGAGCCGCATCAATTAATGTAAGCTCTTTCTCTTCTTCCACAAGGTAACAATTGACCGGAAACAAAGACGGCATAAAAGATAGCTGATAAAGCATCTCATTATGTTCAACACGCATACTGCTTTCCTCCTAAACTAATATCATTAGTATTATAACTAATGATATTAGTTTCGTGAAGCCTATTTTACTATGATTATTTTCCCATGAGTATTTTCCTGTTTATTTATTACTAATTGGGAATATGTTGTAAACAACAATTTTTATGCTAGACTAAACATATACATATATTTACATAACTTAACATTATTGTTAAAAGAAAGGTAGTGTACTAGATGATTAAGAAACCGCTATCTTATACATTAATTAACGAAGTGCTGGCCGAAGATATTGTGGACACATACAATCTAACTACAGGCAAAATCCTCTTCCCAAGCGGTCATCGTTTGTGTGCAAAAGATATTAACTACCTCTTAAAAAATGAGATAAAAGCGATTTACATTGAAGGTGAAGAGAAAAAAGTTTCGCAAAAACTGATTAACCAAATTACGGACAATTGGGATGATGAGGAATTTAAGGAAGTGTATGTTGGACTCTTAAATGATGTTAAATATATGTTTAATTGTTTAACAGATCACAATTCCTCCGATGCAGTTCATGAGTTGATCTATGAAATTAAGCCTGCGATCGAGTACAGCTTAAAGCACCCTGAGACGCTCTTCTCCCTTCATTGCTTACACGGCTATGATGATTATACGTGCCGTCATAGTTTAAATGTTAGTGTCATTTCTAGCATGATCGGTCATTTATTAGATTTTAAGACAGAAGATTTAATGATTTTAGGTCAGGCGGGCTTACTTCATGATATCGGTAAAATCAAAATCGACCACAACATTCTCACCAAACCAGGCCGGCTTACGAAGCAAGAATATCTCCATATGCAAAGACATACCGAATTAGGCTATGAAATTCTTAAGGACATTCCACTTCTTGATGAACGAATTTTGGATGTCGCCCTCACACATCACGAACGGCTTGACGGTTCAGGCTACCCAAACCATTTACAAGAAGAAAACATTTCCCTATTCTCTCAAATTGTCGGTGTAGCCGATACATTCGACGCGATTTGTTCAGACCGTTATTACAGTACAAAGCAGTCACCGTATTTTGCCTTACAAGAACTCCAAAAAGGCATGGCTGAAAAGAAATTCAATCCACGGATTGTGTCGACATTCGTAAACTACATGTATGCTGGTTTTACAAATAAAAAGGTACGCTTAAGTAATGGGAATGTCGGTGAGATTGTTTATATCCCGCCATATGAGCCAGACCGTCCGATTGTAAAGACAAGCAACGGCGCATTTATTAACTTGAAAGAATCCCGCACGATTCAAATTAATGAAATATTGCATTAAAGCAAAACAGAAAAAGGCGTAACCTTCACCAGACCACTGAAAATCGGACTATAAAATAAGCGATTCAATCATCCTTTTAGAGGTGATGAATCGCTGATTTATAAGATATTAGAAAAAGAACAATACTAGCAGTGGAATGACACGTAGACTCCTGCGGGAACCGTGACCTAAGTGAGATCCCGCAGGCGTGCCGAGGAGGCTCACGGGGAACCCGCCGGAAAGCGAAGTGTCATTCCACTGCGGCGGCTTTAGCAGGCCTTCTCTCCACACGCCTTTTTCTGTTCAAAAGCTCCCTTTCCCTTCCGTTTTTCTTAATATTCTATCAATTTCTTTACAGCAAACAGCCAATCCTCTACAATAAAACCATGAAAGAGACAATAGATGAGGAGTTGGGAGAAAACATGAAAGCGATTGCACCTGTTAGTTTAGATTATGATATTTCCTTAATTGATGATTTTGATTTAGGTACGGATGGCCGTACTGGTACATATGTCATTCAAGATGAAGAGTTGACACTTGTTGAAACATCCGCTAGCCCATCTGTTCCGTATATTATTCAAGGGCTTGAGGATTTGAACTTAAAGCTTGAAGATGTGCGCTGGATTATCGTTACACATATCCACCTTGACCATGCTGGTGGTGCTGGCTTATTACTTGAAAAATGTCCAAACGCAAAGGTCGTTGTCCACCCTCGCGGCGAACGTCACCTAGCCGATCCGTCGAAGTTAATCGCAGGCGCTCGGGCCGTATATGGCGATCAATTTGATAAGTTATTTGACCCGATTGTTCCAATCCCGGAAGACCGTCTTGTTGTTAAAAACGATGGCGACGTATTGCCAATTGGTGAGCGCACGCTCACTTTCTACGATACACCTGGTCATGCGAAGCACCACTTCAGTATTCATGATTCAAAAAGCAACGGAATCTTCACAGGTGATACAATCGGCTTGCAATATCCGAAGCTGAAAAAAGACGGGATTCATTTATATTTACCGTCCACATCACCGAACCAGTTTGACCCAGATGCAATGCTAAACAGCCTAGCACGCATTGAAGCACTAGGGGTGGACCGTATTTATTTTGGGCATTTTAGTGTTAGTGATGAGCCACAAGAGGTGTACCGTCAAGTGCGTGAATGGCTGCCTACTTTTGTCGAAGCAGCTGAAGTTGCTGGTGCTGAGTCAGATGATTTTGCTAAAATGCATGAAATCGCCCACAACCATTTAAGCGAAAAAATCACTTCGTACCTCCGCAGCAAAGGCGTACCTGATGACCACCCAGAATATCAAGTGCTCCGCCTTGATATGGACGTCTGTGCAATGGGGCTTGCAGATTACATCATGAAAAAGAAGAAGAAAAAATAAGGCATTCCCTCCAAGTTGTTGCTTTCTACCTAATTCCATTTAAAACCATGCTATATTGAAAGAAGGAATTGGGAGTTAAAGAGGTGGCTTTATGACATACAAACGCGTGACAGTCTTTACACACCCTGCTTGCTCTGCAAGTAAGATCGTGAAAGAGTACCTGTCCTTTGAACATATCCTGTACGAAGAAATCGACATTGTAAAAAACCCAGACGGACGCAAGAAGATGATTGAGCAATATCACTCGCACGCAACCCCAACAGTCGTCGTCAGCGGAAAAGTAATAAAAGGACTAAACCTCGAGCGACTCGAACAAATACTGAAGGGATGAAGAAAAGCGGAGAAAGGCGGTTAGGCTGTCCGATTGCTGGAAGCTTTCCACAGAGAAAGCCGTCCTTTGCTTTCGGAGTGGAAAGGTGAAGCAACTCGCGCAGCCTGCCTTTCGCAGCTGGACAAAAGAAATGCGGAGGCGGCTCGTTCAGGGGCGACAAGCATAAGACATTTAATAACGAAAAAAAGCGGTGGTTTCATTCAAAAACCATCGCTTTTCTTATAGTGTCGGCTCTTCTTTTGTAATCTCATACGTCATAACCTTCAAGCCATCTTCTCCTTTTTGCAACGTAATGGACTCGTAATGGTCAGGCCATGTTACGGGGCCAAATGACTCTGCCCGAACAAAGTGATAGACGAGAACCTCTTCTTCGTTCTGTCGCATAACCGTTTGATCGCCATAATCAAAGTTCGGAATATAATAATCCATCACATCTGTTCCGAGTGCAATCCAGCCTTGGTCAAATTCAAAAACATGCCGTTCCATAAATAAATCTGCAAATTCACTCGTAAAATATGGCTCGAGCAGTTGAGCAACATCTTCCTTCGCCCGGTATTCATCGTGAAGACTGTTTTGCGCTTCCATCGCCTGTTGCAAAAACTGATAGACCTCTTCTTCTGTTTGCATATTTGAGGTTAACCCGTGTATAACAGGCTGAAAGCTCAGCAGAATAAGCACCCCCACCATGACAAATCCGAATCTCTTCATCTACTCCCCCACTTTCAATGAATTAATCTGGTCGTTGCTCTGGTGTCGGATACGTAATCACATTGCCTTGCAATTGAATGTTAATCGGCACGACATTTTCTTCATTTCCGCAAACGGTACAAATCAACGTTTCCCTCATAACTGTGCAGCACTTTTTACAAGTAAAAAACATAGATGCTCTCCCCTTTTTCATAATAATGGTTACTAGTGCATATGTTGTTAGATTGTATACATTAAATTTTAACAGTATAACATATGCAAAAATAGAAAATTCGTTCGTAAAATACTTGCACATTTAGACACTTTATCTATATATATGACGTTGTCCCGTGCATAAATTCATATTCTTTGTAAAAAAACATTTTTTTCACCCCCTGATTCTTTCTCGACCGTAACATACAATTAATGACTGCACGTAAACTGGCTGTAAAGATGAGCTAGTCGGATGAAAATACGAAAAAAGCCTTACACACATCGATAAAGCTATATGAAAAGCAAAAAGCAACTAATCATGCTACAATTATAGATGGAAAATAAACACAACTACTTGCCAAGCAACATGCACGTGTTTGTCTATATTTGCAGCTTTTCGTGCATAGATAAAGAAAACGATGCAAAAGTACTTATTAATGAACTGTTTTCTCTTGACATCCCCACGCCTATATATAATAATGATTATGTAATTAAAATTATTATTGTTTGGGAATCATTTTCACTGGCAATAATAATTTAAATCTATATTAATTTAGGAGGAATATGAAACATGTCTGTAATCGGAACTAAAGTAAAACCATTCAAAGCAAATGCATTCAAAAACGGAGAATTCGTCGAAGTAACTGAGGAAAACTTTAAAGGTCAATGGACCGTTCTTTGCTTCTATCCAGCAGACTTTACTTTCGTATGCCCAACAGAGCTTGAAGACCTTCAAAACGAATATGGCAACTTGAAGAAATTGGGTGTTGAGGTTTACTCTGCTTCTACAGATACTCACTTCACACACAAAGCATGGCATGAAACTTCAGAAAAAATCGGCAAAATTACTTATACAATGATTGGCGACCCTTCATTAAAACTCGCTACTAACTTCGAAGTGCTACGCGAAGAGCAAGGACTTGCTGACCGCGGTACGTTCGTTATCGACCCAGATGGCGAGATCCAAGTTGCTGAAGTTCACGCAGAAGGAATTGGCCGTGACGCAAGCACACTTGCTGACAAAATCAAAGCAGCACAATATGTGCGCAATAACCCAGGCGAAGTTTGCCCTGCAAAATGGAAAGAAGGAAGCGAAACGCTTAAGCCAAGCATCGACCTAGTCGGAAAAATCTAAGGAGTGCATTAGCCAATGCTTGATCAAGAAATCAAAGCACAATTAAACCAATACCTTGAACTAATCGAAGACGATATCGTTCTTAAGGTTAGTGCAGGTACAGATAAAATTTCCGATGACATGCTAGCTCTTGTAGAAGAGCTAGCTTCTATGTCATCTAAAATCAGTGTCGAAAAAGCAGAGTTAAAGAGAACGCCTAGCTTTAGTGTAAACCGTGTTGGAGAAGATACTGGTGTCATCTTTGCTGGTATCCCGTTAGGACACGAATTCACTTCATTAGTGTTAGCACTGCTACAAGTAAGCGGCAGACCTCCAAAGGTTGATCAAAGTGTGATTGACCAAGTGAAAAACATTAGTGGCGAGTATCACTTTGAAACATATGTGAGCTTAAGCTGCCACAACTGCCCTGACGTTGTGCAAGCGCTAAACATGATGAGTGTTCTTAACCCTAACATTACACACACGATGATTGATGGCGCTGCTTATCGAGAAGAAGTTGAAAGCAAAAATGTGATGGCTGTTCCTGCTGTATACTTAAATGGAGAATTCTTCAATGGCGGACGCATTTCGCTTGAAGAACTTCTTGCTAAGCTTGGTTCAGGTCCAGATATTGAAGAGCTATCTAATAAAGAGCCTTATGACGTACTCGTTGTCGGAGGAGGTCCTGCTGGTTCAAGTGCAGCGATCTATGCCGCGCGTAAAGGCATTCGTACCGGCATTGTCGCCGAGCGCTTCGGTGGCCAAGTATTAGATACGATGAGCATTGAAAACTTTATTAGTGTGCCAAAAACAGAAGGACCTAAGCTTGCTGCTAGTTTAGAAGAGCATGTCAAAGATTATAACGTTGACATTATGAATTTACAGCGTGCAAGCCGTTTAGAAAAGAAGGATCTGTTTGAGGTTGAGCTTGAAAGCGGCGCAGTCTTAAAGAGTAAGAGTGTTATCATTTCAACTGGTGCTCGTTGGCGCAACATCGGTGTACCTGGTGAAGAAGAGCTCAAGAACAAAGGGGTCGCATACTGCCCTCACTGTGACGGACCATTGTTTGAAGGCAAAGACGTAGCTGTTATTGGAGGCGGAAACTCTGGTGTTGAAGCCGCAATTGACCTCGCAGGTATCGTCAAGCATGTTACCGTTCTTGAATTCAACTCAGAGCTAAAAGCAGATGACGTCTTACAGGAACGTCTACATAGCCTTCCAAACGTAAAAGTTATTACGAATGCGCAAACGAAAGAAATTACAGGTACAGACAATGTCAATGGCATTACGTACATCGACCGTGAAACAGAAGAAGAAAACCATATTGAACTACAAGGTGTATTTGTTCAAATCGGCCTTCTTCCAAATACCGAGTGGTTAAAAGATACAGTCGAACAATCACGCTTCGGTGAAATTGTCGTTGATAAGTATGGAATGACAAGCATCCCTGGCGTATTTGCTGCCGGAGATTGTACGGATAGTGCCTATAACCAAATTATTATTTCAATGGGATCAGGTGCAACTGCCGCTCTTGGCGCATTTGATTACTTGATTCGTAATTAACTCAAAAAGTTGCTACCCCAAAAGTAGCAACTTTTTTTGATGTCTTTATTCAGCCTCCAGAGCGTCTGCTTTCGTTTCATGAACCGTACCAAATGGATGTTCTGGCGGTGCATAGATGGTGTATAACTTAAGAGGCTCTTCTCCAGTGTTAATGAGATTATGCCATTTACCAGCAGGCACCATAATCGCATCATCATCAAAGACTTCTTTCTCAAACGTTAGCTGGTCCATCCGGTCCCCCATCTTAACCAACCCTTGCCCTTCTTCAATACGTAAAAATTGATCGACTGTAGGGTGTATTTCTAAACCGATATCTTCTCCAACATCAATGCTCATTAATGTTACCTGCAGATGCTCCCCTGTCCATAGTGCTGTTCGGAATGTATCGTTTTGCTTTGTTGCTTCCTCAATATCGACGACATATGGCTGGGACCCATAATCCACTCTCGCTTGCCCTTGTGATAATAATGAATAAAACCGCTTCACATGCTTCGATTTGCTCTGACATGTTCTGAAAAATAAATCTTGAAATGGTGAAGATTGTGTAAGGTAGTATGCTTGACGATGCTGTTCATACGCTTGCATTTCTGTTTCAAAAGCTCTTTGCAAGCCCTCTCTGTAAGTATGGTAGCCAATAGGCTCAAACGCATATTCAGGCTCTTTTCCAGTTAGTGTGTGATACAGTTCAGTCAATTGCTGCAAATGCCCATTTTCTTTTTTCAACGCATGACGAATATGGCGTTTATGCTCCTCGTTCGGCGCGGCCTCTTCTAACCGACGATACAAATCAACAACCGCCGCTTCTCCACTTATCCCAGCATTGATCACATCAAGAACGGAAGCATCATTTCGCGGCATGTAGGCAGGGACATTAACGTAATAGGGGTTAGGATACATATTCGAAACATCATACATTCAAACTCATTCCCTTCAAGGATTTCTAAAAATATCCTATGCATCCTGTTTCGGAAATGTATCTTGGCTTAATTTACTAATAAAAAAAGCCCCACCCATATGGATGAAGCTTCGTGCTTAGACAGGACCGCGCATGATTAAGTACATTAGATAGAAGATAATCAGCACACTCGCTATGATATAAGAGAGAAAAACAGGGTTGCGTAGAATATGATGGGCGCGGACGCTTGTGTTCACTTCCTTATCATATTCACTGTTCGCCTTCTCCATTTGTTTTCCGATTTGGTACGTGTAAACGAGTGAAATAAGTGATGTAATGAAAATCAAAGCCAGCAGTGCATACACAAATTGACTCATCTGTTCACCTCATTTGCGTTAAGCTCTTTCTATGCATACCTTCCCTCAAAATGCACAAGCTTATACAAATAAGACGCGCTTCACTTACAACAATTCATCCCGTTCAAATAAGAAATCATATGCGATATCAATAAAGAGGTAATAATTGCCTTCTAATGGATACGAATATGTCCGAATCGTTTCGCCTGTTTCGATATCACTGTAGACATCGGATAAGATGCCGCGCTTTTCAAAATTCATGCGCACAATGTTTTCCAAAAAGTACGGACGCCAGCTCCAATTCTTTTGGAGATAATCAGGCTGAAGCTGCCACTCACCATCACGCTTAAAAATATTCGATGATTGCTGAAAGCCGTGCTCGTCACAAATATAAATGCGAAATGACTCACTGTGAAGAACTTTAGCCGCTTGTTCAATCAACCCATCGAAGTCCCGTGTTTTAAATTTAGCACAGACAGGCTGTAGTTTTTCCGCAAATTGATTTGCGACTATATATTGTGCTTGCAGCTTATTCTTTTCACGGCTAATAAACCGATCAAAGCTTTGGCGGATTTCTGTTTGCTGACAGGTTGCTTCAATAAAATCAGGGCCAGGCTCACCTAAATAATAGCCTTGGTAATACCGCCCGCCGTGTCGCCACGCATATTGCAGCTGAAATTCTGCTTCAATATCTTCATACATCAATGCCGCACCAATTTTTCGAGCCAGCATCGACAACGAGTACAGCACATCTTGATAAGTACGGGCATCACTCGTTTTCTTTAGCATGCGCAAATCGACCTTAAAAATATCCGGCTGTAATAACCGCAGCCTGTCAAGATTACTGCCATCTTTCCCGACATTATCAACCGCAAGCTGAATGCCATATGTACGAAAGTATGTAAATAAATGATTCAATGTTTCGATATCGCCTGTAAAGTCATGCTCGCTCACTTCAATCACAACGCGGTTCAACGACAAGCCACGCTCACGATAGGAAAGCAGGATGCTAAGCAGTGATTCCCCTCTGTCAGGCATCAATAAATTTGCATCTCGGTTAATAAAGACGATTAAGCTGTTATCCTCATCTTCAAGCAAACGGTCAAGCGCCATATGTAAAACGAGATCATCAATCTCTAAGCGGTATTCTTCTGGAATCGATTCATCATGAAAAAATGGCCCCAGGCTGCGTATATGATCCCCATCTTGAATACGTCCAAGCACTTCATAACCTGCAACACGATGCTCATCTGCACTAAAAATGGGTTGGAAATATGGAAGAATATGTTCTTTGTTTGTTAGAATATCTAACGGGTCCATCTTCAAAACCTCCTCTACGAAAACAAACAGCTTTCCAGCTTTACTTTTCTCTATTTTAGCATAATTCGGGTAATGATTAACCTCTAATCACCAATCCAACCATATGTTCTCTTTCATATTACTTTAATTTGATAATAAGGTAAAGAATTTTGCCTATAAAAAGAGAGTTGATGTTAGGTGTTCTAACATCAACTCTCTTCGTTTACCCGTTGACAACAGTACCGCCGTTAACGTGAATCGTTTGTCCTGAAATATAAGACGATTCATCTGAACCGAGAAAGACGTAGCTTGGCGCGAGCTCCTCAGGCTGACCCGGGCGACCCATCGGTGTATCGGTACCGAATTGTTCCACCTTATCTGCTGGGAATGTCGATGGAATTAACGGCGTCCAAATTGGTCCGGGCGCGACTGAGTTCACACGAATGCCTTTTGAAGCGAGGTTAATCGATAAGGAACGAGTGAGGGCTACAATCGCCCCTTTCGTTGATGAATAGTCAATCAACATCGGGTTCCCCTGGTATGCCGTAATGGAGGATGTATTAATAATGGAGCTTCCTTCTTTTAAGAAAGGCAAGGCTGCTTTTGTAATGTAGAAGATGGAAAAAACATTTGTTTGGAAGGTTTTTTCCATTTGTTCGGTTGTAATGTCTTCAAAGTTTTGCTGTGGATGCTGTTCCGCCGCATTGTTAATTAAAATATCAAGCTTTCCGAATGCATCCATCGTTGCTTTCACAGCATCCTTGCAAAATTGCTCATCACGGAGATCGCCTTCGATTAAGAGACATTTCCGTCCTTCTTGCTCTACCTCTGCTTTTGTAGCTCTTGCGTCATCATCTTCTTCTAAATAGACAATCGCCACATCTGCACCCTCTTTTGCATAGTGGATCGCTACTGACTTTCCAATGCCGCTGTCACCGCCTGTGATAAGTGCCACTTTATTTAACAGACGGTTCCCGCTCTTATAATCAGCGTCTTCTGAAATCGGCGGCGGGGTCATCTTCCCTTCTTCACCAGGCTGCTTATTCTGATGCTGCCGCGGCTGTCCGTGCGGATAATGCTGTTCCTTCGTCATCATTTTGCCTCCTTCTCAAATATATGCTATTGCTCTATAACATTTCCGAAAACAAAATGACCTAAACGCTGGAAATAAACATTGACGCTTTTTTCCTACACAAAAAATCACCCGCTGTTAACCAACGGGTGATGCTTCTTCTTATGAAAATGCGTAATCTTGAATAGCAGATGTTGCAGCAGAGATGCCTGCACCTGGATGAACGTCAAGGCCGTTTTGACGGAAAACATTTTCAATAGCAGCAAGCGCAAAAGTAACATTACGCCAGCTTGCATTGTAGCCCATCAAGCCGATGCGCCATGCTTTTCCTTTCAATTCACCAAGACCGCCGCCGACTTCTAAGCCGTAATCATCAAGAAGCTGTTTTCGTGCAGCCGCTTCGTCTAATCCTTCCGGCACGTGCACAGATGTAAGCTGACGAAGACGGTGCTCATCGTTTTCAACGACAAGCTTCATGCCTAATGCTTCAAGACCAGCCTGCAGGGCTTGACCATAGCGCTCGTGGCGGGCATAGACATTTTCAAGACCTTCATCCACAATCGAGCGCAAGCCTTCACGTAACGCATAGACCATTGAAATCGGTGCTGTATGATGATAGAAACGCTCATCGTTCCAATAATTTTGGATCATTGACAAGTCTAAGTACCAGCTTTGTACTTTTGACTTGCGCTTTGAAATGACTTCAACTGCCTTGTCATTTAACGTAACTGGAGCAAGTCCAGGTGGAATGCTTAAGCATTTTTGTGTACCACTGTATGCCGCATCAACACCAATTTTATCAATTTCAGTTGGAGAACCGCCAAGTGATGTCACCATATCGGCAATGAGTAATGCGTCATGTGCATGCACAATCTCACTGATTTCTTTCAGCGGCTGTTTGACACCTGTAGATGTTTCCGCATGTACAACCCCAACAAGCTTGACACCTTCATTTTCTTCAAGTGCTTGTTTGATCTTCTCAGGCGGGATAATTTCACCCCACGGTGCATGAACTTCAATCACTTCTGCACCACAACGGCCTGCTACATCAACCATGCGCTGACCGAACAATCCATTTACTCCGATAATCACTTTGTCCCCTTCTTCAACAAGGTTGACAAACAATGTTTCCATACCAGAGCTTCCTGTGCCTGACATCGCAAGTGTTACTTTATTCTCTGTTTGATACACCTTGCGAAGAAGGTCCATCGTTTCATTCATAATTTCCAAAAATGCTGGGTCAAGATGCCCAAGAAGCGGCGTTGACATGGCACGCAGCACCTCTGGAGATACATTACTCGGACCAGGCCCCATTAGTAATCGGTTTGGTGGATTTAATTCTTTCATATCGTCTACACTCCCCTTTTCGATCTATATATGTATCATTTGCCACTTTTCTGCAAAATTCCTGCTTAAATGATGATTTCGCACAAAAAATAACACGCAGACCAAAAACATGCGGCCTGCGCGGACACCATTTTTAAAATGGAAATTGATTCAGCTGTTGACCACCGTCTAATGTAATGACTTCACCATTCATATAAGCGGCATCCTCAGACAGTATAAAGGCTGCAAGCTTTCCGATCTCTTCAGGTTCACCGAGACGCCCTAGCGGAATGCTCGCAAGTGTACGCTTGGCGGCTTCTTCTGATTCCCACAGCTTCTCCGCTCCACCTGTTCGGTCAATTGGGCCTGGGGCAATCGCATTTACCCGGATGCCGTACTTTCTGCCCCATTCAACGGCGAGCGTCCGTGTCATCGCAAGCACCCCTGCTTTCGCACTTGCGGAATGAATCACACCAGGACCAGCATCCCACGCATAAGTTGCGACCATATTGATAATCTTGCCGCGAATTTTCTTATCAATCCAGTAATTTCCGAGCGTATGGGAGCAATAGAAAGTACCGTTCAAGACGATATCAATAACCGAATTCCAGCCGTTCACTGACAGCTTCTCAGCAGGAACGATGAAATTACCGGCTGCATTGTTGACAAGTGAGGTGACCTTTCCAAAGGCATCAACCGCTTCCTTCAGCATGCGCTCCACATCTTCTGGCTTGCGCACGTCCATCACGACTGTAAGCACTTGCCCTTCTTCCTGTTCGATTTCCTGCTTTGCGGCTTCAAGCTTCTCCGCTGTTCGGCCAGTAATCACTACCTTCGCACCGCGCGACGCAAATTCCTTCGCCATGTATTTCCCCATTCCATTCGAACCACCTGTTACAATCACCACTTCTTCCTTCATCCGATCTCCTCCTATGTAAAAATGAATGATCATTCACTCTTATTATAACAGGTAATTTTCAGAATAAAAAGAAAAAAGACGAGCATTTCGCCCGCCTTCTTCATCGTTTACTTTCCACGTTCACGTTCTTCTGCTTTGTATGCTTTCTTGAATTCTTTCGGATAGTGCACTTCTTGCGCACTGCTTAGTCCGTTATTTTTGTCTGTATTAATGCCTTTGTAAGGAATCTTATTCTTTTCCATCGGTACCTCTCCTTTTCAAGTTGATTGTTATTTGTCTCTTAGTAGAGCTGTACCCGATGTGATTTTTCGTTAAACAAACAAGCAAACCGTTGCTTATTCCACGACAAGCGGCGGCTTCGGACCGATGTTTTGCTGAATCTTGCGGTATGTATACATAATCAAGAGGGCTAAAAGAAGTGTGAAGCCCCAGCCGACAGAACGGTGAATGAACAAAATTTTATCATAGCCATTTACTCCGACCGTATAGATTAAATAAATTCGCAAGAAGCCTTCGAGCACATCGCGAATCAAACAGAAAAACGTAAGACCATAAAAGTACCGCATATTTTCCTTCTTAAAGAAAAGCGCCCTGCTTTCCTCACGCGGATAGCCTTGGACGTAGCCAAGGTCAACAGCAAAGTAAAGGACAAACGGCTTGCCAACCAGCATCGTCAGCAGCCAAAAGCCAGCCAAGCCGAAGTTCATATAGACGCCGACCCACAGCATCTCCTCTGCTCCGCCGCTCATAATGCTAAGCACCGTACTAATTGTCATCGTCATCACAAGAAACAGACCCGTTACGTTGAATTGCTTTTCCTTAAAGAAGCTGTAAATCGTATAGAGGATCGCCGGCACTGTCGAAAAGAGCATCGCGTAATAATCGCCAAGCGGCTCGCGTCCATATTTCCAGATAGCAATCGGCAATACAAGATAAAAGAGAATTTCAATTATTGGCTTTTTCATGTTGTCTCCAATCCGAGTTCTTTGCGAATCACTTGCTTATTGGACTCATGTTCTTTCAGTAAACCGCGGTAATAACGGTAGCTCTTCTTTATTTCGGCTGCTAATTCATTTTTTTCACATTTGACTTCGGTTCGAAGCCGTTCGATGTAGCTTGATGATTGGCGAATTCGTTTGCGGATTTCGTGCTGGCAATCTGTAACCGTTCCGTGCCCCGGGACAAGCAGGCGAATCGTATTGTCACTCAAGATATGGTCAAATGCCTGCATCGTTTGCTCGTACGCTTCGCTGTCTTCAATAAATGGAAACTCGACATTCGACAAGTAATCACCCGCAATCAGCAGCCCGAGCGGTTCGACTAAGCAGGCTAGTCCATCATGCGTATGGCCTGGTGTTAAGAAAAACGTTAAGCGTGTGTTACCGACTTGAATGCTTTCCCCATCGTTTTCAATTTCATGATGCAGTGTTGGAAATGCGACGGGATAAGGCCGCGCTGCATAAAAGTCCGCATCAAATTGCAAGATTTGCTCGACGCGGCGCTGCTTATCCTCAAGCTTGGCCATCGCGGCACTGCCAATCATTTTCGCATCTTTAAACGCTCCGCTCCCGAGAATGTGGTCAAAGTCCGCATGTGTGTACAGCACATAGACAAGTCTGCCGCTCCGCACGCGCTCTACATAAGCACGAATCTCTTCTACTTCATGCGGCAGCCATGTCGGGTCAACGACTAGCACCATATCCTTTGTTTCGACGACAGTGGAATTCGTTTGAAATAAAGCACTTTGAAAGACCGTGACATGCTCGTTGCGAAACTGAATCATCAGGCACTCCCCCTCTTTCTTTTCTTCCTATTATAGCATTGTACGCACATAAACAAATTTTTAGCACACAACGGTTGCAAGCAGATTCCTAAAAATTAATGCGCAAACCCTTTATAATGGTAGTCGTGATTATAAAAGATGATGGAGGATGACGATGAGCAACAAAGATAAAGGAATCTTGCTCCTTCTGCTCTCTGCCTTCGGCTTTGCAATGATGTCGACCTTTGTGAAGCTTTCAGGCGACGTGCCGACGTTTCAGAAGACATTGTTTCGAAACTTCGTGTCTGCCCTTATTTCCTTTGGGTTCGTCGTGCACTACAAAGAGCGTTTGTTCGGCAAGAAGGAAAATCAAAAATACTTATTACTGCGTTCAGCACTCGGAACGCTTGGCATTGTGTTTTACTTTTATTCATTAGACAAGCTTGTCTTATCAGATGCCGATATGTTGAATAAGCTGAGTCCGTTTCTATTAATATTCTTTTCAGCTGTTTTCTTAAAGGAAAAAGCAAAGTTTTATCAAACAGCGGCCGTGGTGGTTGCCTTATTAGGGTCTTTATTAATTATTAAGCCGCAATTCTCTCTAGAAACGGTGCCTTACATGGCAGGGCTGATGTCTGCTGTATTCGCAGCTGGTGCTTATACTGTATTGCGGGTGTTAGGGGAACGGGAAAAGTTTTATACGGTTGTGTTTTACTTTTCATTCTTTTTAACGGTTTCCTTACTGCCGTTTGCGATTCTTTTCTATGAGCCGATGACATGGGGCCAGGTTATCTACCTTCTTCTCGCAGGTGTCTTTGCCACACTTGGACAATTCGGCATCACCCTTGCCTACAAGTTCGCACCAGCACGGGAAATTTCGATCTTTTTCTATACAAATATTTTGTTCTCGGCGCTCATAAGCACAATTGTGTTCGAGCAAGTGCCTGATATGTGGAGCATTATCGGTTACTTTGTGATTTTCGGTGCGTCCTTCTATATGTTTATGAAAAATAAACAAGTTGAGCTAAAGGAAAAGACCGCATAGCAGCTATGCGGCCTTTTCTATCAAAATGGGAAGAACAGTGGTATCGCGAACATCATGACAATCATTAGGATGATTTGCAGCGGTACGCCGACTTTGACAAAGTCGCTGAAGCGATAGCCGCCTGCTGTTAAGACGAGTGCATTTGTCGGTGAGGCGACTGGTGTTGCAAATGCCATACTAGCCGCAACTGATACAGATAACAACAACGGATACGGACTGACGCCCATGCTGACAGCAGAGGTGATTGCAATCGGCGCAAAAATAACGGCCGTTGCTGTATTACTAATAAACTGGCTTAAGAGCATCGTAACAAAATAGAATCCTGCCATCACAGCAACAGGTCCGTAGCTGCCAAGCGCCCCAACAAGTCCTTCTGAAACGAGCTCAACCCCGCCTGTTTTCTCAAGTGCCGTTGACATCGGAAGCATGGCCGCAATGAGCACGACACTTTCCCAGTTGATATTACGGTAGGCATCATCCATATTGCGCAAACATCCTGAAACAAGCATCAAAAACGCAGCAATAATAACAGCTATAACACTCGGGACAAGGTTAAACGTCATCAAGACAAGCATGAAGACCATAATCAATGCCGCAATTGGTGCTTTCCCTTTTGCATAAGCCGTTCCTGCATGCTCATCAACCGCCCCTGTTAGGATCACATTGGCTGTATCCTTGCCGAGCAGTTCAATTTGCCGCCATTCCCCGTGCACTAACAAGGCATCCCCGAAACGAAGCTTTTCATGAATCAAGTCGCCGCGAATATAGCGCCCTTTCCGATTTATCGCCAGCACATTTAAGTTATATTTCTCCCGGAAGTTTAACTCAGCTACCGTTCGATTAATAAAGGAAGAATGAGCACTAAGAATGATTTCCGATAAACCTAGCTCTTTGGAAATAAGCCGTTCTGTTCTTGCTTCAGCATCCATTGACTCAAATGCAAGCTGATATTTTTCCGCAAAATGCATAATATTTTCCTTCTTCCCAAGCAAGAAGAGGACGTCGTCCTTTTGAAAAATACTACATGACGCTGCTGAGCGGTGACGCATTTGCCCTAATAATGTAAAGCGATCGCCTTCACGGCGGTCAATCTCAACGACAGTTAAATGATAGTGGTCACGCACCTTTAATTCAGCTAATGTTTTGCCTATCGCAGTTGATTCTGGAAGCACCCGCAAGCAAAACAGTTCATCCTTCAGCTTATAGTAGGTTGCCAGCTGCTGTGGTGAAAGCTCATTTCCTTCTGATTCATCGACAGGATGGGCTGGAAGCAGCTTACGGCCAATCGTAACCATAAAGACAAGTCCAGTTATGAGAGCGACAAGCCCGATTGGCGTGAAGTCAAAGAAACTAAGCTTCTCAAACTCATATTCCTTCAATGTTTGACTAACAACAAGGTTTGGCGGTGTTCCGATTAACGTCAACACCCCGCCTAAGCTGCTTGCATAAGCAAGCGGAATTAAGAACTTTGAAGGGCTGACACGCATATCAAGCGCCAGGCTCATGACAACAGGCAGGAGCACTGCCACTGTGCCGGTATTACTCATAAACCCGCTGAACACGGCGACAACAAGCATCACGACAATCAATAGTTTGGTTTCATTTTTGCCTGCTAAGCGGAGAAGCTGGTCCCCGATTAATTTTGCAAGCCCTGTCTTAAAGATTCCCGCCCCAACTACAAAGAGGCCGGCAATCATAATAACAATCGAATTGGAAAAGCCGCTAAGAGCCTCAGCCGGCGTAATAATGCCAAACAAAACAAGTGCCAGCATCGACCCGACTGCCACGACATCTGTGCGAAATTTTCCCGCAATAAAAAAGCCGGTCGTAACCGCTAAAATAAGAAATGTAAGCGCCATTGGCTGATTCATAACCTTCACCTCATATGTAAAACTTCAACCTTCACTATACACCTCAGCACGTAAAACGCCTACTGCTTTTCAAGCAAATCTTCAACATTTTTGTTAAAAGTTTCTTAATTCTATTTCATTTTCTGCTATGATTATTTTAAGATAACTTTGCAATCTGTTAAGCTTATAGGATATGCTTCTCTTTGTTGAAGGAATTCTTCCAAAAAAAGCGAATGTTTCATCCACAGCAACCCTTCTAAAATGACTGTATCAACGAAACATATGAAAAGAACTTGGTTTTCACTAACTCAGCGTATAAGGATAGGTAGATTTATGAAACGACGAACTTTTTTGAAACGTTCTTTGCTAGTCGTATTAAATGCAATTCTGCTTTCAGGCGGAACATACATTTATGCGCGCTATATTGAACCACGCTTAATGCGGGTAACAAAAACAACAATTGAAGCAGCTGAAATTCCAGAATCGTTTGACGGACTGCGAATCCTGCAATTTAGTGATACGCATATCGGGCATCATTATTCACTCGAACAATTCAAACAGCTCATTAAAAAAATCAATGCCGAAGCCTGCGACCTCGTTCTTTTTACTGGTGATTTAGTGGATGAACCAAACAAGTATCCTCATTTGAAGGAAATCATCCCGCTTCTTTCATCGGTACGCGCTCAGCTTGGGAAATATGCAATCTTTGGCAATCATGACCACGGCGGCTACGGAACTGACGCCATTAAAACAATTTTAGAACGAAGTGACTTTCAGCTTTTGATGAACGAACGGGCAGACATTACAAATTCATACGGCGACCGCATTGTCTTAGCAGGACTTGATGACATCTTACTTGGCAAGCCTGACCCTGCTAAAGCATTAAATGGCGTGACCGATGATGATTTTGCGATTTTATTAGCACATGAGCCTGATATTTTCACAAAACTCGGTGACTATCCGTTCCACGTACAAATTTCAGGTCACAGTCACGGCGGTCAAGTCCAAGTGCCGTTCTTAGGCCCACTCTATACCCCTCCAGGAGCGAAAGACTTCTATGAAGGCTGGTATGATCATGAAACGGCCGACAAACGACTGTATGTGAACCGCGGTCTCGGAACAACCCGTGAACCATACCGCTTCTTCTCAGTGCCTGAAATGACTGTTTTCACGTTAAAGAAGATCCAAAAACCGTAACAGCTTCCACACTGTTACGGTTTTATTATTTCATTCATTCTTTCTTAAAAAGTGCTGTTCAATTTCTTCAGGCGGGACTGGCTTGCTGTAGAAGAAGCCTTGCGCTTTTTCACATTCCTTTTGCTTTAGAAATTGAACCTGCTCGCTTGTTTCGACACCTTCCGCGACAACTTGCATGCCTAAGCTCTTTGCCATATGAAGAATCGTCGTAACAATCGCCGCACTATCTTCATCTGTCAGCACGTCTTGCACAAATGACTTGTCGATTTTCAATGTATCAATTGGAAACCGTTTCAAGTGTGATAAGGACGAATAACCTGTACCGAAATCATCAATTGAAATCTGGACACCAAGCTCCTTCAGCTGATTTAAGATAAAAACAGCTTCACGTGCATCCTGCATCGCACCTTCTGTAATTTCAATATCTAAGTAACACGGTTTAATATTATACGTCTTAATGGCCTCATCAATCACTTCGACGAGATCAACTTGCTGAAACTGTCTTGTCGATAGATTTAAACCAATTGTGACAGGTTCATAGCCTGCATCAAGCCATTCTCTTTGCTGCCGGCATGTTTCTTCGATTACCCATTTACCAATCGGAATAATTAATCCTGTTTCTTCTGCAAGCGGAATGAACTCCCCTGGTGAAATAAAGCCGAGCTTAGGGTTAATCCAACGCAATAATGCTTCAAAGCTATGAACCTCGCCAGTTGAAATATCAATCTGCGGCTGATAGTACAGCTTTAATTCATTCATTTGAATTGCTTGTCGCAGACCTGTTTCAAGCACTAATGTCCTTGGTGTGCCTTTATACATATCCTGTGAGTAAAAGCGATAATGATTCTTTCCGCTCTGTTTCACTTGGAAAAGGGCTGTGTCCGCGCTTTGAATTAAGTCTTCTTCACATTTTCCATCAGTCGGAAATAAGCTGATACCGATGCTTGGTGAAATGTAGAAGTCTTGCCCTCTCAGTTGAAACGGCTTATGAAAGGCTTCCACAAGCTTTTCAGCTGTCTCAGAAGCTTTGTTTCGGTCCGCGCCTCGTAGTAGAATAATAAATTCATCGCCGCCTTGCCTGAATACAGAAGAAGAATTCTTCACAACTTCTAAGATGCGATCCGCCACTTTGCGAAGCAGCAAATCACCGATATTATGCCCCATCGTATCATTAAGCATCTTAAAGCGGTCCAAATCTAAATACATGAGGGCAAATTGTTGTTCAAGCTTATTTCCTTTTTTCACGGCTTCTGTTAAGTCTCGTTTTAATGAGGTACGATTTAATAGCCCTGTTAAGTCATCAAAATAAGCAAAGCGTTCAATCTTCATTTCATTATTACGACGCTCTGTGATATCACGCACAATAATATAAACACCAGAGATCTCTTCATTAATTACGATCGGAACTGTACGCATATGCACATAGCGTAAGTAGCCGCGCTTATGAATGAGCCGACACGTTAACTTTTCCTTATTGCCCCCAAGTGTTTTGCGAAAAATTCGTTCAAAGCTTGCCTGGTCATTGTCATACACTAAGCTCTGAATTGGGCGCTTCAATAGCTCTTTTTCCATATAACCCGTCGTATCATATGTAGACGGATTGGCACTTAAGAAGCGGCCTCGAATATCTAAAGAAAAAATTGCATCCATATTATGCTCAAAAAGTGAACGGTAGCGCTGTTCATTCATTTTAATTTCTTCTTTTTCCAAAATCGTCTCGGTTATGTCTCTTGTCACGGAAACAATATATCTGACCACACCTTCTTTATCTAAGATAGGCGTCAAAATCGATTCTCCATAAATGACTTTACCGTTTGTCAGCTGTACTTGGTCTTGATAGGTACACGACTTCTTTGTTCGAAGTACACGCTCATATTGCGTCTGCAAATGATCAGCAAGCGCTTCATCTAATGCTTCGTGAATATATTTTCCGAGGTATTGCTCGCCAAGCTTTCCATTTTGTACAGCTGCTTCATTCACAGCGATATATTGAAAAGCAGGTCCTTCTTCAACTTTCATTAAATAAATTAAGTCTTTAACACTATTAAAAACGATTCGATAAAGCACGCGTTCTAAATCTGCATGATCGAAGTAGTCGTTAGACTCACTCATTAACATCTCTTTTAATCGTTCCATTCTATCGCATCCTCGTAAACAAGTAAGTTACCCAATTTTTCGGAAACGTAAACATCTAAGAAAAAAGCTCATTATAGAATATTTTATCATTATTTCATTTTAGTTCCAAAGGTTAATCGTTTAAATATCTTCTAAAATATTTAATTATCTTCATATTTTTGTAACTTTCATCCATTTGTTTGTGATATAATTCACATAAAAAATCTAAAAGATGGAAGGATGGGGAGCGAATGAGGCTTGGAGCTAAGATAAATGTCCTTATCATTAGCATGATGATTGCTCTTGCTGGGACACTCTTTTTTATTGTAAACAATCAAATTAAGCATGGCATTAAAGAAGCAGCTGTTCAGAAAGCCAATGGCGATCTTGCTATGAGCTACGCCTACTTGGATGAGAAATATCCTGGTGATTGGCGGATTAAAGGTGACGAGTTATTTAAAGGCGATACACGAATGAATGAGAACTTTGAGCTTGTTGACCGGATTGGCGAATTGACAAATGATACGGTGACGATTTTCATGCATGACACGCGCGTTGCGACAAATGTTATGAAAGATGGAAAACGAGCCGTCGGGACAGTTGTTTCTGATGAGGTGAAGCAAACAGTCATCGAACAAGGAAAAGTGTTTCAAGGTGAAGCAGATGTTGTCGGCCACACCTATCAAACAGCCTACATGCCGATTCGTGATGCAAATGATGAAGTAATCGGTATTTGGTATGTTGGTGCTTCGCAAGATTTAATCCAAGAGACGGTGTCAACAGTTCTATGGCGCTTTTCAATCGGATTGGTCATCGTTATCAGTCTTGCATTAGCTGTCTCATTTTGGTTTACCCAGCGTATCCGATTACGCCTTCAGACCTTAACAACCGCTTTGAAGAAAGCAGGCGAAGGTGATTTTACATATAGTGAAGAAGACCATTCAAAGGACGAAATTGTAATGCTTGTCCGAAGCTATAATGGTATGAAGCATAATTTAATGAGCTTAATTCGAAACGCCCAAACGATTTCCGAACAAGTCGCTTCCTCATCGGCTGAATGGAAAGAAAGCGCTCAACAAACGCTAGTTGCAAGCGATCAAATCAGTCATTCCATCCAAGAACTTGCTTCAGGTACTGATGAGCAGGTTTCACGCTCGAAAGCATCTGCCAAAATCACCTCTACGATTACTGACCATATCCATGACATGACTGACCAGCTGACAAAGGTTGCAACAGACGCTGAACAAACCGCGCTCACGTCTTCAGAAGGAAACGACACAGCAAAGCTTGCGGTCAAGCAAATGAATGTCATTCAAACAAAAACAGAGCATATGTATACCGTCATTCAGCATTTAAATGAAAAATCATCCGAAATCGGTAATATCATTTCAATGATCTCAGACATTGCCGACCAAACAAACTTGCTGGCATTAAATGCTGCAATTGAAGCAGCCAGAGCTGGGGAAAATGGGAAAGGCTTCGCCGTCGTTGCCGAGGAAGTACGCAAGCTTGCTGAGCAATCAGGCCAATCCACAGCAAAGATCTCAGAGCTCATCGGACAAATTCAAGAACAAACTGCCCAAGCCGTTGATTCGATGAAGGATGGTTCAGAAGCAATTACAAATGGCATAACGAGCGTTCAAGATGCAGATGGATACTTTGAAAGCATCCACCGCTCCATCACCTCGTCTGCCCAGGAGCTTCACGCTGTTTCAGAAAAGATGAAATCATTACTTAATAAGACAAATGAGCTCGTTCAATCATCTGACTATGTCCTCGAAGATGCTGAAGAAGCCGCTTCACATGCAGAAGTCGTCACCTCTTCAGTCGAAGAACAGCACGCATCCATGGAAGAAATCTTCGCCTCCAGCGAAGAACTAGCAAGAATGGCAAATGAATTAAAGGATGCAACACGTGTGTTTAAATTTTAAGAGCAGAGCCGATGTGGCTCTGCTCTTCTTTTGTCCAGCTGCAGGCGCCATCAGCTCGAGGTCACAAGCCAATCACTTCTGAAGGCAAAAAGCGCCTTCGCCAGCGCTTGTCTTGTGCTTGTCGCTGATAAGCGGGCGCCTTCCGCTTTTCGGGATGTCCAGCTGCGGCGCCTAGGGGCTCGAGGTCATAAGTCATACTGTTACAGGGACAAAGGGCGGTCCCTTCCACATTCTGCCTTATGCTTGTCGCCCCTGAGCAAGGCGCCTCCGCTTTCGACGCACAGGACGTGCTAGTGCAGGCGTTGTCACAGGACGTGACGTTCTTAGCCAGCGTTCCTTTGATCCAGCTACGAAAGGCAGGCTGCGCGAGTTGCTTCACCTTTCCACGCCGAAAGCAAAAAACGGCTTTCTCTGTGGAAAGGCTCCAGCAATCGGACAGCCTAAACGCCTTTCTCCGCTCTTCTTTTGTCTAGCTACGGCGCCTAGGGGCTCGAGGTCATAAGTCAGACTGTTGCAGGGACAAAGGGCGGTCCCTTTCACATTCTGCCTTATGCTTGTCGCCCCTGAGCAAGGCGCCTCCGCTTTTCTTATAAACTCATGAATAGTACGCCTAGGGCGAAGAGGAGCATGCTGCCGGCGGCGGTGCCGATGATGTAGGCGGAGGCTTCTGTGAATTTTTTTGCTTTTAGTAAGTCAATGGCTTCGATTGAAAAGGTTGAAAAGGTTGTAAAGGCGCCGAAGAAGCCGAGGACGAGAAATTGGTACAATCCATCAAATGACGGCTGTTCAGTTAATGTCATCACATAGCCGCCCATAAAAATGCCTAGTCCGAACGCACCGAGTAGGTTGACAACGACCATGGCAAGCGGAAAGTGGCGAATTCGTTCTGAAAGGGCTGCACCGATTTGAAAGCGAGCCCACGCGCCAAGTGCGCCGCCAAGTGCAATCAGCAATCCACTCATAACACCTCTCCCCTCTTCTTAAACACTTCTGTTACCAGCACCACGCCAACAAACGCAGCAAGCAATCCGCCAAACAAGCTTGCCCCTATATAAAGAAGTGTTGCAGTTGAGGAGGTCTGCCAAAGAAAGAAGCTATCAGCAGCAAACGTTGACATTGTTGTAAATCCTCCGCAAAACCCTGTGCCGATACCAGCTTTTAGCCAAACAGCTACTTTTCGCTGTAATACCCAGCCAGTCAATAGACCGAGCAGAAAGCTACCAATAATATTTTCGATTAATGTAGCGGCTGGAAATTCTGACGTAATAAAAAAACTATTCACACCTGAACGAAGCAACGCCCCAGCCGCTCCGCCTATTGCGACAGCTAAGCTTGCTTTCATGTTGTCTGTCATATCAATACCTTCTTTTCGATAGAAAAAGGCGGAGCTTCAGCGGGAAAATAATTCATCATTTGTTCTGCACGCCTCCTCCTATAAAGAGATTTTTGAACAATCTATTTTTACAGCTTTTTGTTAAACCAAAGAAATTCAATCCAATTTTATCGAAACTGGGCATGCTTGTAAATCGAATAACCTCAATTTAGGCCGGACGTGCTCACTCCCTATCCTAGACACATATCATGGTCATATAGCGAAAAAAGGAGGTATTGCTTGTGTACTATAACCAGCCTTATCAACATGGACACTTACAACACGGCCATGACAGCAGGTTCATTGGGGGAGGTTTCGGTTTCGGGTTCGTTCCATTCCTTGCAGGGCTCGCCGTCAGTCCGCTCTTATTCGGGCCGCGTCCTTTCCCATACTATTATCCACCGTACCCTTATTACGGTCCACGCCCGTTCGGACCATACCCTTACGGACCCGGACCTTATGGGCCTTATTATCGCCGTTAACATACAAAGAAGCCTTCCGCCATTATCGGCAGAAGGCTTCTCCTTATTCCTCATCTTCAGCTACATTATATGCCATATCATAGAGCACCATTTGACTGTTTACACGTTTTTCACCAGGCTGACGCTGGACATAATGATACATGCCATGCTCGCCTTGCTCACGGGCTTTGACGTTATCTTCAAGCATAATGTTCATAATCTTTTTGACTCTTGCTTTAATCTCACGGTCATAGATTGGGAATAAAATCTCTACACGCTTGATCATATTCCGGGTCATCATATCCGCAGACGATAAGAAGAGGCGTTCGCTGCCGTTATGATAGAAATAATAGATGCGGCTATGCTCAAGGAATCGCCCTACGATACTGCGAACACGGATGTTTTCACTTACCCCTTCAATACCTGTTCGCAAGCAGCAAATTCCTCGGACAATTAAGTCGATCTTTACCCCTGCGCGAGAGGCATCATACATTTTCATAATTAAACTTTTGTCCGTTAGTGAGTTCATTTTTGCAATAATGTGGCCGTTGCCGTGCTGCTTATGATACTCAATTTCTTTATTGATTAAGTCAATGAAATCATTGCGAATATCAAACGGTGCAACAGACAGATGATGGAAGGTTGGCTTCTCCATATAACCGCTTAAGTAATTGAAGAAATTCGTCGCATCCTCGCCAAATTCGTGATGTGACGTAATAATGCCCATATCCGTATAAAAATTAGCTGTTACGTCGTTATAGTTGCCTGTGCCAAGATGGACAAACCGTTCGATTCGGGCCCCTTGCTTGCGGACAACGAGCGTGATTTTACTATGTGTCTTTAAGTAGTTCATTCCATAAATGACGTGACAGCCTGACTTCTCAAGCTCTTTCGCCCATTGCACATTATTTTCTTCATCAAAGCGCGCCTTCAGCTCGACAAGTACGGTCACCTGCTTGCCATTCTCGGCCGCTTTCTTCAATGATTCAATGACAGGTGAGTCGCCGCTGACACGGTAAAGCGTCTGCTTAATTGCCAAGACGTGCGGGTCTTCCGCTGCATCAGCGATAAAGTCAACAACCGCTTCAAATGATTCATATGGATGATGCAAGAACACATCCTTTTGCGAAACTACTTCGAAAATATCTTCTGCATCGACCAAATCTTTCGGCGGCTGTGGAATTAAATTCTGGAATAAGAGATGCTCTTTGTTGAAGGAGATCGCTTTATGGAACTTAAATAAAAACGTTAAATCAAGCGGTCCATCAATGTGATAGATATCCTTTTCATGAATTTCAAGCACACTTAGCAAGAAACGAAGAAGTGTCGGTTCCATCTCACCTTTACATATTTCAAGACGGACGGCTGCCCCCCACTTCCGCTTTTTCAATTCTTTTTCAATTTCCTTTAATAAGTCACGCGCTCCCTCTTCATGAATGGTCATATCGGCATTTCTCGTAATCCTGAATTTTGAGACAGATTTCACCTCAAAGCCATGGAAGAGCGGTTCAATGAAATGCGCAATCACATCCTCCAGCATAATAAACTGACGTACCGTACCGTCTGTCGGCAGCTCGATATAGCGGTCTAATACACCTGGAACTTGTACAATCGCAAACTTGCGCTGTTGGTCTTCATCTTCTTCCTCTTTATCAAACAGCATAATACCGAGATTCAAGCTCTTATTCAACAGCATCGGAAAAGGTCGATAAGCATCAATCGCCATCGGCGTTAACACTGGGAATATTTGCTCATTAAAACGCTTTTCAAGAAAACGATACTGCGTTTGATTCACATCATCGACCGTAAGCATGAAAATATTTTCTTTTTCTAATTCAGGCCACAGCTTGTTGTTGTATGTTTCATATTGCTGACGCACAAGCTCATGATTCATCTTTGAAATCGCCGACAACTGCTGTTTCGGTGTTAGTCCTGCTTTGTTTTCAGGCTTATTGAACCCGGCTTTCACCTGATCCTTTAACCCTGCCACACGTACCATGAAGAACTCATCAAGATTTGAACTGAAAATCGCTAAAAACTTAAACCGCTCAGCAAGCGGGTTATTCAAATCCATCGCCTCTTGCAGAACCCGTTCATTGAACGCAAGCCAGCTTAGCTCTCGGTTATTGTAGTGGGCACGGTTGCTTAATTCCATTACTTCTGCATCGTTTCTTTCCATAACGCTCCCCCTTCACCTCTATCTATTAAACTAAAACTAAAGTCACTTCTAATAGTAAATATAAGGAAAAAATTAATCAAATGAAAGCATCAATGGCAATTGTAACAAAAGCGTATTAATAAAATGTAAAGGCATTGTAAAGGTTGTGAAGGTCACTACAACGCTTAACGTCCCAGCTCAAAATGAAGATGGATTGGACATTTAAGCGCCTTTTCTAAATGTTTCTTTTGCTTGTTTGTTTGGTATTTTTCTGCTTGCACTTGCCGTTGATGACAAACGAGAAAATGCAAACCGTCATCCTTTTTCTCTAGCTTCACATCATGCACAATGTTCCGTTTCGTCGCATTCAAGCTTGCAGCTGTTTTCAGTAACGCACCGAGCACGCGCAGCCTCTTTTGTTCAGGCTTTGAAATCCAATCACAATAAGGCTCAGCATATTGCTTGAAGACAGATTTTGATTTAAAGGAAGCCGTTAACGCAAGCTGTAACCGCTCTAAATGCGTCAGCCCATCGATCGTCCGGTTTGCAAGCACATAGAAGGTGTGCTGACTTCCTGACTCCGAGTCAATGTAATCCCCAAGATAGAACACAGATGCGGCCCGCTTCAGCAAGGTTACCTCATCTTCGCTAAACGACATCACACCGAGTGACTCCAGCTGAATCATCATCGTTTGCGCAAGCCGTGAAATTTGCAGAGAATGCTCCGTATTAATATTATATTCAGTCGTCAGCTCAAATAGGCTTTCTTCTAGGACATTTGGAAAAATCTTCACACCATGTGGACGCATCAATTCCTCATAAAAGATACCGTCACGCAGTCCTTTTCGGCTTAAGATAAACGTCGGCGCACCAACAATCGCCGTAAACTGCTGAAACACTTGCACAGCCGGTACGATAATATCAGCCCGGTCCTCACTTAACCCATCTACTTTTTTCATTTTTTCAATATCTTGATCCTTTAAATGCGTAAGTACTGATTGAATATCTGCTTGTTTCATTTCATATTGATGAAGCCCGCCGACTGGGTAGCTCACCATCGCTTGATGCACTTGTGCTGTGTTCCGTGCACTTCCTCCAATACCTACGACTGGTAAGCTTTGATTGCGAAGCCATTCCAATGAGTTGAACTGCTCTTTCAAAAATGCTGAAATATTTTCACGCTCTTGTTTTGTCGGTACTTCACCACTTACAAAGCGCCGCTTTAATGAGAGAGCACCAAATGGAAAGCTATGATACTGAAGTAATTCGCGGCCTTTAAAGAGCGTTACCTCTGTACTGCCACCGCCGATATCAATTGTTAACCCGTCTTCAATTGCGATGGAATTCATCACTGCCAAATAGCCATAGTAGGCCTCTTCATATTCTGAAAAGACATTGATCGTAAAGGAGGTCATTTCATTCATTCGACGTAATATTTCTGCTTGATTTTTCGCTCGTCGAATCGTTGCCGTAGCTGCTCCTTTCACATGTGTAATGCCATGATAATCAGCAATATCTTGATAGCTTTGCAATGTGTTCAGCAGTACTTGAATCCCTTCTTCAGACAAATTTTCTTCCTCATCTAAATAATTACGCAAGCGGGCGACTGTCTTAATGTTATCAATTTCACGAAATCGGCCCGCACTTTCATGTGTATAAATGGCGAACCGGATTGTATTTGAACCGATATCAATGACTCCATACGTTTTTCCCACAATTATTCATCCTTTTTATCTATAATCGTTATGTAAAAGTCCTGTCATTCTAATCCTACCGCAAATCTTCTGCATATTGAAGGATTACCCATTTTCCTAAGTGCTAAAAAGCTATCGTTTTATTTTCCGATCAAAAAAACAGCAGATTTCCCTGCTGTTTTCATACGAGATTATGATTCTGGCTTCGGCGTTGGTGTAGATTCCATGCCTGTGGCGCCGTATTTCTCGTCAATTTGCTCACGAATTGTTTTCAAATCTGTTCCTTTTTCCCATTCTGATTTCGCCTCACGGGCGATATTTACACAGATGCCTCAGCCAAAGCCCATCTTATCGAGATAGGCGACATCTCCTTCAACAGAATCAATGAAACAGTGGGTATTGTTCTCGTGTCCTGCCTCTTCATAGCACCCGCAGTAACATGGCATATAATCAAGCACTTCTGGATGATGTGCTGCAAAACGGTACGCTTCAAGTACATTTGCCCCTGCATTCTCCATCACAACAGGTGGAAATGTATCTGCTGCCATATCATAGGTCAATGGCTCCGGCTTCGCTGTTTCTTCTGGCTTCTCCTTCTCTACAGGCTGGGTTGTATTTGAACTGCAGCCTGCCATTATGATAAGCAAAGCCACAAACGCGAATTTCCATCTTTTCATAGATGTTCACCTCACTTTTTGCTAACTGCTTATACTATACCATGGCCCCCTATTATATGAATTCAAACAGATGATTTGTAAGAAAGTTGACACACTTCTCTCACATTTTTATGATAAGATCGGTTTTGAATTTTGAGGCAGTATTACCTACCTCTAGAAAGGGATGATCCAGTGTCAAAGTTTAGACGCAAACATACAGGGTTGCTTGCGTTACTGCTAATAAGTGTCCTTATGTTAAGCGCTTGTGGAAGCAGTAAGCTTGAAAATGCAAACAACTGGCCTGTCGAAGATTTTACATATACGAATCAAGCTGGGAAATCTGTTTCACTTGAAGATTTGAAAGGAACAGTCTGGGTTGCAGATTTTATTTTTACAAACTGTGATACGGTTTGCCCGCCAATGACCGCTAATATGGCAAAGCTTCAGGAGAAATTGAAAGAAGAAGGCTTGGAGGATGTTCGAATTGTGTCCTTTAGTGTGGATCCTGAAAATGACACACCAAAGGCGTTAACAGAATTCGGAAACAAATTCGGTGCAGACTATTCAAACTGGGATTTCCTCACAGGCTACACATTAGATGAAGTGAAAGATTTCGCTCGTGAATCTTTCAAAACATTAGTAGATAAGCCTGAAAGCACTGACCAAGTCATGCACGGCACAAGCTTCTACTTAATCAACCAAGAAGGCGTCGTCGTGCGTGACTACAAAGGGCTTGAAGTCCCATACGACCAAATTATTTCCGATATTAAAACAATTTCGAAGTAAGCAAAACGAGACTGGGACACAACCTTAATCGTCAACAGAAAAGACGAACAATGAAGTATTATGCATAAAGTGGATATGCACTAGCGTAGTCAACATACGTAGACTCCTGCGGGAACAGCACGAGTCCGAAGACCCCGCAGGAAAGCGCGGTCTTAAGGACACAGGCTAAGATCACCACATCCTGTGGCAACGCCTGCCTGACCAACATCGTGTTGGCCCCGAGGAGGCTAAGGCCGTGCCCGCGGAAAGCGAAGTATGTTGACGGAGCGGTCTCACGGCATTTGTTGCTATATAAAGAAAACCCGAACATTTTTTGCTCGGGTTTTCTTTAGGCAAAAAATTCTTTTATCCTAGCCTCCTTTGTTTCGTCAATTAATACTATCATTCTACAACTTACATAATTTTCATATTTTCTTGTATTTTTTGATTGAAAGGTTTATAATCTAAATAATATATTCGGTTTTCACGAGTATATCGTCATAAAGTTTCAAAATCTTAAGAAAGGAGCGAAAATGATGGACAATCGAAAAACAGTCAGAAGGCATCTGCAACACTAGACCTAACACCCTCAAATCTCGCCAAAGCAATCTTTACCGTTAATCGTCATGCAAAAACAGCACCCGACCCAAAATATCTCTATACGTTAAAGAAGAAATCACTAGAAAAATTGCTTAAGGAAGGGAAAGCAAAGAAATGTGGCCTGCATTTCTCACAAAACCCAAAAAACAGCCTCCAGCGCTCTGATCTGCTCGTTTCCGTAGGCGACTATTACTTCCATATGCCTCCTGCAAAAGAAGACTTCAAGCAACTTCCGCATCTTGGCACTGCCAACCAATCTTATCGTAATCCAAAAGTTCGCATGTCTCTTTCGTTCGCAAAGCGACTATTACAAGCTTATACAGGTATGAAGCCTGCCGCACCTAATCAAAATTCTTACTTTAAACAGCCGCAGCAACGTCATTATGAGAAGCCTGTTTTCAAAAAGCTCGGTGATTCTTACTTTTAAAACCTAACGAGTGCTTAGTCACCGAAATGCCCCCTGACTACTTGAACAGGGGGCTATTTTGTGAAATTTATAACATTTTTTGAATGAAAACCGTTGTTTCTTTCCCGAGATCGATTTCTTTCACATCGAAGTCTTCGAACTTTGATTTTTGCGAATGATTGAAAACACGGATAACCGGCCGCTGTGGCAAGCCGTTATTTTGCCCGACTACAGCACCTGTTTCACCCGTTGACAACATCACCTGACGACCTGTCGGATAAAAGGCGATTGAACGAAGGAATTCCCATACAACAGCATGATCAAAGCGAATATTTGTTAAGCCGAGAATCGTCTCCCCTGCTTCATACGGATGCATCCCTTGCGAACCGTCTATCGGGTGAACAAGATTATCATAATAATTCGTAACAGCGACAATCTTCGCATGCATTGGAATTTTATCTCCTGTTACCTGCCTTGGGGTGCCGCTGCCATCCATATATTCATGATGCTGCAAGGCAACATGAGCAGCACTCATACTAATTTCGTGATTCTTTCTTAAAACATTAAACCCTTTCCACGTATGGTCGTTTTCGCCACGCTTTGCATTCGGGTCATCTGGTACAACCTTTCCGATATCATGAAAAAGCGCTCCAATTGCTAAATCCCGCAATTCCGAACGCTTCAATCCAAGTTTTATGCCAACGATAATAGACATAACAGCGACATTTGTTGCATGTACGAATAAATTATTATCGCTCGTCCGAATATCGCTCAAGCTTACTAAGATGTTTTGATTCAAAAGAATTTCTTCAATGATTTTATTGGTCGACTTACTGACGCCTTTCATATCAAAGTCCTTCTTACCGGACTGCACAAACTGCATCGATTGTGATATAGCTTCCACCGCTTCACGCTTAGTTGCTTCAGAAACGACTTCTTCAGGGTCAATATCCTTCAACATTTCATCCTGAAGATACAACGCATGGACTCCCATCCGTCGAAGCCTTGAAATCAACCCTATCGTCAACACAACACCATCTTCAAGCAGCACCCTTCCATCTGCCGTATAAATAGGGCGCCCTAACTTCTCTCCCTGCTCAACACTATCAAGCAACGTATATCTCATCGACATTCCTCATTCCTTCTCAAATTCCCAGTATCTTTATGTATTAATTATATAAGTCAATGAAACTTTTTACCATGCATATCAGCCAAGAATACTAAGATTTTTTGTTCAATGGGAACAAATATAAGGCAGAATACAGAAGATAACAAAAAAACAGACCAGAACGGCCTGCTTTTCACGTTTATTCTGTTACCCGAACTGCAGTCCCTGTAGCAATGACCATCATCATACCTTCTCGCATCACTTCAAAGTCAAGGTCGACACCAATTACAGCATTTGCTCCCATTTGGCGTGCCTTGTCTTCCATTTCACGAAGCGCGATATCGCGGCCTTCCGCAAGCTTGCTTTCATATGTTCCGCTTCGCCCGCCAATGACATCTGAAATACTTGCCATGAAATCACGCACAACGTTTGCACCCATAATCGCCTCGCCTGACACAATGCCCTTGTACTCTTCAACTTTCCGGTCCTGCAACGTATTTGTTGTCGTTACGATCACCATAACCCCTCCTCGTTTACTCTCAACCTTTTATACGAAAGACAAACGTACAATGTTTCATATTGAAGAAAAATTTCAAAAATCGTATATACTCTCCTAAACTTTACATATTTTTGATAAAATATCGACATATACCATTACTGGGTTCCGAATATTTTTTTGGAAATTTCGACATTTTATGTTTTTACTTGCTTGCTTTGGGTATATATACTATATCCTACTTAAAAACTACTACAATAGTAAAGGAGAGGTTTGATGTTCAAGAAGAGTTTCTTTTTTATCGCAGCATTTGTCCTACTTGTGCTACCAGTAAAAGCTGGAGCAGAAGAAATGGAGGATGCATCACTATCAATTGAGTTTGAAGATGAAATGCCAATGGATGGAAAACAAATGATTCAAATTTGGTACACAGATGAAGACGGTGATGTTGAAGACGTCACAAATGATGAAGACCTTGAAATTATGACGTCTGGTGCTTTATCAATGGATGAAGACGGAAATATTTGGGGTACAGAAGTAGGATCAGGTAAGTTAATGGTTGAATATGAAGATGTAATTGCAGAAGCTGACATTGACATAACAGAACCAAAAGCAGAATACTTAATTATCCGTATGCCTCGCGGAGATGTAAATGTAAATGAACGCGTTCAAATTGAGGTGGAAGCAATTTTAGATAACGGCCTGCGTAAGTGGATTAATATGTCATACGAAGGTACAATGCGAACAAGCACTCCAGAAATCATTAAAGTTGTTGAAAACGGCGACATCATCGGCTTGTCTGAAGGTGAAGCTACAATCATGGTCCAACATGATGACTTAATTGAAAAAGCTGATTTCCCTGTTACAAAAGTAAACATGCAATAACTCTAATTCAAAAGGTGTATTCCTGAACTCTTCTGGAATACACCTTTTTTCATACAACGAAAGACTCTTCTCACAGAAAGGAGGACTTCCACTTGAACAGTGTCATTTTGATGATGGGCATTCTCTATCTTCTTTTGCCCTTCACTTTTATTAGTTTATTATGGTTCAAAAGGTTTCGTAGCCGTGCTGACTGGCTTGCTCACCTTTTTTTAATCGCAATCTATTTCACTTACATTTTAATAGTTGGTCGTTGGGATTTTTTCAGCTTTTATTTGCGGGGTATATTACTCGTTTTTCTACTGCTTGCTAGCTTACGTTCTTTGTTTCGGGCAAAGGAATACACGTGGCTTGCGACTGAAAAGAAATGGCGGTATCGTATTTCTATTACATTTACCGTACTGCTTGGGCTGTTTTTCTTCATTCTTACGGCAAGTGCTGTACTTGGCTACTTTTACAATAAAGAAGCGATTGCGTTGGAATTTCCACTTCAAGATGGCACGTACTATACGGCGCATGGCGGAAATTCAGAGAGTATCAATTACCACAATTCATCACCAACACAGCAATTCGCCCTAGATATTGTCGCCCTGAATGGATTTGGCACGCGGGCAAACGGTCTAATGCCAGCTAAATTAAAAGACTATAAGATATACGGAAAAAATGTATACAGCCCATGCACCGGGAAAGTCAAAACAGCTGTTAACGATATACAAGAAATTCCAGCACAAGCGATGACACAAGAAACGAAAAACTACCGCCGCAATCACCCAGCAGGAAATCACGTTATCCTTGCATGCAAGGATGCAGAAGTCCTCATCGCTCACATGATTCAAGGAAGTGTCGGCGTAAAAGAAGGGCAGCAAGTTCATACAGGGCAACAAATCGGAAAAGTCGGCAACTCAGGCAATACATCCGAGCCCCACCTCCACATCCAAGCCCAAAAAGACGGCCAATCCACCCCCATCACCTTCAACACCCGCTTCCTAAAACGAAACAGCTTAATCTATCGCTAGAAAAGCGGAGGCGGGCCGCTTAGAAATATTGTTTGCTGGAGCCTTCATGCATAGAGGCGCTCTTTGCCTCGGAGCAGGAAGGTGAAGCAATACAAATTTCTGCCCGCCGCAGCTGGACAATAGAAAAGCGGAGGCGGCTCGTTCAGGGGCGGCAAGCATAAGGCAGAATGCGGAGGGAACCGCCTTTTGTTCCCATAGCAGGCTGACTTATGACCTCGAGCCCCTAGCTGCCGCAGCTGGATCAAAGGAACGCTGGCTAAGAACGTCACGTCCTGTGACAACGCCTGCACTAGCACATCCTGTGCGTCGAAAGCGGAGGCGGCTCGTTCAGGGGCGGCAAGCATAAGGCAGAATGCGGAGCGCAAAGCCCCCTGCTTTAATTCTCTGGGCGATTACAGTTCTCTAATGGATAGCGTGGAAATGGGACGTAGTATTGCTGGGTTAATTTCAGCTTGTCATTTTGGTCGTAGAATTCAAACGTGTATAGGGATGAACATGTTGCATTGTATGTAGCTGTTTTTTCGAGATAATTGACCTCGACAAGCTCTCGTTCAGCTGTTGATTTATCAACAAAAGAAACCTTTATCCGCCCTGTTTCATACGGGTTTGTCATCGTGAACGGTACACCGTTCGTACCGAAGCTGCTTTTGACTGGAATCATGACAGCCTCTGAAGGGTTGGCCCACAAAAATGTCATTAAGAATACTAACGAATAGATAGCGTTTTTCAAATTGGTCTTCCTTTCTTCA
Source organism: Bacillus tianshenii (assembly GCA_020524525.2). Lineage (NCBI taxonomy): Bacteria > Bacillati > Bacillota > Bacilli > Caryophanales > Bacillaceae > Sutcliffiella > Sutcliffiella tianshenii. Next base: position 815,342 of record CP129018.1, on the reverse strand, counting down.
TCGTTCATGTAATAAAAATTCCTTGTACGGCTTTCCGCACAAGGAATTTTCTTAAAGGGCATGTTGATCAATTAGTTGGACAAGCTCCACGATTTCTGGTTTACTTACTTGGCCGTTTGCACCAACCACTTCCCCTTTGTGGCGAAGGTCGTCTGTAATAAGAGATGAGAAAATAATAACAGGAAGCTTTTTCAAATCACTATGATCTTTAATTCGTTTTGTTAAATGGTGACCGTCCATTTTCGGCATTTCGATATCAGTAATAACTAGCTGTACTTCCTCTTCAATATCTTTGCCATTCTCAACAATTCCTTCTAAATACTTCAATGCAAGTGACCCATCTTCGAAGAATTGGACTTGGCCGTAACCAGCCTCATCAAGCGTTTCTTCAAGCAATTTTCGAAGCAATGCGGAGTCTTCAGCGACGACTAGCTTCTTCTCTGAACGGTCGCGTGGTCCGAGCTTCTTCAATTGGTCCGTGCTGATACCTGAGTCTGGGTTAATGTCTACGACGATTTTCTCGTAATCTAGCATTAAAATCATTTTCCCGTTCATTTTGATAACACCGATTACTTGGCTTTCAAGTCCTGAATACATTTCAGAAGGCTTCTCAATTAAATCCCAAGAAATACGGTGAATTTGCGAAACAGTATGCACGTGGAAAACGATTTTTGTTTTATTGAACTCACATACGATGAATTTATCTTTCTGTGGCTCCTCTGATTGAGGAAAACCTAGTACTGTTGCCATGTTCACAACAGGCACGACTTCCCCACGGATTTGGATTATTCCTTCAACGGCTGGATGAGCGTGCGGGACAACGGTCACCTGCACCGGATTAATAATTTCTTTTACTTTAATAACGTTAATTCCGAATTCATTCTTTCCTACTCCAAATTCAACAATCTCTAGTTCATTCGTACCACTCTCTAGTAAAATCCCTCTATCTTGTTTTTCCATGAGCCTTTCGTCCTTCCGTTTTATAGAATCTTACTTTCTATTATATGTGGTTTACAGGAATTTTTAAACAGCAAATGTTCCAATATTCGTAACATCAGCCTTCTTTCTCCACTTTATTGCAGTCATTATTTTGTTTTAAGGTGAACGACACAAATATCATCTGATTGTTTGACAACGGAATCTTGGATATGCTGATGCATTTTCCCAATCGTTTCGTTACTGCTTAACGACCTGCAAGAATTATAGAAGTCACTCAATTGCTTCATGCCGACGTCGAAATCCTTTGAGAGGGCTTCAATTAAGCCATCCGTGTAGACGAGCAGACGTATATTTTCTTCATAGGAAAACTCACCTTTTACAATCGGAAATTCTTCAAATAAGCCGACAGGCATCGAGCCTTTTGACAGCTGTTGAATTTCCCCATCGTCACAGATTAAGAAAGCAGGCGGATGACCTGAATTAATATATTGACCTGTTTTTTCTGCTACATTTATTTCAATATATATAGCGGTTAAGTAATGATTTGTGTAATAACGATTGTATTGGAAAAGTTGAAGCAGATGCTGATTGAGCTCGGAGATAACGGAAATCGGCTCAACTGACTTTGTAATGAAGCCGCGCATGACAGAGCGAACTGACATGCTGACAAGTGATGAAGAAACACCGTGTCCCATCACATCAAATACGAAAATGCCGTAACGGTGTTCATCAATTTTGAACCAACTGTACATATCACCAGCTAATTCAGTTGAAGGGAGATAGAGCGCGGAAAGGTCGATATACTCATCATGCAACGGGGGACTTAGCGCGCTTTGCTGAACTTGCTTCGCTACACGCAACTCTTCTTCTAGCTTCTTGGCCATATTCTTACGCTCGGTTATATCTTGCTTAACCGAAACAAAATGCGTAATCTCACCATTTTTACTTGTTACAGGTGTTATGGATGTATCTTCATGATAGATCGTTCCATCTTTTCTTCGATTTGTAATCTCACCAGACCATACTTGTCCGCTTAAAATCGTACTCCACAAATCTTCGTAAAATTGCACATCATGAATGCCAGATTTTAAAATATGCATGTTTTTGCCAACTGCTTCATGCTCAGCATATCCCGTTAAGGTTGTAAAAGCAGGATTTACCCATGAGATTCGCCCCATCTTATCGGTAATAATAATCGCATGGGCCGCAACCTTTAGCGCTGAAATATTCAAACGAAACTGCTCTAACAACTCCCCCATCTCACGCTCATTCTTTTGTCTTTTCGTAATTTCCCTTCGAATGCTAGAAGCGGCATGAATACGACCAATCACTTCCATTTCGTCAAACGGCTTCGTTATAAAATCAAACGCGCCGGCTGTGAACAGCTTCTTAATATAGCTCACATCTCGGTCATTTGAAATCAACACAAGCTTCGGAAGGTCACGCAAGGCTTTTCGTTCTGATAGATTTGCACACATCTGAATCACGTCAGGGTCTGATAATTGATCGTCAAGCAACAGACAATTGAAATCATTCTCTCCCCCGTTCTCTAAAAGGTGCTGCGCCTCTTGCTGGGAGACATCGCGAAAAGATAACACATGCTCGGCGAGAAATGTTTCCATCCTTTTTGCTAAATGTCTGTCATTTGTAATCAGTAAAATTCGCATACGCAGTTTCCTTTCATGACCGTTCTTCGGAGGTTAATAAATCGTACGAACATTTTTCTCCAATTCTCGGCAAATTCCTGCTTAATTTTGATTTTCTTAAAATCTTTCCAAGCAAAATAGCTCACTGCCAGCTCTATGGTTGTCATAAAAGATTCACAAAAACATAGAAATAAATATTGAAAAAATATAAAAGTTTATTCATTGAGGAAGGAATTTTGGAAATCTATGACTAATATATACAATATAAGACTCGTTTTCCTATCATTCTATGTTGTTCGCCTGATACATATGCATGTATGTGAGTGAACCGATGATAACACCTAGGAGGGAATTGGTATGCGGAAATATATTCACGGATGGTGTATTGCTTTTTCTCTCTACTTTTTAACGCTTTTCTTTACGACGCTTATTTCTTATGCTCTCTACGGAAAGCTTGCTTCAGAAGAACGAACAGCAGGTGCCATTTTCAGTGCAGTGATGCTGCTGATTATTCCTTATACGTTCATTGGATTATATGCACGTAATATGTTTTCAAAAACTGCAAAAGCCGCTTTTTGGATGAGCATCATCTTTTGGACAGGCGAGAAAATCGTCATTCTTCTTACAGCTCTGTACACTCTCCACACTTCATCCAAGCTCAGCTTCCATTATCCAAACCTATTAACCTTCATCCAAGCAAAAGCCCTGCCATTCTACAACCTCATCTACATCACAAGCGGCCTCATCAGCATCACCCTAGCCGTACTCATCGCGTCAAACGAAATGCGGAGGCGGGCCGCTTAGGCTGTCCGATTGCTGGAGCCTTTACACAGAGAAAGCCGAACTTTGCTTTCGGCGTGGAAAGGTGAAGCAACTCGCGCAGCCTGCCCGTCGGAGCTAGACATCTCCGAAATGCGGAGGCGGGCCGCTTAGAAATATTGTTCACTGGAGTCTTTACGCAGAGAGGCACGTTCTTTGCCTCGGAGCGGGAAGGCGAAGTGACACAAATTTCTGCCCGCCGGAGCTAGACATCTCGAAATGCGGAGGCGGCTTGTTCAGGGGCGACAAGCATAAGGCAGAATGTGGAGAGGACCGCTCTTTGTCCTCGCAACAGGCTGACTTATGACCTCGAGCCCCTAGCCGCCGCAGCTGGACATCTCCGAAATGCGGAGGCGGGCCGCTTAGGCTGTCCGATTGCTGGAGCCTTTACACAGAGAAAGCCGAACTTTGCTTGCGGCGTGGAAAGGTGAAGCAACTCGCGCAGCCTGCCCGCCGGAGCTAGACATCTCGAAATGCGCAGGCGGGCCGCTTAGAAATATTGTTCACTGGAGTCTTTACGCAGAGAGGCACGTTCTTTGCCTCGGAGCATTAATAGGAACGTCGGTTAACAACGAAACGTCCTGTGCATCGGAAGCTCCTAACAAAAAAGCGGACAGCCTGCTTAGACAAGGCTCTCCGCTTTATATCCATCAGTTGTTTGTTCAAACCAGCTGAGTTCATGATAAAATTTCACGATGCCTGGTCTGTACTTTATCAGCTAACCATCTCTTTTTCCACGTTATCCTTCCCCTTGAATAAATCGTTCCACATCCTTTAGGCAGACCTTTTTTCCTTCTGTACAGTATCGTTCATAATAGTCGTCTGTCACAAGTTCAGCAAAAAGAGCACGCCTCCTTTTTTCATCCGCAACCTGTTCCTTTATTACATGCCGTGCCTGCTTTAAGAACATCAAATAATCCGCATATGTATCATCGAATTTTTCATACAGCTCTTGCTTGATCTTACGGGCTACAATCGGGCTGGCACCGCCTGTGGAAATGCTGATGACAAGCGGATCACGCCTCATCACAGCAGGAACGGTAAAGGTGCTTTCCTCTGGATGATCAACCGTACAAACAAAAGCGGAAGACTTCGCTGCTTCATAGACCGCCTTGTTCACCTCACGCTTATCTGTCGCCGCAAACACAAGCCGCACGTCTCTTTCATCACCTGCTGTAAATGTGCGCTCGCTCCAAGTGAAGCGGCCAGCGTTCGCCCACCGCTTTAACTGTTCGGTCAGCTCTGGGCTGACCACTGTTACATCAGCTTTCGCTTCAAGCAAGCCTTCCACCTTGCGCTCCGCAACTTTTCCACCGCCAACGACAAGCACAGGCTGACCTTCTAAGTTGAGCATGACAGGATAGCTCATGAGCGCCGCACCTCCGCTTGAAAGCTGTGCATTTTATCTTCAATTTGCTTTATGTCAACATGCTCTTTCACGTGCTGTGCCAGCTTATCATACGCCTCTTCACGCAATTGCTGATAGGAAACCCGCTCAGTTAGCGGTTCAAGTGATTTTTGCTGACGAAGCTCATTCAACAAGCCGTGGCGGAACGCATCATTATGAAACAGCCCATGAAAGTACGTGCCAAATACACGCCCGTTCTCACTTACACAGCCATCGTCATGAGTGCTCATCTCAATCAATGGCGCCCCGTTTACAGTCGTTTTCCCCATATGAATCTCATAGCCGTCAATTTCATAGGAAGCGCCGTCATAATGTAAGGTTCCGAATGAACGGACTGTTCGCTTCTCCTTTGCCATTGTCGTCTGAACAGGAAGCAAGCTTAAGCCACGAGCAGACTGAAGCGACGATTCCACTTCTTCAGGGTCATGAATGTCTTCGCCAAGCATCTGAAATCCGCCGCATATTCCGATGACTGTCGTTTCACCTGCTTCAGCCGCTTCTGCAATACATGCCGCAAGTCCGCTTTGTTTCAAAAATTCTAGATCAGCCAATGTGTTCTTACTGCCAGGAATAATCACAAGATCTGGACTTCCGAAATGACTAGCCCGTGAAATAAACCGCACATCACAATCTTCTTCTGCAAAAAACGGGTCAACATCAGTAAAATTCGAAATAAACGGCAAGCGGATCACCGCAATATCAAGCTCTGCCTCACCAAACGCCCGTGACTGATGACGATCTAAAATAACCGAGTCCTCAGCATCAATGTTTAAGCCATGTAAATGAGGAACAACGCCAAGAACAGGCACACCTGTGTAGTCCTCAAACCAATCCAAGCCATCTTGAAGCAGACGTTTGTCACCACGGAATTTATTAATCATCACACCAATTACGCGGGAACGTTCCTGTTCATTCAACAGCTGCAGTGTACCGACAAGGCTTGCAAAGACACCGCCGCGCTCAATGTCGCCGACGAGAATAACAGGTGATTGGGCAATCTCAGCCATCTTCATGTTGACAAATTCACGGTCATTTAAGTTCACTTCAGCCGGACTGCCAGCCCCTTCAATAACAATCCGTTCATATTGTTCACTCAAGCGACCGTATGCTTCACCGATAATTTGCAGCCCTTGTTCATAAAAGTCCGCCCGATATCCGAATGCCTCCATGTTGCGGTATGGCTTGCCGTTTACAACAATCTGTGCGTTCGAATCACCTGTCGGCTTTATTAGAATTGGATTCATCTCTACTGTCGCTTCAATTCGGGCCGCTTCTGCCTGCACGCCCTGCGCTCTACCGATTTCCTTGCCATCTGCGGTGATATACGAATTCAGCGCCATATTTTGCGACTTAAACGGTGCTGTGCGATAACCTGCATCCGCAAAAATTCGGCAAAACGCGGCCGCTATCACGCTTTTCCCTGCGTCTGAATGGGTTCCTTGAATCATAAGTGGAAGGGCTCTACTCATCACGTCCATACTCCTTTGCGGCTGCAACAAATTTTTCCGCTGCGGTTGGATTTGATGCAAAGTGAAGGTGTGTATAGCCAGCCGCAATGTTACGCCCTGCGTAGCCTGTACATGCCGTCTTTCCAAGTGCTGAAACGTGATAGGCCTCTGCTTGCGTCTCATCTGTTTCAAAGACAGAATAATGGAATTCATGACCGCGAAGTTGATCAGCTGGTGAGAAGAAAGGGTGCTTTTCACTCGGCTCGATTTCACGGTAACCAAGCGCCGCAAGCTTATCTGTCATACGCACGCTTCCCCTTACCAAACCGACCATTTCATGTGTCTCTCCATCTGTTGTCTGAAGAGAGTCTGTTAAATACATATAGCCGCCGCATTCTGCTAAGATCGGCATGCCGCGCTCTGCTGCTGCTCGAATTGACGCTTTCACCGCTTCCTGCTCAGCAAGCTCTCGGGCAAATTCTTCAGGAAAACCGCCGCCGATATAGAGAGCAGACGCTTCTTGCGGAATCGTTTCGCCGCGCAATGGTGAGAAATAATGAAGCTTCGCCCCGTATACCTCTAGCAGTTCGAAATTTTCTGGATAATAGAAGTTGAAGGCTTCATCCTTTGCTACTGCAATCGTCACCTGTATTGGCTGTTTGACCGCAAACAATGTTTCATCCGCTGCTACAGCTGGCGCTTCGCTTAATTCGTAAAGCATATCTAAATCAATTTGCTCACCTACAACCTCTGCAAGCTTATTAAAGAAACCATCTAAATCCCCACGCTCAATCGCTGGCACCAATCCTAAGTGACGCTCTGGCAACGTGAGCTCAGACTGCTTCGTTAAATAGCCGATAACAGGGACACCACATTCCTGTTCAACCGCGGCTTTGACAAGCTTGTAATGCCCTTCACTGCCTACTTTATTTGCGATAACTGCGCGGATATCAACCTTTTCATCAAGCATTTGGAACCCTTTTACAATCGCGGCCGCACTTCGAGCCATGCTTGCGCAATTGACAACAAGCACAACAGGACTGCTTGTTAAGAGCGAAATTTCCGCTGTACTTCCGCGGTTCGAAAGCGGGTCTTTTCCATCATAAAAACCCATCACACCTTCAATAATCGATAAGTCTGCACCGTTCTGACCGCGTGCTAAGATCGCCATTAACGTTTCCTCTGAAAACATCCAGCTGTCCAAATTTCGTGCCGGACGACCTGTTAGTGCTGTCTGAAAGCTCGGGTCAATATAATCTGGTCCGCATTTAAATCCTTGAACAGTTAATCCTCTTTTTTGAAAAGCCGCCATTAAGCCGAGCGTCAGCGTTGTTTTTCCGACACCACTCCCGCTTCCAGCAATGACGAATCGTCTGTTTGCCAAATTCGTTCCCTCCCAAGACACTTTTAAAAAATCTCACTGTATGTACCGACATAATTGTAGACAACCTCTGAAGGCTGCTCTACCTCTACTTCATTTAACACTTCTTTTGAATATGTGTAAAATGCCTACCTGTATTTTTACACTTTCAACATTGCCGACCCTCTCACAAAGAAGGCACCGATTCACTTCCTTATTGGATAAAGGGAGGTAAACCGGTGCTCTTTCTCTTACGTGCTATTTACAAAAACATCTGTTTCAATTTCTTGGTTACATGTCATCTTCTCTTCATTCGCGTCCCATAAACACGTGAGCTGATGGAGTTCGTCAGCAACGAGGACATGCTTCTTTCCGATAATTAATTTTGCTTGATGAACTTTATTTGCTGTAAGTTGCTTGCCAGCTCTCACCAGTGGTGCACGGCCTCTTTCACTGCCGATACTGCCTGCATAAATGGCCTGCTCTGCAATCACTTTTCCGCCGTGAATCGCCGCAGTTGTTTTCCTGAAAAGGATTTCTTGGCCTGCATATGCATCCGTCTGCACAAAGCCTCGCCCTGTCACAACAATCGTACCGTTTGTTTTTAAGACAGACAGGTTCGCACTGCCAACTTCAATATCACTCTTATCGCCTACAGTAAGCTCAATTCGGTCAACAAGCTCTTGAATTGCAAATAACATGCTTTCGAACGTATCCAGCGAAGCAATAGTCAAGGTTAGATGCCGAGCTGTTAACAATTTTAATACACGCTGTGAAATTGCCATGTATGGTGGAATCTCCATACCGCTCTCTTTCATTTGTGAAATGATTTGATAAAAACGTGTAACATGCTCTGGAAGCTTCGGAAATTTCGCATCAACTAAGGCAGCTGCGACATGCCCGACAAAACAAGGCTTCCCCTTCGCTTTAAATGCCGCACACACTTGCTTCATCGCCTGTAAAAAAAGTCTCAATTTCAATATGAAGCTCCTGCATTGTCGTATAAATCATACTGTAAAAAAGCCCGTGACGCCCAGCATAAATGTGACTTCTCATCACTGTGCCGCTGATTGAAATATTTTGGGAAGCTGTAACAGTCGCTTGATAGACATTCCCTTTAATACGTACATTTCCTGCCGCTTCTACGCGCATTCCTTCCATTACGTTCCCATTAATCTCCACATCACCATGGAAATAAATATTCCCCGTCTTAATATCAACATTGCCGTGCACTTCATAGATTGGAAGCACTGTAATCTGCTTAACAGCTCGACCTGTAAGAGTTGGCCTGCCATCAATTAAAGCGATCACTTTGCCATCAGTGATTTTCACATTTTTCCCTTCACGGAGCTTAAGCTGCTTTGGCGCTGGCACATGGATTGGCTCACCGAAAATATTCAGTCCTTCTTTTCCAGCTTTCGGCGGGTGCAAAATAGCAATCACATCACCGGCAATCACATTCGGTATTTCTAAACGCTTTTTGAAATCTACTTTTCCGTCCACTTCATGCAAGACTTCTTTTACTTCATTTTCAAATAAAAGTTCAAGGTGGGCATCCACTGGTTGAACTGGAGCAATCCCTTTGGCGACAACGATAGGCTTACCACTTAAGCGCTTCAGCTCCTCCATCATCATCCGTACATTGATATCAGCTTCAATGCCCATTCCAATTAACTTTTCGACAACTTCAGAACATACAGTATGCCGGTCAAGTGTTGCCTCGGTTTCTACCAATTCGACTTTCACTGAATTGGCCGGAGCTGTTTCTTTTAAGCGAAACGATCGAAATGCTGCTGGATTAAATTGAAGTGAAACGGTCAGCTTTCCTTCATCAACTTGTATGCTATAAGCCTCAACGGCCGGAAGCTCCCAATGAATACGGTCTTCTTTAAAGACAATTGTTTTATCTTGTATCGGCTTTCCATTGACATAGAGTGTATAGCTTTCATGCGGCTGTAGTGATGGTTGTTTCCCTCTTGGTCCTGCATTTTGTACATAAATTTCGCCATCCTTAACTTCAATGAAGCCATCAAACGTCCCTAATTCTGCATCCTGCTGCAGCAATGGTTGTTCGGTAGACTGTTCACGTTGCTCATACCCATCTAACACTTGCAAAATTTCTTCCATGAGAACATCTTTCGGCATCTTCATCACCAGCCTTTGTAAAATAAGAGTACTTTATAATACTATTATACTATTTTTATACACATTTGGGTGATAAAAACAGGATAAAAAATACCTAAAAAGACACTTGCAAGGTGCAAGTGTCTCACAGCTCTTTCGTAATGACATACAAATGATCAGCGGAGTTCGCGACATCCCCTGTTGCTTTTTCAATATCTTCAATCATTTTCATAAAGTGAATAAACTCTTCTTCAATACGCACACTTTGGCCTTTCAGCTCGTTAACGGATGCACAGATTTCCTCAAAGAAACCATTCGTCTTCACCATTTGGTCATTACCAGAAAGAATCAATTGCTCCGTGTTTTCAATGAATGTTGACATATTTTCAGTTTGGCTGCGTGTCTTTTGAATTAAATCATCAACATTCGCCACGGAAGATTTCGTTTGCTCGGCAAGCTTGCGCACTTCGTTTGCAACGACAGCGAACCCTCGTCCATGTTCACCAGCACGTGCAGACTCAATCGCCGCATTCAATGCTAACAAATCCGTCTGGTCTGCGATATTCTTAACCATACCGACAATGTCTTGAATCTTATCAGATACATCAAGCATAACATTCATTTCTTTCTGCAAATGGAGCATGTTTTCTTGAATTGACCCCATTTGCTCTTCTTGCTGCTTTAAATGACCGCGCCCTTGCGCCGAAATATCTTCAACCTGCTTAGAAGCAGTCGTTCCTTCTTTCGTAAACTTAATCATTTCGTCGGACTGAAGCACAAGATGCTCAAGCGAGGAATATGTTTCTTCTGATAAGGCTGCTAATTCTTCGACTGTATGGTTCACTTGCTTCTTAACATGTTCTTTCTTTTCCACTTCTACTTGGCGAACACGGGCATTCTCTTCATCATACGCTTCAAGCACGATTTGCTTCTCCAAAGCAACAAGCTTCGTCAGTACCTTTATCGCCTCTTCATATTCATCTTTTGAATGAAGCGATTGACTGACAGCTTCTAAGATTGACATCATCAAATCTTGAAAAGCACACATATACCACTTTGGCACAAGCCCTACTCTTACGTGCGCTTGTGCAATACGTGTTCGTTGATTGATATATTCACTGTTAATTTTGCCACTGAACATTTCATCAATATGTGCCTTCAACGTACTTTTCAAATGTTCAACCGTCGTATGCTTTGTAATAATGTCTACTAAGTGTTGTTCATTTTCTAAGTTTTTATAGAAGCTTTCAACCATCTTTTCAATATGAGGCGCCACACAAGGATAGAGCCACTTTGAAACCGCCAAATCCTCCTTCGTCAACCCGATCATCTCTATTTGTTTCGTTAGTTCACTTTTGCCCGACACTTCAATATGTACATCACTCAAATATTTCTCAGCCTTCTTATAAAGCGACGACCCCTGCTTCTGTTCCTGTCGATCTAACACTTTAAAAAACATACCACCAACTCCCCCCGACTCAAAATATCATCCCATATATTTCATAATTATACATCATTTTTCAAATACAATTTCCCCCATTTTGTGAACATTTGAGCATCATTGAAAAGCGGAGAAAGGCGTTTAGGCTGTCCGATTGCTGGAGCCTTTCCACATAGAGGCGCTCTTTGCCTCGGAGCATTAATAGGAACGTCGGTTAAGAACGAAACGTCCTGTTTCAACACCGACGCTAGCACGTCCTGTGCGTCGGAAGCAACTCGCGCAGCCTGCCTTTCGCAGCTGGACATCTCCGAAAAGCGGAGAAAGCCCGCTTAAATCGATCGGCTGGTGGAGCTTCTGACAGAGAAGGTCGCTCTTCACCTTCGACAGAAGAAGTGAAGCAGCCCGACGATTTGGCTTTCGCAGCTAGACATCTTGAAAAGCGGAGGCGGCTCGTTCAGGGGCGACAAGCATAAGGCAGAATGTGGAGGGAACCGCTCTTTGTTCCCGCAACAGGCTGACTTATGACCTCGAGCCACTAGCCGCATAGCTAGACATCTCCGAAATGCGTCGAAGGCGTTTAGGCTGTCTGATTGCTGAAACCTACTTACTTGCAAAAAAGGACGATGCGTCTGAAGTCGTCATCGTCCTTTTCGTTTATTTTACGCGGAACTGTGCCATTAAGGCTTGTAGCTCGTCAGCTAATGTTGCAAGTTTTGCGGCGTCGCCAGAAATTAAGTTTGCGCTGGATGCTTGCTGCTGGCTTGTTGCACTCACTTCTTCCGCTCCGGCTGAAGCTTGTTCAGTAACAGCTGAAATGCTTGCCATTTCGTTTCCGATATAACCGCCTGTTTCTTTTAGTTCTTTGATTGCCACATGGATTTGTTTGTTCTTATCAAGAACCTCATCGATATGAGCACTAATCTCATCAAACACACCTGTCGTTTGCGTAACGGTTGTTGTCCCTTCTTCGACAACTCGTGTGCCTCTGTCCGCCGCCTCGACAGCTCGTTTGCTTTCTTCTTGTGTCTCGCGAATAAGGATTGAGATTTTATCTGCTGATGATGTCGTTTCACTTGCGAGCTTTCGGACTTCCTCAGCAACAACTGCGAACCCTTTTCCATGCTCACCAGCACGGGCTGCTTCAATAGAAGCATTCAGCGCTAACAAGTTCGTTTGCTCAGCAATATCTGTAATCATGCTCACAATGTTGCCAATCTCTTTTGACTGAGAATCGAGCTTACGGATAATCGAAGACGTTTCAAGCATAGACGCATTCATTTCATCCATCTTCTTCAATGCTTCTGCACTATAATCATGCCCTTTCTCAGCTGAAGCCCGGCTATTCTCGGACGTTTCAATAACTTCATCTGCGTAAGTAGCAATCTGGTCGACTGTTGATAACATCGATGAAATTTGGTTTGTCGTACTTGTAACGGAATGAGCAATATCTGTCGTTCCGCTCGCAAGATCTGAAATCGTAATGGCGACTTGCTCAGCAGATGCCTTCGTTTCTTCACTTGAATGGACAAGTATATCCGATGATTGCTTCACATGATTGGCTGCATCCTGCACTTTAAGAAGCATGTTTTGCATCTTTTCAACCATTGCATTAAAGTTTCGACCGAGTAATCCGACTTCATCGTCTGAATCATGGTCCACTTTTATCGTTAAGTTACCTTCCGCCAAATCGGTTGTAAGCTCACTTAATGATTTAATTGGTTTGACAAGACGTGATGAGAATATAAAAATAATTAAGATTGAAAAGGCCGTCACAACGGCAGCTGTTACAAAGCTCAGCATTGCCAGGTAAGCAAGCTGGCTTGTTGCTTCTTCTACGGGCACAACTGCAAGAATGCTCCAGCCTGTTGTCGGTTCTTTTTGATAAAACACGTAGCGTTCCTGATTCGAATAGATATAACGCTTACTCCCTGTCTTACCGGCTTCTAGCTCTGTTTGTGCAGCTGCAAGCTCAGGCACACCAACATCTTGGAGCTTCTTCTTCATTTGTAAATTATCATCTGGATGAACGATGAACAGTCCATCATCTCTTAAGATACTTGTATAGCCTGTCTCACCGATTTGCACCTTTTGCGCCATTTCCGTTAGCTTTGAAACTGGAAGTGTTGCGCCGACAACTCCTGCCGTTTGATTGAACATCTTCAGCGGAGCAGCGATTACAATTACCGTTTCCCCGCTCGCCCGGCTTACAACAGGCTCAGAAATAACGACTTCACTCCCTGCCATTACTTTTTTAAAATAAGGTCGATCTGCAACGTTGACTTCTTTACCATCAGCAGTAAAACCGTCCCCATTTTGATCAGCAATATAAAACGTTAAATATTCCGGATATTCACGGTTCCGCTCTCGTAACACGGCTTGTTTCGTAAACCGCTCTTCCCCTGTTAGCTTAGAATCTTTCGCGATGTTTTTGAGCCGTTCCTTATGTACATTTAAATCCCCAGAAATGGATGTTGCAATTAAATTCAATTGTAAAAATGCTTTGTCTTCAAAATCGTTCTCTAAGAACTGCTTGGCCTTATTATGATTAACCCATGATACAGCCACAAGTGCGACAATAATCACAGGAATGAGCGTAAGCAGTAGTTTTGATTTGATGCTTTTCAACTCATTTCCCCCCTATTCATCAAAAAAATACATAAGCTATAACAATATTACTAAAATTTTGTAAAGTTTTGAATAAAATAGTCAAATATTCTGTTATTTATTTTGAATTTATACATTTTTGTTAACATTCACGCTGTAATTTGTTAGAATATTCTTATCTTTTATGCGGAAAAGAGCCATGATTTCGCTCCTACCGCTTTTTAATGAAAAAAGTTGAGATGAGTGAAGGGGGACTTGAGATGAGTCGAGTAGAAGCAGAAGGAAAAGGATACTTTGGGCAATTTGGAGGCAGTGAGGTTACGCCTGAACTGCAAGAAGCGCTGAATCATTTAGAAGCGCAGTTTGAACATTTCAAGCAAGATGATGAATTCAACGAAGAGTTCAAATATTATTTGAAGGAATACGTTGGGCGTGAAAACCCACTTACATTCGCTGCGAACTTAACTGAGAAATTAGGCGGCGCAAAAATTTACTTAAAACGCGAAGACTTAAACCATACAGGCGCTCACAAAATTAACAATGTCATCGGACAAATTTTGCTTGCAAAGCGGATGGGCGCAAAGCGTGTCATCGCTGAAACAGGCGCAGGCCAGCACGGTGTCGCAACGGCCATGGGCTGTGCGATGTTTGATATGGAATGTATCATTTACATGGGTCTTGAGGATACGAAGCGACAAGCACTGAACGTATTCCGCATGGAGCTGCTCGGCGCTGAAGTTGTAGCGGTTGATAAAGGGCAAGGGCGTTTAAAGGATGCTGTTGATGCAGCGCTTGAAGATTTAATCGAAAACTATGAAAGAACGTTCTACTTGCTTGGTTCAGCGGTTGGGCCGCATCCGTATCCGACAATGGTGAAACATTTCCAATCGATTATTAGCGAAGAATCAAAGCGTCAAATTCTTGAAAAGGAAGGCCGTCTGCCAAACGCTGTGTTAGCATGTGTCGGCGGCGGAAGCAACGCGATTGGGGCATTCGCTCACTATATTGATGAGCCTGATGTACGCTTAATCGGTGTGGAGCCTGACCAAGCTCCGACTTTAACTGAAGGGGTTCCAGCTGTTCTGCACGGCTTCAAAACGCTAACACTGCTAGATGAAGAAGGGAACCCGCGCCCGACTTACTCGATTGCAGCTGGGCTTGATTACCCTGGAATCGGACCTGAGCACAGTCACTTGAAAGTAAGTAATCGGGCTGAATATGTGACCGTAACGAACGAAGAGGTTCTTGAAGCATTCGAGAGGCTTTCTCGTACAGAAGGAATTATCCCTGCACTCGAAAGCGCCCATGCTGTCGCTCATGCGATGAAAATCGCTCCTAAAATGAGTCAGGATGACATCTTAATTATAAACATTTCAGGACGCGGCGATAAAGACGTTCAACACGTTTATAACCTGCTTAATGAACAAAATTAATCATTCAGATGGCTTTGGAAGATACATTCCAAAGCCATCTTTTTAATGTAACAGCTGCTGATAATTAGTCAGCCTGTCTTGTTTGAATTGATACGTATTCCGAACCTTTTCTAAATGCTCACGCTCTAACGTAAAGACATTCGATTGCTCACTTTCAGAATAGATAGAAGGAGAATGCTCGGAATCATGCCATGCAGGTGAAAAAATCGACTGTCCAAACTCGGTACCTGCTCGATTCACACTTAATAGATAGACTTGATTTTCGATTGCACGTGTTTGGACGAACGAATGCCAGCTCGGATAGGTTGGGTCTTTCGAAAAAGCAACTGGATGCAGGATTACATCTGCTCCACTATCAACTAAGGTTTGCGCCAATTGTGGAAAGCGAATATCGTAGCAAATCAAAAGACCAAACCTCCAGCTATCGATTGTAAAAGTGACTGCCTTATTGCCACGCTTAAAATATTCCTTTTCCATCGAGCCGCCAAATTGTGCAATATGGAGCTTTCGATAGTTTGCAAGCAGCTTACCTTCTTTCGACACGACCGCTTGAGAAATGTAATACGCTTCACCTTCTCGTTCTGCATACCCATAGCAAATAGCACATTGTAAATGCTTCGCTGTTCGCGCCATTTGCTCAAACATCATCCCTGTTTTTTCCTGAGCAAAATGTTCTAGCTGTGCAAAGTGTTCTCTTGTATAAGGGTGAAAAGACAGCTCAGGAAGCACCACTAAATCAAAGCCCCCTGCTTGTTCATAGGCTGTTTCAATTTTACGACCTACTTGGCTCACCCACTCCATTAACTCCGTACGGCTGATTTTATTTGGGACAGCTAACTGCATACCTGCGATCTTCATTCGAATCCTCCGTTCGACAAAACATAAATTATTTTCTGGGAAATATCACGAAAATTGCCTATTAATTCTCATATATATAGAAATTATATGTCATAATAATACTAAGGAGGGAAGTTTATGCGCAATCTTATTTTTATTCTACTCACACTTATACTTGTATCTTGCTCCAATTCCACAACCGAAAATCCAGCCCCTGAAGCGGAACAAGAAAACCAACAAGAAGAAATTCAACAAGAACAAGAGGAAAAGGAACAGGAACAGGAACCTGCTTCAGAAGAAAGCACTGAAGAACCGGCTAATCAAGAAGAGAAGCAGCCAGAAGAAACAAAGTCAACTCCACAAAATGAACAAAAACAAAAAGAACCACAAGATAAATTAACAGAAACAGAGGCTGAAACACTCGTTCTAACCCAGCTGCAATTGTCGAAGTCTGATTCAACGAAAGTAAAGTTCGACCATATGGACAGTGGAAACTATATTATTCACGTTTATGACGTGATTGATGAAGGAAAAGAAACCGAGCATAACGCTACACTCGGCTGGTATATTGTAAATCCTGAAACAAAAACAGTAAAGTCAATGTTCTAGCCCAATCGTTATAGTTATTTCCAATAAATTTACAAAACCTTAATGTTCCGTAAACCAAAAATCCTTTACAATAGAATAAGAGTAGTCATTCTTCAAAGGACGCAGCGCAGTGCTCGTCCTTTTTATTCTGTGAATGGCTAATCCGACACGGTTCTAAGATAAGGGAGCGAAACGAGAATGGTGCAAACAAGCATAGGGGAGATTGCTGAACGAATTCCGGTGCTTCACCCTGACATGTTAAGCAAAGATGTTGATCGCCTTTTTAAAGAGCGCGAACATCTTGAAGGCTCTGTCGTATTAGATGAAGGAGTGCCGATTGGGCTCGTTACGAAAGTAAAGTTTTATCAGAAGATTTCTATGAAGTACGGGTTTGATGTATTTATGGGCAGGCCGATTCAGCTTTTAATGGAAGAAAACCCTCTTATTGTTCAAGCCAATACGCCTATTACCGAAGTCAGCGCGATGGCGATGAACCGCCCGCAAGATTGTCTCTATGATTACGTTATTGTTGTAAAAGACAAACTGTTTGCTGGTATTGTCAGCATCCGAACGTTATTAATAAAATTTGCAGAAATCCAAACAGCAGTTGCGAGAACGACAAACCCACTAACAGGATTGCCTGGGAATGCATCGATTACAGAAGCACTGCAAACAGCTTTAATGAAGCCATCATATGCGATTCTTTATCTCGATCTTGACCGCTTTAAAGCCTATAACGATACTTACGGCTTTCAGCAAGGAGATAAGCTGATTCAGACTACGGCTGCGATATTAAAAAAACATTTGAACGAAAATAATGGTGATTTTATCGGTCACATCGGTGGCGATGATTTTCTCGCAGTCCTTCATCATCATGACTACCAATCGATTTGTGAAGGAATACTTGAAGATTTCACACTGCACCTTCCTTCTTTTTATGAAGAACATGACCACAGACGCGGCTTTGTCTTTACAAAAGACCGTAACGGCATATATTGTGAAATCCCGCTCGTCTCCCTCTCCATTGCAGTCGTAACGAACAAGTATAATACATATAAAACAGTCGAAGAAATCAGTGAAGCAGCTGCTCATATGAAAAAAATATGCAAGCAAGAAAGCAAAAGCTGTTACTACGATAACCACAAACAAAACCCAGCAGCCTGCAAATAATGCAGGTGCTGGGTCCTTTTAATGCCCCGAGGCAAAGAGAGCCTCTATGCGTGAAGGCTCCAGCAATCGGACAGGCTAAACGCCTTCGACGCACAGGACGTGCTAGTGCTGGCGTTGTCACAGGACGTGACGTTTTTAGCCAGCGTTCCTTTGATGTCCAGCTGCGAAAGGCAGGCTGCGCGAGTTGCTTCACCTTCCCACGCCGAAAGCAAAGTTCGGCTTTCTCTGTGTGAAGGTTCCAGCAATCGGACAGCCTTAACGCCTTTCTACGCTTTTCTTTTATCCAGCTGCGGCGCCTAGGGGCTCGAGGTCATAAGTCAGACTGTTGCGGGGACAAAGGGCGGTCCCCTCCACATTCTGCCTTATGCTTGTCGCCCCTGAGCAAGGCGCCTCCGCTTTCGACGCACAGGACGTGCTAGTGCTGGCGTTGTCACAGGACGTGACGTTTTTAGCCAGCGTTCCTTTTATCTAGCTGCGGAGAATCTGCTTTTATAATTCAAATTGGTTAATTGTATTTTTTAGGTGTTGGGCTTGTTTGGTTAGTTCTTGGATGCTTGCATGAATTTCTTGCATGGATGCGTTTTGTTCTTCGACGCTTGCTGTGACTTCTTCTGTTGAGGAAGCCGTTTCTTCGGTTACTTCGTTCATGTGCTGCATCGCCTCTGTAATGCTTTCTTTCAAGTCTTCAAGCTTATGAACGAGGTGGTAGACATGCTCGATTTTTGTGCTTGTTTCTGAGATAGCTGATTCGAGCTGCTGGAAGACGGTTTCGGTCTCTTCTACGGTTTCGGTTTGTTCATCAAATGTTTGCAACGCTTCTGCCATGACCGTTGTAGCGTTGTGCATATCACTATCAACAGACCGGATTACTTCTTGGATTTCATGAGCTGATTTGTTGCTTTCTTCAGCAAGTTCACGCACTTTTTCTGCCACTACTGCAAATCCTTTTCCCGCTTCGCCGGCCCGTGCTGCTTCAATCGCTGCGTTTAAAGCAAGAAGGTTGGTTTGGGCTGCGATATCGGAAATCAGTGTTGTAAATGAATGAATGGTTTTCATTTCTTGGTCTAGATGAGAAATCACCTCATGAAGCTTGCAAACAGCCTGCTGACTTGATTGCTGCTTCTTAAGAAGCAAATGAAAGGCCTCCATTCCGTGGTGATTCAGTCGCTTCATTTCTTTGGCATTCTCTTGCATAACAGCTGAGTCCGCTTCAATTTGACGGGCATTTCGGTCTAATTCACCCGCTTTTTTCACGCTTTCTTCAGCGTGCTCGGACTGATTCATTGCCCCTGCCGCGATTTCCTCAACCGCTGCTGATACTTGATCAATCGCAGCCGTCGACTGGCCGATCATTTCTTTTAAATGAACCGTTGTGCCGTCCACTGTTTCGGCAATTTCTCGTGAACCTTTTACAAGCGTACGCAAATTGGCAACCATATCATTAAAGGCAAGTGCAAGCGTACCAAGTTCATCTTGGCGTTCAATTTCAGCCTTTGTATTAAGATTTCCTTCGCTTACCTTTAGACTCACTTCTTTTAAATGAATAATCGGTTTAACAAGCGATGTTGCAATCCAGTAGCTAATCGCTAATGTCAGCACTCCGCCAACCGCTAGCATAATAATGGACATCCACGTTGCCCGCTGTACTGCTTCAAAGACGACGCCTTTATCTTTCGCAACAAAGATATAGCGCTTATTCTTCTCATCATAATCGACATAGGCTAAATATTCACTTGCGCCTTCACGCTTCGGCTCATAAGCAAGGTAGTCATTTTCAGAACGCTGGATATCCTCCATAAGGCTCTGCCCTGTAAGTTCGTTTACCATGTCCACTTTCTTGCCATTTAATGAAGGATCTGAATAAAAAAGAACCTTTCCATCAGCCGCAATGACACCTGCTTCACCATTTTCGCCTTGCGCTTCAATTGATTTCAAAAAATGTGCGCGAGCTTCTTGCTCAGCATGCGTCATCGCAGCTTCGATATCATCGACATAGTTTCCAGTGCCGACTACCCAGCCCCACGGCTTAAATAGCTGCGTATAGCCGCGCTTCGGATAGGCTTCTTCTGAACCGAGCTTCGGAAAATGATAATCGACAAAGGTTTCCCCGTCTTTCACTGCACCGTCAACCAAGTCCTTCACCATCCGCTTTCCGTTGACATCTTGCACATCTTCGCGGTTCATCCCTTCTTTTTCAGGTGAAGGCGGAAGCAGAAGCAGTTGATAGTCGGTATTATCAACCCAAAAGTAGCCGTTCTCACCATATCTAGCACTTCGAAGAACGTTGAGTGCCTCAACTTTTGCCTCGGCTTCATTCATCTTTCCATTTCTCGCAAGTGTATAATAATGATTCACGATCGAAACGGCATTGTCGACCTGCTCTTGAATCATTTGGTCGTATTTTGAATAGGCGGTTTCTCGAAGAACCTGAATACTTTCTTCCATCCCATTTAATGAATTTGCTAGTTCCTGTGACTGAAGTTTCATTGTACTTTTTGCCTGCTTTTCAAGCTCAGACCTTGAAATGAAAACCCCAACAAGGCCTTGAACAAGCAGCACAGCCACAATTAACACTGAAAAAATCAGCATTAGTTTCTGTTTCATGCTTTTCACACTATTTACCTCCATACATCTGGTGATCATATGATTTTACAAAACCTCATTCTATCATACTACAAATTTGGTATAAATTACTTTGTTATATAAGTTGATTTTTTCTGTTTTATTGCTTCCTTTTGACAGAAGTCAACTTTTTCGGTAAATTCAACATGCGACCACAATTTTTAGAATGTCAGGTGCTTATAAAAATGGAAAAACGAATAACTGAACGAATTGACTGGCAATTAATCTTTTTGTTACTGCTGTTCTGTATGGTCAGCTGCATTGCCATCTGGAGTGCCCAAAGCACAGACCAATACGGACAAAACTTTGTAATTAAGCAAATTGTTTGGTATGTTGTCGGCTCTTTTATTATCGCGGCGATGACGTTTTTTGATACCGACCAATATAAGAAGCTTACGTGGTATTTATATGGGTTTGGAAACTTTTTGCTGTTTGTGTTAATCATTGCCCCATACAGCATTGCACCGATTCGGAACGGACAAAAAAGCTGGTTCGAAATTCCCGGTGTCGGATCGGTCCAGCCGTCAGAGTTTATGAAAATTTTCTTAGTGCTTGCGCTTAGCAAAGTCATTTCCGACCACCACAAACGATATATAAGCAAGTCACTTCAATCTGATTTGCTTCTATTAGGGAAAGTGGGCTTAACAACCGGCCTGCCACTGTTGCTAATTATGCAGCAGCCTGACCTTGGTACATCGCTCGTTTTTATCGCGATTCTTACCGGGATGTTAATCGTATCAGGCATTACCTGGAAGCTTCTCGTTCCGATATACGGCATTATTGCCGCATTTGGAATCAGCGTATTCTTGCTCGTTCTTAAAGCGCCGCAGCTTTTGCAAAACATACTTGGCGTACAAACCTATCAACTAGGCCGAATCTACGCATGGCTTGACCCGCATAATTACCAGACATCAAATGGCTATCATTTAATTAAATCTCTACGTGCCATCGGGTCTGGGATGCTGACAGGAAAAGGTGTCGGTGACCGTCAAGTGTACATTCCTGAAAGTCACACCGACTTTATCTTTAGTGTCATTGGTGAAGAATTTGGTTTTATCGGCGCAAGCTTTGTTGTCAGCTTATTTTTCATGTTGATTTATCATCTTATTAAAATTTCACTCGCAACTAATCAAGAGTTCAACGTCTATATTTGCACAGGAATCATCAGCATGCTTGCGTTCCATGTGTTCCAAAACGTTGGGATGACAATTCAGCTCGTACCGATTACTGGTATCCCACTGCCATTTATCAGCTACGGAGGAAGCTCCCTCATGGCCAACATGCTCGCCATGGGCATCATCTTCAGCATCCGCTTCCACCACAAAAACTACATGTTCCAATCATCAAGCAGTTTTGAATAAGAAAAGCGGAGGCGAATCGCTCAGAAACCTTGTTTGCTGGAGCCTTCACGCTTAGAGGCGCTCTTTGCCTCGGAGCGGGAAGGTGAAGCAACACAAGTTTCTATTCGCCGCAGCTGGAAAATAGAAAAGCGGAGAAAGGCGTTCAGGCTGTCCGATTACCAACACACCAAAAAAGCTCATCCACCACGGATGAGCTTTTCCTTATTTCTTTCTTCTTTTCTTCATTACCAGATACACAACTCCACCAACAACCCCGATTATCAGCAACACAGGTGAAAAACCGATGAGGAAAACGGCGATTGCTGAGAAGAAGACAGCAATGCCATTGATTGAGGAGGCAAAGGCTTGTTTGATTTTCTGCCCTGTTTGCAGCTCTTCATTATCTTTCACTTTCGGCACCTTTACATTTGTGTCTTCCATCGAGAGGCTTACAAGCGCATAATCTGTCCGGTTTTTCAAATATTTCATTCGGCCCTCGACTTGTTCAATTTCTTCCTGTACACGCGCTAAGTCATTCGAGATTTTCAGTAAATCTTCTGTTTTTTCGGCTTTTTCCATGAATGAGAGAAGCCGCTTTTCGACGGTTCGTTTTGCTTTCAAGCGTGATTCTAAGTCGACATATTCTTCGGTCACATCTTCTCCACGTACATTTCGGTCGATGACACGTTCACTATTTTCCTCGACGTATGCAAGGTAGCTATCGAATTTCCCACTTGGAACGCGAGCTTGCAGATAGGCACGTTTTGTGCTGCCTTCTGTGGAAATCGATGATTCGACAACATAGCCGCCTGACTGCTTTACTTTTTCTTCAAAGGTTTCAAGGACACTTTCCACATTTTTCACAGCAAGCTGAAGGTGACTTTCATAAGCAACCATTCGCTCTGTTTGTGCCGTTTGTCCCATTTTCATTTCTTCTGTTTGTGCTGCTTCACTTTCTTCAGTTGAAGCCGCCATTTCTTTATCCATACTTTCACTCGTTGATACATCATTAGCTGACTCGTCGCCAGCTCCTCCACCACTGCAGGCTGCTAACAACAACACTGCACACAGGATGAACAGCTTTTTCATCTACAAAATCCCCTTTCCTATTAACATTGTCGAAAAATGAATAGAAAAGGTTTCAAATTTTAGAAAAAAGGATTCTTTCGACGCGCTTGTCTGCTCATCGTATCATCGTTCTTTAATTGTCGTTTCTTGCGGACATATTTTCCTAAATAAAAGATACCGAGGATAAAAAGGTACACAGCGAATAAAACGATAAACCCCCAGAGGCCGACAACAATATCGGCAAATTCCATATTTCCTCGGTTCGTAATCTTTTGTTGTATTTCAATCGCAAACATAATGACCATAAGAACTGTCACCGTATAAGTAAATGACACGGCTTGGATGCTCCATTTTGCCAGCACACGAAATATGCGATTAACAATGAAGAAGCACCCCATTCCCAGTATTCCCATCAACCAGAAATGAAGGTCCTTATCGGTCAGATGAAGTCCGAGTCTGCGTGAAAGAAATAATAAGAGGTCATGCATATCATTGACCATATTTGCTAAGATCCGAATCCAAACTTCCAAGCTTATCCCTCACTTTTTTTCCCCATTCTTTTGTTTTCTTCTCGGATGATTATAACTTATCTTATACCCTCTCTTCATTATTGAGGAACACCGAATAAAATTTTCTAAATATTTTTAATTTAAAAAAGGAAAAATTAGGTTAACTAGCGAATAGGTTATTTATATGTAAACGCTTCATTTGTGAAAAAACGAGCAATTGATTCGTGATCATACATTATTTCCCTGTATACGAGGTGATTTTCATTGAGCAGGCTTTTAAAAACAAAGGATGCCAGAGGTGCGCTTAGGCGCGTGCAAGAGGTTGCGGAAACCTTGCAACTTACTTGGGATAAGAGAAAATCAATAACAGAACAAGCCGATGCCATCCGAAATGTAATGGATGAAGAATTAAATGATGATGAATATCTTGCGGTTACAACTGAAAGCGGTTTCGTCATTATCAATACGAACCGACTTCGCGAACAGATGACTTTTCCTGATGAAGTAGGTCAGCGTGCGGCAGCTACCCTTGAACCACTTCTTCAGCTGTATCACCGTAACACTGGTGAGGTGCTTGTCGACGCTTCTTGTCCAATTCTGACTGGTGAAGACGGCACACGCTATAATCTTCGGCTCGGCCGAATCATTCATCGACCTTTTATTGGCTTAATGTTTGGTTCACTCAATCTTATTCCTTCAACGGCTGTCGGACTTACAAGCGTTGCTTTAGGACTTCCAGCTGCAAAGATACTAGCTGTTACCCTTGCAACCTTTCTGTCTGGGTTTATTTTAGCAATTTGGTTCTATTTTTCGATTATGAACCGGCTTAAGCACTGGTATTCTGTTACACGTGGTGTTTCGTCTGGTGATTTAACAAAAGAAGTGAAAACCATCGGGGCCCGCAATCGGTTCCATCAAACTGGTTACGAGATTAATAAAATGATTATCGGATTTCAAAATATTATGCGTGAGCTTGATAAAGCCGCTTCATCCGTTGATCATATTAGTGAAGACCAACGCTTAGAAGCACAGCGGCTTTCAGAAGCCTTTGAAGAGCTGTCAGCGACGATGGAAACGTTCAAAAACGGCTCACTGAAACAGCGTGATGAAGTGAAAAAAGCACAGGAAATGGTGCAAACGATGATGAGCCGTGTAATGGCTATGCAGCAGGAGGTTGAACATGCTGAAAAAGGAGCAGATATTTCTCTAGCAACCGCAGAAGAAGGTGAAAAAGCAGTTCTCCACACACAAAATCAAATGCAAACCATTCAAGATTCCGTTACAAAAACTGCCGAAAAGATTCGAAATGTCTCTGCGGAGGCAGATAATGTCATGCGAAAAGTTGCCTCTATCACAGATATTGCGGAGCAAACAAACTTACTCGCCTTGAATGCCTCTATTGAAGCAGCCCGTGCAGGCGATGCTGGAAAAGGGTTTGCTGTTGTCGCCCAGGAAGTGCGCAAACTAGCAGAAGGAACAAATACATTTGCAAGCGACATTTTAGCCTCACTCGCTGAAACTCGGCGAGACCTAGAAGAAGCAGTCAGTCAAGTTGCAGAAAATGTCCAGTCCATTTCCGCGGGAGTAGAACTTGTCTCACAAGCAGGCAATGCAATTGAAGGACTGAAGAAATCAAGCATGGAAACAAAAGAACTTGTCAGCCGCAACCGAGAAACAACCCAATCCGTCAACATGGACGGACGGAACCTCCAAGGTATTATAGATGAAATAAACGACATTGCTCACGATTTCACAACACTCGTTAATGAAACAACCGAAACAATGAGCGAGCATATCGAAGGCGTCCACCACCTCGCCAAAGAATCCTCCCTCCTCTCAGAAGACGCCGCCAAACTACAAAGCATCGTCAAACGCTTCCACACCGCGTCATAAGAAAAGCGGAGGCGGTTTGAACAGGGGCGACAAGCATAAGACAGAATGTGGAGGGAACCGCCCTTTGTTCCCGCAGCAGGCTGACTTATGACCTCGAGCCCCTAGCCGCCGTAGCTGGATCAAAGGAACGCTGGCTAAGAACGTCACGTCCTGTGACAACGCCTGCACTAGCACATCCTGTGCGTCGAAAGCGGAGAAAGGCGGTTAGGCTGTCCGATTGCTGGAAGCTTCACGCATAGAGGCGCTCTTTGCCTCGAAGCATTAAAAGGAACGTCGGTTAAGTTCGAAACGTCCTGTTTCAACACCGACGCTAGTACGTCCTGTGCGTCGGAAGCAACTCGCGCAGCCCGCTCACAAAACATTATGGAAAAGCACATGCCTTAGTCATGGGCTTTTTTTCATTTTCTGAAATAAAATACTTGCTTATGCTGTTCATTCGTTTTACTTTAGAAATTAGCACATTATTGAAACGTGGGCCATATACATAGAAAAAATGACTATTGACAGAGGTTTCTTACAATGAATGAAGTATTAATGGGCAGTATCCTATCTGCGCTCTCGACAGGGCTTGGGGCATTGCCGATTCTATTCCTGCAAAATGTAACCCATCGTTGGCGTGATATGCTTTTAGCTTTTACAGCTGGGGTTATGATGGCTGCGGCGCTGCTCAGCTTGATTCCTGAGGCGCTTGCAAATGGCGGCTTCTATCCGACAGCAATCGGCCTTCTGCTCGGTGTCGGAGCCTTAACAACGCTTGAAAAAAACATTCCGCACATTGACTTAGAGCATACAAAAAGCGGCATCCAGATTGAACAAAAAGCATTGCTTGTCGTAGCGGCAATCACGCTGCACAACATTCCTGAAGGCTTGTCTGTCGGTGTCAGCTATGCCTCCACGGTGTCGGATGCCGGAAACCTTGTCGCCATTGCGATTGGGTTTCAAAACGCTCCTGAAGGCTTTCTTGTTGCGTTATTTCTCGCCAATCAACGGCTCAGCAAGTACGTTGCACTTCTTATCGCTACGCTCACAGGTGCGGTTGAAATCTTTGCAAGTCTTGCTGGTTATTTTATGACTTCGTATATTAGCTGGCTTGTGCCTTATGGTCTTGCTTTCGCTGCTGGTGCCATGCTGTTTATTATTTATAAAGAGCTGATTCCAGAAAGTCATGGAGATGGAAATGAACGCCCTGCGACTTACTCCTTCATACTCGGTTTATTATTTATGCTGTTTATCATTCAGCTTTTCGGATAGGCACATCCGCTGTCTTCCTCACCAAGAGGAGAGCAGCGGTTTTTTTCGTTCACAGCGTATTGTCTTTTCATCTTTTTCCTTGTTTGTTTTATACTAAATGCAACCCGGGCTTAGGAGGAAAAATTCATGCTGATTTTGTTAATCATCATCGCACTCTTTTGGTTCGTTGCACTAATCGATGCCGCTATCGGCTTACGCAGGCTTCCACGGCTTGAAGACAGCAGACCTGCAACGGAGGAGCCACTGCTTTCTGTCATTATTGCTGCACGGGATGAGGAGCAAGCCATTGAACAAAGCATACGCTCACAGCTACAGCAAAACTACCGAAATGTAGAATGGATTGTCGTGAATGACCGCTCTACCGACCGCACTGGCGAGATAATTGAATTGCTGGCAGCAGAAGACCTGCGCGTTCAGCCAGTTCATATCAACTCCCTTCCATCTGGCTGGCTCGGCAAAAACCATGCTCTTTACAACGGCTATCAACAAGCAAACGGGGATTACTTGTTGTTCACCGATGCTGATGTACTGTATGAAAAAACAGCCTTTCAACGAGCTGTTTCGTATATCCGTCAGACAGGTGTTGGTCATGTAACAATTGCGCCACAGCTTACTGCTAACACCTTTTGGCTGCAGGGTTTTATTTATTTCTTCTTATTTGGATTTGGATATTTCAAACGGCCTTGGAAAGCAAATGACGACCGTTCGCGTGTAGCAATGGGGATTGGTGCTTTTAATTTGCTGACGCGCTCAGCGTATGAACGCATTGGCACTCATGAAGCGATTGCGATGCGTCCTGACGATGACTTACAAATGGGCGTACACGTGAAAAAAGCTGGTGAAAAACAACGCCTTCTTACCGCGATGTCGCTCATTAAGGTTAACTGGTACAATTCCTTAACTGACGCGATTCGCGGACTTGAAAAGAACACATTAGCCGGGCTGTATTACCGGTATTGGATGGTTGCAGTTGCCGCAGTCGGAATCACAGTCTCTCACCTGCTCCCTTTCGTCATGCTATTTGCAGGTACACCAATGCAAATGTGGGTCAGCGGAAGTACGATTGTGTTAATGTTTCTTCTTTATACACTTACGACAAGGCAAATGGCTGGCGCACCGCCTGTTCATTTTATCGTGATGCCAATCTTGACGCTTCTTTTTATTTATACGATCGTTCGTGCGGCGATTTTAACGAAGAAACGAAACGGAATTCTTTGGCGAGGGACTCATTATACGCTTGATGAACTGCGACAAAACGATAAAGGCTGACTGCATTGTCAGCCTTTTACTTTGCTCATCGGATAGATGAAAGCGCGGATATGCTTGGAATAATGGAGCAGCGGCTTCTCGTTGAAATAAGGCTGTTCTTGAATGAACGGCACAAGCGTATTTTTTCGAATGTCCGCTTCAGCCACCTGCAAGCTCCATTTTATATGATGAATATCACCGCGGTAGACGTTGTTTTTCTTAACGGTAAATAAGCAATACCGCTCGGTCAGCCAATGCTCAATTGACCCGTAGGAAGCGGAATAAGATTCTGACACAGGGCGATAAGACAAATCAAGCGCTGATTTCGAGAAACCGCGATGACTCCGGACACTTGCAAGCTGAATGGCTGACTCAGCTTTTTTCATTGTCATTTTGGCTGTTAAATATGGCAAATGAAAGATGGACCGAGCGACCATAACAGCTGGAAGATGATTGGCATCCAAGCTGAAGAAATAAACACCTGATTGATTCCGATACTTCACATACGTGCGGACATTTAATTCAAGAAATGACCTAGCTCCAGGAACTTCCGGCAGCCCACGCAGCTGAATATGATTCATATAAAACGGGACAACCGCAATCCACGCCTTCCCGTCAAACGTATCGACTTCAAGCTGTTCAGGAATGAACGGACGCAGTACATCCACCGGAAGCGGCCAATGCATAAAAAGCAAATCCTCCCACGTCTGAGTCATCACCCACGATGAAACAGGCAACGCATACGGCCGATGATCAACTTTACTTAACTCATCAAACACAAGAATTTCCCTCCTCACGAAATGCGGAGGCGGCACGCCCAATGCCCCGCTTCCCTTTTTTGTAAGTATTTCTCAATTCAAATCGTAGCATACAAGTGTTCGAAAAGATAAAATGAGTATGCACGAAAGAACATTCATTTAACCAAATAGAAAAAACGCAGCACGTCGGCTGCGTTTTACTTAAACCTTATTGTCTACATACTCGCAAATCGCTTTGATGGCACGGAAACAATCGCAGTTGTGCGGCGAATCATTGCGTTTTCATCACAGTTGCGAAGCTTCGGGCATTTCAAGCAGTCTTTCCAAATCTTCTCTGGCATCTGGTCTTTGTTTTCCACAAGCTCGAAGTTACATTTTTCAAAGAAACCGACTTGATAGGTCATTGAGAAGACGTGTTCAACACCAAGAGATGCCGCTTCCTCCATCAGCTTCTCAACGATTGCTTTTCCTGTTCCTTTGCCCTTTTGGTTCGGGGCCACAACGAGCGAGCGAATTTCAGCAAGGTCATGGCCGAGGACATGAAGGCCGCCGCAGCCAACCACTTCACCCGCTTCTTTTGCGACTGTCATACATTGTATATTTTCATAGAGTGACAGCTTTGTACGCGGAAGCAGCAAGCCTTCCTTTGCATAAGAAGCAATCATATCAAAAATCGGCTCAATATCCGTCACGACGGCTTTCGATAATTTCATCGTCCTCATCCTTTTTGTAAGTTTTTGTTACTTTAATTGACCTGTGCCCTCCACAACATACTTTGCGGATGTTAGCGCTGGCAGTCCCATCGGTCCGCGGGCATGGAGCTTTTGCGTGCTGATCCCAATTTCTGCGCCGAACCCGAATTCAAATCCGTCGGTGAAGCGGGTTGATGCGTTATGATAAAGCGCAGCAGCATCGACGCGTTTGAAGAAATAATCAACGTTTTCTGCTGTTTCAGAGACGATCGCCTCGGTATGCTTTGTACCATATTGATTGATATGCGCGACAGCACCTTGAACATTCGTGACAACTTTCAATGAAACGATATAGTCTAGAAATTCTGTTCCCCAGTCCTCTTCCGTCGCTGGGATAAGACCGTCTACAAGCTGTGTCGCTTTCTCACAGCCGCGGATTTCAACGTTCTTTTCTTGTAATGCGGCAACAAGTGCTGCTAAATGTTTCTCAGCCCATGCTTCATGCACGAGAATACTTTCGGCAGCGTTACAAACAGATGGGCGCTGTGTCTTTGCGTTGACAGCAATTGCAACCCCCATATCCTCTTTTGCTGATTCATCAAGATAAACGTGACAGTTGCCGACACCTGTTTCTAATACTGGTACACTGGCATTTTGGACAACCGTTTTAATAAGACCTGCCCCGCCGCGTGGAATGAGCACATCCAAGTACTCATTCAGCTTGAACATTTCGGATGCTGTTTCCCTGCTTGTATCATGTAACAGCTGAACCGCTTCTTTCGGAAGAGCTGATTTCTCAAGTGCCGCATGAATGACACTGACAAGCGCCTGGTTCGAATATGCAGCGGAAGAGCTTCCGCGCAGCAAGACGGCATTTCCTGTTTTTAAGCAAAGGCTTGTTGCGTCTACCGTTACATTCGGGCGTGCTTCATAGATCATTCCAATCACACCGAGCGGCACGCGTACCTGCTTTATTTGTAAGCCATTTGGCCGCGTCCACTCCGTGATTACTTCATCGATTGGGTCAGCAAGCTCTGTTAACTGCTTCAACGCATCGGCCATATCCGCAATCCGTTCCTTCGACAGTGCCAATCGGTCTAACAATGATTCACTAATGCCTTTTTCTTTCCCAGCCTGTAAGTCCTTTTCATTTTCATGTAAAATAAAATCCGTTTGGGCGATTAGCTCGTCTGCGATAACGTGTAACGCTTCGTTTTTCTCATCCGTTGATTTGACAGCCATTTCCCCGCTCACTTGCTGTAGAAGCTTTGCTTTTTCAATTAATTCACTGCTCTTTGCTGTTACATTTGTCATTTCAACACCTGCTCCCTTCCCCGCTCTACCCATTGATTACGATGAATGACAACATTGCTTGCGCGTTCGACAAGCTGCTTCGCTTCATCGCTTGATAAGCCTTTAATTGTCTTAAGTTCTGTATTTGAATAATTCACTTGCCCTTTACCGAATGGCTTGAGCTGTTCATCTGCAACTTCCACGACATCACCTGGCACAAATTCACCTTTAATGTCGACAATCCCGGCGGCGAGAAGGCTTTTCCCCCGCAGCAGCAGCGCTTCTTTCGCGCCATCATCGACAACGATCATCCCTTTAACGTCGGAGTGAAGGCTAACCCACTGCTTTGTGTTATTGACATGCGGCTGAGCAGCATTGCCGATATACGTGCCATCCCCTTTTCCTTGAAGAATATCGAGCAGCTTATCCGCTCCGCTCCCCGTTCCGATAAAGGTGCTTATCCCGACAGAAAGTGCTGTTTGCGCCGCTTCAATCTTCGACTTCATTCCGCCTGTGCCTAGACCTGATGAAGAATCACTGGACGCTTCATTGAATAAGTGCTGATCTAACATAGGAAGAAATGCGTATTTTTTCGCATCAGAATTTGTTTTTGGGTTCTTATCATATAAGCCATTGACATCCGTTAAAATAATCAGCATATCCGCGTGAACCATGCCGGCAACAAGCGCTGACAGCATATCATTGTCACCGAATGTCAGCTCATCAACTGCAACCGAATCATTTTCATTAATAATGGGCAGCACCCGCCGCTTCAACAGCTCAGATAATGCATTATAAGCATTGCTGTATTGTTCCTTCTGATTAAAATTGTGCCGCGTTAACAGCATTTGCGCTGTTACAATGTGATGATGCTTGAACTTGTCGGTATAGCCCTGCATCAATAGACCCTGCCCGACCGCTGCGGCCGCCTGCTTGCCTGCGATTGTAATTGGTCGCAACGGATAACCAAGGTCTGTAAAACCAGCCGCAACTGCACCAGATGAAATCAATACAACTTCATGCCCTGCATGCTTTAATTTAGCAAGTGCTTCAACATGCTCTGTTAGCTTTTCTTCTGATAAGCCACCTTTTTCATTTGTAAGTGAACTGCTTCCGATTTTGACGACGATTCGCTTTTTCGTCATTCCAACCATCCTTTATGAATATTTATACATTTTACTGATTATTTAGTCAAAAATCAACCATTACAGGAGAAGATCCGCTTAAAAAAGGCGGTTCGACCTAATCAAAAGCCCATTTCTGCCCTTTTTAATAAAAAAAAGCCCTTCTGTCCTTATGAAAGGACGGAAAGACTTGAATCTCCGCGGTACCACCTTTGTTGGCAGTTAAATACTGCCCGCTCAAAACGCCTATAACGCAGGCGATACGGTCAGCTTTCACTAACAGCTCAAAGGCAGGTTCAACAGTGTGCTCAGATGGAACCTTTCAGCCGGTGAGTTCCACTCTCTAACAGCGCAGAGACTGTTTACTAATCCTCTTCAACGCAATAAATATTGTTAATCATTATGCATCAACTTGTATCATTATGTCAATGTTTTAAATGATTTTTTTACGGGTAATTGTATTAAAGTCGCTCGGTTTATGGCTTTTTAACTAGTCTGACATAATTTACGCGTTTCAAAAGTGCTATCCTACCAAATACTTTTCAATTACTCATCTATTAAAGTAACAATATAAGCCTTCATATAAATATTATATTTACAAACTATTTTCACATTGATAAAGTTATTAATATATTTTTACCTATATAAAAGGAGAGTCGCACTTATGGAAATACTTGAAAAGATTCTAGGCGAATTGAACACTTTCTTATGGACGTATGTCTTAATTGCCGTTCTAATTGGGTTAGGGCTTTATTTTACGTTCCGCACAAAGTTTGTGCAATTTCGTTTGTTTGGTGAAATGATTAAGGTGCTTTCTGACAATCCCGGAAGTGACAGCGACAAAAGCGTGTCCTCCTTCCAAGCGTTCTCAATCAGTACGGCTTCTCGTGTTGGTACGGGGAATATGGCAGGTGTCGGGACAGCCATCGCTGCAGGCGGACCTGGTGCGGTGTTCTGGATGTGGCTGATTGCGTTAATTGGGGCTGCGACAAGCTTTGTTGAGAGTACCCTTGCGCAAGTGTATAAGGAAAGAGATGAAGACGGCTATTTCCGAGGCGGTCCTGCGTATTACATGGAAAAAGCACTCGGCAAGCGCTGGATGGGGATTATCTTTTCGATACTGTTAACACTTTGTTATGGGCTTGTGTTCAACGCCCTGCAAGCGAATACCATTACACTAGCATTTGAAAATGCATTCGGCATCAACCGCTTTATGCTTGGTATTGTTATTATGGTGTTTTCTGCACTCATTATTTTTGGCGGTTTGAAACGGATTGCAAACTTCACCCAAATCGTTGTACCGGTAATGGCGTTAATTTATATTGTGATTGCGCTTATCGTTGTTGTGATGAACATTACGATGATTCCTGATTTAATTAGTACGATTGTGTTACATGCTTTCGGTATTCAAGAAATTGCTGGCGGCGGACTTGGAGCTGCCGTTATGATGGGGATTAAACGTGGTCTCTTCTCCAACGAGGCTGGTATGGGTAGTGTGCCGAACGCGGCTGCAACTGCGGATGTCAGTCACCCTGTTAAGCAAGGACTTATTCAAACACTCGGTGTTTTCGTTGATACGATCGTTCTTTGTTCAGCAACAGCATTTATTATTATCCTCGCCGGCAATTATACAGGCGACCTGACTGGAATTGAACTGCTTCAGGAAGCGCTTGATATCCACATCGGCGGCTGGGCAAGCTATTTGATCGCAGTTGCCATTCTATTATTTGCGTTCAGCTCTATTATCGGAAACTACTATTACGGGGAATCGAACATTCTCTTTGTGAATTCAAACAAAGGGTTGATGTTCTTCTATCGTGCGGCAGTGCTTGCGATGGTATTATGGGGCTCTGTCGTTGGGATTGATATCGTCTGGAGCTTAGCGGACTTATTCATGGGCTCGATGGCCATTATCAACTTAATTGCGATCACCCTGCTCGGTAAAATTGCTTTCCATACACTTGATGACTATATGAAGCAAAAGAAAGCCGGCAAAGACCCATCCTTCCATATTGATAATGTAAAAGGATTAAAAAACGTGGACTGCTGGGGAGAAAAAGGAAGCAAGCAACATTCAAATTAAACACGAAAAAGGCCATGAACCTCTTCTGCAGGTTCGTGGCCTTTGTTATTTGTTCAGCTCTTCTAGCCCTAATTCAGGCAATTCTCGTAGATAATTTTTGTACAGCATATATTTCTGCAAACCGCGGGAGTGTTCGAGAGCACGCTCTGCAAAGGGAACAGCACGCTTACGGCGCTTCGTTTTCATTTCGATTTCAGCCTTCAATGCTTCCCTCATCCAGTCTTGTGGAATCTCATCAAGAATCTGCTCTGCAAGCGGAAAGCGGCGTTCTTCAATGAAAATCGACGCTTTATAATAATCCTTATATAACGACACTTGTATATTATTGATGCTTTGTCTGGCTGCCTGCGGGTCATGATGATACAGCGCATAGATAATGTCATAAATGGCACGCTTATCTTTTCGTTTGTACTTTTTCACAATTTTCTTATATGCCTCTTCGACATCTTCATCCCGCTCATTCGCTAAGCCGTAATAAAATTGATAGATCGGCTGTTTTTTATTTTGCACGAGAAACTTCTCGACCTTCTCTGGATTCTTTTGCAAGAAGACAGAATGATAAAAAGGCGCAAAAATAAGTGCCGAAACGAGGAAAAATGCAGTAAATAAAATAATACCAAGACTGACTTCTAAGAAGCTTAGCCCTAAGCTAACGACAAAGACAAGCACATATGTCACAATCGTTCGAACGTTTAACACAGTTACCACCAACTATCTCTATGAATTCGACTTCCTCATCGCTCTTCCCCAAAAGACAAAAGCCGTTGCTCCAGCCACTAATACAACGATATGAATACCAAAGATTACTTTAATAAAGACAGGACCGATTGGATAAAGGTGAAAGACTGTCCCGCCTATAACCGATAAGATTGACGCGAATAAAATAACAAGCGTTGTCATAAAAAAGACAAGCGGTAAACGTTTAAGCCCCATGTTCTCACCTTCCTCTTCTAAAATAAATTAACGTGCACGTACCCCATCATACTACAATTTGCCTTTTTTGCGGGAGGATTTTCGCTAGGAATCTACAATCCTCCGTCAGATGTGGCGATTTTATGAAACTATTTCCACTTTTCAACCGTATGAATAGTAATAGATTGAAACGGAGGGAACATATGCGACATTCAAAGCACGTTGTCAAACAGAAAGCTGTTCTAAAAAAAGTAATGACCCGCTATTTCGGAACGATGAAAGTTGATACTGTATTAAACAGAGAAACGGTAGTTCCCGGCGAGGAGCTTAGCGGAGAGGTTCACTTAAAGAGTGTCAGCTCGTTAAAGAAAGTCGATATAATCGTCCTGTCAATTATGCAGCAATTTATGGTGCGTGAAGACCGGTTCGATAACCTTCCACTTAAAACGATAGAAATTCAATTAACAGAAGAACAAAAGCAAGAAAAACAAGTGCAAATTCCTTTTTCATTCGAGCTCCCGGCTCATACGCCGCACACATCGAAAAGATACAAATGCTGGCTGCAAACTGATGTCAACGTTCCGAACAAAGTTGACCCGCGTGATATGGATGGCCTGCATGTAACACAGCACCCATATGTCCAAACAGTCGACCGGGTCTTTACCGAAGTCCTGCAGTTTCAAAATACACAGCGCAATGAAGTCATTTATTATATTCACCTCGATAATAATAAATATGACAAAACATGGCTGTATGGCCCGACGCCATCACATATCCAAAACCAAGTCGAACGCCACCCGCTGTATCCATTGCTTTCTAAACGGGACGTGCCTTTTGTTCAAGAATTTGAATATCGGCCTTCCCCTCATTTTGCGGAAAAGTACAAAGAAGTGGAATTGGTTTATGACTTCACAGATGATGGCGTAGACATTTATGCGGAGCTCCAATTCCTGCCCCGCGGTGAGCTTAGCAAGGAAGAATATTTCCGAATGAAAGCGCTCGACCGTGATGAAGTGATTCACTGTATGTCCTTTACGCATGAGGAGATTGATAACGAGGAATTAATTGCTGAAAGATTTCTAAAGCTGCTTGAAGGGGCTGAACCGCCAGAAGAGTTGCGTTAGCAATAGAAAAGGGCTGACACCGAGTCAGCCCTTTTCTTATTTCAAGTTTATCTCGTTCTTATCACAACCGTACCTGCAACAAAGTCATGCAGGGCACGTTTTTTCTTCGTCCAGCCTGCAAGCATAAAGCCAATCATAAGTGGAATGGCTGATAGAATCATTGCAAAATAACGCCCAACCGCGCGGCCGAAGCTGATACGCTCTCCTTCTACTGTCGTTACTTTCATTCCTAGCATTCGTTTGCCGAGTGTTGCCTGCCAGCTTGAGCTGTGCAGCTTCGCAAAGTAAATGACGTTCACAATCGTCGTTAATGTCAGCGCAATGGCCTCAAATCCCCAATACATTGACAAGTCTTGCCCTGTTTCATAAGCAATAAATGAGCTCACATCACCGCCGACAATCATCATAAACAAAATGAAATTAATCAGCTCCGTCGGAATTAACAAAATGATGCCATCGATAAAGCTTGCGGCAAACCGCCGCCAAAAACCTCCATATTGTTCCATATCAAGTAACCTGCCTTTCTATGAAGTTCACACTATATATATACGGGCCCCTCCTCATGAATGTTTCAAATTTTAGACAGTTTTAGAAATTATGGTAGACTAGGCGTAGCTTCATCTATCTGTCTAGCAATTGGGGGAAGTAACATGAATCGTGATACCCTGCTGATTGCGCTCGGCGCGATACTTTGGGGAATAATCGGCATATTTGTACAAGGATTGCTTACATATGGGTTCACACCGCTTGAAATCACGGCATTGCGTGTGGTCAGTGCATCACTTTTGATCCTATGCTATTTGTTAGTTAAAAATAAACAAAAGCTAAAAATCCACTGGCAGGATACGCGTTATTTTATCGGTACGGGCATTTTAAGTATCGTTTTTTTCAATTGGTGTTTATTTACGGCCATGCGCGAGACATCGATTGCTGTTGCAAGCATTCTTTTGTATACAGCTCCAGCTTTTGTAACGGTCCTGTCACGCTTTTTCTTCAAGGAATGGCTGACACCGCGAAAGATCACGGCCTTGCTGGTCACCTTCATTGGCTGTGCGTTTGTGATCGGTGTTGCGCCATATGGGGTTTCGTCCATTTCAACAGCCGGCCTGCTCGCAGGGCTTGGGGCAGGCTTCGGCTATGCACTCTATAGCATCTTCGGAAAGTTTGCTCTTGCAAAATATGATTCTTACACAGTGACAGCTTTTACATTTTTCACTGCGGCTGTCTTTTTATTGCCGCTTACACAGCTTTGGACGAAAGCAAATACCTTAGCAGACCCGCTCGTTTGGGTGTATGTGCTTGGGCTTGGCTTGTTCTCAACGGTGCTCGCTTTTCTGCTCTATACGACAGGTCTTTCACGGATTGAATCGAGCCGTGCTTCGATTGTGGCGACGATTGAACCTGTGACAGCTGCACTTGTTAGCGTCATTATTTTTCAAGAACAGTTAAATCTTTGGCAGGTTGCAGGCATTGGAATGGTCCTTTCAGCCGTTATTCTTGTGCAAGAACGAAAAAGGAGAAGCTTATGAAAAAACTGATCACCTTTCTGTTAGAGCTTGTTCGTGTGATTGTCCTGTTCGG
Source organism: Bacillus tianshenii (assembly GCA_020524525.2). Classification (NCBI taxonomy): domain Bacteria; kingdom Bacillati; phylum Bacillota; class Bacilli; order Caryophanales; family Bacillaceae; genus Sutcliffiella; species Sutcliffiella tianshenii. Next base: position 778,027 of record CP129018.1, on the reverse strand, counting down.
CCTGCTTCTTACACTATTTGGCTGGCTTAATGAACAATTACTCATTATGATGACCGGCACGTCAGAAATAAGGACTTCACTCGGCTTACTGCAAGCAATCGGCTTTCTACTTGTCATCATTGTGCTGTACCGAAACAAGCTCCAGTTTCATGGCTGGTTCAAAAGCGGTGATGAACGTCCTCTGTCGAAAAAGGCAACGAAAAGATTGCTGATGACCGCGGGGCTGCTTATAGCTCTTCCATATGCATTAGGTCTTATCTCTTAAAAAATTTCCTTATCAAAGAAAATACTGAAACCTTTTCCTCTGAAATAAAGTCTATATTGGAGAGAAAAGTGAAGGATTAGGGGGATGACCGATGTTTCAGAGAATGCTTTTAGTAGGGATGATGCTGATTGTTGTAACTGCATGCAGTACGCAAATGCAAGGTGCAGCACAGCAATCGAAGAAAGGACCGAGTGATGCAGAAATCACAGCACTATTAGCAAGTGCTAACGAGCATTATTACTATGTACTAAGCGGCGGCAATCTAGCTGGAAAAATAGAAGAAACGGCGTATAACGGAACGCCGTACCGCTATTTAGGCGATGATCTAAGCACGCTTGCGAAGGTCCAGAAATATTTAGAGGAAACGTTCACACCTGAAACAGCAAATCAGATTTTGACAGAGTTAAAAATCGTCGAAATCGCCTCACGCGCTGCTCAGCCGAATGCTGATGGCGGAAGCTTGCTTGATTGGAATCGTGCCAAGCTTGACGTGATTTCAGCGAATGAAACGAGCATCATCTATCATGCAACCGTTCCTCTTGGGGATACAGGCGAAAGCGTGGAAGAGGAAGTGACGATCCAACATCTCGACGGTGCAGGATGGCGGGTGTCCATGGGCGTTAAATAACCGTTCAAACGGGCTGTTTACTCCGAAAAAACTGGAGAAACAGCCTATTTTTTTCGAAAAGATGATACTTTTCAGACATTTCTTACGTTACAATAGAAGTAACATTTTTATTTAGGAGGTTATCGATGGAAAAAATCGGACGTAATGAACGCTGCCCGTGCGGCTCAGGCAGAAAATATAAAAAATGCTGCCTGCATAAAACAATTAGTCAATCTGTCGTCAAGTCATTAAATGAAGCGGAATTATCCACCCTCTCGGCGATTAAACGTTTCTTTACGATTGAAATTCCCGAGGCAGAGCTGCCAATAAGCGCCCATAACTTAACAGAAAATATGCGCCAGTTTGTCGCAGCACGCCTTGAGCAAATCTTGCTTGAATTAAGAAAAGAAAACAAGAATGCCGAGCACCTGCAATTTTTAAATAGTGAGCTTTATCAGCTTTATTTACAAGGTCCATCGTATGCTTCCTTCCGACTTAAGAAGCTGACATATGAAGGGATAATCTTTGAAAGACCAACGAAAACCCAAGCAAAAGATCGACTGTGCAAGGCAGAGCTTTCACTCTTAAAGACGGTTGCTTCTGCCAACTTATCTGCTTTTCTAGCCGTTCCAAATGAATCAATTGATTATGAGGCTATGAGAGTGTTAACGGAATTTGGCTATGCAAGCCTGTTGCACGGCTTTACAGATGATGACAACATCAGTGGTGGAAAAATGATTGTCGATGCAACAAACACACTTGTCGGCTGGGAGCTTCTCAAAGATACCGACTCAACAAGCACTACCGTCCATACGTTTCCAATAAGACGAGAAACTGCCCCACCTCTAGATTTCACTACGAAAGTAGATTGGGCACACTATCAATACCTCAACAAGAGCTCTATTCACACCTTAACAACTGTTCATACCCAAGAAGCCTATATTGAAAGCAGTCAGCTTGAACCTCACTGCTATTGCTCACTCGCGACAAGCCTGTTAGGTGTGCTTGAACAGGAGCTTCGTGAAGTGATTACCTTAAACGAGCAATGGAACACAGGAGCCCGCTTATTATGGCGCGACTTGCAAGATTATTTGAAATACCGTACTCTCCCTTACATTTCCGACAATGTCCCTTACTTATATGAACAATTGACCGAAATCACGACCATTCGTAAGCAGGCACTCTACGGCGAACGGATTGATGCCTCCGAATACTCCCTTATTCATGACCTCGCTTTTTCCCAAGGTTTATTAGCAAGCCTTTCAAAATGGAAGGAGCATTACTACTCCAACATCACTGCCATAAGCGTATAAATCAAAATAAAAAAGCTGTCCTACAATGAAAATAGGGCAGCTTTTTCTACAATTTGTTATTCATTAATTCATTTCCTCTAGTTCAATTAATTCCCTCTTTACTAACTCTTCTTCTAACAGCTGAAGAAATCGTTCATCCACTTCACATTTTTGTGCTTCTTCATATGTCTCAACCAACAGCTTATCAGACATCTTTTCCACGATTACTTTCACTTCTTTCGTCATTTGTTAGAAAATTCACACACAAGGAGTATTGTACTAATTTTTAAACTAAATTAAAACATTTTCGACAAAATATTACATATTATCCCTTGTTAATTGTGAAAAAAATGTGACATTTATGCTGAAAAAGCAAAGATCGCCACGAAAACCAAGAGGCTGCCAAATGCTGTTCCAATCGCAATTGACCAATGTTTTTTCGATTCCTTTCGCAGTAATAAGACATTAAATACGAAAAAAACAATAGCATCGACAATAACACTTAGAAATGCTTCAGCAGAAGGAAATGACTCTCCCCAGCTGAACAGAAACCAAAAGTAAAGATAAGCATAATAAGAAAAAATCCCAATCACAATATTCCCTATATAGAAGAATATTCTCTTCCCAGTATTCATCGAAAACCCCTTATTGAAAAGGAAGCTGACCATATAGAGTCAACTTCCCCTCTTTGCTCTTATACGACTTGACGCTCCCAGTGGCGGTGTTCAGCAATTGCCTCTGTAAATTTCAGTGCAAAATCCTTCATATCCTCACCTTGGACGACACCAGGGCTGTTTGAAATACCTGCTTCTTCTAGCCATGCCTTCCCTTCATGTGTCGCACCGATTGGCTTAAAGTGTGAGAAGGCTTCATTGATGAAATAGAAGGCGTCATGCTTGAATTTCTTACTTTGTTCCTTATCACCGACGACATACAACGCATCAAATAAGACAGATTCACCTGTTAGGAAAGTATGGTCGACTTCAAGCTCTGCTCCGTTCGAGGCTTTCAATGTGCCAAGCTCGTCGCTCACAACTTCCGGATTGACCCCTTCTGCCTTCAGTGCAGCCAACACTTGCGTTACATCTTCACCATTGAAGTCATTTCCGATAATAACGCCAACCTTACGTGTTGCAGGCTTTTTCTTCGTATTTTCCTGACTTAGCGCTGGTGATGATTTTGTAACACTTGAGCCGCCTTCTTCTGGAGGCACAGCTCCGATATTCTTCGCAAACCCTCTCGCCAAATCAAGGCTGACATTTGCGAACATATCAACAACCTGCTGCTGAACAGATTTACTCTTTACCTTGCCGAGTTCAAAGCTGAATGCTTGGATGATATGGTCTTTCTCTGGCTCGCTCATGCTATTCCAGAACAATTTCGCTTGTGAGAAATGGTCTTTGAAGCTTTCACTTCTGCTCCGTACTTTGTGCCCTTCGACTTTTTCTTGATAATGCGCATACCCACCTTCTGCCTCGCTTGCAGGCTCTGGTGTGTTATTCGCAAGAGAATTCTTATGATAGCTTACTTGTCCTTTATTAACCGTCATTCTGTGCATCCCATCTCGCTGATTATTATGGAACGGGCAAACAGGACGGTTAATCGGCAATTCATGAAAGTTCGGGCCACCGAGACGGCTGATCTGTGTATCCGTATAAGAGAACAGACGCCCTTGTAGAAGCGGATCATTTGAAAAATCAATGCCAGGAACGACATGCCCTGGATGGAAGGCTACTTGTTCTGTCTCAGAAAAGACGTTATCGACATTCCGGTTCAATGTCATCTTCCCGATAATCGTTACAGGTACGTCTTCTTCTGGCCAAATTTTCGTCGGATCAAGCACATCGAAATCAAATTGAAATTCGTCTTCTTCTTTAATGATTTGTACACCTAATTCGAACTCAGGATAGTCGCCGCCCTCAATCGCTTCATACAAATCACGGCGATGGAAATCAGCATCTTTCCCTGATAGCTTTTGCGCTTCATCCCAAACGAGCGAATGCGTGCCTAATACAGGCTTCCAATGGAACTTAATAAAATGAGCTTGTCCCTGCTCATTCACAAACCGGAACGTATGCACACCGAACCCTTCCATCATTCGGAAGCTCCGTGGAATCGCTCGGTCAGACATTGCCCACATCGCCATATGTGCTGACTCTTGATTATTTGCAATAAAATCCCAAAATGTATCATGCGCAGAAGCAGCCTGCGGCATTCCATTATGAGGCTCAGGCTTTAATGCATGCACTAAATCAGGGAATTTAATTGCATCTTGAATGAAAAAGACCGGAATATTGTTTCCAACTAAATCAAAGTTCCCTTCTTCCGTATAAAACTTCGTCGCAAACCCACGCACATCACGAACTGTTTCAGACGAACCTTTCGAACCTGCAACTGTTGAAAAACGAACGAACACTGGGGTTGTCACGGTTGGGTCTGTTAAGAATTTCGCCTTTGTGAACTCCTTCATCGCATCATCATACGGCTGGAACTCCCCATGTGCCGCATATCCGCGCGCGTGAACAATCCGTTCAGGGATGCGCTCGTGGTCAAAGTGAGTCATCTTTTCACGAAAATGAAAATCCTCCATTAACGTCGGGCCGCGCTCACCAGCTTTAAGCGAAAATTCATCCTCCGACATCTTCAAGCCTTGATTGGTCGTTAGCTTCTTTCCTTCATCATCCGTCCGAAATTGCTCTAACTGCTTGTCCTTCTTGCTCCCTTTGTGCTCATTACTCAACGTCCGATTCCTCCCTCTAGTAGGTAAATATGTAGAAAATCCACTATAAGTTGGTTACCCAATTACAATTTTCATTAAACTATCCGCACAAAGAGAAGCTGGGCTTAAATAAAGAAAGGACTATCCAAACAGGAGGTTCAGATGAGAAAACAAATTGGCATTGAAATTAACAGGTGTGTGTATACAAATGATGGGAACATTGGGGCCAACGAATTCTTCAAAGCATTTATCGCATTCCTTAAGCAGAAAGAATGGTATTTTGGCGGCGGAATGAATCAAATTAACGAAGAAGGTAAGGAGAAGGACTAGAAAAAGCCACTTCTGTAATTGAAGCGGCTTATTCTGCCTTCTTACGAGGATTGGCTAACATGCTTATTTTGAAGCCGGACAAACCATCGTGTCCGCGAAAGTGTAAATAAGAGCAGCGATACCCAGATTAATAGAAACGCAAATAAATGGTCTTGATTAAATGGCTCACCATAGAAAACCGTACCGAGAATCAGCATAATCGTCGGGGCGATATATTGAAAGAAGCCGAGCATCGCGAGAGAAATCCGGTTCGCTCCTGTTGCAAACAATAATAACGGCACAGCTGTTACAACACCTGCCCCCATTAATAAAAGCGACTGCGACAGGTTGCTGAGATGAAATGAGCTTCCCCCGTCAGCTTGAAGGGTGAAAATATAAAGCAGTGAAAACGGCATCGTGATCAATGTCTCAACCGTCAGCCCTACCATTGCGCCGAGCCGGACTAATTTTTTCAACAGACCGTACAAGCCGAACGATGTTGCCAGTAACAGCGAAATCCACGGAAATACGCCGGCTTGAATGGTGAGAAACGCCACGCCAATAAATGCTAGAACCACCGACACAACCTGTACCTTCGCAAGCTTCTCCTTTAGAAACAGAACACCGAAAAGGACACTAATCAACGGGTTGATATAATAGCCTAAGCTGGCCTGTACAATATGCGCATTTGCCACCGCCCAAATATATAAATACCAGTTGCACGTTATGAAAACAGAAGCCGCGATTAGAATAAATAATCGGCGTTTTTCCGCTAATAACACTTTTATTTCTGTTACGAGATTGTTTAGCTTTTTTGTGCCAATTAATACGAGACACATAAATACAAATGACCAAACAATCCGGTGTGCCAGCACTTCTTGCGGAGAAGCGTCTTCAATTAAGCGCCAATAGATCGGCATCACACCCCATAAGGTGTATGCGCCAACTGCCGCTAAATTCCCTGACACTTGTTCATTCGACTGCAATGTTTTCATTTTATAAACCTCTTTTTCTAAGAATAAGCTAAATTATAGAATTTGAGATCTTAAGAAGCAAGAAAAGGGGCTTGGCTTCGAAAATCGGATTAAGAAAAAGATGACTTCCGATTGTCCGAAGTCATCTTTTTTTGCAGGCCGGCTGCACAATTTCTCGAATCAGTTGTTCAATTTGTTCGACAGCGCTCTCTATCTGCTCACTGTTCACTACATATGAACCGCTTGTAACAGGAACAGCATGGTGCTGATAACGTGGGTCATAATAATGAATAAGCAGATATTCGATAAATGTATAGTAATCTCGCTTGGCAAACGCTTCTTCTATTTCGGCTTTGACTTGATGGTTCTTTATCCGTTTTCGAATAATCGGCAGAATCGCTTCAAGCCTCGTTCGAAACGCTGGGTCCTGTTGATTTGGTACCACATAGTCTTCGTAAATCTGTTTGATTCGACTGTGAAGTGACGCTTCGATATGAATTGTTATGCCGTTTTGTTTGCGTTCTAACAACACTTCTGGCAAGACGCAATGCCCGATTCGCTTGCTTTCTCCCTCCATGATAAAATACGGTGAATCCTTAATTTCGTCCAACGCTTCAAAAAGCCTTGCATCAAATGTCTTTTGATTAGCAGGCGTGCGGCCATCAATAGCTCCGAATAAAGAGCCTTTATGTTCGGCCATTGCCTCTAAGTCAAGAACGGGATAGCCCCGCTTCTGCAGCTCTTTAAGAACCACTGTCTTCTTCGTCCCTGTCATGCCGGACAGGACGACCGCTTTCTTTTGCAGCAGCTTCGGGATTTCAGCTAATATCGCATTTCGAAATGCTCGGTATCCCCCATTCAGCCGTTCAACCTTAAGGCCCGCAAGCTCGGCAAAATGAGTCATAGACCGGCTTCTCATACCGCCCCGCCAGCAATAAAGAAGCGGTGTTTTTCCTGAGCTTGCCCCCAAAGACTTCACTTCTGATAACAAGCCTGGCAGCTTTGGTGAGACGATTTCCATCGCCCGCCATTTTGCCTCGTCTTGTCCAATTTGCTTATAAATTGTTCCGATTTCTGCCCGTTCTGTATTGTTAAAAAGCGGCACATTTACCGCTTGGGGCAAGGCACTTTCTTGAAACTCCCCTTGTGAACGCACATCAATTGGAAGATATTTGTCACGGTTTTTGATATATTCCTGCACATCTCGTTCCAAGCCCACAACAGCTTCACTCCATTTCTTCACCTTTCTTTATTTTATAGCAAAATAATGGTTATTCAAACAGAAAAAACCTCAGCACTCGACTAAGGTTTTCTAGCTTCCATCTACCGGAAAGGTTACAATCACACTTGTTCCTTGATTCAGCTCGCTTTCAATCTGGATTGAACCGTCGTATTTTTCAGTTATCCGCTTTGCAATCGATAAGCCAATTCCGTACCCGCCTTTTTTTCGATTACGTGATTTTTCAACCCGGTAAAAACGTTCAAATACATGTGGCAGCTCATCCTCTGGAATGCCAATCCCGTAGTCCTGCACTGCAATCTCCACGTTGTCGTTCTCCTTCTGTAGCCGTACGTCGATTTGCTTAACGTCACTTGAATATTTCATCGCATTATCAAGTAAAATGACAAGCAGCTGCTCCAAATGTGTTCGGCGAATCAGCAGCTTGCATGAACAATCGCCGTCTTCAAACCGAAAAACGTAATTTTCATCGAGCGGTTCAAAGTTTTTGACCACTGCCTTTATCACTGGGGCGACCTCGATTTGTTCTAGCTCTGTCCGCTCATAACGTTCGGAATCCAAGCGAGACAGCTCTAATAAATCCTGCACTAAATGGGTCAAACGGTCGACCTCTCTTAAGGAGGATTTCAGCGATTTATTTAAAACAGCCGGGTCATCCTTTCCCCAGCGGTCAATCATTGATAAATGCCCTTTCATTACTTGCAGAGGGGTCCTCAGCTCATGTGATGCATCTTCAACAAACTGTCGCTGCTGTTCAAAGGATGCTTCAATCTGATCCATTAGACCGTTAAAATGCAGAGCAAGCTCGGAAATTTCATCATGATTGTCACTGACATGCACCCGTTCTTTCAGCCCGTGCTTTTTGATTCGATCAACCGTATCAGACATTTCCCGAACAGGCGTTAACAGATGCTTTGCAAGGATCACTCCGCCGAATAAACTTAAAATAATCGCCCCAATGCCTGTCGCAATCATCACCAACAATGATTGGTTGATAAGCTCATCAAGCGTTTCTAAGTTTTTCACAATTTCAATCGTCCCAACAAATGAACCGTCCATCAGAGGAGTGCGAACAATTAACAGCCGATCTTCCCCATGTCTTAATAATTGCACCTGTTTTGTGGTCGTATTTTCAGGCTGAACCCAGCTTTCAGGCACTCCGTCTGAAACAGATAATAAGACCTTTCCGTGATTGTCAATAATGCGAATCGATTGAAATTTTTCATTTACCTTTGTTACAAAAGTAGCGCTGTTATGAATCAACTCCGGCGATAAACGCTCCTGTTTATCCTGATAATAGGCCTGAAGCTCCTGCATATGATTTTCAATGATTTGCTGCTCATGACGCACAATCCAGTTATTCATCACTAGAAATTGAAAGACATTATACGTTAAAAACAGCACACTTAACAGAAGTGCTGCTCCTAGCGCCAGCTTCCATTTGATTTTTAAATTGCTTAGTTTCGCCCGCAGTCGTTTCATTCTCTCATCACATACCCAACTCCACGAATGGTTTCAATATAACTTTCTCCACTTTCAGGGTTAATCTTACTGCGCAGATAACGAACATATACATCGACCACATTTGTTTCAACGACACTATCATATCCCCAAATCTGTTCTAAAATTAACTCCCGCGTTAGCACACGATTCTTATTTTGTAAAAATAAAAGCAATAAGTCATATTCCCGCTTTGTTAAATCGATTGTTTCCTTTTCCTTTTTCACCGTTCTTGCGAGCAGGTCCACTTCAATTTCCTTCATTTTAATCGTTTGTGAAAAGGAGTTTTCACTTTTTTCTACCCGTCTAAAGATAACCCGCATTCTTGCTAACAGCTCTTCAATGGCAAACGGCTTTGGGATATAATCATCTGCCCCATTATCAAGCCCCATCACCCGGTCCATGACACTGTCTCTTGCTGTCAGCATAATAATCGGCGTGTCCTTCACACTGCGAATACGCCGGCAAATTTCAACCCCATTTAAGCCTGGCAGCATCAAATCAAGCAGAATTAGGTCAAAATCTTCATGTAATGCGATTTCTAAACCCTCTCGACCTTCAAACGAAACATCTACCGCAAACCCTTCATGCTTTAACTCCAGCTCCAAAAATTCAGAAATGCTTTCTTCATCTTCAATAATCAGAATCCTTTTCACCATGAACACTCCCTGTATTTGTTTCTTGCTATTTCTTTATTTGTTTCGTCTGTTGATTCAACAGCACTGTTAGTTCCGCCGCATCCGCAGGGTCCATTTCGCTCATTATGGCTGCACTTGTCTCCTTTTGAATGTGCAGCAAAAGATCAATGGCATCCTGCTTATCAACGTTCGATAAAATCGCGGCTGCTTTCGCCGGGTCCATCGTTTCATACATGTTCACTAATTCATCTCCCTTTATTGTAGCTTGTTCGTTCGTTATTTGGGCTGTTTTTAACTGATTTGTCAAATCTTCAATTTTCTTCAAATAGGAATCGATTTCTGTCTGCTTGCTTTTTAACTGACTTTCTGATTGAGATAGGGCTTCCTTTTGCTGCTTAATGGTTGCGTTGAGCGCTTTGAGGTCCTTGCTTTTCTCCTGTTTTGCATTCGCTGTCGCTGCAACCGTTGATACACCTGGAATATGGTCTTTCACAAGCTGGATTGGGTTATATCCAGCGACCTTTAAGACGCCAAATGTCAGTGCACCTGCAAATATCAATGGAATGAGAAAAACAAAGAAAAACCATTGAAGCTTACGAGAAGCTTTCTGTTCTGCTTGCTTGTTTGCTGCTTTCTTCATTTCAAGCACCTCACTTATTGAATGAGAAAAGACACGGACTGTGCCGCGCCTTCTCCTATTGCGTTAATCGTTATCGTTTTCTTCTCCGTCTTCTTCCTCTACGCTGCCGTCTTCTTGCTCATCTTCGTCATTGGTGTCTATTTTCAACACTTTGCCTGTAACCGCATCAATTTTCACATCTTTTGCTGTGCCGTCTTTTGTTTCAATTTCGACTCCGTAGACGACAATGCCGTCCTCATCCTCTAATTCCGTATCGACCACTGTGCCCGGTACTTCTTTTAAAGCAATCGCTTCACTTTCAGCTACCGTAAGTTTAGCTTCCTTCTGAAGTCTTGCCGCTTCCTGCTCCTCCGATTGCTCCGGCTGAACGACAGCTTGTGTTGAAGCTGCAGATGACTTTGTTAAGCTAACACCAGCAAAGCCGGCTCCAACGATTGTGAATGCTAATGCAGGGACTAGAATTTTTCTTTTCATCATTTTTTCCTCCTCAATTTGAATGTGCCTTACATGTTTTATTAAACAACCTGAACATTAAAAGTTAGATGGTCGATGGATAAAATGTACTTTAGAATTTCATGAGAATTTTTTAATTTATGAAAGACATCGCTTAACTCTTTTGGATCGCGATCACGGTTTCCTCAAGTGAGCGGGCAATGTCTTTAAGCTCACGGTGTGAATCATTAATTTTCTCAATTAAATCGAGCTGTTCCTGTGCTTCTGATGCGACCGATTGCGCAATTGAGGAGGTGTCAGAAGCAATTTTGCTCATCCCGTCAATTGATGCGAAGATTTCCTCAGCCGAAGCTGACATTTTACCTGTTGATTCTGAGACATTTTCAATTTTTGTTGTAACTGCTTTAATCGCTGCTACCATTTCTTCAAAGCGTTCTCCCACTTGGAGGACATGGCTGGTTCCTTCATGGACCTCCTCTGTTCCGGCCTGCATCGCAGTCACTGAAAGCGTAATATCATTTTGAATATCATGGATAAGCGTTGAGATTTTTGATGTCGCTTCACTTGATTGTTCTGCTAAATGTCTAACTTCATTTGATACCACGGCAAAGCCTTTCCCGTGCTCACCTGCACGGGCTGCTTCGATAGCTGCATTTAGTGCTAATAAGTTTGTTTGTGCTGCAATATCTGAAATCACACTCACAATCGTGCCAATTTCAATTGACCGGTCTTCTAACCGTTTAATAATTTGCGAGGTGTGATTGACATTTTCAGAAATAGTTTTCATTTGACTGACCGTTGTTTGAATGAACGAATTTCCTTCTTCTGCTTGAGTCAGCATTCGATTGGCTTCAGATGTGACATCTGTTGTGTAGGTGGCAACCTCATGAATGCCTTCATTTAACCCTTGTAATGCATGACGGCTGTCATATGAGCTTTGCACTTGGACTTCAGAGCCTGAGGCAACCTGCTGCATCGCAGACGTTATATCCCCGCTTTTTTCATGAACAACTTCAGAATGTCCTGTTACTTGACTCGTCATTTTCGCCATTTCGCTCGTTGCACTTGAAATTTCATGAATCATCCGTTTCAGACTGTCGGTCATTTTTTGAAAAGACGATGAAAGAGCACCGACCTCATCATTTCTGTTTAAAAGGAAACGCTCCACTTCAATCGATAAATTTCCGTCTGCAATTGCTGAAGCGGCCTCCCCTAATGTAGCGAGTGGACGTGAAACAATCTTCCGAACAAATAAGGACGTAATCAACACACCTACAATCAGCACGAATATCATCGTTCCAATCATTAAGAGAAGATGCTTTTGCAGTGTTTCATTGGCATGTTTTAATGTAAAAGTGATACCAGCGACATATTCAACTTTTCCATTCAGATGAAGAGGTGCTGTCACATCAATGCTTTCTTTTGATATAATTGGAATGACCTTATCACTCTCAGCTGCCGCAACATCCTCTGGATCAGCCGGCTTTCCAATGAGATCCGAATCTGATGATGCAATTACTTTTGGCTGATCACCTAATGCATAAACATTAAAATCAACCAACTCATCTAATGAAGCCGACAGCGCTGTAATTCGCTCTTGGAACATCTGGGCACTTACAGAAGAACCGTCTAGCCCAGCTTCAAACGTATGAATAATCGCTAATGCTTTTTCTTTTTCTTCGTTAATTAAGCTTGTTTTACTTTCCATATAAACAATGGTTGATGTACTTGTGAGTGTAATTAAAAACATTAATACAATTAGTATATTTACCTTCCTTGATATCCCATTCACCATACTGTCCCCCTATTTGAACTCCTTTTTCTTAAATGACTAGATGAATCAATAATGCAAGCCCAAATAACAGGGCGATCAGCTGATGAACTCTTTTATATGCTGCATACTTTTTGTTCTTCCCCCGTTTTTGTAGAAGAAGCCCGAATGAAACAAGCACGACTAATCCAATAAATGTTGCAAGCCCGCTGTAAACGCGGTCCATATGCTCGGATTCATTTAATAAAAAGTAAACACCGTGACTTGTCGCAACAGAAAACACAACCCAGCCAATAAACGTGTGGTACGTCCTTAGCAGTTTAAAAAGCATCTGTACATAATGGCCAAACGACATTTTTCGTTTCTTAACAAAACCAACCGCATGCCGCACAAGCCACAACGCCCCAGCCCCAATCGCTCCATATTCAGCAATCGCGCCAAGTGTTTTGCTCATTTCCTCCATCGTATCTGTTGCACCTGTTAACAGGCCTAATGCAAGCAGCGCAGCACTTGCCGCAATTAACAAAGCTCCTCCCACTTTAATGACTAGTGAAAATGGTTTTAGTGCATTCAACATACGTTCTCACCCTTTTTCCTATCATTTGAATATCCACATCTTAACGAACAAGAATTAAAAACAATCGTTCAATCAGATTAGAATTTTCTAATAAAAAGAAAAAGCCGCTCCTTTCATGAGGAAAGGAACAGCTTTCAATTAAATTAATAGCTATTTTTCTTATCAATCGTTTCACTTATTTTTTCATTTCCTTCATCAATATAATCGCGCCATTCATCATTGCCGTTGTTAACGGCTTCTCGCCACAGGTTGTTGCCTGTATCGACGGCGTAGCCCCAAATGTCATCGTGTCGGTCTAGAATAAGTGAATAGGTGTCATTGACAGGGTGTTCATAATCATCGTATTTGTCCTCGAGGTAGGCTTGTGCTTCTTTTAAGCGCTTTTTCTCGCGGTCACTTTTTTCCTTTAATTCATCTTTTGTGCCATGTGCTAATTCTTTCTTCTCTTCTTTTACAGCAAATGCTTGCTTTTTCCCTTCATTTTTCCAATCTGTCCATTTCTTTTGCAGTTCTTTATACTGCTCTCGCATGTAGTCCTTTAATTCACGTTCAGAATCAACATAGGTGAATTCACCATTACCTGCATCGGCTACTTCTTTCAGCAATGCCTGCCCTTTGTTATCTACATCAAAGCCGATAATGTTGACGACTGTTTTCACGTTTTCGGTCTCACTTAATTTTTTCGCTGCTTCCACAGGGTCCCCGTCGCATGTTTCAATTCCGTCACTGACGACATAGACGATTACTTCCTCAGCATCGTTTGGAATGTCTTTTTCGACAGCATTCAATGCTAAAGCAATCGGTGTCCAGCCAGCTGGTTGGAATTGTGTTAAGGATTCGTCAAATTCCGCTTCATTATAGTTCCCGTTAAAAACCGTTTCTGTCTGACTGCAAGATAACTGCTTATCTTGATCACTTCCGCTTCCTTTATGCCCATAAATACGCAAGGAAACCGTTGCGCTCTGCGGAACAAGCTCGGCAAAGTTCTTTATCGCTTCCTTTGCCGTTTGCATCTTTGTTTTCCCATTGATCTTTCCATTCATACTGCCGCTTGAATCCATCAATAAAGCAAAATGCGTTTTCTTTATGCTCGGTTTATCGATGTCACCATCAGGCCTCGCGATATCAACCTCAACACTTGAGTCAAAATTAACAAACGTTTCGACCCCTTCATGATAGTCCTCCGCCAGCAAATAAAGCATTTCATCTAAGTATTGCTCAGCCGTTAAATCTTTTGGTAATTCGTCTAGCGCGGCATGCACCTTTTCTTTGTCATAATTGTCTCCGCTGTATGTACCTGGCTTTCGCAGCATTTCTTGTTCCACGTCCGTAAGCTCTCTCGCTGGGTCTTCAAGCTCGTAGTACTCGGCTGTTTTTTCTTGATATTCGTTACTTGCCTGCTCTTTTTGCTCACTGGATGACTTGCTTTCGGCTGTTGCATCACTGCTTGAATCATCGCCACAACCAGCAAGAAGTAGCATAAGGCAAACGAGCATCCATACGTTTCTCATCTTCAACCCCCCACTGCAAAAAAATAGTATATTTTACCAAAATGATTTACCCTTTCTTCTACTATCATAAACCAAAATACTACCAACATAGTGAAAAATAAATACGTTCACAATTAGGCGCTCACTTGAATACTTTAATAATGGGGAAATGAGGTGATTTTACCGATGAAGTCTACTTCACGACTAACACCTATGCAGCTAGAGCAAAAGGTTATTCATCTAACGTCTGAATTGAATTCGATCAAAACAAAATGGAGAAGATTTAAGCGGACAAATTATTATGTAGAGCTGAAAAGTCTCGAAAGTCAAAACCAAACACTCTTAGAGAAGCTAACGACGACAGAAGAAGAAATCGCAACGCTAAAAAAACAATTAGAAGAAAAACAACAAGCAAAAGCAAGCCTTCTACAAACAAAAGACCATGAGCTAGAGAAGCTAAAGCAACATTATGAGTTAGAAGCTTACAAACTACGAACCGAAAAAAATCACGACATCCTCTCGTTTCAGAAAAAACTTGATCAATTGTTTCATTGGCAAGGTCATTATCAAGACAGCTTAACGAAAAATAAAAAATACAAACAATTACTCGAAGACTTCCAAAGAAAGTTCAATCAACTTACAGACTTCGCCCAAACGATGCAGGTTCAAAATGACCTTCTACAAGCAAAGGAACAAGAACTACAGGAGCTAAGACAGCAACATAAACTAAGTGAAGAGCGCTATCAGAATGAAATAAACCAATTAAAGGAGCATTCCCTTACAGAAACGAACAAACTACGGTCCGAATATGAAAAAAACACTCATCTACTTAAACAGAAGGAAGCTGAACTACTTAAATGGCAAAGCAAGTACGAAGAAAGCGTTGCGCAAAATGAAGCAAACAAACGATTACTTGAAGACTTGCAGGAGAAGTTCAACCAGCTTATTGACTTTGGCCAATCCATCAACACCCAAAATGAACAGTGGCAAAGTTGGGTCCAAACTATTCATGAATCATTTAAAGAGCATTTCGAAACGCAAGAAAATACGCTACAAGAACAACATCAATCATTACTACAGCAATCCGAATCCATCCAAACAATATTAAATACACTTCCTGAACATTATCGTCAATTAAATGACCAGTTAGCTTCTCTGGAAATGAGAATGAAGAAAAACACCAAATCACCACTCCACCGCATCGTAAGCCAGGTATATGAAATTAAACAAGAACACCCCATTGAGGAGAACATATATAGGAGGCCTAAAATGGATAATCATAACGAGAAAGAAAGCCAATCAGGCGAACACCAACCAACAAATCATGAAAACGAATCCTTGCGAAATCGTGGATTCATGCCAAAAATGTCGAAAACGACGTCTTGGAACATAGATGACTTAGAAAAAAAATATGAGCAACAGCAACAAATCAATGACATTCTCACATCACTACAAAAAATTGATACAAAAATAGACCGCCTTGAGAAATTAATTGTTGATTTCACAAAGCCTGCTGAATAAGGAAAGAAATCCAGTAGTATGCGTGACTACTGGATTTCTAGTCTTGCTAATTATCGAACGTCACCACAAGGGATATATTCGTTGAATGGATTCTTGATTGTAACATCTGAATCTGGGAAGCGTCTTTCAGCTGTTACAAGCATGTTGTCGTGTCTCCATAATTTCAAGTTGTAGTCGATTCCATACGTAAGCACTCCTGTATCTGTGTTAACATTACAGAATAAATCAAGGATATCTACACAAGAACCGTCGATTTCACGGATAATGTTTCCAACAGGAATATTCGGAGATGATGCAAATACAGGATTCACACGCGGAATATCCATTGTTAACGTTTCACGAAGTCGACCGATAGTTATACCAAGCCGGTTAATAAGAACAATTACAACTCTCGCTGTTACACGAATCACATCACAATTCGGGAACGGCGGCTCAGCCGTTAAGCAGCACAATTCAAGACGGCATTGCGTAATTTCATCCACGAAGCCAGAACCTGATAAAGCACGGCATGTTCCAGATAACTCTGGACAAAACATCCCATCATTCACATCAATTGTGTCGCTTAATCGCTGATTAAGCCTTTCATAGATAACGTGCTGTACACAAATATCTGCGCGCGGGTCTGGAATCTGTTGTACAATAACGTCCCCGTTCTCCTCATTGGCTTGCGGTTGATTTACTTCTTCAGACATATACATTCCCCTTTCGATATTTTCAGAAGAACGATTTCGTCATCGTTACTTCTTAATACAATCATATTCAGCAACAGCTTTTCGGGTTGTGTAATTGCCTATTATTGGAATAAATATGTGAATGACCACACTTTTGAAAGAGGAGAAAAAGCAGGGGTAATTAAAATGATTGAAGTTGACCTCGTTGCCTATCTGTTTCTATACCATTGGAGTGCAGCTGTTTCAATTCTTTGGATAAATGGTCCTTTCCCTTCGATATAAGCGTCAATGTCATAAGGAAAGCGCTTTGCCAGCTTTTCTTTTAAGCTGCTATATTCCTCTTTCTCCCCGAAAACCTCTGATAACTTCTCGGCCTCCTCTATATAGCGCTCTCTCCATGCTTTGTCATATGCGATTACTTCAACCTTTCTCATCATTCGTCTTCTCCTTTTTATGAATATGACTGAAATTTATCTGCTAGAAAATCAAGCATCGGTGCTGTCACAGCATACAGGTACATGTGTCGTTTTAACGGAACACCTGCTATTGGCAGGAATGTTACACCTCGATATTCCATCTGCTTCGCCATAATGCTCGGAAGGTATGCAATGCCGTTCCCAAGTGAAACGAGGCCAACCATTAGATGGTAGTGTGTTTCAATTACTTCACCTTGAAAGTTCTTTTCCTTCATCATGTGACGCATTTGTTCAGCCAATGCTCCTTCAGGGGGGATGATTTGTGTCTTTGACAAGCATTCCTCCATCGTCAGCTCTTCCTTTAAGGAGAAAGGAGATGAAGTCGGGACAGCCGCCACAAAATCATCTCGAAATAAAAATGTCGAATGAAGATTTTGAACTGAAGGAAGATCCTGTACAATCGCGGCGTCAATCTTATTGGCAATTAATAAAGGAACAAGCTCCTGGCTGTCATCCTTAATCTCCGTCACATGAATGTTGATAGCCGCAAGCTTTTCATAGTAATTATGTAAAAAATAAGTGCTCAACAATGGCGTCGAACCGAAACGGATTTTATCATCGCTTTTGTATTGGTTAATTGTTGTATCAATCTGCGCAAACAGCGGCTTTAACTCTTGATACAGTGCCTCACCTTTCTCTGTTAGTGCTACACCTTTGACTGAGCGGTTGAATAATGAAAAGCCAAGCTCCTCTTCTAACAGCTTCATCTGCTTACTAAGTGCTGGCTGAGAAATATAAAAATGCTGAGCCGCTTTCGTGAAGCTCTTCTGCTGTGCAATCTCAATAAAATATTTCAACTTATGCAGTAACATTCGCTTCTTCACCTATCCATAACTAATTATTATAGAAATCATCTCTAAAAGATGTTTTCTGCCCTTAACTATAACTATAGGTTATCATATTATGTATTTTTTATATTACCAGCTGCCCTTAATGGCG
Organism: Bacillus tianshenii; assembly: GCA_020524525.2. Classification (NCBI taxonomy): domain Bacteria; kingdom Bacillati; phylum Bacillota; class Bacilli; order Caryophanales; family Bacillaceae; genus Sutcliffiella; species Sutcliffiella tianshenii. The sequence continues at coordinate 759,945 of CP129018.1, read as the reverse complement.
AGTTATCCTTGAAGTACAGAGGATCTCTAAGGAGGGCAAGCATGAGAAAAGTGTATATTCTATTAGGGCTCTCTATTTCATTTGAAGTAATTGGGGCTTCATTTATGAAAAAAACAGAAGGATTTCAGCAGTTAGAGGCGAGCCTGATTGTCATCATCAGTTATGGCTTGGCATTAGTGCTCTATATCCTCATTACGAAGGAGCATGAGTTAGGCATCATCAACGCCCTATGGTCTGGCGGAGGCACCGCAATCGTTACGGTTATTGGAATTTTACTTTTTAATGAAGCGTTGACTGCTACAAAGCTATTAGGAGTTGGACTTGTGCTGAGTGGCATTTTCGGCCTGAACGGAAAAGGTTAACAATAACTATATGGAAAGAGGGGTTACAATGAGTTATTTCATCTTAGCATTGCTTCTTGCAAGCTTAGGAAATATAAGCGTCAAGCTTTCGTGCGGGTTTCAAAGAATCCTTCCTAGTATTTCGGTGTTCGTTCTGTTTGGATGTTGCATTTATTTCTTAACCTTGTCTGTTCAATTTATTGAAATCGGTGTCGCCTATGCTGTCTGGTCAGGCGTCTCCATCGCAGCAACAACTGTAGCTGGGATTCTCTTTTTTTCAAGAAGAGGCAGACAAGAAGAAATTTATTTCAATCGGGTTCATTATTGCCGGGGTGCTCATCCTATAGGATGAGCACCTTTCACTGTTATTCATCATTAGTAAAAGATTAACAGATCCTTCTCTTTCTGTGGTTCATTTTCTGCAACCTAGGGTATAGAAACAGTAAGACATACAAAAAGGGAGTGATCTCGATGACATGGCTGGTAGCTTTTGTTACAAGCATCTTAACGTTCGCTTTCCTTATTGACCGAAAACGAAAGAAAAATCGAAATACAGCGCAACAACCAATCAATCCACATGAAAAGCCTGGGGGAAAGCAACAATTACCTTATGGGCGATAACCGTTATACAGGCGGCGGAGATATTGGATAACAACGAAAAAAGGTAAGCCCTCTAAAAATGAGAGCTTACCTTTTGTGTGCTGCAACTGCCGGGTAGGATTGAGCTTTATAAATTGTCGTGCGGTTGCGTCCTTTTTCTTTTGATTGATAGAGAGCGGCATCTGCTCGTTCAATAATTGCTTTTGGATGAATGTCATCGTCATAGAAGGATGTTACCCCGATTGAAATGGTGATGTGCTCACCTGTTGGATTGGACATTTTTTCAACCTGTTTCCGCAATGCTTCAGCCATTCCACATGCTTCTGCTTCATTGCAGTCTTTGATGAGAACGCCGAATTCTTCACCACCGTAACGGAAACAAACATCCTCCTCACGAAAAGCAGTCGGCATGTTTACAGCTAACAGCTTTAACACCTCATCTCCTACCAAATGACCGTACGTATCATTGACACTTTTAAAATGATCGATATCAAGTAAAAGAAGTGCAAACGGCGTACGCTGCTCGACATAATCGTCGATAATACGGTCAAAAGCTTTGCGGTTTGCAAGCCCTGTCAAACCGTCAATTTCGATTTCTTTATTTAATAGATGAAAATGATTTTTTATATGATGACATAGTTGACGAATTTCATAAATGTTCGAGTCAATATCCAATCGCTCCAACGGGATAGATGGCTTATTGCAATCAGTCGCATCCTCTGAAAACTTCGCTAATGTATTTATCGGCTTCGTTAAATGATTGGCAAGATACCAAACGATAACCAAAATCAACAGCAACAACGGCAGAGCTTGAATGCTCATTCTGAACATCAGCTGATTCAGCGGCTCTTCAATCACTGATGTCGGCGTTTGCGAAACAATTCCCCACTTGCTGTTTTCTTCATAAATATAGCCAGAGAAGAATTCTTTCCCCTGTGTATTCACAACTTGGGCTGAGCCACTGTTTCCTTGCATTAACTGCTGAACAACTTTATTTGCAGCAACCGACTCTGCAATACGTGACACATCAGGGTGATACACGAGCTGACCTTCCTTATTCACAACATACACATACGAACCGTTCTCAAGCTGCTGCTCATTCAGAATGTTTTTAATCGCATTATCACTTTCTAAATACACAGTTCCAGCCATAACGCCTTTAAAAACACCCGATTTGTCAAAGATCGGAGACGAAACAAGAACGATCATTTGCCCAGAGGTTGCTTTATAAGGCTCAGAAATAAACGGCTTTTTCAGCGCTAACGCTTTCTGAAATGGTTTTGATTTAATTTCGATCCCTGCTTGAACAACAGCCCCGCCTTTAAACTGAACGGCCTTCGGGCTTATCGTTTGAATAACACCATGTTCATCTGTAATAAAAAGTGAGTTAAAAAACATTTCATTTGCATTTTTCCATCCGTCCAACTCTCTTTGGCTAAACGAATGGTAGCTCGAAATATCCGCAAGTGCATTGATATTTTGCTGCATGTAATGAAATAAATCACTTGTACTCGCGGCAAGCTTCTTTGCGTAATTATAATTGCTTTCTAGATAATTAGCTTTGAGCGAGTTATTGAGCGCACTCTTGGCTACAATACCACCGACAATAGCAGAACATATGACAGACATGATAACGAGTATACTTAGTGCAAATCGTAGCTTAATTCCCTTTTTTCTAGTCATAAAATCCTACTTTCCTTCTTCCATATACGAAATATCTCTATCTATTTTACCAAAAACAGTATGATCAACCAATCCTTTTCATGTCTTTTACATAAATAATCATTTTTCTGTATTTTACCATAAATAATGTGAGTACTGATTTAATTAAATTGTTCTTCTATAATCTCCATATGTTATTGAAATACACAATTTTATGTTAGTATCATAAGCTAAGAAGCTCTCAAATATTGGAGTGGACGCAATGGTTTATCTTAATCAAACTGATTACCCATTTGAATTATTCTCGCCGGCACATCTTTTTATGCTTGGGGCGACGTTTCTTTTATTGTGCTGGATGTATCTCTTTCGCGAACGGATTCGGCGAAAGTATAAGCGTCCCTTCGTTATTGTGCTCATTCTCTTACTCGTTCTTTCTGAAGTTACCTTTCATTTGTTGTTTTTATGGAATGACTGCTGGGATGCGGCGATTCATTTACCGTTTCAATTAAGCTCGATCTCACTTTACTTATGTACGTTTATGCTCATAACGAAAAACTATCGACTATTTGAAGTCTCTTTTTTTGTAAGTATGACAAGCGCTTCGCTTGCAATTGTGACGCCTGAGCTGTTTTACGGATTCCCGCACCTGCGCTTTTTTCAATTTTTCAGCGCTCATATTGCCGTTATCCTCGCATGCTTTTATATGGTATGGATTGAAAGGTTTCGTCCGACATTCCGCTCTGTCATACGAGCATTTGTAAGTCTGAATGGAATTGCGGTCGTTGTCTTTTCCGTGAATCAATTGCTAGGCTCGAACTATATGTTTCTAGCAAGGAAGCCAAGCAACGCGAGCCCGATGGATTATCTTGGCCCTTATCCATGGTACCTTCTGTCACTAGAAGGAATCGCGTTTTCATTATTTACACTCATCTTTTTCATCGTAAAATGGAGCGAAAAACGAAAAAATTCCCTTAAGCAATGAGAAGCACTGCTTAAGGGAATGCTGTTTTAGCGTGTTTCTTCTACTACATGCTCATGTCCTGCATCATCAATGATAAACGTATGCGTTCGGGCTGCTTCTTCAATTTCTCGGAAAGCCCAATGCGTTGGCGCTACGTCTGTAAATGTCGGCTGTAATTCACCATGCAGTGGTCCCCGCTTGAATAAACGGTTCAGCACTTTCGCTGCCTGTGCTCTTGTCAGCTTTTCCTCTGGACGGAATAAACCATCTACTCCTCCATTCATCACATTGAAGTCACGAATGACATGAATTTCTTCATAAGCCCAATGAGCTGCTGAAACATCAGTGTAGCGTTTCGGCGCTGCCTTCATTTCTTGACATTGTTCGCACTCTCGTTGAAGCCAACGATATGCAATTGCAGCCATTTGTGCACGTGTAATCGGTTGTTCAGGGTTAAAAGTACCTGCTTCATTTCCAACCATCAGCTCAAATTGCTTAACAGTCGCGATTTCGTTATAAGCCCAATAAGATTGCGGCACATCGTTATACAGCTTCGGAACGTTTTCTAAGATGCCTACATTTCTTGCAAGCATTGTTGCCATCTGCGCTCGCGTTACAGCATCCTCTGGCTTGAAGTTACCATCTGGATAGCCTTGCATATAGCGCTCGTGCGTTCCTTCTACATCCGGCTCTTCTTCTGGTTCTTCTGGTTTGGCAGGTTTACTTGGTGCACTGCCCCCTCCGCTTGAACCTCCGCCGCCACTCGAGCCGCCTGAACCTCCGCTTCCAGAATCATTGTCATCAGTCGGCGGTGTCCAGTTCAACGGACGCATCACTAAGTCATACTCAACGATACTTGTGCCGACGTGAATGATCCCGTCTTTGATCCAGCTGTCTGTCGGAATCACTTCTTCACGCTTATCGTTACGGCTATCGAATGTATGGTACCCATCCTTCTCAGCAACTAAGTAGTAGTCACCATCCGGGATAACCATCCATGCGTATTCACCATCAGCCGTTGTGATTTGCGGAACATGGTTTTTGTTTGGCGGAAAGTCCGGTAATTCCGGTAACACAACAAGCTCATGCGGTGTGCGTCCATGCTGTTTGTTCACATCTGTGTCAGACCAGTACAGAGACATTTTCACACCTTCAATTGGCTCACCCGTTTTCTCATCTGTTACGATACCGTACGGGTCAATGAGGGTGATACTTACTGAAAGCTCCCCGTCTTCTTGCACTTTGATGACCGCAGTCTTTCCAGCAAGCTTCGTGCCATCTGGCGCTTCAACCTGGTATGTCACTGCGTATTCACCTGGCGGAATGTCGGTTACATTGAAGTCACCATTTTCATCCGCTTCAATGCCTTCAACTTCCTGACCATCTTTCGTACGAAGAGACGTTGTCACTTTTCCTGCTGTACTTAACACATCCTGCACAGATTTCGGTGTTCCGTCTTTCTTATCCGTCATCAGCAATAATCCGCTGATTCCTTTGTTTGACTTCACTTCCTTGCCGACATCGTCAAGCTCGCCGACGTCTGCTTTTTGTTTCGTTTTCACCATTACTTCTTTTCCGTTAATGTTCATCGGAATCGTAATCGTCGGACGATATGTCCAGTTACCGCGTGGGACATACACCTTGTACCGCCCGTCTTCACCTGTTGTAAAAGAAGCTTCAAAATCAATCACACCATCACCGTTAAAGTCTTCCGCAAATTCAACGACTGCTCCTTTTGCCGGCTGCCCTGTCGTTTGGTCTTTGACAATCCCCTCGACTGAAGCTGGCATGAATTCAATAATGACGCTGTTTTGAAGCGGCTGGCCATTTGCGGTGACCGAAGCTGTGACCACTTCTTTTAAAGGTTTTGTGTTTTGTAGCTGAGGTGCGGTTAACGTTGTTTTCGCTGTCCCGCTTGCATCTGTCGTAACAGTTGTGCTTGCTAATGTTCCAGCGCTTGCTGAGAACGAAATCTGCTCACCTGCTACAGCAGTGCCATCAGCCTTTTTCAACACTGCGGTAATTGTTGTCGTTGCTTGCCCATCACCGACAATAGCACGTGGTGATGCATTCAATTCCAAGGTTTGCGCTGTGTTAATCGTAAAGGAGACCGTTTCAGAAAAGATTCCTTCTTCCCCTTGACCTGCTCCTTGTAATTGAAGCGTATGCTGCCCGTCAGCTAGCTTAGCTGCTGGCGTATACGACCACTTTCCATCCATTCCAACTGAGATTTTCCCAACATTCTTACCATCTAGAAGCACCGTCAACAGACTTCCGTTAACAGTACTGCCGTAAAACGTTGGTTTACTATTCATCAGCTGTGCTCCGTTTGTTGGATGTTGGATGCTAATGCTTTCGAGCTTCTTAGCTTCTCTTGTTACAAGTATTGTATAGACCTCTGTCTGGTTGTTAGCTGTTGCTTTGACCGTAATCGGATTAACGCCTTCTTGTAAAGAAAGAGCTGTTGAACCATTCACGGCTTTTCCGTTTACGCTCACCTCTGCTTCTTCAACATTTGTAGCAATTGATAGGTTGATTGTTTCAACTTCATTCGCTACCGTCATTTCATAGTGCTTTGTTGCCGGTGTGAAAGCTGGTTGTAGTGCACCTGGTGAAACAGAAAGGTTTGCAATAATTTGCTCTTCAACTACTTTTACTTTAAAGCTTATGCTCGTTTGAAGGCCTTCTTCATCCGTGGCTGTGACGGTGATTTGCGCGTTGCCTTTTTTCAGAGCTGTAAGTTTTAAAGCAGAACCATTTACTGAGTTTGTTACAACACTCGCATCAGAGCCACTTACGGTATATGTGATGCTTCCTTCATCTGTAAAATAGTTTGAAAGATTAAGTGTTGTGCTCATTTGTATGGCTAGCTCTTGGTCAGCGATTGGCTGCGTGATTTCTGGTGCTTTGTTTTCTACGATACTACTAATCGTAATTGTCTTCATTGCTTCATTACCTGCCGCGTCTTGTGCATACACGGTGTAGGTGCCGTTTTCTGTTACGGTAAATTTATTTGCAGCGAGCGGTGTTCCGCCTGTTGCGAAGAATAAGAGACTAGGCGCTCCTTTTTCCCATTTTACTGCGGAAACTTCACTGCCTGTTCCATCGACTGCTGCCGTTACAGTAACGACGCCGTTTTCAGGCTGTGAGGCCGTTAATGAAATGGTCGGCGGCACTGTGTCTGCCGGCGGTGCAGGCGGGTCTGGTTTGTCAACTGTAAAGGATACTCGTGCTTCATTGCCTGCTGCATCTGTTACAACAATTTCGTAGGTTCCATCTTGCGTTACTTCCGAATGATTGACAAAAGCAACCCCATTTAACTTCGCAGTTCCTTCATTAAAGGAAATGGTGACATTGTCGTCATAAGTCTCGCCTTCTGTCACACCTGTAATGACTGGTGGGGTTTTATCAATTGTAAAATTGATTTTCGCTTCATTACCGACATCATCAGTTGCAACGAATTCATAACTGCCTTCATCCGTAACCGTCGTTCCATCAGTAAATGAATTCCCATCTAATGTTGCGGTTCCTTCAATAAAGCTTATCGTCACATCTGTATTGTATGCACCACCATCAGCCACACCTGTTACAGTAGGCGGTGTTTTATCAAATGTAACTGCACTTCCTGACGTTACGGCTGTTACTTGATCTGAAACGGCATTCCCTGCAAGGTCTTGAAAATCGAGCGTGAAGTTAATCGTTCCTTCACTGTCCGTTTCTTGCATGTCGTAGGTTGCCTGCCATGTCGTATCGTCACTATCCCCTGCGTCTGTTACGGTTGCTGTATTTCCTGCAATTGTAACAGTCGGAGATTGAATCGCTTCATCCACCGCAATCGTAAGGGTGATTGTATCTCCAGGCTTTGCTTTTGTTGTAATCGCATTGCTTGAACTCATTGTCACTGCTGTTGCTTCTGGTGCTGTCTTGTCGATCGTAAAATCAACCGTCGTCTCATTGCCTGCAGCGTCTGTCACGACTAATGTGTAATCACCATCAGCACTAACAGAATCACCAGCACTAAACGAATTCCCATCTAATTTCCCAGTTCCTTCATTAAATATAACCGTCACGTCTGAAGAATAGACGCCACCATCTGTTACGCCTGTAACCACTGGTGCTAGGCTGTCAATTGTCACAACAGAGCCTGACGTTACGCCTGTAACCTGTGAAGCCGGATTTCCTGCCAAATCTTGAAAATCAACTGTCAAGCTTGCAGAACCTTCTTGGTCACCACTTTTTACAACATATGTGGCTTGCCATGTCGTCGCATCACTGTCACCTTTATCTGTAACCGTTGCCGTGTTGCCAGCTATCATTACAGTTGGCTGTTGGACATCTTCACTTGTTTCAATCTCAAGCGTAATCGTATCGCCTATTTTTGCTTGAGCTGAATCCGTGTTATCTGAGCTCATTGTGACGGTTGGAGCTGTTGGTGCTGTTTGATCAAATGTAACAGCTGAACCGCTTGTTACGGCTGTGACCTGGGTTCCCACATTCCCGACTACGTCTGTCATATCGAATGCAAACGGAACTAAGCCTTCTGTATCACTAGCCTGCATCATATAGGTTGCTTGCCACGTCTTCGGGTCACTGTCACCAGCATCTGTTGGCGTAACGCTCTGAGTAGCAATCGTTATCGTCGGTGTCTGAATCGTTTCGCTTGTCACAATGTCAAGCGTAACCGTATCCCCAACCTTCGCATAACTCGAGTTGCTGTTATCTGAACTCATCGTCACTGTTGCGGTAGGTGCTGTTTCATCAAAAATAACCGGCGTTCCTGTTGTTAATGATGTAACCTGCGTGCCTGCATTCCCTATTACGTCATTAAAATCCAGCGTAAATGCTACAGGGCCTTCTTGATCACCAGATTTTAGCGTATAAGTTGCTTGCCACGTTGTTGCGTCTACACCCTGCGTTACCGTTGCATTTTCTCCAACAATTTTAACTTGTGGTGTTTGCACAGGCTCACTTGTGACAAAATCAATCGTAATCGTGTCGCCTGCTTTAGCGATTGCTGGATCTGCATTACTAGAACTCATCGTCACTGTGGTAGCGGTTGGAATCGTTCCGTCAAACAACACTGAACTTGTATCTGTTGTAGTAGATGCGGCTGTGCCTGCATTTCCAGCTAAATCCTGATAACTCAATGTAAAACTAACATTGCCATCAGTATCGCTATTTTGCATGTCATAGGTTGCTTGCCATTTGGTTGCATCCGCACCTTGGGTAACTGTTGCCGTATTCCCCGCAATCGTGACCGTTGGCTGTTGGATAGCTTCATCTACTATAATATCTAACGTAATGGTATCGCCTATTTTTGCATTTGTAGTGTCAGTATGATTAGAAGAAATTTTTACAGAGGTTGCGGTTGGTACTTCTTTATCAAACGTTACTGCTGAGCCACTTGTTACAGCTGTGACCTGTGTTGCTGCATTTCCGAATAGATCTGTCATATCTAACGTAAACGGCACAGAACCTTCTGCATCACTAGCCTGCATCATATAGGTTCCCTTCCACGTTGTCGGGTCTCCATCACCATTGTCTGTGAGTGTGACACTTTGACCAGCAATTGTAATCGTCGGCGGGGTAATCGCTTCATCCGCGACTACTTCAAGTGTGACTGTGTCACCCACCTTCGCATATGCAGAATTGCTGTTATTTGACTTCATCGTCACGTCTGCAGTCGGCGGCGTTTCATCAAAAACAACCGGCGTTCCTGTTGTTAACGAAGTAACCTGCGTGCCTGCATTTCCTACTAGGTCGTTATAATCCAGCGTAAATGCCACAGCACCTTCTTGATCCCCGTTCTGCATCATATAAGTTGCTTGCCATGTCGTCGGGTCACTATCACCTTTATCTGAGACTGCGGCAGTTTTACCAACAATGGTAGCAGTCGGTGTTTGCACCGCTTCACTTGTGACAAAATCAATTGTGACTGTATCGCCGACTTTTGCGATTGTAGGGTCTGCATTATTTGATTTCATTGTTACACTTGTGGCCGTTGGAAGTGTGCCATCAAACGTAACCGAAGTTCCATCTGTCGGTGCTGTTATCGTTGGAGCAGCATTTCCTGCTAAATCTTTGAAATCTACTACAACACTAACCAGACCTTCTGGATCTCCAGCTTGCATATTGTACATCACATTCCATGTCTGAAGGGGGTTACTGCCCGTGTCAGGTGATGCTGTAACTGTTTTACCTGCTAATGTTACAGTCGGAACTTGAATATCTTCGTTCGATTGAATAAATAGCATAACCATATCGCCAATCTTAGCTTTTGTTTGATCCGTATTCATGATTGCAGCTATTGAAACTGTTGCGGTCGGCGCTGTTTTATCAATCGTAAAATTCACAGTCGTGCTATTGCCTGCATCATCTGTGACAACTAGCGTATGAGCCTGTTCTACACTGACAGTATCACCACTTGAAAATGAACTACCATTTAGCGTTGCAGTTCCTTCATTAAACGTAATGACCTTGTCGCTGTTATAGACTCCGCCCTCCGTTACGCCTGTTACGACAGGAGCCGTCTTATCAATGTTATTGACTGTCGCAGTCGCACTTCCTGTATTTCCTGCTGCATCTTCAAATTCAAACGTGAATGTGCCATTCGCTGGAAACGTATGAGTGTTTGCGCCACTATTATTTGTCACTGTTACCGATTCACTCGGGTTTAGCGTCGCGATAACATCACCATTTGTAGGGTCTGTTTCATCGTAGCTAACCGTTGCAGTCGGTGCTGTGCCGTCAAAAGTAAGAGAAAACTCAGTTGCTGCTTTGTTTGGCAAACCATCCACATCCGTTGCAACACCTGCTGCGACATTAACTTTTACATCACCATCAGCACCAGGAGAAACGTTTGCCGTGTAAGTCGTTACACTTCCCGTTACACTGTTCACCGTTCCATTTGTAACTGATACATCTGATTGGTCAAAGTCTGTCACCGACTCACTGAATTCAATGGTAAAATCAATTGGATTCACATTCGTAGGATTAGATTCAGTAGTTGAAATCGTCACCGTCGGCTGAGCATTAACATTCAGCGTCATCGTATAGGTATCTGCACTATCATCCGTTCCATCATTTACTTTAAATTCGAAGGAAGAATCGATATCGCCTGATAAATATTTAAGCTTACCTGCATCTAAATCTGCTTTACTTACTGTGTCCCCATTAGAAAGTGAATTTGTATCATTAGAAAGTGTTCCACTACTAGGTACAGTTGTAATCGTTATGTGATCGAGTGTATCTCCATCATCAGTATCGTCAAAAGAAAAATCAGATGTTTGGAACGTGTACGGTTGCCCTTCCTTTACACCTACTGCTCCATTGCTTGAGGTTGGGGCATTGTTTGTCGATATCGGACTATCTGAATCTGTTACACTCCCTGCACCTGTTACACTAAAATTTACAGTTCCTGTATCTCCTGCATTATAACCAGTTACAACAATTACATAATTTTTACTAGATGATAAGGTAATATTGGAAATTTTAGAAAGATATTCAGACCCCGATTTATCGTCATTAGCTTTTAATAGATTTACCAAAGGTTGACTTGGGTCAAAGGGAGCTTCATAAACAAATAAAACCGTATCGCTACCCGGACCAGAAGTAGTCTCAATTGTATATTGACCGTCCGTACTTGGGTTTATATATTTTTTAAGGTAATTGAACTCACCAGCATTGCTAGGGTTGCGTTGGTATGAATCCTGTTCTTGTAATTCACTTGGCCCATAAACAACCGTATAGTCATTTGTTATTGACCCATATGCATTACCCTCACCATCGGACATATCGTCCCAAGTCGATTCATGCGGAAATATAGGTCTATAGAATTTATCACCACTTGATAAGTTGCCATTAAATGTGCTTGCGGCATCCACCTGTTTAACTAAAAAACTCCCTTGTGGAAGATAACTCAACACAATAAAAAAAACCAACAATAAGTGAAATATTTTCTTTATCATTTCTATTTGCTCCTTTTTATGATAAATACTCTATATCACTTCCTTAATTGAGATACAAAGCCTATAGCTCAAAATGTTCCATAAAAGAATGGTCTGTTATGGACGAATTGGATAATCCCCATCTAGCGCAATAATAAAGTTTAATCCTAAATAAGGTTGCATATTATTATGTGATTGGTTACCACCACTCGGTTGCAAAGCTTGCGGATTCATTGTTGTATTCGCGGAAGCTGTATAAATAGGTTTACTTCCTTTCCCGCTTGGCACACTTGCCCAAATATTATTAATTGGAGTGGCATCGGAAGCAACGCTCTTACAATTCGGCAAATGATTATGATTCGGCATCTCACTTTCAATCAATGTAACTGTGGTCGTTCCACCCTCCTCACCAATTACCCTCGGCGTTAACCCTGATCCTGTTCCTGAATGCATCGGGGCTCTTCCACGTAAATCAGGCAAGGCAAAGTTCGTTATGCCATCTCCACCGTAAGCAGTTCCTATAATTGAAAATAACGCTGTATTTTGCGAAATACTCATCAGCTGCCCGTTGCAAAATGCCCAATCTCTTGGTGCAAAATTTCCTGCAAATGGCCGAATTTCTCCGATAAATTGGTCCATCCCTTCACCTCCTTTCTAACTGCGTGATGGAAATATTCCTTTTAATGCGATACAAAAATTCGCAACGTTATACGGTTGCATATTTGAATGAGCCTGTGAGCTCCCAGCAGAAGCAAGTGCATTCGTACTCATTAACTGATCTGCTTGTGATGCATAGTTAGCGATAGTTGGATTAATTGCCCACACATGGCCTTCTGCACTCGTTTGATCAGCATTACTTGAACTAGCCTGTGCCATATGCGTATGAGCTGGCATTTCATTCACAGTAAGTGTATGGGTTTCTTCTCCTGCCTTCTCCCCAAGAGTAATGCCATTCCCAAAGTGAACTGGCGCACGCCCACGTAAGTCAGGTAAGGCAAAGGTTGTCGTTCCGTTCCCGCCGTAGGTTGTTCCTAAGAGTGCGTATAGCGCTTGATTTTCACTAATCTGTAATATGGTTCCATCACAAAACGCCCAGTCTTTCGGTGCAAACGGAAAGCTAAAGCAACGGATTTCTCCAAGAAATGGTTCTGCCATTATCTCACCCCCTTTTAGCTGCGTTGTGGGTAAATCCCTGTTAACGCGATAATGTAGCTGATTGTTAAAGAAGGCATCATATTTTCATGTGCCTGATTTCCGCCAACATCTGTAATTGCTTCTTGACTCATTGTTCCATCCGGAGTTTGATCGGAATATTGATTAATACCACTTCCTGACCAAACTGCATTTGTCGGATCATTTGAAGTACCAGCTTGAGAGGAAGCTGCAACTCTATGCGTATGACTAGGCAAATGTTGCTCTATTAACGTAACAGTCTCAGTTCCACCCTTCTGGCCAAGGTTGTACGTTGTCCCTGTGAGTGGATTTGTTCCTTGATGAAGCGGAATACGTCCACGATAATCAGGAAGGGCAAAAGTCGTTCTGCCATCACCGCCATATATTCCACCAATTAATGAGTACAGCGCTTCATTTTGTGAGATAGGTAGGATTTGCCCATCGCAAAACGCCCACCCTTGAGGAGCATAATTCCCGCTAAACATTCGGATTTCTCCAATATATTGTTCCATTTGTCTTCACCTCCTTTAAAGCTGACGCCATTCCATCTGTATATACATCTCATCTGCATGAACGTGTTGAAATCCTAATCGCTCATAAAGCCTTATCGCTCGGTCATTGTTTCGAGCCACACTTAACTGAACACTTCTTTTACAAGCCTTTGCCTCCGTTAAAACCTCTTCAAGTATATGCGTACCTATCCCAATATTCTGAAATTCAGGCAATAACGTAAGGTCTACAATATTTATTCTTTCTTCTGAATTTGCGATAAGAAGCCGGCCTGCTTTTTCATTCTGAAATAAAATGATTCTCGTATTTAAGTCAGGGTAATACATATGATAGGAGTGTTGCTGGCATTGAAACTGCATTTGTAGGAAGTGTTGCATTTCCTGGTGAGTCCACCCCCAACCTTTCACCTCATTCAGACGTGAACTCGCATATACATCAAATAGAAAGTCCCCATCTACTTCTTCATCAGCGCAACTTGTATCAACCATACTCATCCTCTCCAGCTCCCCTTTCTTTTCACCCCTCATGTCACATTTTCTTTAATTCCAATATATCGTAACCATATTAAAAAAATCTTAAAAATTTGTTTAAATTATCCCTTCTTTGGCTAAATTGACCTCAAAAGTACTGTTTTTATTACGATTTTTTTCCTTTACTTGCTCGTAAGATTTTATTTCCCGCCCATCCATTGCTATAATAAGCATAAGAGAGACGAGCCGTTATCAACGCAAACGGACGACAAACGTTGGATAAATTAGAAAATGCGTAGTAACATTGATCTAGTGATTTTTACAGGTGAAAGGGGATACGGACTTTGGTGAAAAAAATAGAGACAAGCGATGCATGGCGAGTGTTAGAAGAAACGAGCCGAACCTTTGTGATCCCAATTCGCCGCTTACAGGGTGATTTACAAACAGCGGTGATGGCATCTTACCTTTGCATGAGAGCAATTGATGAAATCGAAGATCATCCTGAGCTTGAACCGGGACTGAAAATCAATCTGCTTCAGCGTGTCGCAGATGGGATACAGGAAAATAAATCCTTTTCAAAGCTATTTGCACCATATGCTGATCGCTTGCCTGAGGTGACGCTGTTATTGGATGAATGGCTAAAATTATTGCCGGCAGCTGTTCTGTCGAAAGTAGGCGCCTTCGTTTCCGAAATGGCCTCAGGGATGGCAAAGTGGACGGAGAAAAATTGGAAGATCGAAACCGTGGACGACCTTGATGATTACACGTATTATGTAGCTGGACTTGTCGGTGTGATGCTTTCTGAGCTTTGGATTTGGTATGACGGAACGAAAACGAAGAAAGACTTAGCGATCGCATTTGGACGAGGCCTACAGCTTGTTAACATTTTGCGCAATAAGCAGGAGGATGAAGAACGCGGTGTGTCGTTCTATCCAAATCAATGGGGAAAACCAGAATTAACTACCTATGCGCTCACACAGCTGCGCAAAGCGGAAGAATATATTAAAAGCATTAAAACAAAGTCCATTCGCGAGTTCTGTGAAATTCCACTGCTGTTAGCGTTCGCGACGATTAACACAATGGAAGCTCAAAAGGAAAAGCTAAGCCGGGAAGAAGTCCTAGGTGTCGTCGATTCGGTGATTGCAAAGAATGCTTAAACAAAAAGAAAGCTGCCTCTCTCCAATTGCTTGGTGAAAGGCAGCTTTTTTGATTTAAGTTGTCTGTTGTATTCGTTCTTTCGATTCAGGCCCTGCTTCCATTAACAAGTCCACTAAATGTACAGCACGAACGCGGTCCTGTAAGCCTTCGCGCTCAATGCCTAGCTTCATTTGCAGCAGACAGCCTGGGTTTGTTGTGACAATGGTGGCTGCGTTCGTTTGCTTGGCGTCGTCCATTTTGAGATCAAGTATTTTCATTGATTCATCGTAATTCACGATGTTATAGATACCAGCTGAGCCGCAGCACCGGTCTGGACTGTCCATTGGTTTATAACGCACGCCTGGAATCGACTTAATCAGCCTAAGCGGTTCTTCCGTTACCTTTTGCACGTTAATCATATGACAGGAGGATTGATAGGTGACCTGCTCATCCAATTCGCGGGTGAAAGTGAGTCCGTTCAGCTCACTTAGCACAACGCTAATGTCTTTTGACTTTGCGGTAAAGCGTTTTGCCCGCTCGCTCCATTCTGGATCACCTTCAAACAGCAAGTGATATTCATTCAGCATCGCCCCACAGCCGCCTGCGTTATTAACGATATAGTCGACATCTGCTTCTTCAAATGCTTGAATATTCTGCTTTGCCATTTCTTTCGTTTCATCCACTTTTCCCGCATGCGCATGGAGAGCCCCGCAGCACGTTTGCTTTTTCGGAATAATGATTTCTGCTCCTGAACGGCGCAGCAATTCGATTGTGTTGCGGTTTGTTCGATGGAATACAGCATCCATCACACAGCCGAGCACGACACCAACCTTTGCTTTCTTCTGCCCGCTCGCTGGATAATGATGCTGCATCGTTTTCCGCTGCTTTGGTGATGGAAGGTCAGGCAGCACCGTCTCGAACTTATCAAGGTTCAGCGGCGCAAGCTTCATCACACCTGTCTTTTGCAGCACCTTCTGCAAACCAGACTTCTGATAAAACCAGCTTGCATTTCCAATCGTATTCATCCATTTTCGTGAAGGGAACATTTCTTTGAAAATCATTCGCTCTGTTCCTTTTTGAACGGGACTCTTTGCGTCATGTTCTTCAAGCACTTCCTTTGCCCCTTCAAGAATTTGCCCGTACTCGACACCTGTTGGACAAACGGTTTCGCACGCACGGCAGCCAAGGCATAAGTCAATCGGCTCGCGAATTTTTTCAACATCGACCTTTCCTTCCGCCGCCATCTTCACAAGATTAATCCGGCCGCGTGGTGAATGGGTTTCCTTCTGCATTGTTTCATACGTTGGACAGGCAGGAAGGCAGTAGCCGCACTGCACGCAGTCAAATGTTTTATGATAGTTGATCTTCTCCTGCAGTTCCTTCAAATCAGTCATCCGTTAACACCAGCTTTGCTCCAGGTTCTGGGAAGATCTTTCCCGGGTTCATGATGTTGTTCGGGTCCCACGCTTGCTTAATCGCTTTCATTAAACCGAGCGCTGTCCCGCCCAATTCCATTTCCATAAACGGGGCTTTCATCGTACCGATCCCGTGCTCGCCTGACAGTGTGCCACCAAGCTCAACAGCCGCTTCAAAAATTTCGGCCACTGCCAATTCAACTCGCTTCATCTCTTCCCGATCTCGTTTGTCACATATAATATTCGGATGCAAATTTCCATCGCCCGCATGACCGAACACGACAAGATGTACATCGTACTTTTTACGAATCTCCTGCAGACGCGCAAACATATCAGGAATTTTACTGCGCGGGACGGTCGCATCCTCAGACACTTTCGTCGGTTTTATTTTGACAATCGCAGGTGAGACAAGCTTGCGTGCCTTCCATAAGTCTGCCGCTTCTTCTGCTGATGCGGCGACTTTTATACTTCTTGCACCGAGCTCACTGCAAATGGCCTCCACCTTGTCCATTTCCTCAGCAATCGCTAACGGATGGCCGTCCAATTCAATTAACAGAATGGCCTCCGCATCAGTCGGTAAGCCCATCGGCTGATAGTCCTCCACTGCAATGGTTGAAAGCTGGTCCATTATTTCCATCTTCGCAGGCAGAATGCCAGATGTAAGGACCTTTGAAATCGCCCGCCCTGAATCAATGAGATCATCAAAGACAACGAGCGCTGTTTTCGTTGCGACAGGCTTTGGGATAAGCTTCAATGTTGCTTGTGTGATTACACCAAGTGTCCCTTCTGAACCGACGATCAGCTTTGTTAAATCATAACCTGTCACATTCTTAATCGTCCGCCCGCCTGTTTGGATAACCTCCCCTTGAGGCGTCACCACTTCAAGGCCGATGACATAATCCTTCGTCACCCCGTATTTCAAGCCGCGCGGACCGCCTGAATTCTCCGCTAAGTTCCCTGCAATCGTCGACACATGCGAGCTGCTCGGGTCAGGCGGATACATTAATCCAAACTTCTGCGCTTCATCATTTATCTGTTTCGTCAACACACCAGGCGAAACAACCGCTACCATATCATCAGCATGAATATCGATCGTTGCCCGCCACTGTGACACATCTAATACAATCCCGCCATTTACCGGAAGCGGACCACCGCTTAAGCATGTTCCCTGCCCGCGCGGATAGATCGGAATTTGCTCATTATTCGCAAATTTCACAACACGAACCGTCTCCTCGGTCGACAGCACCTGCACAACCGCATCAGGCAGCCACGTGCCAAAAGACGCATCAAAGCTATAGCTCCAGCAATCCGCCTCCTCCGTCAGCACCCGGGAAGGCTCGATGATTTCTGAGAGCTTCTTCGTCCATTCCTTCGCCATAACCGCTTCCCCCTATTATTTTCTTTTATATATTCTTCCACCATATCAAGTGCTTTCGTATTAATCAATGGTTCAATATCCACCTTTTCCCGCAAGAAAAAGATGGACTTTCATACTGAATACGACGCATCAATGACAAAAAAAGACCGACCACACAAGCTTTAACACTTGCGTCATCGGTCCCTTCACTTCTATTTCACCTCTGCTATTCCTTCTTGTTTCATTTGCTGAAACTGAAAATGCAGGTCTTTTAATGCGGCAATAATTGCATTCGTTGCTTTTCCGCGATAATAATGCTGAATATATTTCGTTGCTTCTTCTATGCCGTCCTTCAGGCTGATTCCTTTTAGAAGACGGCCAATATATTCCCGTCCATGAAGTGTCGCAAGCGTACAAGACGCATCAATAATCACGCCATATTTACAATCAATTTCCGCTGTTACAGTCAATGTTTCAAACATACTCTTCGCCGCCATCCCCTGCGGCAGCCTCGCATGCCCTGCAATAAAAATCGTCTTTTGATAGCACATCGCTAATCTCCCCCTAGTTGACAAATTTTTACGATCATTCTTATAATTCAGCAAAATAACCAAAAACCCTTTTTTTTATTCGAAAAGCGGAGAAAGGCGTTTAGGCTGTCCGATTGCTGGAACCTTTACACAGAGAAAGCCGCTCTTTGCTTTCGGCGTGGAAAGGTGAAGCAACTCGCGCAGCCTGCCTTTCGCAGCTAGACATCTTCGAAAAGCGGAGGCGGGCCGCTTAGAAATATTGTTTGCTGGAGCCTTCATGCATAGAGGCTCTTTGCCTCGGCGCAGGAAGGTGAAGCAACACAAATTTCTGCCCGCCGCAGCTGGACATCAAAGGAACGCTGGCTAAGAGCGTCACGTCCTGTGACAACGCCTGCACTAGCACATCCTGTGCGTCGAAAGCGGAGACGGTTTGCCCAGGGGCGACAAGCATAAGGCAGAATCTACACCTCCCCATAAACCAAAGAAAGAGGCTGACATGTTCGTCAACCTCTTTCCATTTTCACTTCGTTTAATTTACAGGGACTTCTGCTTGCTCGTATGGCCATTTTGGCAGCATTTTTGATAGCGCCTTATCATTGCGGTAGCCTAATGCGTATTCTGCCTGCATAATGGTATGGATTTCGCGTGTTCCTTCGTAAATGACCGGTGCTTTCGCATTACGGTAGTAGCGCTCGACTGGGTATTCATTCGAGAAGCCGTATGCACCGTGAACTTGAACTGCATCATCAGCGGCTTTAAGCGCCATATCGCACGCCTGCCATTTTGCAAGGGATGTTTCACGTGTGTTGCGTAAGCCTTCGTTTTTCATCCAGCCGGCACGGTAGACAAGCAGGCGCGACATTTGCAGGCTTGCTTCCATGTTGGCGATCATTTGCTGGACAAGCTGATGCTTACCGATTTCTTTTCCGAACGTACTGCGCTCATGGCAGTAATCTAAGCTTGCTTCAAGGCTTGCCAGAATCGTTCCACACGCACCTGCTGCTACGGTGAAGCGCCCGTTATCAAGTGCTGACATCGCAATTTTGAACCCTTCGCCTTCTTCGCCAAGCAAGTTTTCTTTCGGCACCCGCATGTTATCGAAGAACAGCTCGCCTGTGTTTCCAGCACGGATACCAAGCTTGCCTTTAATTGCTTTTGATGAGAAGCCTTCCATATCACGCTCCACGATAAAGGCTGAAATGCCGTGGTGCTTTTTCGATTTGTCCGTATAAGCAAACACGATAAAGTTATCCGCTACATCACAAAGCGAAATCCACGTTTTCGACCCATTTAAAATGTAGTCGTCCCCATCCTTTGTCGCTGTTGTCTGTAGTGCCGCAACGTCTGAGCCTGCGTTTGGCTCAGTTAAGCCGAATGCACCGATCTTTTCCCCTTTTGCTTGTGGCACTAAATATTTTTGCTTCTGTTCTTCATTTGCCCATTGCAGCAATGTCATTGAATTCAGCCCGATATGAACGGAAACCGCTGTACGGAAAGCCGTATCTCCACGCTCTAGCTCCTCGCAGACAATCGCTAAGGAATTGTAATCCATGCCGCTTCCGCCGTATGCTTCTGGAATACAAACGCCCATTAAGTCCAGCTCTGCCATCCGCTTCATGACACTCGGCTCGAAGTGACCTTTCTCATCCCACTCCTTAATATTTGGCATAATCTCCTTATCTACGAAACTGCGCACCATTTTACGAAGCATTTCTTGTTCTTCACTGAATGAAAAATTCATCATTTTCTTTTCCCCCTAAATAATATTATTTTCAAATAATGCATGAACATCTTCTTCTGAATACCCAAGCTCTGTTAGCACTTCCTGTGTATGTTCGCCTGCAAGCGGCGGGTGGCGCCTTACTTGAACAGGTGTTTTCGATAGTTTAAGTGGACTTCCAACGAGCTGTACCTCCCCAACAGCAGGGTGATCAACTGTGTAAACCATCTGCCTTGCTTCAACTTGCGGGTCGGCAAACAGCTCCTCCATATTTTGAATCGGGCCGGCTGGTATGCCTGCTTCATTTAAGTCCAGCAGCCATTCACGGGCTGAGCGCTTTTTCATCTCAACACCTAGCATCTCAACAAGCTCCTCGCGATAGCTAAGGCGTGAAGTATTTGTTGCAAAGCGTTCATCTGAAGCTAAATGCTCCACCTTCAGCACCTTACACAGCTTACGGAACTGCCCGTCATTGCCGACTGCGACAACCATTTGGCCATCCTTAGTCGGAAACGGCTGATACGGCACAATGTTTGGATGTTGATTTCCAAGCAAGCCTGGCACGGACTTTGAAATCAAATAGTTGCTTGCCACGTTGGCGAGCGCACTAATCTGTGAGTCATAGAGCGAAATATCGACGCTTTGCCCTTCTCCGGAAACATTCCGTTCCTGCAGGGCAGCAAGAATCCCAATCGTTGCGTTCAAGCCTGTAATAATATCTGAAATGGCAACACCTACTTTCATTGGGCCTGATTCTTCGCTTCCTGTAATACTCATCAGCCCTGCCATCGCTTGAATAATAAAATCATAGCCTGGCAGATGACTGTAAGGACCATTGCGACCAAACCCTGTAATCGAACAATGGATAATCCGTGGGTTTAATTCCTTCATCTCCTCATAGGAAAGCCCCCATTTCGCCATCGTGCCGTTTTTAAAGTTTTCAATAACAACGTCCGCATCTGCAAGAAGCTTCTTCAAAACCGCAATGCCCTGCTCACTTTTTAAGTTAAGTGTTATCGCCCGTTTGTTTCGGTTTGTGCACAAGTAATACGCACTTTCGCTTCCTTTAAAGGGAGGACCCCAGTAGCGGGTGTCGTCACTGCCGCCCGGCGCTTCGACCTTAATAATCTCTGCCCCTAAATCGCCCAGTGTCATCGTACAATACGGGCCTGCAAGTACGCGGCTTAAGTCAACGACTTTAATTCCTTCAAGCGCACCACTCATTCCTGCCACCTCTCTTTCTCGTAAAATAAAAAGCCAGCACAATTCAACCGCACAAACAGGCAGTGAATGGCGCTGGCTCTGGAATTCCGTTCAATCCTGGCTTTGAATTGAGGGAAACTCGTAACAGCAAACTTATTTCGTTGGTGTTATGGCAATCGTTTTATAGGTTGTAAAAAACTCGACTGCGGCTTGCCCTTGTTCACGCGTTCCTGAGCTTGAAGCCTTCAGTCCGCCAAACGGCGCCTGTGGTTCCGCACCGCCTGTTTCACCATTTACTTGCACCATGCCTGCTTCACTGTTTTGAACGAAATCGAGACATGTGGCGATGTCCCGTGTAAACAGCGAGGCACTTAATCCATAAATGGTATCGTTTGCATATCGCAGTGCTTCCTCATAAGAGTCAACGACCATCATGCAAAGCACTGGGCCGAAGATTTCTTCCTTCGCAATCTTCATATCATGGGTCACATTGTCAAAGACAGCCGGCTCCACATAGTAGCCGTTCGCAAACTCGCCTTCTGTGAGCGCGTTCCCTCCATATAAGAGTGTGGCACCTTCTTCTTTTCCACTTTCAATATAGGAAAGAACCGTTTCATACTGGCTTTTCGAAGCAAGCGGCCCCATTGTAACGTCCTCATTCAGTCCGTTTCCGACAATCGTTTGTTTCACATATTTTAAGACATTTTCTTTGAACTGCTCATAGACAGGACGCTCGACATACACCCGGCTTGTCGCTGTGCACCGCTGTCCCGTTTGTTTCATTGCCCCGTCAACCGTTAAGCGAGCTGCCAAGTCAAGGTCTGCATCACGTAAAACAATCACAGGGTTCTTACCGCCAAGCTCAAGCTGATACTTGATGCCTCGCTCCACCGCCTTACTGGCAATATGCTTGCCGACAGCGTTCGAACCCGTAAATGTAAGTGCATCAATGCCGGACTGCTCGACAATCGCATCACCGATAACGGACCCTTTTCCGGTTATAAAATTCAAAACACCTGCAGGGAGTCCTGCTTGCTCAAACACTTCTACAAGCTTTGCGGCTGTGACGCCTGTTTCAGTTGCCGGCTTAAATACAACCGTATTACCGTAAATCAATGCCGGTGCAATCTTCCAAATTGGAATCGCAACTGGAAAGTTCCACGGTGAAATGACACCGACAACACCGACAGGCACACGCAATGAATAGAAGAGATTATCCTTATTCGCTGATGGGAGCACCTCACCGATTTTTCGCATACCTTCCTGCGCGTAATAACGAAGGATTGCGGCACCGCGAAGCACTTCACCCTTTGTCTCGACAAGGCGCTTCCCCATTTCACGCGTTGCGAGCGAAGCGATTTCATCAGCCCGCTCTTCCATCAGATCAGCCGCTTTGCGAAGAATATCGCCTCTTGCGACCGGTGACATCCGACGCCATTCAGGCAGTGCTTGACGTGCTGCTTCTCCAGCGGCTTCAATATCCTCTTGCCGTGAAGCTTGAATCGTGCCGACAACTTCATCCTTATTCATCGGGCTTGTAATCGTAATCGTCTCATCTGATTGCGCTGAAACCCATTTACCTGCAATATAGTTCAGCACGGTTTCAGTTGTGACTGCCGCTTGTGTCATGCCTTCACCCCCAGCACGTGTTGAAAGGCTCGCTCAAGAATTGCCATCCCTGCTGAAAATTCCTCATCACTGATGACAACCGGCGGCAGGAAGCGAAGGACGTTGCCGTAAAACCCTGCGCTCAATGCGAATAAGCCATTTTGCCAGCAGTATGTAACGATTGCGGCTGTTTCTTCTTTTGCCGGCTCTTTTGTTGTGCGGTCTTTGACAAGCTCCATTGCACACATCGCGCCAAGTCCACGTACATCACCAACCATGTCATAGCGTTCTTGCAAGTCTCGAAAAGCGTTCATCATCTTCACGCCGAGCTCCCTGCTCCGCTGAACAAGATTTTCCTCTTCAATCACTTCCAGCACCGCAAGACTTGCGGCACATGCGATTGGACTGCCTGCAAATGTTCCGCCAAGCTGGCCGATATCAGGCGCATCCATCACTTCCGCTCTTCCAGTTACAGCACTTAACGGCATACCTGCAGCCAATGATTTCGACATCGTCATCAAATCAGGCGCAACGTCAAAGTGATTCATCGCAAACAATTCACCTGTACGGCAGAAGCCTGTTTGAATTTCATCAGCAATCATAAGTAAATTGTGCTTATCACAGACCGCTCGCACACCCTGCACGAAACGTTTCGACGGAACGACGAACCCGCCTTCACCTTGAACAGGCTCTAAAATAATCGCACCGACTTCATCCGTATCCGCTTCTGAAATGAAGAACCGCTCCAATGCTTGCAGCAAATAGTCATCATATTGTTCAGCTGTCATCTGTTCAGGTCCACGGTAGTAATCCGGATATGGCAGCTTATATGTCGCATTTGCGAACGGGCCAAATCCATGCTTATATGGCTTTACCTTACTTGTTAAGGACATTGTTAATAACGTTCGACCGTGATAGCCCCGCTCAAACGAAATCACACCGGGCTTTCCGCTATATTTTCTAGCAATCTTAACAGCATTCTCAACTGCTTCAGCCCCGCTATTTACAAACATCGTCTTCTTCTCAAAATGACCAGGCGTAAGCTGATTCAATTTTTCCGCAAGCTCAATATAGGATTCATACGGCGCAACATGAAAGCACGTATGAACGGATTGCGCTGCTTGGTCTTGAATCGCCTGCACCACTTTCGGATGACAGTGACCGATGTTTTGGATGCCAATCCCGCCGGCAAAATCAATATATTGATTGCCGTCTACATCTGTGACAGTTGCTCCGCTTGCTGATTTCACGTAAACGCTTGTAATGTTATACGGCGCTTTCGGAACGGCTGCCATTCTTCTCGCATGAATACTCTCTGACCGCATTCCTGGTCTTGTTTGCACGATCTCACTCAACGCAAACCCTCCTTTTAAAATAAAAAAGGCCAGTTATATCAAAGGTGCTGATATAACTGGCCGCTTCTACTGATAGACTCCTTGGTGGAGGAGTGAAATAGAATACTCAGTTTACATGGTTTCATTCATTTTGTTGTTATGTTCCTTCGTCATTCAGTGGCTGAGGAAGAGGTGGTCTTCCTTCAATGAATGTAATGTAAGTATATTTTATAGATGAGCTTCACGTCAATAATTTTCAGAAAATTTTCGATATTTTGCTGTTTTACCCTGCCCGCTGCTTTGTTTTCTCGCCCATGTGCGTAATGAAAGCTTGGACAAGGAACAGCACAATCGTTGCCACAATCAATATGGACGACACGGCCGCAATGGTCGGGTCCACTTGTGTGCGCATATTTTCCCACATGACAACCGGCAGTGTTTTCGTGCGCGGCCCAGCGACAAAGATGCTGACAACGACTTCATCTAATGACGTAATAAAAGCAAATAATGCACCAGCAAGAACAGCTGGACGAATGAGCGGGAGCGTTACTTTAAAGAACACCCCGACTGGATTTGAACCGAGACTTAAGGCGGCCAGCTCTAAGTTCCGGTCAAGCCCTTTCAGCTTCGCTGTTACAGTGACGATAACAATTGGAATCGCAATAATCGAATGCGCGAGCACAAGCGCCGTCAGCGTATTCGTCATTTGGTAGACAGAAAAGGAATGATACATCGCAATCCCGACAACAACTAACGGAATAATCATCGGCGCAATCATGAGATTCAAGAACAGCTGCTTCCCTGGAAAGTTCAACCGGTCAACAGCTAACGAGGCCATCGTACCGATAATGGTCGAAATAATCGCTGTAAACAGTGCTACCACGGCACTGCGGATAAATCCATTTGTCCACTGTTCATTAGCAAGAAACTGCTCATACCATTTCAATGAATAGCCCGGTGGCGGGAATTCAAATGCAACAGCCGAACTAAATGAAAGCGGTATAATAATTAAAATCGGCAGAATCAACAGCACTAAAATAATGCCAACCGTAATGCGGAGCCACATTTATTTCCCTCCCCTTTCCGAGCGGTGAAAGCTTTGAGGCCCAATAGGCCAGTCCAAGCAGCAGTAAGGTTGTGACCAAAAGCAATAAGGACAACGCAGACGCCATATGCCAGTTCAAGCTCATTTGGATGTTTTCTTGAATCAGCTTCGCAATAACCATATTTGTCTGCCCGCCGAGAATGGCCGGTGTAATAAAGTAGCCTAGTCCAAGCACAAATACAATAAGCGAGCCTGACATCACACCAGGCAATGACAGCGGCAGAAAGACTTGTACAAATGACTTCCACGGTCGCGCCCCGAGCCCTTGAGCAGCCTGCATCAGCCTGTAATCAATACTTTCCATAACCGAATACAAGCTCAGCACCATATACGGAAGCAAGATATGCGTCATCCCGACGACAACGCCTGGTGTATTGTACAGGAGCTGAAGCGGCTCATCGATAATTCCAATGCCGATCAGAAGCTTATTCAGCACCCCATACTCCTGCAGGATCACCTGCCAGCTGAACGTTCTCGCTAACAAGCTAATCCAAAGCGTTACAAGCACTGTTCCTAGAATGATCTGCTTCCAAAACTTCGACTCAATGATACACGTTAAATAGGCAATCGGATAACCAATTAACAGTGCGAAAAGCGTTACAAGACCAGCGATTTTAAGCGTAATCCACAGCACCTTCATATATAATGGACTCATAAAAATCTGCTTCACATATTCCATGGTGAACATGCCTGCATCATTAACTACACTTAATTTCAACACGCTAAAAATCGAGAAATATAACAAAAAGATTACGTAACAGAGCGGAATAATCAGCAATAACCATTTTAAGCCTGGTATGTGGACAAGTTGATTTTTTTGAAGAGGAGGTACTCGCGTGAGTACCGGAGCCTCCGTCTTCACCTTCGCCATAAGATACCTCCTTCTTCTCCTTTCAAATCATTTCTACTCTAACAGCCATGCGTTAAAACGCTCATTCACTTCTTCAAAGTTTTCCGCCCAATATTTCGTATCAATCGGCACTTGTGATGCTAACTGTTCCTCTGTTTGACCGAGGCGTTCTTTCACATCTTCAGGAAGCAGTTCAAGCGCTTGCTGATTTGTTGGTGCGTAATCGATTAGCTTCGAGTATTCTGCTTGTTGTTCTGCCTGCATCGCAAATGCGATAAATTCTTGTGCAAGCTCTTTGTTCGGTGCGCCTTTTGGAATAATCCAAGACGTTGACATCATCAATGCTTCACCAAATTCATTGGCAACATTTGACCCTTCTTCTTGCGCTGCAGAAATACGGCCATTCCATGCTGCAGATGCAACAACTTCTTTCGTTGCAAGTAATTGCGGCGGCTGTGCTCCAGCATCCCACCATGTTTTAATATCACCTTTCACCTTATCAAGACTCTTCAGTGCACGCTCAACATCAAGTGGATATAATTCATCAGGCTTCACACCATCAGCTAATAATGCAGACTCAAGCGTTCCCATCGGGCTGCGGTATAATGAACGGGCGCCAGGGAACTTATCTGTATCCCAGAACTCTGCCCATGTCTTCGGCTGTGTTCCTTCAGCAAATGCTTCTGTGTTATACGCGATATTTGTAAAATAAAGCTGCAAACCAATTGTATGGTCTGTTACAAGATGCGGGTAAACATTTGTATTATCAATGACGTCATAATCAAGCGGCTCAAGCATTCCTTCATTTTCAAGACGAAGCGCCACATCTGTATCATGGTTCACAACATCCCATTCAACATTTCCGCTTTGAACCATCGACATTAGTTTTCCTGTATCTGTCGGCGATACGACAATGACATTCACATCGTTTGCTTTCTCAAATGGCTCATAGATTGCTTTTTGAGCCGCTTCAGAAGAAGCACCGCCCCAATCGACAACAACTAATTCTTTCGGCGCTGGAGCTGCACTGTCTCCATCACCTTCATTTGACGCTTTGTTTCCACCACAAGCAGCTAAAATCATTACAACAGCAACCATCATCAACCATAATGACATCTTTTTATTCATATACATCCCCCTTTATTATGTAAGCACTTACAACAATGCAAGCACTAGACTGATACGGCTTCTCTTTCATACGGAATGGCAGTGGACTTCTGTCCGTCCCATCCAAGTGTAATCTCTACACCAGGTGTTAGCTTGTCTGTATAGGACGCAGGAACCTTCACTGTCAGCACTTGACCAAAAGCGGTTTCCGTCTTAACTTTCAAAGCATCCCCGATGTAAATCTTCTCCTGCACTTTTACGCGCAGCGTGTTCTCAGCGTGTTCATTACCATTCATCACCTTGACATTTTCAGGGCGTAATGTAATGTACACCTCGTCATCGAGCACCGTTTTCTTCGTATGAATCGTTACTGAATCATCATCAAGCAGCTTAACAATCGTGCTGTCACCTTCATGACCGACAACCTTGCCTGACAGCAAATTGATTTCCCCGATGAATTCAGCTACAAAGCGGTTATTAGGCTGTTCATACAACTCATCCGGCGGGGCAATTTGCTCAATTTTGCCGTGATTCATGACACAAATTCTGTCCGACATCGTTAATGCTTCTTCCTGGTCATGTGTCACACTAATGGTCGTGATGCCAACCTTTTCTTGGATATGCTTAATCTCAAGCTGCATCACTTCACGAAGCTTCTTATCCAGTGCACCGAGCGGCTCATCTAAGAGAAGGAGCGGCGGGTTAAAAACAATCGCCCGCGCAAGTGCGACGC
Organism: Bacillus tianshenii; assembly: GCA_020524525.2. Classification (NCBI taxonomy): domain Bacteria; kingdom Bacillati; phylum Bacillota; class Bacilli; order Caryophanales; family Bacillaceae; genus Sutcliffiella; species Sutcliffiella tianshenii. The sequence goes on along the minus strand of CP129018.1, from coordinate 732,183 downwards.
GCTGCTGCTGACCACCACTAAGCTGGTGCGGATAGCGGTGTACAAAGTCTGTCAAGTGGACCATGTCGAGAATATTTGTGACAAGCTTGGCGATCTCATCCTTCGCATATTTTCGCAGTTTCAAAGGATAGGCGACATTTTCTTTGACCGTCATATGTGGAAAGAGGGCATAATTTTGAAACAACATCCCAATATTCCGCTCATACGGCTTCTTCTTCGTAATATCTTGGTCGTTAAGCAGCACCGTTCCGCCCGATAATCCTTCAAAGCCCGCAATCAGCTTCAGTAAAGACGTTTTCCCAGAGCCGGACGGACCGAGAATCGTCACAAACTCGCCTTTCTTAATATCAAGATTCACATCATCCACGGCTTTGAATTTCTTATAGTACTTTGTTGCGCCTTGCAACGATAAATGCGTGTGTGTTGACATATTGTAACTATCACTCCTTTTCGAAAAAGTATTTTCCCCAATAAAAAAAGCCAGCAATATCAAAGGTGATATCACTGGCAAATATCTATTGGTCCCTCTGCTGCCCGCAGAGTAGAATAGACTTTTCAGTAAATAAATATTCCATCCATTTCATTTTTCAATCGAACGCTCCACCCGCTGGCCATGAAAGAGAAAGTCTTTCTAGAAGCAGGTACCGCACATTTCTATAATAAAATTATAAACATTTGATGCAGAACATGTCAATTTATTTTTTAAATTTTCGGAAAATTAATTATAAAAAACCAAAGACAAGAAATCTTTGGTTGGTTAATAAGTTAACACTTGAAGGGGGCTGGTCAGTCAAATTCGCAAGGGTCTGTTCCCACTCTCCCTCATTCGTCATCCCTTACTTTCTATACGAAAATAAAAGGTGTCCCCGACTTTTGACGAGCAGCCAGCTAATGCATATTCTGTCCCATTTGTAGTCGCGTTTTCAGTTATGTCCTTGCAGGTTGTGCTTTTCTGTCCTTTATCCGAACCGGCATAGCCATCTTGAGAATTATCAAACGTGTATTCAATCTGTTTCCCATCAAAATCCAGCAGATAAAAAATCGGATCCCCTTCCGTTGTATAGCTTATCACCCGTATGTGATCACTTTTATCAGCTTTCACATTCGCAATAAACGTTTCAAAGCGATTTAAGTTGCTAATCTCACCATGCATATTGATGACATCATTTTGATGAACCGCTTCTGAAGGTGAAGATGGCTTTTCTTGCGGACCATCGACAGACTGACTCGTTTCATCAGCTTGTTGACAAGCAGCCAGCATCACACACATCACAATCCCCACTGCTACCTTCCTCATCTCACCTTTCCCTCCTTCTATTCCCAATCTATCCTCTTAGACGATACGCTAATGGTTTTGTTACATCTCTAACCGAAAAAAAGCCTGATTCCTCAGCAACGAGAAACCAAACTTACTCGCTTATCAAGTGGCTTTCGGTCATGAAACCCTCTTGCAATACATATTTTTATAAAAAGTAAAATAAGGCGGTGTTCCTTTGCCAAATTTCCAGACCCTTTGTCAACAATACGGGCAGCTGTTAAATGGGCAGCCAACGATGAAGCACGGCGTTTGTTCAGTTGAATTTCAACGTAAACTTGAGGTGACCATCCAAGGCCGTCCAAGTCGCGGCGAGCTTCATGCGGAGGTGATGTTTGAATCACTGGACCATGAAGGAAATGCGCTCAATCTTGGAGAAATCGTCCTGCTTGAAAAAGAAATCCCGCTTTTCACTTCCATTCTAGTAAAAAACGGGATTATCATCAGTGCTCTGCATAACCACTGGCTGTTTGCGAAGCCTGACATTCTCTATCTTCACTTTCAATCTGTCGAACCGCCATTATCGTTTGCACAAAAGATTTCTGAAGCATTTCGGGTGTTGAAGATTAATCGATGAAGCTTTCTGAAAAAACAAGAACTGTCCCAAAAGGTCATAATGAATAACCTTTTGGGACAGCCCTACACACTCTCTTATTCACCTAAATCCACGTTATGATACACTTGCTGGACGTCTTCGAGGTCTTCTAAGGCGTCGATCATTTTTTCGAATTGAGCTTGGTCGTCCTCTGACAAGGAAACGTCGCTTTGTGCAAGCATGGACAGCTCAGCAACGGTAAATTCTGTGATGCCGGCGCTTTTGAATGCTTCTTGGACAGCGTGGAATTCTTCTGGTTCAGCGTAGATGATGACGGTATCGTCTTCTTCGATAACGTCGCGTGCGTCTACATCTGCTTCCATTAAGATTTCGAGCACTTCGTCTGCTGTTTTTCCTTCTACTCCAATAACGGCTGTCGCTTCAAACATATAGGAAACAGAACCGCTGACGCCCATGTTGCCGCCGTTTTTGCCAAAAGCAGCGCGTACTTCTGATGCGGTGCGGTTAACGTTGTTTGTAAGGGTATCGACGATGACCATTGAGCCGTTCGGTCCGAAGCCTTCATAACGAAGCTCGTCGTAGTTTTCTTCAGAGCCGCCCTTTGCTTTTTCAATGGCACGGTCGATAATCGCTTTTGGCACATTGTACGTTTTTGCGCGTTCAAGTACGAACTTTAACGCTTGGTTTGAAACAGGATCAGGCTCACCCTGCCTAGCAGCCACGTAAATTTCACGACCGAACTTCGCATACACCCGGCTCGTATTCTTATCTTTCAATGCTTTCTTCTCTTTAATATTACTCCACTTACGACCCATGATTGTTCCACTCTCTTTCCTCTTTGAATCTATTTCAGCTGTCTCTAACATTTTACAAGTTAGAAGAGACTGTATTTATTCACCAGCTTTCATTATACATCAATTGGATGAGGTTTGGCGGAGACTTTTTATTCAAGACAATGTTCCTACTTCCCTCTTTAGAATGAGTAAATCCCACTATTAACCAACCATGTCGAATCTTGTATGATTAAAGTAGAAAAAAATAACATAAATGGAGGTCATTACTTGAAGAAACGAATCATTGCACTTGCAGGCTTTGTCGGATTCTTGTTTGCATTTTCACTCGGTGTTGGGGCAGCGCCAGCGCTTGAGAAGGTTTCCTCGTACTTAAATTGGTCACTTAACTTCAAAGTGGACGGGCAGAACTGGACACCAACTGACCAAAACGGCGATAAATTATCGGCCATTACATACAACAACCGCACATACTTGCCAGTACGCGCAGTTGGCGAAGCCGTCGGCACAGCAGTTGATTATGATGCGGCTACAAAAACGGTCATCTTAGGAAAAACAAATACAAGCGCCTCAATCACAGCAGCCGGCATTGACACAGGTGCTTACGCGATGACAACGCAAGATAAACGATACACAGTCCAAAACGGCACAGACTACGGTTCAGGAGTTGTGCTTGAAGGCATTAACTCGGCTGAAAAAGACTTCACACTACAGCCAAACGGAAAATACCAAAGCCTATCACTGACAGTCTTCGGACTTGGCGAAGAACGTGTGAGAGTAAAAATTTACGATGAGAACGACACCGTTTTAAAGGATTTCACAGTATCTGCTGGTTCGTCTGAAGCGGTAAGTGTCAATATCGGAAGTGCGAAAAACATTCGCATCGGGGCTGAAAGCTCACCAGGTGCTGATGATTCGATTTTCGTAACAGGCTCATACCAATAACGAAGAAACCGGCAGCCCAACGGACGGGTGCCGGTTTTCTTATGCTATTCTCTAATTGCACAACGGTTTGGACCAATTTCCATTTCACGCTGTTGTTCTTGATCGGGCTTTTGTTTCCCCATATTTGTTTCACGAATATCTTGATAGCTGTTCGGCTGCGGCGGTAAATTATCAGTCACAGCACTTCGAAATTCAACTTCGTCCGTTATATTCAAGCCGTGGTTTTCACGGTAAAGGGTGCCTAATTTTTCAGAAACACTGCCATCTTCATTCATTTCCTTCTTGCTCATGTAATGGGCAGGCAGTACCAATAAGTCATCGGCTAATGTTTTATAACGCTCATATAGTGTATTACGCAAGTCACCAACCCAGTCCTCGGCTTTACCAGCTAAGTCAGGTCGGCCAATTGAATCAATAAACAGGATATCGCCTGTTAATAAATATTGATCATCTACAACGAAAGACGTACTTCCAATCGTATGACCCGGCGAGTAAAATGCTTTAATTACCACGTCACCAACTTTGAACTCATCGCCATCTTGAAGCGGATTATAGTCGTATGTCACTTCTTCTGCATCCTTTGGCGGTAAATAATACGCTGCACCAAGCTTATCGGCAAGCTTCTTTCCGCCTGAGATATGGTCTGCATGCAGGTGGGTATCGAAAACGTGAGTAAGAGTAAGCCCTTTTTCCTCAATCATCTGCTCGTAAGGCTCGATCATCCGGTTCGTATCAATCATCGCGGCCTTCCCGTTTGAAGTAACTAAATACGATAAACACCCTTTTCCAATTCGGACAAATTGAAAAATACTTCCACCTGTTACGGCGCCAATTTCAATCGGCTCTAGATATTCACTGTAGGCCTTCATTCCGCCTGCAATTGAATACACGTTATCATAGCCATGCTCAGCGATTTGCTCCGCCACATGCTGGGAAGAACCACCTTTTGCACAAACTGTATAGATTGGCTTATCCTTTGGCAGGTGATTAATAATCGGGTCTACCCCATCTAATAAATCAAAATACGGCTTATTGATTACCTCAACATTTTGCCCTTCGATCTTCCAATCGTCAAAATCATCCGTATTACGAACGTCTAAAATAAACGTTTCCTCACCAGCGAAAATTTTCTTTACTAATTCTTTTACAGAGATTTCTTTCACTTGTGCTGTCGCTGTCATATTCCTCACCCTTTCATTAAAATGTTAAGGTTACATCTGCAGTATGTGCGAAGTTCAGAAATGTTGCGGCTCCCCCAGCTTCTACCCCATCAACAAAATGTTCCTTTTCTAAGCTCATAACGTCCATTGTCATTTGACAGGCAATCATGTTCACATTCATCTCCGCTGCCATGCTTACAAGCTCTTCAACAGGCGGGACGTTCGCTTTCTTGAAGCCTTCTTGAAAATGCTCCGCTCCCTCTGGCATCGGCAATTGCTTGTGTCCTTCTTTATGAATTAAGTTCAAGCCTTCAAAGGTGAAAAAGATTCCAACCTCTGCATCCGTTGCCGCCGCGGCTGTTGCGATATTAAAGACTTTGTATGCATCAAACATTGACCCGTTTGCTGCGATAATTGCTACTTTCATCGTCGCTTCCCCTCCTTAGTGATGTTTTTCAGTCGGTCCTGTCCAGTCTTTCATTCCTGGCACGACATTTTTAACACGTTTGAAGCCTGCTTCTGTCATTACTTTGGCCGCTACATCACTTCTGCTTCCTGAGCGGCAAATGACATGAACATCGCCTTGTTGATTAATTTCTTCAAAGCGCTGCTCAAGCTCACCAAGCGGAATATTGACCGCTCCAGGAATATGGCCAAATGCATACTCAGCCGGCTCCCGCACGTCAATTATGGTAACCGCTTCATCGCCTTCGATTTTCTTCATTAAATCATCAAGCGAAACGACATCCTCATGCTTCGTTTCCGCTTTTTCTTCCTCAGCATGAGCTTTTCGTAAATAGTGCTTAAGCAGTTCGCCTTCTTCACGCGAACCTAAATACTCATGACCTGTGCGCTCTGCCCAAGCCTTAATATCTGCCTTCGAACCTTTATCAGTCGCTTGGATCTCCATCACCATTCCAGGTTCCAAGCTGTCAATTTCCTTCTTTGTCTTCACAATCGGCATCGGACATGCAAGCCCTTTTGCATCAACAACCTTGTTCACAGTAACCTGCAACAAAAACAACTCCTTTCCTTATTATTATTGTTAAACACCCGCCACCCATACAAAAAAACAGCTGGAAAAGCGGAGAAAGGCGTTTAGGCTGTCCGATTGCTGGAGCCTTTACACATAGAGGCGCTCTTTGCTTTCGGCGTATTTAAGGAACGTCGGTTAAGAACGAAACATCCTGTTTCAACACCGACGCTAGCACGTCCTGTGCGTCGGAAGGACTCGCGCAGCCTGCCTTTCGCAGCTAGACATCAAAGGAACACCGCCTAAGAACGTCACGTCCTGTGCGTCGAAAACATAAAAAAAGCAAGCACATAAGCCATGTGCTTGCTTCTCCTCTTAGTCGTCGAGCTTTTCTAATTTTCCGCTATTTAAGTGGAATAAATAGCCTTCGACATCGACATTTTCTCCGTATTTCTTGTAAACGGGATGTTGTTTCATTTTTTCAACTTGTCGGCGAATATTTGCTTTGACAAGTTCGTTTAGCTCGTCTTCCGCGGAGCATCCTTGGTTTTCAAATCCGCTTCGAATCTCGCTTACCCATTCCTTCAAATAAGGCTCTTCATTACCTGCTTGTGCTGCGGCAACGCCACCGCAGCCTGTATGCCCTTTAACAATTACTTTCTTCACTTTCAAATGCACAAGGGCAAAGTACAAGCTTGCAGAAAGACTGTCATCCTCTTCGTTCACTTGGTTTGCAATGTTGCGGTGTACAAACATTGTGCCAAGAGGCGTATCTGCAATCACAGACGGACTAACGCGAGAATCACTGCAAGCGATAACGAAATACTCAGGTGACTGACCTGCTTGCAGCTCCTTGAAAAAAGCTGGGTCTTGCTTCAATACTTTTTGCGAAAAAGCTTCATTACCTTCAATAAGACGGTCTGGTGCCATCCTTCAATCCCCTTTCTACGGCTGTAATGCCTGGTGAAGTGTTAGATGCTTTGTGTTCTCCCCGAATTTCTTATCCCAACCCGCTTTTGCTAACAAATCCATCACAGGACCTTTTACTTGGGCAATGTGAATCTCAACACCTGCGTCCTTGTATTCTTCAATCAACTTCTCTAGTTCATCGATCGCAACCGCATCGATCGCATTTACTCCTGAAAAATCTAATATTACTCGCTTCACGTCTTCATCAATCGCTTTGCGAAGCCGCTCCTCGAGAAATGCAAGATTTGCAAAGTAAAGCGACGCATCAATCCGAAAGATAAGCGTATTGTCAAACTGCTTTGCGGTCGGATAGCGGTCCAGATTTTTGAACACATTTTCTTCCTCAATGTAACCCAATTCAGCTGTATGCGGATAAGCACTGCGCCAAATGAACAACAACAATGAAACCCCTGCACCAATTAGAATACCCGATTCGATACTCGTAAGCAATGTTGCAAAGAACGTAATCACCAACACCCAGCCGTCTGTTTGCTTGATTTGGAACAAATGCTTCGCTTCCTTCACATCAACTAACCCAAACACTGCGACCATAATAATCGCCGCAAGCACAGCATTCGGCAGATAGTAGAATAAATCCGTGAAAAACAACAGCGTCAATAAAATTAATACCGCGGTAATAATCGATGCTAATCCAGACTTCGCACCTGCCTGATAGTTAACCGCTGTTCTTGAGAACCCGCCTGTAACAGGAGATGCAGAAAAGAATGAACCAACGATATTAGCTGCACCTAAGCTTGTCAGCTCTTGATTCGAATTTACTTTATATTTTTCCTTTGAAGCAATCGTTTTCGCAACCGCAATCGACTCCATGAAACCGACAAATGAAATCGTAAGCGCAATCGGCAGCAACGCCATCACCGAATCCATATTAAAACCAGGAAGACTGAAGGCTGGTAATCCATCTGGCACTTCACGAATAATCTTCACGCCCCGCTCCTCAAGGTTTAAGAAATACACGAACAGTGTGCTCCCAACCACCACTAACAATGGTGCTGGAAACCGTGGAAGGATTTTTTTGAAAAGCATTAGCACTGCAATACTTCCTACTCCAATCCCGAGTGTAACAGGGTTAATCTCACCAATTTTCCGAAACGCATCCGCAACAATAAGGAAGACATTCTTGCCCCCTTCTAAATCCGTTCCCAACAGATGCTTCAGCTGACTCAATCCGATTATTAATGCCGCCGCTGACGTAAAACCGCTGATAACCGCATGTGATAAGAAATTCACAATAAAGCCCAATCGGAACAATCCCATGCCAAGCTGAATCACCCCGACCATAAGAGATAGAAGCAGCGCGTACGAAATAAATTCAGCAGAACCTGGCTCCGCTAATGTTGATACCCCAGAAAAAACAAGCAAAGAAACCATCGCAACCGGCCCGACAGCAAGCTGCCTGGACGAACCAAGCAATGCATAAATAATTAACGGAATCGTCGATGCGTACAACCCAATCACAGGCGGAAGCCCTGCCAGCATCGAATACGCCATCCCTTGAGGAATCAGCATAATTGCGACAATCAGGCCCGCTGTAAAATCATTCTTCAAATAACCCATGTGATAATTTGCAAGCCAATGGTTCTTAAGCATCCGCATTCACTCCTTTCTCATCCGGCTTTTGATAAAATTCGAACGTCGTTCCAAGCAAAGGATGCACTTCCTTCTTGAAATGACCATTCGGACACGCTTTAACTGTTATTTTTTTATTCACTTCTCGTCTATCTTCTAAAGGCATATGACAAATGGGACACGTCTCTGTTGATCGAAATTTTCTCATGATGTTCTCCTCCCAAAAGTATGCTCTAGCTTATATTCTGACGTTTTACTTCTTTTATACTTCACTCAACAAAGAAACCGCTTTCATTCAATTATTTTTAAAAAAGCCCCTTCAAATGGCTCACCACCTTTTTGATTTCCTCATACCAATTACCCCTATAGGTATATTATAAACCGCACAAAAAGGAAGTCAACTGGACATGTTTGGTAGTAAAAATCGCTCTTAAGAGGGGCACCATCCACCTTAAATTATTTTCCCAAAATAAAAAATCACCCCTAAAAGGTGACTTAACTCAATTTTAAAAAAGCAAGGACTTTACCATTTTTATTGTGTTGTAAAATTTTAAACTCATTACGTAAATAAAAATCGTTCAGGAATGGATGACCATCATACTCAACTGTTACAATTCTTAAAGCAGATAGTTCATTAATTAACAGACAATTTTCTAAGGCAAGTTTTAACACTTGCTCTCCTGATATAATCCCCCTGTATTTATCAGCCCTGCCTAATTGAGCAATTAACACTGAATTAAAAACTTCCGCCTTCTTATTGCTCGTTAATATTTTTCTTAGGCTCCCCGAAACATTACTCTCTAGGTTAAAAGGCTTAATTACCAAGGTGAAGTAACCAATTATATTATCATCATCTTCATCTATGACTAAACTTGTACGCGTAAAACTACGCTTTTCATTGTTTATTGATTTTGTATGCAAAAAGCTTTCTACGTCTTTATTTTTCTCACATTTAAACGATTGTAAATAGTCAATTAAGTCTTCTTCATTTCCGGCATCTACAAGGCTTAATAAACTCACTACTTCCATCTTTTAGATTTTAGAATTCCTTTCGCTTTGGAAATTCTTTCTTCTTTACTTAATTTTATATCGTTAAATGTATTGGTTGGTATAATCTTTGTTGGCTTTGAACGTATGATTTGTTTTGCCATGTCATGGTCAAGGCTGAATTTTTTATTAATTGATTCAGTTGCCATATCCTTGTCCTCCTTATCACACACACAATCACCACCAATTGAAATAGTGGGGATAGTATATGCTTTCGTTAACCTAATTATACCAATTGCTTCAATAAAATCAATAGATGTACACCTGTCTAAAGGGAACTTAAGCTCAAAGCTTAAAACACCCTCGACTATCTATAATCGAGGGTGCTGAACATTACTATATAGTCAAATAAGAGCTTTTTTGTTTCCAAAAATGATTATTCACAAATGCTACCTATTTTCACCCCCACTACCCCAACCGAAACACAATCCCATGCCCGCCTTTCGGGTACTCCCACTTAATGTTGTCGAACGGGCAGCCAATGCGGCAGCTGCCGCATTCGTGGCAGCCTTCGTAGCCGACGAACATGCGGATGTCTTCCCATTTGTAGACTTCGCCGGGGCAGAAGCTGGTACACCATTTTTCTGGGCATTGGGTGGCGCAGATGTCGTGGTCGAGAATGGTTAAGTGTGATTCCTTGTCGGCTTTGTAGCGGACGAGGTATTGCTTTTCTTCGATTGTGCGTGCGAGTTTGTCTGCCATTATTTCATCACCTTCCAGGCGCGGTACATGTCTTTGATTGTACCGAGTTTTCCGCGTTCTGCGGTTAGCATTTCAAGCATGTTCGCTTGCTTTTGGCGTTTCGGTACGCCGTCGACTGTGAAGAAGGAACTGACAGCGCGGTTCATAAGCGGGATGTACTGCTGGAAGTATTGTGGGTTTGTTTCAAATGTATGTGCCGCATCTTTGTATTTTTCTAGATCCTTTCCGATAAAGCTGTTTAGAATTTTGTCACGGTATTTATAGAGCGTTGCTTTCGTAAAATCATCTCGTTCATGTGCAAGCTGGATCGTTTCAGCCGCAAGCTTTCCAGATGTCATCGCCATGTTCGAGCCTTCGCGGTGGATACCGTTGACGAACTGCGCCGCATCCCCGGCAACGAGCACACCGTCTGCAAACATTTGCGGCATTGCGTGATAGCCGCCTTCTGGAATCAAATGGGCCAAATATTCCACTGATTCGCCGTCACGGATAAGCGGCTGGACCATCGGATGCTGCTTCACATATTCCAATAAATCATGCGGCTTCATTTTCAGCTTCATTAAGCCTGAAAGCGTTGTGCCGACTCCGATATTAATGCTTTCCTTATTCGTATAAATAAACGAAGTTCCAAGGTTCCCTTTCGTTGCATCGCCAAACATTTCAATCGCGACACCTTCCCCGTCATTCACGTTAAAACGGTCATTAATCACGTTCTTTGGCAGGTTAATGACCTCCATTACTGTAAGCGCGACTTGGTCAGGACGCATTTTTCCCCGCAGTCCGAGCTGTTTTGCGAGTAAGGAGTTGACCCCGTCAGCAAGCACGACAACATTCGCATACACCTCACCGTCAGGACGGTCAGTACGGACGCCGACGACCTTCCCGTCTTCAACGATGCATTCCTTCACGACCGTTTCATTAATAAGAAGTGCACCTGCTTCAACTGCTTTTCCTGCAAACCATTGGTCAAACTTCGCCCTTAAGATTGAAAAGTTATTGTACGGCTCTTGCGCCCATTCGTTGTTTTTCACACTTGTCGTGACAACTGAATCTTCATCTAACAGCCAGAGACGCTGCTCAATAATCGGCCGCTCAAGCGGCGCTTCCTCCCAAAAGCGCGGAATAATTTCTTCCATTTGTTGACGATATAAGATACCGCCCATCACGTTCTTCGCGCCTGGATATTCGCCACGTTCAATTAACAGCACCTTCAGCCCTGCCTTTGCGCAGCAATAAGCACATGACGTTCCGGCTGGACCTGCGCCAACGACGATCACATCAAACTTCTCAGACATGTGCACTCACCTCATTTCGCGTCAGCGCTTGTTTGAAAGCGTCTGTTAAGAGCGGCACGATTTCAAGCGCATCACCGACAATGCCGTAATGACAAACGTTAAAAATCGCCGCATCCGCATCCTTGTTAATCGCAATAATCATATCGGAGTTTTTCATCCCGACAACGTGCTGAACAGCCCCGGAAATACCAATCGCAAAGTAAAGCTTCGGTGTCACCGTTTCACCTGTTTGGCCGATCTGGAGATGGTGTTCAAGCCAGCCTGCTTCGACGACATCGCGAGTACCGCCGACACTTGCGCCAAGGACGTCCGCAAGCTCATTCAGAAGTGCAAAGCCTTTTTCATCCTGCATGCCTTTTCCGCCGGCAACGATAATATGAGCGTCTGCGAGTGAGGCCGCTTCCCCTGCTTCTCTCACAATCTCCAACACTTTCGTCCGCACGTCTTCTTCCTTCATCGCAAGCGTTTCTTCAATAAGCTTTCCGCTCCGGCCCTTTTCCCGCGGCAATGCTTTCATAACCTTTGGGCGGACGGTTGCCATTTGCGGTCGGTGTTTCTTACAAAGAATCGTTGCCATAATATTGCCGCCAAATGCAGGCCGGCTTGCTTCGAGCAAACGCTTTTCTTCATCGATATCAAGCATCGTCGTATCTGCGGTTAAGCCTGTGCCGACATCTGTTGCAATCGCACTTGCGATATCTTTTCCATTTGGTGTGGCCCCGAATAGGAAAACTTCAGGCTGATACGCTCTGCACAAATTGCCGATGCCGTTCATGTAAGGCTCAGTCCGATAATTTTTCAGCACGGGACTGTCAATGAGATAGACTTCATCTGCCCCAAATTCGAAGCATTCCTGCACCAGCGGCTTCACCCCGTCACCAAGCAGCACACCAGCAAGCGGTGCATTCAGCTTATCCGCAAGCGCCCTGCCTGCCCCAAGCAATTCCAATGACACATTCGCAATCACACCATCATCCTGCTCAATAAATACCCATACCCCTGTTGATTCGCTCATCATTCTCCCCCCGCCCTTTGAAAGAGTTCGGCCTTTTCCGTTAATAAGAGCTCCACAAGCCTGTTCACCTGTTCATCTGCTTTTCCTTCAAGCATCTCTCCGCCATCTGACGTCTGCGGCGGAAACATTTTTCCAACAATGGTTGGCGAGCCTTTCAACCCGAGCTGCTTCAGGTCAACCTCTTCTAAGTCATCCACCGTCCACACAACAGGCTCGTAACGTGCGGCACGAAGCATGTTTGGCATCGGCGAATACGACACATCATTGATCTCCTTTTCAACCGTAATTAAGCACGGCAATGTCACTTGAAGCCGCTCATAGCCATTATCGAGCTTTCGCTTCACCTCAATGTTGTCATCACCCACTCCGTCCACTGCAAACACATTCGTAACCGGCGGAATGCTCATCCTTCTTGCAATCCCTGGGCCAACTTGTCCAGTATCGCCGTCGATCGCATGCTTACCGCAGAATACGAGATCAATCGGTTTTTCTTGTGCAATCCGATTTAATGCTTTATAAAGCGCGTAGCTTGTCGCAAGCGTATCTGCCCCTGCAAAACGGCGGTCAGAAATCAAATACCCTTCATCTGCTCCAATCTCGATGCATTTCTTAATCACAGCAGTCGCTTGCGGCGGCCCCATCGACAGCACCGTCACAACCCCGCCGACTCTTTCCTTTAAGCGTACTGCTTCTTCTACAGCATGTGCATCATATGGATTTAAGATCGCCGGCACACCACGGCGGTCCAGTGTATTCGTCTTCGGATTCACCTTAATGATTTTCGTATCAGGAACTTGTTTCACACACACAACAATATGCATCGTATCCCCCGCTCCCATCCTTAAATTGACGGCATATGTACTTCTCATATATATGGGGGATTTGTACATTTATTCACGACTTTCATTTTTCTAGCGGGATCATGAATAAAATTCCATCTTCTAAAACAAACTACGACTATCATCTTAAGAAACAAAAAAACAGCCCCCTCTGCAAGCAGCAGAGAGAGCTGTAGTCGTTCGAAATCTATTTTATATCGTCGTCAATTAATAGCCATATTCCCAATCAACAGTATCGAGTTTGAAACCAAGAGGCTTTACTTTTCCAAGATCCAATGTTTTGTCTTCCAATTGACACTTACACTTTTCACTTCCACTTTGTTTACAAATCTCTTCGTAAGTTGATTTTTCGATACCTTCTAAAAACATAATCTCTTCGTTTTCACGGTAGAGTACGGCTGTACCAGTCATGATTGGTAGGCCACCTTTCTTCATTTTTAAAGTGAGTTTTTGTTGATTACGGACTCATTGTAAGACGGCAGACCGCTTGTGGCTATAGGCTTTATGAACAGTTCACAATTTCGACATAATTGTTTGAATGAATTGTTACCGTTGTCCGAATCTTTGCTCTATAAAACGTTTTCAACGACTTTTTATGTTTAAAAATCCGAGTCACAGGTTAAATCAACATACAACACATTTCTTTTATACCAAGTCAATGAACCCCATTATTTGTAATAATTATTAAATAGTACAAGTTCAAAATTAGGCGCATATAAAGGTTTGAGACTTACGCAATAGTGGTATATAAGTAATAAATAACATACTAATAATACAAACGTTATAAATGATACCACCGAACATAAAAACACTGAAAGGAGTGTTCAAGATGGGCTTGAAAACAGTACCGATGTTGAACCTGAAAACAGGAACAAAATGCCGCATCATGAACCCAAAAAAACAAGACGTGGGAGAAATTGTATTGTACTTACGACGCAATCAATATGGCCATTATCTATTCAAGAAGTCCTTTGAAGACAAACGCCATATTATTTGCTACAGTGATACAGACTTTGAAATTCTCCCGTCTGAACAAGAGTTGCGGGATTTGATTGACCTTAGCTTAGACTTAGGAAGCTCTTCCCTGTTTGAAGCGTACACAGAACAGCTATGCAGTGGTCAACACAACTAGAAGGTTGTACGCCGTTGTTCCGACGGCCTCTCCCCCTTCCCCACAACTACAAAACCCACAGACGAACGGTGTCCCGTGTACCCAGCACATGCGGACACTTTTTTTACGCAAATAAAGGCAGCCATTCAAAGACGGCTGCCTTTTTGTATCCCTTTTAACTTACGATTTGCGTTGCCACACGAAAATTATTCATTAGTCACGATTTAGATAGAAATCGTTGATATAATCGATGATTTTTTTGTCATCCTTCTTTTGTGCTTGCTTTTGTTGTTTTTTAGTAGCTGTTGTTTGAGCCATCTTTAACTCATCCCTTCCTGTTGTTTGTTTAGTTAATTTTGAATTAGCTATATTTTCTGATAATTCTAAACCCGAATGTTCGATGCGTCAACCCCTTTTCAAAAACTTTTTTTAGTTTATTTTACGAATTTTATGAAAGCGTTTTCATTTATTTAAGATAAAAACACGAACATTTCGTTAATTTTCTGACAATTCACACGATAATTCGTGAACATTACTTCCCTCTAGGGTGGACAACTGTACATTTATTAAAGACAATCCGAATAAGAAGGCCCAGTTTGAGGTTCTATAATCTGGGAGTTTGTTGGACAAAGCCCAAAAATAAAAAAGCTCTCCCATTATTAGGAAAGCCTTTTCAAATTAATGCTGGACGGTATCTTTCACTTTCAAGATATAGTTAATAAGCTGCTGATTAAGGATGAACATGCGCAGGCGTTGCGAGGCTTCATTCGTAATCGACAGGATTTCACAGCCGTAGCGCCACACATTGTTCTCCATCCGCTTATGGTGGACCATGACTTTGACAATCAAATCTTCTTCAAGCAATGGATCGTCATCAATGTTGATATGCAGATAATACGGTGAATTTGTTTTTAAGTCGCGCGTTGCCAGAAAGCCAAACCCTTTAATATTAAAGTCAATTACCTGTACTTCAATTGACGGCTTGAACTCATATACCTTTTCACTCATATAATCATTAATCATTGCGGTAAAATTCGTGTCCACACGCGGAAGGCGGCGGCGTTCATGCATAAATTCTCCGATTTGAAGCGGTGCGTAAATTGCCATATGTTTGTCGTATACTTTTAAAATACGGGACTCAAATTTTTTCGTTTCATATAAGCATGAAATGATTTCACCAACCTGATAGCGCTTCGGCTGGTAGATCACAACATCCATCAACTCCCCCTCAAGCGAGTTCACTTCTCCTATTGTAAACTTTTCCCCCGTAAAAATCTTAATGTAGCCCAATCGATTCCCCTCCAGTCCGTTCGATTATGTCATTCAAACTAGTAAATTGAAGATTATCTATGAAAAATGAACGGATATTATGGAAATTATATCTTTTAATACCTTTTATTATATCTTTTTCCCTAGTATTATTCTATGGTTAATTTTTCGTTTCGGCCAAATTTGTGAAATTTGGACACACTACGATTGACAAAATTTCAACTTCTCTCATACACTATATTCAAACGATCATTTGAATGAAGGTGTCCACAAATGAAAAATGAATTCGACTCATGCGAAGTATATGGAACAGATGAAGCAAAGGTTCAGCGTGCTTCTGAAAAGATAAAGGAACAAAACGTGCCGCTGATGGCAAAGATGTTCAAAGCCTTGTCTGATGAAACCCGAATGAAAATAGCGCTTGCCTTATTTGAAGAAGAAAGCTTATGTGTGTGCGACGTTGCCAGCATTATTGACGGCTCTAATGCGACGGCATCCCATCACCTTCGCCTTCTTCGAAAACTTGGCTTAGCAAAAAGTGAAAAGATCGGAAAAATGGTCTACTACTCACTTGATGATGAGCATGTTGTGCAGCTCATTCAATTAGCACAAGCACATACAAAGGAGGGAAAAGCTGATGAGTGCTAACGAACAGAAGCAGGTTTACCGCGTACAAGGCTTTTCCTGAGCAGGCTGTGCCGCTCAGTTTGAGCGGAATGTGAATGAACTGCCCGAAGTCTCAGAAGCGAAAGTGAATTTTGCGGCGGGGAAATTATCCGTCGAAGGCTCGGCCACCATCGAAGCACTTGAAAAAGCAGGTGCATTTGAAGGCTTGAAGCTTCAGCCTGATGGATTCCGAACCGAAGTGAAAAAAGAATCGCTCTGGAAGCGAAAAGAAAATATCCCGATGCTCCTCTCAGCTGTTTTTCTCGTAATCGGCTTGGCGCTTGATTTTACCGTTGGGGAGCATCATGTCATGACAATCCTCGCTTATGCGGCGTCTATTCTGACAGGCGGTGTGAAGCTCTTTCAAACCGGCTTACAAAACTTAGTGAAGCTAAGGTTTGATATGAAGACGTTAATGACAGTCGCAATTATCGGCGCTGCGCTCATTGGTGAATGGCGCGAAGGTGCGGCCGTTGTCATTTTATTTGCGATTAGTGAAATTCTCGAACGATGGTCAAGTGATAAAGCGCGCGATTCAATTGCTTCACTCGTCGACATGACACCAAAGGAAGCAATCGTCCGCCGCGACGGCTCAGAAATCACGGTTCATGTAGAACACGTACAGATTGGCGAAACGATTATCGTCAAAGCCGGTGAAAAAATTCCGCTCGACGGTGTCGTCACAAAAGGCCATTCAAATGTGAATGAAGCACCGATTACAGGTGAATCGATGCCAGTTGATAAAGCAATTGATGACCGTGTTTTTGCAGGAACACTGAATGAAGCCGGCTTGCTTGAAGTGCGTGTCACCTCTCATGCGGAGGATACGACCCTTGCGAAAATCATTCATATGGTCGAGGATGCTCAAGAAGACCGTGCGCCATCTCAAGCATTTGTCGATAAGTTCGCAGCCTACTACACACCAGTGATTATCGGAATTGCGATTCTTACCGCGATTGTGCCGCCGTTATTTGGTGCAGCGTGGAATGAGTGGATTTACACCGGGCTTGCCGTGCTTGTCGTCGGCTGTCCATGCGCCCTCGTCATTTCAACACCTGTCTCAATTGTAACGGCAATCGGAAATGCAGCGCGCAACGGCGTCTTGATAAAAGGCGGTGTTCACCTTGAGGAGATGGCAAAGCTTCAAACCATTGCGTTCGACAAAACCGGCACCCTAACAGAAGGCAAGCCGCAAGTAACAGATGTACACGCCTTTTCTGGAAATGAACAAGAGGTGTTAGAAAAAGCAGCTGCCATTGAACGCGGCTCCGATCATCCGCTTGCCCGAGCAATTGTAAACGCCGCTCATGCGACAGCATTGGAGGCTGACAATTTTACCTCTCATACAGGAAAAGGGGTTGAAGCAACAATTGACGGTGAGCCTTACTACCTCGGCAATACGGCATTAATTGAAAGCATTAATCTTGAGCTTCTAACAGACGAGTTGCAAGCTACACTGCACATGTTACAAAATGAAGGAAAAACGGTGATGATTCTTGCGACTACAAGCGAACTGCACGGCCTCATAGCTGTTCGGGATGAAATCCGCGATACAAGCCGAAATGTCGTCGCAGCGCTTGGGAAGCTCGGCATTTCAAATACAGTGATGCTGACAGGCGATAATGAGCGCACAGCACAAGCGATTGCGGCTGACGCAGGCATGACAAACGTCAAAGCAAAGCTGCTGCCTGATGAAAAGCTCACCGCCATCAAAGAACTGCAAAAGCAAGGAAAAACAGCGATGGTCGGTGACGGTATTAACGATGCCCCTGCCCTTGCCGCTGCTGATGTCGGCATTGCAATGGGCGGTGCCGGCAGTGATACGGCGCTTGAAACAGCAGATATTGCATTTATGGCGGATGACTTAAGCAAGCTTCCGTTCGCCGTCAAGCTCGGCCGCCGCACACTTACCATCATCAAGCAAAATATTACCTTTGCAATCGGCATCAAAATAATCGCCCTGCTGCTCGTTATCCCGCAGCTGCTCACACTTTGGATTGCAATCTTCGCCGACATGGGCGCGACATTAATTGTCACACTTAATGGCCTGCGCTTATTACGGCAAAAAGACTAAAGACAAAACGAACAATGAAATATTATTTATCAAATGGCTAAGCTGTAGCGTAGTCAACATACGTAGACTCCTGCGGGAACAGCACGAGTCCGAAGACCCCGCAGGAAAGCGCGGTCTTTGCTTTCTGAGGAGGCTGAGGCCGTGCCCGCGGAAAGCGAAGTATGTTGACGGAGCGGCCACGGCATTTGTTTCCACATAAAGAAACCTGAACTTTGTTCAGGTTTCTTTATACAAAATTATCCTAGCCTTTTCTTTTTTTAAGCTTTAAAATAGACCGCTTTTCTTTTAACACAATTGTTAAAAGTTCGTGGTTGGGTGCACAGTCTTTTTCGGAAAATGATGGTATACTGATAACAAATTTACGATATTTATTGTAGTAAGGTGTAGCTTTGATGAGAATTCCGAAGATTAGAGAGAGGTGAAGGGTTGTTATGGGTGAAGCAAACTATACACTGATTGAAACACGTCTCATTCAAGACACTGAGCTGTCGTGGAAGGCGAAAGGCATTCTTGTCTACCTGCTTGGGAAAGTCCATAGTGATGATATCGTCACATTAGATGATCTCTTAGCGCAGGCCTCTGATACGAAGGAATCGCTCTTTGAAGGGATACAAGAGTTACAGGAAAAAGGCTATCTGCAACAATCAATATTAGAACAACTTGCATAAGAGAAGCGCCCTGCTTCTCTTTTTTGCGCAAAAAAATTCCCGCCTGCTAACAGACGGGGTACTATAAAAACTTTAAGGGAATGAAGAAGTTAATTATAAGATTCCCCCTTTTCAACTATTTAAACTACTTTTTTAAAAATTTTTTCACGCTCGCTGCTCGTTTTCATCCTTTTCCAGTGAATCAAATAAGACGCGCGCCGAGCGATTAAGAAGACCGCGGTATTTTTCCATTTGAAACAGCTCGCGGTTCTCTTGAAATTCAATGCGGACCGGATGCCAGTTTGCGTCGTTGCACCAGCGGTTTATATTTTTAATTAATTGATAAACCTCCCGCTCGCTCAATTCTGTTTCCTGCCTCACTTTTTTCCGTGGATATGTGCCAACATATGGCTTCTTTTTCGACCGTGAAAATGTTCCTTTATACGTGTGCTTAGATTTCGGATTAATAATGTACTCAAGCATTTGCTGAGGTACACTCTCCATTTTCTCATGCCATTCCGGCTCGCTTAATTGCTTTTGATAACGTCCGACTAGCATCTCTGCCTGCTCGTAATCGCCCCGTTCGCATAACCGATGAATTTTCTTCAAAATCGCATCTACATTCATCTGTACGCCTCCTCTTCTTCATACTTCCATTTTAATGTAAAATATTCCATTTTAAATCAACCAAACGTAGTGTTTTATTGCTGTCAGCATATTTGGTTCTTTTTGTTTACGAACATATATTCGAAAAAGGGTTTTATTTTTGCAAGAGAAAGGATATAATAAAAATAAGAACAAATGTTCCTGAAAGGAGGATTCAAATTGATTAAAGACCGTGGAACAATTAAGTGGACAGCCATGATGCTTCCAGAACACGTCGAGATGATTAAGGAAATTTGGCGTGAGGACGAAAAGAAGCCAAAGCCGATTCTCGACGAACAAGAGTTACAAGAATTGAATGAAACGATTGAACAAGCACTACAGGAGGAAAGCACCATTCATTTAACGTATTTCGAAGCCGGCGACTATAAGCTTATAACCGGGAAGATCTGCCGCGTCAACGTGCACCAGAAAACCCTGCTTGTCGAAGATGCTTTTGACAACAGAACCTCATTTTCTTTCACCAATATTATTCACGCAACACTCGCATAACTCTCCCCTCCTTTCTGCAACCTAAGCATATTCCACGCAGAAAGGAGGCTGCTTACTATGACACAATCCAAACGCCAAAAAGAACGCCAATTCCGCACCCGCAAAAACGCCCAAAACCCCCACGGCAAAGTAAAATCATTCAAACAACTCGAACAAGAAGCTAGGGAAACCGAATAGCGGAGAAAGGCGGTTAGGCTGTCCGATTGCTGGAACCTTCACACAGAGAAAGCTGGTCTTTGCTTTCGACGTGCGAAGGTGAAGCAACTCGCGCAGCCTGCCTTTCGCAGCTGGACATCTCGAATAGCAGAGGCAACTTGCTACCCACCCCACTGCGTGAAACACCTTGTTTCGCGCAGGTTTATATAATCTGCTCTTTCCCCATCCGAAACATGTCCGAAACAAATTTTTCTCCCTTAATCCAACTTCACCTTTCCAAGGCTGAAACAGCGCCATTGCTCGGGTGAAATGATATTTAAAACTTTCTATGATGATTGTACCGCGGAATTTTTCAAGTGATGCGCATCATGGAGAGGACGAAAGATGGAAACGTTTGAGGTTATTTTGGAACAATATGAGCCAATGTTAAAGAGTTTGCTGACGCGCTTACACATCTACAAGGATTTTTCAGATTATTATCAAGAGGCACGCATTGGGTTATGGCTCGCATATGAGCGGTACAATTCAAATTTAGGGACTTTTTCAAGCTTTGCTTATACGACTGTAAAGGGCGAACTGATGAAAAGCATGGAAAAAGACAGAAAGTACTGTGAGCGTTTCCCTACGGTGCCAGACAATCACATAGCAAACCCGACATTTGACATCTACAAAGAGCTGGATGCGCAAATCGTTCATGATCTGTGCCATTCATGTTCAGAACGACAGAAAATTTGGGTGCAGAAACATCTTTTTGAAGGCAAAACGATAACCGAAATTGCTGAGGAAGAACAAACGACACGAGGAGCAGTCAAAAGCTGGCGCCGGAGTGCGTTGAAAAAAATAAGAATTGAATTGGAAACAAAGCAGTAAGGGTCACCTCCCCCTCATCTGCCCATTTAATCTAAACGCGGGCACAAAAAAAGACCACTCATGGGGCATGAGTGGTTCCACGGGGGATAGATGATCTGAAAAGGGGGATAGTATGCACTTCCCCCTATAACAAGATATTAAACATATTTTAAAATATTTTGTCAAAATGTTTTTTTGGATCAGTCGTTCATGAACATCGTATCGTTCCCTTCCTGCTTCTCTACATACAGCGTACGGCTTGGAAAGGCGACTTGAACACCTTCTTGCTCAAGGATTTCCATAATGCGAAAATTAATGTCCTGCTTTACATTCAAAAATTCTTCCCATGCTGTCGTATTCGTAAAGAAATAAAGGAAGATATCAAGACTGCTGTCATTGTATGTATCAAACTTCACAAAAATTGTTTCTGGATGCACGCCGTCATGCGCTTTCAGCATCGCTTCGATCTCTGAGACTACGCGCTGCATTTGATCCTTTGACGTATGATAAGTCACGCCAAGGTTGAACGTAATCTGCCGCTTCCCCATCATGCTCCAATTCATAATCGGCTCATTGGCAAGAGTCGCGTTCGGCACGGTCACAACCGCCTGAGCGAAGGTGCGAATCTTCGTGCTGCGAAATGTAATATCCTCCACTGTCCCTTCTACACTCGGAGTCTTAATCCAATCATTAATCGAAAATGGTTTTTCAGTAATGATTACAATCCCGCCGAATAAGTTGCTTAATGCATCTTTTGCAGCAAGCGCAAACGCAAGTCCGCCGAGTCCGAGCCCTGCAACAAAGCCGTTTACGTCATAATTAAACTCTTGGGCAATAATGCTGATTGTAATCGCAATAATGATAAACCGAAGTGTTTTAGACAAAAATGGGACGAGGATCTGATCAATCTTAATCTTAAACCGCTCATTCAGCTCCCAGAAAAATAGCGACGAAGCGGATGAAAGATTGTACAGCCCCCATGCGATTAAGATGACATACCCGGAGCGGATAAACTTCATAATCGTTTCTTCATATGGATTGAGCGCTGGAACGTATTGCATGGAAATGTAGATTCCTAAGATGACAAACAAGCTTCGTAATGGGCTTTCAAAAGCTGTAAAAACGTGAGTGAGAATATCCGAATTGACCTTCTTGGCCATTCTCAATATGAGTTTAAAAATATATTTCGTGAAAATCTTCCGCAGCAATAAGAAGCCGAGAAAAATTAACACAGGTACAAGCCACTGTTCAAACTGTTCTAAATATGGGTCCATTTTCTGTTCCTCCACTATTTACAAAAACCACAGGGTTCACCCCTGTGGCTTCCTGTTCCATTTATAATTTGCTTAGGGCGTCTTCGATCTTGACACTTCCTGAAAGCAAATCATAGGAAACACCGTAGACGTTTTCTTGGCCAACTGTTTTTGCGAGAGCTTTCGCGACATCTTCACGCGGGATTGAATTGTGATCAGGTGTTTCAATCTGTTTCTCTATCTGTACTTGACCTGTGCCAGCGTCATTTGTAAGCGGTCCTGGGCGGACAATTGTATATGCGATGTCTGTTGCTTTTAAGTATTCGTCTGCACGGCGTTTTGCATACAAATATGGCTGAAGTTTTTCTGGTCCAGCTAACGGGTCTTCTGCGCGCATCGCACTCAGCATGACAAAGTGCTTTACGCCATATTGCTTCGCATACTCGACCGCTCGGATTGCGCCTTCCTGGTCGACAGTGATCGTCTTGTCCAGTCCAGTGTTTGGGCCTGAGCCTGCGGCAAAGATAACAGCATCCACGCCTTGATAAGCATGTGAGAAATCTTTTTCAAGGTCTGCGATAACGGTTTTGATGCCGTGTTCTTCAAAGTAAGGGATTTGGTCTGTGTTACGAATCATTGCTAGCGGCTCGTGACCTTCCTCCTGTAGATAAACGACTGCATCTCTTGCGACTTTTCCGTTTGCTCCAATGACTAATACCTTCATCAATCTTCCTCCTTTTGATGTGGATCGGTTAGTTCGAAAGCTTCTGCAATCAATTGGTACGACTTCACACGTGCTTCGAATGGTGTCGTAATCGTGTTCACCATAACTTCCTCTGCTCCATATTCTTCACTCATTTGAATAAGCTGCTGTTTCACTTGTTCGGGGTCTCCAACGACCATCCGCTTACGATTTTCCCGGATGCGTGCCTGATCAAACATCGTATATGGATAATCAGCCGCTTCCTCCGGCGTTGGAAAACCACTGCGTGCTTCGCCTTTTTCAAGCTTTAAGAGAGCGAGGTCCAGTGACGCTGCCAACCGCTCAGCCTCTGCTTCTGTTTCTGCACAAATTGCGAAAACAGCAACCGTTGCCTGCGGCTTTTCACTCAGCTCCGATGGCCGGAAATATTCTCGGTAGCGCTGCGCGGCAAGGTGTCCGCCTTCACCGTTAATAAAATGAGCGAACATAAACGGCGCACCCATTTCTGAAGCAAGCATCGCACTAGAACCACTCGAGCCAAGCAGCCAAAGCTCTGGCATCGTTTCGCCAAGCGGTGTCGCATACACCCGCATGTGATACGGGTCTTCCCCTTTTAAATAAGCGATTACTTCCTGAAGCTGGTCAGGGTAGCGCGTCACATCCCGGTGCATCCCATCATGAAGAGCACGGTTCACATTCGGCATGCCGCCAGGTGCTCGGCCAACCCCAAGATCAATTCGATTTGGATAGAGGCTTTCCAGTACTCGAAACACCTCCGCTACCTTATAAGCACTATAGTGCGGAAGCAAGACGCCGCCTGTGCCAACACGAATGTGAGACGTATTCGCAGCAAGATGGGCAACAAGCACTTCTGGCGCAGAGCCTGCTAAGCTCTTCGTACTGTGATGCTCGGACACCCAGAAGCGGTGATAGCCTAATTTTTCAACTTCTTTTACAAGTTCTGTTGTTGATTGCAGTGCCTGCTGTGGGGTCATGCCACTTAGAACAGGCGACTGATCAAGTACACTTAATTTTAACTTCATTATTATCCACACCTATCTTAATGTCTACAAACATTATCGGAAATAACCATTCTCCCTGCAAGTGAACTGCTCATTCGTTTTTGAAACAAAGCAGAAATAAACCCCCGAGAATGAGTGCCCGGGGGTTTGCTTCTATATTAAAAAGTGTGTGCTAAATCAATTGCTCTACGCTCTGCATCATTATAGATTTTCTCTGCTTCGTCTGGAGCTTGCCCCATGCCTTCAGCCACAATAGCGTTGAAGTTTTCAATGCCGACAAAGTTCATCACTGAATGAAGGTAGCTTTGTGTGTGCTCAAGTGCTTTCATTGGCCCTTCAGAGTAGATGCCGCCACGTGCTTCAAATAGCACAACTGGTTTGTCACCAACAAGGCCGACTGGTCCTTCCGCTGTGTATTTGAATGTTTTACCTGCAACAGCAATTGAATCAATGTATGCCTTCATATATGGAGGGAAGCTGAAGTTCCACATTGGTGCTGAGAAAACAACTTTATCAGCATTCATGAATTGGTCTGTTAGCGCATTAATGCGTTCGACTTTTTCTTGTTCTGCTTTTGTTAAGTCCTCTTGTGCGGCGAATTTTCCCCAGCCGTTTAATACGTCCGCATCAATAAATGGTACGCCTTCTTTGTATAGGTCGATTTCTGTGATTTCGTCATTTGGATTGTGCTTTTTATATTCGTTTAAGAATGCTTCTGTTAAGCGTAGTGAGAATGATTGGTCTGTTTTTTTCGGATTTACTTTTACAACTAATACGTTTGCCATTTCGGTTGTTCCTCCTCTAAGATAGTTCAAGTTAGTTTTCATCATATTACGTTTGGATAATCGACTGTTAACCGGATATCATGCTAACAAATGTTGTTATCCTTTCAAAGCAAAATGACTTCTATGCAGGCAGGTCAATTAACATAAAGCGTGCGTCTTCACTTGCTGAAATGTGCAAGCTTGTTGTATCTGTCATACGGGCAGAGTCACGGCGCTTAAGGTGATGATCGTCATTTAACGTCACGCTTCCTTCAATGACGAAGAAGAAAATTTTGCGTCCTTCCGCCTGCTGAAATGTCAATTCCTGCTGTGCTTCTAAGTCTGAGAGATAAATCGTTAAGTCTTGATGAATGTTTGCGACATCATTTGATTGCGCGCCCTTTTGCACAACTGGAAGCAAATTATTCTTCAGTTTTTCCACATCAAAGTTCGTTCGCTCATAAGACGGCTTCAGCCCTTTTTCTTCAGGTAGAAACCACATTTGCAGGAAGTTTCCTGCTTCGTCCTTGCTTGGGTTCACTTCTGAATGAACAACCCCAGTTCCAGCAGTCATGCGCTGCACACCACCGAAAGTCGTTGTTTCTTCTTGACCTGTGCTGTCTTCATGCTTTAAGTGGCCCTCCAGCACAATTGAAACGATCTCCATTTCCTTATGCGGATGAGCGCCAAACCCTGTCATCGGTTGAATAATGTCATCATTTAAGACACGCATCGGACCGAACTGCATATTATTCGGGTCAAAATATTCCGCAAATGAGAAGCTGAACCGACTTTTCAGCCAACCGTGGTCAGCTGTATAGCGCGATTCTGCTGGATATATGGTAATCATGACTCGCTCCTCCTTTCCTTTTAATTCAAATAGTCTTAATTCGAGATATCTCCCTAAAAAAATATGCTAGTTTCAAATATCTCAGTTTCGAGATTTACAAGTTAAGAATATCGGCTGCTTTCTGTAAAGTCAACCGATACGTTTTACTTTTTCTCTTCTGCATGATAGCCAAGCTTCTTGAAGGCTGAAATGAGCTGTACTTGCTCATCTTCTGAAAAGACGGAGAAGAGCTCTGCGATTTTCGCTTCATGCTTTGGAAAGATTTCGTCCATCAATTGTTTCCCCTGCTCGGTTATAACAGCATAGGTAATGCGGCGATCTTTCGGACAAGATAGGCGCTGCAAATAGCCTTTCCCTTCGAGCTTATCAACGACATACGTAATGCTTCCGCTCGCAAGCAAAATCTTCTCTCCGATCTTTTGCAGTGGAACGTCTCCTTTATGATAGAGAAGTTCCAGGACTGCAAATTCGGTTGGATTAAGACCGTGACTTTTTATATCTAATTTAATTGCATCTGTAATCGCATGGTTGGCACGTGACATGACGACGAACAGCTTTAAAGCAATGTCATTCCCCTTCATCTCTATCAAAACCTTCCAAAGAATAATATCTCGAATTCAAGATATATCGTAGCAAGGGAAAATTCCCTTGTCAAGTATGCTTAAGTAAGAATACCTGTATTCACGATTTCGATCTTTACGTTTGGAATGATTTTGATGTTCGGATAGTCTTTCTCCCAGTTCAATTCTTTCCAAACCTTCGGATGATAGGCAATAAGCCTTCGGCCGATGCCTAAATAATCGCTGTTCGCTTCTTGTAAAGTATTAATCACTTCCTGTGCATCTTTCGTAAGCATGGCAGACAGCTTTTTATCTAATTCCTTTCTCACTTTTATGTCTTTTAAGTTATTTTTTGCATATTCATCTACTCTTACCTTTAAGTTTAAATTAATATTTACAGTCAAATTATCAGCGTTTGTTCCTTTAACTTTTATTTTTCGTTTCATTTTCGTGACTGCGATGTTGATATAGTCCTCTACTTTGTCACCATCTGTTTCTTTTTCATCATTGACTTTTTTAACAAAACGAATTCGCTTCGCAAACCAACCGTCCATCATAAGTAACAGTGGTGCATCCTTCGGGTGGACGACTTTTCCTGTGTAATTTTGGTCATGGAAAAGAGCGATGCCATCGACGATATAACGCTCATTTTCTTCAGAATAACTTAAATACGGCATGGCAACATCACGGCCTTCATCAAGCATAACCGTATGAGCTAGCTGAATGTCCATATGATCAACCATTCCTAATAGCTCGGCTTCATTCAACAGTTCATATAAATATTCTCCAATAATTGTTTCGCCAACGTTCCCTGAACGAAGGACATCTTCCGCTTCTCCTTCTACGACAAATACCTTCGTTCCTAAAGGAGAGCGCGGATCACGATAGAACCCGTCAAATAACTCCTGCAAATCACTTTTTGCAGCCATTTCTTCCCCTAAGATAAACGAATTATTCTTTACATGCGTTATTTCACCCGACACTTGCCTGTCAACTTCTCTTCTCGCTTCCCGAACTGTACTTGCTTCTGCCGTTACAAATTCGGAAACAGTAGCTCCACCGCCTTGCTGTGCTTGTCCTCCCTGCTGATTAACCGTTCGGATTACAACCGTTTTCTTTATCTCTCCGTCCTCTGTCAAATCATAAGCTGAGCCAAAGACGATCCGCGCATTCTTCAACAACCTTTGATCCCAACAGCCTGTTAACAAAATAAGGCAAATAAATAGGAGTACTCCCCTTTTCATCGCTGTTTTCCTCCTTTCTGCTTAACTGAACCATCTTTTTTCTTGACTAATGACAAGATAAGCAAAAATACTGGGATAACAAATACAAACAGGTAACTGATGTATGTTAAGACACTCGTCATTTTTGAAACGGCAAGATCGCTGTCAGGAATGAACGCAACAATTAAGATGACAGCCGCCAATAACCACGTTAATTTTGAGTGGCTTTTCAAATTTAACACTTTGCTAAAACCTCTTGCTGACGCATACATGTAAATAATTGTTGTCGTGATAACCGAAAACATCCAAAAGGCAATGAAAATCAAATCAAGCCGCTCAATAATTGTGAATTTCAGAGACTTCAGCATATAGAGAAGTGGTTCTTCAACCAAGAGGAGCTTTCCTGGACTGAATACGACTAGCACAAGCAATGTTAGATACAGATAGAGACCTGTAGTAAAAGCAATTGCTCCACCAATAATTTTAAATAAACCCTTCGACTTGTCTTGAACGAACGCATAAACATAGAGAATTTCCATACTCATAAGCGCTAGAATTGCCTGATTTGCCCCTCCCATGATTTCTTTTATTCCCGTGGTTCCAATCGGAAAAAGATATTCAATCTCGATATTTCTAAATACTAAAAAAGTAAAGAACACAAGAAACACGAGATTTAAGGTTACAATTGTAAGAAAACGCGCAATAACTGGTAATTGTTCTTTTGCTAAGTATGCTGTTATCGATATCGTAATAATCTTAATAATCCAAAGCGGGGTATCTGTAAGCACCCATGTTTGTAGGGTTCTTGTAAATAGCAGGATAACAATCACGACTATATAACCAAAAAACAGCGCATAGCTTAATGAAACAACCTTTGCAAACGGCTTTCCAAGCAATTGAGGCATAAATTCATAAATTGTTTGCTCGGGATAACGTTTCACAAGCAAGTACTGGAGAAACACGACCAATTCCAAAATGGCTCCTGCAATCAACAATGAAATCCAGGCATCATTCTTTGCATTTATAAACATGTCATGCGGTAATGACATGACTCCCATCCCAATTTGAGCTTGAATAATGATAAAAAACAATTGACCTTTCGTAATCGATGATGTCCTTGCTCTCATTTTCGCTTCCACACTTTCGGCTTCTTAACACGCACTTTGTCTTTCGGTTTGATTTCTTCAGGACGCTCTTTCTTAAACCAAACAAGCGGGCGAATAAATGTATCTGATAAACCTTTCACCTTTAATGGTGCTGCAGGTGCAAAATATGGTACACCTAAAGATGTTGCTTTGCATAAATGCATAAGGATTAGCATTAATGCAAAGGAAATACCAATTAAGCCAAATGTCGCGGCAGCAATCATGAGTGGGAAGCCAAGGAGACGTACTGTCGTCCCCATAATGGTTGTCGGTACAATAAAAGATGCAATCGCTGTAATCGCAACGACAATTAACATTGTATTGGAGATAAGATTCGCTTCTACAACAGCTGTCCCGATAACCAAACCGCCAACAACACCGAGCGTCTGCGCGATCGGGCTTGGTAATCGAACAGCAGCTTCACGCAGGAGCTCAAGTGTCAACTGCATGGCCATCGCTTCAAGCAACGGCGGATATGGCACATACTCAAGTGAAGCCTTAACTGAAAAGAGTAATTCAACAGGGAGAATTTCAAAGTTAAAGGATACGAGAGCGATATAAATAGCTGGTAAGGCAATCGCTATAAGGAAACTGAATAGACGTATAATCCGATAAAATGAACCAATATACCAGCGAGTATTGTAATCATCTGGTGATTGATAGAAGGAAAAGAAGTTGACCGGCATTAAGAATGCAGTTGGACTCCCATCGATAATCATCGCAAGACGCCCTTCCGCTATGTGGGCGATTACTCGGTCTGTCCGTTCTGTGTTCAGCAACAGTGGAAATGGCGAATAACTATTATCATCTAAATATTCTTCAATATGACCTGGTGACTGGACAATATCGATCTTAACGCTACGGATTCGCTCTTCCACCCGCTTCACAAGGTCTTCATTTGCAATATTAGATAAATACATTAGCGCAATTCGAACCTTCGACTGCTCACCTACGACGAAATATTTCACCATAAAATGCCGGCTGTGCATCCTTTTGCGCAGAAGGTTAATGTTTTTTTCTAGATTTTCAATAAAGCCTTCATGTGAGCCTCGAATGACTTGCTCTGTTTTCGGCTCTTCGATCGCACGGTCAAAGCTTGTAAAGACGTCTAGCAGAAGTAGTGAATTTGTCCCTTCTTCTACTAACACACATCGCCCATACAACATCCCTTGGACAGCCACATACAAATCATCCGTTCGTTTATAGTTAGCGATATTGACGATGCTCTCGATCGGCTCATCAATCATACTTCTACAGTGGAGAGGCTCCATAATTTTCTTTTCAATCGTGCTTGATTCTGCAAGTGTTTTGATATAGCAAAGAATGAGCTTTTTCCCGTTCACCCAAATCGTCCGATCTTTAAAATCATCAGGATTTGAAAGCGCGTCTTTAAGAAACTTCACATTTTCGTCCATATCATGATAAGCCGTTTGATACTCTTGAAGCATAATCATATTATCTTGGCCTTGTTGCTGCTGAGCTGACTTGTCAATATCTTTCCAGAAGAATCGCTTCATACCGTCACCTCCCTTGCTAGCTTAATGAAACGGTCTAAAGGTATATGGAATGCCTAGCATTTTTGCTGTATGTTCATCATAGGAAACAAGATCTTTCATCGACAGGTCATCTAGTGATGTTTTTCCCATTGCACGCAGGCCGACCTTCACTTCTTTTGCCGATGCTTCTAAAAAGTTATACACAGCATCCGCACCCTTTGCCACATCAAAATCATCTTTATACTTTCCATTCGCCCAAACAACCTGTGTCGGCGGCTCAAAAGGCACAGCCTTAAGCACTTGGTCATGAGCCAGCGCGAACACAAGGGCAGAACCGATATAGACAGCATCAGCGCCGAGTGCCATCGCTTTTAGATAATCACCAGGGGATGATAACCCGCCTGAACAAATGATACTGACATCTTGGCGGACACCTCGGTTTTCTAAGTGTTTAATCGCACGAAACAACCCATGAAGTGTCGGAATACCGAAGTCATCCTGTGTAATCGTCGGTGCATCATGCGAAGCTGCCTGTCCGCCATCAAGCGCAATCACATCCACCCCTATTTCAAGCAGATGGTCGAGGTCTTCCTCAATCTTTCCGCCCATCATCATCTTTGCCCCGATTGGGACGCCGCCTGTAAGCTCACGCAGTTCATCTACTAATTCTCTGAAATCCTTTAAGCTTTGGTTTTCAAAAAAGCGTTCATAGATAATCACCATGTCATCATCAGGAGATGCTTTCATAAGGTCGAGTGCTTTTTGCGGTAAATCCTTCGGCTGAATTTGACTGCCCATCGCAGCAAGCGCACCCTGGCCAAATTTGATCTCAATCATATCGGCCTGCTGAATTTCACTGCGTTCTTTTGACCATGGTGTCTTAGAATACTGCAAAATATATTTACTAGCCGCATCACGTTCTTCTTGAAGAAATGGCCCTTCACCAGAACAGATCGCTGTCTTCGCTTTCGCCGAACCTCTAGCTAAGGCAACCTTCGCCTTCTCACTTAGCCCAACGCCAAACCCCATCCCACTTACCATAATTGGTATATCAATTTCGAGTGGTTTCTTTGCACGAGGTCCAAGCTTCACTTTCGTATCAACTTCTACTTCAGAACTAATTGGAAAAGGTGTCGTCTGAGCAGGAAGAAAGGTAATCGGCTCAAAGGTCGGCCACTTCCGCACAGAACCAAGCGGCCTGTGCAGCACCTCCCCACTTGTCGCCCGCAAACTATTCTCCAGCAGACGCTGCAGCCCAAAGCGACGCAGCCCCGGAAATAATTCCATAATATTTTCTTCATAATCATCCAAGAAAACAATTTTCATAAACGAAGCAACCATCTTTTTCACAATTGCTTTTCGTGCAAACCAAAGAATCACAATTAATAAAATGCCGATAATAAATAACACAGTCATCGTTCCTAACAAAATTGTTTGCAGTGACATATTCCTCACACCCGTTCCTTTTTGGCGAGTTTTCTCTTATCTTGCAACGCAGACTGCCACTTCATACATTTTCTGCAAAAAAAGTCAACCGCACATGCGTAGCTCTTAATTTTTTTGACCACTATATTTTTCAGCGTAGCTCCGTACCCTTTTCCAATGGTACAATTTTGTCAGAATGTTAATTGAGGAGACTTGGCAAATGACTGAAATATGCTTTATCCGGCACGGGCAGACAGACTGGAATGTCGCCCGTAAAATTCAAGGAACAGCACAAACAACACTTAACGAGACTGGCAAACAACAAGCTGCCCAATGTGCACAGCACTTACAGAAGGAAAAGTGGGATCGAATCATCACAAGCCCGCTCCAACGTGCTGTTGAAACAGCAGAAATTATCGGTTCAGCACTCGGTATCGAAACGATTATGAAAGAAAAAAATTGGGGAGAACGTGAATATGGGGAAGCAACAGGCTGGAGTTATGAACAGCTGTTTGCAGGGTTGGAACGCGGCACAATTACAGGAATTGAATCAGAAAAAGCACTTTCCGAGCGCGCGAAATCTGGATTAAACCGCATCTTGCAAGACTATCCTAATCAGCGCATTCTCGTCGTTTCACATGGCGTTACAATTTTAGCAGCATTGAATGCAGGCTTTGATACACCACTGCCTCATGAGGAAGTTCATTTAAAAAACGGCTGCTTGAACCGCATGAAGCATTCAGACAACCGCTGGAATGTGCTTTCATATAACGATCAAAACCACCTTCTCCCTACCTAATCATCCTATGCTGAACAGAGGTTGAATGGACAAACTGGAAAAATCCCGAAAATGAGAAAGCACTTTTTCGAACATGTGTCACATCCTCCCTTTCATACATACATTAATCATGGAAAGTAACTTAGGCATATGACATAGAAAGAGGAGGGAATGTCCTTGAACACGTACGGCTATTCCTACGACTATCCCGGCATGTCACATGGAAATCAAACCCCGTCCTATCGCCAATTTTCCTACCCATCATCATACAGCGAACAAGGATACATGTATCAGCCAGCCTTTCAAACATCACAAACGTTTAATCAATGGGAAAATCCGTATCAGGATTACAACAGCTGGGGAACAGGAAATGGAAGCGAATGGACGCAGCCAACTTACACACAGCCACCAATGCCGTTCAGTCCATTTCAACAGCAGCCGCCATTTATGAGCAGTTCACCACAATATGAACAGATGCCATTCATGAGCGGCTCACCACAATATGAACAAATGCCATTCATGAGCACACCGCCACAAGCGCCGCCATCTATGCCAAACCCTATGCAAGGAGGAATGGGTGGAATGGGCGGAATGGGCGGAATGATGCAACCGCCACCTGGAATGATGGGAAGCCGCCCGCCGCGCCCAGCCCCGGCATTTATGAATGCTTTTCAACAAGAGGATGGAAAGCTTGATTTCAACAAAATGATGTCAACGATGAACCAAGTGACAACAACCGTTAAGCAAATCTCACCAATTGTGAAACAAGTCAGCCCAATCCTGCAAATGTTCGCTGGCCCAGCAAAATAAGAAAAAACCACAGCCCCCGAGTAAGGAGCTGTGGTTTTCACTTTAAGAATGATGTTTCTGTACAAATGCTTTCAACCTGTCCAAGCCTTTTTCCAATGTTTCCATTGAATATGCAAATGAAATGCGTACATATCCTTCACCATATTCAGAAAATGCATCGCCTGGTACGACAGCGAGGCCTGCTTCCCTTACAAGCTTAATGGCAAAATCAAATGAAGACATCTCAAACTGCTTAATGGATGGAAAGATGTAAAACGCACCATTTGGCTTTTCTACATCAAAGCCCATAAATGACAGCCTTTTATAGACGTAATTCATTCGTTTCAAATACTCATGCTTCATCGTTACCGCATCATTCAATCCGTTTGTCAACGCTTCAAATGCCGCATATTGTGTGACGCTCGACACACATGTCACATTGTACTGATGCACCTTCAAGATATGCTGCGCAATTTCCCGCGGTGCAAACAAAAAGCCGATGCGCCAGCCTGTCATCGCATGTGACTTGCTTAACCCATTAATAACAATCGTCTTCTCACGCATACCTTCGTACGTCGAAATCGAACGATGCTTACAGTCAAACACAAGCTCACTATAAATTTCATCCGACACAACGAAAAGCTCCCTATCTGCAAGCAAATCTGCAATCGCTTGAAGCTCATCTTCATTCAACGTACAGCCTGTCGGATTAGATGGATACGGCAGCACAACAGCACGTGTCTTATCTGTTAAATGCGCCTCGATTAAGTCCGCAGTCAGCTTGAAGCCATTCTCACGCGTGTCAACATGCACAGGCACACCGCCGCATAAACGAATGATCGGCTCATAGCCTGGATACACAGGGCCAGGCAAAATCACTTCGCTTCCCTCTTCAAGAATCGTACGGAACGTAATATCGATCGCTTCACTCGCACCCGTTGTCGCAATCACTTCATCCTGCGGGTCATACCTCATGTCGTATTTCTTATGTACAAAGCTTGCGGCCGCCTCACGCAGCGCCGCCATCCCCGCATTATGCGTATAAGTCGTTCGGTTCTGGTCAATCGCTTCCTTCGCCGCATGCTTCACATGCTCCGGCGTCAAAAAATCCGGCTGACCAATTGTAAGTGAAATCACATCTTCATAATCCGCTACTAAATTAAAAAACTTCCGAATCCCAGAAATCTCAATCTTTCGTACTCTATTATTCACAAGATGTTCCAACAAACCTCACCCTTTTCCCCTCCAATTGCTTCAATCTAATTTTAACACTTTAAATGACTAACCGCATAGAGGGGAATAAAGAAAAGCGGAGAAAGGCGTTAAGGCTGTCCGATTGCTGGAAGCTTCCCACAGAGAAAGCCGCTCTTTGCTTTCGGCGTGGGAAGGTGAAGCAACTCGCGCAGCCTGCCTTTCGCAGCTGGACAATCGAAAAGCGGAGGTGGCTTGAACAGGGGCGACAAGCATAAGGCAGAATGTGGAGGGAACCGCTCTTTGTTCCCGCAACAGGCTGACTTATGACCTCGAGCCCCTAGCCACCGCAGCTGGATCAAAGAAATGCGGAGAAAGCCCGCTTAAACCGATCGGCTGGTGGAACTCCTGACATAGAAAGCTGCTCTTTGCTTTCGGAGGAAGGAGTGAAGCAGCCCGACGGTTTGGCTTTCGCAGCTAGACATCAAAGGAACGCTGGCTAAAAGCGTCACGTCCTGTGACAACGCCTGCACTAGCACGTCCTGTGCGTCGAAAGCGGAGAAAGGCGTTTAGGCTGTCCGATTGCTGGAAGCTTTCCACGGAGAAAGCCCTTCCCAAACCAAAAAAAAGAGCTATGTACGGTCTATACCGTTACATAGCCCATCATGACGATGAGGAGCAAGAAAGACAACCCGATACCAACAGCCATGATTCCTCTTAGTTCCATTTCGTTCCTCCGTACGTGGTACTTTCAGTAAACGAGTACCTCCTTCCGTCGTTATCGTGCTTGATAAGCATATATACGAGTCGGGATGCGAAAATTTTTTTACATAAAGGTAAAAGTTAAGGACCGCTCAAGTCAACGCATGAGCTAAGTATTGAAGGTGGTCAACTTAAGAAAACGCTTTCAAATATACATAACGTCACTTCTGGGGGCTTGCATGACAATGTACACAGTTTTAAGTTAAAAGGGGGTGCAACACAATTTTACACGTTATTCATGGTCCAATCCGTTAAGGAAGTTATCAAACAATTGTACGTCCTGCGTAATAAGAAATGCAGGCAACAGCAACATTGCAAGTAACACACCGGCGTTTGCGCCTAAACCAATCCGAATAAATTTCACAACGGTTCATCCTCCCTGTGAAACCTAGCTGGCATTCAAACAGGCGTTAGTTCGTATCAACCGCTGTACGATGGAAGCTCTCGGCGGAGTCATTAAAGCGCTTCCATTTTGATGTTTACAAGTTTCGTGTACCGAAGGAAGTCATGGTTCTAACTAAGGAATACACACTCAAGACTTTCACTTGATGGAGATGAAGAGGCAGCTCTTATTCGCATTCCTCCTTTGCTTATGTTGTAAATTTAGTATAAAACAAGCCATATATAATTGTAAACATTCTGAATATTCGTTTTAAAGACATTAGCCCATTCTATCTTTCTATTCCACTCTCTATCGACATATTCCTATTAATTTTATTTTTTTATAACTTTTTTTCAATATTGTGCACTTCAAAAAACGAGGACTTAAGAAGCCCTCGTTCCCTCAGCCTGTTAAGATTTCCTCACTCGGATAACGGATATTGGCCACTTCTTGCTTAGCGATTGAGAATGCAAGTGTCAGCGGACCAACTTTCCCGACGAACATAATCAAGATAATCACAATTTTACCGATTCCACTTAGCTCTGGCGTTAATCCCATCGACAAGCCGACTGTTCCGAATGCAGAGACAACTTCAAACAGCACCATCAAAAACGACGCCTCCTCTGTCACCTCAAGAATGAAAACAGCCACGACAATCAGCAAGCCTGCAATCATCGTAATCGCGACAGAGCGGATAATCACGGCGCTTGCCAATGTCCGGCGAAAGATCACCACTTCCCCACGGCTTCTCACAAACATGACAACCGTTGAGGCAATCGCCAAAAACGTTGTCAGCTTAATTCCTCCGCCAGTCGATGTCGAACCGGCTCCGATAAACATCAGCAATAAAAAGAATGAAAGCGTCGCTTCATCCAACGCTCCAATATCCACCGTATTAAATCCCGCTGTCCTTGTCGTGACAGCTTGAAAATACGAAGCAAATATTTTTTCAAAAAATGACATACTGCCCATTGTATTTGGATTCGCATACTCAACGAAAAACACGACAAGAAAGGCGATGATATTCACACTAACCGTACCAACGAGCATAATTTTCGTATGGAGGGTCAAGCCTCTGAACGTCTTCGTTTCCCACAAGTCAGCAATAACTGTAAACCCTAACCCGCCGACAATAAATAAAAACGTAATCACAATGTTAACAGTTGGGTCGCCTGCATACTGCATTAAGCTGTCGCTCCAAATTGAAAAGCCAGCATTGTTAAACGCGGATACCGTATGAAACAAGCTTGCATATAAGCCGTGTGACCAACCGAGCTCAGGCACCCAGCGGCCAGACAGACAAATAAACGCCACAGCTTCAATCAAAAATGAATAGAACAGAATCCTTTTTACAAGCTTTATCACTCCGCCTTGGGTCGATTGATTTAACGCTTGCTGTACCCATAACCGCTGACGGAAACGAACCTTCCGGCCAAGCAGCAAAAAGACAAGTACCGCAAATGTCATAATTCCAAGTCCGCCCACTTGAATAAGCACCATAATGACCGTCTGCCCAAATACTGTATACACTGTACCTGTATCAACGACAACAAGCCCTGTCACCGTCATCGCCGAAACAGTTGTAAACAACGCATCAAGCCAGCTGATTTCCTCTGTCACTGCAACTGGAAGCTTCAATAGTATTGTACCTAACAGCGTTGTAACGATAAAAACAGCTAGAAGTACTTGCGGCGGTGTCAACCGTTCATACAACCCTTTCATACCCTGCACCTTCTTATAGATAGAATCCAATTTCAGAAAATAAAAAAACCGTAAAGGGTCCTCCTCTACGGCAGCTGCCTATCCATCACGAATAGCCATACTAGTTCCCCCTTAAACGCTGACGAGGTTAGCTGTCGGATTCGGGCTTATGAGGGCTGCCCTACCACTGCAATTGTGGATTCACCCCAAGCGGCCACAGCCGCAAAAATGGTTCCCCCGCTTTCAGAGTCCGTCTGAAATTAAGCGTGCGTTTTAGTTGTGATGAGAATACTATACTGCTGGATACGAATTTTGTAAATTATTATTTTACTGAAACTTCTTTGGATACTTTTCGTACATATTAATAAGTGGAATAAGGATAAGAGGAGCAACACTCTCAAGGAGGAATATGCATGAAGGAACAATTAAGCTCTAGTGAACGAACGTGGGCGTTAATCGCACACTTAGCATCTTTTGCAGGTTATGTCTTACCACTATTCGGTAATATTATCGGTCCTGTCATCGTTTATGCATTGAAGAAGGATGACTCTGCTTTTGTCGCAGACCAAGCGCGTGAATCGATTAACTTTCAAATCAGCTTTGTTATCTATTCAGTCATTGCGGGGATTTTGCTGGTTGTACTGGTCGGGATTATCCTGCTCGCGATACTGCCGATTTTGCAACTGATCTTTGTCGTCATCGCTTCTGTCAAAGCAAGTGACGGGCAATACTACCGTTATCCAATGACCATTCGCTTTTTAAAATAGACTCTGTTAAACGTGGCTGTTGATTTCCGCTACAGGCGCCGCTTTCCGCACTTGCACAGGATGTGCTGGCGTCTGCGTTGCCACAGGACGTGGCGACTTTAGCAGAGGTTCCTTATAAATCGAGCCTCCTCGTCGCAAAGCTCCTGCGGGGTCTCACCTGTCCCGCTATCCCGCAGGAGTCGGCGCCTTCCGCTACAATCACCTAGTATAAAAATCAATATTATTCTTTAACACACTCTTAAAATAAGTCATACGAAAAGGAAGCTGAGCACCACTGAAAAAGTGATCTAGCTGCCGCAGTGGAATGACACTTCGCTTTCCGCGGGTTCCCCGTGAGCCTCCTCGGCACGCCTGCG
This sequence comes from Bacillus tianshenii, assembly GCA_020524525.2. Classification (NCBI taxonomy): domain Bacteria; kingdom Bacillati; phylum Bacillota; class Bacilli; order Caryophanales; family Bacillaceae; genus Sutcliffiella; species Sutcliffiella tianshenii. Next base: position 693,892 of record CP129018.1, on the reverse strand, counting down.
GGGTCTCACTTAGGTCACGGTTCCCGCAGGAGTCTACGTGTCATTCCACTGCTAGTATAGTTATTTCTCCAATATCTTGTAGATAAGCGATTCATTACCTCTAAGAGGATGAATCGCTTATTTTATTGTCTTTTTCATCCAATCTCAGCCTTTTCCACTGTTAACTCTTGCAACGTATGTAAGTCAACTTCGACACCAAGGCCGGGGGCGTTGGTGAGGCGGATTGTGTTTTGTTGGTAGGGGAGTGAGCCGATATCTTTGCTGAACATAAGCGGTCCTGTCAGCTCTTGGCTTTCAATTGCCCGCTTCGCTGTTGCGAGGTGAAGGCCTGCGGATGAGGCGACGGAGGATTCGACCATTGAACCGATTTGACAGCTCATCCCAGCCATTTCAGCTTGTGCAACAAGCTTTAGCGCAGGATAAAGGCCGCCGCATTTCATCAGCTTAATGTTCACTTTATCTGCCGCGTTTTTCGCAATTGTTTCGCGGAGTTCTTTCATGCCGTGTAGGCCTTCATCGATCATTACAGGCAGGTGTGTTTTTCGCTTCACCTCTGCAAGTGCATCAATGTTATCCGCCATTACGGGCTGCTCAATCCAACGAATTGGACAGTCTTCCACTTGCTTTAGCACATATAAGCTGTCCGCACTTGTCTTCCAGCCTTGATTGGCGTCAACCTTCACCTGTGCCTTTCCTTCTGCCGCCTTACATACAGCACGGATTCGCTGAATATCAAGCTCAATATCTGTGCCGACCTTTACTTTAATCGTCTGAAAGCCTGCGTCAATCGCGCGTGACGTTTTTGCGGCCATTGTTTCTGGATCTTCAATGCTGAGAACGCGGGCAACCTCCAGCTCTTCACTGTAACGGCCACCTAATAAGTTAAAGACAGGCTGCCCGGTTGCTTTGCCGATGACATCATAGCAAGCAATGTCAATCGCTGCTTTTGCTGTTGGTGCCCCGTAGACAAGTGCATCCATTTTCTCATGCAGCCCCTCAAGGTTGAACGGATCTTCTCCAATAAGCGAAGGTGCAATCGTATTTTTCAGCATCGCAAACGCACTTTCAAACGTCTCCCCTGTCACATGCTCATCAGGCACGCCTTCACCGTAGCCGATAATCCCTGTATCTGTTTTGATTTCCACGATAATCGACGGCATGTCGTGATACGTTTCGTATGAAATAATAAAAGGTTCAATGAATGGTAGTTTAATTGCATAGAGATTAATAGAAGTAATTTTCATGACTATAGCTCCTTTGCGATTCGAATTGCAGCTTTTGTGACGAGGTTCACACCGTCGATCAGGCTCTTTTCTTCAATATCAAACTTCGGATGATGATGACCGAATTCATTGACGTGCGCCCCAATAAAGAAATAAACGGACGGAATCTTTTCCGTATAATAGGAAAAATCCTCTGAACCGAGCACAGGGTCCATCATCACTGTCTGCTCTTCCCCATATATCTCTGCGGCCTCACGCTTCACAATGTCCACAAGCCGCTTATCATTTTGCACTGGCGGGTCCCCTTGCTTGTAATCCAAATCAAAGCTTGCACCAAATGACGTACAAACTCCTTTTAAAATTGTTTGAATTCGTCCTTTAATCCGCTCCGCCACTTCAGGCTTGAAATAACGCACCGTCCCGGTTAAGTATGCTTTGTCAGGAATAATGTTATAGCTGCTCCCTGTTGTTAACTCACCAATGCTGACCACAGCTTGATCAATTGGATTCAACGAGCGGCTGACAATCGTATGCAGCTGCGTAATCACTTGTGAAGCAACTAAGATCGGGTCAACCGTTTCATGCGGCATCGAGCCGTGCCCGCCGACACCTTGTAAGGTTATCTTAAAGCTGTCCGCTCCTGCCATCGGCGTCTCTTCGTGAAAGCCAAACTTCCCGGCTTCAAGCGGCTGCCATAGGTGATACCCAATCATCGCATCAAGCGAATAAAGAAAGGCCTTGTCAATCAATTCACTCGCTCCACCAGGCACTGTTTCCTCTGCATGCTGAAACAGAAACACATACGTATTATCAAGCTCGTCCTTTCGTTCGACAAGCTGACGAGCCACACCGAGTAAAATCGACATATGACCGTCATGACCGCACGCATGCATCACACCTTCATTTTCAGAAGCAAACGGGAGCCCTGTCTCCTCATGAATCGGAAGTGCATCCATATCAGAACGGATCCCGATTGTTTTGCCACTTTCTTTTCCATTCAGTATTCCAATCACGTCTTTTCCTGTTAGAGAAAGCGTTTCTAGACCAAGCTCTTTCAACTGTTCTTCGATATATTGACGCGTCTGAACCTCTTCATGCGAAAGCTCAGGGTGAGCGTGAAGATGCCGCCGCTGTGTTACAATCCATTCTGCCGTTTGTTGATCTACCATTCCCTCAACTCCTCTATTACACTATTGAAAACCAATTAGATGAGCGATCGTCACCAACACCGCTCCAAGTGTATATTGAATTACAATTAACGGTAGTATCCATTTTGCCCATTTAATCCAAGGAATTCCCGCTAAAGCTAAGCCAGCCATAAAATAGCCTGATGTTGGACTGAAAATATTTGAAATGCCGTCTCCAAACTGAAATGCCAGCACTGCCACTTGACGGCTTACGCCAACTAAGTCTGATAACGGCGCCATAATCGGCATCGTCAACGCTGCCTGACCACTTCCGCTTGGTACGATAAAGTTCAGCATACACTGCACGAGAAACATCCCAACTGCTGAAAAGCCGCTCGGCATCGCTCCAACCATATTAGACAGCCCGTACAGAATCGTATCCATTGCTTTTGCATCCTGCAGCACAACGAGAATACCGTGCGCAACACCGACAACGAGAGCACCCATTACAAGTACCTTGCAGCCGCGAATAAATGACTCTGCAATTTCATTTAACGACATCTTTGCTGTAAAGCCAATTAGTATACCCATCAATAAGAATAACCCTGAAATTTCCGTAATAAACCAGCCCGCTTGGATAACACCAATTGCCAAGCCGATAAGTGTTAACACTAAGATTCCGAAAATCACCTTATGCCTTGCTGAAAGGCCGTCAAGCTTAGACATCTCCATCGGCTCACGTGCTTTATCCTCTTCATAGACAACGCTGTGCTCTGGATTTCGCTTTACTTTGACCGCATAGCGCATCACATACCAGATTGCTAACGCTAAGTATACGAAATAAAAAACAAGCCGAAGGCCCATCCCCGAAAACATCGGAATTTCAGCAATGCCTTGTGCAACACCTAGTGTGAACGGATTCATAAATGCCGCCGTAAACCCTGCCGCTGTGCCAAGAAGCACAATGGCCGTTCCGATAATTGAATCATACCCGAGCATCAAGGCAAGCGGCAGTACAATCGTAATATAAGGCAAGGTTTCCTCAGCTAAACCAAGCATCGCACCTCCAAGCGAGAAGAACACCATAAGCACAGGAATGAGCATTAATTCCTTCCCACTCATTTTACGTGAAATCGATCCAACTGCTCCTTCAATCGCCCCGCTGTCGCGAAGAATTCCAAACGAACCACCGACAATAAAGATATAGAAAATGATACTTGCAGATTCAACCATCCCTTTATGAATTGCCTGAAAGACAGAAAAGAAACCTGCCGGTGAGCTTTCAGACGATTGATAGGTTCCATCGACAACTACCGTGCGCCCTGCATCATTTACGACACGCTCATACTCGCCTGCTGGAATGAAATATGTCGCAAAGGCGGCAATGATTATCACCCCAAATAACAGCACGAACACATGAGGAAATTGGAAGCGTTTCTTCTTCTCTGGCGGCGTGACGGACATTTCAGCATTTGCATTCATCGTACCTCTCCCTTCGATTAACGTCAACTGTCGTTAATATGTCGTTATTTGATATGAATATACTGAAAATTCACAAACTTGTCAACAGAAATCAGCGAATTCAGCAAAAAAACAAGCCACATAAGATCGTGACTTGTTTTACAGTTGAAGCTGATAAACCGCTCGTGGTCGTCCTTTTTGATAGGGGGTTTCCTCGCCGATAATTTTGACGTAGTGCTTTTCGAGAAGCTTCTTTAACAAACGCTCTGCACTGCGGCGGCTTACCTCTAAATATTCAGCTAAATCTTGAGATGTAAACCCTTTTTGCGTCCGTGTTGCTTGAAAGGCGATAATTTTATGTAAGTTCGAAATGCTAATGTTTGCTTCCTTAGCTGCCTTAAGCAGTGCTTCATTTTGTGTTTGGACAAAATACTGTTTCGGCTGGGAGTTAAGCGGGCCGATTACCTTCTTTTCACTAGTTACCACATAAGCGCTATTAGACCCGGCATCTCCTCTTGCCAAATCAAGAGCTGTTTTTGCATTTTTCTCTGCGTCTCTTATTGTCATGCCAAATCCGAAGCCAACGCTTACAATTGCGTCTAGCTCCTGTTTCGCTTCATGCAAAAACGGCAGCGTCGTTAATTGTTCGGTTAAATGCTCTACACTGCCCCTCGTACTGTAAATGACGTATTGCTGCCCTCCGACATGCTGTAACGTGGAAGCAAATCGTTTTGCAAAATGATGAAGAATTTGCTGAAGGTGAAGATGTGCTTCCTGTCCGAAAATGTCATGCTCTCGGCTGTCTGCCATATTTGTGACTGATACAAGTGCAACAGCTGTTTGTGACAATTTGCTTCGTTCAAGCTCCCCCAATGCTTTCGCATGCTCAAGTCCGCTAATCAATGATTTCTCCGGATCAATAATGGAGGTACACGGGATGCCTGCTTCTTTCAACCGTTCTGCCACCGCATGAATGCTCGTTAAGACAAACGTAATCCTCCCTTCTTTAAATAACCGATAATGGTGCTCAAAAATTCGCTCAATCCCAAAGTCTTCCGGTGATTGCTCTAAGATATGAATGTAATCAATAATGCTGCATGGCATTTCTTGAAGCTTTAATTCCGCCAATACTTCATCAATCGTTTTCTTATCCACAATATCGATCGAAAGCTTCGACAGCTCGACTTGATGATGATATAAAATATAAAAAATCGATACAATTACATTTAAATCTTGTAGCGGAAGTGCCGTATGCGGAATCGTCAGCTTCTTTGTTTCTTCCTCTGCGATATATAATGGCAATAACCCCGCAAAAAAGAGCACATCACAGTTTGTGACCTGCTGAACTAACCCCTTCGCTTCACTCGGTTTTTCGTAAAGATACGGGACGAGCTCTAACCCGCCGACCTGTGTGCTAATTTGCTGCAACCGTTCAAAAAACTGCTGTGAACTAATAACCCCTACTCGAATGTTCATTTTCTCCCCCCTTAACCAATCATTCTGTTTGCCATTCAGCATACAAGAAACCGCTTTATTTGAAAAGAAAGAGGCCAACTCAAACGAACTGAGCCTGGCCTCCTACCTTCATTGTGCTGACCGATATTTTCCTCTATTGAATTGAAAAAGGTGTGCATCAGGATTGGAGCCTTTCATAATTAAGTCACGAATCACTTGCGAACCGATTGTACTGTAGACCGTCCCATTACCACCGTAACCAAGCAGAAAGAAGCAATTCGGAAATTCCGGCTGGGTTCCAAAGAACGGGTACCCATCATGTGTACTGCCAAATGCCGCACTCCAGAAATATTCCGCTTCTAAGTCAGGCATCTCAGGAAACAGGTTGCGTACTTCTTGAAGCAAAGCATTGCGCTTTCCAAACAGCTTTGCATCACGCTCATCCGCCCGCACTGCAGGCTCATCCATCCCGCCAAGCAGAATGCGCTGATCAGCGGTTGTGCGTAAATACAAATACGGCCGCTTCGTTTCCCAAATCAAACACTGCCTATGCCAGCCTGGAAATGAATCAAGCGGCTGTGTTGTTACCGCATAGGTGCTCTCAATAATCGCCGAAGGATTGCGTTTCATCTCCTGTGTTTCATACCCACAGGCAATGACCGCATGCTTGGCACGAATGACATTTCCTTGCTTCGTATGCACCGTTACACCGTTGTCACTCGCTTTCACCTTCGACATCGTCGTTTCTTGATAAATTCGCACACCTGCCTTCGCCGCATGATTCATAATGCTCACAGCGAGGCGGTATGGATTAATATCAGCATCATTTTTCGCATAAATAGCGCCTGTCTTTGAGAAGGAAAAATGCTCCTCAATGTCACCCTGCTCAAAGAACGTGACAGGAAAACCGTGCTTGTTCAGCAAATTATATTCCTCTTGAAGAGCCTTCAAGTCTTCCTCACTGCTTGCATAATATAAGCTGTCACGGCGACGGTATTCGGTATTTATTTCAAGCTGGTTTGAAATGTTCTCCAAGTCATCAACAGCCTGCTGACAAAGCTTGTAATAACGAACCCCGTCTGCTTCACCAAATGTTTTCACACAGCCTGCCAGTCCTTTATCGTTCGAAAACTGCAATAAGCCTGTGTTCGCTGACGTGCTCCCTTGGCCAATCTTTCGCTTATCAATCACAACAACATCCAAACCGCTTTCTAATAAGTGCCATGCTGCAAGGGCACCTGATTCGCCGCTTCCAACTACGACAACATCACATGTCAGATCATGGTCAAGAACAGGATACTGCGGGGCATTCGGAAACTGCTTCACCCAAAGCAGTGTGCCAGATTTCAGATTCATAATGGCTCTTCCTTTCCGTCATAGAAATGCTTCTATATAGTATCCTGCATTTCCCCTGTCCCTATGCAGCTTGAAAATTTTACTCTTCTGCTGGACGCGGCGGAATCTTAACTTTCTGCCCTAAATCAAGGCTGTCCGCTTCTTGTAAGTTATTGTACTCTGCTAAGTACTTTTGATATGCCGGTGTATCGTAATACTGTAGTGAAATACGATAGAGGTTATCACCTGATTTGACTGTATGTATTTGCACGTCACCGCTTGATGGAACGGCTTCCTGCGGCTTACCCTCTTCACTGTCTGCTGGAGCTTCTTCCTTCTTATCTTCTGTCGCTTCTGCTGGTTGTTCAGCTGCTGAATCCTGCTTCGGCTTTTCTTCCTGCTTTGCTTCTGTCTTCTTCACTGCCGCTGTTTGACGCGCCACTTCCTTCGGTGGATAAGGCACCTTAAGGACCATGCCAAGCTCTAAATCATCAGGACTATCTAAGTTATTATAGTCTGCTAAGAAGTCTTGGTACTTCGGTGATTCATAATATTGCATGGATAGATCATACAATGTATCGCCTGTTGCAACCGTATGCTCCTTCATATCACTTGCTGAAGCTGCTCCCGTGCTCGTTGTCTCTGCACTCGCTTCTTCCGCGTCAGCCTCAAGCTCACCTACATTGCCTTCTGCTTCCTCTGTCATTTGCTTCCGTTCTTCATCCACAGCCGTTTCCTGTGCAGGTGCATTCGCTTCATTACCCTGGTTGTCTAATAAAAACGCAATCCCGCCGCCAACAAGCAAAGCCAGCAACAAAGAGCCTGCAATTGTAAAGAGAAAGCCACCACCGCGCCGCTTCTTATTCTTCTTCGCGGCAACACGGCTGTTTTTCGCGTATAAATCGCCCTTGTCTTCGAGCCCTTTCAATGTTGGGTATTTATCCTCTTGTTTTTTCGACATCTTCATCCCCTCTTTCTGACTATTTAATACTAATGTACCACTTTTACACCATATTTTCTGCCATTCGCAGATTAAAAATACGAAAAACCCTTCCTCAATTGAAGAAGGGTGAATGTTTTACAGACGCTTGGCTTCAATCTCAGCCACAACGCCATCCCATAATGAAATACGGGCCTCTAATGAACGCTTTGCCGCAGCTTTGGCTTCTGCTTCTTTCTCTGGCGTATCACAAAGAGAAACGAGAAGCTTCTCTGCTAATGGCCCGTGTTCATCTCCGTCAAGCTCGATATGGCGGCGCAAGTAGTAATTCAGCCAATCCGCTGACATGTCCTTTGCAATCGTCTCAGTTATCAGCTTTTCAAACATATCAGGAATCAAATCTTCCCGACCGTAGAAAAATGATGCAGCAACCTCATGGTTCTTTCCATTCATCGCTAGACTGAGATTCTCCTTCACGAACACTTTCGTTGTTGGCGCAAGGTCAATCTGCTCTAATACTTCAAGCGGATTCGCTCCCTCACTTAACAAAGCCATGTACGTTTCGATTGCCGATGTGTCAGCGCTGACTTCTTTCATTGCATTCAAATAAAGCTCATAATGACTGATGTAACCGCCTTGACCGTCTTCATCGGTTTCCTCGCCGAGGACAATTTCATTAATGAACCGTCCGTAATTTGCATTTTGCGCAGGAACCCATGGTACAGCGACTACAGTCAGCTCCTGCTGCAAACGCTTTAATAGACTCATAAAGTCCCACACCGCAAAGACGTGATGCTTCATTAAGACTTTCACACGCTCAGCGCTTGTCATCTGCTCATACACTGGGTGTGCAAGCAGCTCTTCCCTTACAGCTTCTACTTCACGAAATGTTTCCTTCACATTCACTGCCATCCCTCATTCGTTCATTCAATTTTATGTCCACTATTTTTCATTATAAGACAGAGACGGCTTGAAGAAAACCTCCTTCAGCTATTTACCGGCAGAGCAACAGTTGCTTTCGTCCCGACACCAAGCTCACTTTCAAATTGAAGTCGTCCAGAATGATGCTGAATCATTTTCATCGTAATCATTAACCCAAGTCCTGTTCCTTTTTCTTTTGTTGAATAGAATGGTTCTCCAAGCTTTTCAAGGCGCTCCTTCGGCATACCAGGACCTTGATCAATAACCTCCAGTAATAAAATGGAGCCAGATATCCGCCCTTTGACAGTAATCTTTCCACTTGATTCCATCGCTTCAATCCCATTTTTAATTAAATTAATAAAGCATTGCTTTAATTGGTTTGGTTCACATTCAATTTCAGGCAGGCTTCGTGGCCATTCTTCAATAATTTCAATGCCTTTCAAGTTGGCTTCTGCTCTTAATAATGAAACAACTTCTGATAAGATGCGGTCGATTGGATAAGGTTGGAACTTGATATCACGCTGTGGTTTGGCAAGCAGCAGGAATTCATTGACAATTAATTCAATACGGGCGAGTTCTGAAAGCATGATCTCAATATACCCTTTTTGCACCTGGGGATTAGTAGAAAGGATTTGTATAAAGCCTTTAATTGCTGTAAGTGGATTGCGAATTTCATGTGCAACACCTGCAGCTAATTGACCAACAGTTGTTAACTTCTCTGACTTAACGATTAAGCTGTCGTGCTCTTTTCGCTCGGTTATATCCTCTGTAATCCCGACAATTAATTCAACCTTTCCATTACGAAAAACTGGGAAACCCTTCGAACGAAGCCATTTCTCTTCTTCGGCAGATTCCTTTAGCCGATACTCCATTTCAATTTCTTCATACTTCATTCTTTCTATATTATTGATGATAATCTCATGATCGTCTGGGTGGATGAGATCTTCCCATGCAATCTCATTGTTAAGAAGCACACTCGCTGGGCGTTCAAACACTTTCTCGAATGCTGGGCTTATGTAATTCCATTTTTTCAAGTCTGGGGTAGTAACCCAAAATACCTCACTAATATTATTCGTAATTTGCTGGAAACGACGTTCACTTTCTTCAAGTGCTTGAATGCTCTTTATTTGGCTCGTATTATCCTGTACATAGATTAATAAGCCATCATTTGTAGGGTACAGGCTAATGATGACATACTTATCCACATTGGTAAAATAATCTTGAAACCGCATTGTTTTCTTCTCTTGAAGAGCCTGTTGATACCTATTTTCATACTTAATCAAATGACTTTGAGGGAAATAATCACAAAGTTTTTCACCGACCATATCACCTTCATGGTTCTCAACGAAATCCCCCAAGCGCTTATTCACATATGAAATACAAAAATGTTTATCAACCACACAGAATCCATCCGTAATACTTTCAAGAATATCTGTCATGCGCATATTCGCTTCTTCTAACTTAATCCGCTTAAGCTGAAGACGCTTTTCTAGCTCGACTTCGCGGGTAATATCCCTTGACGTGCCGCAAATCGCAATGATTTTGCCGTTTTTATCTTTAATGGGCGAAACCGTTAATGTCACTGAGATGAGACGACCATCTTTCCTGACGCGCTGAGTTTTAAACCCTTGAACGACTTCATTTGTGTGAATTTTATGAAAAATATAGTTAAATTCTGCCCTCCGAGAGCGAGGAATAATTGGCAAATATTGGCCGATTACCTCTTCTTTCTTCCACCCATACACCCTTTCGAATTCTGGGTTTACGGAAAGCACCTCCCCGTCCAGTGAAACGACATCAATTGCTAACTGTGCATCATTAATAATCGACTCATAGTACTCTTTCATTTGCAGGAGGTTCTTGTCCATCTCTTTCTTCTCTGTTACATCCGTCCCAAGCATATATGCTTTCTCTTCAGATTCCAGGTAAGAGATGTCCCACGAAATCCACCGAATCCCTCCATCTTTATCCATTAGCCGATGTTCAAACTGTACTTCCCCAGTAGACATTGCTTGCTTAATTGCTTCTCTTGTTCTCTCATGATCATCAGGACAAACAAATTCACGCCAGCTCCTCGCTGGTATTTCACTTAAATCATAACCAGTAACTCTTTCCCAACACGCATTTAATGGATAAATCATTCCACTTGCTTCTATAAACCCAATTAAATTATTTGAATGCTTAAAGAAACGCTGAAAGTCCTCAAAGCTTAGCTGCAATTGATTAGTAGCCGCTACATCCGACATCATCCTAACCCCTCCCATACCACTGTGTAGTATGCTCTATTCGATATTAATAGGAAAAAATCCTATTAAATTTTATTATTTTACAATTTTTCTAAATTTTATTTTTATAATCGACACAAAAATAACATGTAATTGTCATAACATTTCACTTTTTCACCTTTCGTTCACAGAGTGTTGACGTAACAGATATTTCTCTCTATACTTCAATTTAACAATTTTCATACTATTCTCTTATCCAGAGTGGCGGAGGGACTGGCCCTGTGAAGCCCGGCAACCATCTTACAACCTTGTAAGAAAGGTGCTAAATCCTGCAGAACAACTAAGTTCTGAAAGATAAGAGAGGTCGAACGGTTTTTCCGCTACTTCCGCCTCTCTATCTACTAGAGAGGCGTTTTAATTTTTTTACAAGGAGGCTCGGAAAACCGTTCATTTTGTAGCTATAATTCTTATTATTCCAATCAAATTAATTAAATTTTAGGAGGATGAAAAATGAAGAAAGTATTGTTAGGACTTATCGCATTATTTGTCATTGCATTTGCAAGTGGATGTGGCACTGAAGAAGCAGAGGGAGAAACAGAAGCACTGAATGAAGATCATCTGAAAGTCGGCGTAACAGCTGGACCACATGAACAGGTGATGGAGAAGGTAAAAGAAGTCGCAGCGAAGCAAGGGCTTGAAATTGAACTGCAAGTCTTTAATGAATATGTGATGCCGAACCTCGCCTTAGATGAAGGTGAACTAGACGCAAACAGCTTCCAGCACCAGCCTTACTTGGACCAATTCAACAAAGACCGCGGCTTAGACATCGTCTCTGTTGCCAAAACGGTAAACTTCCCAATGGGCATCTACTCTGAAAAAGTAAAAGATGTGAGTGAAATCAAAGAAGGCGACAAAATTGGGCTGCCGAACGACCCAACAAACGGTGCACGTGCACTCATTCTCTTTGAACAAGCTGGCTTGATTAAGCTGAAGGAAGATGCCGGTGTTGCCGCAACTGTGAAAGACATTGCCGAAAACCCAAAAAACCTTGAATTTATCGAGCTTGAAGCCGCCCAAATCCCACGTCAGCTCGGCGAACTAAAAGCAGCAGCCATTAACACAAACTTTGCAATCGAACACGGCTTTGTCCCAACAGAAGATTCAATCTTCATCGAACCAAAAGACTCACCATGGGTAAACGTCATCGCCGTACGAAGCGAAAACAAAAACGACCCAGCAATCGACAAACTAATCCAAGCCTACCAAAGCGACGAAGTCAAACAACACATCAAAACCCAATTCAAAGGCTCAGTAATCGCCGGGTGGTAAGAAAAGCGCAGGCGGCTCGCCCTGGGGCGACAAGCATAAGGCAGAATGTGGAGGGGACTGCTTTTCGTCCCCGCAACAGGCTGACTTATGACCTCGAGCCCCAAGCCGCCGGAGCTAGATCGAAGGAACGCTGGCTAAGTACGTCACGTCCTGTGACAACGCCTGCACTAGCACGTCCTGTGCGTCGAAAGCGGAGGCGGCTCGCCCTGGGGCGACAACCCATTAACCGCTAAAACAATAAGTTCAACCCGATAAGAGCCCGGCCTCCCCGGGCTCCTACTCTTAAAGGAAAGGATGACAACGATGATTGAATTAAAAAACGTTACGAAAACGTTTGAAACGAAAGATGGCGCCGTACAGGCCTTAAAAGATGTGAACTTGCGCGTTGAAAAAGGTGAAATCTTCGGAGTCATCGGCTACAGCGGGGCAGGCAAAAGCACGCTGATTCGTTGTGTGAATCTGCTCGAACGCCCAACAAGCGGACAGGTTTTCGTTAATGATGAGGAATTAAGTGCGGTATCACCAAAAAAACTTAAGCATGCCCGCCGCAAAATCGGCATGATTTTTCAACACTTTAATTTGCTTAAAACGGTAACAGTCTACGATAACATTGCGATTCCGCTAAAGCTGACTGGTTTGCCGAAAGCAGAAATTGACACACGGGTGAATAAATATTTAAGCATTGTCGGATTACAAGACCGAAAGTCAGCTTATCCTGCACAGCTTTCTGGTGGACAAAAGCAGCGGGTCGCGATCGCAAGAGCTCTTGCCCATGAACCAGACGTACTGTTAAGTGATGAAGCAACAAGTGCACTTGACCCCGACACAACGGAAGCGATTTTGGAGTTGCTGTTAAAAATTAATCGTGAGCTCGGTATTACGATTTTGCTGATTACCCACGAAATGAATGTCATTCAGCGCATTTGTGACCGTGTTGCCGTGATGGAAAATGGCGAAGTGATCGAATCAGGTTCTGTCGTTGATACTTTCAGCAAGCCTGTGCATCACACAACACAAAAGTTTGTTAACAGTGCTTTTGATCATCAAATCCCAACTGAACTGCTGCAACAGCTTGAAAAAGATGGTCCAATCGTACAGCTTTCATTCGTCGGCACGTCATCTGGCGAACCTGCGCTTGCTGTAATAAGCAAAAAGTTCAACATCTATCCGAACATCATCGGTGGAAGCATTTTACAATTAAAGCATGAGCCATACGGACAATTACTCGTTCATTTGCAAGGTACGACTGACGAAACAAAACGGGCAATTGACTGGCTGAATGAAAATCAAGTTTCAGTAAGTGAGGTGAAGCCAAATGACAAACAAAGCAAGCGTGTTTCTTGAGCAATGGGGTGACTCTATTTGGGAAGCTGCTATTCAAACATTTCAAATGGTCTCTATTTCGCTAATTATCTCTATTATAATCGGTCTTCCGCTCGGTGTGCTGCTTGTATTATCACGTCCAGGAAAAGCACTAGATAACAAGTACCTGTACACGATTTTAAACATTACAATCAATGTCATTCGCTCAGTCCCATTTATCATTCTCTTATTCTTCATTTTACCTTTCACAAAATTAATTGTCGGGACAACAATTGGTGTAAAAGGGGTTATTGTCCCGCTTGTCGTCTACACGGCACCGTATATTGCCCGCTTGATGGAAAGTGCCTTGCTTGAAGTGGACCAGGGGGTAATTGAAGCGTATGAAGCGATGGGCATCAGCACAAAGGATATTATTTGGCATGTGATGGTGAAGGAATCTCGTCCATCGATTATACTCGGTTTGACGATTGCCGTTATTGGCTTAATCGGCGCGACTGCCATGGCTGGACTAGTCGGTGCCGGCGGGCTCGGCGACTTAGCATATCGCTTCGGTCATCTCCGTTATGAAGCGGATGTAATGTATGTAACCGTGATTTTGCTCATAATATTAGTACAAAGCCTGCAGTCACTAGGAAACCGTCTAGCAGCAAAAATGAAAAAAGGATAAGTGGAGGTCAGCTTCTGTGCTGGCTTTCCCTATGATTCTAGCCAATTATACATCGGATGCGCCTGAACAACTTCCCTTCGTCTCCATACCGCAAACTCCTGTTCCAGCAAGTGGTAGAAGTAGCCTTTAAAGCTCTTTTTAATCCAACCGCGCTTTTTTGCGAAAACAGTTTGCCGGAAAACATCGCATACAATCACACTCATTTCTTCAAGCGGCCAATCAAGCTTACTTCTTCGATGAGCCCATTCAGCACGTGACCAGAGATCGACAATCTTGTTTGCACTGCGGAAAAATGGTGCGGCTGTTTCTTTAAAATCAGTTGGAACAAATGATGGTGTAAAATGTTCGTTCAGTTCATCGAGTTGATCGAACGATCTTAATGTTTTTTCTTTAGAAGGCTTTGTTTGACAAGGTGCTGTTTCCACCTTATTCTTTGGCGCCTTTTCCTTAGCGGCGCAACGGTTTGAAAGCTCTTTTCCATCCGTCAAAACCCCTGCGTCAACCGACCCGTCAATGCTAAGAAAACAATAGACATTATGCCCACGCCCGCCTTTATATTCCCCGTTCACCCGGTGTGTTGCTTTCCGTTCTAGCACATGCAGCTTTTCTAACTTTCGTACGGCGCGCTCAGCACTACTTCGTGACACGTCTGCAAGTGCTGCCAGTGTATCAAGCTTTAGAAAGCACACACCGATTATTTTAACCGCATGCCGCTTTAAAACATTTAACACAGCGATATCTGCTTTCGTTAAGTGATTCTTTATGTAATAAAGCTGATGACGAATCGTTTCATTAAATTCATTTACAGTTGTAAATTTCGACAACCTTTTATATGCAGCTATATCCGCATTTGCAAGTAATTTCGCCATTTGTTTCAACGCCCTTTCATTTTTACTCAACCTATATATAAGAAGAAACAAGTGAAAAGGCGCATACAAATTGCAAAATTTACATAAATTTGATGAAATCGTTGTCATAACCATGCTATACTAATAAAAATAAGACATTAGTCCTAATTAAAAATCGAGCAACACCCCACATACAATTCGAATATAATTTTATTTTTGCTTAAGGGGAGACTCATTTATGCCGAACCGCCTGAATATTGACCAACTACATTTGCATCATTTATTTCAGCCGATTATTCATACTGTTGATAAAACTCATTACGCATACGAAGCGTTTTTGCGTAGTGCATCTTGCAGCAACCCCTTGCAGCTGTTTGATAATGCCAGGCGTCATAATCAGCTTTATTCTCTGGATACAACTTCAATTGAAAAAGCTGTTTCCGTATGCCACGCCTATATCAAAAACCATGTTTTCTTAAATGTGTTTCCATCAAGCTTGCTGCAAAACTCATTTTTTGACTTACTTGAATCATTAGATGAGCAATATCATAAAATTTGCACACAAATTGTGCTTGAAATTAACGAATCAAACGATGATCATGAAGCATGGAAATCAAGCGAATTCAACGATCGAATCAATGAGCTTCGAAAGCGAAATATTCCATTTGCACTTGATGATGTCGGTACAGGCCAAGCTTCACTACATAAATTAATTGAACTAGCGCCTGATTACGTTAAGATTGACCGATTCTTTTCGAAGCATTTAGCTGACTCAACGAAAAAGCAAAAGATTGTTTCTTTCTTCGTAGATTACTGCCAGAACCATTCAAAACTAATCTTAGAAGGCATTGAAACCGAACAGGATTTGAACACCGCTACAGATTTAGGTGTGGAATATGTGCAAGGCTTCTTTTTCGGAAAGCCAAATACAATTGAACACTACCATCAAAATGCATAAAAAACGCCGCTCTACCCAATTTCTCTCGGGTAAAGCGGCGTTTTGTTGTTAGACAATCCGTTGTTTTTCGACATCAGAAGATGAATGCATTCGTTGCGGAAGTTCTGTTACAGAATTGTTGAGCTTATCCAGCTTCCCTTCAATCCGGTGCAGCAGGTAAAGTGTGACGACAATCGGAAACGCTACTTCCTGCACGAATGGCATTAGTGTCTGCAGCTCCATGTTCTCCCCTCCTTTGTATAAGGAAAGCCGCCCGTTAGTACGGACGGCAGTTTATGTGTAAAGGCTCCAGCAAACAAGGTTTCTAAGCGGCGAGCCGCCTGCGCTTTCGACGCACAGGACGTGCTAGTGCAGGCGTTGTCACAGGACGTGACGTTCTTAGCCAGCGCTCCTTTGATGTCCAGCTGCAGGCGCCATCAGCTCGAGGTCACAAGCCAATCACTTCTGAAGGCAAAAAGCGCCTTCGCCAGCGCTTGTCTTGTGCTTGTCGCTGATAAGCGGGCGCCTTCCGCTTTTCGGGGTGTCCAGCTCCGGCGCTTAGGGGCTCGAGGTCATAAGCCAGCCTGTTGCGGGGACAAAGAACGGTCCCCTCCACATTCTGTCTTATGCTTGTCGCCCCTGAGCAAAGCGCCTCCGCTTTTCGAAGATGTCTAGCTGCGAAAGCCAAACCGTCGGACTGCTTCACTCCTTCCTCCGAAAGCAAAAAGCGGCTTTCTATGTCAGGAGTTCCACCAGCCGATCGGTTTAAGCGGGCTTTCTCCGCTTTTCTTATGGCAGTGTGATTGGTGTTATTGTGCGTTGGACGATTCGGGCTTCTTTTTTTGCTGTGAAGTCTCCGCCTGATGTTGTGAAGATGTTTTGGGTTAGGATTTGGTTCATGGCGGCGTCTACTACAGCTGGGTCTAGCGGTTCTACTGGCACGTCAACTGAAACAGTTGCAGTTGAGCCGGATTGTGTGACAAACTTCATTTCAAGTCGCTTCATCTTTTCCCCTCCCTTCTATGTTGGAAGCTTGAACGTAGCTTCGTCATTATTCCGCAAGCTCGTACGTGTTCTGGCGTTCGATTTGGATCATGTTGTACTGCGTCAAGCTGTCTAACGCCTGGGAAACGGCAACTAACGCTTCAGCTGTTGCCGTCTCTTTCACGTTGCTGTACGTTTTTGATTTCTCAATCGGGTTCCCTTCACCATCAATGCCTGCATCATATGTCACGGTGAGGCGTGAACCTAAGATAAATTCTTGTGCCATGCCTTTCACCTCCTTCACCTTATAGATACAAACTTGTCTACAAAAAGGCGCAAACAAAATAAAAAAAACGACTACCGATTGTCGATAGCCGTCTTGCTGCATGTATGTTTTTATTTATAATGGCAAATTGTATTTTTTGTAAAAGTCATTGATAACTGTATGTTTTGCTTCTAAACGATTGAACTCTTCTGCATTTAGTTCCCGGCAAGCTAACTTCTTATGATAATGACGTTTTAATAAAGTAAGCATATCCAATTCCTCCTAGAATGTAGTGTGGAATGGCAATAACTCTGTCATTCACCTGTATTATAGTTGTGAAATGCTTCACATACAATAGCAATAAAAGAAGTTCAACTAGCAAAATTAGTCAATATAATGAGAAAATTCGCGGTCCTTTTTCGCTTTATTAGACAGCAGAAAACCGCTTCAACGTTAGAAGCGGTTTTCTGCTATTTTTTAAAATAAGGCAGTGTCGCAAACCTTTCTGCTGCTTCTTCTAAACGTGCTTCCTCTACCAATAATGCCGCACGCAAGTAACCTTCGCCGTGTTCGCCAAACCCAATTCCCGGGGCAGTTGAGACACCGACTTTTTCTAATAGCTCTTCAGCAAACGCGTTGGAACTGATTCCTTCGGGCACTGGGAGCCATGTGAAAAATGATCCTTTCGACGGCTTTGCGTTCCAGCCGATGTCATGCAGCGCCTTCATCCACGTCTTATGGCGGCGTTCATAGAGTGCATTCAACTCAGGAATGCTTTCTTCTGCATATTGAAAGGCAACTGTGGCCGCTTCTTGAATCGCACCGAAAATGCTGCAGTACATATGATCTTGGTATGTATTAATCGCGTCAATCACTTCTTCATTCCCAACCGCAAAGGCGATTCGCCAGCCGGCCATATTGAAGGATTTCGACATGGTGTAGATTTCAATTCCAACGTCCTTCGCTCCTTCTGATTGCAGGAAGCTCCGTGGTGTCACCCCGTCAAACCCAACTGCTCCATAGGCAAAGTCATGAACGACAAAGATATCGTTCTTCTTAGCAAACTGAACTGTTTCATCAAAAAAGGCTTGATCAGCCGCTCCACCTGTTGGGTTGTTCGGGTAATTTAAGAACATCATCTTTGCTCTTTCAATATCCTCGGATTTAAGTTGACTGTAATCTGGAAGAAAGTCATTTTCCTCGATTAACGGCATCATGACCATTTCTGAGCCACTTAAGGCAATGCCGCTCCAATAGTCTGGATAGCCAGGGTCAGGCACAAGCACAACATCCCCGCGTTGTGTATAGATTTGCGGAAGCTCGACAAGCCCGCCTTTTCCACCAAACAACAGGGCGACCTCTTTGTTTGGGTCAATCTTTACATTGTACTGACGCTGATAGAAGTCTGCGACAGCTTCTTTCACATAACCGTACCCGTGAAATGGTGGATACTTATGATTAATTGGATTGTCAGCGGCTTCCTGCAGCTTGCGGACAATATGCGGAGGTGTCGGCTGGTCAGGATTTCCTTGTCCAAGGTTGATCAAATCCACACCGCTTCCCTTCGCTTTGAACGCTTTCTTCGCTAAGTCTGCAAAGAACTGTCTCGGAAGCCGATTCATCCGGTCTGCTTGAGTAAATCGATTCATCTCTTTTGCTCCTTTGATAAAAGATTCTTGCCAATGTTGGTACACATCATATATCGTTGAAAGTAGTTTGTAAAGTCGAAATTTTGTGAAAGGGGTATGTTTTATGAAATGGAAAATTACATGTCTACAAATGGACATCGCCTTCGGAAAGCCGGAGGAAAATTTCAAAACAGCAAATGACTTCATTCATAAATATAAAAATAATGCGGATGTGCTCGTTCTGCCTGAGCTGTGGACGACAGGCTATGACTTAACACGCCTTGAGGAAATTGGCGACCGTGACGGGCAAACATTCCGCAAAACGATGAGTGAAACAGCAAGCGAAATCAACAAGCATCTAATCGCAGGTTCAACAGCAGTTATCCGTGAAAATGGGGTGACAAATACCCTCTACGCTTACGATAAAAGTGGTGATGAGATTCTTGAGTATTCAAAAGGCCACCTCTTTAAGCTGATGGATGAGCATCATCATTTAATCAGCGGTGAAGCAGACGGGTTATTTACATTGGACGGTGTGACATGTGCTGGGTTGATTTGCTATGACATCCGCTTTCCTGAATGGGTTCGCGCCCACGCTGCTAAGGGTGCGGAAGTGATCTTCGTTGTCGCGGAATGGCCGCTTGCACGTGTTGACCATTGGCGCGCCCTATTACGCGCACGAGCGATTGAAAACCAGTGCTACATTGTTGCGTGCAACCGGATTGGGGATGACCCGAACAATACATTTGCCGGCCACTCAGTTATCATCGACCCGTGGGGGGATGTCCTTGCGGAAGGAAATGAACAAGATGAAGCAATTAGCGCGGAGATCGATATCGATGAAGTGAAGAAAGTCCGCAAGAAGATTCCGATTTTCACTGACAGACGAACTGGATTATATGAAAAGCTGGAAAAACGTAGCTAAGAAAAAGCGGGTAAGTTCTTTTCAATAAAAGAACTTACCCGTTTTATTTATGAAAGCTCTGCTTCGTCATTCTTCATATCAACGTACAGCGTTCCGTCCTGTTGCACCTCGCCGTAGAACACATCTGAAAGTGCTGTTACACCAGCCTGCTGCAGCTGTTGATTCAGCCATGCTTGATCAAGGTTTAATTTTTCAAGATTCGTCATATTCACAGCCCCGTCTGAAATCACTGCCGTTCCAGCAGGGACTGCAGTTGGGGTGTTCAAAAGGTTCATATCTCCCTTTGTGACGGATTGCTTGTTTGTCATTTTCTTCACTGAAAGCTTTCCGTTTGTTTCTAAGACAGCCAGCTCAGCATCTGTTAGTTGAAAAACATTCTTTTGTCTAAGCATCGCACTGAGAGAATCCATATCCAAACGAACCGAGCGGAGCTCATTCTCCATCACCTTGCCATTTTTAATTAAGATGGCAGGCTGTCCTGTCGTTACTTTCCGAAGCGGCTTTGAAGTCAGATTCAAATAGCCCATTCCGATCGTAAAGATAGACCAGGCAACTAGTGTAATCACGCCGTTACGAATACTAAAGTTCGCATTTGTCGCAAGCGCGGCGGTGATCGAACCAATTGAAATAGCCGACACCCAATTAAAGAATGTCATTTGGCTGAGTTCTTTTCGTCCCATGATTCTTGTTAAAATAAATAACACAAAAAAGGCAATAGTTACGCGAATTAATAGCTCAGATACTGTCATTCGTCATCACACCCTTCTTCTATATGATGACTCATTCATCCTCTGCTATTCAAAAAACCCCTCTACATCTAGATTAAGGGGTTTTCACACTTTCTATAATCGGTATCGTAACCGTGACAGTTGTTCCAACACCGACTTCACTTTCAAATTCGATATTTCCGTTATGCTCACGGATAATTTTGTAGGACATCATTAAGCCGAGGCCTGTTCCTTTTTCCTTCGTTGTATAGAATGGTTCGCCAAGGGTTTTCATCCGTTCAGGGGAGATACCGCGGCCAGTGTCTTCTACCTTCACATACAGCTTTTTCTTTTTCTCTTCGATATGGATGCGAATCATACCGCCGGCTGGCATCGCTTCAATTGCATTTTTAATGATATTAATAAACACTTGCTTGATTTGATTTTTGTTTACAAAGATCGCACTTGGATTCTGACTCTTGTTCAAATGAATATCAACGTTATTCATAATCGCCTTCGTATCTAATAATGCTTTCACATCACACAAAATTGCTGAGATCTTTGCTGTTTCGCGGGGCATGTCCAATGGCTTAGAAATCGCAAGCAATTCGCCGACAACATAATTAATCCGTTCAAGCTCATCGTACATCAAGCCTAAATAGCCCTTGTACTTCCCTGTCATCTCTTTGTTCATCAGCTGAACAAACCCTTTTAATGACGTCAATGGGTTGCGAATTTCATGCGCAACACCTGCGGCCAATTCGCCGACAATGTTCAGCTTTTCTGAGCGCACTAATAATTTCTCACTTTCCTTGCGCTGCGTAAGATCATGGGCAACACAGAGAACGTGATATTGTTGGTTTTGCTGAAGTAATGGGATCTTCACCGTTTCGACTGCTGTTGTTTCGCCCCATTTGTTTGATAACGTGTCTTCTTCGTTAATAAGCTCGCTTCCGCTTTTCCTAACGAGGTCGTCATCTTGTATATGCCTGCTTAGCTCTGTTTCATCTCCAGTGAAAGCAGCTTCTGTAGCGCCATTCAGCTGCGCTTCCTCCACCCGATAAAATTCTGTTAATGATTTATTGCCTAACACAAAACGGCCATACTCATCTTTTACAAAAATATAGTTTGGATTTAGGTCAATGATTTTCTTTAAAAAATATTGTTGTTGCAGTAGTTTTTCATTCATTGCTTTGATTTTTTGTGTATGCAAACGGAAATAAGCGGTTGTGACTATAACCGTGATGATAATGGAATTAAAGGTAGTCAAAGGCAATGGAAGTGACTTAAACAAACTAACGACTCCGATTATGTACACGATAAATAACGCGAAGAAAATTTGCAGAAAGAATGACCGTGTGTGCGTATCTTTTACTTTAAACGCCATCAATAACAACACAATCATATGGAGAAAAATCAAATACGTATTTAATGAAAAAAACAACGACCATTCCCCGTAAACTGGATAGTAATAATCCCCGATTCCATGATTGTCTGATAAAATAACGAAGTACTCAATTCCTTTTCTCGTCCAGGCAACAAGGTAAACGACCACACTATAGCCGATAAAGGCAACTAACCCTTTTCGATTATAGAGCTTTGGAAAGAGCCCTCCTTTTTCTTGATGTTCTTCAATGACAACCACAGTCAAATAATAGAGGAGTGGCATAATAAAGATTAAGCCGAAACGGAAGAACCGGAACAGAATTTCAATCGCCTCTTTCGATAGTTGAGGAGCTCCGAAAAGAACCGATACATCCACTTGCCAGAAACTAATTAACATCAACAGCAAAAAGATTGTATGTGAGAATTTATTTTTTTCATTTAAATAAATCGACACCCCTAAAATGAAGGGAATAAGTGAAACAGATAGTAATAAATAAAAATTCATCGATGTATACCCCACCATTTCGTCATCAGATAGAAACTTCTCTTTCACTTTCCTAGAAAAGCCAATCCTAATGTAACACTTAAGACCTAAGAAATTTGTCGAAATTAGTAGAATACTGTTTTTTTCCTTAAATTGATCAGATCACCTATTTAAAACCTCCACCAAAAGCACTGCGAACATCATGCGTGACGATAAATGCATTCGGGTCCACCTGGTCGACAATGCGGTGCAGCTTCACAGCTTCCTGCTTGTCAACAACAGCATAAAGGACTTTTTTATTATGCTTCGTATAACCCCCGTGGCCTTGCAGAACGGTAACCCCTCTATTCATCCGATCGTTAATCTGCTCAAGCACATGCTCAGGGTCGTTCGAAATAATCGTGACAGCCTTCTTTATATTCAGACCATCCACGATAAAATCAATGGCTCTCGCACCGACATACACTGCGATCAATGTTAACAGCGCCTTCTCCTGCCCAATGACAAAAACAGAGCCACCGATAACGATTAAATCAAAGATTAAGATCCCTTTCGCGATGCTCCAATCAAAGTATTTGTTCATCATCATCGCTAGGATTTGCGTTCCGCCTGACGTTGCCCCTGCTCGAAAAATAACACCAAGCCCCGTCCCGACAAACAACCCTGCATAAATCGGAGCTAACAACGACTCTGTCTGAATTGGAGTCCCAAGGTCTTCAGTTAACCAAAGGCTGAATGACGAAGCGATCACTCCAAAGATCGTATAGAAAATCATTTGCCGCTCGAGAAACTTATACCCAACACCTAGCAAAATAATATTTAAGATAAAGCTAACCAGTCCTGGCGACCACTGAAACAAGTAGTGGAGCACAACCGTGATGCCGATTACGCCACCTTCTGATAACTGATTTGGAATAGCAAAATAATTAATCCCTATTGAAAAAACAATTGATCCAACGATAATTAACACAATCTTTTTAATATGTTTGTTCACACCTAACACCGTCCTCCCTCTTCAATACAAATCATTGTACTATTGGAAGGCTTAGATGAATAGCTTTTCATTTGATAAACTTAAAAGCAATAAATCGCTCACCATATGTACAAGTATAAGCTTCTATATTATAATAATTGTAAATAAACTACAGCGATAGAATCAGCGAAAACAATATGTATTAGGTACAATCACGTATAATGTGGTTGGTTTTTTTTGTCTTAAAAGGCGACCTTCTACTGAAAGTTGAACGGATTATTTGAAATGGATGTGTAAAGATGTTTGCAGGCATTTTACGAGACTTAATTATCAATTTGGCTCTTTTTACATCGGTTATTTTTTTGATCGGACATTCGTTGCGAGAAACGAATATCTATCGAGAATTTCCTTCATTAACGTTTAAAGGAAAGCTTATCATCGGTGTCGTGCACGGCGTAATTGGTACGTTGATTCTATTCTTCGGATTTAATATTGGCGGGGAAACGCTTGTTGATTTACGGCATTTGGCGATTGTCGTCAGTGCATTCTTTGGCGGCTTACCCGCTGCGGTTACAACAGGGCTGATTATTGCGGTGAATCGGATTATTTCTATTAACGGCTTGAACTTATCATCTGTACTTGGTGCTGTGAATGCGATTAATATGGCAGTCGGGACAGGTCTTATTTCTCAATATGTCACAAAACATAAGTGGAAATATATGAACCTTTATTGTCTCTTATCCATTTCGGTAATCGCCATCACCCTTATCCCAGAAATACAAGCATTAACAACGGTTCTCGTCTTAATGTGGGGTATTTCTATTTTGAGTGCACTATGGGTCATTTATTTAATTCGCTATTTAATGAGTACAAACCGACTGTTCCAGCAAGTTCAAGAAAGTGAAGAGAAATATCGATTAATTACAGAAAATATGTCTGACCTTGTCTCAGTGCTTGATAGACGTGGATTAATTCTCTATGCCTCTCCCTCACACCAGACTGTATTGAATATTGATGTAGATGATTATATCGGGTCTTATCCTCACAAGTATATCCACCCTGATGACCTGCAGCGCGTAAGAGAAACGTTTCGGCAAGTGATGAATAACAAAAGCACCCTGGAAACGGAATACCGATGGAAACACGCGGATGGACATTGGATTCACATTGATATGCGCGGTACGCCAATTATTGAAGAGAATGGTGAAGTGCACAGCATTGTCGTTGCTTCTCGTGACATTACGAAACGAAAAACAATGGAAGAACAGCTGTTGAAAACATTAAATGAGCTAAAAGACTTGAAGCTTGCGCTTGATGAGTCATCAATCGTTTCCATCGCTGACAGCCAAGGAAAAATAACTTATGCAAATGAACGGTTCTGTGAAATTACCGGTTACAAGAAAGATGAACTAATTGGCAAATCGCACAGCATTACTAACAGCGGACATCATCCAAAAGAGTTTTTCAAACATTTATGGGAAACAATTTCAAATGGGGCAGTTTGGAAAGGTGAGATTAGGAATACGGCTCGAAACGGTCAATCGTATTGTTTTGATACGACAATTGTCCCTTTTCTTAATAATGAAGGCGTGCCCTACCAATATGTAGCCATTCGAACCGATATTACTGAACGAAAGAAGCACGTACATCGCTTAAGATATCTTTCACACGTGGATGGCTTAACTGATCTCGCAAATCGACGATACTTTGATGAGAAGCTTGAAGAAGAGTGTCAGCGTGCATACAAAGATGCTACCCCTCTTTCACTCATTTTATTTGATATCGATCATTTCAAGGCGTATAACGACACATATGGGCATCAAGGCGGCGACATCTGCCTCCAATCGATCGCTAAGTTAATGAAAGAAGTGGTCAATCACCCATATGACCTTGCAGCACGCTATGGCGGCGAAGAGTTTGCAATTATCCTGCCACAAACAGCTGAAGAAGGAGCGAACATCGTCGCCAACAAGCTACGCCAACGTGTCGAGGAACTGCATATTGAACACAAAGGCTCAAGTATCAGCGATGTCGTCACGATCAGCGTCGGAGTCACAACATCAGCGAGCGAGCCAATCACACCAGAGCACTTAATCGAACAAGCAGACAAAGCCCTCTACAAAGCAAAACAAAACGGCCGAAACCAAATCAAAACCTTTCACACCAAACGCATTACAGTCTAAAGTCAACATAAAAGACAGAATGGTCCATGCCGTTCTGTCTTTTTTTCGTCTCATATTCTGCTATACTATTAGAAAAAATAGGGAGGAATGACGATGGAAATACTCTCAATTGAGCACGCAACGATCCGCAAAGATGGCAAAACGCTGTTGAATGATGTTAGCTGGAAGGTGAAACAAGGAGAACATTGGGCTATTCTCGGCTTGAACGGTTCTGGCAAGACAATGTTGTTAAATATGATAAACGGTTATACATGGCCGACAAGCGGCACAGTTCAAGTGCTTGGCAAAACCTTTGGTACCTATCCACTTGGCGAGCTGCGCAAATCGATTGGCTGGGTTAGTTCTTCCTTAACAGAACGGCTATACGAAGATGATTATGCTGAAAATATCATTCTAAGCGGAGCATTCGCATCGTTTGGTCTATATGAAGAGGTTTCCCAATCACAAATCGACAAAGCGCTGGCTATTATGACGGAACTTGGCTGCGACTCGTTCATCAACCGGCCTTATTCCTCTTTATCACAAGGGGAAAAACAGCGCATCTTAATTGGACGAGCACTGATGGCTGAGCCAAAGATTCTCATTTTGGATGAACCATGTACAGGACTCGACATTTTCGCAAAAGAACAACTGCTTGGCACTGTTGACAAGCTGGCAAAACGAGAAAATGCTCCATCAATTATTTATGTCACACACCACACCGATGAGATTTTACCTCTTTTTAACCGCGTACTTTGCATCCGAGACGGCGCAGTATTTGCGGCTGGTGAACGTGAGAAGCTATTAACAGAAGAGAGTTTAAGTGCATTTTTCAACTATCCTATCCGCCTTCACACCATTGGAAACCGATCTTATTTAACCTTAGACAGATCCATATAGGGTAGTGGGTGAAAGTGCCCCTATGAAAAACATCCCTTAATTAGAAGGATTCACTCTCTTTTTTATTTTGAACAAAATATGATAGAATAAAAAGAACGCAAAAAACTTACATAATTTTTCAAATAGTTTCAATAATTGAAAGGAGTGAAGAGCATGCTTAAAACAGCACTTGAAGAGTTAAATGAAGGTATTATGATTGTGGATCTCAATTCTGAAGTTCAATATATAAATAAAGCATACGAGAAAATGTTTAATGTGTCACGTGATGATGTGCTCGGAAAGTGGATTCCACACTTGCAGGTTTCCCTTCAAGAACACTTAAAAATTATGAACGACACGATTCGTCTTGGCAAAGGGCATGAAGTAGAAGAAATCTATCTATCTGACGAACTCATCTTAACAGCTTATACGAAGTTTATTGAAACAGAAGAAAGCACAACGATAATGGGGCATTTCGAAGACATTACCCATATCGCCCACCGTAAAGTCCAGCATGAACAACGGATTGAGGAAATGACGGCAAACTTAGTGCCGATAACAAACGATTTTGCCCTCCTCTCACTCCACCCCCTATTCATGGACGCCCAGAAAGATATCTTGATTAACAAGGTGCCTGATGAGTGTGTAAAATTTAACGTCAATTTTCTAGCAATTCAAATGCACAATATCGGCGCAGTTGATGCTGAGTTCTCCTTACTGCTTGACAACCTTATTAAAGTGTTAAGCTTATTAGGCGTCAAACCTGTTATTATTGGCTTAAAGCCCGAAGTCGCCGCCCCATTTGTGAAAAACAATCTTCACTTCGCATACGTCCCATGCTTTATGGACATTCCATCGGCCATTGCCTATTTCGATAAACAAAAAGCATGATGTCACATACAAAAGAGGCGCCATTAACCGGCGCCTCTTTCTATTAATCTTCATATTTATGATCACTCTGGTGCTCATCACGTATGTTTTCAAAGGTGCGCATGCGAGAATCTTCCACATGCTCATCTGGGTCCTCGAAGCGACTGCTTGCTCCGCGCCCGGGGCTTTCATCAGCCCGTACTTGCGATTGCTCAGCACGCTCCTGTGCTTCAATTGTTCGTTTTGCATACGGAATCGCCTTCAACCGTTCAAATGAAATATCCTCACCTGTCTCAACGCACTTTCCATACGTGCCTTCTTCAATTCTTTCTAACGCTTCATTTATCTGCTCAAGCTCGCCCTCTACCGTCTCCAGCTCCGCTTGCTCACGCTCACGTCGGTAGAGCTCAGAACCTGTATCAGCAGGATGATTATCAAATGAACTCAATTCCGTCGATTCTTCCGCTACACCTTTATTTTCCGTCTCAACATCACGTTCAAGCCGTTCCTTCATCTCCAACAAATCCGCTTTCAACTCTTCAATTTGCTTCCCAGAAAGACCCATCTCAACACCCTCCTCTACACCTACTATACCTGCAAGAAATACGGTTTAAACATCGAAAAGCGGAGGGGACTGCCCTTTGTCCCCGCAACAGGCTGACTTATGACCTCGAGCCCCTAGCCGCCGCAGCTGGACAATCGAAAAGCGGAGGCGGCTTGCCCAGGGGCGACAAGCATAAGGCAGAATGTGGTGGGGACCGCCCTTTGTCCCCGCAGCAGGCTGACTTATGACTCGAGCCCCTAGCCGCCGCAGCTGGATCAAAGGAACGCTGGCTAAGATCGTCACGTCCTGTGACAACGCCTGCACTAGCACATCCTGTGCGTCGAAAGCGGAGGCGGCTCCCTCACGCAAAAAGAAGCTGAACCATTCATAAGGTCCAGCTTCGTTCTTTATCCAATAATAATCCGCTCTTTCGGAAGGCGGTATGGGTCAGCTTTGATGTCATTTCCTTTAATCATAAATAGGAATGATAAGATACCGATCCGTCCAATGAACATAAGCAGGATAATAATCACCTTGCCTGCTGTACTCAGCTCTGGGGTGATTCCCATTGACAAGCCGGTTGTTCCAAAGGCTGAACAAACTTCAAAGACAATTTCAATTAAAGTAAAGTTTTCGGTCGCTGACAAAACGACGACAGATGTAAAACAAAGCATTAAGGCGACCAGCGGCACGACAAGCGCCTTACGTAAGTCATCTTCATGTATTTCTCTACGAAAAACTTTGATTGTTTTCTTTCCACGCGCAAAGTTCCAGAAGAATAAAAGCGTAAGTGCAAACGTCGTCGTTCGGATTCCTCCCCCTACACTAGAAGGAGAAGCACCAATAAACATAAGTGCACTCAACACAAGTAAAGTAGCTTCGGAAAAGTCACTTACATTCATCGTTGCTAAACCAGCACTCCGTGTTGATACAGATTGAAATAGGGCATAAAATAAGGCCTCATGCCATTTTTTCCCTTCAAAAAAGTACGCCCATTCCATTGTTAAAATAAAGAAAACCCCGATAATAATTAGTGCAAAGAACGTGACTGTCGTTAATTTCGCAAATAATGAAAAACGAAAAAAAGTGCGGTTTTCCTTTGAGCGAATTAAAAATTCCTTTACTTCAATTAACACAGGGAATCCAATCGCGCCCAAAATAATTAATACCATTGTGACAAATTGTACAAAATAATCATTTGCAAATGGGATAAGCGAAGTACCCGTGATATCAAATCCAGCGTTCGTCGTTGCACTAATTGAAGCAAAACTGCCTTGCAAGAAAGCTTCCTGCCATGTCGGGAAATACTTTAAATAATAGAGACTTAAAATAACTGCTCCAAATGCTTCAATAATAACAATTAAGCCAAGGATCGACCGCATTAATTTTACAAGTCCTGATAAGGTCGCTTGGTTTTGGTCGGTCTTAATAAGCTGACGTTCCTTCAATCCGATCTTCTTTCCAAGCATCATATAAATAAATGTACCAAGCGTCATGATGCCGATACCGCCGAACTGCAATACAAATGCTAAGATAATTACCCCAGCTGTGTTAAATGTATCCGCAGTTGAAACGACCGTCAGCCCTGTCACACTTACCGCACTCACCGCTGTAAAGACAGCATTAATAAATGTCCACTCCACGCCCGGCTTATGTGCAACCGGAAGGCTTAGCAGTATTGTCGCTAATGTGACAGCCGCAAGATAGTACAGGACAATGGCTTGTACACTTGTTAATCTTCGTTTCTGATAAAGTCTTGATGGTTCTTTTCTTAATCGTTTCAACATATGTACCACAATCCTTGCTTCATGCTATCGTACTCTT
Organism: Bacillus tianshenii; assembly: GCA_020524525.2. Lineage (NCBI taxonomy): Bacteria > Bacillati > Bacillota > Bacilli > Caryophanales > Bacillaceae > Sutcliffiella > Sutcliffiella tianshenii. The sequence continues at coordinate 664,470 of CP129018.1, read as the reverse complement.
TAACTTGTTAACACTTTTTCGAACCGGTCTAAATCAGTGCGCGCCCCAAACACAATAACAAGGTCTCCAGCAAGCAGACGGTCGTCGGATGATGGATGGGTTAAAATCTCATCCCCACGCTTAATAGCGACAATCGTAACACCGTGCTCATCGCGAATATTACTGTCACCGAGAGTTTTTCCAACAATGATCGATTGCTCCTCGATAATAATTTCTTCCACACTGTATTGCTTATTACCAGTCTCGAACAAGACATCCATATATTCTACACTATTTGGCTTCATAAGGGATAGCGCCATTCTTGAACCGCCGATGCTTGACGTATTCACCACTTGGTCGGCCCCAGCGCGAAACAGCTTCTCTTCTGATTCTTCCCTATCAATTCTGCTTACAACCTTGATTTTTGGATTCAACCCTTTTGCGGTCAATGTGATAAACACGTTCTCTGCATCAGCTGGAAGTGTCGCAATCAAGCCTGAAGCCTGCTCAATCCCCGCCTTCTTCAAGATATCATCCCGCGTCGCATCGCCTGTTACATATAAATGACCATGGCGATACCGTTCAAGCAGCTCCTCATCACGGTCGACAATAACAAACTCAATGTCCTGTCTTTCTAGCTGCTTCAACACTTGGCGGCCAACACGGCCGATGCCACATACAATGACATGGCCTTCTAACTGATGTATCTTCTTGTCCATCCTTTTCCTCCCAAATGTATTCTTCAACCGGCCTTCAAGAATTAACGCTCCAAATGAACCAACGCCATACGTGGCGACCCCAACACCAAGTGGCACAAGAAAAAGCGTGAATGTCTTACCTGCTGTCGTTTGCGGGGAGAGATCACCATACCCAACAGTTAAGACAGTAATTACAGTCAGCCAAAGCGAATCGAAGAATGTCATCCCTTCTAAATAATGAAAACCAATTGTTCCAATCAGCATCACCGCCGTCACTCCTACAAATGCGGCGATCACCTGTCGATATTCTCTCATCCATACCCCTCAATTTCTGTTCAGGTCCACAATCGCTTGCGAACCGACCTTCCTTCATTATATAAAATGTCCCTGCAAAAAAATAGGTTCAATTTCACATTCTGTCAGCGTTTAAGCAAAAAACGGCGAAGCACCAAAAAAGGTGCTTCACCGCAAGGAGCATACGCTATACATTGAACTTTTTGATTAGCTCATTCAACTCTTCACTTAATTTATTCAATGATTCTGCTTGAACTGATGTACTGCGAACAGACTTAATTTGCTCCTCAACCGATGCCAGCACTTCTTCTGAAGCAGCAGATGTTTCTTCTGATACTGCTGAAACACTTTGAACATTCGCGAATAAGTTATGGATTGACGCATCAACCGACTTAATCGATTCACTGCTCTCTTTGATTGCTTGGACAATATCTTGAATCGTATTTGAAATTGTCGAGAACTCTTTCTCTGTGTCTGCAACAGCGGTATCGAGCTGTTGAGAAGATTCAATCGTTGTCGCCATTTCTTTGACACTAACTTCTGTTTGATTTTCAATCGTTTTAATCATCGTTTGAATTTCATTTGTTGCTTTGTTTGTTTCTTCCGCTAGTTTGCGTACTTCTTCTGCTACGACCGCAAAGCCTTTTCCATGCTCACCAGCTCTCGCTGCCTCGATTGATGCATTCAGCGCAAGCAGGTTCGTTTGCGCGGCAATATCATCAATGGTTGAAACGATACCGGCAATATCACGCACACGTCCGTTTAACTGCTGAACAGTTTGATCAATATTTCCTAATGCTGCTTTTGAACTTGCATTCGCATCTTGAAGTGTTGACACTTGTGCTTGTCCATTCTCAACCGCATGTTGACTTGTTTCCGTTAAATCAATCATATTGTTATTCTGAGATGTTAGCTGCTTCATCACTTCTGCTAATGATTCTGTTCCATTGTTGATCGATTCAATATCGGCTGTCTGCGCTACGGAACCTTTTGCAATTTCATCCATCGCTTTTCCAATTTCTTCACTTGAAGCTGTCGTTTCTTCTGAAAGAGCTGATAATTCATGAGAAGCATGTGACGTATTTTCGCCAACTGTCTGTATGCTTTGCACAAGCTCGCGCAAATGCCCTGTCATCTTATTGAACGCAACAGACATTCTACCAACTTCATCTTCGCCTTTATACGTAATCGATTCTACATTCAAATTCCCATTCGCTACTTCTACAGTTGCGTTTGTCATTTCTTGCAGTGCTTTTAATTTACTTCTGAGTAAGAAATAGATAAGGACAACACTTAGTATAAGCGTGATGAGCGACACAATCGTCGTCACAACCTTAATCGTATCCATTGCTTCGTTAAATTCATCTACATAAGCACCGACAATGATTGTCCATTCCCACGGCTCATAATAAACAGTATAGGCAATTTTTTTACTTGCCTTTTCCTCGCCGGCTTTCGGCCATGCAAATTCATAATAACGGTCTTCAGGGTTTGACTGTTTACTTTTTTCCATCAAATCCTTAACGAGATAATCGCCATCTTTGTCCTGTGTTTGCGACATATCCTTACCAATCGGCAGAACAGGATGGACAACTGCTTCGCCTTTTGCATTATACGCAAAGATATACCCATTTTCTTTATACGTGTAAGGCGATTGCGTAAAGTCATAATGAAGATTATCATTTCCTTCTACTTTCGGTCCTGATAAGTATGTCCTGGCTGTTTCCTGTGCTTCTTCTAACGACAATTGCCCACTTTCAACTTGCTTATTCAATTCCTCTAATACAGGGATCGCACCTTCAGCAATGTGCATCAAATCAAGCTTCCCGCTATTCGTCAATTCCTGTTCACCAAATCGATAGCTCACCGTGCCCAAAATAATCGATCCGAGTAAAATTAAGACAGTGGTAATCGCAATAATTTGCGCAAAAAGGTTCTTCTTCAACATATACCCCTACCCCTTAAAATAATTAGTTTCTACTATCTTACTACAAAAACACCACTTATAAGCCATTAATATACAATTAGTAACAAAAATTTCAATTTATATTATTTAGAAGATTGCAATATTCTGTGCTTTAATTACATTTAATTTACATTTAAACCAAATCCCTTACATTCAAAATCATCTATTTTATACTTAGGTAAATGAAAAAATTGGAGGGAAAACGATGAAGAAACGACAATTGACGATCGCAGCACTCTGTCTTTCGTGCATGCTTATTGCAAGTCCTGGAGTCACAGACGCAAGCTCAGCGAACAATCATTACGAGCAGCAATTTCAGTATGATGAAGGTATTGAGATTCCCGACAAAAGTGTGCTCTGGCACGATGCCAAGCTTGATAATATTGAAGTGAGCGGCAACCTTGTTTTTTACCGCCAAACAGGTAAAGTGATTGCCAAGCATGCCGCAACAGGCAAGACTGCATGGACGGTGAGAAAAGCAACAACAGGCATGAAGCTGTTCAACAACCGCCTGTATCTGACAACCGCGGATGGCACCATCCATGTACTTGATCCTTCAACTGGACAAGCAAGCTCCACAATCAAAACAGGCAAACAACAATTAAGCGTTACAGAAGCAGACGATAAGCGTGTCTATGTCATTTACAAGAAAGACTCGAACCGAAAAGTAGCTGCCTTCGACCTCTCAACCAGAAAGCAGGTATGGGAGTATGGCAAAGCAGAATCTCGCTACCAGCACGCAACATTGAAGAATGACGTGTTATTTGTCTATACAGTGGAATCAGGAGCAATTACGCGCGGAGTAACCTATGCATTGAACCCTGCTAATGGGGAGGAATATTGGGGAGAAGACTGGTTAAGCCCACCGATTACTATTCAAGATGGAATCGGCTACTTTCCAAAACACCCGTTTATGACAGCGAAAGGCGATGAACTATACATTCTTGAGCTAATTGAGCTAAAAACAGGCAAAATCGTTGATACTTACACCTATAAAGACCCAGAACAACAGCCTGATGGCGCGATGTCAGGGAAAGATATGGCTGATCAAACGGGTATCTATAACGGAAAGATTTATCTTGGCAAGGATGAAACACTCTATCAATATGATTTATCCATTAATCCAAGCGAATCGAAGCCATATACTTATACACTGCCAGGCTTTCGTGATGTCTCGTTTGCATTCGGTCCATACAATGGCAAGGTTTTCTCTATCGGAAATGACCGTGTGTACGCAAAAGACTTAGGTGCGGAGTTTAAGGAAACGTCATTTGCGACTTTGAATCCTGTCAGTGCGATGGATGCGTATGATTCAGCGGTTTACGTCGGCACAACAGATGGACAGTTCACTGTATACAATTTGCAAACAGGCAAACCGTATTATAAAACCAAAATGGCGGAGACATCTTTCAAAGGAACAACAATTGCTGGCAGCACAGCGGTTGTCGAAACAGCGGGACAACTCTATGCCCTGCCTGTTCCACAAGGTGCTAACGAAAAGCCTGATGCAAATGTCTCACTGCCTGGCTTCAAACAAGCAGATGCCCGCATTAAAATAAACGGCCAGCTCCAGCAGTTAAACAACAAGCCAACCTTTGTCCAAAATAAAATATACCTCCCGTTCCGCAACTTATTTGAGCTGTTTGATGCGAACGTCGATTATCATACAGAAACGAAACAAATTACCGTCAAATCAGCACATAGCGTGATTCATCTAACACCGAATAAGAGCATCGCAACTGTCGACGGCAAGCAAGTTCAACTAAGTGAAATGCCCTTTATCCATGAAGGAGTCACCTACGTTCCGCTCCGTGAAGCAGGAAAGCTGTTAAACGCAGATGTGCAATGGGAGACATCTACGCGCACAGTTCTAATCCAGAAATAAAATCAACGCAAAAGGCAGGGAGCTCTGATATGCTCCCTGCCTTTGCTTATGCTTTAAGATTTTCCGCCTTCACATGCTTAAATAAGTTTATCGCAAACAAAATGACGCCTGCCCCAAGAATGTTCGAGCCGATAATTGGCAGGAAAGTTAAGCTCTCGCCACTGCTCAACACGATGAAAATACCACCTGTCAGCAATGGCGTGCCAATATTGTGAAGCCAGAAATGAACCTTTGCTAGCTTCGTCTCCCCTGCAATGGGATAGAAATGATAGATAAGACCAAACAGCCCCATTGAAACCCAGCCTAACAAACTCAAATGTGCATGCACAGAACTAAATTCAAAGTTATGCGTCGCACCCATTATAATCCCTAAAAAAATACCAAGTACGAAATAAACCGTGCCGATCTTCAAAAATTTAATCCCCATCTTCCCCCGCCTTTCTTATTAAAATAAGGGTAAATGTTCACCCTTATTCCTATCTATATGAGGGAAAGACACGTTCATCCATGAAATTTTACTTTTTTAGTGGCATAGGCGACTTTTTTCATGCGAAAAAAAAGGTATTGCATTTCGTTTTAACATGTTGTAAATTGGAGTAACTAAAATAACAACTGAATTTTTCGAATTCTTATCCAGAGAGGCAGAGGGATCTGGCCCGTTGACGCCTCAGCAACCAGCCGTTTTAGGCAAGGTGCTAATTCCAGCAAGCGAACAACACGCTTGAAAGATAAGAAGAAGCGATTGCTTATATGCATTCAAAAGCCTTCTTCTTGAAGGCTTTTTTCTATTTACCCGAGCTTTTTGAGGAGGATTATGATGACGAACTGGAAAATCGAAAGCATTCTTGCGCAGGCAGGAAACCGTTCAGAAACGAGAACAGGAACGGTCGGACCGCCTGTCTACTTATCAACTGCTTACCGGCACGAAGGAATTGGAAAATCAACCGGCTATGATTATATCCGTTCTGGGAACCCGACGCGGCAGGCTCTTGAAGAAACAATTGCAGAGCTCGAACAAGGAGATGCAGGCTTTGCCTGTAGCAGCGGTATGGCCGCTATTCAAACGTTATTCTCCATCTTTGAACACGGGGATGAATTTGTTGTTTCGCAAGATTTGTACGGCGGCACATACCGGTTATTTGAAGAGGGCTTTCGCAAGTGGGGCTTTCACTTTCATTACATACAAGGTGATGATCCTGCTGCGTTTGAAGCACACATTAACGAGAAGACGAAAGCGATTTTTATCGAAACGCCGACTAATCCGTTAATGCATGAAGTAAGCATTCCAGCATTAGCAGAAGTGGCGCATAAGCATGACCTGTTATTAATTGTCGACAATACGTTTTACACGCCATGCATTCAACGGCCGATTACCGATGGCGCCGACCTCGTCATTCATAGTGCAACGAAATATTTGGGCGGTCATAACGATGTACTAGCAGGCTTAATTGTTGCCAAAGGCGAGACACTGTGTGAGCAAATTGCTCTTTACCATAATGCATCTGGTGCAGTGCTGTCGCCGTTCGACTCTTACCTTGTCTTACGCGGACTGAAAACCTTGGCACTGCGGATGAGACAGCATGAAGAAAATGCCGATGCGCTCGCAGCGTTTCTCGCTTCACACCCTGATGTCACAGATGTGCTTCGTCCAAAGCGCGGCGGCATGCTTTCATTTCGTGTTCATGACGAAGCAGTTGTCGGCGCTCTGTTAGAAAGCTTTTCACTTATCAGCTTTGCGGAAAGCTTAGGCGGTGCTGAAACATTTATCACGTATCCTGCTACGCAAACGCATATGGATATTCCTGAAGAAATACGAAGTGCTTATGGGGTGTGCAACCGACTGTTAAGGCTGTCTGTCGGACTTGAACACGCTGATGACCTGATAACTGACTTCAAACAAGCTTTCGAAAATGCAAAAAAGGCGGTGCAAATCAATGAGTAAACATTACACATTTCAAACATCACTTCTACACAACAACCATAAGGTAGACCCAACGACTGGAGCGGTAAGTGTTCCGTTAATCCACTCTTCTACTTTCCATCAAACTGACATTGAACAGTTCGGTGAATATGAATATGCAAGAGGCGGCAATCCAACTCGGAAGGCATTAGAAGAAACAATCGCACAGCTTGAAGGCGGCACAGCAGGCTTTGCCTTTCCATCTGGCATGGCCGCCATTTCCACGGTGTTCACCCTTCTATCACAAGGTGACCACATCTTAGTCACAGAGGATGTGTACGGCGGCACATATCGCGTTGTTACCCAAGTGCTGCCACGCTTTGGAATTGAGTATACGTTCGTCGATATGACAAAGCTTGAAGACGTCGAAAAAGCCATTCAGCCAAATACAAAGGTCGTTTACTTAGAAACCCCTTCAAATCCACTGTTGAAAGTGACCGACCTTAAGGCCGTATGTGAAATCGCCAAAGCACATAACTGTTATGCATTTGTCGATAATACGTTCTTAACGCCAGACATTCAGCGCCCACTCGAGCTCGGTGCAGATGTCGTCGTTCACAGTGCAACGAAATTTCTTGGCGGACATAGTGACATTGTGGCAGGGCTTGCCGTTACAAACGATGATGCACTTGCTGAACAGATCGGCTTTTTGCAAAATGCATTCGGTTCGATCCTAGGGCCAAATGACTGCTGGCTCTTGCTGCGCGGCATCAAAACATTACACGTCCGTATGCAGCAATCCGTCCAATCTGCTGAGAAAATCACAAGCTTTCTCGCCAGTCATCCAGCGGTCAAAAACATCTTTTACCCTGGGCTTTCATCACATCCTGGAAACGATATTCAATACCGTCAGGCAAGCAATGGCGGCGCTGTTCTTTCGTTTGAGCTTGAAAACCAGCATGCTGTGAAAACATTTGTGGAACATTGTCAGCTCCCTGTCTTTGCGGTCAGCCTCGGTGCTGTTGAATCTATTTTATCGTATCCACGGACAATGTCACACGGCTCAGTGCCAAATGATGAATGCGACCGCTGCGGCATCACTGAAGGCTTATTACGCCTATCGGTCGGGCTAGAAGATGCGGATGACTTAATCGCAGACTTCTCTCAAGCACTCTCGCATGTCCAAGATGGCGCCGCTGTCTAATCCCTAAGAGGCTGATTCCATGTCAGCCTCTTTTCTATTGCGACAAAAACAAATACTTGTAGTACGCAGGGAACTCGCGCACGATCGAATACAAATCGCGCATTTCAAAATAGCGGGCATGTGCTCCGTATACTTCGTTGAAGCCTTGCTTTTCAAATGCAAGCTTCGTTCTAGAAATATGAAAATACTGACTGATCACGACCACCGATTCAAATTCGAACTGCTCAGCTATTACTCTTGCATTCTCAGCTGTTAAGGCGGTATTGTAGCCGTCTGAATCGACAAGTATTTGCTTATCTGCGACACCTTTCTTCATTAAATAGTCTTTCATTACTTTTGCCTCATCGAACCCTTCCTCACCCATCCCACCGCTGACGATTATATGCTGAAAGTAACCATCCTCATACAAGGTCACTGCCCTGTCCAATCGAGCCTGTAGCCGCTTTGATACTTCACCATTTTCTTCTACTTTATTGCCGAGCACAACTGCGGCATCCACACGTTTCAATTCATCATTTAACCCATCAATGACGATCAGCGCTGTATGAATCAGAAACCACCCTATCAGAATTATAAAGCCTGTCTTCCAGTATCGACGCATATCTACACACACTTTCTAAGATTCAGAACTTCCCCTTAACTTTACCATAAAAACCCACCCGAATCCCCCCAACCCCTCTTATTTTTTCCAGTGGAAGAGCTTCATTTGCCACGTCTGTCACATACGCTATCTTGAGATTCAAAAAAAAGAGGAGGAAATATAGATGTATGAACAACCCTATTACATGCCATATATGAATTATTATTATCCACAGCCTGCTTATTATGTTCCAAATGAGAGCTATCAGGAAGAAGACCGTCAGCAAGAAGGAGCGCCAACTTCACCGCCGCCGTCGCAAATCCCACCTGCTCAAACAGCTGCGTTCGCAGGACCTGTTCAAACAGGGCAAGTCCGTTCTCGTTTGTGTGCTTGCTTAGGGAATTGGGGGTTGCTTGGCTTACGGACTCAAGGTCCCTTCGGAAAAGATTTCTGGTTCTACCCGTCTGAAATCCGTGCAGAAAGTGTAACAGGCTACACGTGGCAAAGTGGTCGTGCGCGCAGAGTGCGTTACCGTTATTCGCAGATTCGAAACTTTATGTGCTTTGTATAGACAAAGAGAGAGGCTGACTTCAAGATGTCAGCCTCTCTTCTATTGAAGCAGGAATTTTCCTAACGGCTTGAAGATTGGATATATTAAGTGGGTTGGCCCAGGCAAGTTCGGCTTTAGCAGTAACAAAATGGCGAGAAAGTAACCGGTACTAGTAATTAAGACAAAGAAAACTTTATCCCGCTTATTTTCAAGCCTGTGCCACTCATACAAAACGATTAACAGAACAACACAAGTAATTCCGCATATACTTAGAAAAATCAATCTGTCACCTCTTCATCATCAGGGAATGCTGGAGGGCTCGTTGTTAGACCTGTTCTTGTAATATTTGCGTTTACATGCACCTTTACTTCTATCTCATTGAACTTCTCTTCCCATCCGTTCTTCTTCTCAATATTGTGCCACCTGTCTGGATACTTTTGATGAAAATGTTCCGAAAAATCAAAGATATCTGCATGATGCTTTCTTGCTTCTTCAAGAGCGAGTTGCGTGTAATGCTTGATTTCACGCTCAACCTCCTTCTCCAGCTGCTTATACACCTTTTCACTACTAACCTTTAAAGGCGTGCCATTTTGAATAATATCGTTCTTCGTCTCGATCCGAACAGTGATACTCCACTTCCCATTTTCAATGTGAGGCTCGAATTTTGTACGACTAAAAATCTGCAGCATCGACACATAACCGTCTGTCCCTTTTGGTTGAACGGTAACATACGCAAGATCGATTTCATCTCGAAGCCAAAGAACGCCTCGGGTCACTTTGTCATCAATCATGCCAATTAATTTCCCGTTTTTCAAAAGAGCACTGCCTTTCGCCATGACCATCGTTTCTTCCTCTTCCTGATCAAGTACGACGAGCGGCACGACTGCTTCTTGAGACTTATCCTCAAGCATTTCAAGGAATTCTTTTACCGTTAGATCAATCCCTAATTTGAGCTTTGCGATTTCTCGTAAAACCTCCGCCACACTTCGCTCTAAGATAGGAGGCGTTCGTAACATCTCTTCAGCCGTTCCCTCACTAATAAATACTTGGGAACGTAACCGTGTAACAGGATGCCTTGCGAAGAAATCAATTTCTTCTCTCACCCCATATTCAGCAGCCTTTTTGCCAATTATCGCGATACGGTGATGACCCCAGAAGATTTCCCGTGAAAGCTTCTCTTGAATTTGTGGGATCGCATCTCCAATTGATGTTCCGACTCCTGACACGACAGTAGTTGAGAAGCTCCCTCCATCCGCACCGCTCTGTACCTGTTTGCTTTGGGACGTACCAGGGTTTATAAGTAATAGTGTCAGCTTAAGATGTTCGTTATCTACCCGATCAATCCCAACCCCAACGACAACAGCCAAATCATTTACTTCAATTCGGTCCCAGCACCCCGTCAACAGCAATAGACATAGAAATATACTCAGAAACTTAGCCTTCATATCCTTTTGCCTCCTTCTTTCGCAAGGAAGCAATAATTAACAGAAGCGTCGGAAGTACCGTTTGAAAGAATGATAAGAAAAACGGGGCAGCAACATTAAGGAATTTTGTAAAATACATCAGATCCGGAACAGACCAAAATGTAAACACAACTAAGATGACACCAATCGGCAAGACAATTGAGCGATAATCAGAAAGCTCACATAGTTGAGCTGTTCCAAGCACAACAGCGTAATAAAACATCGAGATCTTCAAAAATGCGCCAATTACCCAAATCGCCATTACAACCGCTTCAATATGCTCAATAAAATCTGCAATCGAAATGTATTTCCCCGCAACCATAACAGGATAAGCGATATCATTCGTCAAAATTCCAAGAATTAGAAGACCAATCAAATTACTTAAGGACATCGCGGCTAATACCGAAACAATCGAAAGAATACCCCATCGCACTTTTTTTTCGTCATCTTTCACATACGGGAGCAGGAATGCGACTAAGAAGAATTCACTAAACCACGTAATCGGTGGAATGGCCCCTCTAATCGAAGGCATAAGCCCATTTTCAAAAATCGGAAACACATTCATAAAGTTAAAATCAGGAATTAATAAAATAAACATAATGACAAGTAAGCCGACGACAATTGGGAAGAAGAACTCGGTAACCCGGCAGAGCACCTCAATTCCTCCTCTTATCGCAAAACTACAAACGAGCACCATGCTTCCAATGATCACGACTTTCGGTGTACGCAGTAAGAAAACCCCGTTAATAAACTCAGCATACTCGCTAATGATCATCCCGCTTGAATGAATATAAAACAGCATTAACGAGACGCCGAAAATTTTCCCAGGTACCTTCCCAATAATGTGCTGACTATATTGAATTGGCGTTTCTTTCGGAAACCTCTTATGAAGCCTGTATGCAATAAAAAAAGTGAAAAATCCACTAATCGACGCCCAATAAGGTGAAATCCATAAATCCCGGCCTGCATGCTGACCAGCAATTGAAGGAATGAGTAGTACAGCCGTTGCAATAATTGTCGGGTGCATGATCATCGCCATTTGCACTGCGGAAATTTTCCCTTTTTCAAGCATCGCTTTCTCTCCTGTTCGACTTAATCTCTCTTATTCCGAAGACCTGGCTTCTGCCCTGGGGACTGTCTACGCTCATTCGTTCCCCCTGTCAGGTGAGGCCGTTTGTCAAGACTCCAAATCGGTGCACGAAGAAGAGTATCTTTCAATTCTTGCAGTTGAAGAGGGCCTAGAGGTGATAGATAAGGTACACCGAAAGAACGCAATGACGCCAAATGAATAATCAATGAAATAACACCAAGCATAACGCCTAACAGCCCTAACGTTCCGGCAAGAATAATCAATGGAAAACGCAGAAAGCGCATTGACACTCCTAATGCATATCTTGGAATCGAGAAAGAAGCAATCCCTGTTAAGGCTACGACAATCACCATCGGTGGAGACACGAGCCCAGCCGAAACAGCCGCTTCCCCGATAACTAAAGCCCCGACAATGCTAACGGCTGCACCAATTTGTTTCGGAAGCCTCAACCCTGCTTCTCGCAATGCTTCAAAGACAACCTCCATAATAAGTGCTTCAACTAGCGCTGGAAATGGAATTTGTTCTCGGGTCGCAGCGACACTAATTAATAACGTGGTCGGCACCATTTCTTGATGAAATGTCAAGATCGCCACATAAATTGACGGCAATGTTAAGGAGATAACAAACAATCCATAGCGAAGCCAACGAATCAATGTCCCAAGAATAAACCGATTTGTATAATCATCCATTGACTGCAATAACGAAAAGATCGTAACAGGCGCAACTAAACAAAAAGGGGTTCCATCAATTAAAATAACCACTCTCCCTTCAAGCAGATCAGCTGTTACAACATCTGGTCTTTCCGTACTAATGAGCTGAGGAAACGGCGAGAACGGGGAGTCTTCAATAAATTCCTCTACATACCCGCTATTTAGTACGCCATCAACGTCAATCCTGTTGAGACGACTCTCAACTTCTTCAACTAATGACTTCTCCGCAATCCCCTCAATATAAGAAATCGCAACCGTCGTCTCGGTATACACCCCCAGCTGAAGCTTCTTAAACTTTAAACGCGGGCTCCGCAGACGTTTGCGAATAAGCGTAATATTTGTATGAATATTTTCAACGAAGCCTTCCCGCGGCCCCCGCAACACATTCTCTGCTTCCGGGGATTCAATTGACCGCTGCTGGGAATGCGGAACACCGAATACAATTCCAGCCTCATTTCCTTCTATTAATAACACAACACTTCCAAGCGAAATTGACTGTACCGCCTCCGCAAAGGTGCTTATACTCTTTCCTTTCGTCGTAGAGGTAACCCGTTTTATAATCGTTTCACACCGAAGGTTCTCCCGCTTCTTTTCCTTTAATAGAGGGCTTAAAATGTTCTCGTCAATTTCCCTTTTATCAATCATATTATCGAAGTAAACAAGCACAGCTCTGGCATCAGCAATATAAAACTCATGCACAACAAAATCCATACAATCAGTATAGATTTCTTCGATCACCTGTAATGTCTCGTCAAAATCACGCGTAAACTGACCGAGATTTTCTACGTCTACTTGCTTTTTATCATCCTTACTCTTATTAAATATAAACTTCTCAGAGATTTTCATCCTGACCGACTCCGAACCGATTTATTTTTCCCTTATTTAATATTGTTTTCCAATCACTCACAATAATATCCTCGCTACTTCGTATTGGATGGATTTGCATGCAAAAAAGCACGCTTCAAATGAAACGTGCTCCTTTATTTAGAGATCTCATTAAAATAAGCAGTAAGTATTAGGTTAATCGTAACACTTTATGCTAAAATTACTTTATAATAGCAAAATAGAACCAAAGAAAACACTATCACTGTGTGGTAATAAAGGGGGATCTTATATGAAAGTGATTTTAGCACCAGGGATTCGGTTAATTGAAAAGCTTAAGTATTCAGGAAAGTTTTTACTTATCGGTTTCTTCATGTTAATTCCGATTGCATTTATGTTGTTTATGCTCATCTCTCAAACCAATCATGATATTCAGTTTGCAAAGAAAGAACAAGTCGGTGCGGAATACAACCGTGAAGCAAAGGTATTTCTTCAATACGTGCAGCAGCACCGCGGGGATGTCACAAGGTTATTTATCTGGCGACCAATCGTTCAAGCCGCAAATGCTAGACAAGCAAAAGCAGATTCAAGAGCAAATCAATATCATTGATACATTAAATGAAGAAATGGGCACTGCCCTCGATACGACGGCAAAATGGCCAGAGCTTAAGAAAAAGTGGCTTGAAGTCCCTAACGTCGTATTTGATCTCCAGCCAAGCAAGAGCTTTGAGCTTCACACAGCAATCACTTCTGATACAATCGACCTTATCCATTACGTAGCTGACCAATCCGCCTTATCTCTCGACCCAGAGCTTGATACATACTATCTCATGGACTCAGTTGTAACAAAGTTACCGATGTTAACTGAAAGTGCCGGGCAAGCCCGAGGACTCGGAACAGGAATCGCGGCCAAACGCTCTGCCACTGCAGGCGAGCAAGCTCAGCTGATTTCCTTAAGAAGTAATATTCAAAGCTCATTGAAAGAAGTACGCCGCTCCTACCAAATCTTAATCAAAACAAATCCAAGCTTAGAGCCCCAGTTAAAGCCTGTATTTGAAAAAGCAAATGAATCGAATCAAACATTCCTAGATGTCCTGCAAACCGAAATGATTGAAGAAGTCAGCATCCATTCAAAAGATTTCTATCAATTATCCACTGATACGATTAACAATACGTTAGCGTTATTTGACTTAGAGACTGAATTACTGAACCAATTATTAGCCCAGCGTATTGATAACTTACAGAATGAACAACTGATGATGATTCTTATGATTGCCTTCACATTTGCGATAACGCTGTACTTATGTATTGCATTCTATGTCTCTGTTAATCAAACAGTCTCTCACTTAGAAGAGGTATCATCGAAGCTTGCGGATGGTGATTTAACGGTACAAGCAAATGTCACAACCAAGGATGAATTATTAATTATCGGAAAAGCCTTTAATAAGATGGCCGACTCGTTTCGAGCGATGATTTCACAAAGCCAGCAGGTAGCCGAACAAGTTGCTTCATCCTCTGAGGAGTTATCTACCAGCGCTGAGGAAACAGGCACTTCTGCAAACCAAATTGCGTTAACCATTAGTGAAATTGCTTCAGGGACCACATTACAATCAGAGCATATGAGAACCGTATTAGAGAAAGTCGAGGATACAAACACTCAAGTGTCGATTGCAGATGAATCTATGACTAGTGCATTAGAATTATCGACTGCCTCAACAGAAGCTGTACAAGAAGGAAAAACAGCAATGAACGACCTTATTAATCAGCTGTCCATTGTCGAAGGAACGGTCGAGGTTGCGCAACAATCCATTCAACGATTAGGCTCGCAATCAACTGAAATCAGCAGTATTATTACCGTTATTTCAACGATTGCCGAGCAAACAAACCTGCTTGCTTTAAACGCGGCAATCGAGGCTGCAAGAGCTGGAGAACACGGGAAAGGATTTGCTGTTGTAGCAGAGGAAGTTCGAAAGCTTGCTGAAGAATCATCACAATCAGCCAAGCAAATCACAACGCTTATTAATGATATCCAAAAAGAAACAACCCTCACGATCCAAGCAATGGATAAGAAAGTATCAGCAGTAGAAAATCAAAGCAAGATCATCGAAAGAAAGAGAAAGGTTCTAAATGACATTATTGAAAAAGTAAATATGACCCAAGCTCACACAACTGAAATGAAAGCAGTGTTCGACAAGATTAAAGCGAACAGCAGCCAAGTATTAGAAGCTGTCCAAGAGTCATCTGGTATCATTGAACAATCAGCTGCCTCGTCTCAAGAAGTGGCCGCATCCGCCGAAGAGCAATCTGCGATTATCGAAGAGATTGCCGCAAGCTCAAACGACTTAGCCAAAGCAGCTGAATCTTTGAATCATGAAGTGAGTAGGTTTATCGTTTAGCTATGGAGATCCTCCATAGCTTTTTTTATTTCTTAATGCGCTCGATACAATCATAGAAACAGAATCAACTACGCGAGAATTTTATAACAAGAAAAGCCGCGACTACTGAAACAGCGCTGGCTATAAAGAAACCAGTCGCATATTTCGGAATGAGGTGCTCTGGGACAGTGTCATTGATTTCCAACCCCATAAAGTGCACCCCAATCCCATCGCCATCAACATCAGTGCCAAGCGCCCATAAGTCAATTCCTTTGTTGAGCATAGCAATTGCAAGCATAACAAGAAAAATCGCAAACACCCAGCGAAGAATGCTGTTCATCTTAACCCCCTCCTTGAGTTGAGGTATTTTTAAAATTAGTTGGCGCCTAACTATACCGTTATTGAAATTGGTGCACTTTCGTGGATGTTTGCGGACGGGTAGCTCTGAACCAATGAAGACATAAAATAAAGATAAGCACAATATCGATCAAATCTCCGCCATAGTACATAATCTTACCGCCAATTTCTGCTTGCTCTCGAGGCACACCAGCCGGCGGATGAGCATAGATATATTTCGATAAGATTCCATGTCCAGCTAAGGCGATAATAAACACAATCGTACGATAGATATAGCTCGTTCGATGTGGAGACAGGTCAATATAAATCATCGAAATCGTAAATAAATAGCCTGCAAGGAACACATGAATATGGACAAGTAAATGAACGATAAAGCTTTGCTGCATCATCATATATAAGTCTGTCGTATACAAGAGCCACAGTCCGCCAATATTCAAGAGTGAGGCGCCAATTGGATCACTTGCTAACCGAAAGGGCCAGCTTTTGAGAAGACGTGTGAAACGCCTGGCTGTATGCACGGGAAGGGTTCTAAGCATAAGCTTCATTGGCGCAGCGAGGGCTATTAGAAGTGGTGCAAGCATTCCAAGCAACAGATGTCCGACCATATGAGCTACAAAATCGTCATGAGCACGATTTGCTAAAGGCCCAACCATCACAACTGCTGCACTTAACACACCGAAAAATAAGTAAACATAACGGGCGCGCGGCCATTGTTTGTACTTCCGGCTTGATAAGATTGCTGCAGTTACATAAGCAGCTAACGCAAGTACGAATAGCGCAGAGAAGAATACATCACTAAGAAAGCTGTTCATATAGTGATCACTCATAGGCCGCTGCACCTTGCGTTTGCTTGGCTGAACGGCGGATAAGCATAATACCGATAACCATCATAACGACCGCGGTTACATTCCATACCCAATCATAAATCACGACATTCTCTACGTAACGAATCTGGTGCAAGCGCATCAACTTGTGCTGAACTGTTCCATCATAGAGCTGGAAGACACCTCCGCCAAGCAATACACTGCCCCACCACTTTTTTTGCAAAAATGCATGTCGCCGGCGCAGGTCAGCCAGCATAAACAGCCCACCGATCGTCGCAAACCAACTAAATGCATGAAAGAAACCGTCTGAGATAAGCCCTACCTCAGTGGTCGACTTGTCGTAAAAGTGATGCCACCGGAGAAGCTGGTGGAATACCGTTTCATCGATAAAAGCAAGCATTCCAAGACCGAAAAGAAAGCCAGACCAAAGATTGCGGTTCTTATACAACAAGAAAATCCTCCTTCTGTTCAAGGTTTCTTGTAGCTGTTTTCCCATTAATGAAAAACCAAAAACTAGGAGGATTGTTTCAGTCTACGTTTCATCCTTGGGCCTCTTCCCCCATTGCAGCTCGCGAACTGTTAAGCCGAAATCCATTTGCAGGTGCGGATAATCCTTAAAGTTCTCCCAATCTCCGCCCCATTCAAAGCCTAAGTCCTTCGCAATCGCCACAACCTCCATCCAATCGGACTTGCCGTTTCCGTTATCATCCCGGCTTGTATCCCAAACAACTCGTCCATTATCAAGCTGAAGAGCAAAATCGATTGCTAGTCCGTAATTATGATAGGACTCTCCGCCTTTTGCATACGTTACGATGTTACCACCTTTCGAACGGCCTTTCTCGTATAGTTGATTTTGCTCCTCGACTGTACGATGACCATCTGTGATCGCAATCTCAATCCCTTTATCTGCTGAGCGTGCGACTAATTTTTCCTTCGCTTTCTCCACAGCTGGGTGAAGCTGTGTTGGCATTGGAGCATCTTTTTTTATCGGTTCAAACGTCGTGAACTTATCTTGTAGATTCGGTTTTATAACCATGACAAGCACGACAATACTGACAACTAATAGAAGAAAACCAAATAAGTTTGATAAAAGTTTCAAAATGATTGCATCCCTCTCAAAATCATTCTTTTTTTGAGAATACCATATTGTGAGAGATGAAAAAAACAAAAAGAGCGCCTTCCTGTTATAGAAAAAGCGCTCAGTCAACGATTTCTTAATACGCATAATACGGATAATAAGGTGAAGGGTAACCTGGGCCATAGCCAACACCATAATACGGATAGCCGCCGTATGCATATGGCGCATACAGGGCACTACCTAACAGCCCGCCAAGCACGCCACCGACAAACGGACCTCCAAAGAACGGTCCTCCGAAGAACGGTCGACCATAGCCGAACGGACCTCCAAATCCAAACGGCCGGCCAAACCCAAACGGCCGGCCAAACCCGAAAGGTCTTCCAAATGGTCTTCCAAAAACTCTTTCATTACGTTGATCAAAAATGAATGGGCTTCCCTCTTGCTGCATATCCTTTTCCTCCCCAATTAGATATTCAACCTCTATGGGGTACTTTATGCAAACGGCTGCCTAAAGGTTAAGAAAAGGCAAGCATTTTCGCTTGAAAACGTTTATTCTTCAAAAGGATAACCTGTTGATCGGTCTTTTCATTGGCCGCCTGCTTCGTCTTTTCAACTAATTCATAGATGTGCTGACTGCATTGCTGTGCACCTTTTACAAGCAATGGTACCCCGATTACATCAATGCCAAGTCCGCGCGAGAAAAAGCCCCCTAATGTCATCGGCAGCGGAACAGTTGGGGATGTATTGGAGAAGATGATTTTTTCATTAAAGGCATACCTTGATTCCATCAGCAAACATAAGTGGCTTAACGCCGGTACAACAAGCTTTGAAGACCGTCTGCCAAGCGTATAAACAGGGTTATTATCCTCGTCAATTCCGTGAAAAAGAATCTTCCCTGCATCTTCTTTTTTTAATTTATTAAAATACGGAACAGCTAAGATTTCTTCTTTTGTCAGCACGTTTGAAGATGGTTTTAGAATGTTTAAGTGATAGGCTGCGGCTAATGAGGTTGTATGTGTCCCGCCAAAATCATGATAGATGTAGATCATTGTATCCTCCAACCAGGTGATTTGTTATACCACCTAGTTTTTACCGTTTGTATCCATTTATACACCCCTATATCCGACGATCAATTGGTTCATACTATTGGAGAAAAGTTAGGAGGGTTAGCATGGTCGAGGATATCATAAATTCCATTGTTCGCTCAGGAGGGGCATTCTTTGTTTTATTGATTTTTTCATTATGGATCGGCAAGCAAGTAAATTCACATATTAATTACTATCAGTTTGCCTTGTCAATTACAATCGGCTCTTTTATTGCCAATATGGGATTTAATACGAAACTGAAGTTTATTCCGATGACAGCTGGGTTTATTGCACTTATGTTGATTTATCTTATCCTCTCTTTTATCCTTTCAAAAAGCCGCTCCTTACGTACATGGCTCTCAGGAAAGCCGACAATTATTATCGAAAGAGGAAATATTTTAGATGCAAATATGAAGAAAATCCGCTACACGTTAGATGATTTAAACCTACAGCTACGGGAACAAGGCATTTTCGATATCTTTGAGGTTGATTATGCGGTCTTAGAGGTTAGTGGAAAATTATCAGTATTGAAGAAAACCCAATTTCAACCGCTAAAAAACAAAGATTTCAATCCCGCCTTAGATAAGCAGATTCAAACCTTTCCGCTCGAACTGATTATGGACGGAGAACTGCTCTTACAAAACCTCAATGCCACTTATTCCAAAGAATGGCTCAGTCAAGAATTAAACCTTCGAAGCCGTCCAATTAAGGATGTGCATTATGCGGTAGTTTCTACTCACGGGTCTTTGTTTCTTGACCTGTATGCTCATAAATAACCTCAAAACCTCATCCAATAATGGATGAGGCTCTTCTTGAATCGGGCATGTTCAATTAAATCGTATAACGTGGTGTGATACAGATTTCCCCGCTAATTGGAGCAGCACCTTCACCAGTTGGGCGTGCCACAAAGATTGTGTCAAAGCGGGCCACAACAAATGTGACGCAGCCTGCCGGAGGAATTGTGATGACACGAACGAGCGTGCCGATACCTGAATCAGTGACACCTCTTCGGAATTCCACAATTAGTGGAGCAGTCGTACTGCAGTTCTTCACAGTACCTGATGCGACTAAGTTTTCACATGAAACCGCTCCATTTGTTGCGTAAATGATTTCCCTCTGACCCGAAGCAGTCCCTACGCTTACGTTGAAATCACAACACATTTTATCTTGTACAAGATCCTTTTCGCTACAGCAGCTAAAGCAACAATCGTCACCATGCTTTTTCTTCATAAGGCTCATCTTTTCCCCTCCATTCCTTTTTATACTTTATAACGTGGTGTAATGCAGATTTCCCCATCGATTGGGTTTGTGGCGCTAGCACCGCTGCCAAAGCCACGGATTGTGTCAAAGCGTGCGACTGTAAATGTCACACAGCTTCCAGGAGGAATTACGACTGTTCGAATGACATTACCTCCAGTACCTGCTGCACTTGCCCCTCGAACAAACTCCACTGTCAAACTTAACGTCGTGCTACAGTTTTTGATGTTACCGGAAGCGACTAAATTCTCACATGAGACCGCTCCATCTGTTACAAAGATTGAATTCGCCGCAGCAGTTGCTCCACCTGTTACTGTAAATTCACAACACATCTTGTCTTGAACTAAGTGTTTTTCTTTACAGCAGCTAAAGCAACAATCATCCTTGTGACCTTTCTTACATGAACACCCACTCATATTAAACCCTCCATTATTTTTTTAGACAACTTGGAAATTAAGACTTCTCAACCTCCCGTTGTCTAATAACATTTAATGCAAAGCATACGAAAGACGTATAGACCACTCGCTCAGCCTTATTGTCTATTTTTTTGCAAACGTTGAAATGATCGATTAAACACCCGTTTCTCGAACACCTTGTACAGATACAACATAAGATGAAAAGGAAATCCTGTCCGAAAGGAGTAAATATATGTGGACTCAGAGAAAAAACAAAGCTCTCACTGCATAAAGGTTCCGAAAATATTTGACTGGGTCAGCAAGCCAACACTCATCAAACTAAGAGAAAAAATCAAGCTTGATGAAAAGAAGGCTTCAGACTACCTTTGCTGTGATTTTCATATCCCTTGCGGAGTTGAAGAACGCACAACACTATGGACTTCCTTTGGCATCAATAAGATTGGAGGTTCCATTTGTATTGATTTTAAAAGTGGATGTGGAGGACCGCTTGATGTGTTTATCAACGGAAAGAAAGAAGCTTCAGTAGAAGAAGGAAGCTCATTTGCTGCTACTTTTTCACCGCTCCATTCAGTCGAAGTAGTTTGTAGCGAACCTGGAGATCGAACGGATTGTTGTATAGGGGAATTCAAAATTATTCTTCACTACTCTCCAACAAATGATTGTGAACAGATTAAGCATACAAATTGCTTCTTGTCAGATCGTCTTGGCCAACCTGTCTCTTTGAATCGTCGCAGCTCTGTTACCTGCAAAGTTCTCACCCCGCCTGAAAAAAGGACAAATATCCAAAGTATCGGTCCAAAAGGCAACATCACAACACTGCAAAGAATTGATTTATTGAAGCAAGGATTTGTCACCGTGCAGTTTTTGAATAAAAAAGGTGAACTCTGCTTTCAATGCGTGTTTTCATTTTCTGAAGTGGAGACTGTGTTTCTATGTGCTCCGCCTGGTACTGCCATTAAATGTGACATAGTCGAAGCTGATTGTAAGGCATATGTGATTCCACCAATTGACAAGTGCTCACCATGCATTGAAATTGTCATTATTATTGAATTATGCCAAAATATCTTATCCGTAGCAGACGTGAAGGTTGAGGTAATCGGAAATATCTGCAATTCGCGTGAAAGCTCAGCTACAAACGCCTTGTGTCCAGCACCAATTCCGCCTGAACAATGTGCCATTTTTCCATAAAAAAATTCTCCAGCAGAGATGCAAGCTTGATTTCTTTCTACTCACCTGTCACACTTAATAAGGTTGAAAAATTTTTTATAAAGATGCAGGTGACGTACATGATTGAAATAAAAACGTCTGAAATTAGTGACGGAGAATTCAATAGAGGGGTATTCGCGACACGAAATATCGCACAAGGAGAACTGATTCACGAAGCGCCGGTCCTTTCTTATCCAAATGAAGAGCATGATTTCATCGAGCAGACACGTCTCGCTGATTATGCGTTTGAATATGGCGAAAACCATTCAGCCATTCTGTTAGGTTATGGAATGCTGTTCAACCATTCCTATCAGCCGAACGCCAACTACATCATCGACTTTTCAAGTCATACGTTTAAATTCTTTGCTTACACAAACATTAAAGCTGGCGAAGAAATTCTTATTAACTATAACGGTGAAGTCGATAACAATGACCCCCTTTGGTTTAACGAAGAGAAAGAAGAGAATAAGTAGGACGAAGAGGCCAAATGATGCATTTGGTCTTTTTTGTTTTTGTGAAAGTAAATCGAATTGTTTGAACGTGGCAATTATCTCCTTTATACTTTTATTCAGACTGACCAGCCAGTCATAATTTATATAGGAGATGAGAAGTATGGAAACGATTTATTCGTCCAATTTCAAGATTGGTGCCTATCCTTTTTACGAAAACCTGCGGAAACAGGACCCGATCTTTCCTATGTCAGAACAGAACAACCAAACAACTTGGATTGTTACGAAATACGACCATGTGAAAGAATTATTGAAAAAACCAACCTTTATTAAAGAACAATCGAAAATCTTTGCTGATGCTAAGCAGGAAGAAGAACAAAATAAAGTTCTTAAAATCTTCCGCAATATGATGCTTGATGTGGACCCGCCTGATCATACAAGACTGCGCAAGCTTGTACAGCCATACTTTAACCCTGGAACGATAAACGAATTAACACCAAAAATTGAAGAAATCGCTGAGCGCTTATTAAAGGAAATGAAGCAAAAAGGCGGAACACTGGATTTAATCAATGAATTCGCTTTTCCTCTTCCAATCATCGTCATAAGCGAGATGCTTGGCGTACCTGCGGAAGACCGGGAAAAATTCCGGAAATGGTCCAATACGATTATTGCGGCAGCTGATAACTTAGAAACAGACTTTGTCGAGGATGTAGAAGCATTTATCGCTTATTTAAGAGAACTATTTGAAGAACGAAAGAGTAACCCGAAAGATGATTTAATTTCAAAGCTTATTCAAGCTGAAGAAGAAGGGGAGCAACTCAATAAGGACGAGCTCTACTCAATGATTATCCTGCTTATCATTGCAGGTCATGAAACAACCGTTAACCTCATCGCTAACACGATGTATGCGCTATTCGAACATCCAGATCAATTTGAAAAGTTAAAAGCAGACCTCTCTCTTACAGAGTCTGCCATTGAGGAAGGACTGCGTTATTATAGTCCCGTTGACTTCTCTACAGCACGCTGGTCTGAAGAGGATATAGAATTTCACGGTAAAACGTTCCGACGCGGTGACCTAGTGCTTGCTTCCTTAAGCTCCGCAAACCGCGATGAGGAAAAGTTTGAACAGGCTGAGCAATTTAACATTACGAGAACGTCGAACCAGCACCTTGCGTTTGGATTTGGCATTCACTTCTGCCTCGGCGCTCCACTAGCACGATTAGAAGGGAACATTGCCATTAAGAAGCTGTTAACAATATTTCCAAATATCCGGCTTGCTGAGCCATCCGAACAACCAAACTGGCGGCAAGTATTCTTATTAAGAGGGCTTGAGCAGCTTGAGGTGAAAATCGATTAACTGAAATAGGGGGTTCAATCCTCCCCTATTTCTCAACCCTCTGTTTCTGCAAATCTTTCAAGACAATCTTTGCAAATACAGGCTTTGTTCCGCATCTCATCTGGCACAAGCGCAAAGATTCCTTCAGGAAACGTTTCCTCACTGCACCAGCATGTCGGCTTTCCTAATTCATTCCCACAATTATTTTCCTTCTGACAAATTGGGCATTTCTTTGCATTAATGGTCATACCTATCCCCCCATGCTAATTTGGACTTATTCACGCTTTAATCCTACCATAAAAAGAGCGCCATTCACCTTAGAAGATGAAAGCGCCCTTTTGCTTATTGATGAACTAAATCCGTACTTAATATATCAAAGTAATTAAATGAATCCTTATAGTGTTTAAGCTGAAGGAATGTTTCTGTTTTTGTAATTTCATTTATCTTTGTTAACTTCCGGTCCATGAAGATTGCTAACTCCTCATTAGAGGCGAAGTAAGCTTGGATTAAGATCTCGTACTTTCCAATAAAAGACCCAACAGCTCGAATTTCCCTGAAGCCAGCCAATTGACATGCAACGCGATCACGAGCGCCGTTTTCGGTATTGATGCCAATCAAAGCCTGCACTGGCAGCCCGATTTTGTCTGGGCTAGAATGAATAATAAATTCAAAAACATTATTTTCCAGCATTCGATTGATACGAAAACGCACCTTTCCTTCACTTATCTCTAGTTCTTTTGCGATTTCTGTATAAGCCTTCCGACCATCTTTATACAACGATTGCAAAATAAAAAAATCAGTCTTATCTAAGTTCATTAAAATCTCCCATTCCCTTTTTACCCCTATTTTTTATTACATATTTTACTAAATATTTCGAAAGTTTACAATATTATGTTGCTATCACTTTCTTACATGGGATTTCGAATAGTTAATCATATCTTTCTTTTTTAATCCACTTGCCGGGTTCATTCTGCCCAATAAGCGAGGTGCTACCTTTGAAAACAGTTAGAAAATATTTCGATAAGCCGTTCTTTCTTAGCCTTGCGTTATCCCTGTTCTCTTTAGCTGGGTTATTTATAATTGCCTATTTATTCGAGGTAAAGTGGTTGCAGAAAGCGAATGATGCCCCAATTTTCTTCTTAGCCATTTGCATATACGGCTGTTCATTAGCTCTTTTCAAAAAGAAGCAACCATAACAAAAACAGGCTGTTGCGTCATCACAACAGCCGTTCCATAGGAAACTTATTCATATAAATATTCATAGTCTTTTACTTTGTTAAAAGAATCGCCATTGTTGTGGTCTTCTAAATCAATCGAGCTTATTTCCCCATTCCAAGCCTTAACTTGACCGTAGAATTTACCATAACGAGTGTCGATGATTGTAAAGTGGACAGGGCCTTCTTCTGATTGTGCTCTTATTTCATCAGCGAAATCACTATCTTGAACTAATCCCGCTTACTCACTTCGTTCGTTGAAGCGGGAGATTCCTAAGAACACCAACCTAACGGTTAGTTATGGATTAGGCTATCCCCGCAGTTCCTGCGGTTAATCGCAATGCTTCATTACGAAGATTCAAACTTGCGTTAATGTCTCTTTGGTGATGTGTTTTACACTTAGGACAATCCCATTCACGCAAAGCAAGATTTTTAACGTCTTTATTTTTGTGACCGCACATTGAACAAAGCTGGCTGGAAGCAAAGTTTTTCGCAACGACTACAACCTGTTTACCGTACCACTTTGCTTTATATTCCAACATAGTGCGAAACTGAGACCAACTCACTTCGCTAATGGCTTTGGCTAATTTACGGTTCTTTAACATGTTAGATACCTGCAAGTCTTCAATGCCGATGATGTCGTGGTTTTTGACAAGTTCGGTAGAGATTTTGTGCAAGTAGTCATGACGTGCGTTTTGTATTTTTTCGTGGAGGCGTGCGACCTTCATTCGTTGCTTATGCCAGTTAGAACCACCTTTTTTACGTCTTGAAAGATATGCGTTGTGCTTTTGCTAACTTCTCTTCTAATGTGCGAAAGTATCTATGGTTTTTGTACACTGTTCCATCAGAAATAATCGCAAAATCTTTGAGTCCTACATCAATACCTACAGCTGAATCGGTTTTGGGCAACTCTCGCACTTCTGTTTCAACAAGAATAGAAACAAAGTATTTACCTGTTGGGTTGCGTCTTACAGTAGCGTTCAAAATACGACCTTGAACTTCACGACTTTTCGCAAACTTCACAAAACCAAGTTTAGGAAGTTTAATCTTATTATCGATAATGGCAATATTACTGTTCGTATGCTTGGTTGTGTAGGATTGTACGTTATTCTTTTTAGACTTAAATCGAGGGGCTTTGTTCTGTTTTTTGAAGAATCGAGTATAAGAAGCAGCAAGGTTTTTGAGTGAGGATTGCATAGCGATACTGTCAACCTCCTTCAACCAGACCAATTCTTTCTTTAGTGTCGTCAATTGAGAAGAACAAGAATTATACGTCAATCCTTTGCCTGTTTCTTTGTAAGCATCATTCCATTGTGCTAAAAAATGATTAAACACAAAGCGTGAACAGCCAATCGTCTTGTTAATTAAAGTCGCTTGTTCTTTGTTTGGATAGATTCTAAACTTATATGCTTTGTTTACCAACATGACTCTCACCTCCATATATGTTATGTTATGATATACATATTATACCATTCACAAATGTCTTTTGTATATCATTTTAAGGAGGTTTATCATGGAGAAGCAAACAGTTGTCCTAAGATTCCCTAAAACACTTTTGAACAGAGTAGACAAATACAAAGAAGAGAAGGGTTTTGGAACTCGTACACAGGCTGTCTTTCATTTAATACAAGTAGCACTCGAACAGTCGGACAACCGAGATGGCAAGTAAGCCATTCCTTGTCCGAAGGCGATTCATCCCCCACTTTACACTTCGTAGGAAGTGGGGGTCTTCTCGCCTAAACACGATAAAGAACTTTCTTCTTCAAGTGAACATCTCCTTATGATTGGATTGCCTGTGAAAAATCCCAACTGCTTCTCTCTTCACATACTTCTAGCCTTACTGCATGTATCACGCACCTTGTTAAAACCTTAACCGGTGTCTAAAAATAGTAGAATTTCCAGGACACCGATTGTGCATCAACACTATTCGGCTCTTTCCAGTATTTTCAGAGTGTTGCAGGAATAACTGGTCGTTTCGGCCCCAACCATACAGAAAGATGGACTTTTAGCATATCCAGGCTCAGTTCAAGGGGGGGTTATATTTCCTTACTAATCCCTCTTTCCTGACATTGCATTCACACCGATTGCCAAAATAAATAAAATCGAATTTAAGGTCATCACGATCCCGTTCCATTCCCCGTTGAACAGTGTAATATTTATAATCGTGGCTACATGCATAACCGTTATGATTAACAATAAAAATGTCGTTATTTTCATCCCGAACACCTCTTTCAACCTTCGTCTACTAATCTATACGATTAGCAGACAAAGATTGTTTCGTTGGGTAGAACATATGGACGCCATTATTCAAGACGAAGCAAAATAACCCCCCTCTGCCTGTTTCATAAGACAGCCGGGGGCGTGTCGAGATAAAAAAAACCTCCACTATTGGAGGTTTTCTTAGTTATTATGCTACAATTTTCCGAATCAATCTTCCAAGCATTCGCGGGATGAATAAAATGATATCAACGATCGAATGAAGCAATGAACTAATGAATCTCATTTCAAACTCCTCCTTTGCTTTTATTTAGCAGTTCCACGGTGGAGGCACGCTGAAACTGAGCCTTTTTAATGAATTTAATGAACTCTAATCTCTGTTCCAACTTGTAAATTTCGTGGGTCCAGCTCAGGATTAAGCTCTAATAAATCTACTATTGTTACCCCTTCATGCAAATTAGCAATAATTGTTAGTGTGTTACCTGGTTTTATCGTGTAGTACTCTTTATCGTATCCATCAGCTGTGCTGACTCTTACCTTTGAACCGATTTGTAAGTTACGAGGGTCGATGTTTTGGTTTAAGTCGTATAAGTCTTTTAGAGTCACACCTGCATGAAGGTTTGCGATGCTTTTCAGTGTACTGCCAGGAGTTACTGTATGAAATACTTCATTCGGACCTTGTTCATTCATCTCTCCGTCTGTCTCAAAAGTAATTTCAGAACCTACTTGAATGACATCAGCGTCAATGCCAGGATTCCATTCAAAGAGGTCTTGTACTGTCACCCCGTCATATTGCTGGGCAATGCTCCAAAGTGTATCCCCTTTATCAAAGGTTACAGTTGTTTTTTCAGCAGAAGCAGCAGTGGAACCAGCACCAAACGTCATCCCTGCCGCTAACATCATTGCTATATATTTTATTTTATTCATATCATTTCCCCTCCTTCAAATACCTTCTACTAATCTTTTTCCAGCATGAGAGGGTATTTAAACATTCACAAGTACTGAGAGGAAATAAGGTTCTGCTAACCCTTCGACTTCGCCTTTCGTAAAATCTGCTCAATCTCTTGTTCAGATAGCCTCGGCATAATCGGCTCCTTATCGATCTCTTCTACCAGTCTTTTGAACTCTTGTTTATTCATTTCACGCTTTTCTACTTCAGCCTTTTGAAGCAAATAGAATAACTTTGAAAGCAATTGCTTATGCTCTGGGTTCCCTTCAACTTCAAGGAAGAAATTTGCTAATGCCTGAAATTCTTCTATGTCACCTGATTGAACATACGGAATGGATTCAATACAAAGTTGATTTAACTTTAAGTCGTCAGCTGTCAAGGAGGGGTTCTTGATTAACTCCATCTTCCTTAACTCTAAGAACATGCTGACCTTACTTGGCTCCCTTCCATCTACTATTAAAACAAACCCTTCTTGCACTACTTCTTTCACATTCACTTCGAAATCATTAAAATCATAAGTCTTCGATACGTTAAGTAATCCTATTTGTCGAGTGCAATGAATCAAATACGCAAACTCTTGAAATAGCCTAAGCATTCTTTGAGCATACACGGGCACGGACCTGCCTTTCTTATTCACTTTTACTTATTTTACCATATTATGTATAGACTTATCTATCAAAAGAAAAAAGCACCGCTTCACCTTATAGTAAACTTATATCAGGAGTCCCTCTGATATAAGTCGTCTACTAACAAGAGCAGTGCTTTTTCAATACGTTTTTTAGTTGTTTTATCTTGTTTTCTAATATACTTCATGGCTTGTTTGGAATATTTAAGCTCATACATAATCGTCTTCTCCAAATACTTCTTCGTGAGAATATGATTGTCCATTCGCTAGTTCTTTCCTTGCAAGCTTTATCGCTTCTAATTCTTCAAGAGTAGGCTTTTCAAGAGGAAACCTGGTTTTACTCGATAATAACTTATGGTTGTGTGTCTTAATTCGACGTATGGATTCAATAACTTCCGACAATTCTTCATCTTCCAGCTCATCCACCAGCTGATGTGCGAGTTCTCGAATGTCTTTTGTGGTCACAACTACCACCTCCACGGAATCTTCACTTTATTTATTATATTATAACCTTAAACTTTACGCTTCAAAAGAAAAACAGTTGGGGAGTGCCCCTAATTGTTAAATTACTTATAAATCTCATCATAATAACCTCTTTCAAAAACCATAACTGCTTCTACCGGCAGGCTTTCATCGTCCGTATCCTCAAGATATAAGGAAATTCCTAACTGATAGGAGATTAGACCATTACCATCAATGGATAAGCCTTTATCATATTTTTGCAGGAGCTCCTTCGCTTTCTTGAATGAGGTACCAACTAAGTTCATCCCATCAAATACAGCAAGCGCTGGTTCAGACACTTCTACACTCTCACAGGTGTCATCTTCCTTATAAAAGACATGCATGCCTAATTCATCAAATGCATCTGTTGTATTCTTATCGAACTCGGACTTTTCGAATTCGACCACTTTTGAATTTAAGAGACTTCTTATTTCATCCCTCGGCATTCCTAATTTAATCGGGCCTATGCTTTCATATGGTACAATATTAAGCTTCATTCTTTTCCTCCATTATAAACGTTTTATGTCTGATATAAATTGTACCAAATACGAAAATACTTTCATTGGTTATATATTCCTCACTTGTGAAACATCATTCAACAAAGACGCGAATACGTTAATAGCAAACATCTAACAAGAAATGGGGAATCATATGATTTATATAAACGGGAGGCTTTTTCAGCTTAATAGCTTATCTAACATTGGAAAAGTCGAAGAAATGATCCTTCAACAGCTGCACGAAGCGCCTGTCTCCTATTCCTACTCTTCCACGAATGAATTGTTGTTTGAAGTTAACGTTCGAAGAAATATCATCAAAAGTGCAAACGCCATGAACGAAGGACAAGCAGCATTTACAACGTTTGAATATGCGCGCTGCAATGCTGAATACTGGTATTTAACGAAAGCAGGCGGATTTCTGTTAAGGAATGACGTTCAGCCAGCCGATGCCATTCTCGATATTTTCGAGAACAGTTCACAATATGCGTTTGATTGTTCCACAGCTTGTGTCATCATCTTCTACCATGCCGTGCTAAATAGTATCGGCAAGCGTCCATTTAATGCCAACTTTCGAAACATTTACTTATACAGCTGGTACACTGACCCTGATCTTGGCGTCCAAACCTCCTATGCGAATCATTACTTACCGGGGGATGTCGTTTATTTTAATAATCCAGACTTCAATCCAAGAACCTCATGGTATCGCGGTGAAAATGCTGTTGTTCTCAACGAGGACCGTTTCTTCGGTCATGGATTTGGTATAAAAACATCGAAGGAAATGATCCAAAGTCTAAATAAAAAAAGAAAAGAACAGAGCAATCAATCTGCTTATTTGACAAGCTTAGTCACAAGCCTTTCATTTAAGCAGTTAGCTCAATTGGCAGTATCGCAAAGAGCTCAGACAGCTGTTAAAGCTCCTTATCTCGTTATCCACCATAACATGAGCTCGATCTCATGTGGACAATACTACTATTACCTAAATACAATGCGGTTCATCAGATGACACCTGCCCATTTTTCATGTTGACGGGCTCATATCCACCACTAGGCGAGTATGATATAGCAGTAAACCATTCCAACAAAAAAAGGAAGTGTTAAACATGCACGCAAATGTAAATGCACCACTAACAATGGGAGCAAACGTCAACGCTGCACCTGTAGCAGGTGCCTACGCTCCAATGATGCCTTCTTATGTATCTCCTTCTTATGGCTATGCTGCTCCAGCACCTAACTGTGATACTTTTGTGTTAATCGTTGTTCTATTTATCTTATTGATCATCGTAGGCGCTTGCTGCTTTCCATGCTAATCAATAACCTTCAGAAACCGAAACCCCTGTATGGCTTATACAGGGGTTTCATTTGCTTATTGAAGTACTTTAAAGTTCATTATAGTTGAAGTTCATTATATTAATAAGTTATAAAAGGAATATACACCATTTTTTAGTATTGTGAGTTTGAAAGTTTCCTATTAAACAAACATGAGGAGTCTAGAAATGTACAAATTATATTGCAGACTGTACCAGCTAACTTTTCGATTCATTGCTCGCTTTTTGCCATGGCGCCAACCACAATTATTAGAAGGAGAAAACAGCTTAGGCAAACTCCCTTCCCTTATCAAAACAAAAGGCCTGGATACAGTGTTGATTGTAACAGATAACGGAATTGTCTCACTTGGGCTAATGAACGACTTGCAGAAAGGACTAGAGGCTGAGGGCGTAGAATATTTCGTATATGACAGAACGGTGGCGAACCCAACAATTGAGAACATTGAGGAAGCTTTGAAAATGTACCACTCAAATCATTGCCAAGGAATCATTGCTTTTGGCGGCGGTTCTCCAATGGATTGTGCAAAAGGCGTCAGCGCCCGTGTAGCAAGACCTGATAAGAGCATTCAGCAAATGAAAGGTCAGCTGAAAATTAGAAAAAGGCTCCCCCCACTTTTTGCAATCCCAACAACAGCAGGCACAGGAAGCGAAGCTACTCTGGCTGCGGTTATCTCCAACACGAAAACGCATGAAAAATATGCGCTCAATGACCCGGTGCTCATTCCACATGT
Organism: Bacillus tianshenii; assembly: GCA_020524525.2. Lineage (NCBI taxonomy): Bacteria > Bacillati > Bacillota > Bacilli > Caryophanales > Bacillaceae > Sutcliffiella > Sutcliffiella tianshenii. Next base: position 632,888 of record CP129018.1, on the reverse strand, counting down.
GGCGGTACTTGACCCATTGCTTACAATCAACCTCCCACCACATATAACCTCAACAACTGGAATGGATGCGTTAACACATGCCATTGAGGCTTATATCGGCAAAAGTAACACAGCAGAAACAAAACAGCACAGCCGGGAAGCAGTCACGTTAATCTTTGAAAATCTTTATGAAGCCTATGCGAACGGGCAAAATATTGAAGCGCGGCGCAATATGCAGAAGGCTTCCTATTTGGCAGGAATGGCATTTACCCGGGCTTATGTCGGCTATGTGCATGCGATTGCTCATACTCTCGGTGGATTCTATGCTACCCCTCATGGACTAGCAAATGCGATTATTCTGCCTTATGTGCTGGAGTACTATGGAAAATCAGTTCACAAGACACTAGCTGAGCTGGCTGATTTAGTTGGAATCGGAACATCTCAAGATAGCGATAAACAAAAGGCAGAGGCATTCATTCAAGCAATCAAACAGCTTAACGCACAAATGGATATTCCCAATAAGGCAGACGGAATTGTTGAAACCGATATCCTAGTCATGGTCGAACGGGCCCTAAACGAAGCAAACCCGCTCTACCCTGTGCCGAGAATTTTATCAAAGAAAGACCTGTTGCACCTTTACCACATCATCAAAATCTAATCACTCCATTCGTTTACAATTAACAAAAAGAAGGAAAATAAGTAATGATTACATATACACACATAAAAAATAGGAGGAATGGAATGTGGGAAGTCCAGAAAGCCAATCATTGCGTAAAATGATAAAAGAACAAGAGGAAGCAAGTGCTTCTAAAACATTAGCAGAGAAACGTCAAGGAATGGACGAAATGGCTCAACAGTTTTTTTCAATCGGAAATGACGTTCGAATCGAAACAACAAGCATCTCTGGTGTGCCGTGTGAATGGGTCATACCTGCGGAACATAACGACAATCAGACGATCATCTATTTCCATGGCGGAGGCTATAGTCGAGGAAGCATTGCGTCTCACCGCCATCTCGCAGCTGACCTCGCGCGAACTTCCAAAAGCAAAGCACTAGTCGTTGGATACCGCCTTGCTCCTGAGCACCCTTATCCCGCTCCAGTCGAGGACGCCCTAAGTGTATACAAGGAATTATTAGCGACGGGGATGAAGCCTGAACACCTAACATTTGCCGGTGATTCAGCAGGCGGAAACCTCGTATTAGTGACGATGCTCGCGTTAAAAGATGATCAGCTGCCATTGCCGAAAGCAGCTGTTCTCATGTCGCCATGGACAGACTTGAAGAAGAGCGGAGAATCCTATCAAACAAGAGCACAGGCTGACCCTTGGCTGACAGATGAAAGTGTCGAAGGCTTTGCACACGACTATGCAGGAGCGCATGACCGCGGGCATTACTTACTATCCCCTCTTTACGGAGATTTGACAGGCCTGCCTCCAATGCTCATTCACGTCGGAAAGGATGAAATCTTACTTGATGACTCCCTTCAATTTGTGGAAAAAGCAAAACAAGCAGGCGTAGAAGCTGAAGTAAAAGTATGGGAGGATATGTTTCACATCTTCACCTTCTTCGGCCAAGTCATGCCAGAAGGACATCAATCCGCCAAAGAGCTAGGAGAGTTTTTGAAGAAGCAATTTGCTGGAGATTAAGAGACTCTTTTCAGACGAGAAGACTCCCCCGACAGGTAGGAGGAGTCTTCTCTTACGTTTACCATTTCACACGAACTAAGTGATTCAATAATTCTTGCTTCTCTTCCTCACGCAGACCCCAATTCTCGATCTCCTGCTTCAAATCATTCATCTTTCCAAACCCTTTTACAAAGCCATTTAATCGTGCAGCAATCGTAGAATCAACAAATGATTCATGGTTTGGGAAAAGGCGTTGAATGACTGCTGTTGCGTTTGCAAACCGTTTTAAGAAATACTTTTGATGATAGTCTTCCGCTAAGTAAAATGTAGAATAAGCTTGGATTTCCGTTTGAATGACGCCACCGAGGTGCTGTTCCCACTCTCGTTTTACTCTTTCTCCTGTTTCTCTTTGTTCCTCGTCATGATAAAGAAGAATCGATAAATACTGGCGCCCTTTATAATGCCGATCCTTCATGGCTTGATGATTTCCCCCAAAATTCATTTAGAATGTCCTCATACGAAATAATTTCAGGGACAAAATCAACTTGCAGCGTCTCCGAATGATCGCCCATCTGACGGTACGTTGGATTCCGTGTAGTGCCACCAGCATAGCCAACCCGCGTCCTCACAACACCAGGTAAATGCCCGAACCGAGCATCAGGACCCCAAAATCAGCCCATACCGAATGTGGCAGTTTGAATGTTATCTGCTTGAAGATTGTAGCTCATCGCATGTTCTCCTTTCTGTATCTCTTTCCTTACTCATAAGAATAACAGAAAACGAAGCCCAGACGCCAAACCCCGTTAAGCGTTGTTAAGCGTTGTAATCATGTTGCCTTTTTCTATCCATACAAAAAAGCCGCCAAATTGACGACTTGATAGGACGAGGGAATACAAATATCATACAAAAAGACTTTAGGCTCCTTCTGCATACTTGGCACTCCTAATAATACTTGGCTTAAGAGCTGGCTTAATATCATCAAAAATAACCAAATCCACTTCTTTTCGGAAAATATCTTCAATATCAATCTTTAAATCCATATAGTTATCAAATGTCATAGCATCATCTTCAAATTCGACTAATAGATCGATATCACTGGATTCCTTTTGTTCTTCACGAATATACGACCCAAATAATGCAATCCGCTTTACTCCGTACTTACCTTTCCACACATTCAAGTTTTTCGAAAGTTCTTTAAGAATTTCTTGTTGCGATAACATAATAATCACCGCCATTTCGAGGTATTGAATATTTTTTATTATAGCACACATTTCTAATTATATTCGCCTCTTGAACTCCCCCAAAACCCTCCTCTTCAACGAATCACACTAAGATATAAATCTAAAGAATCTTCTACTTCATGCTGATAAAGCCTCAACATTTCCCTTCACATACTTCAGCCACTCTAACTGCTTTCACGAATTCATTCCTCACTTCTTTCCTCTATTCTTCATATGCAAATACGTTTCATTTTTATGAGAGTGATATTCTGCGACGTTGTACATGATAAAAAGAAATATCCCGCCTGTTACAGCAGCTACTTTGTAATAGTCTGTATAAAACAAAATAACTGTACAAGCAAAAAGCCCTAACACAAAGGTCCAAAATACAATTTGAATCCATTTTCTAACCATTTCCCAACCTCCGAGCTATTATAAAAAGACGCTTTTCTTCATAAAAAGCGCCTTCTGCCTCCTTAAATGCCCTCTAAAAAATAGCAATAACCTCAACCTCGCTCCAAATATCTATCAGTTTTTGCCCATTTATTTTTCTTTTATTTAACATTTCGTCTACTGTTTGAAAATAGTCAAACACCTTATGATGCTCGCCTATACCAAAGCCTTCTTTAACATTTAACGTTGCATAAATCTTTCCTCGATATTTAAATTCAATCTCCCGTCCGATATGAAGGTCGCTAACAAAATCCTCATATGAATAATTCATTTTTTCCACTCCAATGTAAAACCAACTAACCATCACCAAAGAAAAGATACCCTCTCCACCTTATACAGAATAGAAAGAAAGAATCCCGACAATTAGAAAGAATAGGAGCACGGCTATTACAGCTAAAATAAGACGTCTAATCATTCTGTTCTTCACTTGCTTTACAGCCCCCTGCTCAAATCTTTATCGGCGTGCTCACTTTAACAACACCGTATAACTGATCTTCAATGAAAACTTGCAGCTTCCACTTACCTTCCTCTGGCAGCTCGATCGGAGCATTAAATTGCACAGCCAGGTGTTCATCAATCAATTGTATTGGTAAATTTCCATCCAGCTCTGTCACCTCAGTTGCAGCAAGCAGCTCTTTCTCTTCTGTTGTTTGACTTATCCCATAGATTTCAACTTTGCTTCCTAGAAGTTTTTCTCTTTTGACTTTATCGTCTTCCCAAATAAACCAAGTAGTTGAATTCTCTGTCTTCAGCTTGAAATCTTTATCCAACAGAGCAAGCTTAAATTCTTTATTAATCTCTTCCCCCCGAAGCTTATATTCCTTACCTCCGGCCACTACAGTCGTCGTTTCAGAAGGCTTCCATTCATTTATGTACTCTGGGGTGTTCGGATTTCCTGATTGAGTTTGAGGCTCAGTGCATCCGCTTATTGAAAATAAAGCCACAAGCCCCATCACTAATACACTTTTCCTCATTTTGTAATCTCCCTTTCTTCAAGGTTAATCCTATCCCCATCATACATTATTAGTAAATTTCGGTAAATATATCTAATTATCTATTAATATAAAAAGGACGCCATCATAAAAAAGTGCGTCCTTTACTTAATGAAGATCGATATAATTAAAAACACTACCAAGAATTTGGTTCTGTCCCCTAACATATTTGAACTGCGGTCAGCCTCTTGGCGAAGTGAGGTCTCTTATATTCACAAATCACTCACTCAATTTAACAACCCATACTTAACCTTGAATCGTTGCAAAACCTTCACCCAACCGACGGCAAAGACGGCGATAAAGAATACATTCGACAAGGCATGAGCTAGATCGAAATAAAAGCTCGTCACAAATGCACTCAAGACGACGGCCCATGTGAAATCCTTCATTACCCCAAGAATAAACCACATATTCATAATCCAATCAAATAAGAACCCCCAACAAAAACCATAAACCATTCTTCCATATTGTCCTTTTAGCAGCCATGAATGTTTTAATAGCCCTGTCATTAAACCCATTAGCCCCCAACCAAACATTTGCCATGGCGTCCAAGGCCCTTGACCCAAAAATACATTGGATACGAGTGCTGCTGTTGCACCAACGATAAAACCAGTTTCTGCACCAAATACGAGTCCAGTCATCATAATGACAAATGAGGTTGGTTGAACATTTGGTAAAGCAGCAAATGGAACTCGACTAACTGCAGCAATTGCGGCTAGTAAGGCAATGAGCACGAGCTCTCTTGCGGTTAGCTGTTTTCTTTCAAATCGATAAAAGAAGGGAACCATGGCCGTTAAGACAAGGCCAAAACTAATCAATAAGGTTTGCTCATCAGAAATGAACGCCATAAATCCTAAAGATAAGATAAAAATGAATACAGCAATAAAGAGGATTAAACGGTAACGGAGCACTTTGCGATCACATCCTTGTAGGTTAAAGCCCCTGGTATGATTTCTCTAAATATGCGGTTAATAGAAGTCGTATAGTAATAATGATGTTGAAAGAATTCTTCCGGCACATCCTCGGAAATTATTTCACCATTGAACAACAATGCACACCGCGTAGAATGCTCTGCTGCAAATTCTATATCATGCGTTACCATCACAATTGTCATACCATTGTGGTTCAATTCCTTTAACACCTTAGCAAATTGCTCTTTCGCATAGGGGTCCAAACCCTTTGTTGGTTCATCTACTAATATGACATCTGGATTTGAAAGAAGGAGTGAGATAAGGGCAACCTTCTGTTGCTCTCCACCACTGCAGTCATGCGGATGTCTTCTTAATAAATGCTCTACTTGAAAGAGATTCGCATACCTTTCAACTTCTGTCTTCATATTGGCCGCTTCAACTATTCTGCCAACATGTAAGAGCTCTTCTTCCACCGTATCATGAACAAAATATAATTTCGGATTTTGGGGTAAGTATCCAATTTGCTTATACCTTTCACGCGGGGAGATCTTTTTTAGCTTTTTACCTTTAAAATAGATCGAGCCTCTAATCGGCTTCAATAACCCTGCTAACGTTTGAAGCAACGTTGATTTTCCCGCTCCATTTCCTCCAACAATACTTAAGAGCTCACCTTCAAAAATAGTTAGTGATAGCTTATTAAGAACAGAGGGTGCATGTTTACGATATTGAAACGTTACTTCCTCACTTTTTAAAATACCCGGTGTTTTTTTCTGCTCAAGCTTTGTTTCGTTCGCTTTCACTAACTCGATCTCATCGCTAGAAATCCATCTCCTGCCTTCCTTCACTGTAATGGGCACTTCTGAAGAGCTGCCTATTACATTTATAAACAATTTTGAAATAGACGGGAGATATAGAAAGGCTTCCTCATCTCTGTTTCTATAGATTTCCTTAATTACTTTTTTTGGCTCACCTTCATATTTAATTTTCCCTTGGTCCATCATAATCATTTTGTCAGCCAAAGGCGTTATTTCTTCTAAACGATGCTCACTCATAACAATAGTGGTTGAAAATTCTTGATTTATCCGATAGATCATTTGTAAAAACTCTTTGGCCGCTACAGGATCTAATTGAGAGGTCGGCTCATCGAGTAATAAAACTTTTGGCTGCATCACAAGCACAGAGGCAAGGTTCACCCATTGCTTTTGTCCACCGGATAGCTCATGCACACTTTTATGAAATAAATGATGAATGCCAAAAAAATTAACCATTTCCGCAATTCGCTGACGAATGACTTGAGAAGGTATTCCTAAATTCTCTAGTGAAAATGCCAGCTCCTGCGCCACATTATCCATCACAATTTGACTTTCAGGGTCTTGAAAAACCATACCAATTTCTGCGGCTAATTTTTCCTCGGGATGTTGCTCTAACTGTATTTGGTCATAATAAATCTGACCACTTAAGTCCCCTACTGGTTGGATTTCTTTTTTCAAATGTCGCAATAAACTCGTCTTCCCACACCCAGATGGGCCACACAATAAGATAAATTCCCCTTGCTTAATCGACAAGGAAACGTTTGAGATAGCCGGGACGGTTTCTTTCGGGTATGTAAAATTTAAATGGTTTACTTTAATCTGCTCCACCACAATCTCTCCTTTAACTCGATGAAAATGGGCATTGAAAGGTATAGACAGTAAATGCTGAATACATGCCATTCTACTTGTAACAAGGCAGAAACATCGATGACAGGATAAAATTGTGCTCGACCATAACCTTGCCACCATCCCCACAAGCAGATGACAAATGTAATCATCATCCACCCTAGTAGAACTTTATCTCGCTTTTCAATTTGAAAGGAAACATATGAGGTGCGCTCTGTTTTCACTCCATACCCACGAGCTTTCATCGAATCAGCTGTTTGGATCGCTTCATCTAGTGACCACGTGAGTAAGATATGCATTAATTGCATGCCATCCTGCGCTCTTTTCCGCAGTGACCCAACTCTTAAGTCGATCCCTCTTGTTTGTTGAACGGTACTAATTTGTTCTAACCTTCTCTTTAACAATGGCACAAAACGAAAGCTCATCATGAGAAGCAATGACGTCTTTGGAAGGATTGATGAAAATAAATATAAAAACTTGTTCGCTGTGATTACAAAGTTAAACGACAAAAAGCAAATCAAAATCGTCCACAGCAGTAACCCCATCGTGACGCCATACGAAACAGCCTCTAAAGTGATGGGCTGGTCAAATAAATAAAATAAAATATGACTTCCCCGATGTGTCAAAAGAGGGTTCACAATTAACACGAACAACCCCATCAGTAAATAGGCCACGAAAAACTGCTTTAACTTTTCACCTTTATCATGACAAAGGTTCAATAAAATGACGGCTAGCAATGATGCACCTAGAAAAATAGGATGGAAAAATAACATACTAAACAAAAGAACTCCCATATAAAAGCTGAACGATACAAATGGATGAACCCCTGCAAAACCAGCCATCACTCGAACCCTTTTCCGATGTCTCTTCCTAAGTCAAGAGTATATAACCATTCAATCTTATCCCCAGCTGACACGTTCACTGCACCTGCACTTTTGCTTACAAATTTTCCGTTTATTTTATACATCCAACCACTTTTAGGTCCTTTATCAAATTCATAGAGATTATTAATTCCTTCTACATAAGCAGCCATACCGCGCCCGCTATATTCCATTTGCAGCTGGTTTGCTTTTGTCACCTTTTTAAGGATTTCTAGTACTGTATCGCCTTCCTTCAGTTCAACTGGTTCAGATGAGAGAATTTGACCCATTGCTGTGTCACCTGTAATTGAAATTGAAACAGCTTTTGAGACCGGCTTTTCTGTTTCCCTCTTATCCTGCACGGTATTTTGAGTTGACTGTTCTTTTGCAGGTGGGGAAGTAGCTTGTACTTTTTGTTTCGCTGGCTCTGAAGCTGCTGGCTCAGCTTTCACGGCTTCCTTCTTAACCGCTTCTTCCTTTGGCTTTTCACTTTGCTTACTTGTTGCTTCCTCTTGTACTATTCCTTTCGGGTGCTCTGTTGCTGCTTGCTCCGCATCATTGCTTGTCTTGTTCTCTTGCTTCTTATCCGCTTCATTCACTTCATCTATATCATTCTCTCTTTCCAACTCTTCCTCTTGAGGCTCAGCGTTCTCTTCCTCTTGAATCGCTGTTGCCGGCGAACTGGCAGACTCCTCACTTCCTTCGATTGAATGATTACAGCCAACTAATAGAAGTAAAATAACTAAGAAAATATTACGCCACATCACTTGCTCCTCCTATTTAATAGAAAAATAGGCGAAGGAAAGCATTACCCTTCGCCTGTTACTTTTACTTCATTTCAAACAATCTTACTGAAACAACTGCTGCCATTTCTCTTGTTACAAGTTCTTGAGGAAAAAACTTATTGCCGTATCCTTCTAAAATGCTTGCAGCATAAAGTGCTTGTACATATGGCACAGCTTCTTTGCTTATTTTGTTGACATCTTCAAAGCTTAGATTTGCATCTGTTGCCTGCAAATCAACTGCTCGACCAATCATGATTGCCATTTGCTCTCTAGTAATCGGCTTATGAGGCGCAAATTGCTTTTCTGATATACCCTTTACAATGCCTAATTGATTTGCTCGATTAACATAACCTTCATACCACGTACCTTGTTTCACATCTTCATAAGTTGAACGACCAGTATTCTCCGGCTGCTCACCTAATAAATGAATGAGGACCTTAGCGAACTGGGCTCTCGTAAGTGTTTCGTGTGGAGCAAAGCGTGCTTGTTCTTCACTTACACCCTCCATGAAATGATGAGCTTTCGCTTGATACACAGCCTGATAAGCATAATTTGAAATGTGTTGTTCATCCTTGTAGCGAAATGCAAATGAGCGTTCCGGTCCTTGCTCATCAAAAACATAAAGCGGTGACTTATTTTCTAAATAACGCTGATAAGCCACTAACGCCATTAATGCCTGTTCTGTTGCAATCTGATTTGAAGCTTCTCCTCTATGGTTTGAAAAGCCTTTATCACTAGTTTGGAAGGAAAGTAAATTAGTCATTAGATTACCAGACTCTTTAACAAACCGTTCATCTAATGGATTGATACCAAGTGATGTAAGTGCGATCATCACCTGTGCTACACTTTCACTATTTTCTTTTCCCTCTAAACGAAAACCGCCATTACTTGCTTGTTGTTTTGCTAACCAGTCAACTGCTTTTTCAATTGCTGCTTTGACTTCTGTTTGCTCATGATAAGGCGCTAAGGCTGCTAGAGCCATCGCAGTAAGATCAACATTTGGTTCCTCATCAATAGTAAGACCAAACCCTCCGCTTACATGTTGATGATTTAAGATTTCTTTTATAAGCTTCTCTCTTGTCCAATCTACATCACTCGAAATGGAGTAATCACCACTGTCAAGCGCAAGTAAGCCGAAAATGAGCCCGTTGACTCCTTGGCTTGTCATTCGTGGATGGTTTACCACTTTTTCAATGAAGTTGTAACCAGCTACTTTCGTCGGGTCCCCGCCAAGTGCCTTTACAGATAAGATAATCCGCTCATAATCCGTAACTTTTCTAAATTCTCCTTGCTCGCTCTTAACCAGCTCTTCAATTCTTTGTAGATTTCGGTTAGGAATCACATTACCTGAGCGCGCAACCGCAAATGCCTGCCATTGTGAAAGATCAGTTGATTTCATTACAAATTGAACCGTTTGATCGATATGACTTTCGAGCATTTTTTGTTGAATGATTGAACGATTCAGTACGGCAAACTGTGTAAAATGATCAACTTGTCCTGTTATCCACCCTGAATTCGCATCAAGCACAGCTGGAATTGGAATCCATTCACCTGTTTCTTCATTTAACCAGGCCATTACGTAATCCTCTAGACGGTCTAACTCCACTGGAATTTGAATGGAAATTTGAACAGGCTTCTTGAACGTTGCGCCATTTGGTCCAAACTTGTATATCGATGAAATCAATTCCGAATTTTCATTTTTTGAATGGACTTCTTCTTGTATTTGAATGTGTACTTCTTTTTTCACAGCTCCTTGAGGAATAAAAATAGATGCTTCCCCATGTTCACCTTTGATGTTGCTGCTTTCGTTCGAACCTACCTTCTTAGATACATTCACCATATTTTTTTGTACAACTTCTTTGATTTCCTTTGCCTCACTAAGAGACATTTTATTCCGTTCATCTATGACCTTCGTCGACTTCATTACTTTATCAATCGGCTGTTGATTATTATAAGGTAATGCAATCGTTTCGAAATCTTTTTCAAGCTTTGAACGATTATTAGGTAAAGCGCCTGCTTCAGAAGCATCCTTGCTTGTCTCAGGTAAATCTGAATCATCATCATAATCCGCTGTATACTTCCAGACAACGCGATCCCCATCTTCTAATTGATAGGCCCCTGCACTTTTGCTTGGATAATCGCCATTCACCGAATAGTTCCAACCACTTTTCGGTCCATAGTCAAATTCAGCTAAGCCTTTAATTTCAACAACGTAAATGTTGCTACCGGAGCCATTCGTCTTAATGCTGCTTCCACCAATGGCTTCTCTTAATGCCGAATATGGTGTAGCCTTTCCAGAGAGCTTAACCGTTGTGGTTGCGAGTAATGTTTTCGATTTATAGCCTTTTACAGATATACGAACCTCAATCTCATCATCACTCGGCACCTCATCAGGCGTGTCGTCTGAATCTTGTTCATCTTCTTTAGGAGAAGATGGATTTCCGCCTTTATCACTTGGATCAATCATTGTAAAACGATAAATGCGTTCTTTATTATGAGTAAAATGCTGATAAGCTGTTAAGGCTTGCAATCCTTGATAACCAAGCATACTTGAATCTGTTTTCATTTCATCTGCAATCAATGCTAAGTAATCAACAAGATTTCCCTCTGACTTCGTAAATGCTTTGGAAGAAGGGCTATATCCAACACTAGCTATACCAATAATAACCTGAGCCACAGTAGCACCTGGGTCGCCATTTTCTACTGTAAAACCACCATCCGCTTGCTGCACGTTTGAAAGCCAGGATATCGCCTTGTTAACCGCTTCCTTTACTTGGTCTGTTTCATAATATGGAGCGAGAGCGGTGATTGTCATAGCTGTCATATCTGGGTCGCTGATTTTACCAGACCAGCTCCACCCACCATCACTATTTTGTACGCTCAAGATCGCTTGAACAAGCTGTTCTTTCACGGAAGAATCAACCGTATAATCGCCACTATCAAAAGCAATTAGACTATATGTAGCATTATTAATATAACGAGTTAAGTCCTCACGAGCTGCTAATTCACTTACATAGTTTCTTCCATTAATATTTTCTGGGTTTTCTCCAGCTGCTACTGATAATAAAATAAGCCTTGCATAGTTTGTAGCCTGTCCTAAATCATCTACATCCTGAATTTTATTAATGGCTTCTTCATAATAACTGTGCAAAACTTGGTTACCAGCCTGTGCTAAGGAGATTGCTTCCCAATCTGACTGAATACCATCCTTTGCAATCGAATCACGAACTTCATTCATTAATGTATTGAAACGCTCAATGTTTTCATTATCGTATTCCGTGTTTGATGAACTTAATTCACCTAGGCTGTCAGACTCGTCTTCTTCTCCTTCATCAGGATAATCTGCAGCTATTATATATTTAAGCAGCAGTTCATCATTCGCCTTCACTTCATACGAGGACACTCCTACCTCCGCGGCCTTTCCGTTTACTTCAAATCCCCAGTAGGCATTTTCCGTTGGCGTCACTCCACCAATGCTGGTAATAAACGCCCCATATTGGTCACTTTCACTGTAGGTAAGCTCGATATTCTGCTCCTCGCTTACCTGCTTCAGTAAGTCGAATGCTGTTGCTCCTTCTGATACCTCTAGCCACGTTTGGGCAAGCACGGACTCTCCGCTCTCACCAATTATCGCTAGACTTGCATAAGGCTTTGCTTGAATGATCTTAAAGCTTAGCTCATCATTCGCCTGCACTTCATACGAGGATACTCCTACCTCCGCGGCCTTTCCGTTTACCTCAAATCCCCAGTAGGCATTTTCCGTTGGCGTCACTCCACCAATGCTGGTAATAAACGCCCCATATTGGTCACTTTCACTGTAGGTAAGCTCGATATTCTGCTCCTCGCTTACCTGCTTCAGTAAGTCGAATGCTGTTGCTCCTTCTGATACCTCCAGCCACGTTTGGGCAAGCACGGACTCTCCGCTCTCACCAATTATCGCTAGACTTGCATAAGGCTTTGCTTGAATGATCTTAAAGCTTAGCTCATCATTCGCCTTCACTTCATACGAGGATACTCCTACCTCCGCGGCCTTTCCGTTTACCTCAAATCCCCAGTAGGCATTATCCGTTGGCGTCACCCCTCCAATGCTGGTAATAAACGCGCCATATTGGTCGCTTTCGCTGTATGTAAGCTCGATATTCTGCTCCTCGCTTACCTGCTTTAGTAAGTCGAATGCTGTTGCTCCTTCTGATACCTCCAGCCACGTTTGTGCAAGCACGGATTCTTCATTCTCACCAATTATCGCTAGACTTGCGTAAGGCTTAGCTTGAATGATTTTAAAGCTTAGCTCATCATTCGCCTTCACTTCATACGAGGATACTCCTACCTCCGCGGCCTTTCCGTTTACCTCAAATCCCCAGTAGGCATTATCCGTTGGCGTTATTCCTCCAATGCTGGTAATAAACGCGCCATATTGGTCGCTTTCGCTGTATGTAAGCTCGATATTCTGCTCCTCGCTTACCTGCTTTAGTAAGTCGAATGCAGTAATACCTTCTTCATTTATTTCTATTTCCTGGTCTATTATTAGATTGTTCGCCTCACCATATACAGTAATTGAGGCTGCGTAATTACTTGTCGTTTGATTCATTTCAGCAAACGTTTTACTTCCATTCACCCCTGCTATAAACGGGTTTAATGCCACAAGAACCAATAATAGAATATAAAAATAATGCCTGACTTTCTCATAATTCATTTTTGATAACATCGTTCAAATCCCCTCCCTTAACATCATCTCTAGCAAGCGCTCACTCACCTTCCTCGAAATAAAAAAAACGCCTCTCCAATGCAAGGAGATGGCGTTTGTACACTTTATTCCCAAAGAATACAGACTAATACAAATAATAGATTTGTATTATACCTCTCTCCTAATAACCCGTAGGTGAGCAGAACGAATAGAATTTAGGCAGGTCTCCTGACTTGTGGATCTTTGATTCCTTATGCCTTCCCATTTCTTCTCGAAACAGTGGCCTCATATAAGGTCTCTCCTCACTTACAGTGGCGGGACCGCGCCGGACTTTCACCGGACTTCCCATTTAAGCTATCTAACCTAACGAGATTGACAGCACCTAAATTACTACATTTGCTATTCATTTATGAAATCATCGTACACTGAAACTTGCAAATAGTCTATATCTTTTGTAACATTTGTTATTTTTTTGAGTTAATTATCATCCTATTACAAATTTTGTAATCCGCATTATAGCCCACTCTCTATTTCCTAAATAAAAAAACAAGAAACAAAGGAATCAATACAATCATCATCTCATCACCTTCATTAATAAGACGATAACTACCATAACCTAAAAGAATGAGAGCTCCAATAATTCGCCATATCATTTTCTTTTCTCCTGTCGTTTTTTAAAATGAGAGTCTAAAATTGTAATTCTGTGCTGGGGTTAGAGGTGGAATTCATTAATTCCTTTTATAACTACGGTGCAGAATTTTATGAAGGAAAGAGTACTTGTGGGGTCTTTTCGCCTCTTCTCGTTCAGGGTGAATTTGAATGACTGCCCATGCCCCATCTTTTTCAGAAGGATCGGTTGAAAGATCTACGTTGAAATGAAGACAATATTCTCTCAATTCATGATAGTCAAAAGAACAAGATTCTTCGTCTTCTGCCTGCCTGCCAATTAGATGCTTTTCAAATGGAAGCGGCTCACCGTGTTGCTCGACTCCTGCATACTCTTCACCCGCATCGATTTTTCTTAGTAACTCCCCATTTTGAAATACACAATGGAAAGCGTAAGGTAGCCACTGAATTTATTCATGTGGTGGAATTACGCCTTCTTCGAATGAACTTACTTTTTTTCGAATATTTTATTAGTTTATTATACAATAAACTAATAAGATATGGTATAATATAGTTATATATAATTGGCGGTGACATATATGAGCAACTATATTCATAAAGACGGAATTGTTTATAAAAATCAATATCATATCATTTTTTGTCCGAAGTACCGTAGAAAAGTTTTAGTTGATGGAATTGATAAAGACTTAAAAGATATTCTTTATGAAATAGCTAAAGAAAAAGAGGTTCATATTAAGTCTATTGAAGTGATGCCTGACCACGTACATCTATTTATTGAATTTGATCCTCGGCTTTTACTACATAAAATCATTAAAGATTTTAAAGGAAAAAGCAGTCGATTATTAAGAGAAAAGTATCCTCATTTGAAAAGTCGTTTACCTTCTTTATGGACTCGTAGTTATTTTTGTTGTACAGTCGGACATATTTCAGAAGATACCATTCAGCGTTATATCCAAAATCAAAAGAATGTGTAAAAAGGCGGTGAGAATATGACAAAACCTTGTTATGTTGTGACAATTCCCTTAAAAACTGAATTATGGCAAGAGCATATTCTTACTAAACGTCTTGAAATTGCTCGGCAAATGTACAATGCGTGTTTAGGGGAAGTGTTAAAACGATACAAGCGATTAAAAAACGATACCTCTTATCAATATTGGATTAAACAAAAACCTTCAAAAGAGCGTAAAGAAGCGTTCAAACAATTAAATCAAGATTATGGTTTAAGCGAATATGCGTTACATTCATTTGTGAAACCTATTCAAAATTACTTCCGAAAACATATTGACGCGAATACAAGTCAAAAAATTGCAACAAGAGTTTGGAAAGCATTTGATAAATACAGATACGACAAAAACGTTCAAAAAGTCTATTTCAAACAAAAAGGCGAACTTCGTTCTGTTGAAGGGAAAACGAACAAACAAGGGATTCGTTTTAAAGAAAATCAATTAATATGGAATGGATTAACTATTCCAATCAAGTTAAAAAAGAATGATATGTACCTTCATGTAGCGTTGTTAGACAAAGTGAAATATTGCAGAATCATCAAAAAACAAATTCGTGGCATTCAGCGTTATTTTGTTCAATTAATTTTAGAAGGGATTCCACCAAAAAAAGTAAATCCAACAACGGGTGAAGTGAAACATCCTCGAAATCAAGGAACTGTCGGAATTGATATTGGTACGCAAACCATTGCAATAGTAAGCGAAAACGAAGCAAAATTAGTAGAATTAGCACCTAATGTTAATAAAATGGAACAAGAAATACGTTTATTATCAAGAAAGCTAGACCGACAACGTCGAGCCAACAACCCACATAAATACAATGATGACGGAACGATAAAGCGAACGAAAGATAAATGGATTCACAGCAAGAACTACCTTAAAACAAAAGAACAATTAACCGACATTCACCGAAAAATGGCTGATGTCCGCAAACAAGATCACCATTCTATGGCAAATTGGATACTATCATTAGGCGATAACGTAAAGGTTGAAACCATGAATTACAAAGGGTTGCAAAGAAGGGCAAAACAAACCACGATTAACGAAAAAACAAAACGTTATAACAAGAAAAAACGGTTTGGAAAATCATTGTTAAACAAAGCCCCTGCCCTCTTATTAACCATTCTTGATAATAAATTAAGCTATGATAACAAACAGTTAAAAAAGATTGATACCTACAAGATTAAAGCAAGTCAGTACAACCATTTCAATGAATCGTATGAAAAGAAAACTATAGGTCAACGTTGGAATGACTTTGATTGCGGGAAAGTGCAACGAGATTTATATAGTGCGTATTTGATTATGAACGTAAAAAACAACTTAAAAGAAATAGATAAAGAAAAGTGTAACCATAGGTGGCATATCTTTAAAATGCTTCACGATAAAGAAATCGAACGTTTGAAAAAAAGTGCTACTAAAATAGCAAGTATGGGTATGTAACAATGATTATTTTCGGTTTTGATATGAGCCGACAGAACGCCAACGTAACCTGTCAGGGTAAGCGTTGTTCATGAAAGTCTAAGGGAATAAGAAAAAGAATCCTATTTCTTCATCGAATAGGACAGAAATCTTGAAGTACCTTAGAACCCACCGAATTTATTCGTGTGGAGTATCAGCACCATATTTATCCTCAAGCCAACTAACCAAAAAACCTTTAACGTCATTTATCTTGTCTGTTTTAATATGAATTTGATACAGGTTGATTGACAAATCTTCACCTTCCTTTTCTACAGGAATGACTCTTCCTCTATTATACAATTTTATTAAACATATTGAATTATTTAGCGAGATTTTCAGTTATTAAAAAGCCTTCCGACGTATATACTATGTGTATACATTGCGCAAGGGAGATGTTAAAATGGAAGAAAAGCGCCTGAAGAAACTCAATCAAGGAGGAATACAAGTGACAACAAAAGTACAGAAATGGGGAAACAGCCTTGCTATTCGCATTCCTTCCCATGTTGCTGAAGCCATTTCAATTCAACAAGGCTCAGAGATAGAACTAACAGTAGAAAATGATGTGCTCGTACTTAAGCCAAAAAAGAAAAAGCCACAATTAGATGAGCTTTTATCAAAGATAACTCCAGAAAACCGTCATAAAGAAATTGATTTTGGAAAAAAGGAAGGGAATGAATTAATATAATGCATGCTCCTGAACGCGGCGATCTTGTATATATCAATTTCAACCCGCAAAGCGGACACGAACAAGCCGGAACCCGCCCTGGCATTATCCTCTCTCCACAAGCTTTTAATCATGCAACCGGCTTTGCGGTTGTCTGTCCTATTACTCGACAGCAAAAAGGCTATCCGTTCGAAGTACCTTTACCGAGCAGCTTGGCGATTGAAGGTGTTATTTTAACTGATCAGATAAAAAGCCTAGACTGGAAAGCTCGCAAATTAGTCATAAAGGATCGTGCGCCTGAAGATGTAATAACTGACTGCCTTGATCTGATCCACACCTTTTTATAAGCTAATGCCATAAAAAAAGCACAATCTATACTTCAGAAAGTACCTGATTGTGCATTAACATTTAGAATTAGTTAAGCCTTTTCTCCTTTACCCCCTCCAGGCTCTGGAATACTTTGATACAACTCCAGCAATTGGTCAACACAGTCTTCATTTGTAAAACTACCATTTCCCGTTTTAACCATCTGCAAGTTTGCATATGTAATCATTAACACGCTTTTGGCATCTGACTCACTTAATGACGCTATCCGTTCTTTCATTTTTTCTAAATCAATCATATATGGAACCTCCACTCATCATTCAAGAAACCTTTTTGTAAATCCAAATCAATAACAAGCCAACTGCGGTTATAGTAAACTGTACGATTATAAATAATCCCTTCGCAATGATCGAAACGATTAAACCGATGATTCCGATTGCGGATATAAACCACCCTACGATTAAAACCAAGCTTAAAATAAATTCTGCTGCGCTCTTCAAAAAGAACCCTCCACCACAATTCTGCCTTCTCTTCGTTACAATGATTATCTCAAATTCCTCTTATTCCCACAATCCAAACCTACAACAAAAAGCACGCCTAAACAGACGTGCCTTCCGCAGTTTCAATAGCTAATCGTTAGATCTTCTTCACAAACTCAGATTTTAGTTTCATCGCTCCGAAGCCATCAATCTTGCAGTCAATATCATGATCGCCGTCGACAAGGCGGATGTTTTTTACTTTTGTACCTAGTTTGACGACAGAGGAGCTGCCTTTTATTTTTAGGTCTTTGATGACTGTAACGGTATCGCCGTCGTTTAGGATATTTCCGTTCGCATCTTTGATAACGTTCTCGCCTTCACTTTGTTCAGCTTCTACTTCTGACGTCCATTCATGGGCACATACTGGGCAGACGTAGAGGTTTCCATCCTCATATGTATATTCTGAGTCACATTTCGGGCAATTCGGCATTTCTAACATGTATTCATTTCCTCCAATAATTTGATTTTCTTCCCCATTATACCTTTTAGATGCAGAAAGTTCGCGTTGAAATCAAAAAAAAGAAGGGTTTCCCCTCCTTTTTCAATTAGTCTGGCATAATCGATACGATTTGCTGGATGCGTACGAAGAATGTTGAGTCGCCTGCAAGCAAGACGATATGGTCTGGCTTCACTTCTTTCAGTTTTCCTCTGATCGTATCTCTTGTTGTTTGCACGATAAGTACTTTTCCGACGACTGATTCCAGCGTACTGACGACGAACGGGTCAATCATTGTGTGGTATTGGGTTGTCATTTGCGGGTTCATCATTGCATAATTTCGATAATCATATTGCATCTCAAGCAGTCCCCCCTCTTTTTTTCTCTCTACACCCTATGATGAACACCCAGCATTGGTTTGGGCAGGGGCCTATTTCTCATGCAAAAAGACGCTACCCTTTGGATAACGCCTTTCATGCACAAGCTATTCTTGTTTATTCTTTCTCTTTCTTCTTAGAAGCAGAATAAAGAGCACAGCAGAAAGAAGGAAGATGCCTGCAAAGATGATGACATACATTAGACTGCCGCCGCTGCTATTATTGCCGCTTTCCTGAAGAAGCTCATCTTGTTTCCGGTCGTAATAAAATGTCTGCGCTTGATTCGCCTTATTTAAGACGATAATGTTGCTTTCTTTCGTTCGGTCCATTTGCGATAAGAAATCAAAGAAGTTCTCATGCAAATATGGGTTCTTCGCATCGTCAACAAGCGGGTGAAAGAACACAGCTGCTTTCTCATCATTCCACGCTGAGCGCTGAATCCAATATACATATTTCGCTGTTTCCTCAAGAAATCCGTACTGAGGCAAGTTCAAGCCATTCTCTTCATCCCACGTAATCAGTGACTTGAAGGTTTCTTCAGAAAAACCATCTCTAGGATAGCCGAAGAAAAGGAAATGATAGTTCGGAAGTGAAGCAGAATCGAAGCTTTCCAATCCACCACGCACGACCGTATAATTTTCAAATTCCGCATACTGTGAAAGCTGATTAATAAGCAATGCGATCTGGCTTAACGTTCCTTGCTTCACTTCATTCGGTACGACAAATGCGACTGGCTCATAGCCGCTGTCAGTAATGAAAGGGGCCGGCCAATTTGTAAAGGAAAAGGAACGATTAATTTGATATGGCACTGACAGCTTGCTGTCCTTGTGTACAACGACCCAATTGCCGCTCTTATAATTCTGTCGGCATCCCTCTTGTGTAAGCGGGTAATTGAACTCAAAGCGCACGGAAAGCAGGTCTTCGTTTGTAATCAATTCCTTCGGTACAGAGAAGGAATAATGATACTGTTCCTCTTCTGTTTCCTTTGCCAGCACACTTGAAAGCGGCACGGTAAATGGCGTTTGATTTAAGTAAACTGTCAGTCCAAGCTGATCCTTTCGTTCCGCGTCTTCCCACATTTTCAATAAAGGTGAGGCGTCAAATGCAATGTCTAATGTCGCTTGGTCAGTGATTTCCCAATAGGAAGGCACCTTCGGGAAGTATGCCTCACTCACAAGCTTTGCATCATTCAACACAACAGACTGGTCGATTAACGGAATCGCTGTTTCTTGCTCTTTCTTTTCCTGCTTCACAACAGGCATCTTATTGATTCTGATTGAATTGCCTGTTAGTTGTTCTGTCAATTCTTCTGTTGTGAGAATGGCGCTCTTTTCAGTTAGTATCTCTTCATTATTGGCTGTAACGAAGAGAATTTGCCGTGAGCTGCCGCTTCCTTTTTCAATCGCGTTATGAAGGTAGAGCTCCCCTTTATTTAATTGAATTCCCTTAAATGTCATGCGGTTTGCGACTGCTCCTGACCATGCCTTAAGCGGGCCGATTGCGATTAGATGTTCTTTCGCTTTCACTCCGTCCCACTCACTCTCAAATTCAACCGGTACCGCTTCCTTGCTTACCGTTTTCGAAGTTAAGTACTGACTGAGCTCGAATGCGGCTTGGATGACCGCGCCGCTGCTGTTGTCTGGGATGACAATGCGGGCGTGGACTTCTTCCTCTCCCCCGCTTTGGATGAACGGATATGGAAAGCTCTTTAATAAATCATCCTCAATCAGCGGTCCACTGCTGTCAATGTACGCATAAGAGGTCTTATGAACAATTACCCAGTTCGCAGGGTCGATTTGGTCAATACAGAGGTCTTTGCTTATATACGTATGTGATTGAATCGACAGCTTGTTAATCCCTTCCCGTATATGCTGCTTAGCTAAAGGAATTTTGAACGACTCATTTTGAAAAGCTTTCTTCAGCCTGATGCTTTTGACTGGCTGGTTATTTAACAGCACCGTTAACGTGGAGCGCTCGGAATTTAACAGCTCAGATGAACTGATTGTAAGCTCCACATAGCTCCCGTCGCCAAGATTGCTCGGCGGAATCGTGAAATACGCATCTTTGTTGCCGAACACCCCTCTTAAGGACACATCCTCTTCTCCCAGTAAAATAATGTCCCCTTTATTTGGGTTTGGCTTTTCTTTTTGTTCGCTTTTCTTCAGCACTTCAACCTCATAGTTTGGGTTCGCGGCCTTTTCCTCAGCTGTTGGCAGTGTCGGCTGCTCTGGCGGCTCCGGTTCTTCTTTAGCAGCTTGTTGTGGTGTTTCTTCAGGCTTATTAACAACGGCACTGCTGTAGAAGAAGTCACGGTTGAAGAAAAACACAATGACAAACAGGAATGCCAAGAACAATACGCCATACAATAGCAAAGGGGTTTTCACTTTTTTCTTTCCATAGGTTTTTGTACGAGAGAGATGCATCTCCGTCTCTTGGTGCCGATCTTTTTTCCTCATTTGTCATCACCTTAGTACTTCATCGATTGTTCGATGGATGAATTATTTTAGAAGCGCTCCGTCTTATACCAGCGAATTTCTTGCTTGAACAGAATCCGCTTTATTTCTAACAGCAGCGCGTACATCACTAAGCCAAGCCACAATTGTGAATACGTAAAATACATAAACAGCACGACAACAAAGTTTCTTCCGTTCATTTCGGCTTTTTCAATGCTGAGAGCAATCATGACTTCAGTAATATACAAGAGATACGCTAACAGCCAGAGAATCATTGAAATAATGCCAAACTGCAGCTGCAGGTCAATGAACAGGTTCGTCACAAAGATTCCGCCTGACAGTAAGACACCGATAAAGAAAAGAAAATACGTAAAGAAGAAATAGATCAAATCAAACAGAATACTCTTTCGGTTAATTTGGTGAAACTTCACTAGAAACTTCAACACAACATATTGGTTGCCGCGCGCCCACCTTGTACGCTGCTTCCACCAAACCCTCCAATTCTCAGGCTCTTGTTCCCACGTAATCGCCGCAGGAAAGAAACGAATATAATAGCCAAGGTTGTAGACCCGAATCGTTAATTCTGTATCTTCGGAAAGAGCTTGCTCATCCCACCCGCCAAGCTCTTCTAATATTGAACGGCGAATCGCAAAGTTCGTACCAGGGATCGTTGTAATTTTGAACCAGAACCAACGGCCTGCTTGAGCCATCCACTGAAAACAAATCGTTTCAATATTAATAAACCGTGTTAAAAGGTTCTTCTTCGCATTGATCACGCGGAACTTTCCAACAATTGCGCCTGCTTTCGGGTCATTTAACATCGCCAGCACAAGGTAGTAAATCGCCATACTTTCTGGTGTGTTATCAGCATCATATACGGCAATTATTTCACCTGTTGAGGCTTGAAACCCTTGATTCAGCGCGGTTGACTTTCCTTTTCCCGCATAAGGCGGCTGTGTCACAACTTGCTTAATGTGAGGATAGCGCTCTTCGTAGGATGCAATAATTTCACCTGTGCGATCAGACGAATTGTCATTAATCACGATAATTTCCAGCTTCTCACGCGGATATTTCAGCTTCAGCATCGCTTTTATCGTCCGCTCAATCACCATTTCTTCATTATGAGCAGGGATTAAGATACTGACGAGCGGTAATTCAAGTGTCTTTCGATTCTCTTCCCATTTCGAAATGACATTCCGGTACCGCAAATAATGCAAATAGCCTCCCTGCATTAGAAACATATGGTACAGAAGCATTACCCAAATAATCGTTAATGAAACAATGAATAGGTTATTGGCCATGTCTTTTCCTTTCTAAGAACAACGCTTTCCGGCGCTGTGTGTTTAAGTAGAATGTATAGATGAAGAACATCACGACAAATAGCAGTACAATAAGAGCCAATAGCCAAAGGATCATTTCTACATAGCTGAGGTGATACTTCACGAGCAGTTCCCGATAAAACGGAAGGTCGTTCTGCACGTACACAATCCCTTGCTCATTCGACTGAATCGTGATGTACGGAACGGTTACCGTATGCTCCCACCTCTTCAGCTCAACCCAGCGCTGATTTGGCACCTCATCTACAACACGTTTCAGCACATCAAGGTCCGTATACACAGGAAGCGAAAAGCCAACCACCGCATCAGGTATCGACTCAAGCTGACGGAGCTGTTGCTTCATTTTCACAAGTGCGACAGGATTTTGCCGCTCAACTGCCCCTAATGTTTCAGGAAACCAGACCATGCCGTTTAGGTAAGATGGCTTCGCAACATAGGGAGTGGCGTGCTTTAAGATTTTTTCACTGGACGGCTTAGCTGATGAAAGAATCGTTGTAAAATAAGCTCCCGCAAGTGTAAGGTCCTCCTCAGAAAGCTGTTCTACCCCGCTTGGAAAGGACACTGCCACTGGAAAAATGCGATAGCTTACTAATTCTTGAATCTCTTCTTCTATGATTCTTTCTTTTTCCTCAACCGGTGTGTTTGGCGGAAAGAGCGGGTAGGAATAAACGAATGTACTGCCGAGCTTTTGAAGGGCTAACAGCTTACGGACTAAGTCAGGTGCAGCAGACAAGTACGTCTCTTTGCTTGTATTCGCCACCCGTGCAATTGGCTGAACTGATAAAATAAGGGGAATATCCTTCGTCGCTGTGTACGTTGTAAGCTCAGATAAATGGTCAAGATTCGTCGTAGGGTCAATATTGTCGATTTTCATAAAGCTTGAAGGTGACGCTGTTTGAGGTGACTCAAAGAAATCAGGCAACAGCTCGGTCATGTAGAAGCTCATCAGCTCATTCATTTGCGTTGTTGCCAAATAATAGTCCGCTCCATTCGAAAGAAGCAAAGGGTATTCCTGCGCTCCCCGCCAGCCTGTAAGAAGCGGCTCTATCCCTTCACCTGCCACCACTTCATGAAGGTATTGAAATGAAGCAAAGGAGGCTTTTCGCTCCCCACCAGGTAAGGAAAGACTCTTGATATGAACCGTTTCCTCGGTAATCTGAAGCTTCATCCGCTCTTCAAAGAAATGAATGTTATTGCCAATGAAGTAGACCGGGTTCGGAAAGCGTTCAATCTTCTTCACCAACGAAGCATCGAGCTCTGCAACAGACGTGCCGACATACACCAAATAATCATACGGAGCGACATCTCCTACTTCATTGTCCGCCTGTATCTCTGTTTCGGTAAAATGACTGATCAGCTGATCCACTAGATAGACATACTCATCAGGTGCTTGCGCATCACTTGAATAAATGATTAACGTGCGCGGTTCTGCCTGACTTGCGGACACGCTTTGGGAAGGCAGCAAATACAAAGCCCCGGTCAGTGTACTAAGAAATATAGCGATTAACTTCATCCATCGCATCATTAAACATCCTCATATAATCATTCATCTCACTGTGATAAGTGACAGCACCAAATTCCAGCGTTAACGTAATCATTTTATTTTTCCCTTTCAGCGCATAGCCTTTGTTGTTATCTTCAATAATTTTATTGATCACCACTTCTGTTCCATCTGCATTTGTCTCTGGAAAAATGAGTGCAAATGTATCTTCCATCACGCGAAAATGACTATCACTTCCCCGCGTTATGTTCTTTAAGTTTTCAGCAAGCTTGGCAAGAATAGCATCCGCTTCAGCACTGCCGTAATATTTCTCAAATTCCTTCCAGTTTTTAATCCGAACTAACAGCAAGGAAAACGACTGCTCATACCGCTGCGCCCGCTTAAATTGCTCATTCAAATAGAAGAAAAACCGCTTCTCATTATCAAAGCCAGTCTCAGGATCAATCGTGACAAGCTCATGATATTGCTTCGACCAATAATTGTACTTCGTCATAATCGACTCAATTTGGCTATGAGAAAAGCCTGAAACAAACGACCCGAACAAAAACGCCCCCTGCCAAATAATCATCTGTGTAAACGGCACAATCGGCGTACTCCCAGTAAGCTGCATCCAGAAAGCAGCACTCCCGAACACAAAGATCACCAGAAGGCTCAAGCCAAGGCTCACAATCATCCCTTTCCAAAGCCCAAGAAGCATCAGTAACAAGAAAATACTATATAGAAAGAAATCAACCTTCGTTTGGCCTGTGTAGGAATAAAAAGTATTCGCCATGCCTGCATTCAGTACGATGAAAAGAACTAAACCAAGCAAGAGCTTTGTTTTATCTGATAAGACCACGTTCCTGCAAGCTCCTCTCTGCCATTAAAGGAACCAAATTGTCAAAGATATGCGTATCAACCGCCTTGGTGTCCATGTAGACACCGGCATATGTTCCTTCCTGTACTTGAAATGCTTTCATTCGTTCATATAATGAAAGCGCAAGTTCTTCATCCTGCACCTCTAATGCATACAGAATCGTCAGCCCGTATAACGCAGGTGACTCCACCTTCGCCGCAGGAGCACCATTCGCTTCATACTGTCCAAATAGCTTTTGGTGTGTATTAAATTCCTGTTTGATAAACGTATAGAAAGATTCCGTTCGCACACCAGCACGAGCCAAATGATAGGCACCATAGACTTGCTCACTCATATTAACAGTATCCTTATAAATAAATTGCTGCGAGTCGATATCATACGCTGTCGGCAGAAGCGGGGAATCAATCTGGGAAAGCTCATAAGCAAGCCGCTCCATCTCTTGAATCGTCTTCTCATCTACCCATCCTCGTTCATTCAACCGCCTCATCGTCCACAAGTCGAAATACGTTGTGGTAAATTGATGACTCTTCGTTTCATGCTTCCAGTCGTAGAAATCAACAAATGTATCTTCATACGTGCTGTATTTCTCTAATGCTTTTGAAATGTTCTTTGCACGCTTCTCATACTTGCTTTCCTCCCACTTCTCGGATGCATCTAAGAGTGCTTGAACAATCCGAATATCATCCAAGAAAGCATTCACATCCTCCGTTGGCTTTCCATTTGCTAAAACACGCCAATGAACGAGCCCGACATCACCTGCATAGTACTTATTTAACAGATTGTAGGCATGCTGAAAGAGTGGCTCGTTGTCACTCATCACAGCGTATTCCATCCAAAGACCCAGTGACTCAGCTAACGAATAATGCTCCCCACTTGTCGATTTGAACGTTGTTTTCAGCATTCCATTATCAAAAGTCATCTCTGACCAAATAAACTGCTCAAGTGGTTTCTTCAATTGTACGTCATCCATCTTAAAAGAATCATAAATCAGTTTCGTCAAAATTCCTAGTATAAACAACACAATAATGCTAATTACTGCTAATTTCATTCTATTCATGTGACTTTTCTCCCACTACTCTTTTTTAACAGTTAATTTTTTTATCGGATATGAAGTTAAAAAAACAAGAGTGCCTTTTTAAAAAATTTCAACACTCTTGTTTCAGTCTCATCTCTTCCATTCTTCTTTCAATACTCCATACACGACATGGTCGACGTAGTGATTATACAGCCACTCTGCTTGCCTGATTCGTCCTTCTTGAACGAAATTCAGTCTTTCAGGGATAGCGCGGCTGCTTCGGTTTCCTTCAGCGGCACGGATTTCAACTTTATTCATCTTCAGTTCTCCAAACGCATAATCCGTCAGCGCCTCCGCAACTTGCGTCATTATCCCTTTTCCTTGATACTCCTTCCCAAGCCAATAGCCGATATAGGCAATCTTGTTTGTCCAGTCGATTAAGTTAAAGCCAGCTACACCGACGATCTCCTGCTTAAAAATTATAACTGACGTCAGACTCTTCCTCTCCACAAATCCTTGCAAGCAATGCTGAATGAACCCTTCTGTATCTTCAACCTTCGTCGTGCCATCAAGCCACGGAAGCCACGTGCGCAAATCTTCCCGCGAACGTTCTGTCAGCCCAAACACCGCCTCCGCATCAGGCGTATCGATTAACTTAAGTGATAGCTGTTCATTGATTTTATGTACAAACATTTGCTTCCCCTCCTTAACTCATGATACGAACAAACTCCACGGTCTGTCTATCAAAAAAAAGGCCGACACAACAGCAGTGCGGGCCTCGCTTACGGCTTCCTTCTCAACGTGTATTCCAAGACAAGGATACAAACGACTAACCAGAAAAGTCCTAGTGAAAAGCCAGCTACCACATCTGTCACATAATGCACGCCTAAGTAGATACGACTGAATCCAATTGTGATAATCAACAACGCCAGCAAACCATTTATCACATACTTCAGCCCGCGGCTAAGCTCGCTCGTTGAAACTAAATAAATCACAAACCCATAGAAAACCATCGGGCCTGTTGAGTGGCCACTTGGAAAGCTGAATCCCGTCCCATCAAATTGCTCGAGAATATCCGGACGCTTGCGCGAAAAGGTAACCTTCAAGACTTTTGTTAAGAGACTAATGCCAATCATTGCAATCGCAAAATAAACAAACCGCCAAATTCGTTGTTTGTAAAAATACAGAATAATAGCACTTAATGCAAGCGAAGCAATCACAAGCCATGTGACAGAGCCAAGCTCCGTAATCCACCCCATCGCCTTCGAAAGCCCAGGTGATTGAATCGATGTAATGAAGTCTGCCCCAAGCTGGTCAACGATGAACTTTTCCTGCTCAAGCACATCCTCCGCCAACGAAATAAAGAGGTAAAATGAGCCTCCCACCGCAAAGAGAGCGATGAGAATGTTTACGTAAGTAATCGCTGGTATTTTTGTTAGTCGATTAAGCCTCGATTGGATATCCATTATTCCACCTCTCCACATGCCATCAGTTGTTAATAAGCTTCCCCCTTCATTAGACAACCAAACAACGAGGCGGTTTCTTTAAAAAATGGTCATGAAAAAACACGCTAAATGCGTGCTTTATGATGAGGAGCAGATTAACTCCAACTTAGTCTTTATCAGTCGTGAGAGATATTTTTTCTTTCATTCGCTCAATCATCGTTACTAACAGTTGATAGTATTCCTCTAGATGAGAATGAATTTTTATGGCTACTTCCTCATTATAGGTGTGTACGGTTAGGTTTCGGTCGTTTACCATCGTTAATCCTGCTATTGTTTCTTCAGCAGTAAGGATTGACGTTTCCCGCAAGCTTCGGATTACTCCCTTAGGTGAGGGTACATCAATTCCTTCAATGTCATTTAAATACTGCTTAGCTGCTTTCCAGCAAGCTTCAAACGAAAATTCGAACCGTTGTATGGAAGCATCACGCTCCACATCATTTGGATTATTCAGCACAACAAGTTGCTGAAAAGAGCTTAATGCTTTTTCAGCGGAAACGATACGTTGGTAGAGTCTTTCCACAAAACCCCCTCCTTTTGTACGTTATTTCTCAGTTCTTCACTTACTTCATTTAAATTCACAATGTCAACTTGATAAGGAATAGTAGACTCTTCAACTTTTTCTCTTAATTCGATCCATTTAGAGGGAGAAACTGAAGATATCGGCTCAATTGCAACATCAATATCTGAACTCTGCTTTTCTTCAAACCGAGCCCATGAACCAAAAAGATAAATGTTCACATCGTCCTCAGCCAATGTTTCAATTACAATTTGTTTTAAATCGTTAAGAATTTGGTTTCTTAATTGATTATTTGACATCGCAATCCCTTTCTTTAGCTAATCTCTACCTAAAGTATACCGCCCTTATACCTTCTTCACAAATTCGATCGAAAAAAAGACCACACAACAATCTGTGCAGTCCTCTTTAGAAATATTGGTCATAAAACATGCCTGATGACATGTAGCTATACGGCTGATACATTGACGAATAGGCTTGGGCGTAGGAGTTGAAGCCAAAGGCGTTCTCTTGGTTCATAATTGCGGCGGACGGAAGCTGTGAAATGCGGTCGCTTGTTTTATACAAGTTGTCTGACAAACTATCCAGCGCATTTATCGTCCGGTCAAACTGATAGCCTTTTTCTTGCAGGTTTTCTTTTAGCTTATCTTCATCAAGTGATAATTCACCGTTTGCAGACTTTGAGATGCCAAGCTGCTCTAATTGATACGAGTAAAGACCTCTATCAAGATTGCGGTTCACCGCTGAGCTTAGCATTCCGCCATAGTCAGCTTGCGTGCCCTTCAAATCATTGTAGCTTGTGACAAGCGACTTTGCGGCTTCGATGATTTCATCTGTATTCCCTGCGACTGAAATCGTTTCCGCATCACTCGTTACATCCTTCAATGTAACGGACACATTGCCTTCATCAAGCGAAATCGTATTACTTTGTGATTCCTTTGTAAAATATTTATCAAGCGTATATTTTGCATTTTGTGCTTGCTGGGAAGTCTGGGCCGCTCCGCTTGCAGAAACCGCATTGCCGCTTACATCAGCAATTGTGAACGCCTCGTCTGTTCCTGTTGCACTGCTTTCTAATGCCAGCTGAACTGTTCCAGCTGCTGTATCCTTTACGACCGAAGCTTTCACACCTATACCTGCATCATTAATGGCTGTAGACAGTTTGTTCAATGCTTCTTCATTCGTCTCTGTTCCAGTTATATCGACCGATAATGTCTGTGAGTCCCCGCCAGAGGTGAGCGTGAACGTATTCGTCCCGGCGTTCATCGTCGTTTGCGCACTTCCTGACAGCGCTGTTCCTTCATTTTTCTGCGCTTGGGCAAGCTGATTGACTTTGATGCTATACTCTTTAGCTGTTGCCCCTTCCTTCACATCTGCTGTCAGTGCGTTTGTATCCGTTGACGTTGCCTGACGCGTATGAAGAGGTGAATCACTGTTTTCTAGCCGCAGCTCATCGGCATTGACCTTTAAGCCCTTTGCATCTGCGTACACATTCGAAACAGCTTGCTGCATGTCATTCGAAACTCGAAATGGATTCGTCGGTTGAGGTGATTGGTAATACGGCTGTTGAAATGACGGGCTGTAAGTAGGTTGATAGCGTTGCATGCGATTGACCATATTGTAGTAAGTACTTACATAATTCACCGAGCTAAAATTAATCACGAAGGCAGCCTCCTTTCAATTAATTTTCAGAATTATCCATAAATAGTATACCACATTTTTGAAAATGCTACACTTTAAAAAGAGTTAAAATTCCAAGCATTCATCAGAACTAAGTCGCATTTCTCTGCCTCTTTCCCTACCTATGACATCGTTCTATAGAAAGTTTTATAGAAAAAGAAAAACGGCAGGAAATTACCTACCGCATTACACTTTCCTCGTCAAATAAACCCAATAACCAAGTCCGAGGAAGATATGAAGGGACAAGAGCATCGAAAGACTTACTCTTAACATTGTGTAGCTGACCGTTTCCCAGCCTGTTACAAAGATTAGAATCGATAATCCGCCAAACAAAAAGGTATACAACAACCCTAACAGCTTATAGCCCATGTACTGTGCCCGCTCATCCTTGCCCTCCCGCTTTACAAGAAACAATAAAATGATAAACGCAAAGAACGCGAATGCAGTTAATCCGTTTGAAATACTAATATAGGTTTCCATCCTTATCCCTCCACTTTCTCATATTGAAAGACTTCCTCAATCGTCACTCCAAAGGCATGAGCAATTTCAAAGGCCAACGCAAGCGATGGCGTGTACTTTCCTTTTTCAATTGAAATAATCGTTTGCCTGCTGACACCTGCCCGCTCAGCTAAGTCCTTCTGCGTCATCTTATGTTCAGCCCGCAATACCGTAATCCGATTCGTTAAGCCATTATCCTTGCTACCCAACATGTATCACCACCTCTATGTCATCTTTCTTTTACATATTGTAAAACAAACTTTACTCAATGTAAAGCAAACTTTACCTAATAAATAATAAAAAAACGCAACCCACATTGTGAGCTGCGCTATTTCTTATCCGATCAAGTTAATAACATGCCTTAATGCTGTTCTAAACGAACCTGGCATTGCTTAATGAAGAAACCCACTGTGTTGGTTGTTAACCATTCGCCACCCTATAGCTGAACAAACATCGTGAACTTTGTTTCATAATATGTCTCGTACTACTAATTCATAGTTAAGACAATTATTATTTAAAGATTATTTGGAGAGCAAGAATAAAGGAGCATAATCGCTCCTTACTGGTTTTTTAGTATGTGTTTAAAGTCTTTTATTTCACTTTCATGCTTAACTGAACGAACTGCTAAAGTATCAATTACCCTTTGTTGGTCTTCTAAAGTATCCTTTGTCTCGCCAAATCTTTCATCGATGTGTTTAGCAACTTCTTCGATATATGGACCAACACGATTAATTGTGCTGTCTTTCAATTGTTCTTGTCCATCCTTAAGTTCTTTAATGTCTTTATCTAAGTTATCAAAGCGTTTTTCAAAACCAGCCATTCTTTGATTGACCTTTTGAAGTTCGCTGAGTATTTGCTTCAATGTTTCTTCCATTTATATCACTCCGATTTCTTTTTTATATTATAACATGGTTGCGATCAACTTAATAACATACCTTAATACTAATCTAAACGAACCTGGAACGCTGGTATATGGCAAACAGCGTTTGAAATTGTTCACTCCTTAATGTTTCTCATGAAGGTGCGAAAAAGACGAATGATTGAAATAATACTGACCATAGAAAAAATCATAATCATAGACGTAATTTCCTTATGATACATTATTTGAGAAATTAAAATGGGTAGGATGATTATTAATGAAAGGATATAAGAAACTTGCAATTTATTTAATTTTGTTCGTTTTGAAATCGTTTTGGAAGTAAAAAGTAACAATGCTACAACTATCAGAAAAA
This sequence comes from Bacillus tianshenii, assembly GCA_020524525.2. Classification (NCBI taxonomy): domain Bacteria; kingdom Bacillati; phylum Bacillota; class Bacilli; order Caryophanales; family Bacillaceae; genus Sutcliffiella; species Sutcliffiella tianshenii. Next base: position 601,704 of record CP129018.1, on the reverse strand, counting down.
TGGCTATTTGTAGAAATAACATAAAATCCTCCTCATTAATAAAAAAAGATGATGATTGATTAATGCGAATATTTCAATTCATTACCTTCAAGTATTTTCCATTTACCAAAGTAAATCACTCCCATTTATAACCATTATCCTGATTATAAAGGCTAACTACTAAAAAAACTACAATCCTAGTATTCAATGATACCTTAACTTTTTTAATTTCTTTACCTATTTTACTAGGTATTCTAATAATGCTCTCAATTCTGTAATATACAATTTGTTTTTTTGTAAAATAATCAATTTCCCTGTTGCAACAAAATTGCTATTTTTGTTACATCCATCAAACAGCGAAGCCGCACCAATTATAAGGTACGGCTTCATTTGTAATTCCATAATGCCTGACTAGCATTAACTTAAGTTGTAGTTATCATCGGTGGTTCTGAAAGCGAAATATCTATACTTACTCTTGCGCCGGCCTTTTGAATAATCTCCTGCAGGGTATTGAGCGTAATATTTTGTTCTCCGTTCTCTAAGCGAGAAATCACACTCTGCTTCATTCCCACTAACTCACCGAATTGACTTTGTGTCAGGCCGAGGTTTAAACGCAATTCAATAAGTTGAGCTGCAAGCTGTCTTTCTAGTGTTGACGACTTCCACTCCTGTTGAAATTCAGGATCACGCTCAGAGCGCTGTTGAGCATAGCGCTTGGCAAAACTCATGATTGATTCCCCTTTCTTTTAAGCCAGCGGAAAAAGAACGTTCGAAAGATATTGCTGCCTTGTTTTGTACGAAGCTCATATATGCCGTCACTGATATATTTAACTTGGGGCTCCCCCCAGCGAGGGCCAAAACTTTCAAGCAGCTCTAGGTCCCTTACAACTTTACTTGCTTGTTTCGCAGGCAATGAATTCAAAAAGGTTTGAACAGGGATTTCTCCATTTTCTTTTTCGTATTCTAGTGTTTCCCAGATTAAATGATCCATACCTTCATTATAACTTATAAGTCATATTTCGTATAGCATTTGTAAATGCAACAAAATTGCATTTACACTCCCCAGTGACCGCATCATATCAATCATTTATTAAACAATAAGAAACGCAACCCACATTGTGAGCTGCGCTATCCCTTATGCAATAACGTTCATAACATACCCACCTACAACACCCAAAATCACAATCATCCATGCAGGTACTTTCCAAATGTACAATAATCCAAACAATACGGCGCCTAAGGCAAAGTCCTCTGCGTTAAAAATGGAGCTCTTCAGGACGGGGTCGTAAAACGCCGCAAGCAGAATGCCAACGACACTTGCATTTACACCCATTAAGATGCCTTGGAATGCAGAACGTTTGCGTAATTCATTCAAAAACGGCAATGCTGCAATAATCAGCAGAAATGACGGTAAGAAGATGCCGGCTGTTGCGACAATCGCGCCTATTACGCCGTCCATCATCGTTCCTAAGTAGCTTGCAAATGTGAACAGCGGACCAGGAACCGCCTGCGCCATTCCATAGCCTGCGAGAAATTCATCAGGTGTCAGCCAGCCTGTTGGCACTACTTCACGCTCAATCATCGGCAACACAACATGTCCCCCGCCGAATACGAGTGAACCAACTCTGAAGAATGTATCGAAAATGCTTAGAAGCGGATTGTCTGTCAGCTTCGTTAGAACAGGGAGCACAACAAGCATCGTAACCAAAGTTCCCAACGACACAATGCCAGTCCGCTTCGAAATATTCACGCTAAACGGCTTCACTTTCGAATCTGCCTTATCCCGAAACAGCTTCATTCCTAGCAAGCCTGCCCCAACAATAATCGCAATCTGCATCCACGCCGACGGGTACAACAGCATAATTGTCGCCGCAGCTCCCGCAATCGCAAGCCGCGTCTTATCCGGCGTTAACTTCGCCCCCATACCAAGCAGCGCATGCAGCACGACCGCCGCCGCGACCACTTTCAAGCTATGTATAAAATTAGCATCTTCGAGTGTAAATGTTTGATAGGCAAGTGCGAATAGAATCAGCACAATAATCGAAGGAACCGTGAACCCTATCCATGAGATAAGCCCGCCTAGCATTCCTCCCCTCAGCATGCCGATCGCAATCCCAACCTGTGAGCTCGCAGGCCCGGGCAGGAACTGACACAGCGCAATGATATCCGCATATGTCTTATCATCCAGCCACTTCCGCCGGTCAATATACTCGTCCTTAAAATAAGCGAGATGAGCCACAGGCCCGCCAAATGATGTAAACCCTAACTTCGTAGAAGCAAATAAAATTTCGAGTAATGTTTGCAAATGATTCTTCTGCTTTGGTTGTTGATTCAAGTTGTCCACCTCATTCATTCCTTGATTTCCTTGAATAATTCATATGCCTTCGCTCTTGCTTCTGTCAGAACCTCATCGCCCTTCTCTGTCGTGCGATAATACTTCCGAATCTTCCCTTCCACATTCACTTCTTCCTTCTTCAGCAGCTCATCCGCTTCCATATTGTGCAGAATCGGATACAGCGTCCCTGCGCTTATATCATAGCCATGCTCACGCAGTTCCTCTAACATCCACGACCCATAGATCGCCTCCTCCTTCGCATGATGCAGGATATGTATTTGAATAAATCCTAAAAACAACTTCCGCAACACTTTATTACTCATCCCATTCCAACCCCTTCCAATAACGAAACTCTATATCGAATTTCGATAATAAGTGTATAATCATCTGCAAGAGATTTCAATGTTTGTAATGTAAATTGTTTGTTAACGTTAAGCAGCGAAGACAATCCTTCAGTGATTTAGCACATTAATAGTAGCTATCAATGCTGTACTTCTTGCATGAACGAAGTAGTTATGCAGGAAAATAAATGGTAAAATGAGGATATAAATGAAAGAAATAAAAGAATTGAAAAGACAAAAGTCAGAAGAACAAAATAGAGAAGAATCCAAACATCTTATAAATAGAAAAGTGTAAATTCGGTTATGTGCACGAAGGCTCAATCCTTTCTCCACCACACTGCCAATAATAATAAGGCGTTTCTGCTTGTTCCAGAAACGCCCCCGATAGTGAAAGAGCAATTTTTATAGTTAAAAGATAAACAGGCTTTAGATTTTTTAATCCAAGCCATTAGATATTCTAGTATCGCTCAAGTAAATCACTTATCTTATCTTTCAAAAGTGGTATTTCTTTCTCAACCACGTTCCATACAATTCCGTTATCTACTCCAAAATAATCATGAATTAAAACATCTCTTAATCCTGCCATCTCACGCCAAGGTACATGGGGATGATGCTTTCGAAACTCTTTTGATACATGTTTAGTTGCTTCCCCAACAATTTCTAAATTACGAATAACCGCATCTTGAATTAGTTTAGAACTAAAAAAATCACTTTCGCCATTCGGTATATATGATTCAATATTTTCTATGCACTCCAAGATATGAAGCAAATAGATTTTGTCATTCTTCATAATTGAATAGCTCCGTTTAACACATCTTCTTTCATACTCCAATGAAGCGAATTTTCTGTTACAACATCGACTTTAATTCCGAGTAAGTCTTCAACCTCTTGTTTAAACCGAATCAAGTCAAACAAACTTCTTCCTTCCTCAAACTCCACAAGTAAATCAAGATCACTTTTAGGTCCATCTTCGTGCCTTGCAACAGAACCGAAAACACGAACATTTTGGATACCATGATTATCAGCTAATTTCAAAATTAGCTCACGCTTTTCTTGAAGAACATCATATAACATAAAGAATCCCTCACATTCTTCATTACTCTTAATAATATTATATCATGTCTAAAAAAGCGTCTGTGCATATTTAACAATCACTTTCCAAATATCTTTCCTTGTTGCAGAAACGCACCCGTTACTTTAAGTGTATTTATTCACAATTTATTGATAATCAAAAAAATAAAGGATGAATGACACAATATCTCATCCAACCTTTTTCTAATTTGTTATAAATTTTTTTAGTAACTTTATATCCATATCATGCTCAGCTACTTTTACAGCTACGCTTTCGACACTAGTTTGCTTTTCAGTGTTACTAGCAACTTACTCAGCCACGTTATCTAGTTCTTCTATAATAACTTGTTGTCCACCTTCAAGCCTTTCCAAACGCTCACTTAATGGTTGTAGCTTTTCGTCTAACAAGGATGAAAACATTTGCATTAATTCTTTATTTTCCATATCCTCACCACCTAGATTTATTATACCAACGATTTTTTAGCTTGTTCAACACTCGCCCTATGTTGAAGGTCTTTTGATTATGGATATAACGCCATTCTTTAACAACCGCTGAACCAACACACATTTTTCCACCAATACGATAAGAAATCTACATTGCTGTGAAGAAAAATGTTGCAATCCTAAAAGTCATAGTCAAAATACTGATTAACAAAATCAGTCATAGGGTTGCTGTCATCTTCATTTTCTATTACATCTAAATCAAAATCATAAAAATATAAATATGCAATACTTTTTTTTCTCATCCGATGTCCCAATCATTCCAAAGGATTTCGGAAAGTGGGTGTAGCTTTTTTCATTTCCTTTCACTACGTTAAAGGTATAACTGTTGACTGGAAATTCATATTCCGGCATAGAATATCTTTTTTCATTTAAGAATGTATAGTTTTCTGTTAATCTCTCTGTTTCGCTTTCATATGTTTTATCCTCATATTTAACAATTAATGCAACCGAGTTAGCTTGAAACATAAGCATTGTTTTACGCGTATGCCTATATTCGATATTTTCATATTCAGGTAGCTCATCAAGCGTAGGCATCATATCTTTTGCATGTCGGTCAAGGTTCGTTCCAGTGTTTAGATAATCTTCTATATCCGTACTTGTCTTGCTGCACCTTGTCATACTAAGTGAAAATAGAATCATGATCAAAATGATAAATAAAAGCTTTTTCCTTTTCAGAATTGCCACATTACTTTCCCCTTCCTTCAATCCAAAGCCCTTGGTACAAATTTCGTTCCGCTTTGTTTGGTAGCAAATCACAAGAGTTCCTTCCCCGTTCTTATGAAAACATAACCAATACATCGACATCTGCCGTTTCTATAGAATTGATAATCTCATAAACTATAGCAAACAAATAAGAAAGGATATGTATGAAAATGACTAATTGTCCAACGCCGGGGCCTCATCAGAATTGGATTTATCAACCTAGCAACACCTTTTTTTTCTTAGGAGACCAAAATGCTAGTTACTATATTTTCCCTTATGAAGTGGATTCCGACACAGAGATTATGATCAAAGGACGATATCCCTATGTAAGACATTTTTCCTTCACTGTAGCTAATAGTCCAACCCATCGTTTAGTTGATTCAGTAGCGGGGCGCGAGTTAATTCCTGATCCGGGAAGTACGAACCCCTTTTTGCCTGGAGCGAATTGGGATGCACCAAACCGCAACTATACGTTGAAAATCCGTTTCACCAGCCCTCCAGAGGGATCTGATCATTTTGTTCCTGCTGCGGGTAATAATGTTATCTACGCAGGAACTTTAGAAAATGGGCAACCAAATAGACCTGGGGGGCTGATTATATTAAGAATTTACGTTCCAAGTATGGGCTATGATAAAACAGGAGGTGTCGATCTCCCCTTCATCACTTACTGTCCTTCAAACAAAGGTGACAGGCATCTATCCCCTTCCTATGCCGAAAATCAAGAAGGTTATTATCCTTCCGAAGGATTTTTCAATACAAGTCAACCGAACAACGATGAAAGGAATGAGGAGGATGTTGATGTTTATAGTGATTTCAACAATTTCACCAATCATAATAAGAGAAGAAACAAGAAGGTGGATCATGGGCAAAGCTGTGATTTAACCTGGAGACGTTTCAAACCAGAATTTGCTCAACCTGAAGGGAATACGGTCTATATAGCTTCCAATCGAATTGCCAGAGATCCCGGCAAGTTGTTGCTTATTCGCTGGAAAGTGCCTACATTCCCGGATACGTATCATAATATTGGAATACTAGGTAATGAAGACATGCAATATTGGAGTATGAGTTTCATAACACCAATTGGCCTGTTAGGATTCTATACAATCTCAGATTATCAGACAATTATTGATGAAAAAGGCTACGTGAATCTTGTTATAAGCTTTGGAGCCCCGCGCCCGTCATGCGTAACCCCTGAAAATGGATTTACATGGGTTGACGCCAGCCAGCTCCCTTACGTACCTCTGTTCCTACTTTATAGAAACAATCAAATATCTCCGAATTTCCCGTATACAGCAGAGGATATACCTAAGAACGTCATCGTCACACCGCAAGACATGGGCAAATATTATCCATGCGGCAAATATGTAAAGCCTAATTATTTTAATTCATGTTGCGATGATTAAAAAATATCTAAAATAGTTCTTTATCCGTGGAAAAGCCGCCTATTTTCAGGTGGCTTCTTCAACGATTGCACCCGTTCACACAATAAGTCCGAACTTTAGTGAACTGTTTTTGGGCTATCATTGCTGTTGAATTGAATTATATCGCCAACTTTATATTCCCTTTCCATGCTTTCTCCTTTTTCAGTCTCTAAATGAATTGAAATCACCAAGGAACTAAAAGCCTTCTTAATTTCCTCTTCATTTAACCCTTTGGAGTAAAAAACGAATTCCTCCCCATATTCAGCAAAATTTTCACTATCGTTATTTTCATAACCGTCGCCAAACCAATATCTATCTTTATTATCGATTGTGTTTATAGCCTCTCTCCAACTATTATGTGTTGGAAGCTCAACTTTTCGTTTAGCTTTGGGTGAATGTTCCACTTCAACATGAAAAGTGAATTTGCGAAAATCTTCTATTGCAGGATTGTCTAAACCTCGCGTTCCAACATATTCAAATTCTTCTTCACTTAGCTCTGAAACAGCTGCTTCGATAATGATTTTTTGTTTCTCTGAATTATTACAAGCAGAAGTCATCAAAAGTAAAATTGATAAGAAGAGTACTACCCATAAGTTCTTCAAATATTCCCCCACCTCCCATAACTAATGTACCATTAAATGCCATTATGTTCTTCAACCATTTCTGCCTATTTACTTCAATAAAAACTTAATTAATTGGTGGCCTTGGAGCGATGATTTCTCCATCTTTGGACAGTGCTTTAAAGGAGTAAGGAACGACATCACCTTCAGTCTTGAGGAAGAAAAAACGTTCTCCACCTGCCCCAATGAAAGGAAGATCTTGATATTCTTTTCCCTGAGCCTCTACTATAATTTTTTCAACATTAGGATTAGAGACCATTCCAAAATAATAAGCTATTCGTTCACCCACTCCTGATGCACCCCATGTTACTCCTTCGTTTTCTTGAGGATAATAAGCTGTTGCTAGTATTCCTTGTTCTCCCTTATCATTTATTAGGTGCCATGTGCCAAGCCAATTTTGTTCCAGTTTCCCGACAAACAGGGTATTCTTATTTCTAAAAAATGTTAACCATTCATTATTAACTTTTTTTACAGCATATACTTCCTCTGTTGATGGAAAGAAATTTTTTGTAGCTCTAAACACGTCATTATTATTTGGTGGCTGATGATGATTATAAAAAAGAAATGATAACGAGCAAATTATTAGAAATACAAGGCTAAGAACGATTTTTTGAATATACATCTCCTCCCCACCATTAGATTTTACCATATAAATCCATCAGTTATGAGAAGCAAGAATACAACGTTTGCAATGTGAATTGTACGTTAGCTTTTGTTGTGGTAGGCTTTTTTTGAATAGCTATGGGGAGTGAACAAGTTGAAACAAGTGAAAGTTGTCGGTGCTATAATTGAAAATGACCAAAATGAAATCCTCTGCGCCAAACGAAGCGAAACAATGAGCCTGCCAAACCTTTGGGAGTTCCCAGGTGGAAAAATTGAAAACGGCGAATCACCACAGGAGGCCCTTCGCCGCGAGATTGCGGAAGAATTGAATTGTCAGATTGATGTCTTCGAACAGGTGGAAGATACAACCCACCAATATCCGAAGGTAATCGTTCGTCTGATTACATTTAAAGCACGTATTACAAAGGGAACACCAGAAGCGAGAGAACATGCTGAGTTAAAATGGGTGAAGCGTGATCAACTGAAAGAGTTGGAATGGGCGGAAGCGGATGTGCCGGCTGTTGAACGATTGTGTGGTGAATAAATTGAAAAAGGCAGGGATGCAGACAAACTTACTCTGCTCCCTGCCTTAACTTAAAATCTATTATGACATTTTTGAATCATCTACAAGATATTGATACAACTTATAGTCAACCGAATGCTCTAAAACCATATTCATTCGCACCACCGGAATTGTTTTTCCGTTCTTATTTTTCATTTCTGCTTGTTCAACACTTTGTTGATCAGGTCTTGCTTTTCCTAAATAATAAAAGTCGCTACCCTCATCATCATCTTTCTTCACAAAGATATGAATATCATTTTGTCTCTCTCCGGCCTGTACAATTTGTTGAACTTCTTCTGATTCTATCTTTCGGTTACTCCTTGTATACCATTTTAGAAGATTCTGATTGAGAAATTCATCCCCATAATTCACACTAGCTTCGACATCTTCATTCTTATGATAGGTAATAAAGATAGGGCTCGTTTGATGCTTTGTCTTATAGCCATACACAGTAGAACTTTCATCATTTCGCCAGTTTAGCAGCTTACATACATCTTTTCTTGAATACTTTTTATAAAGTGTGAGTTGGGAATTACAATCATACAATGTACTTTTCTCTTTCGCACTTTTAATAATATCTTCGATTAAAAGGTTGAAATAAGGATTTAAAGCGAGCTGCTCTCTAATTTCATTGTTAAATGAATATTGCCTCTCTTCATTTAACATTACAATTGGTTCTTCACCGTATTTTTTTCTATACACTTGTGTGAAGAAGGAAAGATTCATAACATCTTCGACTGATGCTAAAGTTCTTTCATCTATACGGCAATTCTCTTCACTTAATTGTTTCAAATATTTATCATGTGTCACTTGTTCTTCCTTTAACAAAAGCTCTAATAACACAATTTCATGCTTTCGCTTACCATTTAAGATTTCAAGCGATAACATCGTTAAGACTTGATTTTCATAAGAGTTAATTGTTGGAACTTCTTCCTTCATCCTTACAAGTAATTGATAATAATTCGAATACTCTTCTGCAATTACAACCGGATCAATGGAATGATTTATAATAAAATCATACAAATAAGGTACTTTTCCTATTCGATTTTTTAATTGCTTATAAGCTTCTTTTAAGATTTTTGCCGATGTTAATTTTGTTTTATTAATTGCATTAAATATTTGTTTTTTAGCTACTTCTTCAAAGTTAACTGTAGAAACACCTTTTAAATAGCTTGTATCCTTCATTCGCCTGCGAACATTATCCTTGTTATAAGACCTGTCACCCGAAAGAGCGATTGGGATTAGAAAGTTATTCTTGTAATTTCCGATAAAATCGATGACTGTAACAAAATCCTTAGAATCATGCAGACGTAGCCCTCGCCCTAACTGCTGGATAAAGATAATACTTGATTGAGTCTGCCTTAGCATCACTACTTGATTAATACTCGGTATGTCAATACCTTCATTAAAAATGTCAACTGTTAAAATATAATCAAGCTCTCCATTTTCTAACTGATTAACACAATCGCTTCTTTCTTCCTGTGAATGCTCACCAGTTAAAGCAAAAGTACGAAAGCCTTTTTCATTTAATGCAGCTGATAATTGCTCTACTTCTTTTTTTCTACTGCAAAACATTAACCCTCGGACTTTATCACCTGAATATCCATAGTAGTGAATTTTATCTATAATATGATTAACACGCTCTTCAGTCACAAGAGTAGATAACAGAGTAGTGTCATCAATAAGTTCACCATTATGTTCAAAATCCGTTACTCCAAAATAATGAAATGGAGTAAGGATATTTTCTTCAAGTGCTTCTTGCAAACGGATTTCATAGGCAATATTGTAGTCAAACAATTCATAAATATTAAATCCATCTGTTCTTTCTGGTGTGGCAGTCATCCCCAGTGAAAATTTCGGTGTGAAATAATTAATCACTTTATGATAAGAACTTGCTCCAGCCTTATGAACTTCATCAATTAAAATATAGTCAAAATAATTAGGTTCAAATTTCTCTAAATAATCTGTTTTCGATATTGTTTGAATGGTAGCAAAAAGATATTTAACATTTATCTGTTTATTAGTTCCTGATAATATTCCAAAGTCTTCTTCTACACCGCCGAGCACTTTCTTAAAATCTGACATAGCCTTTTGTAAAATTTGCTCACGATGGACAATAAAAAGCATTCGCTTCGGTGCAAACCGACGAACATCAAATGCGGATAGATACGTTTTTCCTGTTCCAGTTGCTGAAATAATCAAGGCTTTATTTTGTCCAGCTTCACGTATTGATTGAATACCTTCAAGAGCTGATTGCTGCATTTTGTTCGGCTTAATTTTCAAAGCTTCTTCTAATCTATTCACTTTATAAGAGACAGGAAAATCAATGACTTGGTCCATCGCTCTTTTATCAATAAGAGGCGTAAAGCTTCTTTCATACGCTCCTATCCACTCTTCTGTTAACTGTTCTGATTCTTTCCAAACATCTTCAAATTGATTAGAAAAATGGTTAATAATCTCACCATTTTCGTGAGAGGTTAGCTTAATATTCCATTCATGATTTATTTTTAAAGCATGGGCCGTCAAGTTGGAACTGCCTACAACTAAAGAATGATGGGTTTTATGTTTAAAGATATATCCTTTTGAATGAAACCCTGTTAAGTTAGTCACCCTTACCTCTACATTTTCAAGTTTCATTAATTCTCTAAAGACCTTCGGTTGATTAAAGCTCAAAAATGTAGAAGTTAAGATTTTCCCTCCAATACCTTTTTGCTTCAAATCAAGGAAGTATGACTTAAGCATCGCTAATCCACTTTCTGTTATAAATGCTACCGAAAACATAAAAGATTGACAGTTTTGAAGTTCCTCAATTAATGGGATTAATACATTTTCGTTCTTTTTCGTATTATTCACTAGTAACTTTGGCGTATAGCTACCAAATTCGTTATAACTTTGATCAATAAATCCCTTATGCAACGATGCTGATAAATTTTCTATAAACCTGGTCATGTTCGCAGTCTACTCCTACATTTTATTCAAGATTTACTTTTACTCTTTTATGAATACTCGCCCTTTATTTCACATACTCGTTTTATTTCCCCCCGCTCCCCCAACACCCGCTCAAAATACCCCGTAAACGCCGACACCCCACTATAACTCACACACAAATACTCCGTCGCCCGCGTCATGCCAATATACAGCAGCGACACTTCCCGCTCCTTATCTTCTTCAAGCGCAAAGGGCATGTTGTTGACATTGATGATGAATACGGCCTGGAAGTCGAGGCCTTTGCTGCTGTCGATTGTGCTGATTTTGATCTTGCCGTCGTTCTTTTCGAATGAGCGTTTGGATGCTTCGTTTTCGGTCAGCCAGTAGTGCGGCAGGCTGTGGCGCTGGAATGTGCGCTGGACGGTTCCGATAATGTCTTGGCCTTTGGCGCGTTTAACACGGTAGAGAACAAGCATGTCATCATATGGAACGTTCTTTGTTTCGTGCAGTTTTTTCATTTGGCGTGCGACCATTTCGATTTCTTCGCGCAAGCTGTTCGCACGGTAGATCGCTGGTTCTGGTCCCTTGCGTCGCGTGCTTTGCGGTGCGATAATTTCTGTTCCGTCCACTTCTTTACTGACGGTTTTATCCTTCAGATGCGAATTTGTCTGATAGAAACGCCATGCAAAGTCTACAATTTGGGACGTGTTGCGGTAATTAATGGTGAGCACCTTCGAACGACCTCTGAAATCAAGTCCTGTGTCCTGGACATAGGAGCGCTTGCGGCGGTAAATGTTTTGTGCGCGGTCCTCAACAAGAAGCAGTGATTTCGTTTCAGGGTTCAGCAGCTTGCTGACGAGCTGAAGCCATTCTGGTGCGAAGTCCTGACCCTCATCAATTAGAATCGCATCATATTTCGGAAAGATCGCTTCATTGTTCTCCAGCTTCTCTATAATCCTAGCAACCTCAAAGTCCTTCACCTTTAAATCATGCTTCAGCCATGCATGAAAATTCCGCACGATAATATTACCTGTCAGGCCATCATTCTGCTTATTCTCATCATAATCCAGCAAATCCTCTGGTTCATTAAGCTGGTGGATAATCATCTGCTTAATGTTCTGTGCAAGCGAGATGTTATAGCAAAGCACAAGCACCTTCCAATCAGGATGCTGTTTGTTGAGCATCTTGGCACGGCTTGCGAGAATCAATGTCTTACCGCTCCCCGCTACGCCGCGGATAAGCCGGTTCTTATCCCCAAGCTGTTTCGCCAAGTTTTCCTGATGCAGATCCATCGTCTTAATATCATGCAGAGAAAGCAGAAGCTGATCGCGATACGGCACCCGCTCCTTGAATTCGGCACTAATCCGCACTTCAGGAAACAGATGATAACGAATCGCTTGAATCTCATCATCCTCCAGCGGCTCCTTCAATCTGAACGGAACAGTGAACATATTTAGAATCTTCTCAATCAAGTTCTCTTCAGAAAACAAGTCAGAATCGGGATCAATTTCATCACGCGTTAAGCAGAAGTTCGGGTCAATGACACTGTACAGCCCATCCTCCACTAACTGCCGCTGATACAATCGGGTGAAAACCGCTCCCCGCCCGCACGGAAATTTCAGATGAAAGCGATACTTCCCTTCTGTTTGTATCAGCGCCTTATCCTTTTTCAATTCATCAACAAGATGAAACATATAATCTCTTGCCTGCTTAATCGGACTCTTCACAACAGCCTGCTCGCCTTTCTTATTGACGATTGTCCACTCATCTTGATTCAGCTGCAGCAAGGTCCCGCGCGTATAGTCCTTCACCTCCAGCACAATTAAGCCAAGGTCAGGGCCTATAATGACAAAGTCAGGCCGCTTCCCTCTTATCTCCGGTTCAAAATAAACGATATAATCATCTGGCAGGAACCGCTTCAACGTCTGAAATAACAGCCGCTCCCCCGCAGTTGCTGACGTCCGAATCCCCTCTGGAACCATATATGCCATCCGTTTCACCTCATCTATGTACCTTCAAAGCTAGTCATTTTTCCCTATTATACCAGAATATTTTCCTATTTTCGCCATTTTTCTTCAATAAGCATTCCGATCACTTTCCACAGGAAAAATGCCAATTAAAAGCAAATAAATCCTTATCAACCTGCGGCGTACCATTCGTCTCGATACAAGCGTTAACCGCAGCATTAATCTGCATATGATTGATAACGGAAGCCGCAATGAAGAAGAGAATGATGAGCACTGCGGCGGTGATGATTTGTTTTTTTCGAGAATTCAATTGTCTTCCTCTCCTTCTCTATTTTGTATAGGTATAGCATACAAGCTTTGTCGTCTGGCCGACAACATGGTAAACTATTTTCATAACTTCATAATCCATCATCACTAGGGGTGCCTTCTGGCTGAGAGAGACGATTGTCTTAACCCTATGAACCTGATCTAGCTCATACTAGCGAAGGGAAGTGGTACGAAACGGGCGAATGACGCCTCTACATATGTTGATACTTCAACCACTTTCAATTCGAAAGTGGTTTTTTTATTGAAAGGAGAAGAATCGATTGAATACAGTGCTTGCATCAATTATTGAAAGTGTTGAGGAACGACAGGAACAGTTAATTGATTTGCTTGAAACGTTGATTCGCTTTGAAACACCGAGCCCGCCTGCGCGGAATACGTCTGAGGCGCAAGCGTTCATTGCGGACTACTTGCGGCGTCTAGGTTTTACCATTGATCAGTGGGACGTCTATCCGAACGATCCGAATGTTGTTGGAACGTTAAAGGGAACAGACTCTGAGACATACAACAGCCTCATTATTAACGGGCATGTGGATGTGGCGGAGATTGATGAAGGTGAAGCGTGGGAAACCGGCCCGTTTGAACCTGTTGTGGGGGACGGCTATGTGATGGGGCGCGGTGCGGCTGATATGAAAGGCGGATTGGCTGGTGCATTGTTTGCCCTTCAGCTGCTGAAGGAAGCTGGGATTGCGCTTCCGGGAGATTTGTTTTTCCAATCGGTGATCGGGGAGGAAGTTGGTGAAGCTGGCACGCTTGAATGCTGCAAACGCGGCTATGATGCAGACTTTGCGGTGGTCGTTGATACGAGTGATCTGCATATTCAAGGGCAAGGCGGTGTAATCACGGGCTGGGTGACAGTGAAGAGCCCGACAACACATCATGATGCGACGAGAAGAAGTATGATTCATGCGGGCGGCGGTGTGAACGGCGCCAGTGCAATTGAAAAGATGATGAAGCTGATTGATGGCCTGCAGGAGCTTGAACGTCATTGGGCAGTGACGAAGTGCTATCCTGGCTTCCCGCCTGGCTCAAACACGATTAATCCAGCGGTCATTGAAGGCGGACGACACCCTGCTTTTATTGCGGATGAATGCCGTTTATGGATAACGGTTCATTTCTATCCGAATGAAACACATAAGCAAGTCGCAAAGGAAGTGGAAGAGCATTTGCTCCAAGTTGCAAAGGGCGATATTTGGCTAAGAGAGCACCCGCCAACGTTTGAATGGGGCGGGTCATCGATGATTGAAGACAAGGGAGAAATCTTTCCATCTCTTGAAATTGACCCTGAGCACCCAGGCATCCGCTCCCTTTCCCGCTGTCATACGGCAGTTATGAACAAGGAAGCCATTGTCGATGTCTCTCCAACCGTTACGGACGGGGGCTGGCTTGGAGATGCCGGGATACCAACAGCGATCTACGGTCCGGGAGACTTAACGAACGCCCATGCGGTCAATGAGAAGGTGTCGATTGAGCAGCTTGTTGATTTTACAAAGGTAATGGTTCAGTTCATCTATGAATGCTGTCATTCAACGAAAACAACTTAACAGCTCACGAGAACTTGCTTCGGCAGGTTCTCATTTCCACTTATTGCGGTACAGCCACATGAGTACCCCTCTTTCCTACGTTAAATATCTTTCAAACCATTCTCTTGTCAACTTAGTCAATTGCTCCATATGCTCAAGAAATCTGTGGGTCGCACCTTCAATGACAATAAGCTTCGAATCCTCCGTCAAATAGTCCATCCCTCTTCTTGACCGTTCAAGCAGCTGACGTTCTTCTTCATCATTGTCGCCGTGAATGATAAGGACAGGACAGCTGACACTCTGCAACAGCTCTTGTTGATTGATTTCTTCAAAGTCAAGGAGCATTTGCTTCTCAACCACTACCGCTTCTCTCGATGGCGTTTTCATTGTAAAACAGCCTGTCCTCTCCAACTCAGCTAGTTTACTCGAATTTCGAAAGGTGATACTTTCCATTTCCACCACTCCTTTTCTATTATGAAACCATTTTCTCTGTCTGTTCGTCTACTTAAATGGGAGGGAAAATCCTTTGAAGAAATTATTCGCTTTTCTAGTTTGTTTCGTTGTTGTGCTGGTGGGATGCAATGCTGAAAAACAATTCCCCGAAGAGCATCAAGCCTACCTCAGCACATACGGCTGGGAAATTGCTGAGCAAAAGAGCAGTGAAACGAAAAAAATTAATTTATACCCTGAAGCAATCGACATGATAAAACGGGCGGGGTTAGACCTTGAACCGTATAAAGGAAAAGAAGCTACAATCACCACCTACCGGCTGAAGGAAAAGCAAGCAACAGGTGATGAGATGTATGCGGTACTGTATGAAATCAATGATAAACTAATAGGTGGCTACGGCTCGCTTGAAAACTGGGCTCCAGGGCTGTTTGCCTTAGACGATAAAGAGCGATTGATAGATGATGATGTATTGAAGCCATAAGCAGGAGGTTCATATGATTAGCAATCAGTATTTACGCAAAGTGGAATTGAAACGGGCTGAGATTCCTTCTTTTGCACGCTATCCCTTTCAGCTTCCCGTTGTAAAATCTCTTTCTGAACTAAGCTTTCATTCTAAGGTGACGTATCTGATTGGTGAGAATGGAATGGGGAAATCGACGCTGCTTGAGGCGATTGCGATTGCGGCGGGATTTAATCCAGAGGGCGGGACTTTTAATTTTAATTTCACAACGGCTGATACTCATTCTGAGCTTGAAGAGTATTTGCGCTTAATAAAAGGCATTCGCAAGCCGAAAGATGGGTTCTTCTTGCGGGCAGAGTCATTTTACAATGTGGCGACAAATATCGAAGAAATGGACCGAGACCCTGAAGGCGGAAGTCGTGTCATTGATTCATTCGGCGGAACCTCTCTTCACGAGCAGTCGCATGGGGAAGCATTCTTTGCGACATTTTTGCACCGCTTTCGTGGGAGCGGGATCTACATACTTGATGAACCTGAAGCGGCTCTTTCTCCATTACGGCAGCTTTCGATGCTTGCAAGGATTCATGAATTAGTCGAAGATGATTCGCAGTTTATTATCGCAACCCATTCACCTATCTTAATGGCATACCCAGATGCGAAGATTCTAGAGCTGACCGAGGAAGGAATCACTGACACGGCGCTTGAGCAAACTAATCACTACTCAATTATGAAGCAATTCTTCGAAGACCGAGAACGCCTGCTTCATCATTTGCTTAGAAAATGAGGAGGGACAAAGGTTATCCCTCACTCATTTGAAAACAATCTGACTCATGCAGTCAAAAAACGCTTGAGCCAATGCCCAAGCGTCTCCCCCTTTTCATTATTTACTTCAGTTTCTCGATTTCCTCTTCTGACAGCTCTGTAATTTTCTTAATCTGCTCAATTGAAAACCCTTCACGCAGCATTTTTTCAGCTACCTCGTACAAACTTGATTTCCTGCCTTCTTCTCTGCCTTTCTTATGCCAAGATGTTTCAATCTTCATAACAGCTTCCTCCTCTTCTTGGGGTAAGGTGGTAATTTCAGCTTGAAGTGTGACTTCTTCTCGTTCACTTAACTTCAAGTATCGTTCAAAAAAACCAGTAAGCAGGGTCATTCGGGCATCATCCAGCTCCATTTTGACGAGCATGCGCAGAAATTCCTTCTTCACTTGCACACGTTCAGCCCTGTTGTAGTTCATTTTACTGAGCAATGCGGCTGCCGCGGGGTTGGGGGCGTTCAAGTAGTCGCGCCAATCAAGCTTTCGCAACTCTAACTTATCAAAGGCAAAGCGCAGTACCTCTTTAAATGGGAACTTTACTTCAAACATATCCTGCTCTTCATAGTTCTCATCATAGCTGAACACAGCAACAGGTAAAATGGGGGTGCGATGCTTTTCATACAGCCGGCTGAAGTAAATGAACATCCGCTCGTTAAATGCCTTCTGGACATAGCTTTGCGGCTCGACATGGATAATCACAATTGCTTCATCCTTCTGCAGGCGAACCTTTGCCAGCAGGTCAACACGACGCTTTTCTCCTTCTAAAATATCCGTGAACAGTTCTTCCGATAGAAAGGTTACACGCTGAAAGTCAACTGCCTCTGCGACATGCGGAAAAAACGCTGTAAAAAACTCTTCAAAAAACGTTCCTAATAGCTCCTTAAACCAACGGTCATGGTCCTGATATGAACTTTTCAACTCATTCAATTAATCAGTTGCTCCTTTCTTTTATTATACAACATACTCGGGAAAATCCATGCATTTGAAAGAGTAATCGAGGAATACAAAGTGGAAATTTCAAGGGGGTATCTATACCTTTCGAGTTGTTTGTCAAAAGTCCTTCTGCTTTATGTGAAAAGCGCAATCATAATCAGCCCAACAATACTAAGAAAGAACACTCCAAACAACGTCAGCCAAGCTTTCAAGAGAATTGAGCCATTTTTCAGGTTGCTTCTATGCTCTACTTCAGGGGAAGATAAGTTTTTTATTTTTCTATCCCACGCTCGTTTTCCTTCTTCTGTAAATTGAAGCCAGTAGACTAACAACACTCCACCGATAATAAGTGAGCCCTGGGCGACATATTTAAGAACGAGGGTAAAGCTGTCCATTTTATCACCTCACCTTAGAAATTCAAAAGCAAATATGGTCGGATTAAGCCAAAATAGAACGTCATCAAAAGACTACCAACAAAATTAGACCGATGATTAGATAGAGCAATACACCTGCCGCAATAATCACTTCCTTCCTAATCTCCTTCATCAGCTCTTCTTTCATTCCTTGTTCCTCATCAAGAGCACCATTATCGCGAATAGGGTGAAATGGCAGCCTCAATAATCTGCTCATTAGGAACATAAAGATATTCTTCATTCCTCTACTACCAGAAAGTAGTGACACTTTATACAAAATCGAAAACAAACAAATAAGTAACACAAAAAAGCTTAGGATGAGCGTAATAATCCCCATCAGCTCTTGCCCTTGTGGCGAAAGGTTTGACGTCATAACAACCTCCCTCTATTTCTCTTTGACCTTATACATGTATACAATCAACCAGATTAATAATTTGAGCACTCTTTTGAAGACAGTACCTTGTAATCAATTATATATTTAGAATGAGGAAGATATTTAATTACAAAACAATCATTTTTCATATTTCTTTCGATACCTTTCATAGGCAATTGAAAAGATTCGTTTTTTATTTGTACATAATAGTAGTCAGGACCATTTGATATATTTGTAGCTTTTAATTCACTAGGAATCCCTTTAATTACTGTAAAATCTCCTTGTAGATAATCCTTTACATCAAGAAAACCACCATACATAATCCCAACCAAAACTCCTGTCAAAAGGAAATATCCGAACCTTTCAAATCCAAATCCTCTTCTAAATAAGATAATGAAAGCGATTATGATATTAGCTGTTAACAAAGAATACTGTATAATGAACGCTTGATTTATTGCAAAATATGACTCGTGAAGGATAGAAACGAACAATCCAACCAAAAGAGAAATACGCCATAAGTTGGACAACACTTTGTCTACTTTTGATTTATTTCGTTTTAAATTTTCAATAGCCTTTACTTTAATCACCTCAAACCAATCCTTCTAAACAAAAGTTAGGCTGAATTAGACGACAAATAAAACAACACCAAACGCAAAAATCAGCATACCCACTAAAAGTAAAAGAGCTTTTGTTAGGTAAAAGGAACGGCTCATACCTTTTGCAAACAAGTTATTTTCAATCCTAGTGCTTCTTCTTTTTTCCCATTTCTCTTTCTCTTTCAAATGCTCTTGCATTGTGTATTTGAACAAAGTAAGCAAAAAGAAAGTCATTCCACCTAAAATAAAAAAAGAACTAACTATATACTTTGACACCATCATCACCCTATTAGAATAAAATGAGTGTAGCCCGTGTTATCATTCACGGGCTAACATGACTAGTTTATTTCGCAACAAGAGCCAAGCATCAAGTCTGGTATAAAAGATATACTCTACTAGTATTTTTTATAATTTTATATCCTGAGATCGTTAATGGAATTGAAATAATTTGCGCCACTCCAACAATCTCCTTCTATTTCTCTTTCACCTTATAAACGTATACAATCAACCAGATGAAAAGAAATATCCAATACTCTATATCACTGATAAGTAAATCAACGATGTGAAAAAAAGTTATCTCTTCCTTTGAAAAATAATCCGTCAAGATAGTGATTAAAAAATGCCAGAGTAACACTAGACAAACAATAAAAGTCGCATACGATTCTTTTCTCTTAAATTTATTCCGAAAAATAATCAAAGCCATGATGAACAATATAGAAACAATGACTAT
Source organism: Bacillus tianshenii (assembly GCA_020524525.2). Lineage (NCBI taxonomy): Bacteria > Bacillati > Bacillota > Bacilli > Caryophanales > Bacillaceae > Sutcliffiella > Sutcliffiella tianshenii. Next base: position 582,051 of record CP129018.1, on the reverse strand, counting down.
TGTCAAAGTTAACCCTGAAAAAAACATCCTTTACTCACCCTTTATAATAAAAAAAGGGCAATAAATGCCCTTTTTTTACAATATTCTGTAGGTTATCCATTTACCAATTGTACGACTACTATATCTTTTAGATTTAATTCTATTTGAATAATACTTTACCCATTTTGCAATATCCCCAGAAATGACACCAGCAGCCCAAGTGATTCCACCAGAGATCCAAGGGTTCGAAAAGTTTCTAGATGCGATTGCAGCTTGACCTGTAATGACAACTCTAAACCACCATAGTGACCAGTCTAATTGAGAAGTATGCTTACTAAAGTATAAAACAACTGCATCATGAAGGTAGGTCAGTGCCCAAAAAGTTGCAGTATATCCTATTTTCTTAATTAGGCCACCCAAAGATTTAATCCAAGACCATATATTTCCTGTTGGGTCATGGTACATGATCGGGTTATTTTTCACATAGGCATACCTGTTTAAACTTAATGGATCATTTTCAAGCCCTTGAAACGTATCTCTAGTCAAGAAACGCCCTGTATCAGCATCGTAATAACGAGCCATCAAGTAATAGTAGCCTGTTTCGTCATCATAGCGATATCCGGCATAACGGTATGGGTTCTCTGCAGCCATTGTTCCTGTTTGTGAAAGAATGTTACCCCATGCATCATATTGATACTCGGCAACAATATTTCCGCTTTCATCTGTTAAGGCTGTGACATCACCGTGACCGTTGATGTGATAGAAATATGTTGTACCGCCTTTTGTCATTGTCACTGGTTGATTTTGTGCATTATACGTGTACTCTGCAACAATGTTATTGCTGTCATCTGTTTCATAGAGGACGCGGTTTGAATCTCCATCATAATGGTAGTGCGTTGTACCAGTTGATGTTGTTTTGCTGATGCGTCTTCCTTGTTTGTCGTACTCGAATGATGCGAGTGTTGTATTTGTTGCGTCTTTCACCTCAATTAAGCGATTGTTTTCATTGTAAATGAATGTTTTCTCGCCATTATCAGTTAGGTTGCCGTTTGCATCATACGAAAATGCTTGTCCATCCACAGCTGTTAGTTCATTTGCTGCGTCATACGTGTATGTTGTTGTCGTTGTGCTTGCGCCATCATCTACGATTTTCTTTGTACGGTTCCCAACCGCATCGTATTCATACGAAATGGTCGTACCGTCTGTTAATGTTTCTTCTGTTAGCTGATTTAACGAATCGTATTGATAAGCGACCGTACCATCTTGTGTGTCAACGCTTGTAATATTTGCATTGGCGTCATAGCTGTAAATGAAATAATTTAACACATTACCATTTGCATCATAATTCTTAATTGATTGCAGCTGGTTTGCTTCATTATATTCATAAGCTGTATACGTACCGTTTGCATTCTTAATCGATGAAATGTTGCCTCGTTCATCATATGTGAAGTTAGCAAGGTTGCTGCTGTTTCTAGATAGGGCAACTAACTGATTCAACGGGTTATAGCTCATTCCAACTGTATCCGTTGTTGCTCCAGCTGTGATATCAATTGATGTGACATTTGCATTATTGTCATAACCATATGCAATTGAATTGGAAGAGCCTTTATCAATTTGCGTCACACGGTTATTTTTATCGTACATATACGTTTTCGTGTTGTTGTTTTCATCTGTAATTGCTGTCACATTGCCGTTTGCATCGTAAGCAATGTCCCATTTTGTCACACCATTATATGCAACAGAGACTAAACGATTCAGGGCATTATACGTATATGCAACCACATCGCCATTTTCATACGTTACCTTCGTTAGATTACCGTTTTTATCGTAATCATAAGAAGTAGCTTGATTTAATGGGTTTATAAAGCTCGAAACTTGGTTAAATTCGTTATAGTTGTAGTCTGTTGTATTATTTTTGGCATTCGTAACGGATGTGCGATTGCCTACCCCATCATAATTATAAACGGTCTCATTTAATTTAGGGTCAGTAACTTTTGCCAATTCATTGTTGGCATTGTAGTTAAAGGACGTTGTGTTTTGCTTTCCATCCGTAATACTTGTGACATTTCCAACTTCATCATAGCCAAGTGAAACCGTATTTCCAGCCGGGTCCTTCACTTCTGTTACATAATTTTGGTTGGCGTCGTACGTGAAGTTTGTATGCGAAGCTCCCTCTTCCAAGCGCATTGCATCAAACCATGCTGTACCTGTTTGGTCATAGTAAAAGTAATATACATCGATGGAATCGAACGCTTGCGTTGGGTTTACTTCTGCCGCTACGTGCTGCCAGCCAGCTTTCCCAGGGTCAAATATGTTCGCATTGGACCAATCAGTCGAACCATCTGTGTGACGAATCGCAATTTGAATGTTGTAATAGCCGCCATTTACATTAGCATTTTGCTGTTTTGACCAGCCTGACAATGTAAAGGAAGAATTGCTGTCACCTGATACATTCAGATGCTGTTTCACAAACTTATTAACGCCTGCTTCACCAGTTAGCTTGAATGAGTTACTACCTACATACACTTCAGTTGTATCCAAACCATCAGCTGCTGCTAGGTTACCGCTTGTTGTCCAGTTATCAGCGCTGCCGTCGCCATTAAGATCACGTTCAAAGCTTGAATTTTCAACAAAGTTGTACGCACTCACCACAGTTCCTTTTTCAAGCTGGATACCATCGAAGTACGCTTCACCTGTTTCAGCAGCATTTACTCCGACTGATACTTGAATTTGATCAGTATTTGCTGGGGCATTATCAGCAACTAAATGCAGTCTTGTCCAATCATTCGTGCCTGAGATGCCATATGAGAACTTCTGTCCTAGCCATCCACCAGAAGCATCATAGTAGTCTACTTTAATGAATGCTTTTGAATCTGCTGAGACTGTTTTCACAAACGTGCTTGCTACATACGTTTCACCAGCATCAAAGCTTACCTTCTCAGACGTTGCATTTGCATAGCCGGTTGAATTTGAAATACGAAGAGCTTTCTCACCAAACTTGCTTGTTGCATTCCAATCGTATGTCGCAGTTGTTCCAGATTGCGTCACTTGATACCAATTATCAGGCCAATTATCTGCGTCAGCATCTAATTCATAGCTTGAATTGACAATTAGATTATCTGCTACAGACATTGGGTATGTTTTGTATTTCAAGTTCCCAACACTGTTATATCTTTTTGAAACAGATTGGGTATACGGGTCAATCGCTTCTGTTTGATTACGGTTGTTGTCATAATCAAAAGAGCTTACATTGTTCTTAAAGTCTTCTGCTTTGGTAAGGTTATTTTCATTATCATACGTATATTGAGCTGATTCACTTTCCGGAAGCTGAACATTTATGATATTTCCATTTTCATCATATTGATACACAAATGCGGCTGTTCCGTTTGCTTCATTTTCATTCGGCTGAATGATTTGCGTTAAGTTATTGTTATTATCGTAATCATACGTCGTAACAGCTTGATTGTTTGCATCTAACGGGTTCTCCGTTACTTGAATGATATTGCCATTCGCATTATACGTGTAATCGACACGACGGTTTTCTCCATCGATGACAGTTGTCACGTTGTTTGCAGCATCATATTGATACTCAGTTGTACTTGTTGTTGCTGTACCGTCGATTGTAATAGGACGCTCAATGGATGTGATTCGGTCTGAACCATCATACCCAATTGTTGTCGTAATGTTACGAGCATCAGTTATGCTAGTCATGTTGTGAGCAGCATCATAATCATACGTTGTGCTGTTCGTCTCTGCATCGATTACTTCGATTAAATGACCAGTCGCATCGTAGTTATACGTGATTGTGTTATTTGCTGGGTCAGTCACAGTTGACACGTAGCCATCACCGTTATACGTAAGTGTCGTTGTTCGACCAGATGCATCTTCAATTGTTGTTAAATGACCATCTACATCATACGTGTACGTGAGGGCATTGCCATCTGGGTCGACAACTGAAGCTAATTTCCCAGCACTATTGAAGTTCATTTCTGTCCCTTCAGGACGCGTGATCGTGTACGTGCCATCTCCATTCTTGACGAGGTCAAGATAGATGCCGCCAGCAGCTTCATAGCCGCCGCCAATTTTTTCTCCAAAGATATGACGTGTTCCATCTCCATCAATAAGCGTAATCGGACCGCTTCCTGAATCCACTAATTGCTGTTCAATAGTGCTTGTCCAACCGTAGCCAAACAATCCAGCGTATTGTGATTTGCGGCTGTTATATGTGCGAGAAAGCTTCACGTCAACACCGAGACCTGGAATTTGAAGGTCTGTTTTCTGCTTTACGTAGTTCCCGTTTGCTGGATTCACACCGTCTTTCGTATTCATCCAGAATGATTCCATTCCGATTGGATCGACTGTGTAATTAATCGTAATTCGTGGCGTATTTGAACCACTATTTACCGTGTTAAATGTACGGTATGGTGAAGATGCTTCATTCTGCTGCTTCAGCATCATCCCATAATTCGCTTGCACGCCGTTGTACCAATCTTTACTCAGCTGTGTAATATCCCAGCTCCAATAGTCATTAGCTGTACTGCTTGTAACTGTTGATTCTTTCGCAGAACCAATGGTTGGCTGTGAATTCCAAGTAACCGAACCCGTCCAATCACTTGTCACACGATATAAATCAACGGAAGCTTGTTGACCATCACTATTGGTTTGGTAGGCATTAAAGGATGCGTCTGTAATACTGCTGTCACTTGGAAGGCTTGGAAGATAGAAACGAGTCAATCCTCGCGTCTTTCCAAAGTAAGAGTTATATCCCGTGTGCATGTACGTGTTGCTTGAATACACAGAATCTGCAAAGCTACTTGCAATAAAGTTATCTCGAATGACATTCCAATCATTGATTGTCGGGTCAATTGTTACAGGGTATGCTGTCTCTTCAGCGTTTAAGAAATTTTCATCAGCAATGACATCTACGAGTGTCTTACCTTGTTCTTCGTAAAGCTTCAAGCTCACGTTGCTTGAATACTTCCCATTGGCATCTGTCATAAAAGGTGTTTCAAAGAACCATTGTGGTGTTCCTTTCTCATCTTTCATGATAATTGTGCCTTCTTCATTTGTTTCAGCCTTGTATCCATTTAGCTTTAATTCAAATGTGTATGTATTCGTCGAAGGCTTGCTATTTAGAATGATGTCTTCTTTAACAGCATCACCTTGTACATAATACCGCACATCCGCATTTTCAAAGAGTCCTTGATAAGTAACATAATTATCTGTTACTTCACCTCGAACGGAATTTGATTGAACGGGCTTAAGAGAAATTTCTTTTCCATTCTTTTTAATTGAAATGAGCTTTTTTTTGATTCGACTGTCTTGCGAATTCAGCTTGAAATGAGTTTGCGGTGTTCGTAAATTTCGTTTCGGTTTTTTCCGAGGCTTTTAAGCGATTATCGACTTTTTTCCACTGCTTCAATTCCGAGTCTTGATAAAATTGCGGCTCTAAATAAATCTCCTCTGTAAACGTTCCATCTGGGTTCAAGAAGCGTTTTGAATACTTTGTACGTTTACTTTTCAATTCAACTTTTTCCTCTGGAAGTTCTCTTGGTAATTCCCCGATATTAGGTTGAATTCCCTCGTTCTTTTGTGGTGTGCGGGCTGACTTACCTGGCGCCGCACTGACGTTTGGTGCTACTAGAGCAAAAATTAAGCAAAAAGAAAGTATGACCGAAATCATTCGATTCATACGACTGACAGAAAATGTCATAAAATTCTCCTTTCTTGATATAAATGGTAATTTGTTGAACCTTTCATCATCCGGATGACAATGTTAAATGTAACAAATTCTACACATTTATTTAGAATTAATTTATGGTAACAATGATGATTACTTACAAGTATTAATAAAACTGTTAGTAACGTAATAAGTAAGACCTAGCTTCTTTATTTGGTGTTATTTCCCTCTAACTCCTAAATAATCTTATAAGTTGCCTTGTTGTACACTTAATGGGTAATTTTCACAGATAAAGAGGTTTTCCAAAAACTATACTTTCGAATCACAGTAATTGTTCCTAAACCATTTATCCTTCCTTTCCCTCTATCGAATTAGAAATATTTTGTTTAAAGACAAGATAAAAGACTACCTAAAAGGAAATAAGAGATAGTTTTTGACTACTATTATCGTAGTTGTGATCGGAGGAGAATTAGACACCTCTATGAAGCAGGTAAAACCTTCCTTTCTCAATACAAAAAAAGAACCCAGCCAACTGACTGAGTTTACTTCCTTTTATTAACACCCAGGCATCCATGTGAATAAGTACACATCGGACTTTTTGATTGTTGCCCCCTCGGTTTTTTATTCTAAAGATCCTCTATTAGCCTATGTTAGGAACAAACCTTCGAGTTGGCGCCTGTCTATATATAAGAGCCTATTTTTCCCCAAACAAAAACGCTTAGGCCTATTACCTAAGCGCTTCCCTTCAGTTTCCTTGTAACGTACTTCAAATAATCACTTTTCTCTACAAACCGTTAAGTTTGCTTTAACTTCTTGATTTCCTCTTCTGACAGTTCTGTAATTTTCTTAATCTGTTCAATTGAAAACCCTTCACGCAGCATTTTTTCAGCTACTTCGTACAAACTTGCTTGTCTTCCTTTTTTATGCCAAGAGGTTTCAATCTTCATAACGGCTTCCTCCTCTTCTTCTGGTAAAGTTTTAATTTCAGCCTGAAGTGTGATTTCTTCCTGTTCACTTAACTTCAAGTATCGCTCAAAAAAACCTGTAATAAGCGTCATCCGGGCATCATCCAGCTCCATTTTCACAAGCATACGTAGGAATTCTTTCTTCACTTGCACACGTTCAGCCCTGCTGTAATTCATTTTACTAAGCAGCGCCGCCGCGGCTGGGTTGGGGGCTTTCAAATATCCTTTAATGGAAGCGGATCTCGAAGGTGTCTTTTTCATTTTATTATACAACATACTTGGGAAAATTCTCGCCGCTTCAGGAGGGAATATTGAAGCATTTAAAATGGAAATAAGAGGGGATACTTCTACTATTCAACGAAAAAACATAAATTCCTTTTCCTCAAACAAAAACGCTTAGGCTTTCTACCTAAGCGCTTTCTCCTTAAAATCCTTCAACAACAAGCTTGCCGATCATTTTACCTGATTCAATTTTGCGATGTGCTTCCTTCAAGCGTTCAGCGTTAATTGGGGATAACGTTTCATTTAAGGTCGACCGGAGTATACCCTTATCAAGCAGTTCACTCGTCTGCTTCAGCAAACGATGTTGTTCGATCATATCTTCGGTTTCGTACATGGCGCGGGTAAACATGAATTCCCAGACGAAGGTTGCACTTTTATTTTTTAACACACCGAGTGGAAGGTCGTTTTCATTTTCAACAATGGAACAAATCTTTCCTTGTGGAAGAATCGCTTCGCCCATCTTATGCCAATGAAGATCTGTGCTGTGTAAGCAGAAAATATAGTCTACACCGTTAAGTCCTTTTTCGGAAAGCTGGGGCAGAAAGTCTTCGTGATGGTTGATCACTTCATCTGCACCTAATTCCTTACACCACGCTTCTGTTTCAGGACGAGATGCAGTTGCAATAACGTGAAGGCCGCTCCATTTCGCCAGCTGAATCGCAATCGAACCGACGCCGCCAGCACCATTAATAATTAAGATCGACTTCCCTTCATCCTTTTCTTTCGTTATGCCTAATCGCTCATAAAGTCCTTCCCACGCCGTAATCGTCGTAAGCGGCATGGCCGCAGCTTCAGCGACTGAGAGATTTGCAGGCTTTGGTCCGACGATTCGCTCATCGACGAGCTGATATTCACTGTTTGAGCCTTGACGTGTGACATCGCCTGCATAGTAGACTTCATCACCTGGCGCAAATAAAGTGCAGTCCTCCCCGACAGCTTCGACAATACCGCACGCATCCCAGCCGAGCACTTTCGCTGTTTCCTCAACCTTTTCTTTCGGACTGCGAACCTTTGTATCAACTGGATTAACAGAGACAGCTTGTACATTCACTAAGGTATCACGACCGCTTGGCACAGGCTTATCCAATGTAACATCAACAAAGCTGTCTTCCGCTTCAATCGGCAAATATTTGTATAGACCAACTGCTTTCATATCCTCACTCCTTGTAAGAAAATTCACTACTTCATCTGCTTTAACACTACCACCAGCTGGCGCCTCATTTCAATCCTAAGGCTTTCGTACCAATGTTTAACAATTGCGCTAATCGTAAACAAGGAAAGTGTGAGAAAAAATAAGAAAGGTGTTGAGAACATGAAGGCCTTAACATACCAAGGCAAAAACAAAGTCGAAGTGAAAAAAGTAGATGACCCGAAGATTCAATATGATGATGACATGATTGTCCGTATAACAGCAACAGGTATTTGCGGTTCTGATCTTCACTTATACAAAAACGGTATCCCACTAGAAGAAGACTACATTATTGGGCATGAACCGATGGGAATTGTGGAGGAAGTTGGGCCAAAGGTGAAGAAGGTGAAAAAAGGCGACCGTGTAGTGATTCCTTTTAATATCGGGTGTGGTGATTGTTTCTTCTGTAACAACCAAATGGAAAGTCAGTGTGACAATTCAAACCCACACAGTGATGCAGGTGCCTTGTTCGGTTATTCCAAGCAATTTGGGAACTATCCAGGCGGACAAGCGGAATACTTACGCGTTCCATATGCAGATTTCACCTCTTTTGTTGTACCTAAAAACAGTGAGCTTGCTGATGAAAGTGTGCTGTTCCTCTCTGATGTTGTTCCGACCGCTTATTGGAGTGTCGAGCACAGCGGTGTGAAAAGAGGCGACACTGTTCTTGTATTAGGCTCCGGTCCAATCGGCTTAATGGCTCAGAAGTTTGCATGGTTAAAAGGCGCAGCACGTGTGATTGCAGTTGACCATGTTGAGCACCGGTTAGAGCATGCGAAGACAACAAACAGAGTAGAAACGTACAACTTTGAAGAGCACGACGACATTGGTTCTATGCTGCATGAGTCCACGAAAGGCGGAGCAGACGTCGTTATCGACTGCGTCGGAATGGACGGGAAAGTTTCAACGAAGGAAAAAGTCAAAAATGCGGTCGGCAACCAAAAAGGCACAATCAGCCCAATTATCACCGCTTCACAAGCTGTCCGAAAGTTCGGCACTGTTCAATTGACAGGCGTATACGCAAGTGAAGCCGATAACTTCCCGCTCCCTGATTTCTTCTCACGCAACGTCTCCTTAAAAATGGGACAAGCGCCTGTTATCCACTTAATGCCGAAGCTGTATGACATGATTGAACGAGGCGAATTCGACCCTACAGACATTATTACCCATAAGCTAAGTCTGGACGATGCTCCAAAGGGCTATGATATCTTTGATAAGAAATCAGACGATAATATTAAAGTGATCTTGAAGCCATAAGAATAGGCTGGGACGAATGAATGTTGCATAAAGAAAACCTGAACAATTTTGTTCAGGTTTTCTTTATGCAACAACAAATGCAGTGACCGCTCCGTCAACATACTTCGCTTTCCGCGGGCACGGCCTCAGTCTCCTCAGAAAGCAAAGATCGCTTTCCTGCGGGGCCTTCGGACTCGTGCTGTTCCCGCAGGAGTCTACGTATGTTGACTACGCTACAGCTTATCCATTTGATGACTAATATTTCATTGTTCGTCTTTTCTTTTCTATTGACGATAAAGGTTGTATCCCCGCCTTATTTCTTCAACTGCCTTTCAATGACATAACCACTTCCGACCCAAGCAAACGATGCAATGAAAGCTTGAAAGGCCGCGCGTACTACCCCTTCTCTATGTAATTCCTCTGGCTGAAAAAGAGCACCATAGATTAGAATCAATACAAAAATGCCAAGAAAATAAAGAAAAAACCTCGTAGTCAACTGTTTCAAATTAACCGTTCACCTCATTATTTCGAACACGAATGATCTTTTACTAACAATAACTCATTTCCTTGCTTATTGTACATCATTCGGTCAACGAGTTCTCGCATCATGAATATCCCTCGGCCTGATTCTCCATATAACGAGTTTTCCTTAAATCCTTGAACATCCTCACCAATGATTCTTAATCTGTCATTTCCTGCAAATCCAACACTGTTATCACGGATACGAATCATCGTTTTCTTATTCAACGCTCTAATCTCAAGCTGAACCATTATACTCTTAGCTGGAAGATTTGGCGTACCATGAAAGAAGCAATTATTAACCGCTTCATTAATCGCAATTTCAACAAAATAAAATTGATCGCCTAAACTTCGCTGCAGGCACCCATTCACTTCTTCTCTTAATGACACATACTGTTTGTAACCCTCGATGGAAAACACATATTGCTCGCGTTCTCGCTTCATTTTATCCCTACACATAAACCTGTTGCATCATCCTTTTCTGAGCCTTTTTTGGCAGTCTTATCGATATAATCCCATAAATCATCATTCGCAAGATTCTTTTCTACATCTTGCTTGTCCATCATTTCCAGTATTCCATCTGTAATAAAATAGTACTGATCACCGCTCTTAATCCTCTGACTGTATTCCTCAAAAACAGCATCTTCAAACATCCCAATGAACATTCCCGGGACTTTCTTTACGTATGTTTTTTCCGAACTGCTGACGAGAAATTTATTAATACCTGCAGCCGCATAGCTCATTTCCATCTTATTAAAGTCGAACACCACATAGAAACCAGCCGCATAATAATCCTCATTAAATATTGGAAAGCACGATTGGTTTAGCCACGCGAGCTTTTCTGACAATGAACAACTTTTCTTCGCTACTTGATGAAAGAGCACTCTCAAGCCAGAGGAATGAAGAGCAGTAGCGACCCCGTGCCCCATAATATCGGCTAGGAATAATTGAAGAACGCCATCCTCTTCATGAAAAGCAAACAAATCACCGCTTACATATTGATTTGGATAATAAATTGAATGGATGGTTACCCACTGATTATCGATGTCAGCAGGCAATAAATTCTTTTGAATATCTCCTGCTACTTTCATATTTTCCTGGATCGCCAGCCGCTCTGTTATATTTCTGCCAACCGCTGCATACCCAATAAACCGTTCCTTTGCATCCTTCATCTCCGTGATGCTCCAGTGAAACGGAATCAGTTGGTCATTGTTACGAAGCAGCTTGCACTCAAACTCAACTGCACCTGTTTCTGTAATCTCACGTAACAATGATTGAGCTTGCTTGGCATTGATTTGGTAGAGAAGGTCATTCACATGTTTACTTTCAAGCTGTTTGTTTGATAAGTCCGTATAGTCATTGAGCTGCTTATTCCACTTTATTAACTGACCAGTCTCATCAGCGACTAAGATAATATCTGAAATCGATTCAAGCAGTGCTTTCTGGTCAAAGAATGCATTCAAGATTTCCTGCTGCTTTTCTTTCCGAATCGTAATGTCGTTTTGAATACCGACAAATAAGTCAAGCGAACCGTCCTGGGCAAAAATCGGGTCAATCGTTAATTCATTCCAAAAGATTGTCCCATCCTTACGATAATTTTTAATTTCCACGGTAATACTTCTCTGTTGCTGAATGGCTTTTCGTATCTGCTCAATCGTATGCTTATCACTTTCTTCCCCTTGCAGAAACCGACAGTTACGACCGATAATCTCCTCTTCTGAATAACCTGTTAATGTGGTGAAAGCTTCATTGACATAAATAACAGGATTACCAGCTACCTTCGGATCGGTTACAATCACGCCCGCAGACATACTTGCGATCGCTTGCAGCATCCAATTCTTTTGATTGAGCGTTTGCTGACGTGTTCGTTGTCCCTCCATATGGTTTCTCATCTCTTTTCTTTAGAAAAGGGCGGAGCTCCCGCCGCTAAGTGAGTTGCTCCCACCACTTTCATGAAATTTCTAGGCTCAATTACCTGGCTGTTCTCTTCTCAACATCGCTGATTATTGAATCGTAAATACCTTCGTTAAGCGTGTTAATTCGAACATTTCCTTCACCATGCCGTTAAGCCCTTTGATAATTAATGTTCGGTTATTTTCTTTCGTCCGCTTATGTACGGCTACAAGTACACCTAAGCCGGCGCTGTCAATATATGTGACGCCCGTTAGATCACATATAATATGTTGATTTGAATTTTCTAAATATTCTAGGATTTTTTCTCGCAGGATCGTTGCTTCATCAGCGTAGATCTTTCCACTCAAGACGAATATGATACCATCCTCATTTTCTCTAATCTCTTGAATCACGCTTCTCTACCTCCTGGCTGTTATATGTTGAACCTCGCAACGGAATGCTTTAACTCTGCGGCCATCTTGTTCATTTGCTCTGAGCTTTCAGCAATTGAGCCCATGGAAGCAGTTGTTTCCTCTGTAGAACTGGATACCTCATGTGCACTTGTATCGGTGTTTTCGATAAAGGTCGCTAGTCCATCAATTAATGCTACAATCTTTTCAGATGTCGCTACCTCTTCATTTGTTACATTCACAATTTCATGAATATCAGACACGGTACTATTGACAGCTTTAATAATATTATCAAGTGCTTCTCCGGCGCGGTTTACCGTTTCAACACCTTCATCTACTTCTGCTTGACTTTCTAACGTTGCCTGTACAGAAGACTTTGTCGTTTCACTAATTTTCTTCGTAATTTGCGAGACTTGCACAGCTCCATCATTTGATTGCTCGGCAAGCTTTCGTACTTCTTCTGCAACCACTGCAAATCCCTTGCCCGCTTCTCCTGCACGTGACGCTTCAATTGCAGCATTTAAGGCAAGCAGGTTTGTCTGCGCGGCAATACTTGTTATCGTATCTGTAATGCCAGTAATTTCTTCACTATATTCTTCAAGCCTTGTTGTCATTTGCTTTGCTTCTTCCGCCTTCACCTTAATATGCTTCATAATTTTGATGACGTCGTTTACAGCATCTCTACCTTCCGTTGCGGTTTCTGACGTCATGCTTGAATTCTCATCTGCTGATTTTGCTTTATTTTGTGCAATTTGAATAAGCGATGACAGTTCTAATAATGCTTGTGAGACTTCTGTCACCGAACCATGCCCTTTGTCGGCTTCTTCTGCTAGTGAATGCGTATTTGCTGAGATCGTCTTCGCTACACTTGTCATTTCTTCAATAGATGTCGCATTTTGCTCAGAGGAAGCTGCTAGTTCACTAGATGACTGACGAACGGTACCGATCACATCTCGCAAACTATGGATAAGGTGATTGAACGCATTTGCCAGCATGTTCATTTCATCTTTTGTCTTCACGTTAATTTTCTTGGAAAGATCAATCTTCTCCCCTTGCATTTCTTCGATCGTTTTCACTATTTCATTTACAGGGCGCAAGACGAACCGCTTGATGCCGAACTGGACAAATGAAATGATAATGATGAGGTTAATAATTAGTGTAAAATATGTTCGCAATAGGACATTTACTTTCTGCCCTAGAAAATCCAATACCCCTGACTCAAATACAAGCATTTGAATATAAGCAATAGGCGCCCCTAAGATTAAGCTGGTAAGAACCGCCATAATAATAAGCAAACTTAATTTCTTGGCGATCGAGGAACGTATGTTTTTCGCCATTTTGTTTTCGAGGAATACCTTTTGAAATACCCTGTTGCCCTCTTGGTCCATTTTTACCACTCCCTAGTATCATTATCTCTAACTTACCTTATCTTAACAAAAATGATAAGTATTTCGTGTGATATTAAGCACACAACCTCCTCGAAATAAGTCATTAGACCTATTTTTATCGATTGCAAAAAACGCCCCATAAATGAGGCGCTTCCCATTACTGATATTCAACTTCTACATCATATCCCGTCTTCGCAAAAAACTCTTCCAATACTTTCACAGCTTGGTCTTCTGCTCGGGTGAACAGACCCATTGCTTCCGCTTCCTCTGTCATCTGCTGTTTCGCTTCGCCTGCATATGCAAAGCCTTCATCCCATTTCACTTCTCCGCGGAAGACACCTTCTACGGAAAAGAGCTGCACGTCATCAACGTTGAGTGACGGCTCTTGAAGCAATTCAGCGTGCGGCAGGATGATCGTCATCGTCTTTTCTTCATCATTCACACGGATATCATTCTCTGAAACTTGCTTTAAATCAACACCAGCAAGCACCTTGCCCGGAATAATTAACAACACCTTACGCTTCGTTCCTGGGAAGTTAATGTTAATATTTTTACCGAATAATCGGTTATCCTCTTCTTCAATCACTGTTTTCACGTAAGCCTCAGCAGTCGCAAGCTTTGCAAGCTCCCGCACTTCATTGACATAGCTTCCACTCGTTTTCGTTGCAGAAGACTGCGTCATATACCAAATCGTCCCGCCAGCTGCGAGTAGAATGAGTAACGTTAAGAGAAACAACCACTTTCCCCACGTTTTCAAAAAAACATGCCACAAAACAGATAGAAGCTCGGCTGAACGGCTTGTCCGTGGTTCTGCATAAGCCGCCGCACTCTCTTTACGTGCCTGCTTCATATCTTGGAGGATATCTTCTAATCTATGAATTGGATCCTTCTTCTTCATTTTCCTCTCCTTCTTAAAACTTACTTATCTAGAATAATAAAGGATTTTGTCGAAAACTGCACATAAAATTTGTAAATTTGATAGGATATACCTGAAAGGATGTTGACATTGAAACAAAACCGCTTTTTGACAAGCATCGGAATCACTGTTTTTTCTACGTGCTTAGCCGCTGTTTTAATCGGCACACTAATTTATTTCAAAGATAAGCCATCTGTTTCAAAGGAAGAGGCAGAAAAGCTTGCGATTGAACAAGCTGAAAGAGAGGGTTATGAAGACGTCACATTGTGGGAAAAATACGGCAGTGAGATGTACGATACATACATTTATTCTAAGGAAGAGGAAAAAGACGTACGTGCGTGGGAAATCCGGCTTGATGCACATGGAAATGAGCCAGAGAAGAACGCCCCTGCGGTGATTTACTATATTCATCAGAAGAGCGGGGAGGTTGTACGAACGATTTACGGGACAACTCCGCCAAAATAATTTGTGAAGCTATTTCACAGTTTGCACACATTTATCCGCTATACTATTCCTTTAACAACTCGAAAGGACAGAAAGGAGTCTAGAAATGAAGAAATTATCTGTTCTACTGCTTGCGCTGCTTGTCGTATTAAGTGCTTGCGGTCAGGAAAAGCAAACAAACGAAGGTACAGATTCGCTTCAGCCGCTTGAAGTAGAAATCAAACTGCCAGAAGAGATAAAACCAAATGAAGAAACAACCATTTCTACATACGTATCACAAGGCGGTGAAGCAGTGAATGATGCTGACGATGTTCAATTTGAGCTGTGGAAATCCGGCCAAGATGAACATGAAATGATTGAAGGGGAATTCCAAGAAGACGGCATCTATTCATTTACACATACTTTTACAGAAGAAGGAACCTATTATGTCGTTTCCCACGTCACAGCTCGTGATATGCACAATATGCCGCGTGAGGAATTCGTCGTCGGTTCACCGTCTGCTTCTGAACAAGCTGATACAGAAAGCGAACACGAACACGACGAACAGTCAGAAGATGAAGAAGCACACGGGCACGGCTCAGAAGTGATGATTTCATTCACATCTCCTGAACAAGTAAAAGCAAATGAAGAAACTACGCTCAGCGCAATGATTATGCAAACTGAACAGCCGCTTACAGAAGGAAAAGTCCGTTTTGAAATATGGAAAGAAAATGACCATAACCACGAGTACATCGATGCTACAGAAGATGGAAATGGTAAATATTCAGCTGTTACGACATTCTCTGAAGCAGGAACTTATAACATAAACATTCATATTGAAAAAGGCGATATTCATGACCATACAAAAGAACAATTAACTGTAAAATAGCTGCCCCAATTGGAGCAGCTATTTTTTAGATTCCAGCGTTATAGGACATTTCTTTCTTCGGCTTGCGTTGAGTAAGCTTATAAAGTGTCATACTGACAAGCACGAAAAACGTTGCAAGCATATATAATTTGCTGTAGCCGAACATTCCCGCAAGCATCCCTAATACATACGAGCCTGTCGCAATCCCTGTATCAAAGAAAGTAAAAAATGTCGCTGTCGCATGCCCGCACCGATGCGGAGAAGCTGAGCTTACGGCAAGTGTTTGAAAGCTCGGCACAAGATTTCCATAGCCAATCCCAATCAATGCTGCCGATAATAACAGCATCCAAGCTGAATCAGTCATACTTAATGCAATCAACCCGCCAGCAAAGATAACAAGGCACGGATAGATAACATAACCGCCGCCCATCCGATCAAACAGCCTTCCTGTAAATGGCCGTGAAACGAGCATCACACCAGCAAACACGACAAAGAAATAACCTGCCGCCTCAATAAGCCCCAACGACTTTGCATAAATCGAAATAAACGAAATGACGCTCGAATAGGCTAATGCAGTGAAACTGCCGACAAGGGCAATCGGAAGCGCACGCCGTTCAAACAAATCATCAAACGATAACTTCCGTTTCTCCACCTTCCCGTGATGTTCCGTTGTTTTAACAAACGTTGTCGCGATAATCCCTACTGCCATTACAACACTTAACACGAGGAAGAGCAGCGTAAATGAGAGAAACTGCAGCAGCGTCAACGCAAAGAACGGTCCGGCAACGACTGCAATGTTCATGGACATCGCAAAATAGCCTAATCCCTCGCCACGCTTTGCCATCGGAATTAAATCAGCAGCAATCGCTCCAGTCGCCGTTGTTAAAATGCTAAACCAAATGCCATGAAAGAACCGAAGCCCAAGCAATGCATAAAACCCTGAAAGCGGCATGTATAGAACCGTTGCCACCGCAAAGAAAACAAGGCTAATCAACAGCATTCGCTTCTTCCCAAACCGCTCAAGCAGCCGGCCAGAGAAAGGACGAACAATGATCGCTGAAAGCAAAAACACCGTTACAACAAGCCCTGCCTGTGAATCTGTACCACCTAGCTCATCCGTCACATAAATCGGCAACGTTGTCAGGAGCGCATAGAAGACAGAGAACACAAAGAAATTACTTACAAAGATATTCACAAAGCTTCTCGTCCAGATCTTTTCATTCACCTGATGTGTCATTCACGCCGTCCCCTCTCTCATTGCGCTGTCCAATCATCCGCAACAAAATGAGTAACGTATCCTGCTGTTCATCTGAAAGACTGCGCACCATCTTTCCTTCAAACTCACGCACAGCAGCTTCCACTTCAGGCAAGGCCTCCACCGCTTTATCTGTTAAAGCAACGACCCGCTCACGCTTATCTGCTCCGCTCTTGCGAAGCACCCAGCCTGTTTCCTCTAACCGCTTCACCGTTCTGGTAACTGTCGGTGCCTCAACATTTAAATACTGCCAGATCGCAGTCTGACTCATCGGACCGAACTTTTTCAAGCAATGTAGAATCGCCCATTGCGAATGATACAGCCCATATTGTTTCAATGTTCCATCGACTTCCTTCTTCACATAACGCGCCGTTTGAAAGATTTCGTGAAACAATTGATTTGTATCTTCCATTCTTTCCACCTCAATTAATTAACTAAGTAAATAAACCAATACACCCCATTCTAACGATGCGGCCCGCTGTTGTAAAGAAATAAACGTTTAAAAACCCTGTGCAAGTCAGCACAGGGCATTTCCCTTCAAGAGGAGTCTCTTTTTTGTCTAATCTTTTCTAAATGCATTTTCCGCTTAATTCGAATAAGCGGACGAATCAACAGAAGCAAGCTGCCAAGCACAAACAGCCAAATCCCTGCATGCTTTGTCGCTTCCCAGAAGAAAAATACACTGCCAACTAAAAACATTAACCCAATGAGAATATCATTTAAATTATATAATACTTCATACCGCCTTGTAATAACTAGAAATTCCTGTTTTCCAATAGGGATATCGAGTTCATCATGTTGAGCGTTCTTATCCATCTACTTTCACCCCTGCTGGACGCAAAAACTCCCAACCATTTGGTCAGGAGTTTGCTTTTTTTATTATTTCAATACATCGTGGTCTACATAACGCTCGCCGTTTAGTTCACTAATGACGTTAATCGCTACTTTGGCGCCGTCACCTGCGGTTATGATGGTGTGGACACTGACACCTGCGCATGTACCTGCAGCCCATACGTTATTTAGATTTGTCCGGCCATCTGCATCAACTACATAGATGGTCTTAATCTTTGGCTCTCTCCCGTCTGTTGTCTTAAGACCGCTCTTTTCCGCAACACTTGGTAAGACGCCTGTTGCGAGGATCACATGCTTGCCTGTATATTCACCGTTCTCCGTTGCCACCACTACCCCGTTGTCTGTTGGGCGAATTTCAACAGCTGTATCCTCAACGTACTCAGCACCGAACTTCTCTGCCTGCTTCTTACCTGTTTCAATTAAATCAGGACCTGAAATACCGTCGACACCATAGTGGTTATCCATCCACGCTTTTTTCGTGATGCTTTTGTCATTATCAATAACAAGCGTTGTCTTTCCTGCTTTCGCCGCAAAAAGCGCTGCACTGGAGCCGGCCGGTCCTGCCCCAACTATAATAATTTCTTTCATTCCATCAACCCCTTATTTATTGCTGACTGTTTTGTACCATTGCGTAATTTTTTCGTTAATAATTGGGTAATCTTCTGAAAAAGGATAGCCGCTCTTTCTAATCGTTTCTTTATCTGTCTCACTTAATTGTGTCCAATCCTTTTTCACTTCGTTCGAAATCTCTACTAACTTCTGCAAATCAAATAAAAAGTCCTGCACCAAATTCCCTCCTTATTCTGTTTGCTGCTGTTATCTATTTTCCTTACTTTCCCTGCTGAGCAGAAACTGAAACACATCCGCTTAAATGCGTTATAATGGAACAAATATTTACAGAATCAGAAAGGATGTCTCATAATGCAACCGTTACACACCATTGAAGAGGTAGATGCATTTATTCAGGACAATTCATTAGCTCTTATTTATATTACGCGTCCGCAATGCTCTGTTTGTGAGGCGATGTATCCGAAAGTGAACGAACTGCTTGAGCGCTATAGTGCCATTCAAGCGGCAAAAGTCAATGCCGCAGAGCTGACTGAGATTTCAGGAAAGCTGTCGATCTTCACGGTTCCGGTTATTTTACTATTTACTGACGGGAAGGAAGCTGTCCGCAAAGCCCGCTTCATCCCGATGGAAGAGCTTGAACATGACATTTCAAAAGTTTATAACTTGATGAACTAGCTCGGCACTCGGCCGGGCTTTTTTCAATCTTTTTCCTCACATAAAAGATTTCTACAAACAAAACCTTTCATTAGGAGGGAAAAGCTATGCATACGATTTGGAAAGGAAACATTTCATTCGGTCTTGTCAATATCGCTGTGCGCCTGCATGCGGCGACGCAAAACAATGATGTGAAGCTCCGTAGTCTTCACAACGAATGCCATTCACCAATTAAGTACCAAAAATATTGCCCTGTCTGTGAGAAAGAGCTTGAACATGAGGAAATTGTAAAGGGCTATGAATACGTGAAAAATAAATTTGTCGTCCTTAGCAAAGAGGAATTAGAGGAACTAAAAAATGAAAACGAAGAGAAAAATGTCAGCATTCTCGAGTTTGTCAAGCTTACCGAAATCGATCCTGTCTACTTCGAAAAGACGTACTATTTGTCACCAAACCCAGAAGGCGGCGGCACACGGGCTTATACTCTGCTTCGCCAGGCATTGGCCGACACAAAAAAGATCGGTGTCGCAAAAATCAATATCCGCTCCAACGAACGGCTTGCAGTTATCCGTGTGATTGACAATGCGATTGCCTTAGAAACCCTTTACTTCCCTGATGAAGTACGCGAAATCGGCTCTATTCCAAATTTGCCTGAAAGCTTCGAAACGGATCCGAAAGAACTTGAAATCTCGAAAACATTAGTCGAACATCTTACCGCAACATTTGAGCCTGAAAAATATAAGGACGAATACCGTGAATCACTTCAAGAACTGATTAACGCAAAGCTTCAAGGCAAGGAAGTCGTGCATGCCGCACCAGCTGCCGCGCCGCAAACAAATGTAGTTGACTTAATGGAAGCGCTGAAAGCCTCCGTTGACCAAACGAAGCCGCTAACGCAGAAGAAGAAAACAACCAAGAAACGAAAAACATCGACCTCGACCCGGAAAAAAGCATAAGGAGCGGATTCACGATGGAGTTACAACCAATACAACCATTCGAACCCGTGAGAGCTGATACGATCCCAAACGGCGAGCATTGGATACATCAAGTGAAATGGGACGGTGTTCGGGTGTTAACCTATTTTGACGGCGGACAAGTGAAGCTGATTAACCGGAACGGAAATAACCGCACCGCGCAATACCCCGAATTCATCGATATTACGCGCTATTGTATGGCTCGGTCTGTGATCCTCGACGGAGAAATCATTGCACTCGTTGATGGAAAGCCTTCCTTTCAACAAGTAATGAAGCGCGACCGTCTCAGCTCGTCCTTCAGCATTAAGCAAGGGATGCTTGAAGTACCTGTTACTTATATGATTTTTGATATCCTCTACTGCAATGGAAAATGGATGACAGAATCGCCACTCCGTGACCGCCAAGAGCTCTTGCAACGGATTATCGTTACCCAAGAAAATGTCCAGCTTGTCCACAATTTTGAAAATGGCATTCGCTTATTCGATGCAATTAAATCAAAAGGATTAGAAGGAATTGTCTCAAAGGATTTGCGGATGCCCTATCAAGTAAATGGAAAAGACAAACGCTGGCAGAAGGTGAAAAATTACCTTGATTTATATGCCGTAGTCGGCGGGGTTACCTATCGCAACAATGTCGTTAACTCGTTATTGCTCGGTTTGTATACAGACGGGGAGTTTCAATATATCGGCCATGCCGGCACAGGAAAGCTTCGCCACGCTGACTGGAAAGCGTTAACGAATGAAATTGAACCACTTCTTACTGAGGAAGCACCGTTTACAAATCCGCCTCAACAAACGGAACGAACGCGCTGGGTGAAGCCAGCACTAACCGTGAAAGTGCAATTCATGGAGTGGACAGACGACAACATCCTCCGCCAGCCAAGCATCCAAGCATTTGCTGATAAACCGATCAAAGAATGTACATTTGCACAGAGCTAAGGAGGACAACCCATGACGACAACTGTTCAATTTACCAATATCGATAAAGTCCTCTGGCCTCAGCTGCAAAAAGGGGACTATATCCGTTATTTATATGACGTCGCTCCTGTCATGCTACCCTTCCTAGAAAACCGGCTCTTAACTGTAAAGCGCCTTCCAAACGGCATAAAGGGCGAAAGCTTTTATCAGAAAAATTGTCCTGACTATGCCCCAAGCTTCGTGCAGACGCATTACGCTGATGACAACAACTATATTATTTGTAACGATGTCGACACATTGCTTTGGCTCGGCAATCAACTTGCGATTGAATACCACGTTCCTTTTCAAACAATCGATTCAGAAGAGCCAGCTGAGATCGTCTTTGACTTGGACCCGCCGAGCCGTGATCACTTCCAGCTTGCTGTGAAAGCAGCTCGGTTGATTAAGGAAGTTTGCGATTCACTAAAGCTTACATCTTTTGTCAAAACATCTGGCAACAAAGGGCTTCAAGTCTACCTTCCGTTGCAGGAGAACCATCACACGTATAAGGATACAAGGCTCTTTACACAATTTATCGCCAACTACTTAACGACGAAAGAATCGAACCTTTTTACGACAGAACGTTTGAAGAAAAAGCGCGGCCAGAAGCTGTATGTCGACTACATTCAACACGCAGAAGGGAAAACAATCATCGCCCCCTACTCCCCTCCGTATCAATGAAGGACCATTTGTCGCAGCACCATTATTTTGGGACGAAGTGAATGACAGCTTATCGATTGAAAGGTTTACAATCGAGGAAGTTCGAAAGCGAACAAACAGTGGAGAACATCCATTGAGAGAGCTGAAAGAAACAAACAACACACAAGCACTACAGCATGTGCTTAAATGGCTGAAGGAAAATGAAAAAGGTTAGGGCTAATATTCCCTAACCTGATGACGTTAGACATTGTTTTTGTTTTGTCATTCCTTTTTCAAGCTTAGCAATATACGGCATAAGGAAATTAATAATCGGGCCGCTAGAGAGCGCAATTATGATAGTTCCAATTCCAATTGGTCCATGAAAGAAAAAGGCGAAGGTAACGAGCACAATATTTAGAAGTATACGGGAAATCGCCACATTCAGCCCTGTTAGCTCATGCACAACAAGCATCGAGCCATCCATTGGAATCGGAGCGAAGTTAGCCTGCAAATACGTTGCAATCCCTAACCCTGAAAGCAGCAAACCAGCACCAAGACAAATGAATTGCCCAATCATTGTTTCTGGAACAAGCCAATCACGGACGACAAACAACCAGAAGTCAATTCCAAGTCCGGTAATAAATGAGGTAAGCAACGCTAAGTACTCCGGTCTTCTTCGAAGTGCAATGGCATTACAAAGCACCATTACTGCACCAACAATAATTTCCCAACTACCAACCGTTAGACCGACCGTTCGATATAAACCGACAAGCAAGGCATCAAAAGGCGAAGTCCCAAGCCGTGATTGAATCGCAAGTGAAATACCGAGCGTAAGAATCAACAGCCCACTTATATACAAAATAAACTTCTCTCTCGTCAGCCGCATGCGACTCCTCCTCTCTTCTGCCAATAAGCTGTTCAACATGACTATCATACGCTGATACATTGCAATTGACAACCACCACACATACATATTTTGTATAAATCAGGTTATCTTATTGAACAAGTGCCGCGCATGGCTGCCAACACCAAGTATCCTAACATCAGCGGCACGTTTATTTAAACGAAGAAGGAGCGATTAAATATGGCAAAACGTACAAAAAAGAACGACCCACAACAAAAACATAAACGCGGCATAGAAGAAAAACAGCATGATGCAGAATTCAACAACGAATTCGGCAGTACCCAAGCTAACCGCTACAACGAAGGCGGCGCCCAATCAGGCACGAAGAAATAAAAGCAGAGGCGACGAGCATACCAAAAAAGCATGGAGCCTCTCCATGCTTTTTACTGTGATTACCGTTCTAAATGAGTGAACTAAGGGTTCATCTTTTCTAGCAATCTTTCAAGCTCTGTATACGAAAGGTTAAGCTCATTCATATCTTCCTCTAGCGATTCCCATTCCTGCGCTGTAAATAAAAAACCATATGTCTTCGCCAGTATAGCAATCTCTTCTGCAGAAGGCTGCTCTGTTAGGCGGCGGATTAACTGGTCATCTTGATCAGCGTATTCTAAAAATCGAACGATATGGACCAGTGCCATCTATACTCACCCCATGACGCCATACTCTTCACCTTCCTGGAAAAGGTAGAGTACTTAATTTTTTTAATGCAAAATAAACGATTATTTCAATATGCTTCAACGTGAATTATTCTAAAGGGATTACCGGATATTTATCACACCATACGTTTATCCTACTACATTTTATCCTTTTTTACATTATTTGAAACATATTCTTAAAAATTTTATGTTACATTGGAATTTTATGTATAATATGTCGTTCTAATTATTACTTTCTCAAAAAATCACACTATATCTAAAGAACTGCTCTTTTTCTGAAAAAATAAGTTTATTAATTGCAAATGAAGAACTTCCACTATAACGGAAAAAGATCGCCTTCACGATACGAAGACTATAATAAGCCAATGAAATAAGACCAACGCCAAAAAACCTCCAGCAGGAGCTGAAGGTTTAAGCTTTCACTTTTACTTGTACGTAAATCCCTTTGGATGCCAGCTTATGATTCGACGTTTTCCAATTCGGGTGAACGAATAAGACATATTCATTGCCAACTTCAAGCGGCTTTTCTGGCTTAATGCTTAATGTTCGATTATCAGTCATTTCTGATTTGTATTCAATCTCTTTACCGCCTAATTCAATTAGCTGGACGGTGTCTGGGTTAAATGTTGTGATATCAATCGGCTGAGTAAACCGTATTTCAAATTTCTTATCTGGGACGACTTCTGTAAGCTCGGCCATTTCTTGATAGTTCTTATGATTTTCGAGCAGCATTTGAAAATGAGCGTCTTCAAGCGGGGTTTCAGTGGCAACATCCGGCTCAACCCCTACGTCGTTAATTTGGTTGTACTTAGGTGTGTAGAAGCGCGATGTCGTCATCTTAAGCGCACTGCCGTCCGATAATTCATAGATCTTCTGCATAAGACCTTTACCAAATGTCTTCTCGCCATAAATGGTAGCAGCCTCGCCATCCTTTACTGCTCCTGCAACGATTTCAGAAGCACTGGCGCTTTGATTATTCACAAGCAAAGCTGTTTCTCCCTTAAACTGGGTTGTCTGTGTGAAAGCTGGGAATGTATAAGAACCGAAGCGATTCTCCATCACAAGTGTCTTCTCAACATCTGGAAACAAGCCTGTCATTCGTTGTGCAGCAGAAACATAGCCGCCGGGATTATTGCGCAGGTCGACAATCCACTTTTCAACATCATTCATATACTTTAATGCCTTCTTCATTTCCGTAACCGTTTGATCATTGAAGACCGACACTTTCATGTAGCCAATATTCCCGCCTAACTGTTCGGTCGTTACGCTTGGAAGCTTCACTTCTTTACGCATAATTTCTACGACGTACGGCTGACGAGCACCTGAATGCTTAAGAGTAAGAAGCACAGATGTTCCTGCTTCGCCTTTAATCATCTTCGTCACTTCTTCAATCTTATTGCCTTCTACACTTTTCCCGTTCACGCCAAGAATTGTGTCTCCTGTTAACACCCCTACCTTTGAAGCAGGACTGTCTGGAAAAACATTTGTCACTTCTATTTTGTCTTCTTTCTGGTCGACCATAATACCGATCCCTGCATATGATTGTTCGATACTTTGAATGAACATTTTCATTTCATCTTTTGTAAAATATGCAGTATATGGGTCGAGGTGCTCGAGCATCTCCGACACGCTGTCTTCTTGTAAGACATCTTCATCAAGCTTATCCACATAGTACTTCTCCAATAAGTCACGAACCTCATCTAGTGGTGAAGCATATCCTGCAGGCACAAAAGCTGTAAAAAACAAAAGTAGTGCAAACAGGATGCTGAGGCGATACCTTAAAAATCTCATAAGTTCACAAACTCCTTATCTCGTGTAGTCTCACAGCCCTGTTTTTTTAATCTATTTCTTTCGCCATATTCGTCGCTAATTGCTCGGAAAGAATAAATTTCCGCAATACAAATTCATTCTCTTCGTTTATATCATGAATCTCACAACCGTAGCGATACATACTATCTGACGTGCTTTCATTGCGAATAACAATTTCTGCACACAATTTCAACACATTTTCTTCAATATAAAGCAAATACATTCTTTCTTTTCGAATTGGATGAGTCGTGGCAATCCCAAGACCTTTTCGGCTTATATCTAGTACTCTTGCATCTGTTTTCTCACCGTTAGATTCAGCCTCTTGCGAAACGTGTAAATGTGCTGGGAAATCGACTTTAAGGCGCGGATGTTTTCTTTTCTCGTTTGGAAATTGTTCGTAGAATTGAGGCACAAGGATAAATAGATGATTATCTTTCACTTTCAGCACCTTTGACTCAAATCTTACCCCTGTATAGAGACAAGTAATTTTATCGCCGGCCTTATATTCCTGTGGGTTTTTGACGATAATTTTCATAAGTTCGCCTTCAAATAAATAGAGCGCACCCGTATAAAGCTTATTATCTTTCACGAGCTTTATGTAATCCATAAAACTGTCTTCTCCTTCGCCTAAAAACATAATAATGACGCTTTCGTCTTAACAACTAGGTGCCAAAGACTTGTGCGCTTACACATACGCCGTACGTCCCCTGTCTTCATTGACAAGGAAGGTTGCACTAGTTTCTTGCCGTTCTCTTACCAAAAAAATTCACATTGGAGCTGTTGCTTATTTTTCTTTTTTTACGCTTGCGCATTCCATTATATCATGAAATGTCAACACATAAACCTTCAATTATATAGTGTAATCTGAAGGTATAGACCTTCTTACCATAGCGGTTCTCTCATTTTACAAAAATAACTAATTATTACCTTATATATTACCTAATTATAAGAGATAAAAACCTGTAGGAGCTGGAAAATGAGATATAAATTGTTACATACGACCTTCAAACGAAGTATACGCACAGCAGTCATTCTGGATTTTCAAGCAAATGAAATCCTTGAAATCCCTTTATCAAAAGAAGTACTAGCAGAATTACCAGAGGAATTAAGGAAATATCTTGATTCTAAGTGGGATAAATTAATGAATGGACATTGGGATTACACACCTTAAGTATGAAATAGTTGTATATTTTTCACATTCTATATAAGTAATTATAAAGAAGTACTTGTCGAATGATGTAAACTCATGCAAAATAAGGATTGTCTAACATTTACACTTAAGACATCTATATATAATAGAACTAGTGTCAATTTAATGAAATTTACCTTATTTTTACTAACAATAAGGCCTTTTCTATTATAATAAACTTGCCCTACTATTAACATTAACGTAACTTAAGCCATTACTGAATAAGCGGCTTTCACCGAAGTTACATTTTGGAAGGTTGTGAACGAATGTGAAGAAAGAACAAAAGCCGCAGTTTACATTTCATAACGGGCTGTACTATGCCTTTGTATTTACATCGATTTATGTATTAGTCGGAGGAGTTGGTATTTTCTTTCTAGACTGGCTCATTTCGACTATTGCTGAGAATGAACTTCACTATCAAGAACTGACATCTTTTAAAGGTTGGATTTTCCTTATCTTCACAGCGTGTATTATGTTCTATATTGCCCTGCGCTTTATCTACCGCGACCGGGTTCATATCCAAGAGCTGCTTCAAACAAAACAAGAGCTCAACTTATATGGAAAAGTGTTTGAACAGATGCATGAAGGCTTAATTATTACAGATGAACGATCAAGAATTACCCATGTAAACCCTTCGTTTGAAGAAACGACCGGCTATAGTAAGGACGAAATTACTGGAGAGTCCCCAAGCGTTCTTAATTCTGGCATGCATTCACGGGAATTTTATGAAAGTATGTGGACAGACCTGCAACGACAAGGTCAATGGTCAGGCGAAATTATTAACATGAGGAAAAATGGTGAAGTCTATCCAGAGCGGCTTAGTATTACACAAATTTGCAACGAAGAAGAAAAGGTTACAAACTACATCGGTGTATTCACTGATATATCCAAACAACGAAAAGCAGAAGGCAAAATCGAATTCCTTACACACTATGATTCACTAACACGCTTGCCTAAGCTGCGGTTGTTTATGAAACACTTAAACTACTTAACTGAAAGCGGCGAATATGAGAAAAACGGCTTCAGCCTATTTATCATTGACATTGGGAAGCTCAAACAACTAAATGCTGCATACGGTTATAAAGTTGGGGACGAATTATTGCAAAGAGCAGCAGCACGCATTCAACAACGCTATCGCGGCTATACGATTGCCCGTGTTAATTCAAAAGAATTTGCATTAGTCCTCCCAGGGATTATCGACCCACAAGCCGTAACAAAGGAAGCAGAAGAACTATTAAAGCACCTTGAGTCAGGGTTCAAGCACGAAAACAATGAATTATTTATTACAGCAAATATAGGGATCAGTACCTTCCCGAACGACAGCAAAAATGCGGATGAATTGTACAAGTATGCGATGCTTGCAAAAACCATTTCAAAGGAAAAGCATCGGACAATTCAATACTTTGGCGATGAACAGCAAGAAAATGTAAAGCGAAAAACAATGCTTGAATCGCACCTTCATAAGGCGTTAGAGAACAATGAACTACTCTTATACTTCCAGCCTCAAATTGATCTAAAAGAAGAAAAAATTTGCGGACTTGAAGTACTAATGCGTTGGCAGCATCCAGAGCTTGGTCTCGTTTCACCTGTTGACTTTATTCCGCTAGCAGAGGAAACCGGCCTTATTATCCCATTTGGTGAATGGGTACTCGAAACAGTCTGCAAGCGCCAGCAGCAATGGGCAGCTGACGGACATGAACCAATCAAAACAGCGATTAACCTTTCACCGAAACAGTTCCAGGATCCGAACCTTGTCAAAACCACTCAACGGATATTGGAGAAATATGGCGTTGATCGTTCATTAATTGAATTTGAAATTACCGAAAGCATCAGCATGTTTCAAGAAGAAGCCGTTATCGAAACACTCATACAACTTCGAAGCCTTGGTGTCGAAGTTTCAATCGACGATTTCGGTACAGGCCACTCGAACTTAAGTTATCTACAGAAGCTGCCGATTGATACATTAAAGATCGACCGCTCCTTCGTCTGGAATATCCCAGATAATAAAGGAAACATCGCTTTAACGAATGCGATTATTGCGATGGCACATGAATTGAACTTGAAAGTTGTGGCAGAAGGGGTCGAAACGAAAGAACAGATGAATTTCTTACAAGAGCAAAACTGTGAATACGCGCAAGGCTTCTTTTTCAGCCGCCCTCTTCCTGAACAAGAAATCATCGAATTATTGCTTTCAAGCAAAAAAGACACGATTTGCCAAGCATGACTCTAAATTAAATGTATCGGAAACAGCACACTTCCTCAACAAGGGGTGTGCTGTTTTTACATAGATTTAATAAAGCTCTTTAAAAAGTGAATATTTAGACAATACCCTTTAATTATTGTATATTGTAGGAAATGATCTTTGATTGAAAGGAACGAATCTTAATGATCGATGCAGTTATTATTCTCGTAGCAGGCGTTGCGGCAGGCTTCTTAAATGTCGTAGCCGGCGGTGGTTCACTTATTACGATGCCGATGCTCATCTTTCTCGGCCTTCCTTCCGCGATGGCAAACGGCACAAACCGTATTGCTCTCATGGCTCAAAACATCGTCGCCATCACTTCATTTCGAAAGAGCGGCTACTTTGACGGAAAGCTTGGCATCATGCTTGCAATACCGGCTGTACTCGGTTCTATTGTCGGCGCTAATGCAGCCATTCAGCTTTCAGATGAAGTCTTTAACAAAATCCTTTCAGTCGTCATGATCATTGTCCTCTTGCTGATTATTTGGAAGCCGACAAAGCATTTATCACCACAAGAAGAAGCAAGCAGAAACCGCAAAATCGCTATGATTGTTGCCTTTTTCTTCGTAGGCTTTTACGGGGGTTTTATTCAAGCAGGCGTTGGCTTTATCATCATTGCAGCTTTAACCGTTCTTTCCAACATGACACTCGTGAAGATTAATAGCTTAAAAGTCTTCGTTGTTGCGATTTATATGCTTTCATCATTAATTATTTTTATTATAAACGGTGAGGTTCACTGGGGATATGGCCTAACGCTTGCCGTCGGGACAAGCATTGGAGCATGGCTCGGAAGCCGTTTCGCTGTCAGTAAAGGGGAAAAGTGGATTCGCATCATCCTAATCGTTGTCGTGATTGGCATGGCCGTACGTTTATGGCTCCAGGCGTAAATCATTATCTAAAGACTCTACACAGAGGTGAGAAGGATGAAATCACATACTACACCAGGGAAAGTCCTCTTCTGGCTCGGTGTTATCATCTTCATCGGCGGCATCATTCCGCTCGCAGGTCTAGAAAGCCTAAGAAACCTAAAAATTTACGTCCCAAACCAACAACAAGCCCTCACATTCGTAGCAATCGGCGCCACCCTCATCTTCATCGCCAACTTCTTCAGAAAACGACAATAACAAGAAAAGCGGAGGCGGGCCGCTTAGAAATATTGTTTGCTGGAGCCTTCACACAGAGAAAGCCGCTCTTTGCTTTCGGCGTGGGAAGGTGAAGCAACACAAATTTCTGCCCGCCGCAGCTGGACATCTCGAAAAGCGGAGGCGGGCCGCTTAGAAATATTGTTTGCTGGAGCCTTCACACAGAGAAAGCCGTCTTTTGCTTTCGGAGTGGGAAGGTGAAGCAACACAAATTTCTGCCCGCCGCAGCTGGACATCTCGAAAAGCGGAGGCGGGCCGCTTAGAAATATTGTTTGCTGGAGCCTTCACACAGAGAAAGCCGCTCTTTGCTTTCGGCGTGGGAAGGTGAAGCAACACAAATTTCTGCCCGCCGCAGCTGGACATCTCGAAAAGCGGAGGCGGGCCGCTTAGAAATATTGTTTGCTGGAGCCTTCACACAGAGAAAGCCGTCTTTTGCTTTCGGAGTGGGAAGGTGAAGCAACACAAATTTCTGCCCGCCGCAGCTGGACATCTCGAAAAGCGGAGGCGGGCCGCTTAGAAATATTGTTTGCTGGAGCCTTCACACAGAGAAAGCCGCTCTTTGCTTTCGGCGTGGGAAGGTGAAGCAACACAAATTTCTGCCCGCCGCAGCTGGACATCAAAGGAACGCTGGCTAAGAACGTCACGTTCCTGCACCTCCCCCTTCCACCAAAAAACCGCAATGGGTTCTCCCCCATTGCGGTTTTTCATTCTATTTATCTTGCAGAATAGCCGCCGTCAACAAGAATGTCGGTGCCTGTAACAAAGCTTGCTTCATCACTTGCTAGGAAGACGACTGCATTGGCTACTTCCTCTGCGCGACCGAGACGGCCAATCGGATGAAGAGCAATTAGCTGCTGTTTCATCTCTTCTTCCAAATCTCTCAATAGTGGGGTTTCAATATATCCTGGCGAGACAGAATTAATGCGAACACCTTGTGTCGCATATTCAAGCGCTAATGTCTTTGTCATATTCAACACGCCGCCCTTCGCAGCTGTGTAGGAAGCGGTTGCCGCTTGTCCGTTATGTCCAAGTATTGAAGCACAGTTGATGACACTGCCCCCACCTGAGTTAAGCATCGCTTTAATCCCATGCTTTGCACATAGAAATACACCTGATAGATTCACAGAAATAACGTTTTGCCATTCGGATTCCTCAAGGTCAGTTGATGCTGCCATTTGACCAATCCCTGCATTGTTAAAAATCACATCAAGCCCGCCAAACTCAGCTACAGCCTTTTCCACCATTGCCTTCACATCAGCCTCACTTGTAACATCTACACGTTGATAAGCCACATTTGTCTGCTCTGAATACAATTCTCTCGCAAGTGCTTCCCCTAATTCATCGTTCAAATCAGCGATTAACACATGAGCCCCTTCCTCTACCATCTTCCGCACCGTCGCTTCACCAATTCCACTTGCTCCACCAGTTACAATTGCACGCTTACCTGCTAATCTCATTTTTCTTATCCTCCCTTTGAATTCATTATATCTACCTATATTTTACAACAATAGTTCTTATTGTTCATGTAAATTGACAAAATTTTATAAAACATTATACAATTTAACCTTTAAGAATCAGAAAATATCAATAATTAAACATATTTTTCAGTTAATTGATACTATAGAAAGAATTAATAATATAGTATAATGATTCTATCATCTTAAGGAGGCAGAAAATGACACTGAAAACAAAATTAATAAGCGCCGTTGTATCCATTTCAGTAATCATTATTCTTGCATGCTCGCTTTTTTCATACTTCTCAATCACCAATATGTCGAATAACGTTGACGACACAACTGCCAATCTCTCAGAAAATGTAAAACGTGATGTCAGTGGTTTTGCTGGTCACTACGCAGGGACACTTATTCACCTAGAAGGAAAGCGAATGCTTGCAGAACTTGATCATCAGCTTAATACCGCTAAGTATGATCTGAATATTTTAAAAGAAATGAATATCGTAAGAAGCGGTAATGCAGCTAGCATTCAGACGGCTTTTGCACCTTTTGTTAACAATGAGGACACGATCCGTTCACTCTTTGTTGCTACGAATAACGATACATACACGTCCTATCCAAGCAATGTGGCCAATAAGCCAGCACAACAGCAGAAGTGGTATACAGAAACAATGCGTCTCAAGAATGGGCAATTTTACCTATCTGATGTATACGGAACACCTCAGGAGCAATATGTGATGATTAGTACGCCTCTTTATAACGGTGATACAGTCAGTGGCATGGTTGGTGCTGAGATTACATTGAAGCCAATCCAAACGGCTCTTGCGGAAATGAAAGTCGGAGAAAGTGGCTATATGATCGTTACAGATCAGAACGGCACAATTATTGCTCATCCCGATGAGGACTGGATTCAGAAGTCAGCTACTGAACTTCCTTTCTATCAAAGCACAACCGACCAAGGAAAAATTTTACTTGATATTAAGCAAGTCAGCTACTTGCCTCTAACACAGGAACAAAGCGGATGGACGGTTCTTCCGGTGATCCCAATGGGAGAAATTCACGCTTTCACTGCAAAGATTTCACAAAACATGAGCAAGCAAATTGCAGATGCCAAACAAGCAAATGCTGAAATGCTTAAAAATATGGTTTCGGTTCAAGGGATCGTCATGATTATTCTAATCGGACTTTCGGTTTTGGTCAGCTGGCTGATGGCTCGTTACTTCATCCGTCCGATTAACGCTCTATCCAAGTTCATGGAACGGGTCTCTAACGGCGATTTAACGGAAAAAATGAACGTAAAATCAAAAGATGAAATCGGAAAGCTGCTTCTCTCAGTGAACAAAATGGTTGATAGCCTACGAGAGATTGCAAATAAGATTAACGTTTTAGCAACAGATGTTTCCAAAGATTCATTAACACTTCAAGAGCAATCAGATGTATCCGGAAATGTGTCACGCGTAATTACAGATGCAATGGAAGAAGTAGCATCAGGCGCAGAATTACTAAGCTCAGACTTAGTGCACATGTCTGAATACGTCAATGGAAGCGTGTCATCTATTGACAATATGAATCAAAACTTAGCGAAGATCGCCAAGCACTCACGCGAAACGAAAGGCGCTTCTGAACAAGGAAAGCAAGCTATGGAAAATATGAGCGGAAACATGCAGACGATCGTCAGTCAAAGCAACGAATCCACTCGCTTAATGCAATCATTAGATAATCGTCTTCAGCAAATTAGCGAGATCACGAAAATGATTCAAGATATTTCCGAACAAACTAACCTGCTTTCACTGAACGCATCTATTGAAGCTGCACAAGCTGGCGAACACGGACGTGGCTTTGCAGTTGTTGCTCAAGAAGTGAAGAACCTTGCTCAGCAAAGCAGTGCTTCTGTTGACCGCGTTTCCTCTCTCATTACAGAGATTCAGCGCGATTCAAAGCAAAATCTAGAATACATTGAACAAAACCGCCAATCAATCGAAGAAGGCGAACGAATTGTTCAACAAAGTGAACAAAGCTTCGAACAAATCAGCCACTTTATCGAGTATTTAACAAGGGATATCGAAGCCCTTTCAGAAGAAAGTGAAAAGCTGACAGAAGGAAGCCGCGAAATCCTAGAATCAATCGAACGCATCACAGGTATCAGCCAAACAACAACAGCCGGCGTCCAAGAAGTCAACGGCACAACACACGAACAAGACACATCAATCAAAAAAGTCAAAGAAATCGCATCCAACCTACGCCAACTAACCGAACAACTACACGAATCAACAAAACAATTCAAGTTATAAAGAAAAGCGGAGGCGAATCGCTCAGAAACCTTGTTTGCTGGAGCCTTCACGCATAGAGGCGCCCTTTGCCTCGGAGCGGGAAGGTGAAGCAACACAAGTTTCTATTCGCCGCAGCTAGACATCTCGAAAGCGGAGAAAGGCGGTTAGGCTGTCCGATTGCTGGAGCCTTTACACAGAGAAAGCCGCTCTTTGCTTTCGGCGTATTAAAAAGTAACGTCGGTTAAGAACGAAACGTCCTGTTTCAACACCGACGCTAGCACGTCCTGTGCGTCGGAAGCAACTCGCGCAGCCTGCCTTTCGCAGCTGGACACCTCGATAAGCGGAGGTGGGCCGCTTAGAAATATTGTTTGCTGGAGCCTTCACGCATAGAGGCGCCCTTTGCCTCGGAGCATTAAAAGGAACGTCGGTTAAGAACGAAACGTCCTGTTTCAACACCGACGCTAGCACGTCCTGTGCGTCGAAAGCAACACAAGTTTCTATTCGCCGCAGCTAGACAATAGAAAAGCGGAGGTGGGCCGCTTAGAAATATTGTTTGCTGGAGCCTTCACACAGAGAGGCGCTCTTTGCCTCGGCGTGGGAAGGTGAAGCAACACAAATTTCTGCCCACCGCAGCTAGACATCTCGATAAGCGGAGGCGGCTTGAACAGGGGCGACAAGCATAAGGCAGAATGCGGAGAGGACCGCCTTTTGTCCTCGCAGCGGGCTGACTTATGACTCGAGCCCCTAGCCGCCACAGCTAGATCCAAAAGGAACGCTGGCTAAGAGCGTCACGTCCTGTGACAACGCCTGCACTAGCACGTCCTGTGCGTCGAAAGCGGAGGCGGCTCGCCCCCGCTCCGCACACAAAAAGGACAGCGCCTTTCAACAAGCGCTGCCCTTTCTTTTTTTTATAGACGTCCTTCTCTTCTTCTTTCATCATCAATATCATCCAGGAGTTCATTAATTCCTTGTAAAACTTCTTCTGATGCGGCTTCAATTTCAGCAAGCTGAGCATGTGCTTCTTCAATGTCTCCTTCACGATAGCTCTTCGCTGCTTGCAGGGCAGCCTGGTGAACGCGGTCATGCGGCTTTTCAATATGATGGAAGCTTTCCAAGTTCTCGAACCGTCGCTTTGTATCTTGTGAATAATACCACTTTCCGAGCCTGCATTCCTTTGATGAGGACACATCTTCAGGGCGAATGTCCTCAAGCCCTAGGAACATATTATAAATGCGCCATTTCCAAAGAATATGGTCGGTCTTTGACAAGTGAAGCAGTGTCGATGTTGACAATTGAATATTGTTACGCTGAATAACATCTAAGCGGAACTGATCGATCGACACGCCAAGCTCATGTACTGTTTCACCAGTATTTCGCCCAAGTGTACGAACTTGGTCTGAAAGACTAGCCACTTCAGACATCCTTCTTGAAATCTCATCAATTGCGGCCGCTTGTTCTTGTGTAACCGCTGCAGTGTGGCTTGTATCATCACTAATCTCTTCAATAATTTCAATAAATTCTGTCAGCAATGGCAATGAGTCAGCCGCATCCTTTGTTGCCTTCTTAATGACACCACTCGTTGAATGAATCGAATCAGAAACATCTTCAGAGAATGTTTTTAAGTTGGTTACATTGTCATTCACTTTCTTCAATGAGTCCACTGTATTTTCTGCAAGCTTGCGCACTTCCTCTGCTACTACGGCAAAGCCTTTGCCATGTTCGCCTGCCCGCGCTGCTTCGATTGAAGCGTTCAATGCAAGGAGATTCGTTTGGTCTGCAATATCATTAATCAAGCGGACAACCTCTTCAATTGTGCGTACATAGGTCTGAAGCTGAGAGAACTTATCTACAATTTCATCAAACGTTTCCCCAGAATGAATGATTTCATCAAGCGCATAGCCGATTACCTTACGACCTTCCACTGCTTTTTCAACCGACTGCTGCGTTTTTTCAGAGACAGAGGAAGCAGATTTCGCTACTTCTGTTACAGAAGCGGTCATTTCTTCTGAAGCAGCTGTGACAGATTGGATTTCAACATTTTGCCGGTCTAAGTTCTGGATTAAGTCTTTTACAAACATAATTTTTGCATTCTTATCCATTAACCCAGCAATGCCTTCTGTTACTTGCTCAATAAGACGCTCGGAATACACTTCAAGCAACAGCTGCTGATCAATATTGACTGCACGCTGTAAGCTCTCCATTAACGCCATACATCGATTTGGCTTCATGCCTTTTTTCGAAAGCAAATTGGTCATTAAATAAAAGTTAAATTGGTTAAACGCGACAATCAGCTTCCCTAAATTATAGCGCTTCTTGCGCAGTTCATTAAAGAAACCGACCGCTTGAATCACATAATCTCGATCCCGCTCCTGCTCACAAAAATGGGTAATATATGCTTTAACCTCAGCTGGTGAAATTGACTGCTCAGCGTCAACCTTGAGTTCTTTCAAATAATAATCAAAGATTTCAACCATTTCATCAATCGAATTCGTCAACAACCTGCTTATTTCTTGCAAGTTATCAAAATCCTCACTCGTAAAATGATTATAATTGACTGTTTCCTGGAAACGTCCATTAATCTGAAGGTCTGTCCCTCTTTGTGCAAGGCTTACAGCTGACGCGCGTGGACGAAACTTGTTCAACAATACGTTCTCCCCCTCAATCCCAATTCTGAAAATAAAATATGAAAAACACTCCTCATTCTTTACGCATATCGTAAAAGAGAAGGAGCGATGATAGCGATGACGACAAATAAATATATTGATATGCTTGCTTTTTTCGGCGTACATGGCGCTCATCCCGGAGGAATGGCACTTACGCAGCAACTTCTTGACGAGATAGAGCTTACCCCCACGTCAGACGTCTTAGATGCAGGTTGTGGAATAGGCGAAACAGCTCGTTTTCTTGCAGAAAACTTCGACTGTCATATTCATGCCCTTGACCATCATCCTGGTATGATCGAAAAAGCAAAGCAAATGCATTCAGATGTAAACCCATCTATTTATTTTTGTGAAGGTAATGTTGAAGACCTTCCATTTAAACCCAACTCATTTGATCTTATCTTATCAGAAAGTACAGCAGCTTTCACAAACCAACCGGTCACAGCGCAAGAATTTTACCGCGTACTTAAGCCTGGTGGTTCACTACTGGCAATTGAAATGACAGCGCTCCATCCAGAACCAACACTTGAACTGCGCTATCAAGAGTTTTACGGAATCACGAAGCTATTAACAGCAAAGCAATGGATCGATCTGTGGAGACAAACAGGCTTTTCAGATGTGCAAGCCTCACGCGTGCCTGTCCTGCCTTCAACGTATACAGCTTTCACTCCTGATCAACACATCCCTGACCAATACATGGACTTATTACAACAGCATCAGGAGCTACAACTTGCCCATTCCGAGAAGATAAGCGGCTATATTTACCGGGCGAAAAAATCAGTCCATGCATGACAAGCGTACAATCATCCCCTCTACTCCCTTCATACAATAGCCTTGAAAGGACCGTAGGGGAGGGAAATTCATGTCAAGATACTATAATCTTTGCTGTCGATATCGCGGGCAAAATGTACGCATCACTGACAGATACGGACGCGTCCACGCTGGCCGTATTGCTCGCGTAGATAATCGTAACGTGTATTTACAGCCTATTGGCGGCCGTAACCTTGGTGGCTTCGGCTGGGGCTTCTATGGCGGGTTCTATCCAGCTTACCCAATTGCCTTAGCTGCAATCGCTGGCATCGCAATCGGCGGCCTATTATTCTGGTAATTTCAATAAAACAGGTACCAAGAAGGTGCCTGTTTTGTTTTTTCTATGCAATTATACCTATTATTAACTATATACTAAATTTAATAATTTATCTATGAATTTTAGCCAAATATTTCTTATTAAAACACAAAGAAAACTGACTCGTAGACAAGGTTTTCCCTAGGGAGTCAGTTTCACTTTGTTATGAATGTTGGACCGCTTCAAGAAGCAAATCAACAATATGAACGGCGCTCATTTCGTCTTTCAAGCCTTCGCGTTCGACACCGAGCTTCATTTGTAGCAGACAGCCTGGATTTGCTGTCACAATGACCTTCGGATCAACATCGCGGACTTTTTCCATCTTATAATCAAGAATCTGCATCGACATTTCTTCCTGTACGATGTTATAGATCCCTGCAGAACCACAGCAATGATCCGCGCTTTCCATCTCTACATATGTTGCGCCTTCAATTGATTGAAGCAACGTACGCGGTGCTGAAGCCGTCTTCATCACATTGCGCAAATGACAGGAATCTTGATACGTAATGATTTGCTTCGGAAGCTTCAACGTATAGTTTTTATGAAAGTCTAGCTCGACTAGTATTTCGGTAATATCCTTTACTTTCTCAGAGAATGCTTTCGCTCGCTCAGCCCATTCTGGTTCATCCTTAAGTAAATGACCGTAATCAACGAGGAACGCGCCACATCCGCCTGCATTTAAAATAATGTAATCGACATCTAAGTTTTCAAATGCGACGATGTTTTGCTTCGCAAGCTCTTTTCCTTTCGCCTTCTCGCCACTATGTCCGTGAAGTGCACCGCAGCAGTTTTGATTTTCTGGAATGACGATTTCACAGCCTGCTTTTTGCAAGAGCTTTAACGTTGCATCATTTGTTTTCATGAACATCGTATCCATCAAACAACCTGAGAAGAAGGCAACACGCTTTGCTTTTGTTTTTTCAGGCTGAAGGTGTCTCGGACGGTTGCGCATTTCTTTCGGTGATGGAATTTCTGGTAAGACGCGCTCCATCGTGCGTAAGTTTTCTGGCAGTACCTTTAGGACGCCTGATTTTTGCACAGCCTTCTGTACGCCACTCTTTTGATACATCCAAAGCAAGCCATTCAAGGAACGCATTCGGCTTTGGTTCGGAAATAAGCCTTCAAATACGAAGTGACGTACTGCTTTCACTGGCATCGAATGCTTTTTCTTTTCATTTAAAATATCGCGAGCTTCTTCAAGCAGATGACCGTAGTTCACACCTGACGGACAGACAGGCTCACACGCACGGCAGCCGAGACAGAAATTAAGCTGCTGTTCAAAATCCTCATCAGGCTCAATAACCCCATCAACGACTGCTTTCATCAGCGCAATCCGACCGCGCGGAGAAGCCGCTTCATCACGGTTTGTTTGCGTATAAGTCGGACATGACGGCAAACAAAATCCACAGCGCATACAGTTTAACAGCTCATCATAATCCATGCGCTCCTGAAACGCCTGCTGTATCTCTCGTTGTTGTGTCTTATTCATTCTACGATCACCCGTTTCCGTTCATCCTTCGCAAACATCTTTCCTGGGTTCATAATGTGATTCGGGTCAAACGCATCCTTGATCCCTTTCATCGCACGAATGCCTGTCTCACCAAGCTTCAGCTCAAGGTATGGCGATTTCATTTCACCAACACCATGTTCACCTGTAATCGTACCGCCAAGCTTAATCGATTCTTTGAAAATATCAGCAAATGCCGCTTCCACTCGTTCAATTTCTTCATGATCACGAGCATCTGTTAAGCAAGTTGGGTGCAGGTTTCCGTCTCCAGCATGACCGAATGTACAAATTCGCACATTATGCTTCTTCGCAATTTCATTTGTCGCCTCTACCATTTTCGCGATTTCCGAACGCGGTACTGTGGCATCTTCTAGAATAGTCGTCGGCTTCAACCGTGCAAGTGCAGATAGTGCACTGCGCCGTGCTGTTCGAAGTGCATCTGCTTCTGCCTCAGACTTCGCCACTTCCACATTCATCGCATTCATGCTGCGGCAAATCTCTTCAATCTTCGCAATATCACGTTCAACAACTTCAGCCGGGCCGTCCTGCTCGATAAGCAGAATAGCTTCCGCATCTGTCGGAAGACCAACCTTCGCGAAGTCTTCCACCACTTCAATTGTCGAACGATCCATGAATTCAAGTGTTGTCGGAATAATTTTGGCTGCGATAATATTCGATACTGACTGTGCAGCACTTTCAATGTCTTTGTACACTGCAAGCATCGTTTTCTTCGTCTCTGGCTGTGGAATCAGCTTCATCGTTGCTTCTGTAATCACTCCGAGCGTACCTTCTGAACCGACAAATAGACGTGTTAAATCATAGCCTGCTACATCCTTTGCAAGCTTTCCACCTGTACGGATAATATCTCCATTCGGAAGAACTACTTCAAGCCCCATGACATAATCACGCGTTACGCCGTATTTCAAGCCGCGCAGACCGCCGGAGTTCTCCATTAAGTTTCCACCCATTGTTGAAATCTTCATCGAGCTTGGGTCCGGTGGATAGAATAACCCTTTCGCTTCAACCGCTTTGATCATATCAAGTGTAATCACACCAGGCTGAACAGTTACCGTTAAGTTTTCTTCATCAATTTCAAGAATGTCAGACATATTGTTAAAAATCAGCACAATGCCGCCTTCTGTCGGACAAGTCCCTGCACAAAGGTTCGTGCCTGAACCACGCGGCACAATCGGCACACGATGCTCATTACATACTTTTAGCACACCGCTTACTTCTTCTGTATTACGCGGTTGAACGACCGCATCAGGAAGCGATTGAAAATTCGCTGTTGCATCATAGGAATACGCTAATTTACTTTGATTTGAATCTAATACGTTCTCTGCTCCGACAATGTCGATAAGCTTATTCTTTACTTCAGGGCTTAACACTGCCATTTCCCCCTTCATCTTTCACGTTTCTCACGTTCACATATTTGAAGCTATCATACTACCATCATAGATGATGATCTGATAACCATCTATGTATGATTAAACAACATTTAATCGCTTTCATCAACTTATTTTGTATGAATCAACATTGTCGTACAGTGAAAAAGCTAAATAAAATAACGCAATTCCCTCTGAGGTTTTCGGACAAATCCCTGTGCGTTCTTTAATTTGTTTCAAACGATAATGCAATGTATTCAAGTGGATATGCAAATCCCCTGCTGTCTGCTTAATCGATTGATTGTTCACTAAATAGCTTCGTAATGTTTCCGTTAAGTCATCATCACCAAGCAGGCAGTCAACCGTCCGTTTTAGAAACGTATTGCGGGCTTGCTGAGGAATGTCATGGAGCAATAGATCAAGCAATAAATCTTCATAGAACACAATTTCTTTTCGTTTCTCTGCAGCTTTCAACGCTTTCTTCGCTTCATGATAGCCTTCACCAATTACTTTCGGCACAATGGTCTTTCCAATCCCGACATGCAACGGCAGCTTGAATGATGTTTGGACATGCTTAGCCCACTGCTTCAAATGTGTCAGTAAAAATTGGCGGTCTACTTTACGCTCGACATTTTTAAGCAGCACAAAGCGGCCGCGCCCCCAATTAATCAAATGATCATGCTTACTTCGTGGAAAATAACGATAGAACCACTCCATCATCTCCCGGCGCAGTGCCGCTTCATCAACATGTCCACCATTACGCATATCTACCTGCAGCAGCATCACTAAATAAGCACTAGACATCGAGATACCGAGAATTTCACCACGTTCAATGAATTCATCTTCGACTGTTTTCAAATTAACCCATTCATAGACGTACGATTCCACGCCACGGCTCTGCCATTCGAGCTGCTGTGAGTGATGCATTTCTTTGACAAACAGTTCAATCATCCGTCTCGTTAATTCTGCAAACGGCTCCACCACTTGAGGGTCT
The DNA here is from genome assembly GCA_020524525.2 of Bacillus tianshenii. Classification (NCBI taxonomy): domain Bacteria; kingdom Bacillati; phylum Bacillota; class Bacilli; order Caryophanales; family Bacillaceae; genus Sutcliffiella; species Sutcliffiella tianshenii. Next base: position 541,065 of record CP129018.1, on the reverse strand, counting down.
CCTGTTATCCCAATTACACCCATCGAGCCGCTTTCAAATAAAATCGGCATCGTAATTCCCGGCTTTACGCCTTTTAACTGGGAAGCAAGCTGTTCATCAATCATAACAGTTTTCTGCAAATCCAACGCCTTCAGGGCACCTTCGTGAAAATTACCGATTCGGCTCTCATCACTTGAGGCGATTATCGTCCCTTTACGATCCACAACAATAATTTGTTCGGTTATCACTTCTCTTACTTCTTCAACAATCTGCCTGGCGAGAGCAGGAAATAACTGCATGGAATCATCACCTCAGCTTCCTATTAAAATTGAAAACATTCAAGCTCGTTCATTTGCAACGAAAACGACTAACTTGAACAAGCCGCGTCACCTTTTTTCCCTAAACAAAAGAGGAATGAGCAGGATTGCTCCATTCCCCGGATGCTTCTACGTTTACTGGTCGTCTACAACAATGTATGTCGCTTTAATGGGGCCGTGTACCCCGACGATTAAGTTCATTTCGATATCTGCACTATTACTTGGGCCTGAGATAAAGTTCACACAGGACGCAACAAGCTCGCCGCTTTCAATCTTCTGGCGCACCTCTTGTGCTACTTGCGTCATCCGCGGCACAATTGTACTCTTCGGAACAATCGCAATATAAGTTGCAGGAAGCAGGCTGACAGAACGACCTTTGCCGTTATCACTGAATAGAACAACGGTACCCGACTCAGCAAGCGTTGTATCACTGAATGTAATGCCGACATCTGCTTTTGCAGAAATATCAAGGTTCTCTTGTCCACCATTTTTGTCCCAAACATGGACGTTAATCTCATTGTTTGGAAGCTCTTCATTCAAGTAGCTCGTTAAGCCGCTCGTTTCAAAACGTTCATCATCCCACGTTACGACAGATTTGCCGCCATAGCGTGTAATCACTTCAGAAATGGCTTGCTTTAAGCCTTCTGTATTCGTTTCAACGAAGTCTGTGTGGATGTTTTTGCATTGTTGTTTCAGCGCTTCAACAAGCTGGTCTTGTGAATAGCCTTTGAATACTTCTGCTTGCGGGTTATACTGCCATGCCGGACGCTCAACTTTCGTGCGGCGCTCGCGGCCAAGCGTATCAGCTACATGTGCAAGGAAGCTGTCACGATTTTGAATTGTTCCTTTTGCCATTAGCGAACGCCTCCTTCTTTGCTGCGGTTTTTGAACCAATCTCTGAATCGCTCTTTGTTCGGAGCAGGGAAATCACGAATTGATGTCCAATCCTTCAGTGGTCCTGGACCGTTTGTAATCTTGCCTTCTTTGACAAATGGCTTCATCATTGTCGGCGCTAGCTTCGTGCCGATATTGTACATCGCTGGGTTTGCCGTACCCATGCGGAATGCTTTCATCGACAGCTCTTCAAACCTCGGTGCTTTGCCTTCTTTTTCAACAATGTTCTGACGGTGCTTCACAAGCAATTCATGCAGTGGAATACCGACTGGACATGCTTCTGTACATGCGGCACAAAGGCTCGATGCATACGGAAGCTCTTTGTAATCATCATAGCCGCCAAGAATCGGTGAAATAACTGCACCAATTGGGCCTGGATAGATCGAACCGTATGAGTGACCACCGACATGACGGTAAACCGGGCACACATTAATACATGCTGCACAACGGATACAATGAAGGGCTTCTTGGAATTCCGTACCGAGCATTTTCGAACGTCCGTTATCGACAATAACAAGGTGGAATTCTTCAGGTCCATCAACATCGCCTTCCTGCTTCGGTCCTGTCAGTGCTGTAATGTAGCTTGTTAGCTTCTGTCCAACAGCCGCACGCGTCAGCAAGCTCACTAACACTTCCATCTCTTCCCACGTCGGAACGATACGCTCCATCCCCATCACCGTAATTTGTGTTTTCGGAACGGTCGTTACCATCCGGGCGTTTCCTTCGTTTGTGACTAGCGAAATGGTACCTGAATCTGCAACTGCGAAGTTACAGCCTGTAATTCCGATATCTGCTGCTAGAAATTCTTCACGCAGTTTTTCACGCGCGAAAAGTGCCAGCTCTTCCGGCTTTTCTGTGTTCGTATAGCCAAGCTTTTCCTTGAACACATCGCGAATCTGCTCTTTGTTCTTATGAAGAGCAGGTGCCACGATATGTGAAGGTGGATCATGGTCATCAACTTGTAAAATCCATTCGCCAAGGTCTGACTCGACAACATCACAGCCGAGCTCTTCTAGCGCTTCGTTCATGCTGATCTCTTCTGTAACCATCGACTTCGATTTGACGACTTTTTTGCCTTCTTTTTTCTTCACGACATCTTTAATATATTGATTCGCTTCTTCAGCTGTTTTCGCAAAGAATACGTGGCCGCCGCGGGCTGCAACATTCTCACTTAACTGCTCCAAGTAGTAATCTAAGTTCTCTAATGTATGTCTGCGAATTTCTTCGCCATGCTTGCGCCAATCTTCCCAGTTGCCAAGCTCTTGTGCTGCATTCAATCGGCCGCCGCGCAAACGTCCTTGCGCCGCTGATACCGCTCCGCGCATGAAATCATTGCTAATCCCTTGTTGCACGCGGTCATTAAAGGCGTGGTTGCCTATTTTCATGCCCATATGATTTGTCCTCCTCTACCTTAACGGCTGTTTAGCACAGATGCGATATGCATCACTTTAATCGGTCTGCCTTTACGGTCGATACGGCCGCCGATATTCATTAAACAACCACAGTCTGCTCCAATTAAAACTTGCGCTTTCGTTTCCTCAACGTGACGCACTTTCTCGTCTACCATTTGTTCTGAAATCGGTGTCATTTTAACCGCAAATGTTCCACCAAATCCACAGCAGTCATGACGGTTTGGAAGCGGCGTAAATTCAAGCCCTTCTACATTTGCTAATAGTTTCATAGGTGCGTCCTGCACTTTAAGCAAACGTGTCATATGACAAGATGTATGATAAGTTGCCGTTGCGTTCAGCTTCGCGCCAACATTTTCAACGCCAAGCACTTCAACGATAAATTGTGTCAGTTCATATGTTTTATCTGCTAACTTCTTCGCTTTCTCTTCCCACACTGGGTCACCCTTGAACACGTGTGGATATTCATTGAACATTGCTGAACAGGAACCAGATGGTGAAACAACATAATCAGAATGCTCAAATGTATTGATCATGTGCTTCATCGATTCTTTCGCTTCTGTTACGTAGCCGCTGTTGTAAGCCGGCTGTCCACAGCACGTTTGTTTTTCTGGAAAATCAACTTCACAGCCAAGACGCTCTAGCAGCTCAACTGTATCCTTACCGACATCGCCTTGAAACACATCAATCAAACATGTAATAAACAAGGATACTTTCATTATGTCCCCCTCTTTCTTTTACGAAAACGAGTTTGCCATTTTTTCAAATGACTGCGTTTTCATTAGACAACTACACAAAATTCCATGTATACTTTTCTAATAATTTAATGCTAAAACACGAAATAGTCAACAGGTTATCTGATCACTTAAGCCTAATTTAATATTTCAACAAATATTCACAATGGTTCTATTCTATTAAAATTCGCTTGAACTTGCAATTAAAAGATTAGGAGGTTTTCACGTGAAAATTCGACCTGCAAATGAAAAAGACAGTTCCGCCATCGCAAAATTGAAAAATCATTTATTCGAAACTACCCCCTATTTCTTCAGCAGCCCCGGCGAGTACAGCACTTCTACCGAGGATGAAATGGATGAGCTAAACGAGGTCATGGGAAGCGGTGGCATCATCTTCGTTGTCGAGATCGATTCCCAAATTGTCGGTTACCTTCGCTGTTCAAGGTCGCCTTTACAAAAGCTCCGCCACATATGCTCACTTTTCCTCGGGCTTCATGAACAAAGTCGCGGGCACGGAATTGGAAAAGAACTAATAAAAGCAGCAATAGACTGGGCAAAAACAAATGGCATCGAAAAGATTTTTCTCGGTGTTCTATCCACTAACACCTCAGCTATTAATCTCTACCAATCATTCGGCTTTGAAGAAGAAGGCCGGCAAAGAGATTACATCAAATTTTCAAATGGTACATATGCAGATGATCTGATAATGGCACTTCGGCTTAAATAAAAGCGGAGACACCTTTTGAACAAGGCGCCTCCGCTTTTCTATTGTCCAGCTGCGGCGCCTAGGGGCTCGAGGTCATAAGTCAGCCTGTTGCGGGGACAAAGTGCAGTCCCCTCCACATTCTGCCTTATGCTTGTCGCCCCTGAACAAGGCGCCTCCGCTTTTATTTTTAAACCGTTGTGTTGACGTCTTTTACGTATTTCATGAGGACGTCTTCTACTTTTAGTAGGTGGTTGAGCATGTATTGTTGGGCTGCTTTTGGGTCTTGGGCTTCGATTGCGTGATAGATATCATGGTGTTCTTGATGCAGCCGTTCGAGAGTTGCTTGTTTGGAGTAAAGCCAGAGACGGCGTGTTTCGCGCATCGTTGTGACCATCATTTCGGATACGTTGTTCATTAAGCTTGTCAGTAATTCATTATGCGATGCTTTGGCGATTGCCATATGGAAGGCAAGGTCTGCTTTTTCGCCAAGCTCTTCATTTTCACTTGCTCTGCCCATTTCTTCTAAAGCAAGCTTGATTGCTTCCAAATCCTCAACTGTACGGCGCTCAGCAGCAGCTTCAACAGCTCCTACTTCAAGGATTTTTCGCACTTCAAGCAAGTTTTGGATGTCGTCTTTCTTCATAAGAACTGCCGCATGAATCGGCAATGATAGCATTTCTGGATCAAATTGTCTTACAAAAGTCCCTTCACCTTGGCGCATTTCCACTAGCCCCATTGCTCGTAACGCACTTAATGCTTCACGAATAGCGGAACGGCCAACTTGGAAATTCTCTGCAAGCTGCTGGACACTATCTAGCTTATCGCCCGGCTTAAGCTTTGCTGATTTAATCATTTCAACAAGTGCTTCTGCTACTTCCTCATAGATTTTACGGGTTTTAATTCGCTTATATTGCATGTTATCCACCCCATTACCCTTTCCATTCAAATAATATATTTTGTTTGCACCTTTATCTTCTCTGATTGTCATTTTTTCGTGACACTCATACCCATGATAACAAAAGTAGCCTTGTCATCTAAACGATTGAGCCGAGAAGTGATCCTCTGTTTCTTTTTTACTACAAGTACTGTTATGCAACAAATATGATTGTAAGCGTTTTATTTCATTTTGAAAAGCCTCTTTTGTTTATTTTAGCACAATGTAGATAGAGGTGTATATTTACCCGTGTGTCTATTCTCACCGAATGAGTCAAGACTATAATTCAGGAAAATCTCCCCTTGAAAAGCGCTTTTTGTATAAAAAAGTGAACATTTTTTAAAAATTATAGTTGAAATATGAACCCGCTTACATTATGATAGAGTCATCAGATGACCAGATAAACTGTTTTATGACAGATGCACGTGTCCGGGACAACACATTGACATTATTCGTCAACAATCTGCACTTTATGGATTCTGGTTCAAATTGTCTTAATTTTTAAATTATTAACACCTTAAATAGGGGGTAACATGATGAGTATTGGGGTTCTTTCTTTACTGGCTCTCTTGCCGATTGCCACAATTTTTATCTTCTTAGTTCTATTACAGTGGCCGGCTTACAAAGCAATGCCAGTGGCACTTATTGTAACCGTTTTAACAGCGATGTTCGCTTGGGGAACGAAAGCTAACGTGATTGCTGGTGCAGCAATTAACGGCGTATTCACAGTTATGGATGTATTATTTATCGTTTTCGGTGCAGTGCTTCTTCTTAACACATTAAAAGAAAGCGGTGCCATTTCGACAATTCGTCAAGGTTTCATTAATGTATCACCTGACCGACGTATTCAAGCAATTATTATCGCATGGTTGTTCGGTGCTTTCATCGAAGGCGCAGCAGGCTTTGGTACACCAGCTGCAATCGCAGCTCCATTACTTGTTGCAATCGGTTTCCCTGCAATGGCAGCCGTTCTTGCAGCATTAATTATCCAAAGTACACCAGTATCATTCGGTGCGATCGGTACGCCAATTATCGTTGGTGTAAACGGCGGTCTTGCTGAGCAGGATAAAGTTCTAGCAGCACTTGGCGATATGCCTTACTTAGATTACTTGCATCAAATTGGTGCAAACGTTGCGATGTTCCACGCAATTGTTGGTTCACTTATTCCACTTTTCATGGTAGCGATGATCACACGCTTCTTTGGTGAATCTCGTTCATTCCGTGAAGGTTTGAAAGTTTGGAAGTTTGCTTTATTCGCAGGTATCAGCTTTACAATTCCTTATTTCTTAATCGGGAAATTCTTAGGTCCAGAATTCCCATCTCTTATCGGTGCATTAATTGGTCTTGCCATTGTTGTTCCATGTGCAAAAGCAGGCTTGTTCATGCCAAAAGAAGATGAAACCTTTGACTTCCCAACTCGCGACAACTGGGAAAGCGACTGGGCTGGTAAGCTTAACGACGAGCCAATCCGCGAAGTTGCAGAAGGCCGTCACATCTCACTAGTAAAAGCTTGGTTACCATATGTTTTCGTTGCAGGATTACTTGTTCTAACACGTATTGTTCCTGAAATTACTACAGCTCTTAAACACCCAGCTGTTTCAATCAAAATCGAAAACTTATTTGGCTCTGGCATTGGTGCTGGAACGTCACCACTTTACTTGCCTGGCTTCATTTTCGTAGTCGTTTCATTGATTACATACTTTATGCACGGTATGAAACCTTCTGAATACTCTCGTGCATGGGGTGCAACAATCCGTACGGTTCTTAGTGCGGCAACAGCATTAATCTTTGCAGTTCCGATGATTAAGATTTTCTTGAACACAGGTACAGCTGACTTAGCAAGCATGCCGCTTGTTCTTGCAGAAGGTGTTTCACAAGTAGTTGGTTCTGTATGGCCGTTATTTGCACCAACAATCGGTGCAATGGGTGCCTTCATCGCAGGTTCGAACACATTCAGTAACATGATGTTCTCTCTATTCCAATTCGGTACTGCTGAAAGCATCGGACTTGGCGTAGGTAGTGCAGGTCTTGTTGTAGCACTTCAAGCAATCGGCGGTGCTGCTGGTAACATGATTTGCGTACACAACGTTGTAGCCGCTTCTGCAACAGTTGGTCTTGTCGGTAAGGAAGGTTCCCTTATCCGAAAAGCACTTGTTCCAATGACCTATTATGTCTTTGCAGCTGGTGCCCTCGGTATGGGAATCATCTACAGCGGCGTTTGGTTCGCGCTATACGCTGCTATCGTAGCTGGCTTCATCCTTTACATGGTGACTTATAAAGGAAAAAACGCTGTCCAGCAAGCATCAAATAATAAAACAGCATAAAAAAGAAACGCAGATCCTCACCAAAGGATCTGCGTTTTCGTTTATTTTGTAATAAATTGAAGTGTCTCTCCATCCATCACGGGTGTTGCTTTTAACACTTCTACTGCAAAGGATGCTGGCACATATGTCTTTCCTTGCTTCAATTCTGGTGCTTCCTCTAATTGAAATGGTGCCATTTTTGCGTATGTATAACGGTTTTCTCCAAGCTTTAGCTTCGTCCATTGCGCGCCTCTTGTAAGTTCTACACTTTGTTCTGGCCCATTCCATTTCACGTGATAGCCAAACGCAGCGGCCAGCTTTCGGACTTCGACCATCGTTGTCGTGCCTGATTGATATGTCTGTAGCTCTTGCCCGTTCACTGAAACCTTCCTTGCATTTACGTTCACTTCCTGCTGTTCTTCTTTTTCCTGAAGCGCTGAGAACGGAATTGTCACTGATGGCGTACCTGCCACACCTGGGGCCACTTCATATTCATCAAAAATCAAGACAAGCTCATTTCCCTCAGCATAAAAGGCTTGATTGTCAACTAACTGATCTAAGCCAAAATAATTGTCAATCTGCTCAGTCACTGCCTGCCGAGCGAGCTTTTCAAGCTTTTGCGGTGGTGCCAAGTCAGTTAAATTCACACTCTTCGCATCTTTCTGATTATAAAAGTTATACGAATCCACTACACTATTCATATTCGCTCCGCCTGAATAAGTACTGGTTATCAACACCAGCGACACAAGGTCACCTCTTTGCTTCATCTTATAGTTAATAAACAGCCCAAACTTCTGAAACGGGAAGCCTTTTTCTTCAGCATCGCCCGCAAATGACTTTGCATCTTCTTCTAATGTTTGAATTCTTTCTTCATAGAATGCTTGAATCTGCTTATTTAATGACTGCTGAAATGCTTTGTCTTTTAACCCTTTCATAACGGGCAAACGAACACCTTGCTCGACATATTGACTTTCTTTCTCGATCGTAGTTGTTTCAATTGTCATTCCCTGCTCTGCTGCGGAGACAGTCGAAATTTGTAACGGACTTATCGCCGGGCTCACTCCGCCAACAAGAATGGCACCTGCTATCGTAAAGGAAAGGACACTTTTTTTCATCATCATTTTGTCTTCACTCCAATTTGTTTTCTGTAGAAAAAGGGCTGAGCTTTATTCCTCATACCACTTCAATCGTACCTAATTATGAGACGCAATTGGTGACAAAATGGTTACAGATGGAAGACAATTTATTGGCTAAAAAAATGCCGAGAATAGTAGAAGCACACTCATCCCTTCACGATATGTGTCGCATGATGTTTTCTTGCAGCAGTCTTCGACGTAACAACCGCCGCAAGCCAAAGTGCCGTCGTACCGGCCGTGATCTTTCCAACCATCATAGGGACGATCAGCGCCTTTTCAACCCCTGCGGTAAAACCAAGGTGTCCGCCAAGCACAAACGCACCACTTACAGCAAAGGCGACATTCATCACCTTCCCACGCTCCTCCATTTCTGCAAACATCACAAGCATTGGAATCGCATGAGCAAGCGAGGAAATCAAGCCTGCTGTCGATACTTCATCAATTCCAACACGCTTGCCTGCCGCCTTAAGCAAACCACCCAATACATTTGTAATAAAATGAACCATCGGAAAAGCTCCGGCAAGCATAATCGCGATTTTTCCGACAATCACGGCTCCCTCATCAAGCGGCGCCATTCCCGGAATCACAACAATACCCGTAAATGTTTCCACGGCTATGGATGCCAGTCCAATGATAATTACAACCTCCACAGCTTTTCCAAACAGCCCGAAACCCTTAATCATCAGAGCAGGAAGCTTCCATAACCCCAGGCCAAGCAGTAACGCAAATAACACAATCGGCACAAGGTTCTGCACCATCATCTGTAACGAGTAGCCCGCCAATACACCGCCTGCAAAGCATCCGATTGGAATCGTCATTAAGCCGAGTAAAATGCCCTTCGCAAATGCAGGCTGATCATCCTTGCGAATCATCGTTAATGCGACAGGAATTGTAAAGACGAGTGTCGGCCCCATCATCGTTCCAAGAATAATGCCTGAAAAGTTTGCCGCTTCCTCCGTTCTCGCCAGCTCCTGCGCCAACGAATAACCTCCCATATCAATCGCAAGCAGACTGCCCGCAAACATCGCCGGGTCTGCACCAAGCCATTCATACAGCGGAACAACGAGCGGAGACAGCACATTTGCTAATACAGGTGCTAACGAAACAATCCCAAGCATGGATAATGCAAGCGGCCCCATCGTCAGCACGCCTTCTCGAAACTTTTCCCCATAGCCGAACCGATTTCCATTTATATAGTCAAGCGCTCCGATCACAAGAAAACCCATCATCACAAATACAACTGCTTCATTAACAGACAACAACGAGCGCCTCCCTTCTATTCTCTACCATAAACATACAAAAAAGCTGATTTAACAAGCAATAACTTTTTCTAAAAAATCTTTCACCTTGCCAATTCCTTTCAATTATACACAAAACTTATGTTACAATAAGGTGTTAGAAATTCCGCAATTGTGAGGGAAGCAAAATGAAAACAATCGTAAGTACCTTAAATGCAAAATATATTCATACGAATCTCGCTATCCGCTATCTCAAAGCGTACGCTGAGGATTCTCACGATATTGAGTTAACTGAATACACCATTAAAGACCCAATTATGAACATCATCTCTGACCTGCACTCGAAAAAGCCGGATGTGCTCGGTTTCAGCTGTTATATTTGGAATATCCAAGAAACGATTGATGTCGTCCGGATGTTAAAGAAAATTCACCCATCCCTATTCGTCGTGCTTGGCGGTCCAGAAGTGACATACGATACAGCTGAATGGATGGAAAAGCTGCCCGAAGTTGATGCGATCGTTGTCGGTGAAGGTGAAGCAACATTCAAGCAGCTGCTTGATGCATTACAAGCCGGAGATAACCTGTCTGAAGTAGACGGGGTTGCATACCGTGACGAAACAGGCGCTACAAAGATGAATCCGAAGCGTCAAAAGGTTGACTTAAAGCAAATCCCATCCCCATACCGCTTTACCGAAGATCGGGATGAACTGTCTAAACGAATTTCTTATATTGAAACGAGCCGCGGCTGTCCATTCTCTTGTCAATTCTGCCTTTCTTCAATTGAAGTAGGTGTGCGTTACTTCGATAAAGAAAAGATTAAGCAAGAAATTATGTACTTAATGGAAAACGGCGCGAAAACAATTAAGTTCGTCGACCGTACCTTTAATATCAGCCGTAAATACGCAATGGATATGTTCCAATTTCTAATCGACAATCACTTACCTGGAACTGTTTTTCAGTTTGAAATTACCGCTGATATTATGCGCCCAGAAGTACTTGAGTTCTTAAATGAACATGCACCAGAAGGGTTGTTCCGCTTCGAAATTGGAGTTCAATCAACAAATGATGCAACAAATGAACTTGTTCAACGCAAACAAAACTACAAAAAGCTTGCCCGCACCGTAACAATGGTGAAAGAAGGCGGCAAGATTGTTCAGCACCTTGACTTAATTGCCGGCCTGCCTGAAGAAGACTATCATTCATTCCGCCAAACATTCAACGATGTCTTCGCATTTGAGCCAGAAGAATTACAGCTTGGCTTCTTGAAGCTATTACGTGGGACAGGCCTCCGTCTTCAGCACGAGAAGTTCGGCTATACATTTGTGGATAAGCCGCCATATGAAATCCTTGGCAACAATGTCCTCTCCTTTGATGACATTGTCCGCATTAAGCAAGTTGAAGATGTGCTTGAAAAGTATTGGAATGACCATCGTATGGATAACACGATTCGCTACCTCGTTAAGGATGTCTTTGACACGCCGTTTGACTTCTTCCAATCATTTGGTTCCTATTGGGAAGAGCGCGGCTGGAGCCGAATCGGTCATCAGCTTGAAGACTTATTCCGCCGACTGCACGAATTTTTGTGCGCCGAAGCGAGAGACTGTCTGCCAATCGTCGAAGGGTTAATGAAATACGACTATCTCATGAACAAGAAGCACAAGCCGCGCAAACCGTGGTGGAACGAGCAATGGTCAAAGAAAGAAAAATCAGCCTTGCTTAAGCAAATTGCAGAAGCACCAGAGATGCTTGGCGATGCCTTTGCACAGCTGTCTCTTTCAGAAAAAGACTTACACAAGCACACGATGATCGAAAGCTTAAGTTTTGATCTGCACGCCTGTATCACAGACGGCATAATTGAACCGAACAATACTCTTATGCTGATCTATTATGATCCGAAGCAAGCAGGTAATCAGCTGTTTACGGTATCAACTGATCATGCACAGCTTGAAATAAGCTAATACTAAGGCGCCGCCGCGGCATGCGGGGCGCCTTGTTTGTTATTTCTTCTTCTCTTTTTCAGCATTCTTCCGAGCATTTTCCCGTTTTTCTTTCTCTGCCTGCGCTTGTGCAGCAGCTTCGTAATGCTTGCTTACGTTTACATCACCAAGCTCATGACCGAATTCTGTGTTTTGCTCAAGGGTACGTGGCGTTTGAGCATTTTTTTGTTCTGGATTGCTTTTACGTTTGCTTTTTCCCATGTTGCTTCCTCCTATTTCTTGCCTTCTAATTCTTCGCGGTCTGCTATACGAGCTCTTTCTTGAGCGCGTGCTGCATCACGATCTGTGAATTGATTCGGCAAGCTTGTATGTGCCATACTTTCAGTCGGCGTTTGGTTGTTTGTTTTTGCCGCATCATGTGCTGCTTTTCGTTTAGCCATTCACTTGCCCTCCTTCTGAATCTTCATAAGCGATTAAAATAATATCTTTCCCAATATCTTCGCGTATCGTTTTCTCTGTTTGTTGAAGCTTTGTCAGCTCTTGTTCATTTAACTTCGCAACTGGGTATTCATTCTTCATTTCTCAGCACTCTCCCATTTTTCTTCAGTTTGTGGTGATTCGGTAAATAAATGTGGGTTCGTTTCAATCGGGTCTTTGGCCATACTCATCGTGCCGCCCATTGTATTTGTTGGCAGTCCCATATTTTCACTCATTTTCGTCCCTTCTCTTAAGGAACTTTCCTGCTCACGTCTATCCACTATGTTCACCTCTTTTTCCTTTTCCTTTAATTTGCGCAAAAAAGAAGCGCTTATCCTTAAGAATGTGTTTTGGGATAAACGTTTAATTTAGCATTCGCATATGCTGTTGATATAAAGCAAAAGGGTGTGAATTACATGCTCATTCTTATGTACTTACTCATTGGCAGCATCATGGCTGGAATGCTTTGCTTCTTGCCTGCACGAAATGCTGCTTCACCTTATTTCCTGTTTATTGCCTTAACATGGCTGCCGTTATTTCTAACAGGCGCATGCTGGTTGAGCTTTACATCGCATGACCTCGTTCGTATAGATTAACCAAGCTGCGGAAAAGCTATGCTTGAGGTGAAGAACATGAAAAATAATCACCAAAAAGAGCTTGAACAACCGCAAATTGATGGCGTGATGCCTCACCAAATTAACTCGCCAGATTTTAAAAACAGTCACATCAAACCAGAAAAGCCTTTTATAAATAGCTATGGTGTTGTAATTGGCGACAGTCGTTATGATTCCGAAGCCTCACCGCTTAATCAATGGAGCATCGAAACTGATCCGAATGTGATGGCTGGAGATGAATGGGTGCATCCAACCAATGATATCGGCTGGAACACAGAAGAAAACCGTGAACTAGCTGAAAACAAACGCATCGTGCCAAAAGCACGCTTTATGCACAGCACAAAAGATACAAGTTATTTCAATGACTAAAATCCTCTGCCCTTGCAGGGGATTTTTCTCGTCAAAACAGCAATTCTTTCCGCCCATTTTCAAAACATAGGTCAAACGCCCATACAAAATTCAGCAAAATACATATGTTAATCATGTAGAGTCAAAGGAGGTGTTGAGACAATGGGAGCATACAACTACGGTGGAAGTTTCGCACTAATCGTGGTGTTATTCATCTTACTAATCATCCTCGGAGCATCCTTCTACTATTAAACTAATTCATCTTGTCAAACCTTCTTAAACTCAAACTATTAAAGGAGCGTGTTAAATATGGGTTTCTACGGATGCGGATATGGGGGCTACCCTTACGGACCAGTCGGAGGCGCTGGCTACTACCCAGGTCGTAACTTCGCGTTAATCGTCGTACTATTCATCTTACTAATCATCGTCGGCTGCGCATGCTGGCGCTAATTTAGAAAAGCGGAGGCGGCTTGAACAGGGGCGACAAGCATAAGGCAGAATGCGAAGGGGACCGCTCTTTGTCCCCGCAGCAGGCTGACTTATGACCTCGAGCCCCTAGCCGCCGTAGCTGGACAATAGAAAAGCGGAGAAAGGCGGTTAGGCTGTCCGATTGCTGGAACCTTTACACAGAGAAAGCCGAACTTTGCTTTCGGCGTGGAAAGGTGAAGCAACTCGCGCAGCCTGCCTTTCGCAGCTAGACATCTAGAAAAGCGGAGGCGGCTTGAACAGGGGCGACAAGCATAAGGCAGAATGCGAAGGGGACCGCTCTTTGTCCCCGCAGCAGACTGACTTATGACCTCGAGCCCCTAGCCGCCGCAGCTGGACATCAAAGGAACGCTGGCTAAGAGCGTCACGTCCTGTGACAACGCCTGCACTAGCACATCCTGTGCGTCGAAAGCGGAGGCGGGCCGTTTAGAAATATTGTTTGCTGGAGCCTTCACACAGAGAGGCGCTTTTTGCCTCGGCGTGGGAAGGTGAAGCAACACAAATTTCTGCCCGCCGCAGCTGGATCAACCAAAAAGCCGCTCAAATTGCTGAGCGGCTTTTCCTTAATTTCTTCCGTGTACACTTGAGCGGAAGCTTTCTTTTTGTTTAATGATAACTTGCTTAAGCAATTTCAGTTTTTCCACAACAACCTTTGAAACCGTTGTGATTTCCTCAAGCAATTGTTCTGCTTGTTCTTTATTGCCGGAATTGACTGCTTGTACAGCTTTTTTCGCTAGGTCGTGCAGTTTACGGTGTGGCTCTTCTAGCTCACGGTAGGCTGGTTCATTTTCAAACAAACGCTTTGCATAGCCGTAATACCATTGTCCAAGTCTGCAATCTTGAGCAGAGGATACATCATTTTCTGACAATGAATCAAACCCGAGAATCAAATTATAAATGCGCCAACGCCAAAGAATATGGTCGGTAATCGCAAGCTCGATAATATCCTCTTGGCTAATTTTCATGTTCGACGAAATTGAATGGATTCGGTGTTCGTCAATAATTTTACTCAAATCATAAACAGCTTGCCCTGTGCTTCGGCTAATATCGACGCCTTTCTTGGCAGCTTCGGTAATCCCTCTATTCCGATAAGTGATTTCATCCATCGAAGCGGTTTGCTGTTGGGTAATGGCTGAAATATTTTCAAAACGGGCACCAATGTGTTGAAGACTATGGTTCAGTTCACCAATTGTATGGGACAAATTCTGCGTGTCCTCTACCCCTTTATGAAGCATCGAACTCGTATCGTTGATAAGACTGTTCATTTCCTCGGAAATAGTCGACAACTGTTTAATGTCTTCACTAATATCTGAAATCGATTGCTTCGTGTTATCCGCTAGCTTCCGTACTTCCTGTGCCACAACTGCAAAGCCTTTACCTTGTTCTCCTGCCCGTGCAGCTTCAATTGATGCATTCAGCGCAAGTAGATTCGTCTGCTCAGCAACATCTTGAATAAATGACATTACCTTTTGCATATTGTTAACATGAGAAATTAAGCTTCCTACATGCCCAAGCACTTGTCGCTGTCCTTGATCGACTTGGTTCAGGTATGCCGTCATATTTGTTAATGTTTTTGTATTCTCATCAAGCTCCTTCAAATGAGATTGGGACTGCGTATTAATCTCAGAAACAGAAGAAGCAATCTCTTCAATACTATTGCTGAAATCTTCAACAATATCACTTACAGACGAAGAAGCTTCATATTGTTCTTGTTGATAATCAACAAGCTCTTTCACTTCATCAATATCAGCATTAAATGAAATCACATTTGAAAGTCCCTTAATAAAGTTTGTTGCTTGCAATTCAATATATGTCTCCATGATGATCTGCTGATCAAGTACAACCATACTTTCATACGCAAGCAGAGCGTCCATTAACATCTTCGGCTTCTTTACGTACTCCTTCGTTATATACGGAACAAACAATTGATTCAACAAATTAAAGGCCGCAAGCATCCAGTCAGGCGTTAAGCCGATTTTCGCATGTGCTTCTGCAATCGCTCTTCTCTTAAAAACATATTGCAAATTCAATTCGTCCTCAAATAAACTTTTCATATATAAATGAAAGGTCTTTTTAAGACGTTCATCTGTCGTATTATTGACAATTAAATTATGTAATGAAGGCATTTGATGAAGTCGCTCGTAAAACTTATTAATCATGTCATCAGCATTTTTCGCATAAACCTCTTTTAGTGCATGTACAGTTTCACGACGAATTTTCGAAATGCCTAGAAAGTCCAGCTTCTCCTTTAACCTATCATTTGCATCAATATCCGATAAAGACCCATTTGAAAAATAATCATAACCTTTCATCGATTGTTGAAACATTCAAACATCCCCCATTTATAACTACATTTAATCCCAAACATTCAATGTCATTTTACAGATGTCTATTTTAATTATCAATCTAAATTAGGTATTTATGGTACAAATTTCTAGCACCTAACGTAGCTCCGTCCCCTTTTCGCCCCCCTTGACTTCACTTCTCCGACTACTTCAATAAGGCGGCGTGAGCGAAGGTTCCACTCAACTTCATCAAACGCTCTTTTCCAAGCCGGGCTCACTTTCTGCCCTAATCCCTAAAACTCAACGAAGCTCCGTCCCCTTTTCGCCCCCCTTGACTTCACTTCTCCGAACACTTCAATAAGGCGGCGTGAGCGAAGGATTCACTCAACATCATCAAACGCTCTTTTCCAAGCTGGGCTCACCTTCTGCCCTAATACCCTACAAACTCAACGTAGCTCCGTCCCCTTTTCGCCCCCCTTGACTTCACTTCTCCGTCACTTCAATAAGGCGGCGTGAGCGAAGGTTCCACTCAATTTCATCAAGCGCTCATTTACGAACAATGCTCATATTCTGCTCCACTCCACCACAAACTCAACGAAGCTCCGTCCCCTTTTCGACACCAAAAAATCGTTCATTGCCTTTAATGCAATGAACGATTTGGCAGAGCTTTTACTTAGGCAACGATTGGTTTCTTATCTCTTGGAAACTTGAAATGACAACTTTTGAAATGCGTTCGATTTCATCCAGCAAGCTAGTTGCTTTGTCAAAATCCTGCTCTCTTACAGCACTTACTGCCTCTTCTGTCAATTCGTAAAAATTCCCTTTAATGTTTTTCAAAACATCTCGCTCCCTATCGCCATTATAATAGGTAATTATACCCTCAAAATGACGCAAAGCAAGCCTAAATCTAAATATTTTTTCGAATTTTACGTTAAAAAATCCCGCATTTTTTCATGCGGGATTGTACACTCTTAATCTAATTCTCTCGTTTCAAACGGATACTCAACATCAGTCGGTGCTACTTGCGCATTTTCTAATGCAGGCGTGTCTTTGCGTGCAAGTTGATAAATCGATGACCCAACGATTTGTGCAACTTCTTCAAGCTTTTCCTTACTGATTTTATCAAGTGTATCATCTGGGCTGTGATACCAAGGCTCAACAGGTGCATGGATGAATAATGCTGCCGGAATGCCTGCTTCAGCAAACGGCATATGATCACTTCGTCCACCTTGGCCATATGCAACTGGGTCTTGTTCTGGCGACCAGCGTGCACCAGCTGAAGCTGCTGTATCTGTCACGATATTTCGCTCGCCGTCTGCAGTGTACATAATGAGCTCGCCAGCGTCACGGCTGCCAACCATATCTAGCTGGAACATCGCTTTCGTACGGCTGATTTCATCTTCACTTAACGTCTTCACGTATTCAGTGGAGCCAATCAATCCGTTCTCTTCGGCACCAAATGTGACGAAACGAAGCTCTGTGTCTGTCGGCATATTTGACAGCACACGTGCCATTTCTAACGTCATCGCTGTTCCAGATGCATCATCATTCGCACCAGGCGCACCTGCTACTGAATCGTGGTGAGCACCTAGAATGATAATATCATTTGTATCATGGTGTGTTGCTTCTTTCGTTGCGACAACATTGTAAGAGGTTTTTTCGCTTGTTTCTGCCCCTTCAATATTAATTGAAGCGCTTACACTTTCGCCTGCTTCCACCTTTTCTAACAGTGCTTCACCATCTGCTTTGGAAAGAGCGACAGCTGGAACATAATCTTCATTCGGTTCACCGAACGTACCATTTATATTTCCTTCACTATGGTTGAAGATAATAACCCCTTCTGCCCCTTTTTCCGCTGCGTTTAACACTTTATCAGCGAAAGAAAGCTCTCCACGCTGGATTAAAGCAATTTTTCCAGTCAAATCTTTTCCTTCAAGGTCTTCCTTCGTACCAAGACCTGCATATGCAAGCTCACCTGATACTTGTCCATTCACACCATACGAAAATGTATTTACATCGAATTCCATCTCAGAACCTTCGACTGAGAAAGATACAGTATCGGGCTCAGTATAGCTTGTAAACGGAAACGGCTGAACTTCTACTTCTAAGCCATACGATTCAAACTGTTTCTTAATGTATTGAACCGCTTCATACTCTGCTTCACTTCCTGCGACTCGAGGCTGTTCTGATAATTTGTCGATATGGTTGTAAATGTTATCAACCTGGACCTTCTTCACCACTTTGTTATCAAAGGCATGGTCACTCTGTGCATTTGGGGCAGCCTCTGTATGTAGGCTCGGAACAACAACCGCACCTACAGCTACACTCGCTGCTAAAGCTGCTGAGAAATTTTTCTTACTTACCATTCTACCACTCCTTGTTGGAAAATTATCCTACTACTAAAAACATATACTAAAAAAACTTTTCGATAAAGATTCAAAATTACCAAAATAATGATTATTCAAAATATTTTCGAGACATCCTTACTAGGCCATATGTTCTTTACAAATGTTACAAACGTACCACCTACATAAAAATCTCAACACTTACGAATATTAGCAAAATAAATTTTTCTAAAATACCGACTCTCTTCTCCAGATCGTTTAACTTCTGTCATGAAAGGGAAATTTCCATACTAAGTCAAACGATCCTGCTAGGAGGGATAGGAAATGCTTCACCAAGCAAGTGAATTAATCACATATCAGCTACATGCAACGGACGGGGATATTGGTAAAATCACTGACCTTTATTTCGATGATAAGTTTTGGGCACTTCGTTATTTTGTTGTCGATACTGGAAAGTGGCTTCCAGGAAAACGAGTGCTACTCTCACCTGTGTCAATTGAAAGCATCGATATTCCATCCCAAACCATCTATATGAATTTGACGAAGGAGCAAATTAAGCAAAGTCCTGACATGAAAACTGAACGGCCTGTTTCGCGTGAGCATGAGCGTGAGACCGCACGCTTCTTCGGTTGGCATTATTATTGGGCAGGTCCATATGTATGGGGAAGTCAGCCAACACCTAAGCCGCTGATGGAAGAGGTACAGGAACACGCACCCGATCCAATGGCTGAAGAGCATAACAGTACGTTACGCAGTATGACCGAGCTGACAGGAACCTTTTCAAGCTATTCCATCGCTGCTGCAGACGGCGATATCGGCCATACGGAAGGCTTTATTATTGAAGATGATGCGTGGCGAATTCGCTATGTCGTCATTAATACAAAGCAACTCCTTCCAGGTAAAAACGTCCTTATCTCACCTGAATGGATTACAGAAATTAGCTGGAGTGACCGTCACGTCTATGTAGACTTAACAAAGCATAAGATCAAAAATGCGCCAGGCTATAATCCGCGTGAAGGCATTCAGCCTGAATACGAAGAAGAGCTGCATAACTACTTTGATAAACCCCGTTACTGGGAAAATTAAAAAAAGGTTGCCTTATGGGACTCACTCCCATTAAGGCAACCTTCTCTTGTGTTATTTCTTATCTTTCTTCGGCGTTAATTCTTCAGCAAATTCCGTTGCTTGAGCTGGTCTCATCTGTGAATCATTCGTGAAGTTATTCACGGAATGCTGCACATTCTCAGCCATGTTTCGCATCGGACGCATCATGTTGTTATTATTACCGTCTCTCATCATACGAGTGGCAACTGCGCTGATTCCCATCCCTAACAATGTAAACCAAAGACCGCCTCTTGTTCTTCTTCTGCCAAAGTTAAACATCTGACCTCTTCCAAATAGCGAACGAAGGTTATTCATCATCAATCACCTCAATTTAAGACTTAATCTTGCATGCTTATTTTCACTTATGAGGCGATAATTATAATGACAATTTTTTCAAAGTGCACGCTCATCCCTTATAATTCTAAGCAAATCAGAATAAAGATGTTTATATTGCCCAAGAGCAGCACGATCAGAAAGAACAGCAACCTTCCCGTCAAAATGGGCATTTATCTGTTCCGTTATATCCGCTTTCGCCTTCTGTCTATAGCCTTCAAATGATTGCAAATACGTGTCCTTCAAACGTATTTCCGCTTCCTCTACATACTCATTTACAGGTTCATGCAGGGTAAGTTCGATTTTTTCGCGCAGCATTTTATGAGCTTCTTCTGCAAAGAAAGCAGCTGTTGACTTGTACGCCTTTACGTATTTTTCGAATTGATGGGGCTGAACCTCCTGGAAGCCTTCTTCAAAATGAGGTCGCGGTATACGATTAAATTGCGGCACCGTGAATGCTAAGATTTCGCCAGCCTCTTCAAGCATCTGTTCTGCTTTTTCGTAGATCGCTTCCGTCTTCTTCAAAGCAAATGTTTCTGTTCGAAAGGCGGCGGCACGCATTTCCTGTGCTAACTCACGAGATGTATACCGAAGCAAGTCAGATATACAGCGAAGCAGCGATGTACGTAGCGTCTCATTTTCCCGGAAGGACATTGGTGTAAATAACGCTTTGAATTCATCACCGTGATGAAAGAACAACCGCTGCTTTGCATAATAAAGCAGCTCCTCTATTTCCCGCTCAACAAGATCATATTCAATTTGAAAGTCCTGCTCCTCAAAGCTGTGAAGCACTTCAGTCTTCTTCTTTCTGATCATCTCTAATTGACGTTCACGGTCTTCTGCATTTTCTTGTTGAAGCGACAGCCATTCTTCAAGCTGTGCTGCCACCTGGTCAAGCTCTCGAACCGCTTGTTTCACAACCAAACGCGAAAGCTCCTCTTGAATAAACGTTTCAAAATCCCGCCGGAAAGCCGAAATGCCAGCATATTGCAGCCCTACGTTTCGCTCAGGCAGTTCACGAAAGCCTGTAATCTTCAAGTAACGAGCTTCTTCGTCAGCTGAAAGAACGCCGCGGTTATGCTTTTCTGTCATGATCGCCAAATGGCTTGATACAGGGTAAAGCTTTGCATGACGAATGCCGCATGCTAACAAATTGTTTTCAACATGTGTCAATACATCGAACAACTCAGACGTTTTTTCTGCCAAATCAGCCGCATTAACAATAAAGAACATTTTATCCTGAGAAAATGCATCCTTCACCCGTCCAAGCTGAGTAAGAAATTCCCTGTCAGCCCTAGAGAAAGCGTGGTTATAATAAGTAACGAACAGCACCGCATCTGCATCTGTCACATAATCAAACGCCACTTCTGTATGACGAGCATTCATTGAATCCGCACCAGGCGTGTCAACAAGTGTAATGCCAGCGCGTGTTAAGTCACAATCATAATACAAGCGAACCTTCTCAATAAAACACGCCCGCTCCTCCACTGCCGCATACGAAGACAACTCATGAATTTCTGTTTCAATTTCCGTACCGAGCGAACCTTCAAATTCAGCCAAGCCGTTCTGTACCGCCCGCAGAAAGGAAACTTGCACGCCTTCCATAAAGAATAACGGTGGATACTCAATTGTTTCCTCTTCCTTCTCGTCGTCTCCATCTTCCTCCGCGCGCTGTTGCTCATTCCGCTCAGCTTCTTCTACACGCCATGTTTTCATCTGTTCATCATGCTTATTCAATAGCCCGGAAAGCTCGCTTAAGTCACCTAAGCGCAGCTGGTGCTGTGTGAGCAAGTGGTTCACATCATCTAACAGCTGTTCTCTTGTTTTAAATTTTACAAGCACACGCTGATGAGGGTGCTGCTCATCAGGAGGAAGCACTTCATTAATCGCCGCAGTTGTCGGGTTTGGCGACACAGGCAGTACCGCTTCTTGCATTAATGCATTGGCAAACGACGACTTCCCAGCACTAAACGCACCGAATAAAGCCACCGTAAAAGAGCGGTCCTGAAGGGATTCAGCCCGGCGCTGCAGGGAGCGACTTACATAATCAAACCCTTTCACACCCTCTAACAACGCTGATGCTTCTGTTAATTGCTGCACCACTTGTTCATGGTCAACAGCCTGTTCACGCTCTTCATGATACACCCGCTCTGCAAGCCATTCTTCTGCCGCCTGACCAATGTTCACTTGCTCATATGTTTTCTGCTTCACATCGCGAGTTGACGTGAACCTGCCGACATCCTCTGTTACAGTGGATTCCTCGTGCTCCTCTATCCCTGAATTATCGCTTATTTTCGCAAGCAAACGGTCAAAAAGCTCCTTCCTGCCATTTTCTAATGCTTCTAACCGTTCAGCAGCCTTTAACTTCCGATGCAGACGCTCCTCTTCCTCTCGCAACGTTTCAAGCCGTTTGTGAGCCTGCTTTTCAACGCGAAGGGAAATTTGCTCAATCCAGCGGTATGTTTTCTGCTTATAAAGGCTGTCGATTTCCTTCCGCACTTGAGCACAATAATTCATTAATGATTCTCCACTCAGCAATGCCCCTTTGTTGATATGCCGCTCTAATAACTTTTTGTCCAGCTTCACATGGAAATCATGAATTTCCTTGCGAAGACGGTCATCAAACACATGATACTGCTGTAAGAAATCTTCAAACAGCTTCTTTAAGTGAATATCAATATAGACCTTCACATTTTCTGATAAGTCTTTGTAGAAGTTCTCCAAACGGCGCTCTTTCTCTTCCTTTGTTTTCCGCTTCTTAAATAAACCACTTACTTGAAAGCCGAGCTGACGGGATTCTAGAAAAGAGCGGGCCCCTTCGCGCGTATGATAAGGCATAATATTTGCGTACTCTAACAAGCGTTCCATCCGCTCTTGAAATGTCTCTTCGAACTCCTCTCGTTTCGCGCGTGGGGAAATGTAGCGTTCACGCAGCTCATCAAGCAGTCCCTTCACTTGGTCAACTGTATGAAACGCACCGAGTGATTCAATCAGCATATCAATTTCATCTTGATGATTGTCTTTTTTCCAATTTATATGCTGTTCGATTAACAGCCTGCTCTCGCGCAATACTGTCTTTAACACAACTGCTTTTCTCTGCTGCATCATTTCCGCAAGCTTCGCCTTCAAATAATCTAATTCATTATGCGGCGTGGATGCCTCCCTCATTGAAGTAAAGAAAAGGTGGTCATATGAAGCACCAGCATCCGCAAACGCATCTTCAATCCGTTTTCTAAAAATCATAAAATCAATTTCTTCGGATAAGTGCTTATCAATTTGATTTACAACAAGATATGTCGGCTTTGCTTCAGCTTGAAGCTCCTTAATAAACTCTAAATTCACCCGTGACTGCACATGATGATAGTCCATCACATAAATGACAAGATCAGCTGTATGCAAACGAGATTGCGCTGCAACACGATGAGCGTCATCGTTTGAATCAATTCCAGGTGTGTCCAATATCGCTGTATGGTCTGGAAGCTTGCCTGACGGATGAGAAATCTCAACATAATCAACCGCATCACCGTCTGTGCAGTACTGCTGAATTTCAGCTAAGTCATATGGATACGGAAACGTCACGTCTCCTTTTTCTTTGAAGCCTACGAGAGCTTTCGGTTCCCCTGTTTTTACTTTCACGACATTGGCGCTCGTCGGAATTGGGTTAGATGGAAGCAGCTCTTCTCCAACAAGCGCATTAATCATTGTTGATTTCCCCGCTGAGAAATGCCCGCAAAATGCAAAAATAAGCTCTTCTGCATCAAGCTTAGCAATTAAGCCTTCACATTTATGCGCACGAACGTGGTCCTCCTCTTCTACAAAATGTTCATGCAGCAAGCGCAGACCTTCTAATAGGCTTTCTCTACTTGGATTCTGTTCACGCAGCCACTGTTCAAGGTGTTCCCGTTCTTTCTCTCTCCTCACGAAACATTCCCCCTTTTCAAATCGCAGCTCAAGCTTTTCTCGAAAATCCTCTCCTTCTAGTGTAGTAGAAAAAAGGCGATTGGTCATGCTTCAACGTGTCGAACAATGCTCAACATCCCAAAAAAAGGGGTATCCCTCAAAGTTAGAATCAACTTTCGGGACACCCCTTTCGCGCGCATTATTGTGTCGAGTATTGCTTTAGTTCGTTTATTACTTTTTCCAGTTCCTGCGGATCATTGAAATCTTCGTCCCGCCAATTGTTCTTGATCCAAAGCATCATTTCTTCAGCGGAATTGAAGTATTCACCACTTGTATCTGCATTACGCAGCATGAACCGTCCGTTGTCTTCGTCTGCGATGACTTGACAGGGCAATGCGCTATTTTTGCAATTCAACGAATATTCCATCCAAACACCCCTTTTGCGGTTTGCTAATTGAATTGTCTGTTTGTATGTATTAAATTCCCGCAAGTCTTTTCTCCTAAACGCGTTTTTTATTGGTATTTTCTTTCAGAACAGACACGCCCGCTTTCTCTATTGATTGCATAAGTTATTTTATGCCTATTTAACAATGGAAGGAGCAACTACAATGTATGGCTGGTATCCACCTTATTATCGATTCTATCCGAGTATCCCTGCTTACCGTCTTCCTAATCCTTCATACCCCCCTGTTGAAGTGGAACGCTTTCGCAAATCAGCTAAGCAATTAACACCGATGCTCAAACAGGCTGAAGCCTTCGTCTATCAAATTACAGAAAGTAAGAAGTTAAGAACACAGATAAAAGAAGCGGCTCAGCGAGGAGAAGAAAAAGAAGTTCACCGTTTAATTCGTTCGGCCGGCATCGTTGACCTTTGGAAAACCTCTTATACACCTGATACCATTCATATTTTACTACAGCCTTCTAACAGCAGCCGTTGGAGCGATGTTGTTCTGACAATGAGGTGGTGAAAATACGTCTTTTCGGAAGACGTATTTTTAGTTCATATTACCTAATTAATAATTATGTTTAGATAATGCATAAGTTTTGTACATAAGCAATAGGACCATTTTTTCATTTGTCTATACTATTCAAAAAATTCTCATGGTATAATTTATTTAATAAGTCGTTCATAAAATGTTCACAAATGAAAGGGATGAGTCTTATGGCTGAAATGCAGCTTTACGAAAAAATTGTTAACCGTTTGGAAGACGAGCTTCAAAAGGACTATTGTGCAGGCGTGAAGCAAGCCATTCAGTCCAGACTTCAATTTCACAAGAATCGTTTACAGCAATTAAAGCATGTCAGCCAATAGGTGCATGCTTTTATACGAAAATGGAAACGCTTTAATTAAGGAGGTCATTTATCATGAGAGAATATCTTTCTTTTGAAGAAGAAGAGAATATTACTATTGAAGACCCTATGACAGGCTTAATAAAAGAAGAACGCGTTTCTCAGCAATATAAACAAACTCCGCCAACAAAGCTTGATTTCAGTGGATTTTACGAATAAAAAGCAGCGAAAGCTATGACGCTTTTCGCTGCTTTTTCATTTGTGCGCAGGGAGTTAGTCGCCGCCTCCGCCGCCGTCTCCACCACCAAAGCCTCCGCCATCTCCGCCTGAACCATCAGAGGAATCATCGGAACTAATAAAGAACGGAAAGCCACCATCACTGCCGCTCCCTCCACGACGTCTCCGGGCATTGCTTTCCCAGGGCTTTGTTGACAATAAAATCGCTGTGAAAAAAACAACAAAAACGACAACCACTACCATTGCATCCATCTTATTCACTCCTTCTTATCGTTTTTCTTCTGCCATTCCTCCATCCTTTTTTCCATTCGTTCTACGGTTTCTGTCAGGCGTTCCATCTGCTCTCTGCTTATTTGGCGTTCTTTCCGAATGCGCCGTACCCCGTATACAATAAGGAGCGGGATTGCCAATAAGATAAGAAAGTTAAAAAGTTGAAAAATCATATCACCAACATTTATGCTCATCACTTATCACCTCTGAACACTGCGGTTCTGTTCCACCTCTGCTAACACGTCACCAATCTTTCGGCCATGAATGACTTCATCGGCAAGCTGGTCCATCGCTGTTTCTTCCATATTAATAATGACAAGCTTCGCCCCATTTTTCTTTGCCTGTGCCGGAAAGCTGTTCGCTGGCGATACTTGAAGCGATGAACCGAGCACGATGAACAGCTCGGCCTTACTTGCTTCTTCATAAGCCATTTCAATCGCCTCCATCGGCAGCATTTCGCCAAATAAGACAACAGACGGCCTCAGCATTCCGCCACAGTCACAATCATATTTCGCTTGGGCAAAATACGAGTTTGGATATGCTGTATGGCATGTATGACAGCGCACCGTCCGCAATGTCCCATGCAATTCCGCAACTCGCTTATTGCCAGCCTTATGATGGAAGTCATCGACATTCTGGGTAATGATCGATTGAACGAGCCCTTCTTCCTCCCATTTCGCAAGCAGCTGATGCCCGCGATGCGGCTCCCGCCCAATTAAGCCGTTAATTCGAAACGTGTAAAACTCCAAAAATTCATCGCGATTATTCACCATCGCTTCGGTATTCGCTAGTGTCATCGGGTCTTTCTGCTTCCAAAGCCCTTCCTTTGACCGAAAATCAGGCAACCCGCTTTCTGTACTCATGCCAGCTCCTGTCATGACAACCGTATAATTCGATTCATCCAGCCACTTATGAAGCACGCTTTATCCCCCGCTTTCTCCAGATCAAACTAGAAGCAATTGCTAAGCTTAGTATAACGAAAAAGGGGAGGAATGGAAATCCACCAACCGTCCTCCCAAACGCTACTTCATTTTGCAAATAGCTGACATTTTCCCATTGAGCACTCGTCTCTGGTGTATACGCCGCGGTCAGCCACAAACCTCTAGCAAGCTCCCATACAAAGTAACCCACTGTATAGATAAGTCCAAACACAACGATTCTACGAAGGCCTTTCATCTCACTCACCCCGTCATTTTTTTAAGTTAATGACACAATCCTTTCTACAAAGCATGAAGCAGAAGAAATACACTAATGATGAGAACAAAACAAATGCTAATAACCAATGCAACGTTTACTCTTCTAACTTCTGCTTGTTGAAACTCCTCATCCGATTCTCCTTCAATCCTCACATATCTCCTATATTGCCCAACTCCTGAACCAATCCAAGTAGTCACCATCGGGACAAAAAAACTCCAGCCTACGTCCTCTGGCGGCTTAGGCAAAAATAATAATAACAATAAAAAGATGCAGGCCATCATAATCCCATATACGTTTCTTCGATTAACCTTCTGTACCTGGTGACCAAGCTTTTCTTGTTCCTCCTGCCATAACCCCTTATAGCGAGGGAAAATATGATAAATAGCAGAAGCCTTCCCTAGCAAGTTCAACACCATCTCAACGACTAAAAAGACGGCAACGAACACAATAAAAGTTCGAATTTGAAATCCACCCTTAATAAGCAAGAATAAACTTACAAGGAGCAAAACCGTGATAACCTGCTGCCACACAAAAAATCTCTTTCTTAAGTGATTCATCCCGAACACCTCTTACCTACTAATACGGGACTTCCTGGAAAAAAGTTTCAAAATCCATCAATCTATACAGTATGAGCGGAACAAAAAAAGACATGCCCAATATGAGCATGCCTTCACCTCATTTATGAAAAACTTTGCAATAAAAAGTTTCCGAGAAACAACCCTGCCACAAGCAATAATGGCAATGACACTTCTTTCGTTCTGCCGAGCGCCAATTTTAAAATTGGATAGGTAACAAACCCAAAGGCAATTCCATCGGCGATGCTAAACGTAAAAGGAATCATCACAATGACAAGAAAGGCAGGAAACCCTTCTGTCAAATCTTGAAAATCAATGTGCTTCACCTGCTGCATCATTAGCGAACCGATAATGATTAACACAGGCGCAATCGCCGTGCTCGGAATCATGCCAATAATCGGAATGAAGAAAAGCGTCAGCCCAAACAAAGCTCCGCACACGACAGCGGTTAAGCCTGTTCGCCCGCCAGATGTAATGCCTGCACTCGATTCAACAGTAGACACGGTCGGACTTGTGCCGAACACCCCACATAGAACAGCTGAGACAGATGTTGCCCGCAAAGCGCTCTTATATTTCTCGGGGGAACGTGCTTGTGCAAGCTGACCGTGAATCAAGCCGATATTTTCAAAGACAAGCACCATCGTCAACGAAAAGACCGCTATCCAGAACGTCACAGAGAAGATGCGTGCAAATGAAAAGGCCGCAAATAGTTCACCGTATTCTGCAAACTGCACACCATTTCCATTCATTTCATTGACATTCACAATGCCAAATAACGTCGCAATTCCTGTCCCGATTGCCATGCTAATTAAGAAATTCGCCGGCACCATTCGGATAAACAAGATAACCGCAATCACAAGCGTTAACAGGGTAGCAATGACGTGAGCATCGCTTAAGCTTCCCATTTCGATTAATGACTGCTCTCCTCTTGTAACGATGCCGCCTTTTTCAAGACCGATTAATGTTAGAAACAAACCGAGCCCAACGGTAATCGCTTCCTTCAATGACTGCGGAATCGCTTCCTTCAAGACTGCCTGTAACCGTGAGAAGGCAATCAACGCAAAGAACACACCAGAGAGGAACACTGCCCCAAGTGCTTCCTGCCATGACAAGCCGAGTGATTGGACAATCGTGTACGCAAACAACGCGTTCACACCCATCCCCGGAACGAGAATAAGCGGCGCGTTTGCTCCAAAGCCTATGATTAAGCAGCCTGCTAATGAAGCAAGAATCGTCGCAATCATCCCTGCTTGAAGCGGAATACCTGCCTCAGCAAGAATCGCCCCATTGACCGCAATGATATAGACAATCGTGAAGAAGGAAACCGTTCCTGCGATTACTTCTTTCTTAAAGCTTGTTTCATGATCCGACAAACGGAACTGTTGTCCGATAAATCGTTTCATCGCTTACCTCACAAAAATATAGCCCTCTCCCTACCCGTCCTCATAGAAATTCTTCTATGTGACCACAAGACTTCATTATAAAAGAGGTCTGACATCTTGGCAAGCAGGATATCAGACCTCTTTCAACCATTTATACAAATTTCAAACCAGCTGTCCGGAAGCTTCGCGATTCTCCTAGGACTTACTTGGCATCGAATGATTTTTTTCAGCATGATGTCCTCTCCTCTTTCAATATTTAAGACCTACTGCTAGCACTTAGTTCCAAAATAGCTTAAAATGGAATTTGAGGTGGTAATAAAATGTTTAAATCGAAAGCTCGTCTTACAGCAATTGGGACATATGTTCCTGAAAAGAGGTTATTGAACGAAGACTTAGAAAGAATGGTCGACACGAACGATGAATGGATCACCAAGCGAACAGGAATTAAGGAAAGAAGAATGGCAGCAGAAGATGAATTCTCCTCTTCCTTGGCGATTAAAGCAACTCAAAACCTTGCTGACAAGTATGGCAAAGATTTACACGACGTTGACTGCATTATCGTAGCCACGACAACACCAGATTATGCGTTTCCAAGCGTGGCATGCCGAATCCAAAACCATTTTAACATTCCTGAGACAACAGGCGCATTTGATTTGAATGCGACGTGTGCAGGCTTTGCATATGGATTGCATTTAGCGAACAACCTCGTAACAACCGGGGCACACAAAAAGATTCTCGTCGTTGCGACGGAAACATTAACAAAAGTTACAGATTATACAGACCGAACGACTTGCATTTTATTTGGCGACGGTGCTGGCGCTGTCTTAGTGGAATATGACGAAGAGAACCCAAGCTTTATTTCAACTCATATGGGGACAAATGGTGAAGGCGGACGACACGTCTACCGCAAAACACTAGCTCCAACTATGGACGGCGAACCATTAAACGAAAGTGAAAAAATGGTCCAAAACGGGCGTGAAGTCTACAAATGGGCAGCCCGTACACTACCAGTTGGAATCGATCAATTACTTGAAAAAGCTGAACGAACAACAGATGATCTGGATTGGTTCGTTCCACACAGTGCAAACATGCGCATGATTGAATCGATCTGCGACAAAGCCGGCATTTCACTTGACCGAACATTAACAAGCATGCAATACATGGGGAATACATCATCCGCTTCCATTCCGTTAGCACTACATGAAGGAATTAAGGAAGGAAGAGTTCAAAACGGCGATACCCTCTTAATTTACGGGTTCGGCGGCGGACTGACTCACATGGGACATTTATTAAAATGGAATATATAGCATGAAGAAACGCCTATCCTCTCTTAGAAGAGATAGGCGTTTTCTGTTTTTTCTTATTGCGCTGTATACCCGCCATCAATCACAACTGCTTGGCCTGTAATGCTTTTCGCTTTATCACTTGCAAGAAACAAGGCATAATCCGCGATTTCTTCTACTTGAAGCAGACGTTTCTGTGGTACCATCGGATAAATCACATCTTCTAGCACCTCTTCCTTCGTTACACCGCGCGTCTCAGCTAAGTCTTCAAGCTGATTACGGACAAGCGGCGTGTCGACATAACCTGGGCAAAGGGCATTAACCGTCACCCCGTGCTCTGCACCTTCAAGCGCCGCAACTTTTGTAAGCCCGATCACACCATGCTTTGCACTGTTGTAGCCTGCTTTCCCTGCAAAACCAATTAAACCATTCACAGATGCCATATTTATAATGCGGCCATAGCCTTGTTCTTTCATGATTGGAAAGGCAAGCTTCGTTGCAATAAACGGCGCTGTCAGCATAATCTGTACAAGCTGTTCGAACTTTTCCGTCGGGAAATCCTCAAGTGGTGCAACATGCTGAATACCGGCGTTGTTTACCAGAATATCTAATGAGCCATAATGGTCCTTCACTTTATCAAATGCAGCTTGAATATCAGCATCCTTCGTCACATCAACTGCTATTCCCAATGCCTCATAGCCGTTTTTCTTCATTTCATCAGCTGCTTCCTTCACGCCGTCTTCATTAATATCAGCAAGGACGACTTTTGCGCCTTCTTTGGCGAACTTCTCACCAACTTCATAGCCGATTCCACGTGCCCCTCCAGTAATCAGAACGACTTTATTTTGTACCATGAACAATCATCCTCCTTCTAATCTACTAACATACTTTCCGCAAATAGTTTTACTAAAACCTTAAACAATACAGATCGTAGAGTTTCATACATGTTTTTGAAAGATTCCCACTCAATTAATGATTGTAATTGAATGTTTATGATTGATTTTGAATGTTTTGTTGATTATACTGGAGGTACAAAAGTCATAGGAGGTGGGGCGATGCTGACAACAGAACGTCACCACATTATTTTGTCCTTACTGAAGAAGCAGGAAGTTGTGAAGCTGCAAGAGCTTGTTGATGCAACAGGTGCAAGCGAATCAACAATACGAAGAGATTTAAATCATCTGGAACAAACCAAATTTTTAAAGCGTGTTCATGGCGGAGCATCATTGCTCCAAGGCAAGCGGATTGAGCCAAGCATTTCAGAAAAGGAAGCATACGCTCTTGAAGAAAAGCGGCAAATTGCTGAGCTTGCAGTCTCTCTAATCGAAGATGGCGACTCTATTTTCCTAGATGCAGGAACAACAACGCGGCAAATGATTGAGCTGCTTCCATCGAAAGAACACCTTACCGTCGTAACAAACGGCTTAAGCTTAGTTGAACCATTAATTAACGCAAACATTGAAGTATATACAATTGGTGGATTTGTTAAGCCGCGCACGAAGGCCATGGTTGGTGCCTCAGCCTCGGAATCGTTGAATACCTTCCGTTTCGATAAATGCTTCATGGGAACGAACGGCATTCACCCAGAATACGGCTATACAACCCCAGACCCTGAAGAAGCTGCAATTAAAGCAGATGCAATGCGTCTATCACGTGAACGCTATATGCTAGCAGATTCATCGAAGTTTGGAGAAATTGCGTTTGCAAAAATTAACGACCTGAACGAAGCAACGATTCTAACAAGCACACTTGATGAGGAGCACCGCTCTATCTACGAGAAAGAAACTCAAATAAAGGTTGTGACATCATGATTACAACATGCACACTGAACCCTTCCATTGATTATTTCGTACAGCTTGATTCATTAAATATCGGTGAAGTGAATCGCATGAACGCAGATAAGAAAGTACCCGGCGGAAAAGGAATTAACGTCTCTCGTGTCCTTACGCGTCTCGGCATCGCCAACAAAGCAACCGGATTTCTCGGTGGTTTTACAGGAGATTTTATTGAAAGTGAATTAAGAAGTGAGCAAATTGAGGCTGACTTTGTCAAGGTTCGTGATGATTCACGAATTAATATAAAATTTCAAGGCATTGAAGAAACAGAAGTAAATGGACAAGGCCCTCGTATTAATGAGGAAAACCTTCAACAACTATTTCAGAAGCTTGACTCATTACAAGCAGATGACATTCTCGTCTTAGCAGGAAGCATCCCTTCCTCCTTGCCAGACAACTTATATGAAGATTTAACGAAGAGGCTGACAGCTCAACATGTAAAGGTTGTTGTAGATGCGACAAAGAAAGCGCTTAAAAGTGTTCTTCCGCATCACCCCTTTCTCATTAAGCCGAACCATCATGAATTAGGCGAGCTCTTTGGTGTCACGATTGAAGCAGCAGAGCAAGCCGTACCTTATGGTAAGAAGCTAATTGAGCTTGGTGCTCAAAATGTGATTGTCTCGATGGCTGGAGATGGAGCCCTGCTCTTCACGAAAGACGGCGTCTACTTTGCGAACGTACCAAACGGCAAAGTCCAAAACTCAGTCGGTGCAGGAGATTCAGTTGTCGCTGGCTTTATCGCAGCATACAGCAAAGGACAGGCTGTGCAAGAGGCATTCCGTTACGGGGTCACAGCAGGAAGTGCTTCCGCATTTTCCACAGGATTCTGTACAGCGGAATTAATTGAACAATATATCAATCAAGTAAACGTCACTTCCCTATAGAAACAGTGCATCATTAGGATAGATTCT
The DNA here is from genome assembly GCA_020524525.2 of Bacillus tianshenii. Classification (NCBI taxonomy): domain Bacteria; kingdom Bacillati; phylum Bacillota; class Bacilli; order Caryophanales; family Bacillaceae; genus Sutcliffiella; species Sutcliffiella tianshenii. The sequence goes on along the minus strand of CP129018.1, from coordinate 508,606 downwards.
TCACCTTTTTAATAGGAGGGAAACAAGATGAAAATTACGGATTTATTGAAACAAGATACAATGATTCTCGAGCTCCAAGCCTCAACAAAAGCAGAGGCAATTGATGAGTTAGTCGAGAAGCTAGATAAAGCAGGCCGGCTAAATGACCGGGAACAGTTCAAAGAAGCGATTCTTACCCGTGAATCACAAAGCTCCACAGGTATTGGTGAAGGTGTAGCAATCCCGCATGCGAAAGTAAGCGCTGTAAAAACACCTGCAATTGCTTTCGCTCGTTCACAAGAAGGTGTGGATTATGAAGCATTAGATGGACAGGTAAGCCACCTGTTCTTCATGATTGCCGCTAGTGAAGGCGCAAACAATGAGCACCTTGAAACACTTTCACGACTTTCTACCATTTTAATGGATACTGGATTTCGTCAAACATTGCTGAAAGCTGAGTCAACAGAAGCGATTTTGCAAGCAATCGAAGAGAAGGAAAAGGAAGAGTTCGGAGAAGAAGAAACAGAAGATAACCAGGAACAGCCTGAAGAAGAACCAGCTGCTGCGGATTCAGCTAAAATTCTAGCTGTTACAGCCTGCCCGACAGGTATTGCCCATACCTTCATGGCTGCAAAAGCACTTGAAGAAAAGGCAAAAGAAATGGATGTCGACTTAAAGGTCGAAACGAACGGGTCAAGCGGTGCGAAAAATGTCTTAACATCCAAAGACATCGAACAAGCGACAGCGATTATCGTTGCAGCTGACAAACAGGTTGAAATGGAGCGCTTCAAAGGCAAGCATGTCATCCAAGTACCTGTTGCAGACGGTATTCATAAGCCTCAACAGCTGATTGAACGCGCCTTACAACAAGATGCACAAATCTTCCAAGGCGGCAGTGAAGCACAGCAGTCAACGGACAACAGCAGCGGTGAAAAGCGTACCGGCTTCTATAAGCACTTAATGAGCGGTGTATCCAACATGCTTCCATTCGTTGTCGGCGGCGGCTTATTGATTGCGATTTCCTTCTTCTGGGGAATTGAAACAGACAACCCATTCGCACAGCTATTAGGGAAAATTGGCGGCGAAAATGCCTTCATGCTGATGGTTCCAGTCCTTGCAGCATTTATCGCCCAATCGATTGCAGACCGTCCTGGCTTCGCTCCTGGTATGGTCGGTGGTTTGATTGCCTATAGTACGCAAGCTGGTTTCTTAGGCGGTCTTATTGCTGGTTTCTTTGCAGGTTATTTAATGCTATTGATTAAGCGTCTCTTTAAAGGATTACCTGAATCTCTAGATGGCTTAAAGCCTGTTCTTATTTATCCATTGTTCGGTATCTTTATTACTGGTCTTGTTATGTATGGCGTGGCTGGGCCGATCAGCTGGATTAATACGGGTCTACAAAATTGGTTAAATGGCTTAGGTACAGGGAACCTTGTCCTTCTTGGCTTAGTGCTTGGCGGCATGATGGCTGTTGATATGGGTGGTCCAATTAACAAGGCTGCCTTCACATTCGGTATTGCCATGATTGACGCAGGAAACTATGCACCACACGCAGCGATTATGGCAGGCGGTATGGTTCCACCATTAGGTCTTGCGCTTGCAACAACGATTTTCAAAAATAAATTCAATCAACAAGAACGTGAAGCAGGTAAAACATGCTACGCAATGGGAATTTCATTCATTACAGAAGGTGCGATTCCATTTGCCGCAGCTGACCCTGCCCGTGTCATCCCATCTTGTATTGCCGGCTCTGCAGTTGCAGGTGCACTAGCAATGTTATTCGGAATCGGACTGCCGGCACCACACGGCGGAATTTTCGTTATTCCAATCGTTACAGGTAACCCCTTCCTTTACCTTCTTGCTATCTTAATCGGTGCAGCAGTCACAGCATTACTTGTCGGCTTTTTGAAAAAGCCAGCTCACAAATAGACATAATTAAGCGGTTGTCCTAGCTCGAGGACAGCCGCTTTTCTTGTACGTTCAAAAAGAAAAGACCCTAAAGGTTTCACTCCTTTAGGGTCTTCCTCTTATTGCTCAACAAGCACTCGTTGACGCAGCTCTTCATTCACTGCCTTTCGACTCTTCCATAGAAAGCGGCAAACCTTTTCCCGCTCCATTTCAACCTCATATAGGTCGCAGTATGTTTCACCTTTTCCATGAAGTGTCCATTGCTTTTCTCGCTTCATTAATGTCCATTCCCCATTTCGCTCAAGGTCGCGAAATACAAAATACCATTTTCCCTTTTCCGAGTCGTACTCAGCAACCGTTTCAAATTGTAACAGCAACGCCTCAATATCTTTCCGCGTGCGGATTGTTCGCATCACATTTCACCTCATTTCGATTACTTAGCCTTAACCCCGTACTAATGTACATGCTTTATTCCACTACTTTTCCGAAAATCCTTCACGTCTGATAGGAATTTACAAACCTTTAGCCATTTCAACACATTTCTACAAAGGCGAAAATAACACATAATTTGGAATAAGATGCGATATAGTTGATTAAGGACAAACAAAGAAAAAAAGGAGCGCAATTATCGTGAAGAAACTCATTCTACTTCTTATAACAAGCATAATGCTTGCTTTACTAACAGGCTGTGTCAAATTCAACACCCACATTACCGTCAACAAAGATGGAAGCCTTAATTTAAAGCAAACAATCGGGGTTACGAAAGAGATGCTCGCACTGGCTGGAGAAAACAACGATATGTTCTCAGAAGCAGATATTGCGAAGATGCGAGAAGACGGCTATAAAGTCGAACCGTTTGAGGATGATGCATACATGGGCTATCAGATGACCCGGACATTCGCGAGCTTGAAAGAATTAGAGACAACAGGAGCCTTCCCCACAGGCGAAAAGCAAGCTTCCTCGCTCTATGATTCGTTTTCATTCAAAGAAAAAAACGGCTTATTCAAACAAACAATTATCATTGATGGCAATCTAGACTTCAGCTCTACAACTGGCGATGCCTTAAACGGCTTTCTCGGCAATTCAATCAAAGACAGCATGGACCTTTCTTTCTCTGCAACCTTGCCACTCAAACCAAAACAACACAATGCCGACAGCATCGACGGAAACACGTATACATGGAAACTTCAACTCAATGAACCAAACAACATTCATCTCGAACTCAACCTATGGAAAACCAAAACAATCGGCTTCCTCATCCTATTCGTCCTACTACTATCAACCATCACAATCCTCTACCTAAAGAAAAAAAGATGAATCGCTGGCTAAGACGTCACGTCCTGTGACAACGCCTGCACTAGCACATCCTGTGCGTCGAAAGCGGAGGCGGCTCGTTCAGGGGCGACAAGCCCAAACAAGAAGCACGCTTAAGCTTCTCATTGCCTAAGCGTGCTTCTTAACGTCCCCTTCTTATTTCAGCTTCGCAATTTCCTCTTCTGACAGGTCTGTTATTTCTTTAATCAACTCAACAGCAAAGCCTTCTTGCAACATCTTCTGCGCCATTACCTGTATTCCTTCTCGCAGCCCTTCTTGCTTTCCTTCCTCTCTCCCTTTCTTATGCCAAGACGTTTCAATCTTCATAACAGCTTCCTCCTCTAGACGCTATTCCTCCTTAAGCTTCTTAAGCTCTTCTTTTGGCAAATCAATAAATTCCTTAATTTCTTCTACTGTCAAACCCTTTTGCAACATCTTCCGCGCTACTTCTTGTAGGCTTTCCTCTCTCCCTTTCTTATGCCAAGATGTTTCAATCTTCATAACAGCTTCCTCCCTCTAGACGCTATTCCTCCTTAAGCTTTTCAATCTCTTCCTCTGACAGATCTGTTATCTTCATAATCTGCTCAACAACGAAACCTTCTTGCAACATCTTCCGCGCTACTGCCTGTATTCCTTCTCGCAGCCCTTCTTGCTTTCCTTCCTGCAAACCTTCTCGCAATCCTTCTTGTCTTCCTTCTTGTCTTCCTTCCTGTCTGCCTTCCTGTATCCCTTCCTCTCTCCCTTTCTTATGCCAAGATGTTTCAATCTTCATAACAGCTTCCTCCTCTTCTTCGGGTAAGGTGGTGATTTCGGTTTGAAGCTCGGTTTCTTCTTGCGGATTGAGCTTCAAATATCGCTCGAAAAAGCCTGTAATGAGTGTCATTCTTGCGTCATCCAGCTCCATTTTAACAAGCATGCGCAGGAATTCTTTCTTCACTTGAACGCGTTCAGCCTTACTGTAGTTCATTTTACTAAGCAATGCCGCCGCGGCTGGGTTGGGGGCTTTCAAGTAGTCGCGCCAATTAAGCTTTCGCAGCTCCAGTTTATCAAAAGCAAAGCGCAGCACCTCTTTAAATGGAAAGATGACCTCAAACGTATCCCGCTCTTCGTAATTCTCATCATAGCTGAACACAGCAACTGGCAGAATCGGCTTGCGGTGCTTTTCGTACAAGCGGCTGAAATATACAAACATCCGCTCATTAAAGGCCTCCTGCTTATAGCTTTGCGGCTCAACATGAATAATCACAATTGCCTCATCCTGATGCAGGCGCACCTTTGCTAATAAGTCTACACGGCGCTTTTCTCCTTCTAGTATGTCCGTAAACAATTCCTCCGACAGAAATGTGGTCGCTTCAAAGTCAACGGCCTCTGACACATGCGGAAAAAACGCAGCGAAGAACTCTTCAAAAAACGTGCCTAACAGTTCCTTAAACCAACGGTCATGATCTTGATATACAGTTGTCAATAAACAACTTCTCCTTTCTCTTATTATACAACAAATTCGGGAAAATCATCGCTTCTGAAGGAAGTGAATGAAGCGTAGGTGTGGAAATAAAAGGGGGTTCTTTTATAATGTTCGACTTCTCGCTTAGAAATCCTTTTACAACGTTGAAAAAGCACAGCGAGCTGCTGTGCTTAACTCTCTTCAATCACGTCTCCGTTCTGGTCGAACGCCTTGACTTTGATTGGCCTATTCATCTCTTCGCCTTTCTTCACGACATACCACAGTGATAAATTTTCTTTGATTCGAATACGGTTTGCCTGAATGCCGCCTTCACTGTCCACGACAATTCCATGCACTGAATCATCAGCTAAGCCGAACACAACTGACACATTTGGCTCTTCAACATTACTTTCATCCCATACGAAGGACTTTCCGCTTTCAATGCTTTGAAAAGCCTTTGGAAATCCGGCTGTTTTCAATGCTTTATTCCCGTCTTCATTCAGCACCGCAAAGTTCAATGCCTTCTTTTCATTTTTATAAAAAACAAGCGGTACATCTGCATCAAAGTGGTAGGCTTCATCACACGAATCATCAATGTGTGAAACGAGCACACATAATTTTTCTTTAAATGTTTGATCCTCATTATTTTGACATCCAGCAAGCACGAATAAGCCTGCCAGCATCACTATGAGCAGTTTCTTCATCCTTATCCCTCAATTCTTCTAACATTGTTTCTATTTAACGATTCTACAGAAATCTGGAGAGAAATGAAACTTTATATGCGACTCGTTCGTTACATTATTATAGGCCAAACAAAGACTAGTCTTGAAAAAAAGGACCTTTTTCTTAAAAAGGGGTTTAGGTCTGGGCAGTATGTGATATCTATAGTAGTATGTTTGAAGTGGTAAATTTTGTATTGAGAGGAGAAATGAGCAACATGAAAAAATGGGCTTTATTATTTAGCATTGCATTTGCACTTCTTCTAGCAGGCTGTGGACAGGAAGCAGGAACAGATAGCTCTGAGAATGCTGGAGAAGAAAATGCGGCTAAAGAAGAAGAAAAACTAACAGCTGAAGATGTATATAAGAAAGCAACTGAAAAGTCACAGGATATGAAGAACTTCGAGCTAGACGGCTCAATGGATATGAAGATGACGTTTGGTGAAGAAACACAAGAAATGAACATGAAGATTAACTCGAAATCTCAGCTTGACCCGCTTCTTATCCATCAAACAATGGAATCAGACGCACAATCAGCTGAAATGGAAATTCCAAAGATGGAAATGTACATGACAGATGAGTACATGTATATGAAAGATGCCCAGTCAGGTCAATGGCTTAAGATGAAACAAGCACAGCAAGGCTTCATGAAGGATATGATGGAGCAGCAAAAATCAATGAGCCCTGTGCAAAACCTTGAAATGCTGAAGCAATTCGCAGATGAAATGACACTTGAAGAAACAGATGACACATACGTACTTAAGATTACTGGAAACGGCGATAAGCTTGTTGACCTTGTCAAAGAAATGAATCCAGGCGGCGCATCTGGAGTAGACTTCGAACAAATGATGCAGCAAATGAACTTTGAAGAAATCAAATACTCTTATGCATTGAACAAAGAAACATTCCAACCGGAAAGCTTTGAAATGGATATGACAATGTCTGTCACACAAAACGACCAAACAATGAAGATTAACCAGCATATGACATCAAACATTAAGAACATTAACGAAGTGGAAGACTTAAGCATTCCAGAAGAAGTGAAGAATAACGCACAAGAAATCGAAGTTCCACAACAGCCTGCACAGCCAGGCCAATCACAACAACAACCTGCACAACCACAAGAACAACCAGCTGAGCCAGAAGTCGAAACAGCTCAATAATGCAAGCACTATACCAGGCTGAATGCCCTTATTCAGCCTGGTATTTTTTTACTCAATAAATACTCTTCCTCTTTCTGGGGATTATGACGGTATAGCCGTTCTTCCTCCCTTTCATACGAATGGTATAGGAGATTTCTACAAAAGAAGGTGATTCAATGTTCTTTTCTACAAAACGCTATTCTTGGCTGAGCTATACTGCCCTTACGCTTAGTATTCTTCTCATTGTATTTCTGTTCATCCTGCCGACACTTCCGCAAGTGAGCTGGCTTATGATGATGATGCGCATCTTCTTTCTCGTCGGGGCTCCTGCAAGCGTTATCATCAGCTCAATCGCACTCTTTAACAGCCAAGAAAAGAAGCCACTTGCCATTATTAGCTTAATTATTTCTATTACCTTTATTATTCTCATGATTATGTTCGTCTTCATGCCGCAAGTCTTTGCCACATAGAAGTTCTTGAGCGACACAGGTACTTGCATAATCCACCTCTAATTGCAAAAAATAACCTCGCATTACATAAACAGGAGGTTATGAAGATGACACTAACACCGTACGATCCGTTCAAACAATGGGCCAATATGCGCAAGGACTTTGAACGATTCTTTTCAGAGCTTCCACAAGCTTGGGGTGACAATCACCTCGGCAGTATCCGTGTCGATGTCCACGAAACAGAAAAGGAAGTCATCGCCAAATGCGACATCCCAGGCCTGGAGAAGAAAGAAGACGTCCATATTAATGTCGACAATCATACCTTAAGCATCAGCGGTTCCGTTAACCGCACAACCGAAACAAACGAAAATAACATGTACCGCAAAGAACGCTACGCCGGCAGCTTCCAGCGTTCCCTTTCCCTGCCGAGTCCTGTCTCACAAGACGGCGTCAAAGCAACATACAAAAACGGCGTCCTCGAAGTACGCATGCCTAAGCTCACACCTGATACGAAGAAGAAAATTGATGTGGAATTTAACTAAAAAGAGGAAAGGAAGCTTCTGAACAAGAGGATATGATATTCAAGAAAAAGAGGCGGTCAGCAGAAAATGTGATAAAACCATTTTCACGACCACCTCTTTTTCATGACATTTTGTTATTTTAGAAACGTTTACTCTAAGAAAGCTTCGGAATAATAAACGACACCTTGCACATTTTCAAGAGCACCCTCTGTTAATTCTAGAGCCATAAATGCTTCATCAGGCACCTCAAATGGGGCTTGGATCTTCCATAAGCTAGCGGGTTTAAACCCAAACTTAGGATAGTAACCTTCATGCCCTAAAACAATGACTGAATGATACCCAAGGTCTGTTGCTTTTTGTAAGGCAGTCTGAATTAATTTGCTTCCAATCCCTTTGTTCTGATGTTCAGGAGCAACAGAAACTGGGGCCAGTGCCAAAGAATCAACTTTATGCGCAGCGTCACCAATTTTTATTTTAGACAGAAGGACATGACCAATAATCTCTTTGTCTTGAGTTAATGCGACTAAGGACAGTTCAGGAATGAATGCATCTGACTTTCTAATTCTCTTAACAAGTAGATGTTCTTGCTGGTCGCTAAATTCTTCATTTAGAAACGCTCTTCTAATTATTTCCTCAGTCTTATTATCTTCTGTATTGCGTTCTTGCCGAATCAATATATCCATTTATAGTCTCCTTTTCTTCTAATAATCTTATCTTTATTGACCCTATAAATGGCACTTTCTTTATGAACAAAGTCCATTAAGAAAGTGTTACTCAACCAGCTCCAAACATAAGTTTAACAAACAAAAAACCTCCATTTTTTAATATGTGTTTATTTTAAGATGTTATTTCGTAGTCTTCAACCTCTAGTATATTACTTTCTTTTTTATTCAAATAAAGCTGTTCCACCGTTATGTTTTACACCTTTTTAAGACGGGAAGATTTTCTTGTGGAATCTTTGATTGAAAGGAATGGTGGAGAATGACAGATAAGAAAGTTGCAATTATCACAGGTTCAGGACAAGGTATCGGCAAAGGGATCGCACAAAGACTTGCCAATGATGGCTTTGCGATTGTGATTAATGACGTCAATCAAGAAACAGCAGAAGCGACCGCAAAGGAACTGCAAGACCAAGGAAAAGAAAGCTTCGCCGTTCAAGGAGACGTCAGCAACAGAGATGATCAATTCTCACTTGTCAAACAAACCGTCGACAAATACGGACGTGTCGATGTATTTGTCAATAACGCAGGAATTGACCAAGTAGCTCCGCTATTAGAAGTAACTGAGAAAGACCTTGAAACAATCTACAAGATTAACGTCTTCGGTACCTTATACGGCCTTCAAGCAGCCGCAGAACAAATGAAGAAACAAGACGGACGTGGAAAGATCATTAATGCATGCAGCATTGCAGGCCATAAAGGCTATAGCCTGCTTGGCGCCTACTCCTCTACAAAATTTGCTGTTCGCGGACTAACCCAAACAGCCGCACAGGAGCTTGCCCAATTTGATATTAACGTCAACGCCTACTGCCCTGGTATCGTCGGGACTTCAATGTGGGACAGAATCGATGCCAAAATGGTTGAATATATGGACCTTAAGCCAGGCGAAGCATTCAACAAATTCGCAGAAGGCATTACACTCGGCCGAACAGAAGAACCAGAAGATGTCGCGAACTTTGTCTCGTACTTAGCATCTTCTGATTCAGACTATATGACAGGACAATCTGTCATGATCGACGGCGGAATCGAATTTTCATAAGATGCACAAAGAGAAGGCGAAGGTCACCCCTCTCGCCTTCTCTTTGTTTAAAATAACGATAGCTGTCCTTCCTCTGGTTCGTCCTTCTCAGCTTCTTCCTTCTTCTCTTCGCTATGCTTACCCTTAGGACGAAGTGGTTCATCTGGATGCTGAATATGCAGCTCTTCAAGCTGCCCTTCAAACAAATACGTAATATCCCGCTTCTGCTCATCCTCTTTCACTTCAGCTGTTCGAAACTTCTTCCTCAGTCCCTCTAAATAAACCGCCACATATCCATACAAAACCGGCTTGCCTGTTGAATAGCTTTTCTTGCTTGAGCCTTTCCCGATCAAATAATCACATAATGCCATTAAGGAAAACGACTCACCATTCCGAGACTGGACATACTCATTGATTAGAAACATTTCTTTCGTTGTTAACACACAAAAGCACTCCTGTTATCTTTAACGTTAGATTCTAATGATAGTTTAACAGAGAGTGCCCCGAGATAAAAATAGACCTCTTCATACGCAAATGTATGAAAAGGCCTATTACTGTGCATAGTGAACCTTCCCTGAAACATAGCACTTTCCGTTCTCTGCCAGGCAGCACTCTGCGCCGAGGACGGGTTTTCCCGACTTTTCTTCTATAAATAAATCTGTGCGATAAGGGTTGTAGTACAACGCGTCAACCTCTAATCTCCGTTCGCTGACCTCTCCTGCAAAGCTCCCAACTAAAACCGCATGAACGTTCTTCCGCTTCTCTCGCCTTACCCGGGCTTGTCCTGCCTTACTGACCTTCATCTCCACATCACGTAACAAAAACGCATCACCATACGCAATCACACGCCGCGTCTTCGCATCTTGAATAGAGAAAACATTCTTATGAAGATTCTTGTACACACGTACCCTTTGACCGATTTTGGGTGCTTGTCCGTTTCGGGGTTGGATCATGTTTGCTTCACCTTTTGACATAGATTTTGTGAATAGCATTCCCTTATTCGCAAAAATTATGTCAAAAAAGCTACTTGTTTATGAGAACGAACATACACATGGCATTTTCTTATCAACAATATCGATATACTTGTCTACGCCTTCTCTCTCCATTTGCTCACGATATTCCTTTAGTGTGAATGATTTTCCGTTCTTCTCCAAAATAGAAACATTCTTATCAAAGTGCTGACGAAAACGTTCTTCCATTTCTTCTTGTTCTTTATAACGCTCAGGCCAAACCCTATATAATCTAGCATAATGCCCATAACCGCCACGAACGCATCTGCCTCCACAGTTTGCATGTGAAAAGCCTAGGTCATACATACGTGGTAGTTTGATTTTCCATTCATTTTCAATAATCGCCTTTAAATCAACATCCGTTCTAAATTGGTCAATCAATGGAAACCTTGTTTCGATTGGTTCGATTGGATAATGCTCATAAAAGTTTGTTAAATTATCACGACGATGTGTTTCATGCGGACCAATTCCGAAATACAAAATGGGCTCTAAATTCTTCTTATCTCTTAATTCTTCAAGAAACACAAGGGTTTGATATACCTTTAATTCCTCTGAGCACTTTGCTACTCGAGAATTGCCAAGATACCCATAGTCATAAAACACTTCTTCTGGCGTCCGCCCATCAATGACCTCTGTAATCTCAACGCCAATATATTCAGTAACTTCGTCCATAAAGCGATAGTTATCCTCATCTTCCCACAATGTATTTGTGAAAAAGAGAATGCAGTTTTCCTTTCCATATGTCTGAACCATTTTATACGCCACATAGGCACTTGCTGCTCCACCACTAAACATAGCAATATGGACTTGTTTTCTTTCTTGAACTTCAGCCAATACTTACACCTTCCTACTCTACAAATTCCTCTATTAGAGAGTAAATCAAATATTCAACTTCATCTTTAGGAACTGTCCTTCCAGCATTTTTAATAATACGCTGGACATTTTTATAGATTGTTTGCGACTTTGTAGATAATTCTACTTTAGCAATAGACTTTTCTTTATCCCCTAATGCAAGTCTAATATAGTTATCGTCCTCATCATCTGCTTTTGTAATTGCTTGAAATTCACTTAATAACTGTTCCTTAAACATCTCAAAAGTTGTGTCTGACCATTCAGCAATTCCGACCCCTACAAAATTATAAGCTGTAAGATCAATCCAAGTATCTTCATTAGCTTGGAGGATTGATGTTAACAAATGACTCTTTTTACGCTGTAAAGAAGGTTGATTTTCAGCCCAATTAACAAATGCTACAAAATTATCAACCTGAGCATTTTGCATTATTTCTATTTCTAGTTCATTTTTTAAATAAACTAAATAGTTTTCGAGATAATTCTTCTCTTCTATTAACACCCCAAAGTCATATTGATATAAATCAAACAAATCGCTCATTGCCTTTTGGGGATTAATCTCTGTATAACGAACAATGTTCTTAAATTCGACAGCTGATTCTCTTGCCTTTTCGGTTGTTTGAGTAAATCTCGGAAGGCTGCGTAACCAACTTAACAATGCACTACTTAGTTGTATAACCTTTGGCCTTCCCATAACTGACTCATGAATATAAGAAGAGAACTGTTCTTCTAACTTTTCAAAGAAAGACATATATTTTTCATCAAACTTAAAATATTGATATTGATATTCAGTCGCTTCATCCACAAGTCGATACAATGTTTCGCCATTTAACCCTGTCACATACATATCATTTCTATAGAAAAGCAACTGATCCCACTTATCTCGAATTAATCCTACAAGCAATATAGGAACCAACGGTCTTCTTATACCAAATGGTTTATCTTCTAGCACTCTCACTAAGTCTTCAAGTGATCCTGAAGGTTGATTTTCAATTATTCCCAATAATTTTTTTCGCAGTTCTACTAACTCTACACACTTGATAGAATCTAAATTATTTATATCCACGCCATTGTTTTTGAAAGTAGTAGCATAGATTAAATATTCAGGACCGTTTCCTGTAATCCCGATGTTTTCTAACCTATAATTATTTAATAGAAAATCAACTATTTTATAGCCAGCTTTTTGCTGTACCTTATTAATTGTTCTACGGTTGAAAGAGTCATTACGAATCTCTGGAGTTAATGGGTAAAGTTCATTCATTAATACCGATAATTTTTTTTCCATAACAAAAGGATTTTCTATCTTCTTTTGTTTTCCTTTGTGCATCCAAGTTAATTCACCGTGGAAAGATTCATAAACACTCAAATACTTCTTTAGTTGATGTCGTAAATCTTCCATTTTCAAATGAATTTCTTCTTTAATTCGTTTATCTTGCTTTAATAACTCTTCATCTTCTAACATAAAACTTAGAATTTCATAATTTCTTACTTGCTCACTTATTTGCTCATATGTCAGAGCTTTGGTAAAACTAAAGAAAACACGTTCATCACTGTAATGCTTTATTAAATTTTGTAGAGTAGCAACCTCATCATGAGAGTCACATAACACGTAATAAATAACAGCGTCACTTTTTAATTTATCTTTACTAATTGTTTGATTGAATGTATCCTCTTTTAATTCTTGACTAAAAACTATTCTAACTTCTGCAAACCTTGTTATACTTTTCTCATCATTATATTGATTAGCCAAAAAGTATTTTGTATTTAACAGTGATTCTAAAATTACTCGACGGTTCTCTGTGGAAAGCTCATAATCCTTTAAACGCTCAAGTATTATCTCATCCAAATTGACACTGCTACCCTCAAAGAGCTCCCAATATCCAAGTGTGTGATTGAACCTAACAGCTTTATACTCCATCAGATTCTTTAAGCTTCTTTGAATTTCTTCAATGCTTTTTTCCAATGCAAAACTTAAAAACTCTTCTGTAACCTTAATTCTTGATTGCATCCCAGTAACTTGCCATAAAGTCATAAATCGAAGTAGATTTAATGACACGTTGTTTTTTCCATTTAAGCTTGGAACTCTGTTTGTAACTCTTTGATACAATTTTAAAATTTCTGCTGAGTTATCATTATCGCTAAGAAATTCATCAATACTGTTAAAAAAGTATGTGAATAATTGATACGGTAAATAATAACCTTCACTTTTCTCAATATGATTCATTAATCCACCAGAACCCTTACTTTCAAGAAAAGTAAATAGCGTACGTTCATTTTGAGCAAATATGTTTGATAAATAAGGCAATAAATGCAATGTAACTGGATGAATAGGGTATGTTCCATTAATAACAAGCTTTTCAACTTCTACCTGGTTTAACTCAGAAAAAAGAGGATACTTTCGAAGCCAAACCTTCATTTCGTTTTTAACTTCTTCAGGTGTTTTAATTTTTAAATTTTTAAGAATTGATTCAGTCAACCTTATAAAAGTAGAATTATCACTATCTATATAATAAAGACGGTATCGCTTTTCAATTCTTTGAAACTCATTTTGTAACTCTTCATTAAAATTCGCAAAGTATTGACGTAAATTTCGGTGTGTAATAAGCATAATATGCAAGCTATTTGTTGTAGTATGATCCGCTAACTCTGCTATATCTTGTAAATCTTGCATTGTTTGATGAACTTGATTTGCTTCAATACTTTGTAAAAACCTACCAAATTCATCATAAACAATAAATAACCCCATATTATAATGATTTAATTCACTGACAACATATTCTAATTGTTCAATAAAATTATTTTCTAAGTGAGATGCTACAAACTCTGCACCTGAAGTTAGCTCAGGAAAAATATCCTTAAACCAATCAATTTCACTTCTTTCATGGTTTAAAATATTAACTCTCCATACCGCGATATCTTTACCTTGCTCTTTAAGCTTTGCTAAGAAAAGTTTATAAGTTTTAGGATATTGTTCTTCCCACAATTCAATCGTAGTTAATATTTTATTTGCAACGCCAGGCATCACAATGTCTAAGTCGTGTTGATAGATCGCTTTCATAATTGCAGATAATATAGCTTCTCGGAAATCTCCTTCATTTCCATTTAAGATAATTGGAAGGTGATTTCGTTTGCTTCCACTTATTTTAACCAGCTCATCAAAAATTGCATCATCAACATTATTAAATTTATCAATCAGTATCTCAAACCCTTGCTCATCAATAGTTTGAGAAGTCATACTTGAGATTAATGTTCCCAACAAAGATTTCCCTGTACCATATGGACCTGAAATGATATGCGCTTTTCTTTCGTTATTGTTAAACCCTGACAATATACCTTGCAGTGCTTCTGCATGTGCCGGAGTAGGAAGATAACGATCGAAAAATTCTCTTTTCCCTAAATCAAATTTAATATTTATACTCGATTTAAAACTCATATCAACGTTTCAACCTTTCGTATGTATTCACTTTCTAAAAAGCCAAGCGCACTAATTTCAGGCAAACGCACTGTATCCAAATTATTTGTCCGCGTAAATACTAGCGGGTACTTAGGATGCTTTGCAAGCTGATTTAACCCATCAATAATTGAGCTCCGGTCCATTGAAAATACTTTTCCCCATAAACCTTCTGAAGACGCAATTTCATCTACAGTTATTGTCTCAACTTCATTATTACTTTGATAATCAAGCAATACATACATTAATGCAGAAAGCCCGATATCTTCACTACGAATAGTTTGCTTATATATAACACCTTTTCTTTCTTTTATAAAACCCAGCTTTTGAAGAGGACTCCTAATTACTTCTTCAGGATCATCCAAGCTACTCCCAGAGGTATAGAGTTTTATCAAACAATCAATATCACGTTTCAAAGAGTTATCTGAAACCTTTTTTTCTTCGTTTAAATTCACCCAGTATTTAAAGAGGTTATGTAATTCTTCTTTCGTGGTCATCGTTTCATTCAATATATTAAAAAACCAATACCAAACGGTCCCAGGCTCTTTTTCTTTTGCAAGATGATAATGCAGAACAGCTGCTGTTTCATTAAATTGAATAAACTTATCATGCTTTTCTACTAAGTATCCAAAATTCGTAATACTATGTACTTTTTTTCGTTGTTCATTATAAGACTCTGAAACTACATTTGTAGCTACCACCCAAAAACGCAAAGACTTTACCATATTTTTACCAAGCCCAATTTTTTCAAAGGCTTCATCATCATAAAAAAACCGTTCATCTTTCTCTATATGTCTAAAAGCTTTACTTAACCATCGGTCACGTAAGTAAAAACTTTGATGTTGACCATATGCCATAGATATCCCTCTTTTTCAAATAATCAATGCTCTGTTTCTGTTGGAAGGCTTTATCCAGTAATCGTAAAAGTCGAAAAGGAGGCATCTAGAATAACTCTAGATGCTAAATGACTTTTATACTCTAAACCCTTCTAATCCGCTGTGAATAATTTGGTCTGTCAACTTTGAAATTTTGAACCTCTAATTCAGCTAACCAATTAAGCAAATTAGATAGTAATAGTTTTACATCTTTTCTATAGAGTGGAGGATCATCAATTAACGCATCATGTAATTTTGCAGTTAGTTCCCCAAAATAAATTTGCTCTTCAATTACTGAATTAAACCATTTAAATACTTTGGTAGAAAGGAATACACTTCTAACGTGATCTTGCTGTATTAATTGAGAACGCTTAAGTCCTAAAAGTAATAAATCATGACTACAAACATCTACTGGTGAGGAACTATATAACATTTCTGTGGAAAAGAGATATATTGGTGAATTCTCTAACATAAAAGCTATATTGGAATTCCATTTTATTTTTGGTTCATTTGAAGAGTAACCAATATTTTCTAATTGTCTTCTCATTTCCTTTACTAAATGCTCATTTACTAGAGTTGAGCATAAGAACATTTGGTTAATTTTTTTACTGTCCTCATTACTTAACTTTCCAGAAACTATGCTCTCTAAATTAGCGTTATTACAAAGCCCCAAGCCTCTCGAGGTTAAATTGGCACTTCCAATAGTAAAAAGAGCATCGTCGTATATAAAGATTTTTGCGTGCAATAATTCGTTAAAATATAGTTCCCATCCATTTAAAGCACAATAACTTATAATCTCAAAGTCAGTACTACCCATTAAAATATCATTTAGATTAAATCTAACCATTAACTTTTTGTTTTGAACATTAGAGCCAAGCTTTGAATCTATGTACTCTAATGCTGATATCTTTGTATATGCAGAAATGATTGAAATACTATGAGTAACATTTTTTAAGTAACCAGCAATTTCTTTTTTTATATCTCCTTGATATACGATGTTACTTGTTATCATTTCTTAAATTCCTTTTTTGTAATTTTTCAGAAAATTCCTCGCGATTCTTCCCCAATCTTTCCTTATATCTTGAATATAGTCTTTTCTTTCACTCTCTGGAATCTCATCTTCATACCTAGCCCAAGCTGCCAACAATAATTTAAGTCCGGCACTTGCTTTAACTAATCTTTGACTTAATTTTTCCTCATTCAGCTCTTCTACTTCTTCATCTAATACTTCTAATAAGTTATCATATGCTGGGTGCTGAGTATTAAGTGTGATATCCAAAGCTCCCCCTCTTGGTTGAACAGTAAAAAAAGCATCACTTTCAAACGCTTTATGTGTAAAGCAGTATTTCAAATTTTTAGTTACCGTTTCAGTTGCTTTTTCTTTTGCTTCTTCTTCCTCATACCCACAATCCATAAATCCTTCTTGAATTTCGCGAACTCTTTCTTCAAGCTCTTTTGTCTCTCCTTCATCACTCGCACCAACGTGGCCTAATTTTTTCCTTTCATCTGTAGATGATGTAGCTGCCTCTTCTACTTCTGTCGTCTTGTGTCTCTTTCTAGAATCAATTCCTTTCTTTTGATTTTCTATGAGTTTTTTCATATTATTGTATTGTTTAACAATTGCATCACAAACCTCTATTAACCTAGCTCTTGGGTCCCCTTCTTCTTCAAGTTCTTGTTGTATTTCATCAATATCTTTCCCCTTTTCTTGAAGTGCAATAATATCTTCAATCATTCCTAAAATATCAGAGAAATTTCTAGCTGTTTGTTTATTATTTGTTACCCCCATGAGTTCATCTAATGCAGGTGGGAATTCAACTTCAATCCCCCACCATCTATCCCTTGGATCGTTAGAAACTAAGGTTTGATCTAATTCTAACTCTCGCCCTGCTCTTACAATAGAAACCCCGACATTTTTAGCAGCATGCTTACCATGAGCTTTTGAACCAGCATTTCGACCTTCTCTAGCTTCTAATTTAGCCACAGAAAGTTGAACAGTAATTTCATAATCCTCTCCATCCTCCGTAACAGAAAAAGATAATTTCTCCCCAAAAGGCTCAAACATTGCTGTTTCATTAAAAGGCTCTGGACAGCTAGTTTTGTCCATTAGATAGCATGGATCATTCGGCATTGCTAATTTATTTAATGCATGGGTAGTAGGATTATCAAAATCACTTACCGTTAACCTAATTTTTGTTTCACCACTTTGGATAAACTTCCTGTACATTCTCCCGATAAGAAATTCGGAGTGGTCTACTAAAGTCTTACCTTTACTCCACATCAATCTATCTAAATCTGACCAGACCACTAAAGTACCAGAATCTCCGAACTTAGAAGCTGTTTGTATCCATATTGATGGAATACTTTTTTTTGTAGGTAATGGCATAGCATGATTCTTATTTACTTTTATTTCTTCGATATCTAAATAAGTATGATAAGCATTTTCAATACCATCCTGCCAGCTCCACACATCTACTCTTTTACACTGAGAAATTGAAGACGCTGGTAGCCCCATCCCGAAACGTCCCATACCAGTACGCTGATTTCTTTTTAACCTTGTACCATTTCCAAACTGTAAAGCCATATGTAATACTTCCGGAGACATGCCTTCTCCATTATCTAAAACCCCAATTTGATATAACTTTTTTGTTTTTCTGCTCAAGAAAGTTTCTTTCTCCATACAAATAAGTTGAACTTCATTAGCTTGAGCTTGAATAGAGTTGTCAATCAATTCAGCTACTGCATAAGCAGTATTTTTATAACCATTATCTCTCATTGCCTCAATTGCTAAATGTGCTGGCACATATGAATTATCAGTTGCTGTTGTTGTCATCCCCATACATCCTCCCAATTATTAAATGAATCCGAAATATCTCCAAAACCCGGTAACTCAGGATCAATTATTGTTACAATCGTTGCTGTTTCATTACCACCCGCTTTAATTCCTCTGATAGCACGACCGACCATTTGACTGTAAAGAACCAACGATAAAGTTGGCCTTCCAATAATTGCTGCGCTAGTCTTAGGAGCATCAAACCCTGTTGTTAACACTCCGTAATTGCAAAGAATTTTTGGCTTAGGTTCATCATTTTTGAAATCATTTATGATATTTACTCTTATAGAATTAGAGGTTTCTCCTGTTAAAGAATAAGAATGATAACCACGAGCACTTAATATTTTTGACAACATATTTGAACATTCAACAGAAGGAGCAAATAAAATTATCCTATTATGTTCTTTAGTTAACTCTTCAGTTTTTTGTACAATTTTAAGATTACGTTTTTCGTTTTTTCCAAGTTTTTTTAAAACCTCTAATGTTATTTCTTTAGAATGTTGTATTTGTTCAGCATCTTTTTCTGACATAGAAGATTTTTCGTTAATTAAAGAAACAAAGTTAGCTTTTGCTAAATAACCTTGTTCAACTAAATAGTCTACAGGGCTTTTATATCCCTCAACCTCTAACTTCACTTTTCTTTTCGCAAAGAACTTAGATAATTGTTCATCAGCCTCGATATCATCCCACGTACGTCCAGGAGTAGCACTCAACCCTAATAATTTCCCTCTTTTACTTCCATAAAATAATAAATCCAACACTAGTTTATACGTTCTTGCAATTGCTTGATGTGCTTCATCTATAACAATAAGTGAACATTTATTAGCAAGCTTAGTAATAAACTGAACACCGTTTTTTCTTGTTGTTACACTAACTATCTTAGGAAGACCAGCAATTATTATACCTTCATCAATATCTTCTATATTCAGTTCTCTGGAGCCCCAAAATTTATGTATCTTTAATTCTCTGTCCCCTAAGTAAGACCAAGCTTTTTCAAACTCTTCAGCAGCTTGTTGACATAATTCTTCCGTCGCAGCTAACCAAACGATAAGAAACTTTTCATTGTTTCTTAGATAATCACAAATTATATTCATAGCTGTTCTGGTTTTACCAGCACCAGTAGGCATGTGTAACAAAGCTCGATACGGCCGTTCACTTAGTAACTTTTTGACCTTTAATGTCGCAAGCCTTTGGTGAGTAAAAAGACTGTAATGGCCATTAGCAATTAAATTTTTATTTTCCTCCTCTTTTTCATTACTGTCTTGCTGCTGTTTAGGTGGATACATGTTAAAAAAATTAAATAATACTTCTTCGTTAGATGATCCTCTTTTAAAATTTGTTATTTTTAACTTTTTATATAAATCATTGGAGCACTCAAATTTTATGCCTAAAATGTTTCCTAGCAGCTGCACCTCATTAACTTTTAATAAATCAATCACTATATTTCTTAGGTTTTTGTTTAATAATATTTCTTCGTCTTTATACAACTTAAAAATTAAAGATTTCATTTCCGTACTTCTACGATATTTACTATCCAAAGTAGTTAATATTCTTATTGTTTGAGATCCCAATATTTCTTGCAGAATACACTCTTCAGCCCTATGTAATACTTCTTTCAGAGTAACTATATGCCCCACCCCAGATACCTTTTTACTAACTCGTTACATTAAAGTGAGTATTTTAAACTACATTTTACCATCTATTGTATTTTTTTAAATACTTTCGACATTATTCGTCATCTTTCATAACAAAAATGTTTTGTTACTATAAAAAGCACACCTCAACATATTAAAATGAGGTGTGCTTTTTCACAGCAAATATATTTTAATTTAAACAGTTACTTTAAAATTAGAATTAACTGATGCAACTTAGTATTCATATCTTTTTTTAAAATTTCCAACTTTAATATTCTAGAACAAACCTTATTTAGCATAAAGTACCTCTAATAAAAACTTTTTATATAAAACATCTTGCTTTATTCATCCTCTACCTCTTCCAAAAACACCTTCTTCTCAAACCCGCCACGTGCAGCGGCTTTGATTTTCATCATATCTAACAACCTTTTATCATCGGCACCATAGGCATTGCTTAGAGCAAAGACGACTTCTAGGATGTCGGCTAGTTCTTCGACTGCTTTTTCTGTGTCTTCTTCCTGTTCAAATTCAGCTACTTCTTCATGCAGTTTCATTTTTAATTCTATGATGTATTCTTCGTCTGAGAGAATAGACCATTTGGCTTCTTTTCCTGCGGCTTCGATTATTTCTAGAATTTTGTCTCTGACCAGTTTGTTATGTTTTGGCATGTGTTCATCTCCCCCTAATCATTTCCTTTTTTCATCATACCAACAAAACGTTTTATTTAAAACATCCACTTGTTAACGCTGTCATTTTCATCTTTTTAAAAATTCCAACCAAACAGATAAAATTTCCATTGACAAAACACCTTGCACATCTTAAAGTGTATAACAGACTCATAGAGAAAAATTATTTTAATAAATCTTCTTATCAAGAGAGACTGAGGGACTGGCCCGATGATGTCTCGGCAGCGGACTCGTGTGACGAGTGCTGTGCCAAATCCAGCAGGTGCAATGCCTGGAAGATGAGAAGAGTGTTTCTTATATATGGACATATAAGACCTCTTCTTGCATAGGAAGAGGTCTTTTTCTTGGTGGAAAAAGGGCGGAGCTTCACGCTAAATGCGATGTTTCACCCACGCTTTCAGCTTTTACGGAAGAAAGCATGGTCCATGAATGAGCTTAGTTTCGCTCACACCTCTTTAATTAAAGTTGGTGCTCAGCATATTCAACTCTTTTTTTCACTCTTAGGTAAGAGGAACGCTTCATTTTTTCTATATCGTCACCGCACAAAATACTATTCTATTAAAATTGGAGAGATGTAGTTATGACTCAAACAAAAGGCAATGCGCTTGCATTGTTGCCACTCGTAGTCTTCTTGGGCTTATTTATCGGCTCAGGCATTATTACAGGAGATTTCTACAAGATGCCAATCTTAGTTGCAGTAATCATTGCGGCTGGTGTGGCACTTGCGATGAATAGACAAGATTCCTTAATGACAAAGGTAGAACGATTCGCTAAAGGTGCCGGTAACCCGGATATTATGATTATGGTGTTCATCTTCGTGCTTGCCGGAGCATTTTCCGCAACAGCGAAAGGAATGGGCGCGGTGGAATCAACGGTAAACCTTGCGTTGACTGTTCTTCCGCAAAATCTGCTTATTGCAGGGTTGTTCATTATTGGAGGCTTCATTTCTCTTTCAATGGGAACGTCTATGGGAACGATTGCGGCGCTGGGCCCAATCGGTGTCGGCATCAGCCAGCAAACTGACCTGTCAATGGCGCTTGTAATGGGTGCGATTGTCGGTGGAGCGATGTTCGGTGATAACCTATCAATTATTTCGGATACAACAATTGCGGCGGTTCGGACGCAGAAGACGGAAATGCGGGACAAGTTCAAGACAAACTTCTTCATCGTCTTACCAGCAGCACTGATTACCGTTATCGTCTTAATTGCCATTACACTTGGGAACACATCAGAAGTAACAGCTGGTGACTACAACTGGGTGAAGATGCTTCCATACTTGAGTGTTCTCGTTGCGGCGTTGCTTGGTTTTAACGTGCTGGCGATTTTAGCTGGAGGTGTACTTCTTTCAGGAGTCATCGGGCTGATTGACGGAAGCTATACAATTGCAAGCTTCTTTGCGAAGATTACTGAAGGTATTGCGGGCATGTCGGAATTGATTCTATTGTCGATGACAATTGCCGGAATGGTAGCGCTGATTACACATAACGGCGGCATTCAATTTATCTTAAACAGCCTGACACGCAATATTAAGACAAAGAAAGGTGCAGAGTTCGGCATCGCAGGCCTTGTCGGCTTAACAAACCTTTCAACAGCAAACAATACCATTTCAATCATTACAGCCGGACCATTGGCGAAAAACATTGCGGACGAATACGGAATTGACAACCGCAAATCTGCAAGTGTGCTTGATATCTTCTCTTGCAGTGTCCAAGGCTTAATTCCATATGGCGCACAGATGCTGACAGCAGCAAGCTTTGCATCACTCTCACCTGTCAGCATCCTGCCATACACATTCTACCCAATCCTAATTGCCATTTCCGGGGCTATTGCGATTCTAATCGGCTTCCCTCGCTTTAAGACAGAGCCAAAAGGACAAAAAGTTTATACAATGAAAGAAAGCTATGAAAATAAATAAGTAAGTAAGAAAATCCGACTCTTCTTTTTATAGGAGGGTCGGATTTTTTCATGCTATACTATGTTCAATACAAATTTTGGAGGAACTTTATGAACAAGCTTTATTTCTTCGCAATGATTACAGTAGTCATACTTTCAGGGTGTCAGGCAGAAAACAGGTTTACAAACGAAATGGACAAGACGATCAGCTCTTATATTCTTGAATATAATCAATCCGTATACACTTCTACTGACGTGCAATTTGAGGCGCATAAGGTCTATGGAGCAAGCGAAGAGAACGGAACTATTTCGGTCTACCTCTACTCCCTCTATCAAGGATTTAACCGAGAGACAAAAGCAGAAGCTCAATCAGGTCACTCTATGCCGCTTCTCATTAAGCTACAAAAGGACGGAAACAGCTATCAAGTAATAGACTATATAGAGCCGATGAATGGCGATTATTATAAGGAATCAATTAATGAAATGTTTCCTAAGAAATATGCCCGGCAGGCACTAAGTGAGACAGGAAATGCTTCGAAATTAAAAAATGAAATAAAAACGAAAGTGGAGGAATGGCTCAAAAGGGGGCCTAAATAAGGGAGCTAAAAAAATGAATTATCTCAAGGTAATCACTAAGAGGTCGTTCTGAATAACAAGATTCTCATACTTGTATCGTTTTCCTTCAACTACCAAATCTCCATCTTTTATTAATCTTTCAATCGCTTCTTCTATATGCGGAACGTTGATTCGCCTGTTATTCACGTCAACAAACAGAATAAACATACATCATCCACTCCTTTACTACCAATATATATAAAGGAAAAGAGATTGCTTGTTTATTCGCCTTCAAAGCAATAGAAAAGGCTGGCCCTCACTTGGACCAGCCTTCTTCAGCTACATCAATTCTGTATTCAATTCCACATCAATGTTACCGCGTGTTGCCTTGGAGTATGGACATACTTCATGAGCGCGTGCGACAAGCTCCTTCGCTTCATCAATCTTCACACCACTTACTTCTACATGCATCACAACGCTGATCCCGAAGCTTTCCTCATCTTTTCCAATGCTAACGTTTGCGGTTACACGCGCATCAATGTCTTTCTTTTCTTCCTTCGCTGCCATTTCAAGTGCACTGCCAAAGCATGCGGAGTAGCCTGCCGCAAATAACTGCTCAGGATTTGTCGCTTTCGGGTCGCCATCTCCGCCAAGTGATTTCGGCATCGATAAGTTGTAATCAACCACACCGTCATCTGATTTCACCGACCCATTACGTCCTCCAACTGCGGTTGCTTTCGCTGTATATAATGGTTTATCCAAGATTTAATCGCTCCTTTGTTAAGAGTAGTTATCTTATCGGTAATGTACCTTTTCACAAGAGCGATTAAACCTCTTTCATCCCCACCCGCTTCTGCATAAACAAACCACATTCTCCACACAACTAAAGAAAGTCCACCTTAAGGAGAAAACGATGCAGCCACTCTTATACATAAATGACATCAAGCTGAAGAGCAATCAGCACACTCTTGTGATCACTTATTTGAATACACTCGAACCCTTGTATTGTCGCTATTTCTTAATCGAGCTTGATCCTAGTAATTTTACGGTGAAAAATGTTTCTGTCTATAACTTCCGCTTCTCTCGCTATGAAAGTGTGATTGGGCTCTATTCCCCTGCATTAATCGAGCAAATCAAGCATACTGTCGTCAGTCAATTAGGTTTAAACGAAGCACCCCTTTCCACAGAAGAAGTCAGTTAGAGGAAAAATTTGCGAAACCTTCTATCTCGAAACAGCGTCTATCTTTTATAGTTAAAGAATAGGAGGGGCGCAGAATGAAGAGGAAGTATTTAATATGGGGCTCGCTTGCGGCAGGGCTTTTTCTGTACAGTGGAGGTGACATTGCCGTGGCATCAGAAGGAGAAAGCAACTATTCAGAAGAGAAAAGGGAGAGTGGTATTGTTGCTGGTGAATTAGGAGGAAATGCGGACATCACAATAAACGAAGACGGCACAGTAAAGGTAAGCTACACAGCGAAAAACCAAACACCATATGAGCTTGATTTCACATTTCATAACGGCTTAAAAGTTGACTATATCCTTTCCAATTCAGAAGGAGAGGTCATCTCTCAGTATTCAAACGAAGTTATGACCACACAGGCTATCGAAACGATCACGTTAAAGCAGGCTGAAGAAATCAACCGTGAATTTCTTCTTAAAGACTTGAAGCCTGGCAGCTATTCCATCAAGCTTTTCTTAAATGTTCCAGAGCAAAATGGGATGGTTACGAAAACATTCAGCATTGAACAGCAGCAGTCATTCAAGGACATCACAGCTGATTTCTGGGCCTATGATGAAATCGATTATTTAGCTAACCGTGAGATTATCGCCGGTTATCCTGATGGTTCTTTCAAGCCAAACCTGGAAATCACAAATGCTCAAGCAATTATTATGCTGACACGCGTATTGAATCATAGCGACAAAGCAAAGGAAATCGTAATACAAGAAAGTTTAACGAACAATCCGGATGAACCGCTCACACGTAAAGTAATGGCTGAGATTCTTGCTGATGGGTTTCAGCTGGAGGAAGGTAAGGGCTATTCTTTCTCTGATGTGTCACCATCGAACGCTGCTGTTGCAAAGCTTGCAGCAAATGGTATCACGACTGGCTTCCCAGACGGTACGTTCAAGCCAGACGCAGCTGTCACAAGAGCTCAATTTGCTGTTTTCACCGCTAGGGCGATGAATGAACATTTTCGAAACGAATAATTCGAATGAGAGCCAGCTCCACGTAGGACTGGCTCTAGGATTTTCTGTTGATAATAAAAAAGAGAAGGCATCTCCCTTCTCTCATCACATTTAATTTACTTTTGTTAGAAGTTTACTCTTCTTCTCGTGCTGCTCTTTCAGAAATTCCAGCACATGGCGGTTGAATTCTTTATGCTTCTCGATATTGCAGACATGCCCGCACTTTTCAATAATGCGTATGTCTTTTTCATGAAAGTATCGCCGCACACCTTTTAGAAACATATGGTCTTCAGAGCCCATAATATGAAGCTGTGGAATATGGAATTGAAATTCTTTGTACATTTTCTTATAACGGACAACAAACTGCAAAAGAAAGTCACACCATTTGAAGTAATCCTCTTTGTTCATCTTTTTTGCTTCTTGAATGAAGAAATGACGGCTTCGCTTATGGTTGTTTTTCGGCATTAGCAGATACGCAAGTGTTTTATAGTTCCATAGATAGGGAATGACCACTTTGGAGAAAGGTGCAAATACAAGCTTACTCAGTATTTTACCCCATCGCCTTAATGAAACAGCGGTACCTCCATTGATAACTGAAAGCACACGCTCTGGTGCCGCATAGCAGATTTCTTGAATAACCATCGTCCCTAGTGACACACCTAATAAATGCGCCTTCTTAATATTCAGCTTGTTCATTAACGTCAAAACCGTTGACGCCAACGTAACAGGTGAATACTCCGCCTGCCCTTCAGAAGCACCATGACCAGGCAAGTCAAACAGCAGCAAATTATACTGATCACGAAACGATTCAATTTGCTTCGAGAACATTCGATGACTTCCCCCTAACCCGTGAAAGAAACAAATCCATTCATGGCTGGGGTGACTTTGATGTATTTCATAATAAACGCTCATCGCATGACTCCTTATGCATTTATTGGCTTGTTGAAGGCGAAGATAATATTGCGCAGCATGGCCGTATCCATCTCTAGAGGCTGCTCACTCGCTTCATGTAGCAATGCTTTTGTATTTGTGTCTTCGAACTTTACGGACTTCTCCATATAAGGGTGGAAGACTTGTGCTGCTTGGTTTAAGAACTTGTCCATCTTGCTTAATACACCTTGATAATTGACAGGCACGATCTCGACATTTTGCAAATTTAATGCTTCCTTCGTTAATTCGAAGACAAGCTTATGTGAAGGCGGGTTCGAATTCGTAATGTGATAGATTTTTCCGTGTTCAGCATGCATCACACCTGCGGCTAACACTTTCGTTACATAATCAACTGGTACAAAGTTTGAATGTGTATGCTGGTTGCACATGAATTTAATCTTCTTCTGGAATAGTTCTTTGTTTCGCTTCATCCGCTTTTTCAATAAGGAGAAGCTCCGCAAGACGCCATATAAAGCAAAGTTCGACTCCGCTTCACCTGTTTTCGAATCTCCAATAATAATCGCTGGTCTGAAGATACTAATGTTAAATCGATCGCTATATTCAAACAGCAAATGCTCTGCGTGGCATTTACTTTCTTCATACGTGTTCACAAACTCATTTTCTACTGAATGCAACTCTTCTTTGCCATATAGTTGTTTTCCGAGCGTATAAGCTGTACTCACATGGAAGAAGTTCTTCACGTTAATCTGACTTGCAAACTCTAGCACATTTTTTGTGCCGCCTACATTTATTTGAAACGTCTTCTCTCGTTCACTTTCATCAAAAGACAAATATGCTGCCGCGTGGTAAACCGTATCGATTTTCCACGTTAATTGTTGTAGTTGTTGTGCTGGAATACCTAGCATCGATGTTGAAATATCACCTCGAAGTGTGTGAAGGCTGTCTTGCAGATGCTCAGGTATTTTTGAATAAAGCGCTTTCTCTTTACGTTCCGTGCGGACTAACGCATACACGCTGTGCCCTTTTTCTAGTAATTCTTTCGTTAAGCGCGTCCCTACAAAGCCTGTTGCGCCAGTAATCAAAATATTCATAACAAAACTCCCCTTCAGTGCTACTAATAATGTACTATTGAACAGCACAAAATCCAATCAGATTATGACATTTTTCGATACCATTTTTTGCTGAGGTCAAAATATTGTCGAAAAATAGTTAGATTTCTTTTTTTAATCCTTCGAACTCATTCGAAGAACCTTGTCCCCAACAAAGCAAAATAAAAACGCTTGAGCGTCTTATCGCCCAAGCGTCCCCCCTATCATCCACATCTTATACTAGCTTAAAACGTTACTCCCCCTTAAGCTTCGCAACTTCCTCTTCTGACAGGTCTGTTATCTTCATAATCTGCTCAACAGCAAATCCTTCTTGCAACATCTTCCGCGCTACTTCTTTCTTTACTTCTCGCAATCCTTCTTGCCTTCCTTCCTGTATTCCTTCCTGTCTGCCTTCCTCTCTCCCTTTCTTATGCCAAGATGTTTCTATCTTCATAACAGCTTCCTCCCTCTAGACGCTATTCCTCCTTAAGCTTTTCAATCTCTTCCTCTGACAGATCTGTTATCTTCATAATCTGCTCAACAACGAAACCTTCTTGCAACATCTTCCGCGCTACTGCCTGTATTCCTTCTCGCAGCCCTTCTTGCTTTCCTTCCTGCAAACCTTCTCGCAATCCTTCTTGTCTTCCTTCTTGTCTTCCTTCCTGTCTGCCTTCCTGTATCCCTTCCTCTCTTCCTTTCTTATGCCAAGATGTTTCTATCTTCATAACAGCTTCCTCCTCTTCTTCGGGTAAGGTGGTGATTTCGGTTTGAAGCTCGGTTTCTTCTTGCGGATTGAGCTTCAAATATCGCTCGAAAAAGCCTGTAATAAGGGTCATTCTTGCGTCATCCAGCTCCATTTTAACAAGCATGCGCAGGAATTCTTTCTTCACTTGAACGCGTTCAGCCTTACTGTAGTTCATTTTACTAAGCAATGCCGCAGCGGCTGGGTTGGGGGCTTTCAAGTAGTCACGCCAATTAAGCTTTCGCAGCTCGAGCTTGTCAAAAGCAAAGCGCAGCACCTCTTTAAACGGAAAGATGACCTCAAACGTATCCCGCTCTTCGTAATTCTCATCATAGCTGAACACAGCAACAGGCAGAATCGGCTTGCGGTGCTTTTCGTACAAACGGCTGAAATACACAAACATCCGCTCATTAAAGGCCTCCTGCTTATAGCTTTGCGGCTCAACATGAATAATCACAATTGCCTCATCCTGACGCAGGCGCACCTTTGCCAGTAAGTCTACACGGCGCTTTTCTCCTTCTAAAATGTCCGTAAACAATTCCTCCGACAGAAATGTGGTCGCTTCAAAGTCAACGGCCTCTGACACATGCGGAAAGAACGCAGCGAAGAACTCTTCAAAAAACGTGCCTAACAGTTCCTTAAACCAACGGTCATGATCTTGATATACAGTTGTCAATAAACAACTTCTCCTTTCTCTTATTATACAACAAATTCGGAAAAATCATCGCTTCTCGTGAGGAAATGAAGTGAAGCGTAGTGTGGAAATAAAAGGGGTATTTACTCTTTTCGATATAGCAAGCAAAAATCCTGCAACCTCTTTAAGCACAACTAAGCTTGCTTCAATATAGATGTTTAGCTACCATTCGTGTGTAGCTCCGCCCTTTTTCCACAAAAAAAGACAACCGATTAGGCTGTCTATGATAACTTTATCCATTTCTTTCCGATCCATGTTTCAACCTCATACCAGTCACCTTTTTTTTGAAAGGCAGAAAGCTTTTGCGGACCTATTGCGGCGATTGCTCGTCCGTTTGGTTTGTCGTAGATTGTCTGTTTTTTTGAAAGCTCAACCACTTGAACGCTTGTAAATGTAATGTTATTCGGTTTCATTTTTATCGGTTTTGTATAGCCAGGTGGAAGAACGGTATATTCATCTTTGTTCTGCGCCACGACGGTTAGTTTTTTACCATAGTGCTGCTTCATATTCCAATCAAACACTTCAATTTGTCTGACAGGCTTGCTTCTTTGCAGTGGTGCTTTCTTTGGCAGGATGGCTAACGGCGCTTGCACAATACCGTAACCGTACAGGTCGTCTCTGCCTTCTTCACCAATATCCTTTGCATGCGCCTGAAGCATTGCCCGCAGTTCCATATTCGTCTTCTCAGGATACGCTTCTTTCATTAAGGCTAAAATGCCTGTCACATGCGGCGCAGCTAATGACGTGCCACTCGTTCTTGCATAGGATTGATTCGTATTTAAGCTGTACATGCCTGTGCCTGGAGCTGTGAACTCAATTTCTGGCCCGAAGTTTGAGAAGCCTGCTTTTTGCAGGTTTGGGGCGATTGCTGAGACTGCTATGACATACGGGAATTTTGCGGGATAACGCACGCCGCTTTGTGTGTTGCCTGCTGAACCGACAATTAAGATATTATGTTTGTACGCTCGTTTCAGCGCTGCCTCTAACTCAGAGCTGTATTCATCTGTGCTCCAGCTAAAATGAATAATATCCATATTATGTTCAATCGCCCAATTCACGGCGTTGACAAAGTTTGCAATCGGACCTTTTCGCTGGCTGTCATTTGCCTTCAGTCCGTAAATTTCTGCATCAGGTGCAATACCTAATACACCAATATCATTATGATTCGCCGCAATTAATCCAGCCACATATGTACCGTGCCCTTGGTCATCTTGATAATCAGCCGTATAATCAACGAAAGAAGCACCGCCCGAGAGATCAATGTCAGGGTGCGAGCGGTCAATTCCTGTATCGACTACCGCAATCTTCACTCCTTTTCCACTGTAGCCTCGCTCGTGAGCTTCCTTAATCTTACTTACCTTAAGTCCCCAATGCTCCATCTGTGGCAATTCATATGTATTTGTATGAGTTGGTGCTGGTGTGTCACCTGTA
This sequence comes from Bacillus tianshenii, assembly GCA_020524525.2. NCBI lineage: Bacteria > Bacillati > Bacillota > Bacilli > Caryophanales > Bacillaceae > Sutcliffiella > Sutcliffiella tianshenii. The sequence goes on along the minus strand of CP129018.1, from coordinate 478,574 downwards.
TTTCCGACCGCTAATTGGAATGCTAATAATAATGATAAAACCTTCATGGTATCCTCACACGCTTCCTTTCCTATCTCTAACCTTCACGTCTCTACCTCTACTCATTCACCGAAAACGAACATGATTATTACTATATCCACCTTAGTTTCATAATTATAACAAACGAAAAACCCCCTGGCTTTAGCCAAGGGGTAAATGTAACGTTTGACATAAAATTGTTATTTTCCTAAAACAAACAATCACTCTTTATCAAACTTAAACTGGTAAACAGCCTGTTGCAATTCTTCGGCCATTTTCGATAAATTATCTGCACTTGCAGCAATCTCTTCCATTGAAGCTAACTGTTCTTCTGTTGAAGCAGAAACGGTTTGAATGTTAGCTGAATTTTGTTCTGAAACATCACGAATTTCCTCAATTGCTGATGTGATTTGCATCGATCCGCTTGAAAGGTGCTGTGAAGCTTCTGACACTTGCCTGATTTGTAGGGCAACTGAATCAAATAGTGATTTAATGTTTTCAAATGAGTGACTCGTCTTTGAAACAATTTCTAAGCCTTTCGCAGTTTCTTCTGTTCCTTCCTTTGTATGGGCAATCGCTTGATCAACTTCCACTTGAATCGTTTGAATAAGATTTTTGATTTGGTCAGCTGAATCTGATGATTGGTTTGCCAGCTTGCGAATTTCTTGCGCTACGACTGCAAATCCTTTCCCAGCATCTCCGGCACGCGCAGCTTCAATAGCGGCATTCAACGCAAGAAGGTTCGTTTCTTCTGAAATATGGGTAATGACACCGATAATATTTTCAATTTCCGATGATCGTGTGCCCAATAGCTGAACGGACTGTTTCATCGCTTCCATTTTCTCAGAAATAGAATTCATTTGCTGTTGAGAGGATTGGACGGAATTTGTACCTTCATCCGCCGCCGAAGTCGCTTCCGTTGCTGTCTCTGTCACCTGCTTCGAGCTGTGCGCAATCTGCTCAATCTCTGAAGCCATCTGGGCAATAACATTTGTAATCGAGAAAATATTATTTGATTGATTCTCAATTCCCTTTGTCACATCTTGAATATTCGTTGCAATTTGATTTGTCGCATGACTCGTTTGCTCAGTATTAGCAGTAAATTCTTCCGAAGTGGCCGCAAGTGAATCAGCTTGTCCGTTAATATTAGCTAAAATCAAGCGCAGCGATTCAATCATCGTATTGAATGCTTCACTTAGCTTCCCTAGTTCATCCTTACTGCGGATTTGAATAGTTTCTCTTAAGTCACCATGTGTAACCTTTTCCGCTACTTCCTTCATACTTTGAAGCGGATTTGTAATCGAGCGAATGATCGCAAGTGCAAGCACTGTTCCAACGATAATGGATGCAATAACAACTAGAAGGGTCTTAACGAGAATCGGACGAGCCTCATTTAAAATTTCACTTGTATTCAGCGTACCGGCAATCTTCCAGCCTGTTGTCTCATTTGTTCGGAATACCATTTCCTTCTGATGTCCGCCTTCATGATAACTAAATGCACCAGAAGCATCCGCAAATAGGCTGCTTACCCATTCTCCTTCTACTTCATTTCCAATTTCTTTTTCAGGATGAGAAATTAGCTTCTCTTCCTGACTCAGTATAAACGCATACCCTTCTTTACCGATTTGGATATCATTAATGACATTTGAGATTTCACCAAGGTTAAAGTCAATCGCCATAATACCAGCCTTATTTTGCAATGGCTTGGCAATGGTTACAACAATCTCACCAGTCGCCGCATCAACATACGGCTCTGTGAAAATCGTATCGTTTGCTTCCATTGCTTCTTGGTACCAAACCCTGTCACGCGGATCATAATCATCACCTAAATCAGCATTCGGCGAAATATACATATTCCCCTCGGGTGTCCCAATATAAACAAAATTTACGTTTTCTCTTAATTTATGATATTGCTCAAACTTTTTGAAAATTTCTGAAATTGGCTGGTCTAATGAAATCGTTGATGCAAAATAATTTATATCTTCTTTCTTCGGAAGCATTATTTGGTCCAGTGTATGATTCACAAAGCCAATACTCTCTGAGGTGCTTTGCAAATAATTCGCTGTAATCTTAGCTTTTGCGCTTTCATAAGCTATATAACCTATTAATAAGCTCGGTATAAGCAGAATAATAGCAAAAGAAAGAAGCAATTTTTTCCGAATACTATCCTTAAAAATCGAAATCATCTCCCTTATATAATAAAACAAAAAAATGAAAGTATTATTAATATATCATTTTTCTCTCTCATTTTGTAAATTTTATGAAACATTTTGATTAGTACAAGGAAATAAAAGCAGGATAGTTCTTCTCTGCTACTAGTTTGTGAGTCACCTATCCCTCGCTTTAACTATGTTTAGCTAAACGGGTAGAGGGTATTGTCCAACCAATACTAAAATACCCTAGTAAACAGAGGCAGCTTGCCTTAAGGCGGTATAAAGGAGGCGAAGAATGGAACATCATCACCACTCACACGAAGAACACGAAGAGCACGAACATGGACACCATGACCATCATGACCACGGAGCAATGCTTGAGGATTTCAAAAAGCGGTTCTATATTTCTGTTCTGCTGACACTTCCAATTCTTATTCTGTCGCCGATGATTCAAGAGATTTTCGGCTATTCACTTCAGTTTCCAGGCAGTAAATACGTTTTATTTGGACTAGCAACGATTATCTTTTTATATGGTGGAAAACCTTTCTTGACTCATGCAGCAGGGGAATTGAAGGACAAAAATCCAGGGATGATGACGCTCATCTCCCTTGCCATACTTGTTGCATACATCTACAGTACGCTAACAGTCTTCGTACTAACTGGTCGTTCATTCTTTTGGGAGCTTGCTACATTAATTGATGTGATGCTCCTTGGACACTGGATTGAAATGAAATCTGTTATGAGTGCTTCAAATGCATTAGAAGAGCTTGTCAAAATGATGCCAAAGGAAGCGCATAAAGTTGATGAAAACGGGAATACAACAGACGTTAGTGTTGACGAACTGAATGAAGGCAACAAAGTACTCGTAAAGCCAGGGGAAAAGGTACCTGTCGATGGCGTCATTTTAAAAGGAAAATCAGCTATTGATGAATCTATGCTGACAGGAGAATCTGTACCCGTTGAAAAAGGAACAGAAGATAAAGTGATCGGCGGCTCAATAAATGGTGAAGGTTCTCTTACAATTGAGGTCGAAAAAACAGGGCAAGAAAGCTATCTCTCCCAAGTTGTTAATATGGTGCAAGAAGCACAAGAGTCAAAATCAAAGACCCAAGACCTTTCTAACCGTGCAGCGAAATGGTTATTTTACATCGCATTAGGTGCTGGAATAATTACATTCATCGTTTGGCTTGCAATCGGCGCTGACTTTCAAACAGCACTTGAGAGAACCGTAACAGTAATGGTTATTGCATGTCCTCATGCCTTAGGCTTAGCGGCTCCTCTTGTCGTAGCAAAATCAACTGCGATTGCTGCGAAGAAAGGACTGCTTATCCGCAACAGAGCAAGCTTTGAAGGGGCTCGTCACTTAGAATCTGTCATCTTTGATAAGACAGGCACCTTAACAGAAGGACAATTCGGAATAACAGATATCATTACAACAAGTGGATATGAGCAGAACGACGTGCTCCAGCTTGCCGCTTCGATCGAAAATCAATCAGAGCATCCGATTGCACGAGGAATTGTAAAGGGTGCACAGAAAGAACAAATTAAGCTTTCAGAAGTAAGTGACTTTGAATCAATGACAGGAAAAGGACTTCAAGGCTCAGTAAATGGAAGAGACGTCAAAATTGTCAGTCCAGGCTATATTAACGATAACAACTTCCAATATGACGAAGACAAATTCTCCGAAATGTCGGAGCAAGGTAAAACCGTCGTCTTCGTTCTCATTGATGATGAACTGGCCGGTATGATTGGCCTCGCTGACCAAATTCGTGAAAGCGCGAAAAATGCCATCTCACGCTTAAAAGAAATGAATATCCAAGCGATGATGCTTACAGGTGATAACAAACGGGTAGCAGATTGGGTAGCAAGACAGCTCGGCTTAGATGAAATATATGCTGAAGTTCTACCAGATGAGAAAGCAGACAAAGTAAAAGAAATTAAAGGTAAAGGGCTTAAAGTTGCAATGACAGGTGACGGCGTCAATGATGCACCTGCCTTAGCAAACGCAGACCTTGGTATCGCAATCGGGGCAGGAACTGACGTTGCAATGGAAACAGCCGATATCGTTCTTGTAAAAAGCAACCCAGAAGATGTGACTTCCATTATTGACCTATCTCGTACTACCTACAAAAAAATGATCCAAAACCTCTGGTACGCAGCAGGCTACAATATTATCATGATCCCATTGGCTGCAGGTGTTCTCTATCCAATTGGCGTCGTCATAAATCCTGCTGTTGGTGCCCTGCTTATGTCAATCAGTACAGTTGTCGTCGCTATCAATGCTCGCTTATTTAAAGGATAAAAGCAAAAGCAGGAGAGCAATCACCTCTCCTGCTTTCTATATGTAAACGGTCCCCTCATGGATGTAAAGTAAGCCTTCGGACAATAGAACGATACAACTCTTCATTTCTCTCTATTTCTAATCCTCCACGCTCAATGTTTTGTAACGTCTTTCGGTTAATATTTGCCCCCCATAATTTAACGGCAAGTGGATTCAGTACATCCATAACTTTTCCCACTGCTTCATTTTCGCTTCTCATATGCTCTAATAATAATACTTTTCCATTTGGCTTACAGACCCTTTTAATTTCTTTCAGTCCTGCTATAGGGTCAGGAACTGAACAAAACACACATGTTGCGACAACATAATCAAATGAATTTTCCGCAAAATTCATCTGTTGTGCATCCATTTCCAATAAAGTGATTTGAAACGGGAGCTTCATCGTGTCTGCTTTTTGCCTGGCTCTCTTTAGCATCCCTGAGCTAAAATCAATCCCAGTTAATGTGATATCTTCAGGATAATAGGCTAAATTTGCTCCAGTTCCAATGCCGACTTCCAATACATTACCTTCTATATTATTCAATAGCTCTCTCCGCCATTGATGCTTAATCATTCGATCCATGAGATCATATATAGGAGAAACACGATCATAACGCTTTTGAATGATTTTCGAACCCTCATTTTTCATATCAGCACTCCTCCTCCTAACAATTCATTCCCTCTTCCTTTTCATTTAAACGAAGCAATATACCTGCAAATGAAGACAATTTTTTATCACATCTCATGCACAACTTTTGCAAATAAATCATTTACCATTAAGGGGTATAAGAAAAGGAGGACCATAGATGAACAAGCGCTATCTATTAATACCTTTATTAGTGCTATCGCTTACTGGATGTCAGGCAATTGAACAGGAAAGTCAAGCGAAAGAGACAAGCATACTCGAAATCCCGACTAAGCAAGTCGACGAAAGCAATGTGAAAGAATTCGAACTGACTGCACAAAAAACAGATTGGCAAATCAAAGATCAAACCTTTGAAGCGTGGACATATAATGGCAGCGTTCCTGGTGAAGAAATACGTGTACAGGAAGGTGACTGGGTACGTGTCCATTTAAAGAATAAACTAGATGAACCAGTTACAATCCATTGGCATGGTATGATTCTGCCAAATCAAATGGATGGTGTCGCAGGAGTCACCCAAGATGCGGTGCAGCCCGGTGATACTTTCACCTATGAATTTCAAGCAAAAGAACCAGGCACATATTGGTATCACTCACACCAACATAGCTCTTATCAAGTTGACAGGGGACTATATGGGGCACTTATTGTAGAGCCTAAGGACAAGACTTATGATAAAGATGCCGTATTACTGGTTGATGAATGGCCGATAGGTGAAACTAAACCAATGGGCGGCAATATGCATAGCAATACAGGTATTTATGGTGAGATGGATACCCAACAGCAGTACGGTACCTTTACGATAAATGGAAAATCGGCACCGCATATTTCTGCTCTTGAATTTAACAAAGGTGAAAACGTCCGACTCCGCTTCATCAATGCCGGCTATCAAAAGCATTATTTTTATCTAGGGAAGCAGCAGTACAAGCTTGTCGGAAATGATGGAAATCCTGTCCAAGATTCCGAGCTTACACAAGATGTACTTGAAATTGCCCCTGGCGAACGCATTGACATTGAATTTACGGCTGATGTTGTTGGTGAATCGACGATTTATAGTCCTATTCCTGAGAAGATATCAGCAGACATAGATATCCCGATGATTATCAAAGGTGAGAAAGAAACGAACTCACACAAGGAACCAAGTCAATTACAAGTCATTGATTACACACAAACCGGCGAAATGAAACCTCTTTTTAAGGATGATGTAAAACCAACAATAGAATATACAATGAACTTAAGTGTCGGCATGGGCATGGGGATGATGAATGACGATGGAATGGCATTCACAGTAAACGGCGAAACATTCCCTGAAACACCACCGTTAAAAGTGGAAAAAGGCGACCTCATTAAAGTAACGTTAAACAACAACAGCATGCTTGACCATCCGATGCACCTACACGGACATCACTTTCAAGTCATTTCAAAAAATGGCGAGAAGCTCGATAAGCCGCTCGTCAAAGATTTAATTAATGTGAAGCCCCACCAGCAATATGAAATTTTGTTTAAGGCAGACAATCCAGGTCATTGGTTATTCCACTGTCATGACCTTGTCCATGCAGGCGGAGGAATGGTTTCTATTATTAAATACAACGGCTACACGACACCTTTTGAACTAGGTGGAGTTTCTGAAAACGAACCAGAATAAAGGGGTGACTTAAATAATCAATGTATGATGTTTTCACACAGATTAGCAATCTATTTACAGGACCCTTTCTTAATATGGCGAACCAGACAACATCCTTTCCATTACTTTCGGCCTTATTTCTTGGAATAGTAGGGGCACTTGCTCCTTGTCAGTTAACAGGAAACCTTGGGGCAATGACGATTTACGGAAATCAATCCCTACAAAAGAAAGTATCATGGCTCGACGTATGGGCATTTATATTAGGAAAAGTTGTCGTCTTCACAGGGCTCGGCCTGCTCGTTTGGCTGCTTGGCCAAGAGTTTCAACGAAGCCTAACAGGTCTGTTTCCACTCCTTCGAAAAGTAATTGGACCGTTATTAATCATTATTGGCTTGTTCATGCTTGGCTGGATTAAAATGCACTGGACGATGAAGCTTGGAAGCATTCCTGAGCGTTTCATCAAGCAAGGGAAACTCGGAAGCTTTCTAATGGGCTTTAGCTTCTCGCTTGCCTTTTGTCCAACGATGTTTGTCTTGTTTTTCATTACACTGATGCCGCTCGTTCTGTCAACTTCATACGGAATGGCCTTACCGAGTGTATTTGCAATCGGCACGTCGCTCCCTTTGTTGATTGCAGTGTGGCTTATTTCTTGGCTTGGACTAGATGGGAGATTCCTACGGAAAAGCCGTCATATTGGCCAAATTGTTCAGAAGAGTGCTGGCGTTCTATTACTGCTGCTTGGGGTGCTTGATACGATTTCTTATTGGACAATCTAATGACAAAAGCCATACCTCTAGGTAAGAAAGAGGTATGGCTTTCTCATTTTCACCCTTACAACACGCTAACACCTTTCATAATGCCAAACCCCATTTTCGATCTTTTTCTGAACGCGTTGATTCGTTTCTAAATAATCTAAATGACCAATCACTTCAGACATCACGAGCGAAAAGAGACTTTCATATTTATTCTTATATAGCGAACGAGCAATTTCGTCAGCTGTTCGCAGACCTTGATTCACATATGTAAGGATTCGTTCTGCCTTTCTTTCAATCCCTGTTAATCGTTTTTGAATACATTCATGATAATTGTTAATCCGCTCTCCATGCCCTGAGAAAGCAATGTTGACATCTAAGTCTCTACATTTCAGCAAAGATTCCTTCTGCTGAACAACGGTTTTAAGTCTTCTTCCTTCTCGGTCTGGTTCCACCAACGCATTACTTGAAATATGGTTGATAATAAAATCACCACAAAACAGCTGCTTTCTTTCTCGGTCTAGATAAACAACATGGTCTGGAGAATGGCCCGGTGTTTCAATAACCTCAAATGGTCCGATATTATCTGATTCTTTAAGCGGTAAAAGATCCGTCTGAATCTTATTCTTTTCCTTAATGCGGGCTGTTTGCTTTAACTTTTCAACCTGCTGCATTCCAGCCTGCCCACATCCCATTTCTTCATAGAGCGATTGAAAGAACTCGATTCTCATCTCAAAAAAATCAGGATCGCGTTTAAGACGATGAATGGATTTAGCTGGTACATACACAGGAATATCTTGATTTGAAACAATACGATTCACTAGGCCAACATGGTCTTCGTGGTTGTGGGTAACAATGATTTGGGAAAGGTCATTCAGACTGTACCCATTTTCATTCAAAACATTTTTCAAATAATTAAAGCACCCTTCCGAATCAACCCCAGCATCAATCAGGGTTACATTCCCTTCATCTGCGAATATGTAAAAGTTATATGATTTTAAGCTAGACGAGGTCGGATAATAAATAGGAATCACAGATGACATTTGGTGAATATCATTCAAAGCTTCTTACACCCTTTCATTTAGATTTCTTCAAGTATGAATAACCTACACATAATATACCATCCTAAGAAAAAGGAGGTATCTATAATGACTGAACCTTATCTCTATCCAAACTGCAAAACAAATCGTTCTCGTTTTAATATCATTGAACAGGAAGCAAAGCCTGTCAAGAAAGACCCGCAAACAGGTGAAATTGTTGAGGAATATACGGATGAGACTCTTCTTCCAATGCATATCCGCTATAATGGCCCTGATATTCGTGTCCAGTGCGGAGCGTGTGGACTGATTGAGGATGAAATTGTCTTTGTAAAGCGTGCGAAGTATGGGCGAACGTCATAGAAAACAAGAGAAAATGGATCCCTGCATGATGCAAGGATCCATCATTATCTTAATTATCAGTTGAGCTTACAGTTGGGAAGCCAAATCCGGATGCCATGTCATCACCAGGTGCAGCGTACAACCCACCTTCAATATCATTTGCCTTCGCTCGGCTCTGAAGCTCTTCGCGAAGCTGTTGGTTTGATAATGAAGGGTTCGTTGCCCAAATCTTTGCCGCTAGACCTGACACGTGCGGTGTCGCCATTGATGTACCACTAATCGTGTTATATCCGCCATCGTTCCATGTCGATTCAATCGCACGACCTGGAGCCGATACTTCTACATCTCTCTCTCCAATGATATAATCTCCATCTGTATCAGGATTACCACGCGAAGAGAAATCTGCTACACGATAAGTACCGTTTTCTTGCACATCTTCAAGTGCCGCGACACCGACAGCATCTTGTAAGCCACCAGGATAGCCGATTGTATCAGGGTCAGGCCCGTCATTTCCGGCCGCAGCGACAACAAGCGCTTCATTATTCATCGCATATGTAACTGCATCAGCTATCAAACTACTTTTCGAACTCGAGCCTAGCGACATGGAAATTACGACATGAACGCCATTTGCTTGACCTTCATCCGCCGCATGTTGGATAGCTGCGGCAATATCATCTGCATAACCAGAGCCACTATTCCCCAGAACTTTATAGGCCCAAAGCTTCGCATCTGGCGCTACACCATAAACCCCTGAGCCGCTTCCGCCATCAGCCAAGATTGTTCCAGATACATGTGTCCCATGACCATTTTTATCATCACAGGCTCCTTCAATTATTGGCGCTCGATGCTGACTAAAATCTTTACACTGTTCAACATTATTAGTTAAATCCGGGTGCTCAATGTATGCACCAGTATCTAATACAGCAACACGAATATTTGAACCCCCGCTTGTTGCAGAGATATCTGGGTCCTTGTACATCGCTTCAATTCCCCACGGTGTTTGGTCACTTGGCGCTGTATCTGCTTTTGCTGGTGGCTTTGCATCAAGTGAAACCTTTTCTACTAAACTAACATTTACATTTTTGTTATGTTGAAGTGCTTCATATTGATGCTGATTCACATTAGTGGTAAAGCCTTTTTCTGCAAAATCCCACCGCGAACCATACGTAGCTTTCAGCTTTGCTTTGTCAGTTGTATCTAGAGGTTTAATCAAAACACGCAAATCTTTAACCGTTGAACTGCCCTTCTCAGTAACAGCAAAAGCCCCGTTGCCAAATGCTGAGAAAACCATCACGAACGCCAAGAGAAGGACTGCAAATTTGTAGACATTTCTCAAAATCAATACCTCATTTCTATTATGTAGTAAACACAGTTGAAAACAATTAGTGAAAGTGATTGCAGTGGATAAGCGTAGGTAGGGTGTTAGAAATGGAGTCAGAATGATACAGAAGCCCAACTAAAAAACTCTTAACCTCCTTTTTTAAATATTTATACTATTATAACAATTTATATTGTTAATGATAATGAGGTAATGGTAGTAAATAACATTATTATGTAGTGCTTCTTGAGGGGGATAGAAGTGGTAGAAAACCCAAAAAGAGCTGTAATTCTTCTTTTCAAAGAATTACAGCTCTATATTCTTACCCTTTTACTTCATTCGCTCTGCTACAGAAGCTGTTCGCTTTGCTTGATGTTTAACGGCATCTTTCACATCTTCTTGCATGTTTCCGTCTTGGTCAACTGTGACGCTTGTTCCATATGGATTTCCGCCAGCTGTAAACGTAGATGGATCAGAATATGCTGGCGTGACCACAATGGCGCCCCAATGAAACATTGTTGTATATAATGAAAGAATCGTTTGTTCTTGTCCGCCATGTGGATTGTTTGCAGAGGACATTGCGCTTACGACCTTGTTAATTAGCTTCCCATTCATCCAAAGCTCACCTGTCATATCTAAGAATTGTTTCATTTGGGCTGGTACATTCCCAAACCGTGTAGGCGTACTGAAAATGTACCCATCTGCCCACTCCAGATCTTCTAGGGAAACTTCTGGTACATGCTTCGTTTCTTCAAGATGCGCTTTCCATGCCGAATTGGATCTAATGGCTTCTTCTGGTGCAATCTCTGGAGCTTTTACCACCTTTACTTCCGCACCTGCTTCCTTCGCACCTTCAGCAGCCCATTGTGCTAATTGATAATTCGTTCCAGTTGAACTATAATAAATAACCGCTATTTTTACTGACACTCGATCAACTCCTTATATTAAGATTTCTATAAACCTTTTCCCGAAAATGCTGCCTGGCAAATCATAATATGCAGAAGCCAACAAAAAAAGCTGCTCCAGCAAGGTCATTTCACCTTGCTAGAGCAGCTTTGTCTAATTAAGAGCTGAACGTTTGGCCAACCATTTGATTCGTTTGCGTTTGAGTTTGTTGATATGTGTTAAGTTGTTTATGAATTTCTTGTACTTGAACAGGAGAGGATGTATTATACCAACCCTGTTGCGCCATTAATTGATACGTCTGTTCTTGAAGCTTTAATGTATTTTGAAGCAACTGCTCAAACATTTGACGAACTTCAGGACAATTTGATTCTGTAACTGCTGTTGTATATTCTCTTGCTGAGCGTTTCAAATCAGCTAAAAATGTATACACAAGGTCTTGTTCTTGAATAACAGGTGTTTGTTGAGTTGTAATCATAATTGTCTCTCCTTCCTATGATTTTGGAGCAATGGAAGCGTGATTTTGCAAAGTGGTTAGAAGCTGTTGGTAATGCTGCTGGTGTTGCTCTGATAATTGTTGACATAACTGCTGTACAGCAGGTGTTTGCGAATGTGTAAAGGCTACAATTGTTTGCTTAATTAGTAAGTCTTCATTAGACATTGAGTCCACAATGTATTCCATTTCCTTTGTTGTTAATGGCAATGACATAATATCCCCTCCTTTGTCACACAATAGTGTTTACAACGAAGAGGGTTTCATTCATCCTATTTTCTAACATAAATATGACCAGAAGAAGCTGTATAGAAGCTCAGAAGACCAAATTGGGTATGCAGGCATATAAACAAAAAAGCCACCGGTCTTTGTAACGATAAAGATCGGTGGCTAGTACCATTTGCGTTATTGGTTATTTATTCAATCACGCCTGCTTCTTTGTAATATTTCTTTGCTCCTGGATGTAGATATTCTGGGTTGACATTGCTTAAGGCAGTTTCTAATGTGAAGTCCTTTGAACGTTCAGGAACTTGCTTACTAATTAAATCTTGATTTTCCCAGAAGGACTTTGTTAGATGATAAACAAACTCATCTTCTAAATCTTTTGAAACAAATAAAACTGTGTCAAGAATGAAGCCTTTCACTTTGTCAGGGTGTTCTTTAAAGATTCCACCTTCCAAATACCCTTGTCCAATTCCATTTTCCTTCTCTTCTAAACTTTTTAAAATTTCTTCGTCCCATGGCACAATCTTCACACTTTTCGTTACATCAATTTCAGTCATTGCTGGATTTCCTGATCTCAAGCTGCTTGCACCAAACCAAGCATCAACAATTCCGTCCTTTAGTTGAGTAGCCCCATCAGACCAGCTACCGTAGACTAATTCGCCACCATTTTCTTTAAATGTTTCTTCTGTAATTCCGTATTCCTCCATCACCTTCCAAAAGCTGATAACCCCTCCAGATTCACGAGGTCCTAAGAACAAACGTTTATCTAGCAAATCTTCGATTGAGTTAATATCATCACGTTCAGCAAGGGTATAAACATGGTTTACAGCTGGATATAGTGACGCTATGATTCTGATGTTTTCCTTTTTATCCCCTTCAAACGCACCAGTGCCTGTTAATGCTTCGTTTAATTCAGGTGAATAACTTACACCAACTTGAGCGTCTTTGCCCTCATTAACAATTTTTAAGTTTCCTACGCCTCCACCTTCAATTTGCGACACATTCAAATCCTCAAAGCTAGCCATCCATGCTTCCATAATTCCAGCTGTTGAAATATACCAGCCAGAGCCCATAGGTCCTGAGGTAATTCGCAAAAATTTCTGTGGCGCTTCATATACATTTTTCGCTTCAGCTGAGCCGCCAGCTTCTTTGTTTGAAGCAGGTGACTCTCCACAAGCTGTTAAAATACCAAGCATCAATACCATAATGCCCATGAGGCTTAATGTTTTTCGTTTAAAATTCATCCAATCTCTCCTCTTTGTTTGATTAATTACCTTTTACATATTTGTGCTCTCTCGCAAAGTTGTTTTAATCATTTTTTTCTGCAAAATATAAGCGACCGCCAGCCCTCCTATCCCTATAACATCTGAGTAAATTCCCGGTATAATTAAAACAATTGAAGAAGCAGCAACTAGTATTCGGCTAAAAATTGTCAGCTTTGCTAGCCAATAATTTTCGACAGCTATTGCAAACCCATAGCAACTTACTAAGGCTGTCACGATCGCTAACACAATGTGCATTGGCGATTCCCCTTGAAGCAATAATGCAGGGTTGTAGACAAATATAAATGGAACAATAAAGCCTCCCAACCCCACTCTTAATGCGTAAAAGGCTGTTCTCATCGGTGGAGAATTTGCAATGCCTGCTGTAATAAAGGCTGTAATCGCTACAGGAGGTGTTATCCCAGAGATAATGCCAAAGTAAAACACGAAGAAGTGGGCTGCTACTTCATTAACTCCTAAGTTCATTAATGCCGGTACCCCTAATACAGCTAAAATGACATATGCTGATACAGTCGGCATACCCATTCCTAATATAATAGAAGTAACTGCAGTTAAAATTAATAATAAGAATAAGCTTTGACCAGAAACATTAACGATAAAGCGAGAAAAATTCATCCCTAATCCCGTTAACGAGACCGCCCCTACAATGATTCCTGCAGCAGCACAGGCAGCCATCACACTTAATGCACCTTTTGCTCCTTTTTCTAAAGCACTTAAAATATCTAAAAGATTCATCCTAGTTGCTTTTCTTAACCAGCTCACAAATAGCGAGGCTAATATGGCATAAAACCCAGCCTTCATTGGGCTAAAACCTTGAATCATCATCACAATAATTAAAACTATCGGAAGAAATAAGTATCCTTGCTTCAACAAAACCATTCTTACACTTGGCAGCTGTTCTTTTGGAATCCCAGCAAGGCTTAAAGATTTGGCATGAAAGTAAATGACAAACCCTGTAATCAGAAAGTATATTACCGCTGGTACAATTCCATATAGGGCAAGCTTGATATAAGGAATACCGGTTGTTTCAGCCATTATAAATACGGAAGCACCCATAATTGGAGGCATAATTTGTCCCCCTTGGGAAGCAACTGCCTCAACAGCTCCTGCAAACTTAGGCGAATAACCGAGCTTTTTCATTAACGGAATTGTAAAAGCTCCAGTAATTGCCGCATTTGAAGAGCCATTTCCTGTGATTGTTCCCATCAACGCACTAGCTCCTACTCCAGCAAGGGCTGGCCCACCTGTCTTGCTTCCAAATGAACCAAAAGCAAAACTAGTAAATGCCTGTCCACCTCCAGAACGAATCAGAAAAGCTCCAAAGATAACAAACAAGATGAGAACGGTTGAGCTTACGTAAATCGGTGCACTAAAGATCCCGATTGTTCCATTAAACATATTCGAAATCATTGTCGAATATTGAACACCCGGATGTGCCAAAGCTCCAGGAAAATAAGGTCCCAAAAACACGTACAGAATAAAAAACAAGGCGATGGCTGACATGAAGATGCCGTTTGTTCTTCTTGTTGCTTCTAGTACAAGCACCATTAGAATTGAACCAAATAAGATATCGTTATTATTTGGATTACCTTGTCTCATTTCAACTTTCGGATAACCAGTCAAAATATAAAATGAAGTGGCTAACGTAACGATTATTAATAAAATATCAAGCCAATTCATTTTGCCATTTTTACCCGATGGGAATAGTAGAAAAATGAGTAAAATACCCCAAATAACGTGAATACTTCGCTGGTGCCACGAGGGAAGTGTCCCAAAACCAGCTGTATAAATATGAAAAACGGATAGGCCTATACTTAAGAGGACAATAACCAGCATAAGTAACCTCGTTCTATTCCAGCCTTCCTTTCGTTCCATCCATAAGCGATCAACATAAGTCAGTTCCTTTTCAATCTCTATATTGATCTTCTTGTCTTCTTGCTGCGCTTCTTTATGACTGTTTTGATTGGTATTCAAAGACTTCCCCCCCATTCAATAAGTAGTTGATGTTGTTTTGCCTTCGTTTAGGTCTTTGTCTGTATTTGCCCAATTGACAATATAATTTGCAAACACGTTTGCTACCTGAATGACACTGTCTAACTCAACATATTCATCTGGTCCGTGTATGGAATTGCCTTTAGGACCAAAGCAAATCCCTGGCTTATTGTAGTACTGTGTAAACCGCGCATCATTTCCAGAGGCTCGACCAATCACTTCTACTTCCTGTTCAATGACATTGGAAGCTGTTTCTACAAAGGATGTTACAAACGGGTCGCTTGGCTCTTGATACCAAGGCTCAGTGGACCAGCCAAACCACTCAATTACTGGAGGATTTTCTTCTAACCATTCATCTCCCTTGGTCGCTTCCATTACCGTTCTTGTTATTAATTCCTTCATTGCCTCTCTTGTTTCTCCAGGGATAAATCCAATCCTACTCTCTAAGACTGCTTCTCCTGGAACTGTCGAGACCCAATCTCCAGAATTCAATGTTCCTCTATTTAAATGAACAGCCTGACCGGAACCTTTCTCAAATAATTCAAAATGAACTTCTTTGGCCCTTTTCTCATCTAACTGCTCAAGTGCGGTATATATTTTTATCATTTTACTAATCGCATTTATTCCCATATGAGCCATTCCGCCGTGAGCTGTTTTTCCTTTCACCTTAATTCGGAAATACAGAATCCCAGCATGAGAAATCGTGACATTCAATGCATGTGGCTCGGTTGAGATATACCCGTCAGTTAGATAACCTTCTTCTAAACAGGCAAGTGCTCCACCGCCTCCGCCAGTTTCTTCCTCAATCACACTATGAAGTTGAATGTCGCCTTTAATGCTGAATCCTAAATCAATGACAGCCTTTAAGGCAAACCAGTTTGCGATAAGGCCAGCCTTCATATCAGCGGAGCCTCGTCCATATAACTTGTTCTGAATCATTTCTCCTCCCCAGGGCTCCACTGTCCAGTTTCTTGTTGGTTCAGGAGAAACGACGTCTACATGACCATGCAATGTTAAAGAATGTCCGCCACCTGTCCCTCTGAATATACCAATTACATTTTTTCTATTTTCAAAAGAAATTTTTGAATCAACAAACGCTTCATGCTTCGAGAGCTTCTCATACTCGGGTTGAACTTCATGCACCTCCAACCCAAGCTCTTCATATTTCCTTTTCATAAAGCTTTGCATAGCAACTTCATTACCTACAACACTTTCAATTCTCACCGCCTCTTGAATCGTTTTAAAAAAGGTTTCTTTGTTCTCCTCAATATAGGTTTGAATCTGTTCCTTTACATCCATTCGATTGCCTCCAATATCACTAACCATTTGTTACAATTTCCAACCAATAAATCTATATTTTTTAATTTTTCGAAATATTGTTTACAGCTTAAAACAAAATTCATATAATGTAAAATATATATTTTTTATGAAATATATATATGATCATCTATATAGAAAGGAATTATGAATGGATATTAATCGTTTTCGTTATTTTATTGCAGTGGTAGATGAAGGGAATATTTCTAAGGCAGCATTAAAATTAAAGATTACGCAGCCATCTTTGAGCATTATGATTAAACGCCTTGAGGAAGAATTAGATACGTTGTTATTCAAGCGAAAAGGAAAAAGGCTAATCCTCACTACAACAGGCAGGCTCGTATACCAACGGGCAAAAAATATTCTTAACTCCACAGATGACATGCTTCTAGAAATAAAAGAACACCAAAAAGGACTAAGAGGAGAAATTAAAATTGGGTGCTCCACCGCAGCAAACCTAATCATCATTCCAAAGGTAGTGGAGAGATTACAAGCTGAAATGCCTAATGTAACTATTAAAGTAGTCGAGGGAAATACAGAATATATCGCGAATCAATTATTGAATAATCAGCTGGACGTGGCGATTGTTCGAACGACGTTTAGGGAAGAAATTTTCGAAACGTACTCCATTATTACTGAACCTGTTGTTGCTTGTATGCATCATAACCACCCACTAGCAACAAAAGAAAAGCTATACTTAGAGGATTTTTCAAATGAAAGATTTTTATTGACCACAACGACGATCGGCCATGGATTATCAGATTATATAATTGAAAAGTGCAAACAAGTAGGGTTTATTCCAAAGGTATCCTATTGGGGTTCACAAGCAACACCTATGATTATCCTTGCAAGCAAGGGAACGGGAATTACTTTTGTCCCCAAGTCATTTGAGTACTTACCCTTTCAAGAGATGCCTATCTTCCGAGAGATTGAGTACCCTTCCCTGTACTCTCATTTAGAGTTAATCACTTTGAAGGGACGCTTTCGTAGTACAGCTACTGAACAATTTCTGAAACAAACATTAAAGGTTTCCCAAGAATTAAATGCAGTTATTAACCCTTATTATGTTGACTAACAAAGAAGCTGTACTCCTTGTAGTTCAAGGAATACAGCTTCTTTGTTTATTCGTCTCTATTGCTTATTCGTAGCTAATTCGAATTCTTCTTGAATTTCTTTTGATGGTTCTTTATCAATTAAGCTCACTACTACAATCGAGAGCGCTGAGAAAATAAACCCTGGGACAAGTTCATAAATTTCGAGATTCGTATATTGCCAAAGCATTACAGTTAAACCACCAACAATCATCCCTACTAGTGCACCATTGCGCGTCATTCGTTTCCAGAATAGTGCAAAAATTATTGGGGCTCCAAATGCTGCGCCAAATCCAGCCCAAGCGTATCCAACTAAATCTAATATTTTCCCTCCATTAAAAGCTAGCAAAATGGCAATGAAAGAAATCAAGACTACTGTAATCCTACTTACCCATACAAGCTCCTTATCTGTTGCATTTTTTCGAATTAATGTGTGGTAGAAATCCTCTGCTAATGCACTAGATGAGACAAGTAACTGCGAATCGATGGTACTCATAATTGCTGCTAATATCGCTGCTAAGAAGAACCCTGCAATCCACGGGTTAAATGTTACTTTCACGATTTCGATAAACACAGTTTCACTATTACTAAGTGGGTTATCTGGACCGAACAATACAATACCTACTAGTCCAACTAATAATGCGCCATATAACGGCAACACAACACCCATTGTAATGGCAATTAATCTCGCTTCTTTTATTTCTTTGACAGAACGGATTGCCATGAACCTTGACAGGATATGTGGTTGTCCAAAATAGCCAAGCCCCCACGCCATTGCCGATATAATACCGGTAATAGAGATCAAGCCTGAAGATTCCCAAACAACTGAACCATCTGGATTAAAGTTCGTACCTTTCGTTGCATCTAGTAAATCTTTATTAATTGAGCCAACAGAATCTAGTAATTGATCGAAGCCACCTAAGTTCATAATAGCGATGATCGGCGTAATAATTAACGCTATAAACATGAGAATCCCTTGTATTAAATCTGTATAACTAACAGCTAAGAATCCTCCTAAAAAAGTATAAGAAATGATAACCACTGCACCAATAATAACAGCAGTTGTATAATCTAGGCCGAACGTATTTTGAAATAGAAGACCGCCCCCAACTAAACCAGCTGCTGTATAGAAGAGGAAAAAGATTAACGTAAACGCTGCAGAGATCACTCTGAGAATATGAGATGAATCTTTGAATCTATTTTCAAAAAACTGTGAGAGGGTAATTGAATTGCCTGCAACCTCTGTATACGTACGGAGACGCTTTGCGATAATGGACCAATTAAGCATCGCTCCAATAGCTGTACCTACTGCAATGTAAATACTCCACTGCCCCATTCCCCCCTGCATAAGCTGCTCCAGGCAAACCAATTAACAACCAACTACTAAAGTCACTAGCTTGTGCAGAGAAAGCGGTAACCCAACTATTTAATTGCCTTCCACCAAGAAAATAATCTGACATATTCTTTGTTTGTCTAAACGTATAAATCCCTATCCCAAGCATAACGAACAGATATAAAATAAATGTTATATAAGTAGCATTCAAAATTTAACGCTCCCTTCGAAAGTATGAAATAATAGAAATTAAAGCCACAATCGGCATTGGAACTAGAAAGAGAAACCAAGTAAACAATGTAAAAGAATGCGCTTCCAAATTTATCTCTCCTTTTTATTCTGAATATTCAGATAATTTGTTTTTATGAAGTCCCTACTCCTTTTAGGGACTAGGAACGGATTTCTTCTAAATAGTTATAAATCGTTTGTTTTGATACACATAAAATCTCACTGATTCGTTCAATCGCTCCTTGAACAAGGAAGGCACCACTTTCTTCTAACCTTCTTACGAAAATCAGTTTGTCCTCCCTCTTCATCTCTGCTATCGGAACACCGATTTCAAGGAGCATATTTTCAACTAAATTCTCAAAGACTTCCTCGACATTTTTGGCATACGACTCTGGCATAGGGTGATTAATTTGATTAATATCGTTTGTAACCGAAAAATCATTTATTATTTGGTTAATCATTGAAAACGCTGTGATATCAAAGTTAATTCCTAAGCAGCCTATCACTTCACCATTCTGATTGCGAATGAAAGAAATAGATGTTTTCAAGAACTTCCCGTCTTTTGTTCTTGTAGTAAAGCCCAACATGTCTTTAGCCTGATCACCGTTTTTGCGAAGCTCCCTTAAGATTACATCTGTAGTTGGTGCACCTAACTGTCTACCTGTTACCTTTCCCTTAATATAAATGAGAGAAGATTGTAAATTACGCAAATCATGAATAACCACTTCACAGTTACTGCCAAAAGTAGCGACAATCATATCAGCAATTGGAACATACCTTGCTAACGGGTTACTTACATCGTTATCTAATGAATTCATACAAAATGTCCCTCCGAATGTTTAAAAAATGCTCACATCATACGACCGAATTAAGTCTTTTAATAACTTTATTCCTTTCACACTGTTCCCATTTTCATCGATTGCCGGCCCATATATACCAATTCCACACCCATTAGATATTAAAGAGCTGTTTCGATGAGATGGTGGCACAATTGCTAGTATACCACCTGAGACACCACTCTTTGCTGGTATTCCTACAAGTGCAGCAAATTCTCCAGAAGAATTATACATCCCACACGTATACATTAACACCTTTGTAAGCCTTGCAATATCAGTTGGAATTAATTGTATTTCATTTATTGGATCGAACCCGTCATACGCAAGAATTAAGCTGATTTTGGCTAAATCATTCACAGTCACATTAATTGAGCAAAGCTTTGTATAAGTTAGTACTGTTTCTTCCACACCCGAAGCTAGGAATTCGTTCTCCATCAATAAATTGGCTAGTGCACGATTACGGTAAGCTGATTCTAATTCAGAATTGAAAATTTTCGAATTAATCATTACCTTTCTACCGATTAATATAGATAAGAGATCCGTGACACTATGAAATTTTTCAACCGAATTGTTACCAGGAAGAAGAGACACTGTTGTTAATGCACCTGCATTAATCATAGGATTCAAAGGCTTCCGCTTTTCAATTAAATATGAGTTAAATGGATTTCCAGTAGGTTCAACACCTACCCAGTCTAATACATAGGACACCCCCCTTGCCATACATGCTGCTATAAAGGAAATGACCTTCGAAATACTTTGAATTGAAAAAGATTGCTGAAAATCTCCCTCAGAAAAGCTCTCTCCATTAGGCAGCAAAAGGTTAATAGCTAAGTGATTAGGGTTAGCTTTTTTTAACTCGGGAATATAGCTTGCACAAGCTCCACCTTGATCTTCCTTATAGTTCAAGATTCTTTCTTTCAAAAAGTAGATGAATTCTTGGTTCTCTGAGATATTTAATTTATTTGCATTCATACCGGCAACACCCAACATTATTTTTGAAGTTGTTTTTGCTTAATTGTACCTGCCAATGCATATAAAATTATCGTTGATGCAAAATGTGCTGAAAATTGATTTGGATCCTGTTGTGGATATACTTCTACAAAGTCCATTCCAATAATACCTTTCTTGGCAAACTCATGTACAAGTGTCAGCAATTCAAAAGAAGATATACCATTTCCATCAACTGGTCCACCCGGATTGAAAGCGTAATCAAGAACATCGCTACAAATACTTAAATATACACAATCCACGTCTTTACTAGCTAGTTGATAAATTTCATCGGCAAGCTTCTTCAAATTTTGATTACCACGAATTTCATTAACCGTTATTGTAACAGCTCCTGCTGCTGTTGCATTCCGACCACTTTCTGGTGTGTTTCGAGGACCATGAATACCAGCATGGATAATATTTTCATTTTTGACACCTTCTAATTCATACAATCTGGCAAACGGGCTGCATCTCGCGTATTTATCCCCATTGTAAGAGGGTAGATTATCATAATGAGCATCAAGATGAATAATCCCAACCTTCTTCCCTTGTTTCGTAAGGGACTTAATTATTGGATAGGTAACGCCGTGGTCCCCACCAAGACCAATGAGAAACTTCTTACCACTCCATAACTTCTCGGTAAATCTTTCAATTCGATCCATCGTTTCGTCTACATCCGCTGGAACGACATCAACATCTCCTACATCTCCTATCTTAATAGAATCAAAGACATCGATATTGTCCAACTCCGGCAAATAACCACTATACCTAGCAGAACATAATCTCATTACCTTCGGACCTAATTCACACCCTGTATAATCTCCCCAGGTTACAGCCCCTTCCCAAGGGACACCATATACAACAGCATCGACATGATCGATGTTCTTTGTCAAAGATAAATTCTCTGCTCCAAGAAAGCATGGAGTATTTCCATATAGCTTTTGTGTCATTTAGAACAACCCTTCCTGTGTATAAACTTTGTAGTAATTATTATTTTCTGTATATTTACCATAGTTGCATTTTTAATATAAGTCAATAATTTTTTTAAAATTATTAAAAAACAAAGGATTTTTTTATTATTTTTAAAATCAATTTGATTAGCAATCAAAATTTTGTGATGACCCCAATTAAAAAGAGCTGTAATCCTTGATAACTCAAGAATTACAGCTCTTTATATTAGTATTTTAATTTTTGAAATTACAGTTCGAAAAATCTCTTTTTCTCTTATTAACTAACCTTCGAAAAAATCGTGTATAGATTAATGCCAATAATCAGCACTAATGTCAGGTTGAATATTTTTTCAACTTGTTGATCATCGATTTTCTTTGATAAAGCTGAACCAAGGAGCCCTCCTAATAGTCCGCCAACGATCATGTACGTCATCATCGACAAATTCAGCTGGCCAAACCCTGGTGAGAAAGAAATGGTCACTAACGTTGATAATTGCGAAAAGAAAATAATAAAAATCGAATTGATCGCAGAATCCTTTGTATTTAGTGAAAAGAACCACATGAGAATTGCCACATTAAAAGGCCCTCCACCGATTCCTAAAAACGATGAAAACGTCCCTAACAGAAACCCTACCAACAAGATAGTAGCTTTATTTCGTATCTTAAAGGTTTTCATTTTCTGTTTATTTTTTACAAATAAAAGAACAAATATGAGCAATACCGCTAGTGTACCTGCTTGTATGACGGTTACAATATCCTTTGAAGAAGCAGAACTGACAATTTGATTAAATGTCGTCTTACCAAGAATCCCACCGATTACCGAACCAAGCGCTAGAAATAGACTGATCGTATACTCGATTTTTACCTTTCTATAAAATGTTTTTATTAAAGACATCACAGCCATCGCAAAAACTGTCGCTGACGAAAGGGCGCTGATTGAAGAAACATCATAAGAGCTTAGGACATCTAAAGTAGGCTTGATAATGACCCCACCGCCAACACCTGCAACCGAACCGATGATTGTTGCTAAAAAACCAATTAGAAAATATAAAATAATAATTGCTAATCACCACATTTGCTTCATTTTCTATTCGAGAAAGAGATGGTCCAGCAATTATCATACCATATCCACTAGGGTATATTTTTATAGAGTATTAAAATATACTCTCAACGATCAAACAAAAATGATTTCGCCACTGCCGCGTATTCCCGTACATAAAGCTGCGGCCGTGCAATCAACGGTGTTTCTGCGGCTAATGGTTCCGCTTCGATATCCAACCGATTTGCTATTTTCAAAGCTCGGTATACGTGAAAATCATTGCTTACAATAACCACCTCATTATCCTCTTCCTTCATGAATGCTTTTGCAAACGTAAGGTTTTCATAAGTTGAGGTCGACCGTTCTTCCTTTATAATCCGCTTCTCATCTATCCCCTGCTTAATCAAATAACGACTCACAGCTTCCGCTTCCGTGATGTCTTCCCCTTTTCCCTGACCGCCTGTTGCAATGACTTTCGTGTCAGGGTTTTCTTGCAAATAAGCGACAGCTGCTTTTGCACGGTTCGTAAGCACATGAGACATCTGCTCACCATTCACTTTCGCACCAAGCACAATCAAATACGCCGCATCCTTCTTCGGTTCATTTCCCGCCGCACCTTGGATCGCGATATGGACTGGCAGAATGTAGAGTAGTAGAATTACAGGTATGATTAAGACTCGTTTTCGTTTCATTGTTTTTTCAATCCTTTATATATAAGGTAATATCTGAAGTTATCTTGTAGACGGAGCTATTGCTTCATTTGTTTCAAAAGCATGGAGGTATTTTCCATAAATAAAAACCGCTAAACGCTTATTATTAAGCATTTTAGCGGTTTTCTTATTTATTTCATTCTCTCCACATACTTCTCAAGCGTATCGGTTATTTTCACCAAATTATCGACCATTCTTGTAAAGCTTTCAATGGAAGTTGCTTGATCGTTTGCTGAGTCTCGAATGTCCTCTAAGCCGTTGCGAATTTCATTAAGGTTTCCATTAATAAGTTCAACCGAGGAAGAAACCTTTTCCGTCGCATCTGATGACTGTAGTGATAGCTTACGCACTTCATCTGCCACAATGCTGAAGCCCCTGCCATGTTCACCAGCTCTAGCTGCTTCTATTGATGCATTCAAGCCTAGCAAATTCGTTTGGGAGGAAACATTCCGGATTATCGTCATTACTTCATCAATAGTAGCTGTGTTTTCTGCAGCTGTTGATGAATAATTAAAGATGTTGTTACTTGTAGCCGCCAACTGTTCCGAATGCGCCGCAATACTTGTCGTTTGGTCCTGAACAAGCTTCGTAATCTCTTCAAGCTCCAAAACGGTATTTTCCATCATCACCTGGTCTTTAATGTTGTACCCTAAGCCAAGTGCACCAATTACTTGGTTCTGACTGTCCGTAACCGGAATTGTCTTCCCGTAGAAAGGAACACCATATGCTTCTTCTGGTAGTCTTTCAGCCGTTGTTTTCCCTTTCAATGCATGATTAAGAGCTATATCCTGAGGAGGAATCGGGTCACCATAGCCTACACCCAAATTGATTTCCGAGTTCGGAATGTACGCTAGAAACTTTTCATGATCAGTAAGCGCGAACATCACATCTTCCTTCATACACTCTTTCAAATAAGGAAGCGCAATACGAATTGCATCTAGAATATGTACCTCATCATCTTTTACCCCATTTTGATTTCGCTTCATTTGCCCCAGCATTTTCTCACCTCATAGTTAGATGTTTGCTTCCACGAAAATAATTTCCTTTTATATAAAAATTATACTACATTGGGTACTAATAGTGTTAAGAAAATTATGTAAATTTGTCTAACCAATCAAAAAAATAGCATTTAAACTACGGAACTTTAATTGTATGGTCGCACTGCCTGCACGTATATTTTTTCGTAGTGTTCTATCTACCCACGGCTAAAACAAATTCCCCCTAAAACACAAAAAAGCTACACCCCTGACAACCTCAAGGAATGCAGCCTCGCAATCATATAAACTTTAGATCAAAACTTCCAAAATTCACTCTGTACCTTCTTCACTTTCTCCACATAGTCTTTTTGTATATCAAAGAGTTCGTCAGTTGGGATTTCATGTAACGCTTGAGCAAATGGGTCTTCAACCTCTGTTCGAACCCCGCTCATTTCTTCCACAATTGCGTGTGAACAGAACGGGACATACGCAGAGCTGTAGCCACCTTCATGGCATGCAACTAGTTTTCCACCTGTGTATTTATCAGCAAGCCCTAGCATAAACCGAGTCATTCTCCGGAAACCTTCGGCTGTTACCATCATCCGCGCCAGCGGGTCGAACAAGCTTGGGTCTTGCCCTGCTGAAATAAGAATTAACTCTGGCTGAAACTGGTCCGCTACGGGGCCGACGATTTCTTCGAGCGCATGCATATACCCTGCATTTCCAGTACCAGCTGGCAATGGGATATTAATGTTATAACCTTTGCCTTCACCTTCTCCAACATCTTCAGCTTGCCCGCGGCCAGGAGGAAAATTCTTCTCTTGATGCATTGAAACAAACAAGACATTCGGGTCATCATAGAAGGCAGACTCTGTTCCATTTCCATGATGCACATCCCAGTCTAGCACCATCACCTTTTCAAATCCTAAGTTCTCACGAGCATACTTCGCTGCAATTGCTATATTGTTAAAAAGGCAAAAGCCCATTCCTAACTCAGCTTCCGCATGATGACCTGGTGGACGTATCAACGCATATACATTATCAACGTCACCATCCGCTACAGCCTCAACTGCTTTAATAGCTCCGCCGGCCGAGAGAAGTGCAATTTCATAAGACCCTTTTCCAACAAGAGCCAGTTCCCCAGCATCACCATGTCCAATTTCACTAAGCTCTTCAACTTTTCTAATATATTCTTCACTATGATATAACTTTATTTCTTCATTAGAGGCCATTCTAGGAGCAACTTGTGTAAGCTCCTTCATTAAACCGCTTCTTTCTAACAAATTCTTAAATCTGCGCTTCGTATCAGGATTTTCAGAATGCACATCTGTCTCAATCCATCCACCCGGAGGCATGAACAATGCCCCATTTCCAGTATCATGCCAAAAATAACTTTCGTCACAAACAAAGCCCGTTTTCTTAGCCATTGTTTCACCTTCCCTTGTTAGTATCACACCCTTATCATAATCGTTTGAATAGTTTTCCGTATATTACCCTAAAGTGTTATTTTTGCATTATTAATAATTTTCAGTTATTTAATTTGGTTAATTAGTAAACTTTTATTATAATAGTTTATAAAGAATTAATTATGAGAGGAGAGGATTCGAGTGCACACATCATTATTCCCTAACGATTATGAAAAAATGCTCCACTTTGCGACTACAATAGCACAACCTACTGAAAACATTCGCTCTCTCATTCAACATGAGCTAGCTGCTCAATTTGGCTACGATGAATCAATCTTCTGGCTGGCAGATGATAACGGAAACTTAACCAACCCGCTCCCCTATCGCATTCATGATAAGGTTGTTGTTGATTATATTGAAGAGTATTTTGAATATGATTACCTCCATCCGAAGAAACACCTTAACCTTTTCCGTTCAAATAAGGCATTACGCCTTTCTGATCTAACCACATTCAATGAATACGAAAACTCTACATACTATCGCTCATTCATGCAGCCAAACGGCTATTACGACGAAATGGTCGTTGCCTTAATGAACAGCGAAAACTCCTGTGTCGGGGTACTTGGCATGGCAAGAAGAAAGGACACAATGCCTTTTACTACAAAAGATTGCAAACGCTTTCAATTGTTATCTGAACTAATCGGAACAACCCTATCACGCCAAACAAAACCCGTTCCCTCCCTCCTGTCCAAACGTGAAGCAGAAGTCACCCAGCTCTTAAAAGAAGGACGAACCAACCAAGAAATCGCCCAAGAACTCTACATTTCACTTAATACCGTGAAAAAGCACTTGCAAAATATATTTCAAAAATATGAAGTGAGGAATAGAGTGCAGCTGGTGAAGAAGTTGTGAGGGGGGATTTTTCAAAGCTCTGGTGGTTGCTAAATAAGACAGAAACTGCTTGGTATAAAGCTTCTGTCTTATTTATTGACTAGCTCACTGTGATATAACTTCAAATAGGAGCCAAAACATTGAAGCAATTAAATGACATTAGTCACTTCAACACATGAATACAAGCGTTGCTGCTAACCCGTTTAACGGTATTCACTACCGCCTCCCCAAATTGCTCGACCACCTGTATGAGCAGTTTGAGCATGGGTTTCTTCATCTACTAACTGTATTAAACCCGGTTCTTCATTGTGGTGCCACGTGTATCCATCTGGTGTTTGTCCATTTGCCAAGTATTCAACATCTGATTGCGAAAATTCCATTTCATTAATAAGCTCAGAATTTTCTGTAATAGCTTGATATAAACTATCATTTGCTATTCTAAAATGAACATCATCACTTTCTAAATAATAATCCTCAGCAATCATGACATTAAAAGTTTCATTGAATACCGGGAATGTCCCCTCTACCACTTGTCCATTTGGTAAATCAACTGTTTTTTCTACAAAAGGAACCCCTGTTTCTGGATGCTCATGGTCTACCAAATGATCATTCCTCGTTTCAAGTTCCTCCGCTTCCACGATATCGGCTCCGTCAATTAAATCAACAACTCCAATAGCAAGGCTAGACACAGCAACTACTTTACCAATATTTTTTAACCCCTGTATTGCTTGGTCTCTGTCTCCACTTCTAAATCCTTTATATGTGGAGCTACCATTTTGAACAGTATATTTTAGTGTAGCTCCAATTCCCTTAATCGTTTTTCCAGAAGAGTCCTTTAGGTTATTTAATCCTTTTTCTTTATAATGCTTATCTTTTTTAATTACGCCGTAGGTGCCTTGTACTGCTCCATCAACAAATTGTCCTGCATTATCTAAAGCCATTTTAGAAGCGGATTCTACACTATCTCCAACTTCCTCAATCCATTCACCAGTTCCCTTCCACTTACTCCCAACAGCTTTTCCAGCGACCTTAACAGTCCCCCCTATTAGACCTCCCCCTACAGTCCCTACACCTTTTCCAACTTTACGAAATAAACTCATCGCTTCCTCCGTTTTCGAGTGAATTATCACATCATATTTTCAATTATTTTTGAACTAAATAAATGTTAAGTTTCGTTTTTACTACCACTATTTTACTACATGTCCTTAATATAAAATGTCATTTTTTGTCGATTTCCTCGCAGCTAGACAGATCTATTTACGGTGATACAAGATAATGAATCCAACAGCAGCCGAATGCAACCATGCCTACACCGAACTAATAGACAGCTTCAGCCAAAAAAGAGATTTCTGTGTCTATTAATGGGAGTCAGCAATCATATGACCATTCGCCAGAAATAATCAATGGGCGAACACTTGTCCCATTAAGAGGAATTTTTGAATCACTAGGATGGCGCAACACAAGAGGTAACAATCACAGCTGATACAAGCTGCAAAGGTAGTACAGTGGGTACAATCGGTAATGACCAACCTCAAGATGATGATAATAATTCAACAAACAACGGAAATTTAAAATATGACCCACAAGGACCGGATCGTAACTGCTCTGACTTTTTAACTCAAGAAGAAGCACAAGCATTTTTTGAAGCAGCCGGTTCAGAAGATCCTCACGGCTTAGACCGTGATGGTGATGGGGTTGTTTGTGAGAGTTTACGTTAATCAAAGTTTTTTGCTAGTCTTTTAATAAGGCTAGCTTTTTATAATAAACAATGGAAAAATAAATGTAGTCAATTGAGAAATTAGGTTTGTTATGCAAAAAGCCGAAACCCTTATAAATCAAGGATTTCGGCTTCTAAAAAGGATGATTCCGACTGGGTTCGAACCAGCGACCTCTACCCTGTCAAGGTAGCGCTCTCCCAGCTGAGCTACGGAATCGTATAAATAAGATATTGTACATTTTTACCGGACAAGTTTTATTATACAATTTATCAAGGGAAAGTCAATAACAAAATAATGCTAAGTCTTGTGCCTTTCCCCCAGTACCATAAAACTTCACTTTGGCGAGGAATAGGCGCCAATGACTAGTGTTTGACATTATAATCGTAAAGGGAAATAATATATATAAGGGAGAGTGAAATGAATGAGCATGTATCTCCAAAATTTAAAGTTAAGTGAAGAAGATTCACGAAATATTGCTATTGAGATTAAAACTCGAAAAGATAGAAGTGTAGATTATAAAAACGAAGTACATGATTTTGTTAAAGAATGTATGAAATCAAAAAAAATATTTAGTCAAAAGAAAGAGTTTATAAATAGATAACATTCAGGGTGAGAGATATGAATTTAGAAAAGTTGCAAACAGTACCCTTGGATCAATCCTTTGAATTGATCCAAGGGTTTTCTTGTGGAAATGATCATATTGATGGTTATCTTCAGAAGCATTATATGGCATTAGAAGACCATATCCATAGATTAGCCAAGACAACTACTTTTGTTGCTGATAATGAAATAATTGGCTTTGTGTTTCAACACGATGCTGTTTGGTAGAAGTTGAAGTAGATGAAGCGCAAAAGTTAGGTATGGATAAGGGATTTGAAGTGCCTGCAATAGAGATAATGTATATTGGAATAAACGAAAATTATCAAAACCAAGGAATTGGTACAGAAATTATAAAAGGTGTTATAGGGCAGGCGCTAGAAATAGCTGAAATAATTGGCTGTAGATATGTTTTTTTATGGGCAGTTCCAAAAGCCATTCCCTTCTATGAAAGGAAATTGTATTTTGAAAGTATGAATAAAGAAAGAGACGGGCTACGCCTTATGAGATTTTTAATCCCTGAAATTAATTTTGATTTTGAAGAATAATTTGCCTTTTTCTTGATTAAGATATAGAAAAAAGGGCAGTGATGCAGTTGAAAATGGGTCGTCATAAGTTAGATAAGTCTGATACTAATAAGATTTTAGGGGATTTTAATAAATCGAAAGAAGTGAGTAAAGAGAAAAAAGCATTTATACAAGAAGCCAAGGTGGCTAAAAAAAGACTTTTTGATAAATAAACGAAATTTTGTTATTCACTCACCGTAATGGAGGTTCTTGATTCTAATTTAAGGAAGGGACTTTTCGCATAAACAAAGTTTTGCTAACTAGTCCTTCAATATTTACGAAAACTTCTCATATTCTCTCCCTCTATAAATATTGATATATCAACGGTTTAGGCCGTTGTTAGGGGTGCCAAAAATTTTTTTATGACACCTGTTCTAACAGTATTATTTAAATATGTGAAACTATAACAGTCTAAGGGTACGCTACGCGGTCGCAATTGGATATAATTGGTTGCGATA
This sequence comes from Bacillus tianshenii, assembly GCA_020524525.2. Classification (NCBI taxonomy): domain Bacteria; kingdom Bacillati; phylum Bacillota; class Bacilli; order Caryophanales; family Bacillaceae; genus Sutcliffiella; species Sutcliffiella tianshenii. The sequence continues at coordinate 448,370 of CP129018.1, read as the reverse complement.
GTGTGTTCTATATCGATGCACATTGGATCTCTGCGTCGCTTATGATGACGTACCCTCCCATGTCTCTGGGCATCTAAGTGCCTACATTCCTTCGTTCGGTCTAGTCATAAGGCAGAGGCCAGCGATGCTCCTCTGGGGACTCATAGGTCGAATGGAAAAGATAGTGCCAGCTTCTCCGTGTCATCCTGTTGTCTAGGTTCAAAAGAAATGTGTAAGCTTAGTGTGCCTCTTCGAGGAGAGGGATATCTTGCATCATTCGCTTTGCATCAAAGGCTATGTGCTTCGTGCTGATCGCATGTAAAACTTTCAATAACTTACCGCATAGAACAACGATTGACTGCTTTTTGCGTAATGGGTTTGTTGTCCGGTTTGTATAATAATCATGCAGCTCGCGAAAGGCTGCGTTATGGCGAATCATCGGCATCATGACACGGAAGAGGAGGGCGCGCAGCCGTCTCCTTCCACGCTTAGAGATTCGCTTCTGTCCTTTGTGCTGACCGGATGAGTTCTCTCGCAACGTTAACCCCGCAAGTTTGAGTAGTTGGCGTGGGTGGCGGTAATGAGAGAAACTGCCGATTTCAGAGAGCAGTTCGACAATGGTCGCATCTCCGAGACCTGGTACAGTCGAAAGCCATTCATATTCAACAGATGTTCGGACAAGCTCTGTTAACTGATCCGTCAAGGTCGCAACCTCTTGTTCAAGCTGGCGGTAACGGCGGACAAGTGTGGCGATTTCAACACGGGCCATCTGTTGTCCTTCTGTTACGCCAATCGAGTGGTGAGCGACGTTAATGAGCTTCGCTACTTTTGGCGCTTGGGGTGATTTCATCCCTTCAACCTGCCGAAGTTCATCTAATAGCTCTTCGACTTCTTTTTTTGCTAGATCGCATGGAAATGGCGATGTTTCCAGTGCAGCGAGCGCCATTTTGCCAAAGGTCGGGAATACTTTAGTAAACTCTGGAAAGTAGCGATCAAGCCAGCGAATTATCTGGTTTCGGACGGCGCCTTGTTCCTCTATGAGCTTTGAACGAAGCGTTGAACCAACGCGCAGCTCGGCTTCCATGCCTTTAAGAATTCGCGGATAGCTGAATCGTCCGTCTTTCACAAGGCGGGCAATCACCAGCGCATCCTTGGCATCATGCTTCGTTGGAAGGTTGTCATCCAGCTCTTTGGAACGCTTCACATGCATTGGATTCGTCATCACCAAAGGAATGCCTCGGTCATCAAGGAAATACGCCAGGTTCAGCCAGTAGTGACCGGTCGGCTCAATCCCAATAATGACTTCCGTTTTCTGATGTTCCTTCATTGCTTTCAATATCCTTTGATACAGTTTATCGAATCCATCTGGGGACTGAGAAACCGGAAAAGCTTTTTTAAGCACCCTGCCCCGTTCATCGACAAAGCATGCGTAATGTGTACGTTTTGCAATATCCATACCGACAACGAGTGTTTGTTCGGTGACTTGATTAATTTTATTGTTTTGCGTAGAATTCATATTGAGTCCTCCTTGGTATCCAAATTAGGGGTCATTTCGTCCGTGAATTGACACCCCGCATCATACCAAGAGGGCTCTTTTTATTTCAAGTCCCCGAAAAAGCTTCTAACAGGAATGCTCCTCTCTTCATTTCCCCGCTATTATATACCGAAATAACCAACATTCTCAACAACCTCCTCCAACACCCCTTGATTCTGATTAATATCCCACAAAATAAAGCCTATAAGACAAAGAAAATACAGTCCAGCAAGCCGTTTAAAATATTTCGGGCGTTCCAAAAGCGTAAAAAAGCCTGCTATAAAAACTGGTAGTATTGCAATGTTTATTTTCCACAGCCTCTTAGCACTGTTAATAGACAACATGACATATATTGCTTGTATGCTATTGTCCTCATTAACTTGTACGCTATATGATTCCTTGTCCAAATATCCTTCTTCGACCGTCAACACCTTCGATTCTTCATCTAAATGGTAATTTTGACACTCCCACAGCTGAAGCAGTGGGATTCTGAAGTGCTTCAGCGTTCGCAATTCATTTCTGCTTTGAACAAGCCTTCAGTTAGGGGGTGTGTCATCACCCCGTCCTGCTTCGTTCTATATCCCTTTTGGATATATGTACCTAACAGGCGGTGCTGCTGTTACCACAACACTAGTTTTCAGATGTTTTTGTCTTCTTTTTCTTCATGAAGCCGCTAATTGCTTTCGAAATATTTATACTCGCATTAACATCCGCATGACTTTCATAGCCGCATTTTTTGCACTTGAAGATACGACCATGACGGTTATTTTTATGGATATATCCACATTTACACCTTTTCGATGTGTCTTTAGGGTTCACGTATTGAACGTCAATCCCTGCCATTTTCGCTTTGTATTCGATAAACTGCTGAAGTTGATAATGGGTCCAAGAATGTAAATTTCTCCCTGCTTCTTTCTTTGATTTTGCTCGATGCCGAATGCCTGTCAAATCCTCCATTCGAATCAGACGAACACCGTTCTCTAATGCGAAATTCACGACCTGACGGCTCAGTTTGTGGTTCACATCTTTCATCCAACGCGATTCTTTTCCTTTTGACTTTTTGATCGCGTACAGCTTCTTGCTTTTTCCTAACGCGCGTCTTCTGGATGAAAATCGCCTGCGCATAAAAGCCATTTGATTTCCTTTGAAGAACATCGACTTTGTGCCAACGGAAGCCACGGCAAGATAGTTCAACCCGGCATCCACTCCCGTTGTGCGAGCTTGAAGGGATTCTACTTGGGGCCATTTTCTTCTCACCTCCTGTCTATCTTTATTTTACCAAAAAAGAACATACGTTTGTATTATTTCATCACCTTTTATTAAAAAAATTGAGCGATTCATCCCGCACCTCAAGCAACGGACTTTCTCGCTCAAAGGTCTGTAATCAATCGCTAATTTCATTAGATGGGTCGTATTTTCTGGACTATCAGGCTTTACAACCTTACTATCATTACAGCCGACCATGATTCCTAGAATAATAGTCAAGAGTAGTAGCCACGCCGTAGTTTTCCTCATAAGTGCTCCCTTCTTTAACACGTTTTAGCTAATTTGCAACATTAATGATGATTGTTTCCTCGCGAGGTCCACCATTCTCAGTCCACTTAATGCGAAAGGGCTGCGTGTTCAGAGACCTCTTAATGTATTCAATAGGGTAGAATCCTCTTTGGTCGATAAGATCAACTTCATTTCCAGTGCTTGAAATGCGGACATTCTCTTTATCAACATGACCTGCGGTAGGTGCAATCCATTCATAATAAATTGCTTCTGGTTTGGAGGCACCGAGATATTCCAACTCTCCGTTCGTAACATAATATTTCTCTTTAGGTTTAACGTCCATCATAATATCAACTTTCCAATTCTCTGAACTCCCTGTTGCTTCAATCACTTTTCGGTCACTTTCAAAGAATAAGAGGAACAGCACGACGAATGAAAGACATAACACAATTGCCATTCCTATCCTTTTACTCAATAACTTTCTCCTCCTCGATTACAAACCTCTTTTAGCCCTGCATTCCTTGTAACCACATAATATACTACTCCTCATTTTGCAGCTTCACACTTTCAAGTAATTCCTCTCTTGAAATAACTTGAACATCCTCAAGCCCCAATTTTTTCAACATCTCTTTATAGTTAATCTCCTGATGGTTTGCTTTTACACGCTTTATTTCTTCATTAATTTTCAGGAACTCTTCATGAGTAGCTGGCCGCTTACTCGTATCTACGCCAAGCAATCGATCAATCTCACTCCTGCTTAAGTGGTTTTCTGTCATTTTCGCCCCTCCAACAAGTCGTTTTTCTTTTTCTCACTCTTACTAATAATCCGTGCTGCAATCAGTAGCTTGCGGAATGCGGAAAATCGAATGAATCAACTGAGGGCAACGAGTTAGCAAGACTTACAATTTCATTTTTTTCTAAATTTCCGGATACCAAAATCACTTTATCAAAATCAAAATAATAGAGATAATCATTGCCTTGCGAACCTCTTGAAAGGTAGGCTTCATTTCCATTATTCAACGTGACACTATTCGTTTCAGGTCTCTTTTCAAAGGAGAGTTTATCAAATACTGAAATGGTAACAATACGCTGTTCATCGACAAAAGCCCAAATTTCCTTGCCATCATGTTTGAAGTCAGTCTTATTGAACGTGTCCATAGGCAGGTTTAAGCCTTCTTTATCTGTAAAAGGACCATCCTTCCATGCATTTATTGCCAAGAGACTATCCATAAACCATTTATCTTTGTGTTCATAGAGAAAAACCCTATAATGATTTTTCCCTTCTGGAGAATGAACCGTGACGATGCTTTTACTGCCAAGTATTGCTTCAGAAATAACAGCATCTTTATTCAGAAATGCTTTCTCTCCATTAGTAAAAATCACTTCAAATTGATGTACCACTGCTTCGGCAGGAGAAGTAATCGTCTTTGGGGCTTCAATAACTTTTACAGCATATACCGTTCGATGATTTTTATTTTCCTCTTCCTTTAGCTCGTTTACTTCAGTTTGGTTCGCTTCCTTATTTTCCTGACAGCCCATTTGAAACCCCAATATACTAAGGACCATAAGCAAAGAAAAAACGTTGTGCCTCATAAAAAACCCACTCTGACTGTAATATAGAAAATTTCGGAAATCTTACCACTATCGCACCTTGTCATACCACTCTTTCACCTTCTCATTTACCGTTCTTTCTTTCGTTTCAATCGCTGAAAATCCACCAACATCCACAATCTTATAATCTGCTTCATTTCTTAGCTTTACGATACAATAGTCTTCAAATGGTGTCGGAATTATCTCTTGGACATTTTCGGTTCGGTACAGTTCCGTGATTTTTTCTTTATCGACTGCCGAGACAACCCAGTTCACTTTATGAGTCTCTTCCTCTTCATCATCTTCATCTTTCTGTGCGACTTCTTCATGTACCTTTGCTCCGTTCATTTTCTTATTAATGGTATGTAAAAGGTGAATGACTTCTGCAAAGCCGATAAATAACATGCCAGAAATAAAGCCGGCAGCAAACCAACTAAGAAACACTGACCACTCCATTTCCGTTCGATAACCTGTGTTTTCATATCCGAATGAAAATCCAGAAATGACTCCCAACCCAATCGTTGAACAACCGATTACAAATAAAATTTTGGCGACTTGATTTTCAAAATGCATGGCCCCCGACCCTCCTGCTTTATTCTTTCAAACTATCAATGAACACATATCCGAACACAATCCCGGAAATGGTCGAAAGTAATGAGCCCCCACCTAAATTGATAATTTCCGTAGCAAATAACAAATATTTGCTGTAGGGAATTGTAAAATAAAGAAGCGGAATAAACGTTACATACAGTGACGGCAGGCCAATCGCCACTATTTTCATCCAATCAATTGACCAGCTCTTCGCCGCTCGTATGTCTTGGATAAGCTTCATCGTTCCCATCAGCATCCCTACTATAATTGGATATACTGTTGAAAAAATAAGCGCTGGCATTATCTCAAACGTCGTCTTGAATTGCTCCTTCAACTCAGCTTGAATCCGTATTCCAAAATAAAGAACAACCCCAACAACGATTGTCCAACTAAAATAAAGCAAAAACCGTTTCATTGTATCTCCTCTCTTTCGGAATCGAATAAACACACTTTACTTTAGAAAATATTTCAATTTAACTTCCTTTTATTGTAACATAATGAACTATTTTTATTTCCTTCCTTCTGCAATCTTTCCCTCCTTCATACTTGCCCCATTAAAAAGGTCAAGCTTCCTCGGTTTACTAAAAACCAAAGAAGCTTGACCTTAAGTTATAGCTCACTATATTTGTTTTTGTTCCTAATCACGTTCCACAATACGTACGATACGGTCTATCCGTTTCAGGTGGAAGCTTCGCATATTCCTCCTGTTCCGCCGAATATGCATAAGGGTTTTGGAGAGCTTTCAACAACCGCTCCATCACACTGTAATCACTTCGTTCAACTGCAGCTTGGAGTGCTTCTTCTACCCGGTAGTTCCGCGGGATGATCGCTGGGTTATTCTGCTTCATTAGTTCGTGTGATTGTTCTTTTGATTCTTGCTGTCTATCTAGTCTGTTCAACCAGCGTTCATGCCATTTCTTAAATTCCGTTGTATCAAACCAATTTTCTTTCTTCTCTAACGTCAAAGCGCGGAACGTATTTGTAAAGTCAGCTTGATTCTTTTGCATAAGCGTGAGAAGCTCCTCAATCAATGATTGATCGTCATCCTCTTCATTAAAGATACCAAGCTTTGCTCTCATTCCTGCAAGCCAATTTGCTCGATACAGGTCAGGGAATTTTGTCAGCTCGTCTTGAGCGATTTCTACAGCCTGCTCTTGTTCATCATGAATCAGCGGCAAAAGTGTTTCCGCAAAGCGTGCGAGATTCCAACCAGCAATAGGCGGTTGATTGCTATAAGCATAGCGGCCTTGAACATCAATGGAGCTGAATACCGTCTTCGGGTCGTATGTGTCCATAAATGCACAAGGTCCGTAATCAATGGTTTCTCCTGCAATGGCCATGTTGTCGGTGTTCATAACGCCGTGGATAAAACCAATCAACTGCCACTGTGCAAGAAGTGCAGCCTGACGCTTCATCACTTCCTGAAGCAAGGAAAGATAACGATTGTCAGCCTCCTTAATCTCTGGGTAGTGACGTTCAATTGCATAATCTGCGAGCGCACGAAGCTCATCGACATTCTGCTTTCCTGCTATGTATTCAAATGTCCCGACTCGAAGATGACTACTCGCTACCCGTGTCAGAATTGCACCACGCTGTCTCGTTTCGCGGATAATCGATTCACCTGTTGTCACCACTGCCAGGCTGCGGGTTGTCGGAATGCCAAGACCATGCATGCCTTCACTTATGATGTATTCTCGCAGCATTGGCCCAAGTCCCGCTCGCCCATCGCCTCCGCGGGAGTAAGGCGTTCTGCCTGAACCCTTTAATTGAATATCAAATCGATCACCCTGTGGCGTAATCTGTTCACCTAGGAGCACAGCACGTCCATCACCTAACATGTTAATGTGACCAAATTGATGTCCTGCATAAGCTTGAGCAAGAGGTGAAGCTCCTTCTGGAACATTGTTTCCTGCAAAAACCGCTGTCCCCTCTTCGCTTTCAAGCACCTCCGCATGTAACCCGAGTGATTCTGCCAACTGTTCATTAAAGATGATGAGCTCTGGAGAACGGACAGGAACCGGCTTCTGGCTTGTAAAAAAGGCTTCCGGCAAACGAGCATAGCTGTTATCGAAGTTCCATCCTGCTGTTGGAGTTTCTTGGTTATTCGTCATTCTGTCACCTTCCCTACGTTTGTCTTCCTTTTCCTCAAATTATAGGCACTCTCAGATGTGGAATGCAAATGTGCGAATCGGAAGAGCATACGCGCTGCCTTAGTTCGCACCCCTTTCCCACTCAACTTCTTTACTTTCAATAAGGGCTTCAATTGTTTTCAAATGGTTTGTCTCACTAATAATTTCAAAACGACCGGAATCTAGTTTTGGAATCCTTAGTTTATTTTCATCTACTAGCAAATGAATCATTTCGGTTGAGTAGTGGTCTTCATCAACTTGATTTCTTACTACAATTCCCACACGATATTTTTGCTCTTCTCGACCCTGCTCTTCCTTTTTCAACTCCATATTTGAAAAGTCTTCGATAAGACGCTCAATCGTTTCTCGGTCCTTAATAGTTGTCCCTGCTTCCCTTTCTGGAAACCTGCCTGACAGGTCATTTATATGAATCGTCACCCATTCGATCGTCGTATCTTCATTTAACTTTTCATCTACCACTTCGGAAAATGACGTGTATGCCATCTGTTCATTGATATAAGACATGCCAATAATAGAGAGCACCCCGAAAGCCATGACAACAAGTGAGACCACATACTGCTTTGTTTTCTTTACATACCTCCACTCTAACCATGCCCGAAAGCTATAGCTTACGATTAAGTAGCTCGCCGCTATCCATACAAACGTGCGAAAGTTAATGAAATTGGGAACAGTAGCTATTAATACCGCCGTACTAGCCCCGAAAGCTACCAATATGCCGACTCCCCAACGAAAAATCAATTCACCCTTCGTTTCAGTGAGCTGTACCTTCTTATCACCAATCAACCATTTGCTACACAAATAATCGATCAACATGATGTACAAAACAAATGCAACAACGACAGCTTCCATCCGAACTCTCCTTCATTTCTTTTACTAATATAACGAATGAATAATGGTAAATGTTTCAACACCAAAAAAAGCTGAACAGATCATTCTGTCCAGCTTCTCCCTTATTCTCTCTCTGCCATTTTCTTCGCAATCAATTCTGCTGTATCTGTTCCGTTTTCAATGCATGCGCCAATCCCCACACCGTAATAAGAGGCACCGGCTAGAATGACATCTGGATACAATTCAACAAGCTTATCATTCAAAGCATGAACGGCTTGTCCGTGTTCGAGGTGATAATTTGGCATTAAGTTTGTCCATGGTGTAACTTCCACTACTTCTGGGGCATGCTCTTTAATGCCAAGGCTTTTTTCGATATCTTTTAAAGCAACTTGTGTGAGTTCCTCTTCATTCATTGCCACTAACTCTTCATACGCTGGGTTTGAGTTTTTGTAGAAAAGACGAACGAGTAATTTTCGTTTACTAGATGTATGCGCCCATTTTCGGCTTGTCCACGTACAGGCGTTGCATGTCACGTCACTGTTTTCAGAAACGATAAAGCCTGTACCATCAGCAGGAAGCTGCTCATCTGGAAGGTCAAAGCCAAGGTAGAGCGTGATAATCGATGAATTGGACAGCTTGTTAAAGTCATTGTCTAATTCATCATTTGTTAATAAGGTTTGCGCAACGTCGTGCGGCACAGCAAGTACGACATAATCAGCTTCAATTGGGTCATGGTCGGCGAACGAAATTTCGTACTTGTCAGCTTTTTTCGTAACATTCGTTGTTTGTGTTCCTTTAAAAATAGACGCCTCTGTTAATTTATCTTCAAGCTTGTTTATAATTGTGGAAAGTCCATTTTCGAATGAAAGGAACTTCTTATTAGCTCCTGCTTTAAACTTTTCTTTGTTTTCGGATAAGCCTTTGATAATGCTTCCGTACTGATTTTTGTACTCTAGTAAATACGGAAGTGTGGACGCGATTGTGAGCTTATCCAATCCGCCTGAATACACACCTGATAGAACGGGTGCAACCTGTTTTTCGACTAATTCTTTTCCGAGAAATGCTTCTAGGAATGAGCCGACTGAGCTATCGCTAGTAAAGCTTTCGTTTGTTGTTTCAAAATCCTTCAAGGCAGCCTTCTTACCTTCTTCAGAAACTAATGTACTGCTGTTTAGTGATTCAACACTTGTCGGGATACCAAACACAGTGTCCTCAGGAATAGGATGCAGCTCGTTGTTCGTGTAGATATAGGAAATCCCTGTCGCGTTATACACAACCTCTTCCTCTAATTCCAACTGTTCAATAAGGCGGTGCACACTCTCATGGCGCGCTACCATCGAGTCCGCTCCTGTTTCGATAATAAAATCCCCGCGGTGCGCTGTGGCGATTTTTCCACCTAAGTTCTTATTTTGCTCGACAAGAGTTAATTCTAAGTCGAGATTCTGTTCTCTCTTTATTCTTTGCAGCTCGTGCATTGCGGTTAATCCCGTAATGCCTCCACCGATAACAACAACTGATTTCACTCTCTTCACTCCATTTCAAAGCTATATCAAAGAAACATTTATCTATTCGTTTTCTCTATCTATCTCTTCTATTCTAGAGAAATCTTACCCATATATCTACAGTTACACGATAATCGTTCCAACAATTATGTGAAGTAGCGCCTTTTCATACTCCCTCAAACCCTACTAACACGATTGGTTTATATAGCAGAATAGCTGTGATATAGTATTCTAGGCTAAAGATTTACAATTTAGAGGGTGTTAGTGATGAATCGAGAATTATTATGGCGCTGGAGCTTCTTTCTTATCGGGCTTCTCGTATTAGGACTTGGCATTGCGTTAACCATTAAAGGAAAGGCACTTGGGATCGGCCCATGGGATGTCTTTCATTATGGCTTATTTCTACAGTTCGGCCTAACAATTGGCTCATGGTCAATTATTATGGGCTTTATATTACTTGCGATCACATCATTTGCCACAAAATCACTGCCTAAAATCGGGGCTATATTGAACATGCTGCTGCTTGGGCTATGTATTGACTTATTCAATTTCCTTCTTCCAAATCCGGAAACACTCCTCGTTCAAGTTATTGCTTTTATTTCCGGGGTTATTATATTGGGATATGGAATTGGATTATATGTATCAGCTGACTTAGGCGCGGGCCCTCGTGACGGTGTGATGCTTCTTATCGTTGAAGCAACAGGCTGGAAGGTAACATGGGTGCGAAACGGCATCGAAATTCTCGTCTTTCTGCTCGGCTGGATGCTTGGCGGTCCAGTTGGTATCGGAACGATCATAATTGCATTTATGCTCGGTAAAATCATTTCGATTTCCATGCCGCAATGTCAAAAGTTACTGCATTTCTTCATTAATAAAACAACTGTGAAAGAACACATTTCCTTTGAAAAAAACTAATAAAACGCATGAAGAGGGTTCCGCTCCCTTTTCATGCGTTTTAATTTGATTTCAGCTGCTTATACGCTTGGATAAATGCTTGCGGGCTCGTCGTGACGTTAAAAGAAAAGACCCCTTTGCACGTATGCAAATAAAGAAAGCCGTACTCAGCGGAAATGATCCTGTGTGACATATCAAACACTTCCTTCAAATGAAATTGCTGCAGAGGCGTTGTAAGCTTCTCCTCATATAAATCAATCATCTCTTCTCGCTCCGTCACATGCTGTTCGTTATATTCAATCACACGCGTTGTGTACACATACGGCTGTGAGGCAATTAACTTCATCATTCTCCTCCTCGCTACATCATTATTTTCATTCTTTCATACTCGAGTGAAAGGGTCAAAATGATTGTGTTAAACTAACAAAAAACGTTTGAGGTGGATGTATGAAACAAAAAATCGGCTTAATTACACAAGGAAAAGACGTCTTTTCCACTCTCTATAGTCAATTGAAGCAATATTTCGAACCAGAATATGAGGTGATTGGCTATTCACTTCACGACCAGCTGAAGCCTCTTGATCATGTTGTTCACTTATTTACAACAAGTTATGCACCTGATATTTATGATGAAGTCGTGAAATACGCTCCAGAAGGCGTTCCAATTACGGTACTTCGCCGTCTCTTTCAGCCGAAGAAGCTAAAGGGACTTATGCAAATTCCAAATGGGACAAATGTGCTTGTGATTAATAATTTAGCAGGAACGTGCCGTGATACGATTAGCAGTCTTCATGATGAAAAAATTAATCATCTGACATTTATTCCGTATTACCCCGGGTGCTCTGAGCCAACAGAAGACGTCCATTACGCGATTACTTCAGGTGCTCCTGATATCTCCCCTCCACCTGGGGTTGAGCTTGTTGATATTGGTATCCGAAATATTCACCTGCATGATTTAATCCATGTCGGACGGCAGCTTAGGATTCCTTTTGAACGGGAAAAAGTGTTTTTCTCAAATTTCATTTCTGAAATGATGGAGCTTGGCAAGGATTTAGGTGATTCGTACATTACAATTGAACAGCTTCACCATCAGTTGGATTCTACCTTCCAAGCCGTTCAAGACCCGATTATTGCCTGCAATGAAGATGGTATTCTCACCTTCATGAATGAATCAGCTGGAACCTTATTTGACGTTACGCCGTCGTCAGCTGTTGAAAAATCATACAAAGTGTTAACAAATTACGAGAAAATCGAGCCGTTTCTTACAAAGGAAAGTGAAGAAAACGATGCTGTCGTCCGCATTAAGCAGCAATCATTTATTTTAAATAACCAGCAAATCATTCACAATCAGCGGCACCTCGGCTTTGTATGTATGCTGAAAGACGTCACGCATATTCAACGGCTTGAAAAGAAGCTTCGAAAGGAATTCACAGCAAGGGGTCATACAGCTAAATACACCTATTCCGATATTATCGGCACGTCCCCCATCCTCTTAGAAACAAAAAGAAAAGCTGAAAAGATGGCACGCAGCAATCGCAATATTTTAATTCACGGGGAAAATGGCACAGGAAAAGAATTGTTTGCTCACGCTATTCATCATTCTTCAGAACGCGCGAACGGACCATTTGTAGCCATTAATTGTGCCTCATTGCCAGATAACCTGCTTGAAAGTGAGCTATTCGGCTATGAGGAAGGTGCCTTTACAGGAGCAAAAAAAGGCGGCAAACCAGGGATGTTCGAGCAAGCAGACGGCGGTACGATTTTCTTAGACGAAATTGGCGATATCTCTCCGGCGATTCAAGTCAAGCTTCTGCGTGTCCTTCAAGAAAAAGAAGTGATCCGCGTCGGTGGAACAACGGTCTTATCTGTTTCGTGCCGTATTATTTCAGCAACGAACAAACATTTAGAAGAGATGGTTCAAAGAGGCTCTTTTCGTGAAGACCTCTATTACCGGCTGAATGTTCTGCCGCTTCATGTCCCTTCCCTTCAAAAACGAAGACAGGATATCCCGTTCCTCATTGCTTCCTATCTTGCAAGCTTCACTGAACGAAAGAAAATAAGTGAAGAAGTGACAGAACTTTTCTTTACCTATCATTGGCCGGGAAACATTCGTGAATTGCAAAATGTATTGGATTACGCGCTTGTAATGGCAGAGGATGAAACGATTTCGATCGATGATTTACCCGAGAATTTGAAATCAACTTACGATAATGACACGCATGATTTAACACAGGAGGAATTACAGCTGCTACAGATTCTCTACCACGCTTCACTAGAAAATAAGCGAGTTGGACGTTATAAGCTAGCGCGTCAACCTGAAGTAAAAGCATTAGGCTTAACAGAAGCAAGTCTACGTACACGCTTTAAGAAGCTCGAAGCACAAGGCTATATAAGAAGCGGTACGACCCGACAAGGCACAACCCTTACAGAAAAAGGAATTCATATCATTGATAATTAGGTTGTTAATAGGTGTATATTAGGTTCTGAATAACCTAATATGCACCTATTCATTTCTATTAAAATAATGACCGAACAAAAAAATCCCCTCCTCATAAAGCCCTATATTAGCGCGTTTTCCCATCTCAATTCTTCAATATTCCTTATTTTCAGAAATGTTGGCATTATTTTTGCAATATTAAAAACAAACAGCTAAAAAGGAGTGATCGTATGGCAGAACCAGCCGTACAAGCAGAAAACGAAGAGAAGAAAAAGAAAAGGTGGATTCCTCATACGTATGCGATTTTATTTTGCATTGTCTTAATTGCGGCACTTGCAACGTATATCGTACCTGCCGGGGAATTCGAACGTATTCAAGATGAAGCAACAGGCAAAACGGTTGTTGTACAAGACAGTTATTCAGAGGTTGAAAGCAACCCTGTAGGATTCTTTGATATTTTCAAAGCCATCCCGACTGGTATGAAGGATGGCGCAACCATTATCTTTTATATCTTTCTTGTCGGTGGGGCTTTTGGAATTATTCGAGCGACAGGAGCAATAGAAGCTGGCATTCATAAAGCCGTTATTCATTTAGAAAATCGAGAAAAGTTACTCATACCGGCGACAATGTTTATTTTCTCTGTCGGTGGTGCAACATTTGGCATGGCCGAAGAGAGCATTATCTTCGTGCCGATTGGAATTGCGATTGCAAGGGCTATGGGCTTTGACGCAATTACAGGAACAGCGATGATTAGCCTTGGCGCAGCGAGCGGTTTTATCGGCGGAATGATGAATCCATTTACCGTCGGCGTAGCGCAATCAATTGCACAGCTCCCGTTATTCTCAGGCATCGGCTTTCGTTTCGTTGTTTATCTATTCATTCTAAGCTTTGCCATGTGGTACGTTACTCGCTATGCGATGAAAGTAAAGCAAAATCCTGAAAACAGTGTGATGTATGAAGTTGAAATGCAGCAGCGTCAGGAAGAGCAAGAAGCTAGCAATGGGGATATCCCAACCTTCCAAAAACGTCATATCTTTGTCTTCCTCATTATCGTCGGCGGACTGGCCTTCAATATGTATGGCGTCTTTAAGTGGGGATGGTACTTAACAGAATTAACAGCTTCATTCCTCGTAATGGGGCTTGCATCTGGCTTAATCGGCGGCCTTACAGTTAACAAGACATTTGATTCCTTCGTAAATGGAGCGAAAATGCTGACATTCGGCGCCCTTATCGTCGGGTTTGCACGGGCAATTCTAGTAGTGATGGAAGAAGGACGCATTATGGATACGATTATCGACTCACTAGCTGCTTCGATTAATCATTTACCTGACACGTTGAATGTTGTCGGCATGTTCATCGTACAAGTCTGCTTGAACTTCATTATTCCATCCGGAAGTGGACAGGCGGCTACAACAATGCCGATTATGACACCAATTGCTGACCTTGTGGATATTCAACGACAAGTAGCTGTTCTTGCCTTCCAATATGGGGACGGTATTACAAACTCCGTTATTCCAACATCAGCTGCCTTAATGGGCTATCTTGCTGTAGCAGGAATTCCATATGAAAAATGGGTGAAATTCATCTGGAAGCTTATCCTAGGATGGATTGCCATCGCAATGATTGCACTTATTGTCGCAGTACTAATCGGCGTATCATAACCACTATGCAAAAAGGAGATTTTTCAGAAATGAAGCAAACAATCGAAACACTTCGTGAGGAAATAAACGGCATCTTTGAACACTTGCATGCAAATCCTGAAGTAAGCTGGAAAGAAGAACAAACAACCGCATATCTTAAGCAGCTGCTAGAGGAAAAAGGCGTTTACGTGACAACATTCCCCGATTGTACAGGCTTAATTGCTGAAATCGGGCACGGAAAACCAGTTGTCGCCGTTCGCGCTGATATGGATGCACTGTGGCAGGAAGTCAACGGGGTGTTTCAAGCCAACCATTCATGTGGTCACGACGCCCACATGTCGATTGTAACTGGCTTGTTGTTTGCCCTGCTCAAAGAAGACCTTCCGAATGGAACGGTTCGATTTATCTTTCAGCCTGCTGAAGAAAAAGGCAACGGAGCTTTGAAAATGGTTGAAAAACATGTCGTCGATGACGCTGATTATTTGTACGGAGTTCATCTAAGACCGATCCAAGAAGCAAAAAGCGGACAAGCCGCTCCAGCAATTATTCATGGCGCAGGTCTCTTTCTCGACGGGAAAATCATCGGGGACGATACACACGGAGCCCGCCCTCACCTTGGTACAAATGCAGTCGAAGTCGGTTCTTCAATCATCGAATACTTAAAAGGCATTCACCTTGATCCAATGGTTCCACATTCGGTCAAAGTCACAAAGTTTCAAGCTGGCGGAGACAATGCAAACATTATTCCAGGGGCAGCAACGTTCAGCATTGATATGCGCGCCCAAACCAATGACGCCCTTGATGAGCTTGAACACCAGGTCCGCACAAGAATTGAAGCTGTCAAACAAGCATATGACACAGAGATCGAACTCCATGTTTCAGATTATGTGCCTGCAGCGGAAGTGCATACAGAAGCAGAGGCTTTCATGAGAGAAGCAATTGAAGCTACACTTGGGAAGTCAAATACTGCCGCATCAATCGTCACTTCTGGCGGCGATGATTTTCACTTTTATACGATTAAGCGGCCGCACTTAAAAGCAACGATGCTCGGCATTGGGGCTGACTTACAACCAGGACTGCATCATCCTAATATGACGTTTCAGCGTGATTCAATTTTTTCTGGTATTGAAATTCTTGCAAACGCGATTATCCGCACATTAAATTCGCAAAATTAACTTATGGGCATCAGCTTTTAAAGCTGGTGCTTTTTTTAGCGTTCTTGATTAAGTCCCTTCTGCCAATTCACAAGCAGAATAGCTTTGCTTATCACCTTTAACAGAGAATACTTTGGACTTACTAACGTCTTGCCGACAAACTCCTTGCTTAATATTTCTGCGATAAGGTCATACTGTGGGTTTTGCATATATTCCAGCGCTCTTCTTAATGCAAGCGAGTCACGATAATCTTTCTTAACCGGTTTTAACAATTTCTCATATTGCTCGACTCCACAAATATCAAGAGCTGCATACACACCTGTCAGCATCGATATAAATTGACCAAACCCTAGAAAAGGATTAATGACGCCATAGCAATTTCCGACGAACAGAGTATTCCCAATCCGTGGGTAGCGAGCTTCTCCAATTACATAATTGGACAACTCATATTCACTCACAACCTCTAATGACTGGTGTATATTCTTCTCTGCTGTATCGAGAAACCTTTTCCATAACTCCTCTTTCACATACTTCTCGTTCTCCGTATATTCTGGATAAACGAGCACTAAGCTTGCCTCTGTATTCGTATGCGGGATTAAATAGCCCATTCCCTTTGGTGCAAAATCATGATTAAACCACGTATGCACCTCTGTCGGATGAAAACGTCCCTTTACAATTGCTCCTTTAAAGGATGCCGCAAGTGACTTATCAAATGGCTGAATGTTGCTTGTATCACGAGCATCGCCTGTCGCTAACACAACATGAGTATAGTTATGTAGCAATTCCTCATACGAAGCATCAGAATGAAAATGAATCTTGCCATTAAACTGATTGGCTAATTGTCTTTCTAATGATTCTTCATGCTTTCCGCGCATATTCGTAAATCCTAAATGCCCTTCTACATAGGTAGATTTATTTGGTGTGTGAACGAAATTTTTGCGGATATTGCTCGTTGGTTTAATATAGATGCCAAACTGCTCAGTAAACATTCGGACAGAATCAAACGGGTGGTTCAGCATCGTATACATCGCTTCAGCAATAATAAAACGATCCCCAACTTCTCCGCGCTTCTCAAACACATCGGCAGTCACACCATGCTTTTCTAACATAAGTGCACAGGTCAGCCCTGCAACACCCGCTCCCATAATCGCGACTTTCACCACATGTGCCTCCTTTCCTGAATACCATTCTATCTCTTAACTTGTGTGATTAAAGTGCAGATTATTCGACAAAAAAATTCCTACAGATGATGTGAATTCTCATGACAAAAAATTCAAACCATTAACTGGTAGACAACGTTCTACCGAGTTTTGTTGTTGTTTGAACGGGTAGATTGTATAAATAGGAAATATTTACACAGGAGGACATTGTGGAAAATCAACTAGAGAACATTAACTATTTCATCCTATTATTCGCGACACTGCTTATTCTAGGCGTTTTAACAACAAAATTTTCGACCCGTCTTGGCGTTCCTTCCCTTGTACTCTTTATCGGAATTGGAATGGTAATGGGAAGTGATGGATTAGGAATTATTGATTTTAAAAATGCTAATTTGGCCCAAACAGTCGGGATTTTTGCGCTGATTATTATTATTTTTGAAGGTGGACTGCAGACCGACTGGAGTACGGTCAAGCCTGTTGTTCGTCCTTCCTTTTCACTGGCAACACTAGGTGTATTACTGACAACTAGTATTGTCGGGATAGCGAGCAAATTAATTTTTGACGTCTCATGGTATGAAGCCTTTCTATTTGGCTGCATTATCGGCTCGACAGATGCGGCAGCCGTATTTTCCGTTTTGAAAGGACATAATCTACGGTCAAAGCTTTCAGCAACTTTAGAAGTGGAATCAGGAACAAATGACCCGATGGCAATGTTCTTGACCATTACGTTTATTCAATTAATTATTGCCGAAACAACTAGTTCATTTCTGATGCTTGGAATTTTCTTTTGGCAAATTGGGATTGGCATATTGGCTGGTTTGGTATTTGGAAAGGCTGCCTCCTACGCCATTAATCAAGTTAACCTTGATTCAAGCGGACTCTATCCCGTCTTCACGTTAGCATTTGCGATCCTCACCTATAGTGCAACTTCGATGATCAATGCCAGCGGCCTGCTTGCCGTTTATATTTCAGCTCTCTTTATCGGAAACTGTGACTTAACCTATCGCCGCAGTATCTTTCGGTTTAATGAAGGCTTTGCTTGGATGATGCAAATTCTGATGTTCGCTATTCTCGGCCTGCTCGTCTTCCCGTCGGAATTATTTCAACTAAGCATTATGCTAAAAGGGGTATTTTTAGCATGCATTCTTATGTTTGTCGCACGCCCTGTTGCTGTTTTTCTAACGACGATGTTTTTCAAATATGAAATAAGAGAAAAAATCTTTCTCTCATGGGCAGGCCTGCGCGGGGCAGTACCGATTGTATTAGCTACATTTCCAATGATTGCAGACCTTGAACATAGTCAGCTGTTCTTTAATGTTGTCTTTTTCGTTGTTCTTACGTCTGCCTTGATTCAAGGCGCTTCGATTCCTTTTATCATCAGGAAGCTCGGCTTAGAGGGTCGTGAACCAATCTCTACACCCCATTCATTAGAGCTTGTCTCAATCGGAAAAGCAAATGCCGAGATTATTGAGTTTTATGTAACAAACGAATCCGAGCTTACTGGCAATAACCTTAAAGAAATTAACTTTCCTGACAACGCAGTAGTCAACGCGATTATAAGAGAGGACGAATTAATCCCACCACAAGGCTGCTCGAAAATCAAAGCCGGCGACATCCTCTACATCTTAACAAGCAAGCACAACAAGGAAGATTTGAAGCGCTTTTTAAGACGACGAAAAATATATAAACCAGAACAAATATAAGAGCATCAGTTATTTGAACTGATGCTCTTTGTTGCGTGTACTACTTTTCCGAGCCAAAACCCGAAAGAAAATCGGCAATACAATCAAAACCGCAATAACCCGCAGCACTTGAACTGCTACTACAAAGGTTGAATCCGCTTGTAGAACAACAGCTGTCGTTGCCATTTCCGCAATGCCTCCGGGCGCCATTGCAAGGGCAACGGTTATGTAAGACATCCCTGTCATTTCTGCAAACAATGCCGCACTAAGAAGCATCGCAACAATTAACCCGATGATATTGAATAGAGCGACCATCATCGCTTTTCCAAGCCCTCGAAACATATCTCGATGAAGTCTCGAGCCAATACATGCCCCAATCAACACCTGCGCGATAATAATAAATTCACCCGGCCACCAAGCACGGGGTTCATAACCAATAATTGAAGCTGTGACACCTTGAAACACCGCTACCGTAACCATGCTCCCAACAAGCCATGGTGCAGGAAATCTTAAATATTTTCCTACAAAATAACCAATACATCCTACAATAATAAAAATGAGCGTCCCCATGAACGAACCAAACCCAAAGCCTTCTGCTGAGCCAGAAATAAGAACCGCCTCACGACTTTCAGTAGAGCTCATCAGAGACACCGCAAGCGGAATAGTCAACACGACAAGAAAAACACGCATCGTCTGCACAATGCTGACGACCGCTGTATTCGCTCCTACTTCCTCCGCAATACTTGGAATGGCCGTTAACCCGCCAGGTGCTGTACTGAAGAAGCTTGTCATCATTTCAATCTTACTGAATTTCCACAGAACAAAACCTGCCAGCAATGAAAAAGCCAGTGATAATACTAACATCATTGAAATCATTAACCAGTTTGCTTGAAATGTATGAAGAACCGATAAGTTCATTTTCTTTCCTAACTCAATCCCAACTATGCATTGCCCGGCTCGCAGCCAATAGGAGGAAATTCCTCTAGACCCATGCGTAAATTTAAGAAAAGGTAACGGCTTAAACGAAAGAAATGCCGCCGTCACCAGCGTACCGATCAGCCAGCCAATCGACAGCCCTGTTAAAGAAAGTAACAGGCCGCCAACACTGCTCATTAGAATAAACAACAAACCATTCATTGCATTTAATCCCTTCTTCAATAAGCACGAAAAGCAACCAAACGTCCAAAACGGTTCTTGGCTGCTTTTATACAGATGTTGATGCTTATTTTAACACTCCTGTGTTGGGATTTTAACTATTAAATTCCTTTACTTCTCGCACCCCATATGAATAAACCTGCCACTCCTATAATAATCACAATGACTGGTGCATAAAAAATCAAAAAGTGCTGCATCTTCTTCACCTCACTTATTCCCTTTAATGTATTGCGTATTGAATAGGAACAGTTTTAATAAAAGATAAAGTGATGGAAGCAACAAGAAAAGCCCTGCAATAAATGCCACCACCAACGCCAAAGCCATTGTTTCATTCGTAAAGCCATCGTAAATGGTTAAGCTTGGATACAGGAGATACGGATAATGAGAAATACCATACGCAAAAAAGGCTAATCCATATTGGAAAACGACAAACAGAAAAGCGGTACCATAAGCCCTTCCCTTATATATAAGCCTCACTGCCCCAAGGAAAAATAACAGCGACAGCGCAAACATCCATACATCCGAAAGCATGTTATTGAAATGACTCGGATTATGTTCACGTAACGTGTAAAACACAACTACAGCAGATAAAATCGATGGAAAGCTCCAGCCTAATGCATATCTTCTTAACAGCTTCACTGCCTTGTGATCACCAGCTTTGTCAGCATAATAGAGAAGAAAGCTCGCTGAGATAAACAACACACTTACAATCGCCAACAGCACAACACTCCACGAAAAGGGACTTGTCAAGAGCTTTGCTGTTAACAATTGAATGCCACTGTCTTTTTCTTCAATAAAGCCCCCTTCTGAAATCGTCAATACCGTCGTAAGAGAAGCTGGAATTAACACACCTGTTATCCCATACAAAACCGTAAACAATGTATTCTCTTTGCTTCCATATGTGTTAAACGCATAATATGAACCGCGAATGGCAAGCAAAATAATTGAAATACTGCCCGGAATCAGGAGCGCTGTTCCATAGTAATAAGCGGTTTTCGGAAAGAAGCCGACGACCCCGACGAAAAAGAATACTAAAAAAACATTTGTCACTTCCCAAACAGGAGATAAATACCGCTGAATCAGCTTATGCAACACATGCTTTTGCCCTGTCCAGTGACTGTATAAGCTAAAGAAACCTGCTCCAAAGTCAACAGAAGCGACAATGACATAGCCAAATAAGAAAATCCAAAGTACTGTAATCCCAACTAATTCATAAGACATCACCACTCACCCCCTCTATCTCCGTTCTGCTAACTCTCTTTCAACCAGATTTTCTTTAATACCTTCACACAACCAACTGCTAAGGAGATATACAGAAGGAGAAATACAACAATTAATACATCCACATTCCCTGCTGCTGTAGCACCTTGAACAGTTTTCATATAGCCGCGTAAGATCCATGGCTGACGCCCAACCTCAGCAAATATCCAACCAAATTCAATAGCTAATAGTGCTGCAGGACCTGATAGAATGATAAGAAACTGAAACCACTTTCGATAGACATACTGCGGGAACCATCGCTTGAATACTACATAGGCAAACGAAAGTACCGTAAGCAATATACCGATCGTTACCATCGCATCAAATAAGTAATGAACATACAAAGGCGGACGCTCATCCTCTGGGAACTCATTCAACCCAATCACTTCAGAGGAAGGATCATTATGAGCAAGAATACTTAATGCATATGGAATGTGGAGGCCATTTTCCACCTCTTTGTTTTCATTTAATGTTCCATATAACACAAGTGGAGCTTGATTACCTGTTTCGAAATGCCATTCCGCAGCGGCGAGCTTTTCAGGTTGATACTCTGCAAGAAACTTTCCAGAGAAATCACCAATAACAGCGGTCGCGACAGAAAAAACCATTGCAGAGACCATCGTGATATGCAGAGCTTTTCGATGATACGAATGGTTATTACCACGAAACAGGTGCCAAGCTGCAATTGCGGCTAAGACAAACGCTGATGTCATATAAGCTGAAGCAAGAACATGAGCGGTTTTCGTAGGTGTCGCAGGGTTGAACATCGCAGCAAGCGGTTCAATGTTCACCACAACTCCATCCTTTAATTCAAAACCCTGTGGTGTATTCATAAAAGCATTAACCGTCGTTATAAAAAACGCTGACATCGTAGAACCAATTACGACTGGTATAAGCAACAAAAAATGCTTAAACTGACTCTTAAACCGATCCCATGTATAAAGATAGATACCAAGAAAAATAGCTTCAAAGAAGAACGCGAATGTTTCCATAAATAATGGTAAGCTGATTAATTGTCCAGCCATCTCCATAAAGCTTGGGCCACAATAAGCTTAACTGCAAGCCAATTGCCGTTCCAGTTACTACCCCTACAGCGACAGTTATCGTAAAACCTCTAGCCCAACGGCGAGCGAGAAGAATATAATGTGGGTCATCTTTTTTGATACCGATCCATTGCGCTAGTGCAATCATCAACGGTACACCCACACCAATCGTCGCGAATAGAATATGAAAAGCTAACGTCATTTCTGTTAGTATTCTGCTATACAGTGTTGCATCATATTCAAACATCCCTTCTCCCTCCTATACGGCTAAACCAAGCATGACGATCAAACTAATAAAAGCTGTTGTACTCGAAAGAAAGTAAAACCATTTATCCATGATTTTTTCACCTCTTTTATTATCTTTATATATTAAGTGTATGTATAAATGCTTACAGAACCTATAGGTGCATCCCCCTATCCACGGCTTGATTGGTGAACAATATTTGAACTTTTCACTATAAAAACAGTAAAAAACCACTCTCGATTGTAGGAGTGGTTTCGTCACTTATTTTTTCAATTCAACATAGTCATTTTGAAGTCCATACTGAATAAGCTCATGCTTGTTTTTCATTTGCAGCTTCTGCATAATATTTGCCTTATGGTTTTCCACTGTTTTCGGGCTGATTAGCAGCTTTTCTGATATTTGCTTATTTGTATAGCCTAATACGGTAAGACGAACGATTTCCTGCTCACGTAATGTAAGAATGGAAGGAGGACTTTCTTTATGCCGAAACATCTTGTCCAGCTGTTCTTCTGAAAAGCCAACACGATAGTAGCGCTTCCCGTTATACACTGAACGAAGAGCATCATACAATTCGCTTCCTTGGCCCCTTTTTAAGATGTAACCATCAGCTTCAATTTGCACAGCCTTCTGAATATACACTTCTTCATCATGCATCGTTAAGAGAATAATTTTCGTTTCTGGCCTTTGCTTGCGAATCTCTTGGGCCGTAACAAACCCATCCAGCCCACCTGGCATTGAGAGGTCTAATAGGACAATATCAGGCTCAAGCTTTCCAGTCATTACAATCGCTTCGTTCCCATCCCCTGTATCGTAGACAACCTCAACTTCTGGATAGTTTTCAAGTAGTAAGATGATGCCTTTTCTGATAAGTGCATGGTCATCAACAATCATTACTTTCATTCTACAAACCCCTCTCCTTAAAAGGAATTTGTCCAATTAAAATCGTTCCTTTGCCTACAGCTGTTCGCAGAGTAAAGGTCCCACCTAGCTGCTCAATCCTCTCTGCCATATGCTTCAATCCAAGTCCATCCTTTACCGCTTCACGCTCAAATCCTTTTCCATCATCCACAACTTTTATCGTAATTTGATTGGCCTCTTTCCGTATTTCAATGAGCACGTTCGAAGCTTCAGCATATTTCACAATGTTGTGCAGTGCTTCTTGGACAAAGCGATATAAGTTAATTTCAACCGTCGAATGCAGCCGCTCCTCTACCATTGCCTCAAAGCGAATCTCTAATTGCGGGGCATTTCGCTTAATCGATGTAATAAGACTCTCCACTGCTGGAATCAAGCCAAGACTGTCCAATACCTTTGGGCGAAGATGATGAGAATATGATTTAACATCTGAAATCACGTTTTCTAGTTCAAGACGGACTTCTTCTAAATACTGACTTAATTTCTCGTTCTGCACAAAGGAATCAATTGCTTCTAAAGCAACTGAAATTGTATAAAGTGATTGACTTACCCCATCATGAAGCTCTTGTGCTAACCGCTTATGTTCCCGCTCTTGAGCTTGAATCAGCTTTTGAATCATAAGCTTTGAGATGCGTGCTTCCTCTTCTTTTTGACGCAAGGTTTGATCACGCAGCACAAGTAAGTATTCCTTTTGCTCCTTATCTTGGTCAGAGTAGATTAAAGCAGTGCTCATCTCAACGTCAATTTGCTTCCCATGATATGTTGGCATTTTTGATAAGAAGTATGGCACCTCTTCTCTTGCGATTAAATAACATTTATTTTCACCTTTTTTAAGGCTCCTGTTTTCACAAAATGTACAATAGGGCACAAAATCTCCAACATTCCATCCAGTCAAACGCATTGCAGAAGGGTTCATTAGTTTAATTTCTCGAGACTGATCCATAACGATAATACCGTCCTGAATATATTCGAAAATTTGCTTCAAATATCGATTGTCCAACTGTAAAGAATGCATCCAACCCCACCTTTTCTAAACACACAAATTTGGCAAAGGAGGGCCGTCCATTCTAACGGAACAGCCCTCCTCTTATGATTATTTCGTTACTAGGTCAGTTTCATTTTGCCAAGCAGTGAAACCACCTGTAAGATTATAAATATTTTTTATACCATTTGCTTGTAATATACTTGCGCCAATCGCTGAACGAAGACCTGATCCACATTGCATTAAGAGCGGCTTATCTGTTTTCACCTCATCAATGCGGTCCATTAATGTTCCAAGCATGATATGAGAAGCGCCCGGAATGTGGCTCTCATCCCATTCAGTCTGGTTTCGTACATCTAATACATTCATTTCTCCCTTTTCAACTTCAGCAAGTGCTTCTGTCGGAGTAAGCTCGTCATATGTTTCAAGATCGCCCGCTTCATCAATCGCTTTCTCAACATCCATCACACCGGCAATTTTGTCGATACCAATTGAGTGAAGTGCACGATAGACGTCATCCAGCTGTGATTTATCTGTTAGGAGGTACAACGGTTCATCATAATTTACGATCCAGCCTGCCCAGTTTGTGAATGACTTTCCATATGGAATATTGATTGTTCCAGGAAGATGTCCTTTCGCAAATGCGCTTGCCGGACGCAGGTCAAGAACCAGATGCCCTTTTTCTAGTATAGCTTCTAATTGTGTAATTGATGTGAAATTTTCGGGTTCATCTAAATCTTTTAATAGCGGTAAGCCCACTTTATTCACGTGCTTCATAACCGCGAAATACTTTGGAGGCTCAGGCTGACCTTCTAATAGAGCTTCCACGAACTGAGTCTCATCTGTATATTGAAGAGCCCAGTTAAATAATTTTTCATACCCTACAGTTGATGATGGGACAGCACCTAGCGCCTTACCACATGCACTTCCCGCGCCATGTGCCGGCCATACTTGCAAGAAATCAGGAAGCTCCTTGAATCGTTCCAATGAATGAAACATCGCATGAGCACCAGCATCTGCTGTTCCTGATTGTCCCGCAGCCTTTTCAAGTAAATCAGGGCGCCCAACATCTCCAACGAAAACAAAATCTCCTGTAAAGACTCCAATCGGACGATTTGCTCCGCCGCCTTTGTCAGTCAGAATAAAGGAAATGCTTTCAGGTGTATGTCCAGGTGTATGCATTACTTGAAAGTCAAGGTTCCCAATTGTGAAGACATCGCCATCCTTTAATAGCTCATGCTTCATACCAGCTAAGTTCTGATACTTCCAATCTGCATCCCCTTCATCAGATAAATAAAGAGTCGCATCAAATGCATGAGCAAGTTCACGAGAGCCTGCTACAAAGTCAGCATGAATGTGCGTTTCGGCCGCAGCTGTTAAACGAAGCCCTTCTTTCTCAGCTACCTCTACATATGATTGAATGTCACGGGACGGGTCAATGACAACAGCTTCACCTGTCGCTTGACAGCCTACTAGATATGATGCGTGCGCTAATTTCTCATCATAAAAATAACGTAATAACATGGTACCACTCCTTATTTTTTATGCTCTCTTAGCAGATACTTCTAAGAAGGCTTGGACATATGAGAGAGTTTTTTGAACAGTAGGGTCTTTTAACCAACGCATGATTGTGAAAATTGAAATCTGTCCTTGTGAACTTTCTGCCCGCTGCTTCACTTCTGTTAAAAGGCTTACACCTTCTTGCGCCTTCCCTTTAGCAGGGTTAATCAGCTCTTCCACACTATTCTTCAAACTTGCAAGGGACTGCTCATCCTTCACTACCGCTTCTGCAAAGGTTCCAACCTCTTCAGCCTTCGACAGCCATTTCATTAACACTGGCAATTTTTCGATAAGCTGAAGCAGTGCTTCGATTGTGTCTACATTGATATTTAGTCCTTCTAGCTTTTGAATATATTGTTCCGTTGTTTGTTTATCTTTTAGGACGACGGTTGCAACTTCAAGCAATTGTTCTACTGAAAGGATGGCGTCAACGAACTGCGGAAGCTTTTCCAACAATATTTGCAAGGACTGACGGATTTCGTCTTTTTCAAGAAGTTCAATCCAATCTACATTTGATAATTCTCGATTAGACATATACTCCCTCCTTTCTAAGTTCAACAATTTTGTTAAATTGTCCCTTTCAACATGCCGTCCCAATACAAGACTGGTAATAAGTCTTTCTTCATTAAATACATACTGTACCGTTCTTTTGCCTGATTAAATGGAAAAGATTCTTGCGGCTCTTTGTTATAATTAAATTCTGCTAGTATTAAACTCTTATAGCCTGTAACGACAGGACAAGATGTATAGCCGTCATAAGAGGCGGTAAGCGCTTCTCCTTTTAATAAAGAAAGAAGATTGTTTGCCACTACAGGAGCTTGTTTTCGAATCGCGGCCCCTGTCTTAGATGTTGGTAGATTACTGCTGTCTCCCAAGCCAAAGATATTCGTATATTTCGTATGCTGCAACGTATACGGACTCACATCAACAAAGCCTTTCTCATCTGCTAACGGACTGTTTCGTATAAATTCTGGTGCCCGCATGGGAGGTGTTACATGGAGCATGTCATAATCGATAATCTTCTCTTCACCTGTTTCTAAGTTCTCAAAGACCGCTTCTTTTGTTTCTGGTCGCACTTCAATCAAATTATGACGGAACATTGTCTCAATCTCTTTACGCTTCACAACTTTCTCAAGTGCATCACGATATTTCTGCACATCAAAAATTGCTGGATTAGCAGAACCGAAGATAATATTGGCTTTGTCACGTATGCCCATTTGACGAAGGTAATCTTCTGCTAAATACATAATTTTTTGCGGCGCTCCTCCACATTTTACTGGTGTATTCGGATGAGTAAACACAGCGTTTCCACCTTTGAAATTGCGCAAGGTTTCCCACGTATAATCAGCCGTTTCATACGTATAGTTACTGCATACGCCGCCTTTTCCGACCGCATCCTTTAATCCTTTAACTGCCTCCCAATTAATCTCAATGCCGCCTGCCACGACAAGATAGTCATACGAAAGCATTTCCCCATTCCTTAATGTCACTTGATTCTCTTTCGGATGAAACGCATTTACTGCTTCTTGAATCCACCGTGCGCCTTCTGGAATAACGGAAGACATGTCACGTTCGGTTATTTTTTTATCAACGGCTCCACCGCCAACCAAAGTCCAAAGTGGTTGATAATAATGTTTTTCTGCTGGATCTATAATCGCGAGATCTTCCTTAAGGCCGTTCATCCCCCGTAACAAACGAGCAGCTACGGAAATGCCTGCTGAACCACCACCGACAACTATGACTCTATAATGTAAGGTCATCTCAACCCCTCCTTATGAAAATACATGTGTTGTGTGTGAGGTCTTTATTTGTTAACGTTTACATGTTCATAATATTAAAAATATCCACTTCATACCATAGGGGGTTTCCCCTATATTCTACTTAACATAAAAAAGAGGCCCGAAAATCGGACCTCCAATACTTTCATAGATTTTAAACTAAGCTTAGCGACTCCCACAAACTTAACCTTTGGCCTACACCTAATTGTTTTGCGCGTTCATAAATAACTTTTCCAATTGCAACATCTTCAATTCCCATGCCAACGCTATTGAAGTAAATTCTTTCTTTATCCGTTTCACGTCCTGCTTTCTTTCCATTTACGATATTCCCTAATTCTGCATAGATATTCTTCGGATCAAATTCACCTTGAGCATACATGATTGAAATCGTTTCAACGCCTCTATGTTTTAACTCCTCCCAATCATCTACTACTATTTTATCTGCCTGGTGCAAAACATCGAACTCACATTCATGGCTACCTACGTGGATATGGAGAGTACCTTCATCAACCCAGTGCGGCTTTACAATGGGTGCATCTGTTACAGTAGCAGTGATAAAAATATCAGCACCTCTTACAGCATGTTCAGCTTCAGTAACAATTTCAAATTCAATATCAAACATATCCGCCATTTCTTCACAAAATGCTTTTGCACGATCATTATTGAGGTCATTTACCTTCACTTTCTCTATCCTTGGAAAGACACTCATCATTGCCATAAGCTGAGTACGATTTTGAACCCCAGCCCCAATTAATCCAAGCACGTTTACGTTTGTTTTTGCTAAATATTTAGCAGCCACTCCTGAAACAGCACCTGTGCGCATAGCACTTATAAGGGTTCCATCCATAATAGCCACAGGAATAAGTGTTTCCGAATCGTTTATTACAATAATTCCAGCAGCTCTTGGTAAGTTATATTTAAAAGGATTTTGAGGTGCACTTGAAATCCACTTTATCCCTGAGGCTTGATATTCTCCACCAATAAACCCTGGCATCGAATTAATTCTTCCGCTTGTTTTTTCACTGTCAATATCTCCCCATCTAAGCGTGGTTTTTGTAGGTAAATTATAATCACCTTTTTCATGAAGAGAAATAACTTCTTCTATATGTTTTATTATTAATTCCATATCTGAAGCACCGCATTTTTTCACATCTTCTTGGGACAAATACATGAAATGAAGATTCGCCATTTTACACCTCTACTTTATTTGACTTTTCAAACCGTTTAATGTCATAAGGGTCATATGAAATGGTCGGCTCTTTACCAGAAATAATTTCAGTCATTAACAGTCCAATGATCGGAGCCAGCGTTATCCCACTATGGGTAGCAGCAACAAACAGTCCTTCATGCCCGTCTACCTCACCAAAGATCGGTAGCTTATCTTTCGGCACAGCTCTAATACCAGCAAAGTGTCTCACAATTTTCACATCCTCTAAGGCAGGAATAAGATGTGAAGCTAGCTGTGCACTTTGCTTTAGAACATCAAATGTTGTACTTCTATCAAAGCCAGTCCTCTCGCTCGACATACCGATTAGCAGCTCACCATTATTCGTCTGTCTCATTCCTCTGACAATATGTTTAATAATCGGCTGGATTGGTTCAGTGACCATAATTTGTCCTTTAACTAACTCAATCGGAATATCGATATCAAACCACTTTCCAATTTGCGGGGCCCATGGCCCACCTGCAATTACGAGGCGTTCAGCAAAAAATGTCCCTTGCTGTGTTTCGACCTTATATCCTCCAGCATCTAATTTCTCTGCAAATATAACTTCATTATAAAAGGAGGTTTGAACCCCATTCTTTTCTGCTTCCTTTATTAAGCTATACACGAGTCTCATAGGATTCACGTGAGCATCTAATGGACTATACATCGCACCAATAATGCTAGGATTCAAAGCTGGTTCCTTCTTAAGGGCGCGTTTCTTAGAAAGCAGCTTCACATTAATGCCCACTTTCTTTTGTGTTTGAACAAGCTTTTCAGCATTCTCCCATTCTTCCTCAGTAAAGATCGGCGTTATGCCCCCACTACGATGAAATTCAAATTCATAAGAAAGCTCTTTTTTGAGATTTAAATATAACTCTGAGCTATACATGGATAATTCAGCATAAAAGTCCGGTTTCTTCGTATGAACCCACACCCACGCTTGTGTAGCGCTTGATGTTCCAGAGGCAGGTGCATGCTTATCGATAATTAAAATCCCGTCTTCTTGCTTAGATAGATGGTAAGCTATCGTTGAGCCAATAATACCCGAGCCTAGAATAATTGTTTTATACACTTTTTTCATTATTTTCACCATACTGTTGTGGCTTAACTTCTTTGTACGCTTTCATACTCACCAATTTTTTTATTTCAATTGGAAATAAAGGATACCTTAAGCTAGGCGTATCAGCTTTAATGTCCTGATGCGGTAATTTATGTTGTAAAATTTTCTCTACAGTTGTTTTGCACGTCTTCCACTGACAAGCTCCCATTCCACAACGCGTAAGGCGCTTTATATCATCTAACGTGCGTGCGCCAGCATCAATGCTTTCTTCAATTTCAGCGCGATTAATTTCTTCACACCTACACACAATTGAAAATTCGTCAATTAAGTGAAGCATTCCTCATCCCAACCTTATATCTTTAAGAGTTTGCAACAGACCTTCCTGCTGCACTACCGACTACAAAAAGGCCTTGTATTGAAGATTCACCCTGCTCATTAAGTACAGGTCGTATCATATCGTCTGTCGTCTTTTCTACTTTAGCTCCCGCCATTTTCACAAGCTCTAAAGCAGGTAATCTCCTATTCTGACAGATTACAAGATCAATATCTTTCAGCTCATGTCGTTTTCCATTACATGTATACGAGACAGTAAGCGTTGCGTTCGAGCTCTGAATACAAGTTAACTCTGAAATTTTATACCCTTCTAGGAGGTCAATATGAATATATTCACGAATCATATCCACGAAAAATTTTTCGTCCACCTTACATGCGGATAGGTATACAACACGTTTTCCGAGCGGAACACGATCTCGATAAAATAATTGATTTGCAGCTTGCGATGTAATAATTCCAGGTAAAGTCCATCCTGAAAAAACAAGCGGCTCTTCATAGCTTCCAGTTGCTACATAAACGTTTGAAGCTTGAATGGTTGCCGTCGTCTCCTCTTGTTCAATTAACAGCTCTAAGTCTTTCGTAATCCCATGCACAATCGTATTCGTTTGAAACCGTTCATCGGCGGAATATCTCTGATGCTGTCTCTTTGGCTTACCGTCTATAAAAGGCGACATTTCAAACAAGAGAAAGTCTTGATTATTTGTAATAAACTGCTCAGCAAGTTGAAGTCCTGACTTTCCACCGCCGATAATAATGGAAAGTTCACGTTCTTTCATACATATTTCCCTCCTGGATGACCATTCCTGGCTCTACT
The DNA here is from genome assembly GCA_020524525.2 of Bacillus tianshenii. Classification (NCBI taxonomy): domain Bacteria; kingdom Bacillati; phylum Bacillota; class Bacilli; order Caryophanales; family Bacillaceae; genus Sutcliffiella; species Sutcliffiella tianshenii. The sequence goes on along the minus strand of CP129018.1, from coordinate 417,385 downwards.
AACGTTTGGCATGATCGTTTCATTTCACCATTTACAAACACCCGACAGCTTTGACACCTGCCTATTCCACAATACATCCCTCTTACACTGCCACTTTTATAGGTATAATTCAGAGCCTTTATTTCAGAGGTCCATAACGCGGAAGAAACAGTTATTCCATTCGGAACATTCAGGCTTTTTTCATTAAATAAAATTTCAACCATTTCAGTTTCAGACATTTGATCACCTCAAGCCGAAGAGTGATTTTCAATTTTAGAATTTTCTACAGGGTTTTTTCTAAAGGAATTAAAACCTATAATACATAGAATTGTTATCACCCCAACTAAATCTGTCACTAATCCTGGTACAAGCAATAATAGCGCTGAAGCAAATAAAACAATTCTTTGCCAGTACAATAATTTGCTCATGATATACCCTTCTAAGCTCGCTGCTAAGGCGATAATTCCAATAATTGAGGTAAGCGCTACTCCAGAAAAGTGTAATAAATCAGTTTCATACCATAGAATAGCTGGATTTAATACAAATACAAACGGCAACAAGAATGCTGCTAAGGATAACTTCAAGCCTTGAATCGATGTCGAAATCGGATTACCACCAGCAATACCAGCTGCTAAAAACGAGCTTAAGGCGACTGGAGGTGTGACTGCAGCCATACAACCAAAGTAGAAAATAAATAAATGAGCTGCCGGCAGAGCAATTCCTAAGTTCACAAGGGCTGGAGCTGCCATCGTCGCTAAAATTATATATAAAGCAGCAGTCGGAAGTCCCATTCCCATTACAATGCTTGCAAGCATCGTTAATACTAATGCAATATATACGGAGCCACTTGATAAGAGGTTTACTAAATCAGCAAACTTCACCCCTATACCTGTCAACGTTACAGTACCCACAATTAAGCCAGCGACAGCACAGGCTGAAATTAACCCAATCGAATTTCTCGCACCTAACTCTAGCGCTTCTATTAATCTAGGAAATGTTAATCTTGTATCCTTTCTAAAATAACTTCCTGCAATGACCACTAATACCGCATAGAAGGAAGCCTTAATAGGAGAAAACCCAGCAACTAAAAAGTAGATAATCGCCACAGGTCCGACAAGAACAAAAATACTTTTCTTTAACGTTTCCTTCACACTAGGAATTTCCTCTTTGCTTAATCCTTTCAACCCAATTTTCGCTGCACGAAAATCAACCATAAGAAACACCGAGAAGAAATAAAGAATAGCAGGAAATGCGGCATATACAATTAATTGATTGTAAGAAATACCTGTCATTTCAGCCATGATAAATGCGGCAGCCCCCATAACCGGTGGCATAATTTGACCGCCTGAAGAAGCCGCAGCTTCAACTCCACCTGCAAATTCTTTTTTGTATCCAACCTGCTTCATCAATGGGATAGTAAAGATGCCTGTGCTCGCTACATTTGCAAATGAGCTTCCAGAAATACTTCCCATAAATCCACTTGCGAATACAGCAGCCTTTGCCGGCCCACCTCGATATCTACCTGTAATAGCAAACGCTAAATCAATAAACGCTTTTCCGCCACCAGTTACTTGGAGAAATGCACCGAATAAGATAAAGGTAAAAATGAAGGTCGAAGTTACATAGATCGCTACTCCATAGATCCCTTCTGATGTTAAATATTGATGCTCGAGTATACGACCAAGTGTAAAGCCATTATGTGCAAGAGGCCCTGATAAATATTGACCAAAGAAGTTATAAGCCAAGAAACATAAAGCAACAATGCTAAGCGATAATCCCATTGTTCTACGACATGCTTCAAGACATAAAAGAATTGCAATAACAGACATCACTTGGTCCATTGTAGTAGGTGCACCTTGCCGATAAACTAATTCCATATAGTTGATCGTAATATAGGCACCTATTGAGACACTTGCGAGAATTGGTATGAGATCAAAAATCGGAAACTTACCTTTGCCTTTTTGCGTTACAGGATACAGAATGAAAATCAGCACCAATGCAAAAGAAAGGTGAATCGCTCTATGCTGCATTGCTGGAAGGGAAGAAACCCCAGCTGAATACAATTGATATAATGAAAATGAGACAGCAATAATGGTTACGACTGTTTTCAACCATTTTTTCAAGTCCCTTACCTTACTTTCAGAATCATATTCTTTTTCATCCTGTTGAGAATTTAAGGTAGATTGGTTACTCAATCATTTCACCCTCTTTCTTATTAAAAAAGGGAGAGAGCCTCCCCCTTTTTACTATTGACCGATACCACTAACGTCTTTGCCTTCTTCTTTATAATATTTTTCCGCTCCTGGATGTAATGGAATCGAAATGCCTTTGAGCGCTGTATCAAGTGAAATGTTTTTACCTTGCACATGTGCTTCTTGGATAACGTTAATGTTTTCAAACATTGTTTTTGTAAGGTTATAGATAGCTTCTTCATCCATCTCTGTTGAAGTTAATAGCATTGCTGGTGAAGCTGCTGTTGTTACTTCATAATCAACACCTTCGTACGTACCTGCTGGAATGGTATTTGTTATAACGAATGGCTCGTCCTCGATAAAGCTTTCGAATTTCTCCTTATCTACATTTAGCAGGTCGATTTCCATAGAAGATGAAGCATCCACAACTGCAGCTGTCGGTACACCTGAACCAATGATTGCAGCATCAATTCCACCATCTTTCAAGGCTGTAACTGCTTCACCAAATCCTAGAAACTCAGGCTTAATATCATCATAAGTAATCCCGTGAGCCTCAAGCATTAATTTCCCCGTACGCTCTGTACCACTACCAGGCGAACCAACTGCAACTCGTTTTCCTTTTAAATCATCAATTGTTTTCATACCAGAATCTTTTTTCACAATAAATTGGAATGTTTCTGGATACAGCCCAGCAATTGCTCGAATGTTTTCAATTGGCTCCTTGAAAGGGTCTTCTCCTTTATACCCTGCAAAACCAGTATTTGCAGCGGATAAGATTAACTCAACCTCACCTTGTTTGATCATTCGAAGGTTAGCAATTGAACCACCTGTCGATTGCGCTGTCACTTTAAATTGATCACTTTTACTCATCGCTTGACCGATAGCAGTTCCAACTGGAAAATACGTACCTGTCGTTCCACCCGTGGCGATTGTTAAATTTTGCGTCCCTTGTTGTTGTTCCTCTGCCCCTTCTTCATTATCTGGCGCAGGTGAAGCTTGCTGTCCTCCACACGCTGCCATTACCATTGAAAGCGCTAACAATAAAACAAATAAAAAATTGCGTTTAATTTTCATACGAATCCTCCTCATGAATTATGAAATATCTTCATCTTCTCAAAATAACCTTCTAATTCATTTAATTGTTCTTCCACACGTTCTGGAAGCTTCTGCCCGACTGCCGAAAGAAAGGCATTAATAAGAGCAATTCCAGCAACATGAGAGTCTGATGGTGTATAAGATTCAATAGAAGTAAAAAACACTTGCTTACAATATTGAATAATTGGCGATTGGAGACTATCCGTAATACCAATAATTTTACAGCCTTTCTCACTAAGGTACTTCGCAGCATCTACTGTAATCGAGGTATACCTTGGATAAGAGAAAATGATAATCACATTTGTTTCATCGCATTCCTTCAAACAACTATCCATCGCTGTTCCTATCGTTGTAATAGGCTCGACATTCCCTATTAAATTGTTTAATGTAAATCCTAAGTAAAAAGCATCAGTAGTTGAAGAACGAAAGCCTAACGTATAAACCTTGCTTGCCTCACAAATAGAATCGATCGCGGCTTCGAATTCCTTCTCGTCAATACGCTCCAATGTTAAATTAAGATTCTCTACATCCTGTTGGAAGCTCTGAGCTAATATACTATCTGTTTCTGCCCTTTCACTCGCTTCTTTAAATCTTTGCAAGGTTCGGCGATTAAGAAGCTCTTTTCTAAATTCTTCTTGTAGTTGAGAGAACTTTTGATAACCTAGGCTTACTGCTAAACGAATAACTGTTGTCTCACTCACACCAACTTCTTGCGCAATTTGCACTGCTGTCATATATGAAACCTTTTCACTGTTATGAAGAAGATAGTCAGCTACAAGCTTTTGAGCCTTTGTTAGATTCTTTTGGTTATGTTTTATTTTGTCTAGCACAAATTGCTCCAACACTTCATCCCCTCCTTTAAAAGAAGTTTTTTCTTCTTCTATCTATAAAAAAGAAGAAGTTTATTCTTTTTTTATTATTTTCAGAATATTTTAATTCTATTGAAATGTCAAGGTAATTTTGTAAAGTTATAGAATAAAAAACATAGCAAGGGTAAATCTTTTTCTCCGAGAGAAGGTTTGTAGTAACTCATCTAACTGATTAATTTCTAATAATATTAAAAAGGTGTGAAACAATAATGATGCCACATACAAATAAGCTCTCTCTTCAACTTTTAGTGTTGGCAATCGTCGCGATTTGGGGCTATTCGTGGGTGCTGATGAAAGTTTCATTGGAATATATGGGGCCGTTTACATTTTCTTTGCTTCGTTTTGCTGTCGGCACTTTCACATTATTTCTGATTCTATTTATTCTAAGAAATCCACTTCCGAAGAAAGAACGGTTATTTGATTTATTTCTGCTTGGCTTGCTGCAAACAACGTTCGTCTTCCTACTCGTTATGTATGGCATGCGTTTCGTAGAAGCAGGCAAGTCATCTGTTATCCTTTACTCCATGCCTCTTTGGAGTAGTCTATTTGCTAAGATCTTTCTAAACGAACAGGTAACATCGAAAAAATGGCTGGGAATTAGCATAGGAACTGTCGGCTTATTATTTATCATTGGGTGGGATGTCTTCTTAACGCAGAATTTGAATGTCGTATTTGGAGAAGTACTCATTGTACTTGCAGCTGTTTCTTGGGGAATGGCGAACATTTTTCACCAAAAGAAATTTAAAAATGAAGATAAAATACAAGTGACGACGTTTCAGATGTTCTTCGGGACACTTGGAATCTTTCTCGCAACCTTACTAATTGATAGCGAAAAGCCACTTGCACTAACGCCGATGAGCATTTATACGATTTTATTTACAGGCGTGCTTGCTTCTGCTTTTTGCTTTTCCGTTTGGTTCTACCTTTTAACGAAAGTAAACATCGTGACTGTCACCATTTCTTCTTTACTTGTGCCTGTATTTGGACTTCTGTTCAGCTGGATACTGTTAGGAGAAGAAATGAACACCCAGATGATTATCGGTTCAGTACTTATCTTAATTGGCATTCTTATTACAAAAGAACTGCGCCTCCCTCGTTTTATAAGAGATCATTAAAGCCAGAGAGTAATCTCTGGCTTAATTAAATCTATTGAATCCATAATTGAAATAATCCTTCATTGATGCCGAGGTTATACATGAAGTAAATTCCAAAAGCTGCGCTAACTACACCAGTCAGTCTTGTAAGTGTTTGATTAACACTACCTTTTTTTATACTAAAGACAAACGGCAGGCCGATAACAGTAGAGAATAGCAACATGCCGACAATCGTTCCAAGGCCGAAGATGAAGATGTACAAACCAACCTCAGTTAAGCTTTCCACTGTAGAAATCGTTAATAGAATCATCGCGGCGCTTCCCGCTAGGCCGTGAACGAACCCGACAAACAATGACTTTCCATAGGAAAATCCTTTGCTGTCTTCATGTGAATGAGGTTGTCCTTTATACGAAATGACACTTGTTACACCGAGATAAACGAGCATAATGCCGACAAGAAATTCTAAAGACATCGCTACAACTTCACTAATCTCAACCTTTAATAGGATGACGATAACTCCAACAACCAGCAGTGTTAATGTATGTCCTATCCCCCAGAAGACACCTGCAAGCGAAGAGCGCCACCAAACCTTACTCTTACTTGCAATGGTCGATACCGCAATCACATGGTCAGGCTCAATCGCATGTTTGATTCCTAATATAAAACCAAAAAGCAAGACTGATAGAAAACCAATCTCCATTCAAATCCCCCTCTAACAAATTCTTCTAAAAAATTATAATTCAATAGAAATAAAAATGCTATGAATAATCTACGAAAAATGAACTTTTAAGACAAAAAAGACAAAGAGCGCAAAGCCCTTTGTCTTCTGCTTAATGTGCAGGAAAGAAAATCATTTGGATAATAAAGATAACGCCAAACACGTACAAAATAGGATGAACATCTTTTGCTTTTCCGCTAACTAGCTTCATTAATGGGTACGTAATAAATCCAATTGAAATTCCTGTCGCGATGCTTGATGTCAATGGCATCGTTAAGATAATCGCAAATGCAGGAAACGCTTCATCAAACACCTTCCAATTCACACGTGCTAACCCTTCCATCATAAAGCAGCCAACAATAATCAGCACAGGTGCCGTAATGGCTGAAAGAGATGAAATCGCTGAAACAAATGGTGAAAAGAAAAGTGAAACAATGAATAACAACCCAACAACAAGTGACGTGAGCCCAGAACGGCCCCCAACTGCCACACCTGAGGAGGATTCAATGTATGCACTAGAAGGACTTGTACCAAACGTAGACCCAACAATTGTTGCCATCGCATCAGCCATTAATGCCGGCTTCACTCTTGGAAAGTTCCCATCCTTCATCAAGCCAGCCTGCTCTGCTACACCTACCATTGTGCCTGTCGTATCAAAAATCGTTACTAATAAGAAAGCAAACACAACTGTATATAATCCATGTGAGAATACTCCACCAATATCTAAATCAAAGAATACCGGCACAGGCGGCGCAGACACAATGCCATCAAACTGGAGCTGCCCTGTAAAATAACCCGCAACCGCTGTCACAAGCATTCCGAAAAACAGCGCACCTTGCACATTACGAGCAATCAAAATCAACGTTACAAACAAACCAATAATTGCAAGAATCGTATGAGGCTGATGTAAATCACCAAACCCAACTAATGTCGCCTCATTTGCAACAACAATTCCAGACATCTTAAGTCCAATAAATGCAATAAATAACCCAATTCCTGATGTAATTCCATATTTTAATGAAGGCGGGATTGATTGAATCAATGTTTCTCTTAACTTCGTAAAGCTAAGCAACAAGAAAATAATCCCAGCAAGAAAGACCGTTCCAAATACAGCTTGATATGTCACACCCTGCGTTGCAACCACACTTGTGAAGTAAGCATTCATCCCCATACCAGGCGCAATTGCAATTGGATGATTCGCAAACAATGCCATAATTAATGTTCCGATTGCTGCTGCAATAATTGTCGCCACAAATACTTGCTCAAACGGAACACCTGCTGCAGAAAGAATAGCAGGATTGACAACAACAATATAAACCATCGTTAAAAAGGTCGTAATCCCAGCAATAATTTCTGTTTTCACATTCGTCCCTAACTGCTGCAAATTAAAAAAACGTTCCACTGATTATACCCCCAATACACTTTTCCTCTTCAACTTCCAATTAAAGCGGTGTGAGCGAAACAACGCACGTTTTTCATTCACGCTCTACATTCCAAAGAACGATCACACTCCAGCTTCACTCACACTACACGTGCAGCTCCGCCCTTTTTCCTCTTCCTTGCATAAGCCTCTCCGAACCTTCAATTAAAGCGGTGCGAGCGAAACGACGCACCCTTTTCATTCACGCTCTACATTCCAAAGAACGATCACACTCCAGCTTCACTCACACTACGCGTGCAGCTCCGCCCTTTTTCCTCTTCCTTGCATAAGCCTCTCCGAACCTTCAATTAAAGCGGTGCGAGCGAAACGACGCACCCTTTTCATTCACGCTCTACATTCCAAAGAACGATCACACTCCAGCTTCACTCACACTACGCGTGCAGCTCCGCCCTTTTTCCACAAAAAAAATTCCTAACTAAAAATGGGCACACGAAGCTCCCATTCGTAGTTAGGAATTTACGGTTCCTTGTAGAAACTCTCAGTCCAGATTACCGAGAATATACGAATTAACTAATCTTACTTATTCCAACAGACATATTATACGAACTATTTTATTATGTCAATATGAAAATGTTCGTTTTTAACAAGTCATACCTCTCCTTTTCTCTTCATTAATTTGCTTAAAGCGACAAAACGCTCATTTTAAAAAGTCATTTTCCAGTAGGACTGCCATGTCCTTGCTTTTTCAGTAAGGAAAATTATACAATTATATTAATTTTACGAATATTCTATTTTAGGAGGTTGTCAGGCAATGAATGAACGAGACAAGTTTTCAAGAGACTTCGCCGTACAGCTTGATCAGCAAGACCCTCTGGCGCAATTCCGTAATGAATTTTACTTAAGTGAAGAACGCATCTACCTTGATGGGAACTCACTCGGTCTTCTTTCAAAGCGAGCTGAGCAATCTTTATTAGATGTGATGAATGCTTGGAAGCAATATGGCATTGACGGCTGGACAGAAGGCGAACATCCATGGTTTTATTTATCCGAAACGTTAGGGGACCGCTTTGCTCCACTAATCGGTGCACATAAAGAAGAAGTTGTTGTAACCGGTTCCACAACATCAAACTTACATCAGCTCGCCTCCACCTTCTATCAACCAAATGGAACGCGAACAAAAATTCTAGCAGATGAATTGAATTTCCCAACTGACATCTATGCTCTACAAAGTCAGCTTCAGCTAAAAGGGTTCGACCCGGCCGAGCATCTCATTCAAGTTAAAAGCCGTGATGGTCATACCTTAAATGAGGATGACATTATCGCAGCGATGGATGAGGATGTTGCGCTAATTGTTTTATCAAGCATTCTTTATCGCAGTGGTCAAATCTTGGATATGAAGAGACTGACAGAGGAAGCACACAAACGAAAGATTGTCATCGGGTTTGACCTTTGTCATTCAATTGGCTCAATCCCTCACCAGCTTTCTGATTGGGGTGTGGACTTTGCCTTTTGGTGTACATATAAGCATATAAATGGCGGACCAGGAAGCGTGGCAGCCCTTTATGTCAATAAGAAGCATTTCGGCAAAACACCTGGTCTCTCTGGATGGTTTAGTTCTCGAAAAGACAAACAATTTGATATGGATCATTCGTTAACACCAGCTGAAGATGCAGGTGCATTTCAAATGGGAACACCACATGTGTTAAGCATGGCTCCGTTAATTGGCGCCCTCTCCCTCTTTGAAGAAGCAGGTATCCAAAACATTCGTGAAAAATCACTCCGGTTAACTAGCTATTTAACCAACTTGCTTGAGCATGAACTAAGCGAATACGACTTTACCATTTGTAACCCACGCGAAAATCATCAGCGCGGCGGACACCTTTTTATTACACATAAGGAAGCTGCACGGATTTGTAAATCGTTAAAAGAATATGAGATTATTCCAGACTTCCGTGCTCCAAATGGTATTCGCTTGGCACCTGTTGCCCTCTATAATACATTTGAAGAAGTATGGCATACTGTGCAAACGTTGAAAAAAATTATGAAAGACGAGCATTACAAAAAATTTGAAAATAAACGTGGAGTGATCGCATGAGCAAACAAACGCAGTGGATCGATATCTCTCAGCCGCTAGACGATAATATTGCTCACTGGCCAGGTGATACCGCCTTTTCTTATCATCTTACCTTTCCGAAAACAGTAACCGGCTCAGTTAATATTGGCAGCATGACAACTAGTCTGCATACTGGAACACACGTGGACGCTCCTTTTCACTTCCGCGATGATGGAGAGCGAATCTTAGACCTTGATTTGAATGTCTTTATCGGCCCAGCTCGAGTGATTGACGTCTCTTCTGCTTCAAAAATAAATGAAGATGCTCTTCGCACTGCGAATCTTAATGGCATTTCGCGTGTGCTTTTTAAAACGTCTGTACCAAATCAACCTGAGTGCTTTCCAGAGCAGATTCCGCCGATTACTGCTGATGGCGCCGCCTTTCTCAAAGAAAAAGGCATCGTTCTAGTCGGTGTTGATGTCCCATCAGTCGACCCGCTGGACAGCAAGGAAATGACCGGCCACCATGCTCTCTACGAACATGGCATTCATATATTAGAGAACCTTATGCTTGATGAAATAGCAGAGGGCGATTATGAACTCATTGCCCTTCCTCTGCCGCTAAAGGAAGCAGACGGAAGCCCTGTACGCGCTGTCATTCGACCAATCTAACTAAAGGGAGGAAAACCACGATGACCTATCATGAAAACGACCATCAAAACCGTGCTGCTGAATCAGAAAAAGGCATACACACTGATTTTGTAAACAATATGACATATGGAGAATATCTGCAACTAGATAAAATTCTCTCAGCTCAACACCGCCTTTCCGACCATCATGATGAAATGCTTTTTATTATTATCCATCAAGTTAGCGAGCTATGGATGCGGCTTATTCTACATGAAGTGCATGCAGCAATTGAAGCGATTCAGCAAGAAGACTTGCAGACGGCTTTCAAGCAATTAGCTCGTGTTTCCAAAACACAGACACAAATCATCCAAGCATGGGATGTTCTTTCAACCTTAACCCCTGCTGAATATATGGAATTTCGTGATTCATTAGGACAAGCCTCTGGATTTCAGTCCTATCAATATCGTATGATTGAATTTGCACTCGGCTATAAAACATCACACGTTCTTAAAATCTATAAAAAAGACCCAGAGCTACATGCGAAGCTGACAGAAGCATTCCATAAGCCAAGCATCTATGATGTTGCGATTCAAGCACTAGCAAAAGCAGACTTGCCGGTTAATCCTGCTTTGCTTAAGCGAGACTTTTCGAAACCATACAAGGCAGATGACTCCGTGAAAAAGGCGTGGATGACTGTTTATAAAGATACCGACACTTATTGGGAACTATATCAATTAGCAGAAAAGCTTGTCGATATTGAAGATTGGCTCCAGCAGTGGCGCTTCCGTCATATGAAAACAGTTGAACGAATTATTGGATTCAAAACAGGGACAGGCGGCTCTTCTGGTGTTGGTTATTTGAAGAAAGTACTTGATCAACGTTTCTTCCCTGAGCTTTGGGATCTGCGTACAGATTTATAAGGAAATTGTGAGGGGAGGACTATTATGAGTAGAAAGAGAGAACAATGGTCATCGAAGCTCGGCTTTATTTTATCTTCAGCAGGTGCTGCGATTGGATTAGGAGCGATTTGGAAATTCCCTTATGTCACCGGCTCCAATGGCGGCGGCGCTTTTTTTCTTATTTTTATCGCCTTCACTCTGCTGATCGGACTGCCGATGCTCATTTCAGAATTTATTATCGGACGGGGTGCTAAGAAAGAAGCAGTTTCTGCATATGATAAGCTTGCCCCCAATAGCATATGGACAATTACAGGACGCCTCGGGGTCGCGGGCTGCTTCTTACTGCTTTCCTTCTATGCAGTTGTCGGCGGCTGGGTCTTACTCTATACAGCACTGTCACTCGTCGGCCGTATTATTGAGCCAGATATGAATTATGGACAGCTGTTTGGACAAGTGACAGGCTCACCTGCACTCGGACTGTTAGGTCTTGCATTGTTCTTATTCATTAATGTCATCGTCCTTTCATTCGGAATTAAGAACGGAATTGAAAAGGCAAGCAAATATATGATGCCGCTTCTCTTTATCTTTTTCGTCATTCTTGTCATTCGTTCCGTAACGCTGGACGGTGCGATGGAAGGCATTCGCTTCTTCCTGCAGCCAGACTTCACAAAAATCACTGGAGAGTCTGTTCTTTATGCACTTGGCCAATCCTTCTTTTCGTTAGCTGTCGGCTTTTCTTGCATGGTTACATACAGTTCATATTTAGATAAGAAGGAAAACATTCCATACGCGGCAGGCTCTGTTTCGATTATGAATATTTTCGTTTCATTATTAGCTGGATTAGCGATCTTCCCTGTTGTCTTCGCATTTGGGCTTGAACCGACAGAAGGACCAGGATTATTGTTTATCGTGCTGCCGTCTGTTTTTTCTCAAATGCCATTTGGCGAACTGTTTCTAAGCTTATTTTTGTTACTGTTCCTATTTGCTACGTTAACGTCATCATTCAGCTTATTAGAGATTATCATCTCGGCCTTTACAGAAGGCGGAAAGCGTTCACGCTCTGCTGTTTCATGGCTAACAGGCTTAGTCGTTTTTGTCGCAGGCATCCCCGCTGCACTTTCATTTAGTGTATTACAAGATGTTACGTTCTTCGGAAAAGGGATCTTTGATACAACAGACTACCTTGTTAGTAACATTCTGTTGCCGCTTGGTTGTTTGTTAATCGCAATTTTCATTTCTTATAAAATGAACCAACAACTAGTTGAAGATGAATTCAAGTCAGGCCATTCCTATTCACTAGGCATCTACTCCGCTTGGAAATTCTTAATGAAATGGGTTGCTCCGATTACAATTCTAATCGTTTTCTTAAACAGCTTAGGCATTATTTGAATAAGATTGAGCTCTGCTTCTTATCCTAATGCGTAAGGAGCTGATTGCATGCCAAACGAAAAGCGAAATACACATTCAGAGGTCTCACCACATTCTGACGGTGCACGAGAAGGAATCAACAATGACAGCAACGGGACACAGTTCAGCATTACGATGAACCCAGTTGATGATTTCTCACAAGAAAAAAATCCATTCGATGCAAAATTAAGAGAAAACAAAGAAATGAAGAAGCTGGGCCGCCTGCTTCAGGAAGAATAAAAAAACTTGCCGCTTTGGCAAGTTTTCTTATTTTCCACATATATTTAGCTTCTGTTCAAACTTCGGAAAGAAACATGTCTTGTCACGAGCGATATTAACAGATAAATTTCTCATTTTCGTTAACAGTTTCTCGTTATAGGCTTGATCCTTTTTTATAATTTGATTTTGATGAATTTGATATGGTGTAAACTTCATCGAAATCTTGCCGTTCTGTATGCTATACGTTAATATCCCTGTTTCAGCTGTATTTCCACTTACGTATGACGGAAAAAGAAAGTTTCCGAGCGAATACGCAATTGGCTTGCCTTTATAATATTCAAAGCCTTGCAGGACATGCGGATGATGCCCAACAATGCCATCTGCACCAGCTTCAATTAACTTCCTAGCATATGTTTTCTGATACGCAACTGGATTTGGATTCTTTTCTTGCCCCCAATGAATATTAACAAACACATAATCAGAGCCATAATCCTTTTTCTCTTTGCGAATTAAATATTCCATCCGATCCAACTGATAGCCGCTTGCGATGCCTGGTTTATTAGCTTGTACATACCACGAAACAGACGGAAGCACGTGCGAAAAGCCAAAGATCGAGATGGTTTTTCCATTTACAATGAAGCGTTTCGGTGTGTAGGCTTCTAGTTTATTTTTCCCTGCTCCTACGTAAGGCAGCTTGTATGCTTTTAGATGGTTCATCGTATCAGTTAAGCCTTTCTCACGGTAATCCATCGCATGATTGTTCGCTAAGCTCACTAAATCAAACCCTGATTGTTTTATGCCCCCTAATACATGTGGTGCTGCTTTGAAATTATAGATCTTCGGATACTTATCATTCGAAGCTGTAATCGCTGTTTCTAAGTTCAGCATCGCTATATCCGCTGATTCAACCTCTTGTTTCACATACACAAATGGATAATTGACCCCATGTTGATTAATCGCATTCTTAATACTGCCAGCAAACAACACATCTCCTGTAAATGCAATTGTTATCGGCTTTTCTTCTTGTGCGGCAACTCCACTGCTATTAGCCATTACAAGCACCATCGCCAGCACGGTTAAAAATAAACGCATCCCATCCCCCCACTTCTCTTTATAAACGTATTCATTATAATCTTTAATCCCACAATTTGGATAAATTCGACAAATGTTCTTATAAAAAGCTAAAAAAAGAGCCTCGGCCATTGAACAAATGTCGTATGTTCATTGGCCAAGGCTCTTCATAAATTATTTCATTTCTAATCGACTAATTCTGTCATCTAAGTCTGGGTGTGTTGAGAATAGGATATTTCTCTTTTTATTATTAATTTTCAACGTTGAAATAGCTGTATCATTTTCATTTGTTACTCGGTTTGTGTAGGCTTTTAAGCTTTGTAAAGCATGAATCATTTTATCCTTTCCTGCTAAGTCAGCTGCACCGCGGTCAGCGTGGAACTCACGATAACGAGAAAATGCGAACACTACGATGCTGCCTAATATGGAAAAGACAATTTGGAAAACGATCACCGCAATAAAATGAACAATCGGTGCTAAGTCCTCTTTCACAAAACGTGAAACAGCCCACGCTGCAATACGTGCAAGGAAGACAACAAACGTATTCACAACGCCTTGAAGCAACGTCATCGTCACCATATCGCCATTTGCAATATGGGCAACTTCATGAGCAATAACACCTTCTACAGCGTCATCATCCATTTCATGAAGCAATCCGCTTGAAACTGCAACAAGAGAACGCTTCTTTGAAGGACCTGTTGCAAAGGCATTTACCTCAGCTGAATCATAAATCCCTACTTCTGGCATGTGCGTTAACCCTGCGGCACGAGAAAGACGGTGAACCTTTTCAACGACATCTCTTTCCATAGCAGATAAGGAATCCTCAGGTTTTAATACACGAACACTCATCATCATTTTTGCCATCCATCTAGACATAGCAAGCGATATAAATGACCCGCTAAACCCGACAATGGCACTAAATACTAGTAACGTTCCAAAATCAATTCCGCCTTCAGCATTTATATAACTTCCTACGTTGAAGACGCTAAGAATAATACCAATTGTGACTAACACTAAAACGTTCGTCAAAAGGAAAAAGAAAATTCGTTTCCCCATCTATTTACACGCTCCTTCACTTTTAAAGACCTTATATGACGCTTTCTTGCTTCTCAACCTTAATCTTTCTTACCCTTCTGTTCTCAACTTCATCGATCACAACTTTAAGATTTTCATATTCAAAGGAATCCCCTTGAGTTGGGATCGCTTCAAGATTCTCGATCACCCAACCGCCCAACGTGTGATAGGAGCTATCAGGTAGAGAGATATCCATTAAATCCGCAAAATCATCGATTTGGTATTGGGAGTCAAATTTATAAACATTTTCGTTTATTCGCGTCATTGAGCTAATCTTCTCATCCTGCTCATCCCAAATTTCTCCGACGATTTCCTCTAAGACATCTTCTAGTGTAATTAACCCTGCCGTCCCGCCAAACTCATCCAAAACGATTGCCATGTGTACTTTATTCTTTTGAAGTGTTGGCAGTAATGTTGAAATTTTTGTAGATTCAACTACGAATAGTGGTTCTCGAATTAATTCTCTGACGTTTGCTTCGTTATATTTCAGTAGGTGTGTGAAAAATTCTTTCTCTGATAGAACACCGATAATGTTATCAATATGTTCTTCGTATACAGGAATCCGCGAATACCGTTCTTCAAAGAAAATTTGTTTAATTTCTTCTATTGATTGATTTACCTCGATAGCCGTAATATCAATACGTGGTGTTAATGCTTCTCCGGTAAGGATGTCATCGAAATCCATTGAACGATGAAGTAACTCTCTTTCGTTCTTATCAATGACACCCTCTTCTTCACTAATCTCAAGCATTACTTTTATTTCTTCCTCCGTTACTGAAGGCATCCCTTCCTTTTTCGAAAAATACTTTGACACCAACATTTTAAGTTTTAAAAAGAAGAAATTAATCGGCGTAAGTATTTTTATTAGAAAGAATAGAACACCTGAAATCACAAGCGAATAGGATTCTGAGTTTTCTTTAGCTAGTGATTTAGGAAGAATTTCGCCAAAGATAAGTACTAATACCGTCATAACGAATGTACTAACAAGCAAGCCTTTACTTGCGCCAAATAAATCAGTAGCTAACTTGGCTGAAATACTTGCAGCGGCGATGTTCACGATATTGTTTCCGATTAAAATCGTTGATAAAGCATTGTCAAAGTTCTCTGCAATATACAGGGCTTTCTTTCCTCCACGTTTTCCTTCATCAGCAAAATGCTTTAACCGAATTTTGTTTACACTTGAAAAAGCTGTTTCAGCAGAAGAAAAGAATGCAGACAACAGAATTAATGACATTAACAATATCAACGAATTAAGTGGTAGATCATCCAAAAAAATTCACACTCCAACTATAAATTATTCAATAGTAAGCATATGACGTTATCCAATAAAAAGAGCTAATGATTGAACTAAACCGAGCATTTGCGGAGAGAGATGATTAAGGATAACCTTCCGTTCACTTTCATCTAGATTTTTAATCATCCGGTACATTTCTTTAAGTTCAGTCTCTAAATGCCCCATCTCATCCTTCATATGTTCGATATGCTGTAATACAACTGCCTCATCAAATTCACTAGATTGTAGAACGCATTTTCTTTGTTTAATCTCTTCTAAAGTCATATGCATCTTTTTGCACTGTTCAATAAATTTAATATCCTCAATTGCTTCTTCACTAAAATACCGATAACCTGTCTCTGAACGCTGACAGTCTAATAAACCGATTTTTGTATAATAATCAATTGTACGTTTTGATACATCGCTAAGTTTCGCTAATTCACCTATTTTATACAACTTCCCAAGGAAATCACCTCAATATCAAATTATAACCACTTTCTTTCAAAGTGTACAGTACAACGTTCTTGTTTAAGGTTATGTTTTTTTCAACTAAAAAAGGTCTAGCAGCTTTATAAACTGTTAGACCTTAGGAAATCCTTCTAATAATAAACCAAACTCCTTTCCCTTAACATCATCATTTCTCTAGCTTATACCGAGAATGAGAGAGAGGTTCTGTTATTTACCTTCCCTTACATAACAACCACACGTTACAAGGTGGTCATTCACCATTCCGACTGCCTGCATGAAAGCATAACAAATCGTTGGCCCAACGAACTTAAAGCCCCGTTTCTTTAAATCTTTGCTTAAGGCATGACTAATCGGTGTAGAAGCAGGCACTTCTGCAATCGTTTGGTACTGATTTTGAATCGGCTTATGGTCGACAAACGACCAAATATAATCATGGAATGTTCCGAACTCTTCAACAACACGGAAGTAAGCATCGGCATTTTTGATGACAGCCTCAATTTTTCTACGGTTACGGACAATTCCTTCATTTTGTAATAGCTGTTCTACCTTTTCCTCATCATATGTACGGATCTTTTCAGGATCAAAGCGGGCAAACGCCTCCCGGTAGTTATCACGCTTCTTAAGGATCGTATACCAGCTTAAGCCAGCTTGTGCCCCTTCAAGGTTTAAATATTCAAACAGAAGCCGATCATCGTAGATCGGTACACCCCATTCATAATCATGATAATGGATATAAAGCGGGTCTTCATTTACCCAATCACAGCGATTCATATGTGTGCCTCCGTTCATTTAAATACAACAATACGTTAGAACATGATACAGTGGAAAAAACGTTACATAAAGGATTGATGGAATTATGAATCAAAAAAGCTTTGCAAGCGACAACCACTCCGGAATTCACCCTTCGATCTTTGAAGCTATTGGAGCTGCGAATGCAGACCACGCGCCTGCGTATGGTGATGATTATTATACCAAATCAGCAATCAAAGCGTTAAAGCAGCATTTCGGCGAAAACATTCAGGCCCACTTTGTCTTTAACGGCACAGGGGCAAACGTCCTTGGAATTAAAGCTGTAACACGTTCTTTTCACGCTGTTTTGTGCGCAGAGTCTGCTCATATTTATGAAGATGAATGCGGGGCACCTGAACATTTTACAGGATGCAAGCTTCTACCGATGCCCACAGTTGATGGAAAAATAACCGTCGATGAAATAAAGAAACACCTCCACCTAAAAGGGGATATACATCGAAGTCAGCCTAAAGTTGTATCCATTTCGCAAACAACTGAAATGGGAACCGTGTATCAGCCAGAAGAAATCAAAGCAATCGCAGAAGTTGCTCACGAAAATGGACTGCTTGTACATATGGATGGAGCAAGACTTGCCAATGCAGCCGCAAGCCTGAATGTAAGCTTGAAAGAAATCACAGCTGATGCTGGAGTAGATGTGCTATCATTCGGTGGAACAAAAAATGGTCTAATGCTTGGTGAAACGGTTATTTTCTTTAATAAAGAACACGCTGCTGATTTCCCTTATATCCGCAAACAAGGAATGCAGTTAGGCTCAAAAATGCGCTTTATTGCGGCACAATTTGAAGCGTATTTAGCAAATGACTTGTGGCGGAAAAATGCGGAAAATGCTAACAAGATGGCGAAGCTGTTAGCAAATAAGCTTGAAGCACTCCCCCATGTTCAGCTGCTGTATCCAGTTGACGCGAACGCTCTTTTTGTAACAATTCCTGAAGTGGCGATTTCGCGCATTCAAGAGAAATATTATATCGCACTATGGTCGAAAGAATTATCTCAAGTCCGACTGATGACATCCTTCGATACTACCGAAGATGATGTCAGCCAGTTTGCAAATGATTTAGAAGCGATTTTAAGCGAATAATTGACTGAGCCTAGGGGCTGTTCTATAAGTAAACGAATCTAAAAACATCCTTCCAAAAACAAAACAAAAGTTTCAGAACTTATGGTTCACCAAATTGTTATATCTAGCAAATTTCTTACTAAAACATGAATGATTTCTTTTAAAAAAATCGTTTATAGATGTTAAAGTAAAGATAAGAGGATGAAAATTCAAACTTCTCTTAAGGAAGGATGATTTCATGTTAAATCAATATGATCGAATTTTAGTAGCCTATGATGGCTCTGAATTAAGCAGAAAGTCTCTACAACAAGCAATCGAAGTCGCAAGAGAAAATGAAAACACAGAAATCCATGTCGTGTCTGTTGTTAATCCGACAGGCTCTCCAACGAACGCAGTTATCCAAAAGAATATTATTAAAGAATTAAAAGAAAACACAGAAAAGAAGATGGCAGAAGTTAAAGAAGAAATAAAAGGTTTGTCAAATGCAGTCCATACAAAAGTATTAGAAGGTGCGCCCGGAAAAGCTCTTTGCAAATATGCAGACGACAACGACATTCAGTTGATTGTAATGGGTAGCCGTGGTCTTGGAAACATTAAAGAAATTTTCTTAGGAAGTGTCAGTCATAATGTTCTGAAATACGCTCATTGCCCTGTTTTAATTATGAAATAAGTGTCTCTTAAGTCTAGTTTCGAAATAAGAAGCTAGGCTTTTTTTATTGTTCTCTTGTTCAAGATTGTTTCAAATTTTTTTATTCTGGGAAGCTATTTTATAAGCACGCACAACAAGAAAAACTTGGAAGGGAGTATTGAAAGTGGCACATTCAGATACAATGCATGAAGCGAAGAAAGCTGGCAATGAAACAAAACGACAAGCCAAAAGAGCTGGATATGAAGCGAAACCATGGGTTAAAAGAATGGCCCGCTTCGGTTACGCAGCCAAAGGAACAGTTTATATATTAATAGGGGTACTAGCCGTTATGGCTGCATTCGGTCCAGGAGGAAAGACAACAGGCTCAACCGGCGCACTGAAAACTGTTGCAAGTAAGCCTTATGGAAATGTCCTCTTATGGATTATCGGAATTGGTTTAGTAGGGTATGTCATCTGGCGTCTTATTCAAGCATTTAAAGACCCTGAACATCCAGGGCATGATTCAAAGAGAATAATAGCAAGAATTTCTTATTTTGTTAGTGCCGTTATCTATGGAGCATTAGCGTATAAAGCGATTTCCATCGCAATGCAATCTGCAGGTTCAGGAAGTTCAGGAGGTTCATCTTCAAAGCAAACATTAACTGCAAAGCTTCTTTCACAGCCATTCGGACAATGGATCATTGGAATTATCGGCGCCATTATTATTGGTTACGGAATCTATCAGCTATACAGTGGCTACAAAGAAAAATTTGCGAAACGATTTAAAATTAACCAAATGAGCAATAAAGAAATTCGCTTAGGGAAAAAAGCCGGAAAAATGGGACTTATGGCAAGAGGCGTAGTCTTCAGTATGATTGGTTACTTCTTCATCCAAACGGCCATGACCGCTAATTCAAATAATGCAAAAGGATTAAGTGCAGCCCTATCAGAAATTGCCCAACAGCCTTTTGGAAAATGGCTATTAGCATTAGTAGCAATCGGATTAGTGATGTATGGTATATTCCAGGTTCTTAAAGGAAAAAACCGTCACATGAGTGTTGTTTAAGAATACAAGCTAAGGGTGTCCTCTTTTGGGACATCCTTTTAATTTTGAATAAAAAGGAAATTTCTATCAATTCTCGAATATGTGATAAAAGAAGCAATAAGAAGGAGGATGATGGTTTGAAGACAATTCAAAAGATGTATGAGCATCTAAATTGGGCAAACGAACGAATCCTTACAGCTTTGCAGACTGCTGATAACCAACGCGCAAGACAGTTATTTGCTCATATCCTTTGTGCAGAAAAAGTTTGGCTGACAAGATTACAGGGACATAATAGTTCCGACCTGCCGATATGGTCTGACATGGGTTTAGCAGAATGTGAAGAGCTTGTCGGTACGAATAACACTGACTACGAAGCATTTCTAACCGAGCTCACAAACGCAAATCTAGATGATGTCATCTCTTATCAAAATAGTACAGGGAAAACGTTCCACAGTTCAATTCGCGATATTTTAACGCATGTTGCACTTCATGGACAATATCATCGAGGTCAGATTAACTTACATCTTCGCGACACTGGGGCTGAACCGATTAATGTTGATTTTATTACATTTATAAGATAAAACACGAAAAAATACAAAAAGACGCCTGAAACAGGCGCCTTTTTCACGTTTGAGGCGAAGAACCATGCGACCACATTCGCACGTTACCAGAAGGCGTGTCCTTCGACTTACACAAATTAGCTCATCGCTTGATTAATATACCACCCTTACCTCCAAAACACAATCTTTTCAACCAAAATGTTCATAAAAAGTTTATTTAGAAAATTCATTGAACTTCTTCACACAACACGGTAGAATTTTAACTACATTTTTATAATCTCATCTTATTAGGAGGTACTAAATTGCCAACTCAACAATCATTCGAGGTCGTGAAGCTACTCCAAGAACTGTTAAACTCTCTAAAAGGAAATACAAATTTCTATGACCCTAATTATGTAAAAGACGTGAAAAGTAGAATTCCAGAGATTGAACGAAACTTCCAAAACCTTAAGCAATATTTTGAAGAATAAGCCAACCCTCTTTTAAAAAAACCTTCATTTTTTACCCCATTTTATTACCTACTCCATAGACTGAACGGTCACTTCACCTTTAATTTTTCAATACTCTACCCCATCTGATGACTATGATCCATTTATATTTCATATATATTGTTTTATACTCAAGCTATTAAGGGAGGCGAATTGTTGTGAAAACCTTATGTGTATTTTGCGGCTCAAGCAATGGACGTTCTGAGAAGTATCGTGAAGGTGCTATTGCACTCGGAAAGGTATTAGCAGAAAGAGGCATCACGTTAATTTATGGTGGAGCAAGTGTTGGTATCATGGGAACAGTTGCTGACACGGTGCTTGAGCATGGCGGACAAGTTATCGGGGTTATTCCAGAAATGCTCAACGAAAAGGAAATTGCCCATCCTAACTTAACAGAATTGCATGTGGTCGATTCGATGCATGCACGAAAAGCAAAGATGGCAGAACTAGCAGACGGATTTGTTGCCTTACCTGGCGGGCCTGGGACGTTGGAGGAGTTCTTCGAAATCTTCACATGGGCTCAGCTCGGTGAACATTATAAGCCATGTGGACTGCTTAACATTCATCATTATTATGACCCAATCATTTCACTGTTTGACCATATGGTAGAACAGCAATTTATGAAAGAGGAACACCGCTCAATTGCGATCGTTGCTTCCGACCCGGAAACACTGCTTGAAAAATTCAATGCATACGAGCCACCTCATCTTAAAAAATGGATTAATAAAGAACAAACATAAACCGAGCCGCACTGGCTCGGTTTATTTAAGTTAACTGATTTCATTTACTTTATCTTTTGACTGCTTCCCACGAGATTGCTTGTAGAAATTTTGGAAGTAATCATCCGTTATTTCACGGACTTGTTTACTTAAGAAGACAACCGCGATGACATTCGGAATGACGATTCCCGCTAGTAATAAGTCTAAGAACTGCCAGATGAATTTCAAGCCGCCAATTGAACCGACGACAATCGATACAATATATACACCGCGCATCACTTTTGAAAACACCGTTCCAAATAGATATTCAGCTTGCTTCTCTCCATAGTATACAATGACAATTAATGTTGTAAAAACAAAGAAGAAAAGTGCAATTGACACAATAGAACCTGCAATTGAATCACCGAACACCTTTGCAAAAGCCGCTGCTACCATCGCTGACGGATCATTTGTTCCAGCTTCTTTCCACACACCTGACGTTAAAATGACCAGTGCAGTCATCGTACAAACGATTAACGTATCAACAATAACTTCAAACACGCCCCAGAAGCCTTGTTTCGACGGATGCTCTGTCTTAGCAGCTGAATGGGCAATTGGTGCGGTTCCCATACCTGCTTCATTCGAATACATACCGCGAGCAAGTCCCCAACGAATAGCCATCGCTACACCAGCTCCGGCAAAGCCTCCCACTGCTGAAATTGGTGCAAAGGCATATTTGAAAATCAAACCAAACGCCGCAGGAATTTCAGCTACATTGACACCAAGCACGATAAGGGCACTAACTAAATACAAGATAACCATTGTTGGAATAAGTTTTTCTGAAACTTTTCCAATTGTTTTGATCCCGCCTAGAACAACAAGACCGACAAGCGCCATCACTACTAGGCCTGTTACAAGCGGAGATATACCGAACGAGCTTTCCACCGTTGTTGCCACTGAATTTGCTTGAACCATCATACTCGCAATGATTTCAATCATTAAGGCAAAGGCGAAAAATGTTGCCACACGCTTCCACCCTAGTCCCTTTTCGATGTAGTACATTGGGCCGCCGACCCACTCATTATTCTTGTTTTTTGCGCGATAACGAATCCCAAGCACAACTTCAGAATACTTTGTTGCCATTCCTATTAACGCAACAAGCCACATCCAAAATATCGCACCAGGCCCACCAAGTGTAATTGCTACAGGTACACCGACAATATTTGCTGCCCCCATTGTTGATGCTAAGGCTGAGGTTGTTGCCTGAAATGGTGTAACTGAGCCAGGTGCATCACTTTTACTAAAAATTTTTCCGAAGGTTTGACTAATAATATGAGGGAAATACTTGAATTGAAAGAATCCTAAACGAGCTGTTAGAAATAACCCGCCACCTAGAAGCAATAAGATCATCGGTAAGCCCCAAACAAATCCTGACAGTTGACTAATTATCTTTGATAGCGCTTCCATAACATCCTCCTCCATTATGATGAAAGTGAGGGCTTAAGAAAAGGAGAGTGTCCTTTCCTTAAAACCTCTTTTTTCTTATGCATTAACTATGGAATATGTCTGTTGTTTGACAGTGAATTTCTCAACTGTATCTCGTTTAACGTGAAAACCTAAGCCAGGTGCTTCTGGAACAGTGATAACGCCGTTTTCGACCGTAATATTCGGCTCAACAATATCCTCCTCCCAATACCTTGATGAACTCGCCGTGTCTCCAGGTAATGTAAAGTTTGCTAGAGTTGTAACCGCAATATTGTGAGCTCGGCCCACTCCTGCCTCGAGCATGCCACCACACCAAACATCCACACCTTGTTCAACTGCTAAGTCATGAATTTTCTTCGACTCTGTTAAGCCGCCTACTCGTCCGACTTTAATGTTGATAATTTTGCAGCTTCCTAGTTCAAGAGCTTTCCGTGCATCTTCAACAGAATGAATACTTTCATCAAGACAGATGGGTGTATTTAACTCAGCCTGAAGTTTGGCATGGTCGATAATGTCATCTGCTGCAAGAGGCTGTTCAATCATTAGCAAGTTATACGCATCCAGTTGCTTGAGATGGTCTATATCATCAAGGGTGTAAGCTGAATTTGCATCAACCATTAACGAAATATTAGGAAAATTTTTGCGGATTTCTTTTACAATGGTAACGTCCCATCCCGGCTTAATCTTCACTTTAATTCGTTTGTAGCCTTCTTCAACATGTGTCTCTACAAGGCGGAGTAGTTCATCTACACTTTCTTGAATGCCAATGCTAATGCCGACATCAATTTGGCTACGTGTTCCACCAAGTGCAGCTGCAAGTGATACTCCTTGTCGTTGGGCATATAAGTCCCAGACTGCACCTTCTAGCCCTGCTTTCGCCATATTATTTTTTCGAATAGGCTTAAAGATCTCTGAAACTTGGTCAGGGTGCTCAATCTTATGTTCAAAAATCATCGGAATTAAGAAATCCTCTAGCATATGCCAGTTTGTTGCACATGTCTCTTCACTGTACCAAGGTGCCGGCAATGCAACCGATTCCCCCCAGCCAGTCAAACCATTTTCGTCTTTTGCTTCTACTAGGAGAAATTCTTTATCATATGTTGTCCATAGACTTGTGACAAATGGTGCTTTCAACCGCATCCGCATATGGCGTACTGTAATTTCTTTTAATTGCATATTGATTCCTCGCTTTCATGCTGTAATGGCAATGATGCTTGTTTTACAGCTAAATAATAATGAACTGGTGTGTCTGTTTTTTGAATATGTACAGCTGCAAACCCATTTCCAAAAAGCATTTGAAATGCCTTCCTTACCTTCATGCGCCAATCAAGTGCCAGACTAAAATCAGCCTGCTTCAATTGCTGAATATGTGTTGGGCACGGAATAAGCACTTGTTCTTGTTGTTGAATCGTTTGCTCATCGAAAAGCATTTGATCAGTCAACATTGGCTGTCCGCTTGCAAGCTTCTCATAGTTTGCTATCATTACAGGATTGTCCAACCGCTTGTTCCAATCAATTCTGTTGTTCACATATGAACTGCGAACATGCCATTCGACTTTAAAACGATCCGTTGGCATCCCGTAATTTAAGGTGTCCTCCATCTTTCCATAGCAATTTTCCACATATGTACTACAAATCGCGCCTAACTTCGATAAGTTAAGGTAACCATTTACACTTTCAAGCGGGTCATATGTCCAAGTAATAGAGGTGTAGCCAAGCTTAATCGCCATTTCTTTCTGAGCTTGCTTGAGCAATGAACCGATCCCTTGACGCTGATAATCAGGGTGAATACCAAGAACGTGAGAACATAGATACACATTTTGATTCTGAAAGCCAGGAAATCCGTAGCTGAAGCCAATGATTTTCTCTTCATGAAAGGCGCCGATGATTAAGCCGCCATTTAAATTCACAGTCATCGTTTGGTGAAGCGGAATCACCCCTTCTGACCATATGCTTCGCTGTATTTCCTGCATCCCTTTTAGATCTTCAATTGTTTCAAGCTTACGAATCGTAACCTCTCTCCGCATACCAACCCTCCTCAGCCGTATGTACGAAACGTATTCATAATTGTCTTCGCTAAAATTTCCACTCCAGTAGAGAGCGCCTCTTCATTAAAAGTCATATTCGGATGGTGCAGTCCAGGCTTCAAATCACAACCAAGTCCAAGCATGACCGCTTTCAATGAAGGTCGTTTCAACGTATAGAAGTGAAAATCTTCGCCTCCTGCCGTAACAATCGGTGGCATTAGCCGGTCTTTTCCAATTGTATCTTCGACCGCTTCCGCCATCACCTGTTGTGCCTCTGAATCAATGACCGCCGCTGCTACGCCATCATTTCCACTTAGCGTAATATCAACGTTATAAAGCTCAGAAACTTTCTGTACTGTTTTCTGAACTGCACTCTTTAAATCTTGCATCACTTCATTTGTTTGTGCTCGCAAATCCAACAAGAACGTGCCGGAGCCTGGGATACTATTACCGATTTCTCCTCCAGCTTGAAAAGAGGTCATTTTCACTGAGTGAGGAACCATCGGGTCAAGGTGAATCATATTTAGATGGTTCATAATCGCTGCTCCAATTTCAATGGCATTTGTACCTAAATGAGGACGTGCAGCATGCGCATCTTGGCCAAAAATCTTACCTCTTAATACATTGGCAGCCCCATGTTGAATGCCAGCTGAGGCGTGGCCATCCTGCAACTCTTGAATCGGTCTTAAGTGAACACCATATAAGAAATCAATATCATCAATCAAACCTTTTTCAACTAGCTTTAAAGCACCTTCTCCTTTTTCTTCTGCTGGCTGAAATAGCACTTTAAGCCTTCCGTTTGGCTGATAGTCTAATTCTTTCAATAATAGCAGTGTCATCACCGCCATCGTCATATGCGCATCATGACCACATGAATGATTTGCTTGAAGTGTTCCGTTCACTTCTTGCCACAAAGCATCCATATCTGTTCTTAAGCCTACACAAAAAGGCCCTTCACCTATTTCAATATAGAAGCCTGGACAATCCTCAAACAGCACAGGCTCGAAACCTTGTGCAGACAGGAAATCAACAAGGTATTTAGTAGTCCCTACTTCCTGCCAACTAATTTCAGGATTTTCATGTAAGTATTGAAAGGTTTGTTGGAGTGTCGGCTTCAATGATTCTAGAACTTGATTCATATTAGTCATCTCCCTCCTTCAAAAAGAAATCATCTCTATTCACGAGTTCATACAGTTCTTTTCGTTGCTTGAATTGTGCTTCGTTCTTAACTAATACGTAACTTACGAGGGAATGAAGGTAAGAAAATAAAATTGGCGCCATGTCAATTGTGGACGTATTTGATGATTGAATGGATAACACAAGGTCTGCATACTTCTGGATTGGCGCGACAGCTGAATCAGTTATCCCGATGATATATGCTCCTCTCTCCTGCATATATTCCGCCATCTTAATCGTTTGTAATGCATAACGCGGAAATGAAATGCCAATGAAAACCGTATTGTCTGTACATTCCTGAAGAAGAGCAATCGGATCATCTGTATCAGGCCGGAAGAGATGAACACTTTCTTTCCCCATACGAAGAGTAAAGCTTAACCAATGAGCAGCTGCATATGAAGTACGCATCCCTGCAATGATAACTTTGTCTGCTTCAATAATTCGTTTTGAGGCAGCTTCAAGACTCGCTTCTTTTAATTGTTCACTTGTATGCTGAATATTAAGAGCATCTTGTTTCATTACATTCCCAAAGAAAAGTCTTTCTTGCGAAAAAGCAACCTTCTCGGAGTAAAACTGATCAAGATTACTTCTCTTTAGTAAGAGCTGTTCGCGAACATGCTTTTGCATACCAGCAAATCCAGTAAAGTCTAGCGCATGACAGAAACGAATAACGGTCGTCTCACTTACGCCTACAGCACTGCCAATTTCACTTGCTGATTGCACTGCAAATTGTTCAGGGTAATTAAGAAGAAACTGAGCAACCTTGCGTTGACTTTTCGATAAAGAATCAAAATGTGTTTGTATAAGCTTTTCGAACTTATCCACTTCATCCACCTATTTTCTATTTTGTTGTTCAAACTTCTTTATTTATATTTTTGAAGTCTAAACTTCATCGTTAGACATAACCTAACATACCTCGGAAATTTTCGCAATATTTCGTTAATCATTTTTTTGATCAAAAAAAGCTGCATCCCTTCTCAAAAGGGAGACAGCTTTATTATTCCTTTAAATATTTCTTAGCCAATCAATTGCCACATCTCTTTCACCCGGCTTAAAATGCTTCACCTCTACTTTAGGTAAAATCCCGCTCATCTTCGTACTAAATTCTACCCACTGCTTCTCACTTATGACGGCAATTTTGTTAAAGTCGTTCCAATGACTCGTATCAAATTTTAACTCTTCCATTAATCCTTTCATCGTATAGCCGTCCAGCTCACGAATTTCCATAAGCAAATCAAGCTTTTCTCCGTCTTCTCTCTTTTGTTCCATATACGTTTCAAACTCTTCGATATCATGCTTCATTATCTTACCTTCTACCTCAATCTCGATAACCTGTTCTAAATGATTTGGTTTAATAGAAATCATCTCATTCTCCCCTTTTCAAGGTTATACAAGTAAATTCCCATTGTTTGGATCATAAAAACAAAAAAAAGCGCGAATCTCGATAAATAAGAGATTCGCACTATTATCACTTATATGCCACATGCAAGTGTTCCGTTCTTTTGAAAGTACTTCTGATGATATTCTTCCGCTAAATAAAATTCTTTCGCTGGTGTTATTTCCGTTACAAGGTTGGATTTAAAGATGCCTTTCCGATTTAGTTCTACTTTCTTTTCCTTAGCGGCTTTCAACTGGGCAACATCTTGGCAAAAGATAACGGAACGATATTGAGAGCCGATATCAATACCTTGACGATTTTTTGTAGTTGGGTCGTGACATTCAAAGAACAAATCCAGTAGCTCATCATAGGAAATCTTCCATGGGTCATACAACACTTCTACAACTTCTGCATGCCCTGTGTTCCCCGTTTTCACCTGTTCATAAGTTGGATTCGGAATGTTGCCTCCTGAATACCCGACACGCGTACTCTCAACACCACGTACTACTTCAAAAAACGCCTCTACACCCCAAAAGCAACCTGCACCAAATACTGCAATTTCCATTACTCCTCGCTCCTTTTCGAGCGATAAGCCTTCTCTCCATTAAGAAAACCTCTCTTAATCTAAGAGAGGTTTGCGTATATTATATACGTCCTCTCATCTTCCAAAGTCACTAATGACTTTGCAGGAATTGGCACCGTTCAAATAATATTTGATGGTTGCCGGGCTTCATCGGGCCTGTCCCTCTGCCTCTCTGGATAAGAAGTTTATCGCTTTGTTTGAATTTTTAATATTTTTGATTATTTGCAGTATATCGTGGTTTCCACTACATTGCAAGTGTTTTTCTACAAAAATCATACGTTTTCGTTTCTCAATGTCTTTCTATAAAATAAAGTTAGCAGCTGGAAGGACAGGTGATCACATTGAACATAAAACATTTACAATACTTTATTGAAGTCGCACGATGCAACAGCTTTACTCGTGCTGCTAACAAGCTCTACATTACTCAGCCGACGATAAGTAAAATGATCAAAAACCTTGAAACAGAACTAGGTGTTGACTTATTTGACCGTTCACAGAAAAAGTTAGTGCTAACGGATGCTGGGCGTGTCATTTTAGAACAATCGCAAGCAATCGAAAGAGCAGTTCATCATTTAGAAAATGAACTTGATAACCTTCTCGGCTTAAAGAAAGGGCACGTTCGAATTGGCCTACCCCCAATTATGGATGCACGCTTCTTTCCAAATTTACTCGGCCGATTTCATGAAGAATATCCCGGTATTACTTTTCAGCTTGTTGAGGACGGTTCGAAGAAGATCGAAGAAGCTGTCGCCAAAGATGAGCTTGATATTGGCATTACCGTTTTACCGACTGACACTGACTTATTTGATTCCTTTTCTTTCGTAAAAGAAGATTTGAAATTAATTGTTCACTCTTCACACCCGCTTGCTGAACAAGAAGAAGTCCGACTAGCAGAGCTTAAGGACGAATCATTTATTTTATTTAATAAAGATTTTGTATTACATGACCGGATTATTTCGGCTTGCAACCATGTCGGGTTTGAGCCTTATGTTATTTCAGAAAGCTCCCAGTGGGGATTTATTGAAGAGATGGTTGCTTGTAAGTTAGGCGTCTCACTCTTACCAACAAGTATTTGTCATCACCTTCATTCAAATGTTCGAAAAATTAACGTCGTTAATCCTTCTATTCATTGGCACCTTGCGCTAATTTGGCGTCACAACCATTACCTTTCCTACGCAGCAAAAGAATGGCTCAGATTTACGAAAGAACAACTTGCAGACGGCTCTTTTTAAGAAGAGGCGTCTTTTTTCATGCAAATCATTCATGACTGAAAGCATTTTCATAGACAAAAGCTATTACTAAGATGAAAAATAACCATTTTACATCCAAAATTCACCGTCGTACACTCAATTTGTAGAACAAAGAACACAAAGAACACAAACATTTCTCAGCAATTGATTTGAAATAGAAAGGAACATAATATGAATCAAAAGAAAGCAAAAGAAAGCCGTATTGTAAATACTGACCAAGTTCTCATTAGCGATTTAAATAATTACAACACGCTGTTCGGAGGCGTGCTTATGAAGAAACTCGATAGCTGTGCCACCCTATCAGCGCGCAGACATGCCAGAGTGAAGGAATGTGTTACAGCATCGACCGATTCAATTGACTTTTTATGTGCCATTCATCAAACGGACTCAGTTTGTATTGAATCATTTGTGACGTTTACAGGAAAAAGCTCAATGGAAATTTTCTGCAAGGTTATTGCGGAAGATATGATTCATGAAGAACGAAGAGTTGCAGCCACTGCTTTTCTGACATTTGTGGCTTTAGATGAAAACAAACGCCCTGTAGATGTTCCAGCTGTAGTACCTGAAACAGAAGAAGAAAAGTTCTTGTATGAAACAGCGAAGGAAAGAGCAGAAACACGGAAAGCAAGAAGAAAGAAAAGCAAAGAATTAGCGGAGTTTATTACTGTTAAGAAGCCTTGGGACGAATAAAAACCAATTAATTTTATACGAAAGAAGGGATAATAAGATGTTAACACTCACAAGCCTTGATGAATTAAAAGAGGTAGATCAAGCACTTCATTCATTTCAACAATCCAACCCTGCTTTATATGAACAATATATACACGTGCTTAATTTAACACGTCAGATGCAGTTTAAATTTCACTATATGGGCTCTCTTTTGATGAACGAAGAAACAAATGAGTCTGCACCCCAGCATGTTAATAGCTCTGTTCTTCGTCTATATGAAGAAGAAGTTCAAAACTTACACAATGAACAAGGAATCGACTCTCTTAAGGAGATTTTCAACAGCTACCGTCATGCTGGTTATGCGAAGATCAGCTTACTTTCGCTCGGTGCAGACCCTGATTCACTAGTTGGCGCAACTGTCATTCGTTAGCATCAAGCCTAAATAAAAATCATCTTTCAAAAAAACTTTTCATATTTGCTTGCATTTTAAAAAATCACTTGCTATACTAAGGTTAATTATTGTTGTTCGAAACATGAGTGACTGAAAAGCAACTTTTATAAAGTGATTTTCGTCTTGAATGAAATGTAGAGCAAGAATAGTAATACAATGTGGGATTTCCCACACAGGAGGAATTTTTCATGGTACAAGGTACAGTAAAATGGTTTAACGCAGAAAAAGGTTTCGGTTTCATCGAAGTTGAAGGTCAAGACGACGTATTCGTTCACTTCTCTGCAATTCAAGGCGATGGCTTCAAAACTTTAGAAGAAGGTCAAGCAGTAACTTTCGAAATCGAGCAAGGTCAACGTGGACCACAAGCTGCTAACGTTCAAAAGTAATTGTTTGATGAAGAAGACCACTTTCATGTGGTCTTTTTTTATTGCCATAAGAATGAGGAACAGGCTGTTATAGGCTGTTCCTCTTTTTATTTTTATAAGCTTCTAACTTGATATGCTCCACTTTCTAAATTGAGCTCTGATGCAGCTTCGTCATCTAAGAAAAAGGTAACATTCGGATGAAGCTGAAGCAGAGAGGCAGGACACTCAGTGGTGACCGGTCCTTCTAGCGACTTTTTCAAGATGCTTGCCTTCTTCTTCCCAAGCGCCATAAAGAGAATCCACTTTGAACGTAGAATACTTGCCACTCCCATTGTAATCGCATGAGTTGGCACCTCATCAATTGAAGAAAAGGCACTGGCATTTACCTCTCTTGTTTGTTCTGTCAGAGTCACGACATGGGTATGCGGAGAAAGCTCTTCTCCTGGTTCATTAAAGCCGATATGACCGTTTAAACCAAGACTTAAAATTTGAGCGTCTAATTGGCCAGCATGCTGTAATACGCTATTATATCGTCGACATTCTTCCTCAACATCTTCCGCTTCACCATCAGGTATATAGATATTTTCTCGTTTTAAATTAACATGATCAAATAAGTGCTGTTTCATAAAAGTATAAAAAGAAGACGGATGTTCTTTATGAAGTCCACAATACTCATCCAAATTATATGTAATCGTTTGGGAGAAATCAGCCTTCCCCTCTTGATGTAATCGAACTAACGATTGGTAAATTCCAATTGGCGTGTTACCAGTCGCAAGACCAATCTTCCCTCCATCCGTTGCCTGCATAAGACTAACGAGCAATTGAGCACTATAATCGTTCAAGTTATTAATGGACTTTGAAACAATGAGTTCCATAAACTTTGATGCCCCCTTCAATAAGTTAGACTTTTGCACATAACTGACGTGCTTTATCTGAAACCTCCGTATACTTACCTTCCTGGGACATTTTGATTAATGAACTGCCAAGTCCAATTGCACTTGCACCCGCTTCTAGCCAATCATTCATATTTTCCAAATTAACTCCACCAGTAGGCATCAATTCAGCTTGTGGAAGCGGACCTTTAATGGCTTTAATCATTCCAGGAGTAAAGGCATCTCCTGGGAACAACTTCAAGATATCTGCCCCTAATTCAAGTGCTTGCACAGCATCTTTCACCGTCATAATCCCAGGCATATACGGAACTCGGTAACGATTGCATAACTTTGCTGTCCCTTCATCTAAATATGGACTTACAATAAATGTCGCCCCGGCCAGCATCGCAATACGTGCAGTTTCAGAGTCAAGTACACTACCAGCACCTATTATTATACCTTGATCCTTATACTCATTAACAAGCGTTTCGATTACCTTCTGTGCTCCTTGCACAGTAAATGTAATTTCAATAATTCTAATCCCGCCCGAGATGCAAGCCTTCGCTACTTCAATTGCCTCACCTTCACTATTAGCTCGAATAATTGCAACAAGCTTGTTATCTCTTACTATTTGAAGAACTTCCTCTTTCTTCAGCACTTTCCCTCACCTCTTTACTTTATTTCTTTGAAAATCATTTGCAATACGTTCAAGCCGAGTGAATTTTTCTTTGTCCATCTCAAACTGAAACACTTCTGCCATGACTTGAGTCCAACCATGAATAAAATAAATCCAACCATCTTCCACTTGTAATTGCTTGTTAGATGCTTGTTCATTTGCCTGCTTCATAAATAATCGCTCTCCACGATAATTAAGCTCCCAAACAAAACTTTTCTCTGGAAATTCACATTCATTTGTGAGGGGAGAGCCCGGGCGGTCCTTCCCAAGACCTGTTGCATTCACAATCAATGAATAATCATTTACTCGTGAAAGAACTCGGTCATTTGTGCTGCTATCTTGAACGAGAATATACTCAATTTCGACGTTGGGATTAAACTTCTCTACAATTTCTTTCAATGAATCAAGGCGAGATTGACTAGGATCACTTACGTAAATTTTTGAAGGAATGTTTTCTTTATTTTGAGTGTCTAGCAATGATGTCGCAATCGCAATAGCACTGCCCCCTGCGCCCATAATAAAAACCTCGCCATTATGCTCTAACCAGTAGTTCTTCGGTATAAATGCTTCCATTGCAAGGCCACTTGTTATCGGATCTTTTGCAAAGCCTTTAAGTTGTCCAGCTCCTTTAGCGATACAAGACAATTCATGAAAGCTCTTTGCATAAGGATCCAAATAATCGAATAAATCGTAGGTAGCCTCATACAGGTCAATTTTATGAGTTGTAACAAGTGATCCTAGTGAGAGTGCATCATTTTTCAAGAACGTAACGACTTCTTCATAAATTTCCTTCTCTGCATTCAGCTCAATGTCAATCCCTTTGATTTCTGCATCAATGCCCAGCTCTTTCACCCATAATGGAAATAGTTTCATAATCGATGATTGCTGTGTTGTAACACCTATAAAATAAAAGGTCGGACATGCTGCTTGTTCAAGTTTCATCATCTGCTGCCTCCTTTAATCGATTTCTTAAAGCTCGTTGAGGATTTTTCACTGTTATTTGTTGGATAATGGATTCCGTACAACCTCGCTTTCTTAGCAAAGGAAGGAACGTTTGAATCAAATAGGAAAGACCAATTTCTCCACCATAGTGAGATAAACGTTGACGAGTTGTGTCTAGACTCATTAATAGTTGCTCAGTGAAGCCCGCTTCAATCATATGTTCAATAAGCTCTGCTTCTACTTCATCATTATGGTATTTAAATCGTCCGATCGTATCGTATTCTAGAAAGGCACCTGTCTGTAATATTTCTTCATGCAACCGATAATCATGATGTGTTCGGTCGAGGTGGCAAAGTAATAAATGCTCAGGCGAAATATTCTCCTTCTCGAAGAAATGAATCACCTGAAATGGATCAGCTCCTTTCTCGTTATGCACCATAATTGGCAATCCTGTTTCCCGATGTGTTTCTGCAGCTGCAAGGAACATCTTTTCATTCCGTTCTTCAATTCCCTTTGGACTCACGGCCGTTTTAATCATTCCGGCTTTTTCATAGATCGATTGTTCTGGAAAATTCATTTCTGTACCTACATACATTCCGCTCTGTGCTTCGTGGATGAAAACATCCGCTAACTGCGCTTCATCATAAGCAAAGATCCAATGATCATCCCGATAAAAATCTAATCGATGAAAACCAGTAGAAGCTACGATATCGATATCTAACTCTGTAGATAAGCGAACTAATTTACGTTCGACTCGACCGGTTCCGATTGGCTGAGCATCGACGATAAGCGTGCCTCCATTGTTTTTCAATTCATTAACTTCTTGATATGTTTTGTCATAATCATTAAAGTGCAAAGCTTCATTTAGTTCAGCAGGCTTCCCATATGCAAGAAAAAGGTGTTCATGACATTGTGAAAAGCCAATCTCTTCAACTTGCTTACGGCCTTTTACTGTTTGCACAAATGGTTTCAAAGGACATGTCTCCCCACGTTTAAAAGTCAAAGTTGTCAGGATCTGGACCGACACGTTTGTTTTCATTTAATTGATTAATCTTCTCCATGTCTTCTTCATCAAGTTGAAAATCAAAGATATTAGCATTGCTATATATGCGTTCTTTTTTCGACGATTTAGGAATCGTCACAACCCCATGCTCTAAATCCCAGCGAATTAACACTTGGGCAGGTGACTTTTCGTGCTTCTGAGCAACTTCTTCAATCACCGGGTGTGTTAATAACTCACCTTGCATAAGAGGGCTCCATGCTTCCAGCTGAATATTGTGTTCTTTTGTAAAGGTACGCAGTTCAGGCTGAGAAAGCTTTGGATGAAATTCTACTTGGTTAACCATCGGCTTTATGACAGCTGTTTGCATCAAGTCTTCTAAATGATGAACATGAAAGTTACTAACACCGATTGCACGCACATAACCGTCATTGTAGAGCTTCTCGAGTGCTTTCCATGTTTCTTTGTATTTCTTTTCCACAGGCCAATGAATTAAATAGAGGTCCAAGTAATCTAGATTCATTAGCTTCAAGCTTTCATGAAATGCCTGGATTGTTGCTTCATATCCTTGGTCATCATTCCATACTTTTGAAGTAACAAACAACTCACTTCGATTCACTCCAGATTGCTTTATTCCTACCCCAACACCTTCCTCATTTCCATACACGGCAGCTGTATCAATACTTCGATAGCCTGCTTCGATCGCCCATTTCACGTTGTTAACGACTTCTTGTCCGTCCTCAACTTTGAACACGCCTAGACCAAGCCAAGGCATTGTTACTCCGTTATGAAGAGTTGTCGTGTCTTGCAATGCTTTTATTTCCATTCAATCTTCCTCCTTAATCTCACTCATATATTCAAGTCTGAACGATACGGCATACTAGGTGCTGTTCCATACTTTTGAACAGACAAGGAGGCTACTACATTAGCAAATTCTATAGCAGCCTCGATGCTTTTTCCTTCAGCTAAGGCTGTCACCAAACCACCGTTAAAAGCATCCCCAGCTCCTGTTGTATCAATTGCGTCTACTAGATTTGCTTGAAAGTGCTCAGTTTTTTCTTCACTAACAAGTAAGGCACCTTTTTTGCCAAGTGTTACAACTACATATTGAACGCCTTTTTTGCACAACCACTTTGCAGCCTGCTCAACTTCGTCAAGGTGACCAACAGGCATATTTGTTAACGTTCTTAATTCTGTTTCATTTGGTGTAAGAATTGAAATATACTTGTACATTCCTTCTTCTAACGACTGAGCAGGTGCAGGGTTAACGACAACCGTTTTATGTTTATTGGCAGCTAATTTAATCCCGTATTTCACTGCAGGTAGGTCAAGCTCAAATTGTGTTAGAAAAAGGTCGGCCTCATTGATAACTGATTGCGCTTGTTCAACTTGTTGTTCATCTAACGCTTTATTTGCACCTGAAACAACAACAATTGAATTTTCACTATCGTCTCCAACTAAGATTTGAGCAGTCCCTGTTGGATAAGAGTCGTCAATTACAAGGTGCTTAATACCGATTCCTTCATTTTCGAAGTTCTTGACGGCCATCTTTCCGAAGAAGTCATCACCAACTCTGCCGATCATTTGCACATCTGTACCTAGTCGCTTTGCTGCAACAGCCTGATTTCCACCTTTCCCACCAGGTCCCATCAAAAATTGACTGCCTAGTAATGTTTCACCTGGTTCAGGTAGCCGTTGCACAAAACTTGTTAAATCAACGACAAAGCTGCCTAATACCGCTACTTTACTCAATAGATTTGCGTCCTCCTTTTAGCCTCGATTTTTCTGGAGTTGGTCAAAGAAAACAACAATGACTAGCAAGGCGCCGATTGCAATCTGCAACCAGAAAGGTTCAATTCCTAATAAGTTCCCCGCATTACGAAGAGAGGACATAATAAGCGAACCGATAACTGTACCAATAACGCTGCCTTGTGCCCCAAATAAACTTGCCCCACCAATAACAGCTGAAGCAATTGCATCAAGTTCATACATTTGACCGGCAGTTGGAACACCACTTGCAAGTCTTGATGTCATTAGAATTCCTGCCACACCTGATAGTGCGCCTGAAATCATATACGCGCCATAGGTTGTTCTTCTTACACTGACACCTGAAAGGCGAGCAGCTTCATCACTACTGCCAATTGCAAATAAATTACGACCAAAGATTGTAAAACGAAGGACGACCATGAAAATAACTCCGACTAAAAAAAGAATAAAAATCATATACGGAATCCCGAATACTGTTGAATTAGAGATGCTTGTAAATTCACTCGGTACACCAGCAATAATTCGTCCTTCACTGCTCATAAGCGTGGCCCCGCGCACCATCGTCATCGTACCTAACGTCGCAATAAATGGCGTAATCTTCATATCATACACAAGTACCCCATTCAAAAGTCCGATCATCATACCTAAGAGCGTAACTAAGACAACTGTCGCTAGAATAGAGACGCCCGATACAAGTAAAAGAGCTGATACTACACATGAAAGACCTAATGTCGAACCAACGGATAAGTCAATCCCACGCGTTATAATGACAAAGGTTTGTCCGATCGCTACAATTGCAATAATCGCAGTTTGACGGCCCAAGTTCGCCATATTATTAAATGACATAAACCTCGGCTCCAAAAATGTAATAACCAGCCACATTAATAAAAGAATTAAAGGTAAAGATAATTTAAATAAAAGTTTCATATCAAAGTTGATTTTCTTAGCACCATCTGATGAACTCGGCTTTTCAATCGCCAGTTTCTTTAACATGTTCATTCCTCCTGTTCTTAAGCGTAGGCTGCTGTCATAATCTCTTTCTCTACAAAACCAGTTGTACGAGTAAACTCACCGGTAATTGCCCCTTCGCTCATTACCAAAATCCGATCACAAACTTCGAGCAACTCAGGTAAGTATGAAGAACAATAAATAACACATTTTCCTTCGTCTGCAAGCTGACGGGAAACCTTGAAGATATCACGTCGTGCGCCGACATCAATTCCAGCGGTCGGCTCATCCAGCAATAATACTTCGATATCTGTTCCTTTCCATTTTGCAACGACAATTTTTTGTTGATTTCCACCGCTCAAATCATCGATATCTTGCTCTAAATTGCTATATTTCACATTAAAATCTTTCATAATTTCTAACGCTCTTTTTTTCTCTATATTAGGGTAAGTAAATCCAAATTTTGCAGCATTTTTGTAGGAAGCAATATTCGCATTTTGGTAAATAGGTATGCGAGGAAGGAATCCTTCTGTATTTCGGTCTTCTGCTACAAAGCCTATCTTTTTTCTTATTGAATCGCGTGGGTTTTTCGGCTTGAATTCTTTGCCATTGATATAAATATCTCCTGACTTTGGAGGCATTGCTCCAAAAACGCCTTTTAATAATTCACTCTTTCCTGCGCCCACAAGACCAAACAGCCCGACAACTTCACCCTGCTTAATTGCAAATGAGATATTTTCGTAGTGAGGTTCATTTGATAAGGAATGCACCTTAAGAAGATCATCTTTTATTTCTGCCGGATAATAGACTTCTTCTTTACTTTCCATCTTTCCAGCAATTGCTTCTATTAAAGCTTCATTCTCAATTTCAGCGATTGGCTTTGTCCAAATTTTGCTACCGTCACGAAGAACCGTAACACGGTCACAAACTTGAAAGATTTCTTCAAGTCGATGTGAAATATAAATAATTGACACACCACGTGCAACAAGTTCTTTTAAGATTTTGAACAGCTTTTGGACATCATCCTCTGCCAATAAAGCCGTTGGTTCATCTAAGATTAATAAGTTAGCATTTTTCGATAGCGCTTTGGCAATTGCGACAATTTCTTGCTCTGCCATTTTTAAGTTCCCAAGCTTTTCTGCCGGGTCTACTTCAGGAATTCCTGCTTTTACAAGAGCATCTTGCGTTAGACGTATTGCCTTTCTTTTGTTCACAAGGAGTCCAAAGTGCTTTGGCATCTTTCCCATTAAAATGTTCTCCATAATGGAAACACCCGGTGCCATCTTTAAATCTTGATAAACGACTGCGATTCCTAAGTCCTCAAGCTCTTTAATCGGAATAGCATTATAGGCCTTATCCTTAACAACAATTTCTCCTTCTTCAGGGGTGTAAGCTCCTGTAAGAATCTTAATCAACGTACTTTTCCCCGCTCCGTTCTCTCCTAATAAAGCATGAATTTCTCCGGGCATAATATCCATGTCAATTCCTTTAAGGGCTACAGTCCCCTTGAACTTCTTCACAATGCTTTTCATTTGGACTAAAGGCTTCTGCATCTTCATCTCCCCTTTATTCCCGCGCTCTTAGTCATGCCAGAACGCGGGGTTTTGAAATTGCGATTTATCGTTTATCTGGGAATAAAAGCTGTTGAACTTTTTCTTCTTCAAAGTTTTCCATTGATACTGCTGTTACGCCTGTGTCAACTTCCTTCTTAACTTCTTTTCCTTCGAGCGTATCAACCACGCTCATAACACCTTTGTAACCCATTCCGTATGGATCCTGGACAATCAACACATCAATTGCACCTGACTTCAAAGAATTAATTTGCTCTTCATCTGCATCATAAGAAATGACAGGTACTTTATCCTCTAACCCTTGTTCATTAATTGCGCGTGCAACCCCTATTCCGGTATGATTATTATCTGCAAAGAAACCTAGTAAATCCGGGTTACTCGTTAAGATATCTTGTGCTGCACCTAATGCTTGGGTAATGTCGTTATTTACATAGCGTGTTTCAAGCACTTCAATATTAGGTGCGAGTTCATTTAATTTCTCAATAAAGCCTTTATCACGGTCAGTTAAGACTTGTACACCTGCCATCGCACTAATAACCGCTACCTTACCTTTCAGTTCTTTCCCTTGTTCCTCTAAGTTCTCTACCAGTTTTTCAGCTGCCAGAGCACCGCCTTTTTTGTTGTCTGTTGCTAGAAAGCTTACATAGTTCTCAGTGTTCACACGATTATCAAGCAAAACGACTGGAATGTCTTGGCTCATTGCTTTTTCAATACCTGGTACACTTGCATCAGAGCTTGTTGAAGCCATTACAATGCCATCTGGTTGACGTGTAATAACATTTTCTAAAATGGAGACTTGCTTTGCGATATCTGCTTCAGATGGAGGCCCATCTGTTATAACAT
Source organism: Bacillus tianshenii (assembly GCA_020524525.2). NCBI lineage: Bacteria > Bacillati > Bacillota > Bacilli > Caryophanales > Bacillaceae > Sutcliffiella > Sutcliffiella tianshenii. The sequence goes on along the minus strand of CP129018.1, from coordinate 377,675 downwards.
TTACTTCATCGCCAAGCTCTTCACCCGCAGCTTCTGCCCCTTGTAACACAGTTTGCCAGAATCCAGAATCTGTCGCTTTCACGATAACTGCAATATCTTTTGTTCCACTTCCCTTTCCGTTCTCCGCTCCTTCACTTCCTGAAGCTTCATTACCTGCATTTCCACAAGCTGTAAGGCCAAACAACAAGACAATAGCGCTAAAAAGCATTCCTAAGCGTTTTTTCATCATATATCCTCCTCTTATTATAAAACTGATAATTCGCAATGTTCTGACTTTGAAAATTGCAAGTTGACTACTATTTCTTTAAGACTGCTATTCTCCTAATCGTTCTTGATAGCCTTGCCAATCCTTTTGAAATTGTGTAAGCCCTTTATCAGACATAGGGTGTCCGAGCATTTGTAAAAGTACACGGTAAGGCATCGTTACAGCTTTTGCACCGAGCATCCCCATTTCAATAATGTCTTGATTACTACGAAGGCTTGCGCCAATTACTTTCGTAGCCATTCCTTGAGCAGTAAATAATGTTACAATCTCCTCAATTAGCTTATAACCTGACCAGCCGATATCATTCATTCTGCCAACATAAGGACTTACATAAGTTGCACCTGATTTTGAAGCAAGAAGCGCTTGAGATGCAGAATAGACAAGCGTTATGTTTGTTTCAACCTTCTGTCTTGAGAGTGCTTTACAAGCTTTTAAAGCTTCAGGACCCATCGGAAGCTTTATAACAGGATGGTCAAGTACCTCTACTATATCCATCGCTTCTTGGTACATCTCATCTGCATGTTCACTTACTACTTGGTACCATACCTTCCCATCCACTAAAGCGTTTATTTCGCTAAGAATCTCCTTTGGTACTTTCGCCTGCTTCGCTAAAATTGACGGGTTTGTCGTCACACCATCAAGAATTAATAACTCTGCAGCACTTTTAATTTCGTTTAGGTTTGCAGTATCAATGTAAATTTCCACTCGATACACTCCTATCACGATAAAAAGTAAGTAGCTTATTGGTGGATTGTATTGTCATTCGATTTGTTGCCTCTTGACTTGCAGAAGCGTTATGAGGAGTAAGAATGATATTATCCAATTCTAATAGCGGAGAATCCTTCAATGGCTCTGCCTCAAATACATCAAGTGCAGCTCCGGCAATAACCCGTTCTTTTAAGGCTTCATACAAAGCTTGTTCATCAATGATTCCTCCGCGCGCTGTATTAATAATATAGGCGCTTGACTTCATTTTCGTTAATCGTTCTTCATTTATGAGATGTTTCGTTTCTTTATTAAGCGGCAAATGGATACAAAGAATATCACTTTGTTCAATAACTTCATCTAATTCTAGATATGTAAGTTCGTATTGTTCAGCAAATGCTTCATCCTTGTAAAGGTCATAAGCAAACAGATTCATATCAAACCCTGTAGCGCGTTTGGCGATTGCTTTTCCAATTGCTCCGAGCCCTAATATACCAATATTCTTTTCATAAATTTCTTGGCCAACACGCTTTTTCCAATCGCCATTGCGAATTTCCATATCACTAAGATGAGCCTGTCTTGCAAGCATTAACAATAATCCAAACGTATAATCTGCGACCGCTTCTGTGTTAACGCCAGGTGTATTTTCCACAACAATTCCTTTATCTGCGGCATAATCCATATCAATATTATCTACACCAACACCATACTTTACGATTATCTCCAAATCACCAGCATGCTTTAGTGCTTTTCGAGTAACTTGGTCTGTTCCAACAATAAGACCGTGGACACCTTGCAACCTCTCACCTAACTCATCTTCATTAAAAGGCCCTTTATCACGAATTACTTTATATTCATCGGCAGGAAAAGACTGTAGGATATCCTGTGAAAACAACCCGTATGACCTTGGGGTAATCAGCACTTTCTTCAAGGTAACATGCCTCCCTTATTCTTTCATATTCGTTAATGTTTGAATCGTATGAGGCAGCTCACTAAATTCAGAAATGAAAACGTCAGCTTCTTGCAGCTCCGCCTCTCCACCAAAGCCATATAGACAGCCGATTGTTCTTAGATGATTGAACTTTCCTGCTGTAATATCAGATGTTCGATCACCGATCATAATCGTTTCAGACGATAAATTATGTTCTTTCAATAGAAGCTCAACCAACTCTTCCTTACAGCTCGTCTTGTGAAGACCACAGCAGTATACACCGTCAAATAGATGATAAATTTCCCTTACACGTAAAACCGTAGGCACATACATTGCACCACCGTTACTTGCAATATATAAGGCGTGGCCTTGTTCTTTCAAAAGCATTAATGTTTCAGTTACATCACGAAATAAATTCCCTGCCTGCTTTTCTTGAAGAAAGTCCTGCTCAATTTCCTCCAATAAGCTTTCTGCCTGGTGAAATGCTTGTTGATTTGCTCCAGGAAACAAATACCTGAAGAGTTCTGGAAAGGTCATCCCGATAACATGACGATACATCTCAGAAGTCCATTCTCTTTTCGGATAAAATCCCTTCTCAACCATTTCTTCAGTTAATTGTTTAAAAGAAGCAAAAGCAAGCTTTTCTGCATCAAATAAGGTCCCATCTAAATCAAAAATTAATGGTGGTCTCTCCATCGCTTTTTCACCTCAGTCTGCCTCCTTTTCTATGAATCATAACGCGGGTTATTAACGACTTTCACGCCTCCTGTATCATCAAGAACGATTTTTCGAAATCCTTCGCGCTCAATTTCGCCATAATCATGACCTGCATCTCCAGGATAAGCAGCGAAAAATACGAGCGGGTTTTTTCCTGTATTGACAGTTCGGTGAGCCCATGCCGGGGGAACATATGCAATCGTTCCGGGACTCATTTCAACTTCTTCAGCCTCACCTTCCTTTGTCTGCATTACCAGCTTTCCTTCTCCTTTAAAGCAGAAATAGATTTCAGCTCTATTCAACACTTCATGATAGTGACCCTTTGTCATAAAATATTCCTGCCCTACTTTTCCCGGATAAAGAACGGTCAAGCAATGCTGTAAGTGCTCTACATTTTCCGGGACTTCAACATTAAATACTTCATAAACAAGCGGGTCATCATTCAACAATTCCTGTGCAGCTTGTTGGTCTTGATACATTTCCGACATATGTGAAAGCTTGCGAGTAACAATACGTCCTTTCGGGTCAAGTAAAGATTCAGCATCATTATAAATAGTTGTAAACGGCTTCATAAAAAATCCTCCTGTTTGGATAAATTTAGTCAACTTTAATATGTGCAAGACGTTCATATATCGGCTTCAGCTGTTCGTAGCTTTGGTCGAATATGTCATGTAATTGTTGATAAATTTGTTGATTTTCTGCTTTGGGCTTAATCACTTCTCGTTCGTAAACCCATGATTTCGCTTCCTCAAAATCTTTTAATATACCAACACCAACCGCTCCTGTAATAGCAGCTCCCATCGAGGTAGCCTCATCAAGTAAATGTGGTACAGATAACTCTAATTGATAGACATCTGCAAATATTTGTTTCCATACATCACTCTTAGCAGCTCCACCAAGAATCCACATTTTATCAATACTTGCTCCCGCTTGAATCAAAGCTTTCAGAATGACATTTAAGTTAAATGTTACGCCTTCCATAACAGCCCGGGTCATATCTGAGCGATTATGTTTCACATGCAGTCCAAGGAAGGTTCCACGAGCATCCGGATTCCAACGTGGAGCTCGCTCACCCATCAAATATGGTAAGTAAAGCAATCGATTTGACCCTGGAGGAGATTGTTCCGCAAAGTTGTTCATAAGATGATAGATACTTTCATCATTTTGCTTCGCTAGCTTGTGTTCATTACTATATAAATGGTCTCGTATCCATTGATAGGAAGCTCCAGCAGCTTGCATCGTTCCATTTGGAGAATACTTTGTCTCATCAAGGTGAACCCATGTATACGTTTTCATTTCAGGATCGAATAACGGCTTTTCTGTCGCCAAAGCTACCCAGGCCGAAGAGCCAATATAGGTGAAGGCATCTCCTTCAGCTACAACTCCTACCCCTGCAGCTGCACAACAACCGTCTCCACCTCCTATCACAACAGGTGTTCCTGGAGTAAGGCCTGTTTCTTCAGCTGCCTTATCTGTTACCTTTCCAATTACATGAGTAGATGGGTAAACATCTGGAAGAATGGCTTCATCAATTTCCCACGCCTTCAAAATTTCCTCGGACCATTCCTTCGTTGAAATGTCCAGTAAGTTCATTCCTGAGGCGTCAGAATAATCCGTTGCAAATTGACCAGTTAACCGCTGAACAAGAAAATCTTTTGCTTGAAGAGCTTTATAGGCTTGTTGATACAATTCAGGCTGGTTATTCTTAATCCACTTCAACTTCGCCCCTGAATAAGAAGAACTGATGCGGTGACCAGTTATTCGATAAACCTTCTCCATGCCGAGTTGGTCTTTAAGCATGGCCGCTTCTTGTTCTGCCCTCATATCTGCCCAAATAATCGCTTTACGAAGCGGATTCCCTTCATAATCAACTAACACGCATCCCATCATTTGCCCACTAAAAGTCACGGATGCGATATTATTTGGGTTAACTTCAAACTTACTTAACAGCTGTTTCGTTGATATACAGACAGCTTTCCACCAGTCGAGTGGATTTTGCTCAGCCCACCCGACCTTTGGAAAAGATGTTTCATACCCATAAAATGTACTGCCAATGATTGAACCATCATCAGAGAATAATGTTGCTTTATTTCCTGTTGTTCCAATATCATGGGCAAGTATTAACTCACTTCCCAAATCTCTCACCCTTTCTCTGCCTACCAGTTAAATGGATAAGTTTACAGTAAACGAACTTGAATCGCCTCGATAACGAGCAATTGTGTATTCAAATGCTCTGTCATCTGTTAAGAATCCAGTTGTTTTGAAGTACATAATAGCCGAGCCAACCTCAACCTCAAGACGTTTCGCATCTTCATTTGTTACATTTACAGCTTCCATAATACGAGTCGCTCTACTTATTTCTAAGCCATACTTATCTTGGAGCGTTTGGTACAACGAAGCATTTGTTAAATCTTCGTCGATTAAGCCTGGTGCCAAAGCTTTTGGAATATAGGTAGAAACGACGACAATTGGTGTATCTTTTACAAACCGTAATCTTTCAATGTAGATATACTCTGGATAGGTTACTCCAAAGACATCTTCTAAAGTAGGGTTCGATGGAATTGTCTTAATACCCAATACACGAGTTGAGTAAGGCAATCCTTTTGTTTCCATTTCATGTTGAAAGCTTGTAAGGTTTTCAAGGAACTGCTGGCTAATTTTCTGTTTTGCAACAAAGGTTCCTAACCCTTTCTTCCGGTTTAACACACCTTCATTAACCAGTTCATTAATAGCTTGTCTCACAGTTGGTCTGCTAATTTCAAACATCTCTACAAATTCTCTTTCAGATGGAATCATCTCTCCAGGCTTCAACTTACCTGAATCAATTTCTTTTTTCAGTAATTCTTTTAATTGATAATAAAGCGGTAATGGACTTTCTTTATTAATACCGTCATTCGCTAGCATGAATTTCACCTCATATTATTCTCCCCACAACCATTAGGACAACACAACATGTTATCAATATGTCCAGTTGTCTTTACCAGTGGGTGTGACTACACTATAAGTTATCTTCACTTTTGTGTCAACACAATATTCTGAATTCTCGAATAAAATGAACTTTTTACCCAACACAAAAAAAGCCGCCCAATACGGACAGCTCTTTTCCTAGTTCGTTTTAAAACCGAAATCTTGAAATGGAATCATTTAATGAATTAGACAGCTCGCTTGTCTCTTCTGCAACGGTATTCACGTTTTCAACAGAGGCGACAACCTTCTCTGTAGCGTCTTGGGCAGTATGTGCGTGCTGGTTTGTACTCTCAGCACTTCCTGCAAGTTCGTCTACCAAGGCAACAATTTTATTTGACGTTTCGACCTCTTCATTTGTAATCTCCGTAATAACTTTAATATCAGCGACTGTCATTTCAACAGCTTTAAGTATTTCTGCAAGTGAATCATTCGTTTCCGAAACGGTGTTCACACCCTCTTTAACTTTTGACTTGCTTTCTTTCATCGCTTGAACGGACTTGAGGGTCGCATCTGAAATCCGATGTGTTAATTCTGATACTTGGTGTGCACCTTCGTTTGATTGCTCTGCTAATTTCCGTACTTCTTCAGCTACGACAGCAAAGCCTTTCCCGTGTTCCCCTGCTCGTGCAGCTTCAATTGATGCATTCAATGCGAGTAAATTCGTTTGTTCAGCTATTGTCGTAATGGTTGTCGTGATTTTACCAATCTCTTGAGCATAAAATTCTAAGTTCTTAATCATCTCTTCTGTTTCATCTGTCTTATGTTCGATTTCTTTCATCTTCTCAATTAACTGTTGAACTTTGTTTACGCCTTCTAACGCTGAGTTTGATGTTACTTCTGAATTCTGCTGTGTATTTAAGGCTTTTTCTTTCGCCGTTTCAATGAGAGCTGTTAGTTCAGCTAATGCTTCTGATGCTTCTACAGATGAATTTTTACTTTGTTCAGCATCATCAGATACATGCTTGACGATGTCGTTAATTTTATCAAAAGTTAACGAAATCTCTTCTATTGATGCTGTTGTTTCTTGTGATGAAGCCGTGATTTCATCAGCAGAATTTTTCACTCCACCAATTAATGTCTTTAAATTCTCTTTCATTTTATTAAGTGCAGTGGCTAGTTCCCCAATCTCATCATTCTTAGAAACGTTCATATCTTCAATCGCTAAGTCACCAGCAGACATCTTTTTCGCTTGTACAATCATATCTGAAATTGGCTGTGTTCTTCTCTTTAATACCCAAAACGTGAACAAGGCAGCGATAACCATTGGAATAAAGCTGGCACTAATCCCACCTTTTGTCATCTCCCACGTTCTGTCTTTCACAATGCCGCCATCGAAATCAATTGCACTAATTGCAACGACTTCATTAGCTGGGTCATGGTCTTTAAAGATCGGCGCATAACCTGTCATTCTGCTTCGGTCGCCATACGTATAGATATCAGAGTAATGTGGGTGTTTCATCTCTGTTACCATTTTTAGTGCATCTTGATCTAAATAATAGTCGTCACCGATTTCATAACCATCACCGCGAAGGTTATCATCTAATGTCAGTAATGTTCCATCTAACGACAAAATATATTGCGTTTCAAAAATCGATTTATGCTCAGAGGTCCAATTTAACAGCTTTCCAATTCGCTCAGCTGTCGACTTGTCCCCATTTGTTAACTGTGTGATATCTTCAGGTGTTAACAAGCCTGTAGTAATGTTTGCACATCCATATAATTCAATCCCTGCGGCTTCTCGTACTTTATCATAACTATATTTGTAACTTGAAATGGTTGTAATTAACACTGTTGCGACAATTACACCAACGATAAGCAAGCCTAATTGATAGACTAGGCTTTTTCGATTCGGCATTTTCATCTTACATCCCCCATCGTTCAAAGTAATAACTGCATAAAATATCGACATTTTTGGCTAAATTTTGACCTTTTTCTATGGTAAAGTTAATTTCTTTTTAAAATATTGTTAACGTAGCAACCCATTTAGAAAACAACCGTTTATAACCACAATGATAAAATTAAATGGTGATTTTTGTTGTGATATTCATCACTTTAACGAGGTCATATGAAAATTCTTAAGCCTTTGTTAAGGGCCTGTTTAGTTTAATGTTTATGTAACGTCCAAAGTAAACCTTGAAGGCCGACTTAATAACCGTATAAACAGTGGTTGAAAATCAGGTAAAGGGAAGGTTCACACTACGAAAAGAAGAGAACCTTAACAGGTTAAGGTTAAAGGAGTTTTTATGGTGGAAGCATCCCAGCGCAATAAAGTAACAGCCCTGCCTTTCAATGGGCAGGGCTTATTTTTTCACTCGCATATGGATAATACATTTCGTCCTTTTGCTTTCGACTCATATAAGGCTTGATCGGCTTTTTCAATTAAACCCTCTTTTTGTCTTCCTTTCTCTACTACTTCCGAAGTGAGGCCTAAGCTTATTGTAATATGGGGGGCAATCTCAGAAGAGTGATGAGGAATCTGCACTGCGTTAATCGCATTTCGTAGCTGTTCTCCGATCTGCTTTGCTTGCTGGGTATCGGTATTAGGCAAAATAATAGCAAACTCTTCCCCTCCATACCGACATACATGCCCATAAGCTTCAACTTGTTGTGCTGCTACCTTTGCAACTTGGATTAATGTTTGGTCCCCCATACTATGCCCATATGTATCGTTGTATTTCTTAAAGTAATCAATATCAAATAAAATAAGTGAAAGCGGCGTGCCCTTTTCATTTGAACCATTCATTTCTTTTTCTATAGTGAGGTCAAAAAAACGTCTATTTGAAACTTGTGTTAAACCATCAACAAGGCTTAACTCTCTTAATCTTTGAGTTGTTTGAACACGCTCTGTCACATCCCTATAATTCCAAAAATGTCCAAGATACAACTTATCTTTATAAATTGGTACAAAATCAAGCTCTAAATGGACCTCATTATTAAGCTGTATTGGGATGTTTGTTACGACTTTTTTATCCTTAATACACTGTTCAATCGTATGTTCAAAGAGCTCAGGGTCTTTAAAATAGCCTTTCGCTCTCTGGACTAATTCTAAGCAATCCTGACCTACTAGGAACTTAGGGGAAAACGGCAAATTAAACATTTTGCAAAATCTATCGTTTACAATTCTAATTCTTCTTCCTTCATCCTCAAGTAATATCCCAGATTGTAAGCTTTCAATTAATGTAGATAATCGAGATGACGTACGAAGCAATTTGTCTTCAAACTTTTGTGCTTGATAAAGATATTCCGCTACACTGATAATAAAAAAACCACCAAAAAACGAAATAAAAAATGAGTACTTATAAACCTCAATGACTGCTTGAAAATTACCTAAATTAATCATTAAAGCTATAAAAATAATGACTAGACTAACAATATTCATAATGTGAAACTTATAAAAACGACTTACTTTCAACCGAAACAGCAATCCACCGCTTACTCCAATACATATCATCAACATAGAAGCAATCATTCCTGCACTTGTTGCACCGTAAAAAACAATACGACTAATTGAAATAATGACAGCAGAAATTAATGCAGGTATCATCCCTCCATACACAGCAACTAATATTGTTGCGAGATGGCGTAAATCTACAATAATTGTATCTGTAACTTGAATGGAATAATACATTAAAATAATTCCTAGTACCCCAAATACTATTCCAAATAAAATAAGCTTTCTTAATTTCATGTTTCGTTCTTTACTAACGTATTTATTAACAATACTCACCAAAAATAAAAATGATACAACGATTGTAAAGTTAAAAAACAATACATGAAACACCCATTTCCCCCCTAACATAAAACAATTATATACAACTTACAGAATAATCAACTCAATTTTTTCTATAATTTTCTTATAAATCAAAAAATCACCTCCCTCTTATGAGTAGGTGACTTTTTTTAGATTATTCCTTTTTATATTTATCTTTGGGTACATCATCAATAATAGACGTTGGGGAACCAAGGGAAAATACGTGTAATTCGTGCATTGCCCTCGTACAACCTGTATAAAGAAATGTTCGATCTTCATCTTTGTCATATACTGTTTCAGATGCGTTGTAAATAATGACCGAATCAAACTCAATACCTTTCGCTAAATAGACAGGCAGAACGATAACCCCTTTAGGCATAATGGCTGTTTCACTGTCAATACGATGCACATCCATATATTCAAGCAGCATATAAAAGGCATCCATTGTCTCTTGCATCGTCTTACAAATAACCGCAATTGTTTCATGCCCCTTCTCTTTCAACAGCTCAATTTGCTCAATCATCTTGCGCTGTTGTTCATTAACAGTCTTCACACTATGCAGCACTGGCAAATCACCATCACGGTTAAATGGTTCAATTCTCTCTCCACCTTCCACAAACGCCTTTGTGAATTCAACAATTTGCCGAGTTGAACGGTAGCTTTTCAACAATGAAATCGTTCCAATTGATTGCGAAGCTGTGTCTGCCTTAGATAGAACCCCTTTACCACTCAGCGTATGATTAAACAACCCTTGGTTCATATCGCCAAGTAGCGTAAATTGGCTGTTTGGAAACAGCTGTCGAATGTAGGCAAATTGGAATGCCGAATAATCCTGGGCCTCATCTAGAAAGACGTGTCGAACAGTCGGCTGAGCTCTTCTTCCCTTCAAACAATCCTCCATATAGAGAAACGGTGTAATATCTTCATAAAACATTTTTCTTTGCTTAAAGCTTTCGACTGTTTGCTTTGTGATTGCCTGCCATTCTTGTGGGAGCTGTTCCATCATATTGATATAAATCTTTCGCAAATTCAAAAATACTTTCCGCTTTACCTTCTGTTTCAGCGGCTTAAAGCGGCGTTTTACAACAAGCTTGGAAAGAAGCTTCGTTTCACGTTCAAAGTCATCAAAGGTTTCAATTGAAAAACGCTTATTTTCTTGCAGCTTCTGATAGGCTTTCACTAAGTCTTCTTGACTAAGAAGTTCAATTTCCTCCTGCACCCATTCCTTCTCTCGCTCTTCCACTTCAATCGTACGAAGCTCTTCTAGCAGCCATTCTGACACTACTTGTATTCGATTTGTTAAATGAATTGCAGGGTCAAGCTGATAAAAATATCGTTTTATACGTTCCGCCGGTATGATCACACGCCCTTGAAATGTAATATTTCGAAAGACAATCCCTTCTGTTAACAAGCTGTGCATATACCGCTCAATATGTTCTTTGAATACGAGAGAAGCCTTCTGTTCCATTGATTGCATCCGTGTTTGATATTCTGGAGTGGCTAATCGTTTTAAGGAAACTTCCATCTGTTCAAAGGGCCCTTCAAGCTTAAATCGCTTTCCTAATCGCTGCTCCGCATATTCTTGAAAGGTCGTTTGCTGAAGGTTTTCTTCACCAAGCTCAGGTAATACATTGGCCACATAGCTAGAAAAGAGTGGATTTGGCGAGAATAGGACAATTTGTTCAGCCTCCATCGAACCGCGAAACCGATATAACAAATACGCGGCACGCTGCAATGCAGCTGATGTTTTACCGCTTCCAGCCGCACCTTGAACAACGAGAATCTTGTCTTTTTCATTCCGAATGATTTGATTTTGTTCACGCTGAATAGTTGCCACAATGCTTTTCATTTGCGAGCTTGCATTCGTGCCAAGGGCTTGCTGAAGCATTTCATCACCGATCGTAACGCCTGTATCAAACACCGCCTTCATTTCCCCGTTGCGAATGACATACTGCCGCTTCTTATCCATTTCGCCTTTCATCTGACCATATGGTGTCTCATACACAACTGGGCCTGGTCCATAATCATAATAAAGACTGGAAATTGGGGCACGCCAATCATAAATCAAGAAATCTTCCTCATTCTTATCCATGAAAGAGGATGTCCCGATATAGATCTGTTCAGTCTCCTGTTCACCTTCCTCAGTAAAATCAATCCGCCCAAAATAAGGAGACTCTTTCAACCGATGTAATGCCTTCAATTGCTGCTCAGCCTGCAAGCTGCTTCGTTCACGTTCAGCTAACAGCTCAGCCTGTTGTTTCATACTCGCATATGTCTCAGCTGCTTCATGTGCATCATCAAGGTTTACTTTCACATCGTCCCAAAAGGTACGACGTAAAAAGCTTACATCTTCTTTTCGTCCACCTGTTCTCTTTTCAAACTTTTTTATTCGTTGTGCAATTTGTTTTGTAACCTCTTGAAGACGATGTTGTTCTTTTTCTAATTCCTTCTCGTCCATCCTCCCACTCCTTTTTTACGAAAAAACGTTTTATATGAACCTGGATGTCCAATCAGAAATTCCTGTAATAATTTTGAATGATATTCTTATCTTTACTCTAATATACCTGAACCATACCATTCGAGTGAACGTATGGTCATTAACAATCAATTATAGACAAAATAGAAAAACTCCTCAAAACAATTCGAACCTTAAAGGAAAGGTTTTCTTTTGCTTAAGGAGTTTTTTAGCTTTTTATTACTTTAATAAACGTCTTTCGTGAGGAAAAAAGGTGTGGAGTCTAGGCTTGAGGCATGTTTTCTTTTTTTTGTAAAACTTTGTCTGTTTGTTTGTCATCCAGCTTAACACTCAATTCCTTCATATACATATAAACAAGCTGTTGAATCTTGTAATCGGCACCTACAACCTGAAGATGGTTCAAACATTTCGTAATGATAGGATGATCCTTCTTTTCGATATTCATGTGGTTCCCCTCCCTTTCAAATTGGAAGCTTGCTCTCACATTACTTATTAATGTTAATCATATAGTAAATTTGTCGAATAGGCTATCGGGAAATATCCCTATTCTTTGTAAAAAAAACCCCTATTATATGAAAAAAGCAGGGGTACTTAAGCTAACCACCTTTTCATTTCCTACTGCACAAACGATCACCTTACTCATGCTCGCTGCCTCTTAGCTTAAATTGACTCATCAAGGTCTGCAGTTCATTCGCCAATGCTGATAACGATTCAGCTGAAGATGTGATTTCTTCCATTGATGCAAGCTGTTGCTCGGACGCACTGGCTGCTTCATAGCTTGATGAACTACTTGTTTCAGCAATTTCTTTCACTTGGCTGACAGCACGGACGATATCCTCGCTTACAGCATTTATTTCTTCAATGGCGGCTGAAACAGTTTGTACTCTGCCTATTACATCCTCAATGGATTGTTCAATTTCCTTAAACGAACCTTCTGCATTACTTGTCAGTGTTAAGCCGGTTTGAACCTTATTATTTCCTTGGTCCATTGAGCGGACAGCTGCTTCTGTTTCATTTTGGATCGACGTAATGATGTTCGTGATTTTGTCAGTTGATTTCTTAGATTCCTCAGCAAGCTTTCGTACTTCATCAGCAACAACGGCAAAACCCTTTCCATATTCACCAGCTCGAGCTGCTTCAATTGCGGCATTTAATGCTAGTAAGTTAGTTTGATCAGCAATATCAGTGATTAATTCTGTAATTTGGCCGATCTCATTAGAGTGCACACCTAATTTTTCAATGATCATAGACGTATTGCGAACGGAGGTACTGATATCATTCATTTGTTTCACGACAGAATGAATAGATTGTGACCCATTCTTCGAAGAGGTAGAAGCTTTTTCCGATGAATAAAGCATACCCTCTGTGCTTTCAGCAATTTGCTGAAGGCCGCTTGACATTTCATCCATTGAAGAAGATACTTCCTTCACATTCGTTAGCTGCTGTGCTGCTCCACGTGAGGATTCATTTGCAATCTTCGCCATTTGTTCAGCCGCAGAAGTAGACTGTTGGGAACTTGCTGTTAGTTGTTCAGAAGCGGCTGCAACACGGTGCGACGAATCATACACACTTGTTACTATGTTGCTTAAGTCTCTAATCATCTTGTTCAACGCTTGTGACAGCATACCAATCTCATCATTTGTCTTAATATCCAATTCATGAATTGCAAAGTTTCCGCCCGCTACTTCTTCCATCGCTTTCGCAACTTCACCAATCGGCTTCAAACGCTTAATTAAAACGAAAGACGAACCTAAGACAATGAGAATTAACATCAGAATACTACCTATAACAGCAAATAACTGAGCTTCAGCCTGCGCTAACGCTTGTGCAGATTCTTTATTTGTTCGCTCGTGAACTTGGTTTTGAAATTGATGAATCGGCTCCATAATGCTCTTTACACTTTCATTATATATATTTCCAAACATAAGCTGTTGAGCTAGAGCCATATCCCCTGACATCACTGCTTCCATTGCTTGTTCTTCTACCTTCACTAAGGCATCAGAGTTATTTTTTGCTTCCTCAATTAAAGCTAACTCTTCTGGCTTAGCACCTAACTCCTTTAAACGCTGAACAACGTGGTCTGTTGTTTTTGTTTCATTGACTTCCTTCCAATAGTTATCCACATGCTCTTTATCACCTGTAACTGCATACAAACGCGCTTCTCTTGTTAAATATTCAGAGGCGTTGGCCAGTTTATTGCCAAGCTCTACAGTTTCATTCCGAATATCCTTCAACTCATTACTTTCGTCAAAACTAAAATGAAAAAATAATAGAAACGTCACAGCAAGTCCAGAAAACAGAAATGCCGCTATTACAATAATTGTCAACAAGCGTGAAATCTTCATTTGTAGCCCCCCATGTTAATTATTCTTAATACCATATGAGGAGATCCTACAAAAGGTCTATTTCATTCGCCTTTATTCGATAAATTTCTTGCCCTTTTGTTTTTCATGTACCTTTTCACTTTATACCTTGTCATAGTAAGATAATTGATAAGATTACAAGGTTAAAAGAGGTGAAATAGTGTTAAATCAACCACTCAAGAAAGATGTTTGGAAACGTTTTGTCACAGAAGGTGTACTTGATACAAACCGGATCAATAACCGAATAGAAGAATCGTGGTACCACTGCCGACATGCAATTGTCAATCCATTTGATGGGGTTGGGAAGACAATCCTCACTCAGAATGAACTAATGAAACAAAAACAAAAAAATCAACTGTTAATTGAATCAGCCATCCCAAGTCTCCAAAAGTTAAATCAACTCATGAGCCCTTCTCAAGCGATTACATTATTAATTGACCGAGAAGGATATGTACTGAAAATGCTCGGTGATGGACCAACAATTAGTAAAGCAAAAACGATTAACTTTACTGAAGGTGTGCAATGAACTGAGGAACAAGTTGGCACAAATGCTATCGGTACAGCTCTTCGCATAGACGAGCCAATTACCGTTATAGGAAATGAACATTATTCAGTTGCTTCACACCAATGGACATGTGCAGCGACTCCAATCCATGATGAAGAAGGAGAGATCGTCGGTTTATTTGATATTTCAGGTCTTATTGAAGATATTCCACACGAAAGACTGCTTGCCACTATTGTCATGGCGGCGTATTCAATCGAAAAACGCTGGCTACAGAATATAAAAGAAGATGAGCTTGAGTTAATGACATACATTGAACATGCCCACCTATCTCAATGTCCGACACTTCTTTGCAACTACAAAGAGCGAATTCTGTATACAAACGAACAATGCAAAGAGTTGTTACCTGTGAATGAAAACCTTTCAATAGACCAACTACCAAACAACAAAACAGAGATTCAATCAAGAACACCACTCTACTCTTCCAGACACAACCGAATTATTGGTTATTTCGTCGAACTCAATGTAAAGGCAAGACCGCTATCTCCTACACCTATTTCAACTTTTCATTTCAAAGGTGTCATTGGCTCAACACCTTCCTTTTTACACACGTTAAAACACACTGAGAAAGTCGCAAAGACAGAGATCGAAGTTCACCTTCATGGGGAAACGGGAACTGGTAAAGAAATCTTGGCGCGAGCAATCCATGAGAACAGTCCACGCCGAAACGAACCATTTATAGCCGTAAACTGTGGAGCAATCAAAGATAACTTACTCCAAAGCGAATTGTTCGGCTACGCACCTGGGGCCTTTACAGGAGCTAAACGAAATGGACATATGGGCAAGCTTGAACAAGCCAATTACGGAACAATTTTTCTCGATGAAATTGGGGAAATCCCACATGATATGCAAGTTGCCCTTCTACGCGTGTTACAAGAAAAAGAAGTCATTCCCGTCGGAGCTACGAATGGGGTTCCTTTGAATATTCGGCTCATCACAGCTACTCATAAAAATTTGCAGACACTTGTAAATGAAGGGATAATTCGGGAAGATTTTTTCTACCGTATCTATGGATTTCCGATTCAAATTCCTGCGCTTAGAGACCGACAAGCGGATATATCCGACTTTATTAATTATTATTGCTCCAAGCATGGCTGGAAGGTGCATTTTCCACCTAAGCTTCTTGCTCAATTTAAAGACTATCACTGGCCGGGCAACGTGCGTGAGCTTTTTACTGTGCTTAATCGGCTGAGAGTGCTGTATGAGAATGATCTACTTGTTAATCTCGACCTCCAATCTGTTTTATTCACACCCGCTAATAGTATGTCGGCATCTGAACAACAGCAATCAATCCAGCTTAATTATCGAGAACAGCGTGAAAAAGAGAAAATCATCTCAGCTCTTCATCATCAAGATGGAAACATTACAAATACAGCACAGTCTTTAAATATTTCTAGAAGCACTTTATATCGTAAAATGAAGAAATATAAGCTCTAGTCTTTGAAACAATATGAAACAAATTGACACAGTGATGCAAATTGTTTCACCTCAAACCATTCATTTTGTCTGAAAATTCCGTTATGTAAGCGTTTTCTGTTTTGGCACGGAAATTGCATTATTAAGGACAAAGGTGAAAAACACTACTTTTCCCCTTCCCAAACTTCTACTAAATGAAAACATTTGCTAAAGGAGGACATAATGAATGGCATTATCACAACCAGTTGAGAAGCCGGCATTGACAACAGAAAAGGCGAAATGGATGTATGAAAAGATGTGCGAAATACGTCGTTTTGAAGACAAGGTTCACGAGAAGTTCAGCACAGGCATTCTTCCAGGGTTCGTTCACTTGTATGCAGGTGAAGAAGCGATTGCGGTCGGTGTCTGTGCCCACCTTGACAATAAAGATGCGATTACAAGTACCCATCGCGGACACGGCCACTGTATTGCTAAAGGGTGCGACTTAAGCGGAATGATGGCAGAAATATATGGGAAAAGCACAGGACTCTGTAATGGAAAAGGTGGGTCCATGCATATTGCCGATGTTGAAAAAGGGATGCTTGGAGCAAACGGGATTGTCGGTGGTGGCTTTCCATTAGCAACTGGTGCAGGTCTAACCGCAAAGTTAAAACAAACAGGCGGTGTTTCTGTGTGCTTCTTTGGTGATGGGGCAAATAATCACGGCACCTTCCATGAAGGCATTAACCAAGCCGCTATTTGGAACCTACCTGTTATTTTTATTGCTGAAAACAACGGATATGGAGAGGCAACTCCTTTCAATTATGCTTCATCCTGCGAAAACATTGCAGACAGAGCGGCTGCTTACAACATTCCAGGTGAAATTGTCGATGGAAAAGATGTCGTCGCTGTCTATGAAGCAGCCCAACGAGCAATTGAGCGAGCTCGGGCTGGGAAAGGGCCAACACTAATTGAATGTAAGACATTCCGAAATTATGGTCACTTTGAAGGCGATGCGCAAACTTACAAAACAGACGAAGAACAAACGGAACATACAAGTGAACTTGATGCGATTGAGCTTTTCCGTAAATTTGTCATCAATCAATCTCTCGTAAGTGAAAATGAGCTTTCTGACATTGACAACAACGTTGAAACAGCGGTAGAGAAAGCAGTCGAATTCGCAGAAAGCAGTCCTGATCCATCCCCTGAAGAGCTGTATACAGATGTCTATGTCTCTTATAAATAAGTGTTAAACAAAATTTATGGAAGGAGTGGTTCTTTTGACAAGACAACTTTCTTTTGCAGATTCCATTAATGAAGCGATGAAATTAGCGATGCGACAGGATGAGGATGTTATTTTACTCGGTGAAGATGTAGCTGGTGGCGCATCAGTAGACCACTTACAAGATGATGAAGCATGGGGCGGTGTTCTCGGTGTTACGAAAGGACTCGTTACAGAGTTTGGCAGAAACCGTATCCTTGATACTCCGATTGCAGAAGCAGGCTACATGGGTGCAGCCGTATCAGCTGCTGCAACTGGGATGCGCCCGATCGCAGAGTTAATGTTCAATGATTTCATCGGCAGCTGTCTAGATGAAGTGATGAACCAAGGTGCAAAGCTTCGTTATATGTTCGGTGGAAAGGCAAAAGTACCGCTTACCGTCAGAACGACGCATGGCGCAGGCTTTCGCGCCGCTGCCCAACACTCTCAAAGCTTGTATGGTGTATTCACCCATATCCCTGGCATCAAAGTAGTCGTACCTTCAACACCTGCTGATGCAAAAGGTCTGCTTATGACATCGATTTTTGATGATGATCCAGTTATTTTCTCTGAAGATAAAACTCTTTACACGCTTAAAGGAGAAGTACCTGAGGGAGACTACCGTATCCCATTCGGACAAGCTGATATTAAGCGAGAAGGCGAGGATTTAACAATTGTCGCGATTGGAAAAATGGTTCATACCGCACTCGATGCGGCCCAAGCCCTAGAGGCGAAAGGAATAAGTGTTGAAGTTGTCGACCCTCGTACACTTTCACCATTAGATGAAGAAACAATCCTTCAGTCAGTCATGAAAACAGAACGCTTAATTGTTCTAGATGAAGCGACACCACGATGCAGTGCAGCTACAGATATTGCTGCAATGGTTGCTGATAAAGGATTTGATTACTTAGATGCACCAATTAAGATGATTACTTCACCACATACACCTGTTCCATTCTCACCTGCATTAGAAGATCTCTATTTACCTTCAAAAGAAAAAGTGATCGCCGTTGTCGGTGAAATCATCGGTGATGAAACGATGGCCGTTTAAGAGAAAAAGAAGAGCGTGCTTCTCCCCCACGCTCTTCTTCTAATTATCATCTGAAAGGAGCAATCAAAATGGCAACCCAAATCATTATGCCAAAGCTTGGTATGAGCATGAAGGAAGGGACAATAATCGAATGGCTGAAACAAGAGAATGAAGAAGTCTTAAAGAACGAGCCTGTTGCCGTTATTAGTTCAGATAAAATCGAAAAAGATATTGAAGCCCCTGAAGATGGATTTCTAATCAATATTGCAGCACAAACAGATGAGGTTGTGCCTGTGGGAAAACCAATCGGCTACATAGGAGCTCAAGGAGAAGATATAGAGCCTACAGTTGCGGCACCAGCAAATGAAGAATCAAAGCAAGCAGCTGGAGAAGCTGTAGCAGTACTCGACACTCCTGCTCCACCTAAGAAAAGTCCAGCACCACCAAAAGGAAAAGCTCGAATTTCCCCTGCAGCCCGAAAGCTCGCGAAGGCAAATAATATTGAAATCGAAAGCATCAGTGGTACAGGACCAAAGGGGCGTATTACACGTGCTGACGTCGAAAAGAAAATAAATGAACAACCAGAGCCTACACCATCTAAAGAACCTGTTACACAACCTGCTTCTCCACAACAAGCAACAACAGCTGAAGCTGAAATAAAACCTGTGTCAGGTATGCGCAAGGTCATTGCCAATCGAATGTTTGATAGCCTACAGCAAAGCGCACAACTAACCCTTACATCAAAAGCAGATGTAACCGACCTAATGGCGATCCAGAAGAAACTTCGTGAAAACCTTCAAGAAGGTGATGTAAAACTTTCGATTACAGATTTTATTGCCCGAGCAGTTACCCTAGCCTTACAAAGCCACAAGAATATGAATAGTGCATATATTGATGGAAAAATTTACGAATTTAAAGATGTTCATTTAGGAATTGCTGTTGCGCTTGAAAATGGTTTAATGGTACCTGTGATTGGTAACGCCGAAACATGTTCAATTAAACAACTTGCACAGCAAATTCGTTCATTAAGCAAGCGTGCCCGCTCTGGAGATTTACAGCCTGAAGAAATGAATGGCTCAACCTTTTCAATCACAAGTCTTGGTCACTATGGTATTGAATACTTCACGCCAGTTCTTAACCCTCCTGAAGCAGGCATTCTTGGTGTCGGTACAATTGAGTCTACACCAGTCTACCGTGGTGATGAATTGGAGCGACGAGAAATATTACCTCTCAGTCTCACCTTTGACCACCGTGTACTAGACGGTGCCCCTGCAAGTGAATTTCTAGCCGCTTTGAAACAACTGCTAGAAAACCCATATAAAATGATGATCGACTGAACGAAACTTGACGAAACAGCGAAAGCAAAATGCTTCCGCTGTTTTTACTTTTTATCGAAAAATGTCGAATAACACTCACGTTTGTCTATACCGATACTTTCTCTCATACATACCTTATTGATATAAAATAAAAATGAGGTGTGGAGAATGCTTAATAAGAGAAAAAAAGAAGTTTTGGTAAAAGAGCCACAGAAAGAAAAAAACGACGCGGAAATTATTCGATTATCAGACCAATTAAGACAATACAAAGACTTGTCTACCTTCAATCAAGCCCTTCTTTCGTATACGTTAGCACATACTGACTTAATCACGTTCCAGACATCCCTTAAGATTCAACATGTTGCAGATAAAGTAACCGAAATTGCGTCCATGAGTGAACAGATGAGTGCTATTATGGAAGACGTTTCTTCCTCTACTGAAGAATTAAATGTCAGCATGCAAGGCATTAAAGACACCTCTGTTCACATTATGGATGAACTTATCACCACATCAAAAGTAGGCAACGAAGTGAAAGAGCTTTTATATGACAGTGAACATCATATTCATCATTTACAAGAAGAACTTAATAATATTAACTACATTAACAAAAGTGTGGCTGAGATTGCTGATCAAACAAATCTACTTTCACTCAACGCGATGATTGAAGCAGCTCGTGCGGGTGAACATGGCAGAGGCTTTAACGTAGTCGCAAAAGAAGTTGGCAAACTTGCAAATCATACAAAGAAATCATTAAATGAAGTCCAGCACATCTCAAAGAAACTGGACAAAACCAGCAAATTGACCATAGATAATGTCCTAGGTGTGAAAACGTATTTTGATCAATTTCTTACAGGCCAACTGGAGCTATCTACAAAAATTGACCAAAATACAGACACGATTAAAGAAGCATCAAGCGCCCTTCATAACATCTCGAACGCTACCCAAGAAAACACCACTGCCATTGAAAACCTGTCTACCATTGCGACTGAGCTTGCTGAAACTAGCGACTTCTCACAATTAATCGAAACAGAAAAAGATAATCTCATTTCCACCGTTTCTTCAAGCTTCCGAGTGATTGAAGAAGAATCAGTTATCGGCATCCTTTCAGCTCGTCTTATCGACCACGCTCATTTTCTACATCATACGATTCAAATAGCTGGTAAAGGACAAAGGTTAAATAGCCATACAGAGTGTAACTTCGGAAAATGGTATTATAATAACTATCAACAGCATCGTCATCTACCAGGCTACAAGGCAATTGAACTTCCTCACAAAGCACTCCACGAAGCAGCACAACAGCTTTCAGACGAGCTCACAATCACTAATGCTGAACGCGTCGTTACAGAATCACAAAATATTTTAGAGGCATTTTTAATTGTGGTTAACGCATTCTTAGAAAATGATTAGTCTATCAAACGCCGGTTTATTCGGCGTTTTCTTCGGTTAATCCACTACTTCAAACGAACCTTTTAACTTCTGCTCTCCAGATTCATTTTCAACGATGACTTCTCCAACTAACCGCTCCTCTCCATTTACATGCTTACGATCAACTACATTTCCATGCACAGTTAACTTCTCACCAGGTGATGTCATTTTCGTAAATCGAACAGAGAAATTCCTTACACTTTTTCTAGGAAACCAAGTGGTTAACGCTTGTCCTGCAAACCCCATTACAAGCATGCCATGTGCAATCACATCATCAAACCCTGCTTTCTTTGCTATAGGAACCACGGTGTGAATCGGATTAAAATCACCTGAAGCACCTGCATATTGCACAAGTTGTGTATGAGTAATCGCTTGCTTTTCAATACTGCTTAACTCTTTCATTCTGTCTCCTCCTTCGTTTCAATGACAATAGAGCGACCAATCAGAACCTTCTCTTCAGCTTGATTGAAAAAATCCATCTGCAGCTTAACAATTGTTAACCGCTTCTTATCAACTACATCTGTCACATAACCAACTCCGCTAATCGTGTCACCAGCACAAACATCTTGAAGATATTCATAAGACTGTTCCCCGTGAAGCACCCGCAATAAATTCAAATCTAACTCTTCAATAATTGTTTCAAAATCAATACCTGCCCACATTTCAACGACTGTCGGAAATGTCGGCGGGATAGGAATATCTCTGAATCCTTCTTCTCTTGCAGTTTCAATATCCGTATATACGGGGTTCGAATCACCGATAGCCTGTACAAATTCTGCGATTTTACCCCGCTCAATCGTAAACGGTTTCAAAGGAAACGTTTTTTCTAAATTCAATTCTCCCACTCCTCTTTGTTTAGTTAATGCTGAGCTACATTTCCATTTTAAAGGCTGTTCAGGAAAGCTCACGAATGTTTTCTATAATAAATACTTACACTTTTTCCGCCAAAACCCTTTTTTAAAATTTGTCACACCACTGTGCCTATTGAATATGCTGACAATGAAACTTGAGGAGAGGTGGAAAAATATGCATAACAATCAGCACAATATGCAGATGCCTTATACACAATACACGGCACCCCAAGCACAACAACCAAATATGTATGATTATTGTAAAAAGAATATGTTGAAAATGATGATGGTACAGATGAATGATGGGACAATGTACGAAGGGATTATTGAAGATGTTGACCGTGATTATGTTTATATGCTCGTACCAAGTGGCGAAATGAAGCCAGAAAATCGCGAACTAGCTGAAGAAGAGCTTGTAGAGGAGGACACTCGGCAATTTGGACTTGGTGGATTTCCTTTTGGAGCTGGTGGTTTAGGAGGATTTGGCGGCTACAGTGGTTATGGAGGTTATCCTTTTGGAAGATATCCTCGTCGCTTCCGCCGCTTTAGACATTATCGGTTTCCGTTCTATGGAATCGGAGGCTTCTTCCATCCATTCTTTTATTAAGTATACAACGGAGCTGCATCTTTGCAGCTCTGTTTTACTTGTTTAATTGTCCACAAATATTGGGAAATGAAACATAAACAAGCAAACATGGAGGTCGAACCCGAACCATGCATTCTTATCAAGTTATTGCCCTTTTATTTATTGGATACATTATTTTCACAATCGACAAGAAGCAAAAGAACTTTCCCGTGCCAATGGTTCTTCTCCTAATTGGGATTGGACTTTCTTTTATTCCCTATTTTTCATCTGCACATGTAACGAAAGAATTAATCTTTAATTGGTTCTTACCTGCTCTCTTGTTTATTTCTGCCTATCAATTTCCTTTTTCTCATTTCAAAAAAAATATTGGACTGATCGGGATTTTAAGTACATTGGGTTTGATGTTAACGGCGTTTCTACTAGGTATCAGTATTTACTGGATTAGCATGCCATTCCTCTCTCTTTCATTTGTAGGAGCTATGTTAATTGCTTCAATGCTAACTCCAACTGACCCTGTTTCAGTTGTCTCAATCTTAAAAAACTCATCAAAGGACCCGACGATTGCAGATGTCGTTGAAGGCGAATCGATGGTAAATGACGGTACAAGCATTGTCTTATTTACTGTATTTGCTGGTATGTTTCTGAAGGACAATTCCTTCTCAGTCAGTTCATTTCTTACTGATTTTATCCTTGTTTCGCTTGGCGGTATTTTTATCGGTGTGGCCTTTGGCTGGTTCGTTAGTAAAGCTGTTCACTTTACCCATCACCGTCAATACCAAGTGATGCTCAGTATTGTACTAGCTTATGGAAGCTTTTATATAGCAGAGCACCTTGGTGTCTCTGGGGTCTTAGCCTCGGTTTCTGCAGGCATTATGCTTTCTTGGGAATTTGGACATACCATTAAGGAAACAGACTACCGTGAATATTTGGATGGCTTTTGGGAAGTGGTTGAACCAAGTATCTTGGCAATTATCTTTCTATTAATCGGTATAGAAGCAGCAAATTACCTTGTTTCAGAACAGTGGGGATTTGTACTTATCATCTTTGTCATTTCCTTGATTATTCGTTTCTTTGTACTTGCTGGTATTATCAAGCTGTTCCCAACATGGCGGAAGAAATTTGATTGGAAGGCAATTTCGTTAATCACATGGTCAGGCATTAAAGGAACGATGTCTGTTGCGTTATTGTTAAGCTTGAAATCAGAAAGCGGCTCAGACGCTGAAACAATTATGTCATTGACCTTTGGAGCCGTTCTGCTGTCACTCATCATTCAAAGTATGCTTATCTATCCCCTGTCCAGCCTATTTCAAAAGAAACACGCGTAGCAACTGAACAGATCTACCCTGAAACTTAAGCACCTGTTCCCCTACTGTTCGGTATGATAAAATTTAGCGAAAGTTCTGATATTTACCAGAGCTTACTATACAGAGGAGGGTTTGCGTATGGAGAATCTGATTCACTTAATCCCTTATAAGATTGAAGAGCAGCTAGATACCGTTAAAGAAATTCCAAACGGAGTAGAGTTGATTCAAGCCCCTCAGCTTTGGGAAGAAACACGCGGGAAAGGAATAACAATCGCTGTCCTCGATACAGGCTGCGATGTTAACCATCCAGATTTAAAAGACAGAATACTAGATGTAAGAAATTTCACCTCAGATGATAACGGTGATTCAGAAAATGTAACGGATTATAATGGACACGGCACACATGTCGCAGGAACGATCGCCGCTTCTGAAAATGATGCAGGTGTTGTCGGTGTGGCTCCTGAAGCAAAATTACTTATCTTGAAAGTGTTGGGAGCAAAAGGTTCTGGTCGCTATGAATGGATTACAGAAGCGATCAAATATGCAACAGAGCAAAAGGTCGATATTATTTCTATGTCATTAGGCGGTCCTGATAATCAAGCCGAACTCTATAAAGCCATTAAACAAGCAATTGAAAACAACATTCAAGTTGTCTGTGCCGCAGGAAATGAAGGAGATGCAGACCCGAAGACACCTGAGCTGTCATATCCTGGCGCTTATAATGAAGTCATTTCCGTCGGTGCCGTTAGCCTTCAACACGAATCCTCTGAATTCACAAACTCAAATCGACAAATTGACGTTGTTGCACCTGGTGAAAAGATTCTTTCAACTGTTCCAGGCGGCAAATATGCCAAGCTAAGCGGCACTTCAATGGCAACCCCTCACGTATCTGGTGCGCTTGCATTAGTTAAGGAACTGTCTGAAAAAGAATTTGAACGAAAGCTAACTGAAAGCGAACTGTATGCCCAGCTTATCCGCCGTACCGTACCACTCGGCTATGCCAAAACATTAGAAGGCAACGGTTTTGTCTATTTAACAGCTCCACAATTATTATCAAGACAAATTAGTGCTTCGGCATTAGGGGTTAAAATTTAGAAAAACAGGGCGGTCGTCAAGCTGATCGCCCTGCCCTTTCCTGTAGAGGCTTACTAAATGGATGCTGCATTTTGTCGATGAAATCAATTATTCTCGTACTTACCCACTGACACGCTAGTGCATAGCCAATAACTCTCAAATCTACAATAAGCCCTGTCGCAATTAAAATCGTTGTATTAATCCAGAAAAGCGTCCGGCCGGGTCTTGTGCCTTTTACCTTTGAAATAATTAACGCAAGGATATCCATTCCTCCAGAAGATGCGCCTCCCCGAAATAGGATACCAATGCCAATCCCAAACACAACCGCTCCTAAGCTAAGGTCGATTGCAATATGACCTAAAGGTTTTTCCATACTTAACTCATTTACAACAAATGCAGTCACACTCACACAATAAATAGTCCGCAGCGCGTTTCCTTTTCCAAGCCATTTTACGGCTGCAAATAACATAACAGCATTTAACAGCCAAAGTGTCACTGCATACGGCACGTGAAACAAATGGTGAAGGATAATGCTAAGCCCTGCCGCTCCTCCTGAAGAAATCGCATGCGGGAATAAAAACAAGGCCATCGCACAGCCTTGGATAACAGCACCTACCCCCAGTATCCCGTAACGCGTCAAAACTGAAACCATACAAACTCCCCTAGCTCTCTTTTTTTAACATAACGTATCATAAATGAAAGAAATTTTATAGGTGAGAATTTATGCGTTACTTTCTATTGAAAAGGGAAACGATTAAATGAAACGATCTCCGCATTCAATACGTATTACATTCAAAAAGGAAAGTGAGCGAAATAACTTGAGTGAATCAAAAGAGATTTTATTAAGTGAGTTGAAAACCATTGAAGAATGGGAAAGCGACCAGAAGAAATTATGGATTTGGGAGCGGATAGGTCGCCTTCCTTTCAAGCTGCTAGACCGCTTCACCCCAGAATTTATTCAACGGAAAATTGGCGTTATGCTTGATGAGCTCGGTAACTTCATTCAAAATGGCGGCCAATATTTAACACAAGAAAAAGTGATTTTCAGGAAGCTTTCAGGTGAGTCGAACAAAGAAATTACAACATATGAACAAATATCAGAGTTACCGTTGGAAGTAATGAAAGCCGTTGGGGAGAGCATTCAGAATAACCGCCGTAATGTCGCGACCGTTCAAGGGGCTACGACAGGAGTTGGCGGGCTATTTACACTTGCTATTGATATTCCAGTTCTCTTAGGAATGACGTTAAAAACACTACAGGAGATTGCCATTGCCCACGGCTATGACCCAAACGAACGAAGTGAACGAATCTTTATCGTAAAATGTTTGCAATTTGCTTCTGCTGATATTGTTGGGCGTCAATCTATTCTAAACGAACTTTCCGCTTACTATGGAGAGAAAAAAGAAACAAAAGAAATGATGTCTCAACTACAAGGCTGGCGCGAAGTCGTCTATACATATCGAGATCAATTTGGCTGGAAGAAGTTATTGCAAATGGTGCCAATCGCAGGGATTATCTTTGGTGCTTTCACAAACCGTTCAATGATTAACGACATTTCTGAAACTGGCAACATGCTTTATCGTAAGCGGAGAGTGTTAGAGCGACTCGAAACCAGCCGAAATGGATAGATGCAAAAGGGCTGTGGAGACAAAATGTCTACACAGCCCTTCATATTATCGAGTTACTTGAATAGAGAGTGGGTCGCTTAACACTCCATATGCTGGGTCAATTGAATATACCTCATACGTTGAGGTGTTATCTGTCGTAATGATATCTTCTAGCATCCGTTCAGTTAAGTGCTTGCCAATCACTTTTCCATCACGTTTTACGAGATATTTGTAAGAATCTACATAGGTTTCCCAATTAACCTTGACTACTCCATTCATTTTTTCAGCTTTAACTGATTTAGGTGCAAAAACTCTTCGTGTAGGTGTGTTGGCATACGTATTTTTCATAAGAAGCACATCACTTGTACCTACATCACGAATGTCTACCCCAGAAATAGTTGACCATTTATCGAAGGTACTGTTCTCGACATTAAGAGATTTTAGGTTAAGAAAACTATTTGTCCAGCCTCCTTTTTCATGCAAACCGACAAAGTTAGCATTCATAAGATTGACATTTCCACCCTGTAAAAACTGAACTCCTGCATTGAAGCTGCCAATTTCAAACGTTGCTCCATCAACAGAGATGTTTGTGTCGCCATCTGTAAATGTATAGAATGCTTTTTCCAAATCAGAATGATACGTTCCTCCGTTAACGATGATATCATTCACACCAAGACGCGTGTTAGACATCGCCCGTAGACCTAAGGCTATTCCTTCTTTCGCAAACACATAGTTATCATTTAGTTCGAGTCTTCCAATATGGATGTTTGTATCATCGGTCGTACGTGGTTTTATCCATATACCAGATTGAACGGCATTAATTTCATTTCTTTGAATACGGATGTTTTTCACAAAAATATCCTTCATATATCCTTCTATCCGGATACCGTACCCCTCTGACTCCATAATATTATCTTCAATTACTAAATCATCCATATCTTGAATCAGCTTCACAAATAATGTTGCATCATCACGGTTGAAGTGATGAACTTCATTCCCTTTAAACGTTAAGCTCTTCCCACCGATACTTGCACCGGCAAGCATTAAGTTATTTTGAATTGTAATATTTTCAACATTTGAGTGTGTGTTAAAAGAACCGAGATAGTTATTTTCCTCACCACGATAGCTGTCAAAAACATTATTTTGCACAAGTATATCCCGCACAGGTTCTTGACCACCTAGTGTCATACCGTGATGGCCACAGACAAGCTCATTGTCTTGCACCGTCACATCTCGAACAGCAGAAGCTAGTACTAAGCCATAGCTTGTCCCTGTGCCTGGGTAAAAACAGTCAGTTGTTTTATTTCGCTCGATTATACCACCATACGTATAATTAACAGCTAAAGCTCGTTCCCTTGCCCCATCTGCATTTACATTTCTCAGTTCAATATCATGTGCATATTCAATTACAAGACCTTGGTCATTAGAATTACGTTTAATTGCTAATCCATCAACTATAACTTTCGGCATTTGCAATAATACAACTTGCGTAGAACGGGCGATATATGAAGAAGACAATGGTTTCTCTAATTGAATACTGCCTCCACTTACAGCACTTACTTTTGCTAGTTCACCAGTAATATAATAATCACGAGAAAGGTTAAACTTATCTGACGAAGTGATTAACACATAATCTGCTTCTGTCACGTTCAAACCTGCTTCAATAACTGTATTACCTTTAAGAATATCTTTACTTAATTGTGCAGCTTCTTTCCGGTAACCACCTAATCGAATTAACGTTCGTGCAATTGAATTTTCCCCATCAATTACAGCGTTTTCATCTGATAAAATTGTTAGATCGTTATCTAGCTCTACAGAAATACTCCCATTTACAACATAGGTTCCAGCTGGAAAATAAACTGTACCTCCACCGTTTGAATCTATTTGTTCAATGGCTTTCACAATTGCATAAGTATCATCTTGCTCGCCATTACCTTTAGCACCAACATCTTTTACATTTATATACTTAGAATAAAGACTTTCTACCCCACTATTTGTACTTTCATTTCCCATAACAGAAGCACTCTCAGCCCCAATGTATGTAGGCATAATGAAACCTATAAGTAGTATAAAAATGATGATATGCCTTCCCATCCCCATCTACCCCCTGCTTTTGATGGTTTTATTATACTGGTTATTTAAACCTATTAAAAGTCATTTAATAGAAATAAATGTGATAATAGTGTTAAAAGAATGTTACTGGATTATGACTTCTAATAATGGTTATTATCTAGGTCTTTTTGTTCAAAATTTTCAGGGGGTTTTGTGTAAAGAAGGTTTTTGAAAACGCATAAAAAAAGAAGCTGCCAAATGACAGCTTCTCTATAAATAAACGGCTCTCTTCTCCTGACTACTTCTAAACGCCGCTTCTATCAATTCAATTGTTCGTAACCCATCTTCTGCTGAAACCGGTACAGGCTGATTGTTTCGAATGTGTTGATACACTTGTTTATAATAAGCAGGATAATATCCAGGGACTGTTTCAACTATTCTTTCCACATCTTCTCCAGCTTTTTCTTGAATAAGACGACCATAATGCTCCGGTTTATCTACTCCCCACTCTTTTTTATCTGATGGGAGTTCGCCTTTTTTCAGAGCTGCTTCCTGACTGTCACTCCCATATTTGATGAAGCTACCTTTTGTTCCGTGTACTTCAAATTTCGGCCCAGCACTTTTTACAAATGAACTAGAATGTAGCATGACTCTTAGACGTTCGTACCCAAGAATAATATGAAAATAATCATCCGTCTCCCCTTCATCACGCTGTGCAAGCACATCTGCCATAACAAAGTTCGGGGACCCAAATAAATGAAGCGCTTGGTCAATTAAGTGGGAACCGAGGTCGTAAAGCATCCCTGAACCTCTGCCCTTCTGCTCCCTCCAACGCTTGCGTACATGTGGGCGAAAACGGTCAAAATGTGCTTTATAAGACATTACTTTTCCTAGCTCACCGTTCTCAATTACCTGCTTAATAGTGAGAAAATCATTGTCCCACCTTCGATTGTGATAAACACTTAACATGACTTGTTGTTTCTTCGCAAGCTCAATTAATTCTTTCGCCTCTTCCTGCTCAATAACCATCGGCTTTTCAATAACAACATGTTTTCTATGTAAGATACTTTGTTTTGCCATTTCGTAATGAAAAGTGTTTGGTGTCGTAATTACAACTAGTTCAATCTCAGGGTCCTCAACGATTTCATTTATTCCGGAAACAACTTCTGCTTTCCCTATATCTTGCTTCACGAGCTCAGGCTTTGAAGAAAGAACTTTTGTTATATCAAATTCATCCAGATCCTTCAAAAGCGGCGCATGAAACGTTCTCCCTGAAAAACCATAACCAATTAAACCAACTTTGACTGTATTCATAAAGGCCTCCTTGCTGTCTTTTCAATTCTGCCCTCCCACTATAACACCTAGGGCTTACTCTGAGCATGAAAAACGCCTGCACACAAAAAAAGCTTGAAAACCATACTAGAGGTCTCCAAGCTTAGTCGCTTATTCTTAATTTTCTTTAATGTAAATGCCTTGAATTGTTTCATTTTGACCAGGTGCCGAAACAATGGCTTTGTATGCATAATCAGCACTATAATAGACCATTGCAAAATTATCATTGAGATTTGTCGTTTGGGCAGAAGCAGGCTGTGCTCCTACTACCTCAACAAACTTTGAGGGTGTCATTCCATCTGGAATTTCATAATACATAATTCCCGTAATCGGGTCATCGTCACCGTCATTTACATATGCTACTGTTGGAGAGCATGAAACGTCTGAAAGAAGCATTGCATACCCGCCGCCCCCTTCGTACTTATCAACAGGCTCACCGTATTTTGCAATAATTTCACCTTTTGTTGGAGGGTTTTCCATTGAAAAAGGACATGTTTGGAATGAACCTTCTTCTAAAGATGATAAGAAACCTTCATTAATGACTGCATGCTCACCTTCATTAGCATTAGCTGTTCCGAACTTCACAATTGCTTCTTTTTCACCTAATTCATAACCAGCGATTCGATTATCGCCATCCCAATAGACATAACCACCAAATGCTTCCGCTGAAGCCCGCAATGGCATCATCGTATGGCCATTATGTATGAAAGCTGCTGCATCAATCGTTTCTTTTTCTCCATTTTTAACTAGATACTCTTCCCCAATTCCCATCTTCACAACATCGTTATTGAGATAAGCTGTAGCTGTTTTCGTTTGATTATCCCATGTGATTGTTGCACCCATTGACTCAAAAAGGGCTCTCATCGGTAAATAGGCTCTACCCTCTTTAATAACGCCTCCATCCAAAGAAGCAGGGGCAGCCTGTATACTTGGCGGAAATAGAAAAGCCATTGCTAGCATAACGCCAAATAGAGCCCCAAGTCTTATATGCTTGTTCATTTACTTTCTCCCCTTTCTATATACTATTCGTCACAAGACTATACATACTTTTTACCACAATACCCTAAAACTAAACTGATTTTCCTGTATTTATAGGGTTTTCTTCATTCTTCTTTTTTCACCTTATGGGAAGCACGTAGATAGTTCAGAAATGTAAATAATGAAATACCGCCAAACCAATACATAACAAGCCACTTTTCAAAAAATAAGCCAACATGAAGAAAGGTAAAAGGAATTAGGAAAAAAATAAGAGCATCACGCTTTTTCGAAAGCATCGTCTCATGAATCCGTTTCTTTTCTGCATCAGCTTGCTTACGCTGCCTTTCCCGGCGAGGTTCTTCAAGCAGGTCATCCAGCTTATACGGAAGGCGAACGAAAGCTTTTCCTGCTTTCACCACGACACCTTGCCAATTCAATTTGTCTTTGTCCTCGGTCCCAGTGGTCACCCATTGTGAAATCACTGGCTTTACCATATTGAACAAATCTGCCTCTGGCTCAATCACATAAATAACGCCAATTAAAGTAGAAACGGCCTTACCGAAAAAAGCAAATTCACTTGGCATTTGGAGTGGCTCTTTCTGTACGACATGAATAATATCTTCCATTAGTTGTTCTACCATCCTACTGTCGGCATGGGCAAAGTTCATCTCTTGGTATTCCTCTACGATATGGCGAATCATCTCTTGAAGAATGGACCGATCAGCATGCGGAAGCAAAAAGCGCAAATCTTCTAGTGCATCAACGACAAGGTCATACCGTTCCATCACCACACCTTCAACCGCTTTCTGGACTGATTTGCGGTCTGCTTCTTGAATTGTTCCGATCATCCCGAAATCAAGCAGTACAATCGTACCGTCCTGCTTAACTAGTATATTTCCACCGTGCGGGTCAGCATGAAAAATGCCATCCTCTAACAATTGCTGAAGAAACAGGCGTAACAAAAGATCGGCTACTTCTTTTCGATTTAATTGATGTTTGTCCAAATAAGCTGTATCCGTTATCTTCTTCCCTTCTTTCCAATCCATTACAAGCACACGCCTCGTTGAAAGCTCTTCATAATAATCTGGGATTTCTACACTTGGGTCTTTCTCAAACCTACGCCTGAAAGCTTGACCATTTTGCATTTCTTTACGAAAATTCAACTCACTGTTAATGACCCGCTTTATTTCACGATAGAGAGCAGGAAGATCAGTTTGTTTCCCCATTTTTGTGAAACGATTTGCAAGCCACATAACGAACCGAATCGCCTTGAAATCTGTTTGAATAATCTGCTCAATACCAGGTCTTCGGATTTTCACAGCCACTAATTCCCCTGTATGAAGCCGAGCTTGGTACACTTCACCAATCGAGGCTGAGGCAACAGGCTCATCTGAAATTTCTGTGAGAATCGTCGTATAATCGCCTTCCCATTCTGTTTCGATTACTTTCTTTGTTTCTTTCCAACCGACTGGAGGAACATGATCAGTCAAGTCTTCAAGCTCTTGTATAAATGTTCTCGGCATCATATCCGCTCTTGTAGACAGAAACTGACCAAGCTTAATAAGCAGCCCTCCTAATGCAAGCGCTGTTCGTTTATACTGTTGAGCTTGTTTTTTCACAAGCTCATTCCATTTCTCTTCCTTGTCTTTCGTCCACTCCCCGCGATTTGTTCGTTTGAAGTATGTCACTTGCAGAAAGAAACGGATTGCCATCCACACAATCCGATAAATGCGGTATAAAGAAAAATGCTTCATCCGTGCTCCTCCTTCTTATGTAGCAATCAAGCTCAATCAATACTTTGTAACTATTTCCCTTAATGAATCTTTTTTAAGCATAGCTCTGCGGACATTTTCGGTATAATAACATTAATGAATTGGAGGAGGGTATTCCTAATGTGCGGAAGGTTCACATTATTTCATTCTTTAGAACAAATTATTGAACGATTTGAAATTGCAAACGCCAATGAACTCTCACTTTCAGCAAGCTACAATATTGCGCCAACTGAACATGTTCTGACTGTTATTAATGATGGGAAGAATAACCGCGCAGGCTTTCTCCGCTGGGGGCTTATTCCTTCGTGGAGCAAGGATCCTTCCATTGGAAATAAAATGATTAACGCACGTGCTGAATCAATCGATACAAAGCCTAGCTTCAAACCACTTCTAGCTAACAAGCGATGCTTAATAATTGCAGATGGGTTTTATGAATGGAGAAAAGAAGGAAGTACGAAACAACCATACTATATTACGCTAAAGAATGGCGGTTTATTCGCATTTGCAGGCCTGTGGACAAAGTGGCAGCAAGCAGAAAAACAAGTAAACTCCTGCACAATTATAACGACTGAACCGAATGATTTAATGAGTGAACTTCATAGTCGAATGCCCGTTATCTTACCTACAGATAAAGAAGCAAAATGGCTGAATCGTTCTGAAACTAACCCTTCTAGCTTGAAGGAATATCTCATACCTTATAACAGCCAAGAGATGACAGCTTATCCTGTTTCTACGAAAGTAAATTCAGCAAAAAATAATAGTCCTGACTGTATAGAGGAAATAAATTAAAGACACATATTGACAATATCAGCAGCATTCCTTATTATTAATATGAATTTTCATATTAATAATATATTGTTTTAGGGAGAGTGCTCACCTTGAAGAGACAAAATGTATGGCTTGTTCGGCCTTTACCACATGGATCAAACCATATGCAAGATTTTTTGCGAAATGATATTGTAGCAGTTGGTTATCCTGTTGGTGAAGACCTTTCCCAATACGGATACAGTGAACTTCGCTCTATTCTTAAGCGACATCACTGGGAAGAAGGTATTGGAAATGTGAACATCCTTGTTCACTTAATGGAGCCAGATGATCTTATTATTGTGCCTGATGATAATAAGAAGGACGTCTATTTCGGTAAAGTAGTCAGTGAATATATTTATAATCCAACATTTGATGAGGACAAACCAGGTTCAGGATATCCACACCAACGTAAAGTCGAATGGTTCTTCAATAAAAAGCCAATACTGCGCTCAGATTTACCTGAAAGCTTAAAAGGCTCTCTCCGTTATCCCGGAACTGTTGCAGATATTACAAAGCACAACAATGTGATCCACGAAATTTTGTATCATGAATCACTTCCAGAAACACAAAATGACTTGCGCGATGAAGCAAAGCAAGTGCTTCGCCAATTACTGCAAAGTGAAAAAGAAGAAACAAGATTAAAAGCTGCTGAAATCATACTGCAAAACATTCCATATTAAATAGAACAGCTCTGCTGTTGATTTCCGCTGAGCACGTATCTGCGCCTTCTGCTATAATCAACAACAAATAAAAAAATGCCTGCTAGTATTCAAACGCTAGCAGGCATTTTTTCAATTAACCGATTCGTTCCTCTTTATCACGTTTTTGAATTTCTTCATCGCGCAGCTCCTCTTCACGGTCTCGCGTTCTGTGCGCGAGGCGGCTGGCTGCATTGGCTGCAATGCTGGCAACAAGGTCATCTAAGAAGGTATGAACGCCTTCTCCTGACTTTGTATCAAGTTCTTTAATAATCCCTACCTTCTGCTTGTCTAGATGACCATATGTCGTAACTGCAATGCTTCCATAGCCAAACACAGCACCAAGTGCGATTGTTTCATCTACTCCAAATAACCCTTCATCTGTTTCAACAATTGATTGAAGCGGCTCAGAAAGCATATTTTTTTCAGCAAGCTTATCTAACTCAACTCCTACTAACACAGCATGCTGAATTTCACGCTTTTCAAGAACAGCACTTACACTCTCCAGACATGTTTCTATCTTCAAATCTTCATTATAAGGTTTTTGCATTTGGTACACGATATCTGCAATCGCATCAAGTGTTACCCCACGCTCATGCAGTAAGCTTTTTGCAGCAGCTTCTACTTCACGACTGTGCACTCTCTTTCTCAACTTGAACTTCCCCTCTCTATACTGGTTTCTATTTTTCTATAAAGATTCCTATATTATATCATTTTCCGAATTTTTCTGATATGAAACGACACCTAATTTCAGCAAAAGCATTAAACATACCTTGTATGTTACAATATAAAAAGCGTTTATGTTGAAAAGAAAATTAAAAATATTTTATGATGGATAATAGAAATCTAACTTTTTGCAAACGCTTTAATCAGTAGATCAAGTAATGGAGGACGTCACAATGGATCGAGGTAAAATTGTTGAAGATCGTTTTCACAGTAAAGCGCTTGACGAAGAAGTAGAGCTTATTACTTACTTCCCCCCTTCGTATTCGCCACTGTACAAATATCATATTGTTGTCGCGCAGGATGGGCGTGATTATTTTAACTTAGGGCGACTTGCGACAACAGCTGATAAGCTATACAACGAAAGAGAAATTGCAAATGCAATCATTATTGGCATCCCTTACAAAGATAAATACGACCGACGTGATAAATATCATCCAAATGGTGAAAAGAACTCTGCCTACATTCGCTTTCTAGCCCACGAGCTTGCTCCATACTTGGATGAAAAATATACGACATATCAGATGGGATATGGCCGTGTACTAATGGGCGATTCACTTGGAGCAACAGTGTCACTTATGGCTGGATTATTGTATCCGAACACATTCGGTAATATTGTCATGCATTCACCATTTGTAAATGAAGAGATCATTGAAAAAGTGAAAAGCTTTCCGAACCCATATTTACTAAATCTCTATCACATTATCGGTACAGGTGAAGATAAAGTGAAAACAACGGATGGGACAATTAAAGACTTTCTCACTCCAAATCGCCAGTTAAGTGATGTGATTGAAGAACGTGGTTTCGATTACTTCTATGAAGAGTTTGAAGGCAATCACATGTGGCGCTATTGGCAGCCTGATATTGCCCGCTCCTTACAGCACATGCTTGTCTATATTTAAACGAGAAGTATGAAAATTCTTGAAAATTTGATATAATAGTAAAGAAATTCTGTTCAAGCATCGAATATTCTACTTAAGACAAATCATTATTCTGCACCACCCTTTAACGACATTAGGAGGGAAAACAAATGAAATATGGAATCGTAATTTTTCCAGCGAAAAAACTACAAGATACTGCAAACTCCTATCGCAAACGCTATGATCCGCATTATTCTTTAATTCCACCACATTTAACAGTGAAAGAACCTTTTGAAGCGGAAGATGATGAAATTAAGAAGCTTGCAAAAGAACTGCGTACCATTTCAAAAAAAGTAAACCCTTTCTCATTTCAAGTGTACAAAGTAAAGTCATTTCATCCGACTACAAATACCATTTACCTTGCAGTGAGAGCAGACGAGGAATTATCAAAGCTTCATGAAATGACCCACAGTGGAAGCTTCAAAACAGAAAAAACATTTACGTTTGTACCACATATTACAATCGGCCAAAAGCTTTCTGATCAGGAGCATTCCGACGTCCTTGGACGCTTTGAGATGATGGATATGAATCATGAGGAAACGATCGACCGCTTCCATCTACTCTATCAGCTTGATAATGGTTCTTGGACTGTATATGAGACATTTCACCTTGGAGAGGATCTCTAAGTTATGAAAGTGGAACGCGTCACAACAAAGAAACAACTTGAAGATGCTTATTACGTCAGAACAGAAGTTTTTGTAAATGAACAAAACGTTCCTGAGGAAGAAGAAATTGACCAATTTGAAGAAGAAGCTGATCATTTTGTGCTCTATGATGCTGACAAGCCTGTAGGAGCAGGACGTTGTCGTGTCGTGGATAACATGCTGAAGGTTGAGCGCATTTGTGTGATGGCATCTCATCGCAGCAAAGGTGCAGGCTCCCTTATTATGAAAGCTTGCGAAGAAGTAGCCACAGAAAAAGGCATTAAAGCGTTGAAGTTAAATGCACAGACCCAAGCTCAGCCTTTCTATGAACGACTTGGCTACGAATGCACATCAACTGAGACATTTTTGGATGCTGGTATTCCTCACGTAACGATGAAAAAAGCATTATAAGCTTACACTACACAAAAACGACCATTCTCGGTCGTTTTTTTATTACAACTTTTTCGACATTATTCGTTTTTTAGGTTCTCCACTCATAATATTCCTGTTTTATCACAAGCTATCTATACACTTTTAAAATAAGCAGGTGAAAGAAGTGGAGTACGGACAGACGGCAATTGAACTCGTTATCGGCTTTATCGCCTTATTCATTACCACAAGACTACTTGGAAAATCACAAATTACTCAAATTACAACTTTTGATTTCATCTCCGCCCTTGTTCTTGGGGAACTAGTCGGCAATGCGTTATACGATTCAAATGTAGACATCTTTCAAGTCTTATTTGCAATTGCCTTATGGACCATCCTAATTTATTTAATTGAAGTCCTTACCCAAAAATTCAAACGAACACGTCATTATCTTGAGGGGCAGCCTGACATTGTCATTCGAAAAGGAAAAATTGAAAGAGAATCATTAGCAAAGGCAAACCTAGACATTAATCAGCTTCAACACCTCTTGCGGTCAAAGGATGTATTTTCATTACGTGAAGTGGAATATGCACTACTTGAAACAGACGGTACGATCAGTGTCCTAAAAAAATCAGGAAACGCGACACCAACTAGAGATGATTTGAACTTACCAAATGAAAAGGTCGTCCTCCCTGTTACATTTATTCTCGATGGGGAAGTAATATGGGATAATGTTCATTCCTCTGGTTTTGATGAAAAATGGCTTAAAGGGCAAATCCAAACTCACGGAGCAGCGAACTTTGCACATGTGTTGTATGCAGAATGGAAAGAAGGGGAAGCACTGTATGTGGAGACTTTTTAAGAAAATAAATAGCACACCCCATAATGGAATGTGCTATTTCAGTTGAACCCATAATGTATAATCATGAACCGTTATGTCAGCTTCTCCTGCATAAAAAAGATAGGCTACATAAGCAGTTACAGCTGTTCTAAACAAGGCCCAAGAAGAAAGGTGTGGGATTTTCACCTTCCATTCTCTACACAAGGCACGTACAATTGTTTCCTGGCTACAACCATTTTCATATGTACGTAAAATCTTGCGCAAGCTTTCAATTATGTGTAAGTGATAGGCAATATTCGCTTGTACCGTCTCATGGAAATTTTCTTCATACACCCCATGGCCTGGCACAGCACCTTTACATGACACACTTTTCACTCGTTCAAGTGATTCAATTGTTTTCTTTGCATCCGTAATGTATGGAATCTTATGCTTATGTAAATTCTCTGTTGAAAAATAACTATCGGCGGCGTACAGCACATCATTTATTAACAGTGCTGCTTGATATGCACTATGCCCAGGAAGAATAAGGCACTCAAAAGAAAACCCGTCAACTGTATGTATGCCTTCATCAATCACTTGATCAATACGAATTGGAGAACCCTCTAAGAATTTATTTCGTAGCTCTGGGAGTGGTTCATTGCCTTGAAACAAATACATCGGCTCTAAGACGGGATAACGCAAAATTGCCTCTTCTAACGGTGGAGCCATCGTATACAAGTCGTTTTGCGCTTGCAAAAAAGCCGCTCCCCCGAAATGATCCGCATGAGCATGCGTAATAAACAAATGGGTAAGCGGCAGTTCTTCCTGCTTTAATTTTTTTAAAACCTTTTTCGCTGTTGATTGATCTAAGCCTGCATCAATCAGCATTCCCTTCTCGCCATTTCGAACATACCCAATATTTACTGCACTATTGAAATACCAGCATGAATCCTTTATCTCTCTAAATTCCATAAGCCATACCCCTTTATATCTACTAAAATCTTCTATGTTATACGTATTCGTTAAAGTTCAGTCCTCTTCCTGTTATTTCAGCAAAATAAGTATCAACAATTTCATCTTCTACTTCTTTAACGAGGTGATCATAATTCATTTCACGCGGGATTCTTGCTCCGGCTCTGTTGAAGTCATATAGATCTTCCTCATTATTACGTCTTACATTTCCATACCTTGCAACGCGTTCAACAGGCTCAAGCGGAAATTGTGGCTTATCCTTACTCTCTTCACGCTTACGATATTCTCGGTATTGCTGGTGATTAATTGGTAAAATATAGCCCATGATGTACACCTCCCTCGCTTTTCTTTCCTTCACTAAAAATTATGCA
This sequence comes from Bacillus tianshenii, assembly GCA_020524525.2. Taxonomy (NCBI): domain Bacteria; kingdom Bacillati; phylum Bacillota; class Bacilli; order Caryophanales; family Bacillaceae; genus Sutcliffiella; species Sutcliffiella tianshenii. The sequence goes on along the minus strand of CP129018.1, from coordinate 338,631 downwards.
AATATTGCGATTAGTATTCACTAAAATAATACCCTTCCTATAGTGAATATAAACGCAAAACAGAAACAAATTTCCTAAAAACCATTGACATCAACACCAAAAATATAGTATGAAACAGGCTATTGAAGAAAGTTTTTCTTTTTATATTATATTTCGAAAGTTCAAAAAAGTTCTTGAGTGTAATAAAATAAAAAAACCGAAACCTTTTTTTAGGCTTCGGTTCAGTTAAGCAAGTGTTATTCTTCCATCTTCATCTAACCTTGCATGAATATTTTGTTGTTTTTTCGTAAATTTAAAGCTTTGATGCCCAATGCGAATCGTTGTATCTGCCATGACTTGATGCATATAAATGGCTCCATCTTTCGGAACAGTAATGCGTGTTGGTACGCCACCCTTACTCCCTGCTTCATGAATTTCTGCTCGTTCAGATGCAAATACCGAACCTCCACGCAAAAAACCATTTATTTTTATTTTACCAATAGCATGAATACTCGTATTGTAACAGCCTTGATCGGTTACCGTTACATCGCCAGCACAAAAGATATCACTGTTAAGAGCTGTTGGAAGGATGACAGACATTTTCTCTTCAGGAGGTGTGGTCGCTGCCTCATATAACAGCTCGATGTCTTCAATGAATTGGTACAGGTCTTGTATTTCTTTAAGGTGCTCTTCTTTCTTATGAACAAAAGCCTGTGTTAACCTGTCGGCAACCTCTTTCCATTTTGGTGAGAAGAGTTCTTCTTCATTTTGTATTCCTTTTGAAAATTCTTTCACGATTTCTACCAAATGTGCAAATTTATTATTAATTAACAGCTTAGCTACAGCTGAAATTCCTGTATTTTCGAAAGAGCCACTCTGAAAAGCAGGGTTCTTCAATAATTGTTCAACCGCCAAGTCAAAGTGTCGTAATTCTTGATTGATTGCTTCAAGCGTTTCAGCTTGTGATGCCATCACTTGTTGGCGTTTTCCGCAAACAACCTTCGTTCCAATCACATTTCCATGCAATACCATATTACGGCCTGCTGTCAGCTCTGATTTCGACGTAGTTCCTCGTACGACGAGATCGCGATTTGCTGTAATTACCATATTTTCATCAACATTACCGTATACTTCAATATCTCCATAGAAATTAAGATTACCTGATTCAATATTCACATCGCCACGGTGTTCAAGCTTCGGTAGAACTTCGACTAAAATTGATCGTAAACGATTTTCAATCGAAGGCCTTCCGGCTACCTTCGCAAAAACTTCTCCGCTGCTTTCGACTATTTCCACGCCTTCTCCCTGCTGAACTTTAATTGCCTTAACAGGTTGAGGTGGTACTTCTTCACCTGTTACAGCTTTACCTGAAGTCCCTTTTTTAGGTGGGTGAATAACAGCGATAAGCTCTTGCTCTTTAACTGTTGGAATATGACGAGTATCACGAAAATCAATCGTTCCGTCTTCACGTTCCTTCATTTCTGTGCTTTCATTTATTTTCACTTTATACTCAAGCCAGCCATTTGTACCTTGGACTGGGTCAATACCATCGGCAATTAAAAATTCACCTTCATCTTGTGTAGCACAAGCTTGCTTAAACATTTCACGCTTAATCCCAAAAACAATTCCTTCTTCTTCAATCGCACTTTGAATCATCTGCTCAGTAAGCGTTAAGTATGGTTTTTTAATTTCTGTTATCTCAAGCTTTAGAACACGACTAGGCTCCATTTTTTTGAGGGCATACATACACTCAAAGCCTGGCATCACCTTTAAGAAAGCTTTTGTTTTTTGCTCATTTAAATAGATTTCAAACTTCGTTTCTTCATTTACCTTACCAGATTCATAACGAACTAAGTCTCCATCATGCAAGGATAATTTCGTATCATTCACAAGCGTATCATTTTTGTAAATGTCAATCTCAGGAGGAATTACGATTTGCGGAGAGGTTTTGCCATCATGCTGCCAAAGGATCTTTCCATCTTCAACCCACGCTACACTAGTAGGCTCATCCAGCTCAGACTGATGTTCTTCTCGCTGAAATTGAAATGTATGGGCCATTTGCTTTTTCTGAGTTAGTTTGACAACGGCTCCTTTAGAAGCAAAATGCAAAAAGCGAGCTTTCCCTTCCTCAATCACCTCAACATCAACCTCTTCACGCGATACACCAAGCTCTCTTAATCCATTATCAACCGCTTCATCAACTGTTTTTCCCTTGGAAGTAATTGATTTGTTCAAGGTTATCATCTCCAATTGCTACCTACCATCATATACACAAGAAAACTGGACAATCACCTATTTAACTCACAATATTTTCCTTAATTATATCCCGTTTCTAATTTTCACACAATGCGTATTCTGGGTTAATTTCAAGTCTCCCAAAGCCTTCTTATATGCTGATTTACCGAATGTTTACCCTATAATTTTAGTATATATGTTTTTTTCGTTTAAATGGTTTTTAGATCGCAAAAGCACCGACTTAAAAAAGCCGATGCATTGAGTCATTCTTGACTATATTGGTTGTAATCATTTTTTGACCATTCAACTAGCATCTCTTATAGTGAACAGTCATACAAAGCTTACCGCAGCAGATATTTCCAGTTCCACCTAAGCATCTGACATACACAGATCTCAAGTTACTAATAGTCTTTGAGAACGATTCACCTTCAGTAATGGAAGCGATTTTATTACCTGATGCAGTTCCGTTTACAAAGATTTCAACACCATCACAGCTGTTTTCTACTAATATTGTAACAGTTCCAAAAGGCTTAATAACATCATTATCTGCTTCCCAAAGAAGGTTATAATCGGCATTACAAGTAGCTTCCCAGTTTGCACATAACTCATCTTTCACAATTGGACGATCCGGACAACAGCCTTTACCCATACAAAACATCTCCTTTAATTTCTATGGTTTTTGAAAAAGAGCAACGTACAAATGGAATTCATTTGTAAATTCTTAACTCTTTCTCTCTTAATATAAAATGCAACACAGCTTAGCATTGTATAGGCACGGATACATAGCGAAAGCCTATTTTTCATAAACTACAAATCTCTAAAATGTGATGTTTGCTTATTCAAAGCCTAGTACATGAAAAGCAGAAACCTCATAGTATGAATATAATGAAGGAAGGAGTGGTAAATGTAGATGGATACGAACCGGTTACTTCCAAGACACTGTATCAAAGTTGATAAGGTGTATGACTGGATTTCCCACCAAACGACACTTAAGTTATCCGAATTCTTAAAACCCAAAAATGTAAAAGATGAAATCTGTGCTAACTTTTGTATTCCTAAGGATGAAGAACCGAGGATATTGTGGAAAGCAGATGAACATATTAACCCCAGCGGCACGTTAACAGTCTGTTTAGAACAAGGAAGCATTGAAGTATTTGTTAATGGAGAGCTTCTTTTTTCACTGAATCAAGGAGAATCCCGCTCGATCACCTTATGTTCTTTGCGTTCCTTAGAAGTTCGGTGCGTTGATGAAATTGAAAAATGTGCCGGGCGATTTACAATTGATCTTCACTATGAGGTGTATGATTTTAAAGACGTACAAAGTGTGAAGTGTATACTCACTGATAAAGACGGAAACCCTGTTAACCCACTAGATGAAGGGGCTGTTATATGCGAAGAAGTGTCAGACCCCGAGGATAGAGAAGAGGTTAACATTACGCTTCCCAATCAAAAGACAGCAACATTACAAAAAGTAGAGGTGTTAATAAGAGGCTTCATTGTTATTGAAACAAGTACAAAAAATGGTAAAAAGAAAAAGACATGTCCAATCCCATTTCATTCATTGGAAACCTTTATCCTTTGTGCTCCAAAAGGTACCTCTGTTGAGTGTGAAATCACTAAATTCACATGTAAAGCGCTCTTAATACCTATTCATTCAGATAAGGCAGGCTGCAAAGAGATCATCATATCAATCACTCTATGTCAAAGTATTCAAACGATTGCACAAGTCAAAGTGGAATTAGAAGGAATGGTTTGTAAACCACGAGAAGAAATTTTGGCAAGCTTTTGTCCCTCTAAACAATTTCCAGAGGATTGTCCCATTGTCTTCAAATAAAAATAATAGCTGTTCTCAGCAGAACAGCTATTACTTTTTATTATAAAGTGAATTGTTGAATGGTTGAGATATAGCAAATGTTGAGAATCCAAGTTTGGTTCCCTTTTGTTAACCTGACTGTTCCTTTCCCAACTGCATCAATTGTCACATTTTGAAGATTATTGAACCCTTCTCGAGTATTTACGGTGTCAATATCAACAGTTTGACCGACTAATCTATTTAAGAATGACCTTGCAGCATCCTCACAGCAGTCACAAACTTCATCTGGCTCAAGCTGTGGAAGTTCAATTTCTCTTAAGATAGCAGATACTTCCGCATTATTAGTTTGAATCCCAACAACATTACAGATTGGAAAAGCCGCATTTCTTCTATCTTGACCAGCACCTGGCACTGTCCCTGTCACAATAAGGTTATTTTGAATTGGATCGATACCCGGGATTCCGCCAATGACGAAATTATTATCTCCTCCACCAGGGCCATTCGCATCAATTGTGGCGATGCTAACCTCCACATCATCTAATTGGGCTAATACATCCCTCATCCCTTCCGCACAACAAGGGCAAAGACGATCAATAATTTTAATGAACTTTCGGTCTGGGCAACACCCTTTGCCTCCCATATTTCTTTCCTCCTTTCATATGCCTTATATTATTTTATGTAACAAGCATTTCGTTTGTTTAGTGAATATAACCAGTCACCATAACCCTTTTATATAGTGGAAAGTAAAAAAAAGCCCTTATAATGATAGACAATTTCAAAAGTCTATTATTATAAAGGCTTGATTTTGTTAGCTTACGTTAAATCCAAGAAAATGGTGGGCGTTGTTCGCCTTCTGTATCATTTTCATGATGATGGTCATGGTGTTCATGGTTTTCTTCTGCAGATTCAGCCTGCACTTCTTGTTGTTGTCTAGGTCCAAAGCCAAACCATGGATCAGGACGGTGATGATGACGTTGCGGCTCAATGATTACCTCATTTGCTTTAACAATTAACTTATCAACATGAATTACTTTTGTCTTCTTCTCTTCTGACATTTAAATAAACCTCCCTCTATTTAAGTGCAGTCACGATTTCTTTTTATATGATTTTCCACAGCCGCAACCACCGCTTGATTTGATTGATTGGGACGAGCTGCTTGTATACACTTTGGGATATTTTTTATTCGGATTATGTTTACTTGCACTTTCGCTTGTATTCCGATTTCTCCTTCTCATAAGCTGCCTCCTTCCATACTGCCCCAACGCTTCTATATCTTATGAACGATTGAGTTATTTGGTTCAGTAGGATAAGGGCATACAGAGAAAGAAAGGCTTTCGCCCATCAGCTTAACGCTTCATACGTGGTTGGATACTATCAAAAAACCAAGAATCAGCACCTCTTTGTTTTTCTTTTCTTTTCCCTTCCGACTTCATGTTACTAAGGTGCTCATTAACAAAATCAAATTCCTTCTCTGCTCTTTCACCATTCGGAGCAACTTTTGCCGTCTTCAAGCGTTCAACTTCTTCCTTATATGTCTCAAACTTCACTTGAAGCTGCTCAATTTCCTGATGTGCTTCCTTAAGCTTCGCAGCCAACTGCTGTTCCGTTCCTTCCTTCTGCTCAAGTTCTTCTACTTTATCCTTATAATAAGAAAGCTCTGATTTCAATCGAGTGACAAGACGCTTCCATTGAACCTCTGTATATTTTCTTTGCATGACATCACCCTCCTCTATTCTTTGTTCATCTATATATATGCACCCCTAAAAAAACCTGTGTACGTCTTGAAGGAGAAATTAGGCGTTCGCCATCGCACACATATGCGAGAAATTCATACTATAAAGTAGTCCCGAGAAATTGAATTAACCAATTAAGTTGGGATTAATTAAAATAACGAGGAGGGCTTTCAAACAATGAGCCATTATGATAAGGAAAAGCTTTGTATTAAAGTTCCAAAGGTTTATGATTGGGTTACTCGTCAAGTTGACTTACCATTAATCAGCTATACTGGAAAAGAACTGAAGCGTTTAGATTTCGACTGTAATACTGACCCAACAGCTGACAGCGTAGGTTCTAACATTTGTGATATCCTTGCAAATGAAGGGGTCGAAGATGTTCTTGTTGACTGCTTCTTAAGCGACAAATATGGTAATCGAATTGACCCGTCACGTGACACGTCTATTCTTTGCCAAGAAATCATCCAACCAAGAGGCCGCGAGAAAGTTAACGTTACACTTCCAAGCGGTGAAGAAGTAACACTTGAAAAAGTAAAAGTTCTTGTGAAAGGTTTTGTCGGAGTTGACTTAGTATCTCCAACAGGCGAAGTCATCTGCCACCTTGACGAAGGAATTCCGTTCGCAACTGCTCAAACATTTGTATTATGTGCTCCTGAAGGAACGCATGTCCAATGCCACCTTTCCTTCTTCGAGTGTGATGCAAGCTTAATTTGTACAGAAGACTTCCAACAGCTTGATGTATCAATTACGCTTTGCGTTGAAGTACAAATGGAAGCACAAGTTAAGATTGAAGTCGAAGGTAAATTCTGTCGTCCGCGTCCTGAATTACCAATTGCTTCAGCATTGTGCCCAACGGATAAATTCCCGCCGCAATGTCCTGATATCTTCCCTGCTAGTGACCGTCGACATCACGATTGCTAAATATAAAAGCTGCTGCATCCGCGGCAGCTTTATCTTTTTTTGACTGCAGCGGCTACCAACCGCCACGGTTAACAGAGCTTTTTTCAAAAATACTGTTCTTATAAAGACCAACATACATATCATTAGAAATGAAGCTGAAATGGAGGTGTTATCATGTCAATTGAAAACTCAAGCAAAATAGATAACAAAGAAGAATTAGTGAAAATTAATGAGTTATTGAGGGAAGCTGAAGATAAGTTAGTCCAATTAAAGAACGAAGCTTCAGAATCAAATAGCAAGAAGTTATTTCTTTCAAAACCATCCAAAATACTTTCATTCGATTCTTATTTTCAATATTCAACAATCCTCCCTTCATCATCAGAAGAACTCTCACAAACATTCATTTTAGGAAACTTACACTTAATCAACACAGGAACAAAAACATTGACCAATCCAGTTATTTGCTTAAAGATTTCTCCCCCAGCAAAAGTAGCTTTAAGCGGTAAAATTTCCTACGGAAAAGGCAAAAACCTTGATGAGCTTATTTATCAAAGTAATGAAGAATGGACGTATGTAGAATATGACTGGCGCAAAAAGACCCGTCAGGATGGTGAACATTGGTTAAGGCCACTTCACTGCCCCCGTCTTGAACAAGGAGAAACGCTTACTTTTTCTAATTTTCATATTAGATTATCAGAAAATATTGGGGAAGAAGTGCGAATCGAGGGATATGTCTACTGTCAAGAAGACTCACAAGGAAAAGCTGCGCTTAATACGATTTCACTTCAATTTCCATCGACATAAAAAGGACGCCACTCTAAGGCGTCCTTTTTCTATAATAACTGATTTACAAATGTCTCCAGGATTGCTGCAGCACCAGCAATTGCTAATATAAGAATAATCGGTTCAAAGACTACCGGAAACTGCCACATTCCTCCTACCAAAAACATTGTACTCCACATTCCTGTACACCAATAACAGCTTAGTAGTTCCCCAACCCAATAACGAAGGCCCGAGCCTTTTACCTTTAAGTACGTCTCTACATGACCCTCTTCATCTTTTTCTTCGATAAATTCATGAAACGGTTTTCGCAAGAAAGCTGTGATCGTATCGTAGACAATCAACCTTGTTAATCGAAAGCTCGCGAACACAAGCATGAAAATTCCCATCCATGTTGTTAACAAAAACATTCACCTGCTTTTTAACTAAACCATTCGAACGTCATCAATTTCCTTCCAGTTTAACTCCACTGTGTTCCCGCTCTCTTTCTGCTTAAATGAAAGTGATTCTGTAAATTTTTCAAGTATAATGCCTTCAATCGGCTTTCCGTTCACTTCAAGCACACAAGGCACTTGAGGTACATTTTTCGGAATACTTAAGAGAAAATCAACCCGCTCTTTCAAGCTCATACTCTGAAAGCTTTGCTTTGCATTGGATAATGACGATGGTGCCTCTTGTTCCTCTTGCGGCTCATTTTTGTCTTCCTTCTTCACCTTAATGACCATAGAATTCTCAGTATTGCGCTCAACCCTATTTTTCTTCACAACATATTCTTGCATTTGGGACTGGCTGTGTTCAAATTCAGGCTGCACAATATACAGAAATGGCCGGTTCGAAGCTGACTTTTTCTCATTCGCCATGTTATCCCTCCTCACGTACTAAGTGTATGCATCACTTCTAGGGAATGTGCCCAGAAATTTCATACATAGCTTATCCTATTTTTAACAGCGCCTGTCGATTTTTGACACGGAATTTACATATACTCAACTATACCTTTACACACCTTTGGTACACTTTCTTCGAACCCTATCAATAGTATGTTTGAATAGACGGAGCATGCAGACCAACGATCGTTCCCCTGAAGTCGTTACTCGTCCTTGCTCCTTTTTTCTGTAATTATTCATTACGAATGAAACGACTGGAGTGGAAAAAATGAACAATCTCCATCTTACATATGAAGAAGAATGTCGATCTATTATTGAAAATCATAATCTTACAACTGTTTATCAACCAATTGTTTCTCTGAATGAAGCAGCTGTATTTGGTTTAGAAGCATTAACCCGTGGTCCGATAAATAGTGAGCTTCATTTTCCAATTAAGTTATTTTCAATTGCTGAGCAGTTAAATTTGTTATATCCATTAGAAAAGTGTGCTAGAGAATCAGCAATTGCAAAAGTCCATCCACATCGAAAAAACCAGGAAAAGCTTTTCTTAAATTTAAGCGCACGAGTGATTCATGACCCAACTTTCACACCTGGGCAAACAATTGAAATGGTACAAGCTCACGGCTTAGAACCAAAGGATATTGTCTTTGAAATTACAGAACGTCATGCGATTGACGACTTTGCGACCTTTCGTAAAGCATTAAATCATTATCGAAACCAAGGATTCCAGATTGCAGTGGATGATGCTGGGGCTGGTTATTCTTCAGCACTAGCGATCAGTGAACTAGCACCAGAATATATTAAGATTGATCGTGGATTAATTGACGGAGTGAGCACTTCAAGTGTGAAAGAGTCTATTCTTGAAGCTTTCGTAACAATTGCGAAACGAATGAATAGTTATGTGATTGCTGAAGGAATTGAAACGACAGCAGACTTAGCTAAAGTGATCGAACTGGGCTTTGACTATGGACAAGGTTATTTATTTGCACGCCCTGGGAACCCTGTTCAACCTGTTCCATTATCAGTATCGGATTCAATAAAGCAATATCATGCTCAAAAAAATGATAAGCCAATTGCCGTACTTGCTTCACCAGCTCAAACGTTCTCAATTACAACCTCACTCGAAGCAGTGAAGACTTTTTTTTCAAACAAACAAATATTCTAACAGTGTGGTTATGATGAATGGAACTAAACCTGTATCGATTATTCGACGCGGAGAATGGTTATACAGTCAATTAGACCAAGACATTTCCCTATATGGGGTAGCGGTTAAAGAGCCTCTCATAGTCTCTCATCATACAGACATTCGGCAGGTCATTTCACTTGTACTTGCACGAAGCGAAGAGCTTGTCTATGATGATGTGATTGTTGAGAAAGATGGACAGCTTCTTGGCATTGTTTCGGTAAAGGATTTGCTCTATATCACACAATACAAAAGTCCAGTATGTATATAAGAAATGAGCAGCCACGATGGCTGCTCATTTATTTTCTATTTATAATAAGGGGTATATCCATGCAGCGAGGTGGACTGCACGGTTGACAACATACACGTATTAAAGGTAGTTATTACTTACAATCAATTAGGAAAGAACTTTTACAATTCGTTCGATCGCCCAATCTAAGTCTTCTTTTGAAATGATAAGCGGAGGTGCAAAACGGATAACCGTTTCATGCGTTTCCTTACATAGAAGACCTTCTTCTTTCAACTCTTCACAATATTTACGTGCTGGCTCAGTCAGCTCAACACCGATAAATAATCCTTTTCCACGTACTTCTTTAATTTTAGGATTGTCGATTTCTTGAAGCTTTTGCTTGAAATATGTGCCTAGTTCAAGAGAGCGCTCAGCAAGCTTTTCCTCTTCCAATACTTCAAGTGATGCGACAGATACGGCACATGCAATTGGGTTTCCACCGAACGTGGAACCGTGTGAGCCTGGATTGAATACACCAAGCACATCTTCATTCGCTACGACACAAGAGATCGGGAATACCCCGCCGCCTAGTGCTTTACCTAAGATAAGCATGTCAGGTGAAACATCTTCCCAATCACATGCAAACATTTTACCACTGCGCGCAAGCCCTGCTTGAATTTCATCCGCAATAAAGAGAACATTGTTTTCTTCACAGACTTTTTTCGCTTCTTTCAAGAAGCCTTCAGGTGGAATGACAATACCTGCTTCACCTTGAATTGGCTCTAGCATAAATGCAGCTGTATTAGGGGTGATTGCTGCTTTTAATGCTTCTATATCGCCATATGGAATCGTACTAATACCTGGAAGCATTGGTCCGAAGCCACGCTTATATTCTGCTTCAGATGAAAGAGAAACAGCAGTCATCGTACGCCCGTGGAAGTTTCCTTCACATGCAATAATTTCTGCTTGATTATCCGCTACACCTTTTTTCTCGTAAGCCCAGCGACGTGCAGCTTTGATTGCTGTTTCCACAGCTTCTGCCCCTGTGTTCATCGGAAGTGCTCTTTCTTTGCCAGTTATTTGACAAATCTTTTCGTACCAAGGTCCAAGCTGGTCATTATGGAATGCACGAGACGTAAGCGTTACACGGTCTGCTTGGTCTTTCAGTGCTTGAATGATCTTTGGATGACGATGCCCTTGGTTAACGGCAGAATATGCACTAAGCATATCCATATATCGGTTGCCTTCTGGGTCTTCTACCCATACACCTTCAGCTTTCGAAATTACAATCGGAAGTGGATGATAGTTCGGTGCTCCATATTTTTCCGTTTGTTCGATAATTGTGTTTGTTACTGTCATAAGAAAAATCCCCCTTAAAGCATTTCAGAAGTTGTCTTACCTTGCATATACAATAATAAATAATCTGGTCCGCCGGCTTTTGAATCAGTCCCGGACATATTAAAGCCTCCGAACGGCTGATAACCGACAATCGCACCTGTACAACCACGATTGAAATATAAATTTCCGACGTGGAAATCACGGCGTGCCTTCTCAATATGTTCACGGTTGTGAGTAATGACGGCACCAGTTAAACCATAGTCTGTATCGTTGGCAATTTCAAGAGCATGGTCGAAATCTTTCGCTTTTGTAAAGCCAACAACCGGGCCAAAAATCTCTTCTTGCATTAAGCGATCCTTGCTTTGAAGATCCGCAAAGACAGTTGGCTTAATAAACCAACCTTTTGAGTTGTCCCCTTCACCGCCGGTCATTAACTTACCTTCTTGCTTGCCGATTTCGATATATTCCATAATCTTATCGTAAGCGCCTTGGTCAATCACAGGGCCCATGAATGGCATATCTTTCGGATCGCCTACCTGTAATTCATTCGTAAGCTCAACGACACGCTCAAGCACTGTATCATAGACATCTTCTACAATCACAGCACGTGAACATGCAGAACACTTTTGACCACTGAAACCAAATGCTGATTTCACGATCGCTTGTGCTGCTAGTTCTAAATCAGCGTTATTATCAACGACGATCGTATCTTTTCCGCCCATTTCTGCTACAACACGCTTTAACCACTTTTGACCTGGGTGAACTTTCGCTGCGCGTTCATAAATGTTCAAACCAACTTCCTTTGAACCCGTAAAGCTAATAAAACGTGTGCGCGGATGATCAACAAGATAATCACCAATTTCAGAGCCGCTGCCCGGGATGTAGTTAATAACACCTACAGGCATACCTGCTTCTTCAAGTACTTCCATCATTTTATATGCAATGACTGGAGTTGCACTTGCAGGCTTCAGAAGAACGGTGTTTCCTGCAACCATTGGTGCAACCGTTGTGCCGCACATAATCGCAAATAAGAAATTCCAAGGTGAAATCGTTACCCCAACGCCAAGCGGGATGTAATTGAATTGATTGTATTCAAACGGACGACTTTCCACAGGCATGCCGTCTTTTAACCCTAACATTTGGCGACCATAATATTCCATGAAGTCGATCGCTTCAGCTGTATCTGCATCTGCTTCGTTAAATGGCTTTCCTGCTTCCTTAATAAGCAATGCTGAAAATTCATGTTTACGGCGACGAACAATCGCTGCAGCCTTGAACAAAATATCTGCGCGCATTTTCGGATCAGTTTTGCCCCACCATTTAAACGTTTCATCGGCTACCTTCATTGCTTTTTCCGCAAGCTCTTTGTCTGCTTTCGAAACATAGCCAATGACCTCATCTTTATTCGCAGGGTTCACGGAAACAATCTTGTTTTCTGTCTTAATCCGTTCGCCTCCAATAATTAAATCGTACTCCTTACCAAGCCACTCTGCTTCAACTTTTGCAATTGCAGCCTCCAGTGCTTTGCGATTCTCTTCGACTGTGAAATCTGTGAATGGTTCATGTTTGTATGGGATAACCATTAAAAAACACCCTCTCTATATAAAGTTTTCAAATTAACACCATTATTTTTCTTCCACAGATATTACTTGCAATTATTGTGCCAACTTTCCTGTTCACAATAAAACTTGAATTTGCGTTATTTTCATTCAATTTGTGCAATAATAGCTCAACTTAGTGCAAAAATAATTTTCGACGAAAAATATTTTTGCATTAAAACGCAAATTATTTTTGCTATTTACCATCTTATTTATTTTTCCTACGCAAACATATTTTATCCTGATTACGAAATTGACTCTCCAAATCTTAATTTCCATCTTTTGTGTTTTTTTCAGCTTTTTTTCAGACTGGCTTGTTGTAATAGAAGCAGTTCAAAAAACATTAAAGGAGATGTGAAACTTGAAAGGGAAAAGAACATTACAAACATTGCTGGCTGCTTCACTTGTTTTATCCCCAACCTATGTTCTAGCTGATGATGATCGTTATGATGATGACGATCGTTATGAAGACCATGATGACCGCTACGATGACGATGATCGTTACGAGGATGACGATCGTTACGAAGACCATGATGACCGCTACAATGATGATGATCGTTACGAGGATGATGACCGCTACGATGACGATCGTGATGAAGATTATGATGACCTGTTTGAAGACGATTTTGAACATCCAAACTGGCATGTCTTTACGGCGGAGGGAAATATCGAGGTAAATAAAGTTTGGAGTATCAACTTTGCAAACAACGTAAAAGCCTCCACGATTACTTCAAAAAATATTTATGTACGTAACAAACAAGGACAGATCGTGAATACAACACTATCCACAGCTGATAGCAAAACCGTCAAAGTTAAGCCACAGCAAAATTATCAAAAAGGACAAACTTATTATCTCTACGTCACAAACGACGTACAAACCGCAGGGAATAAAAAGCTTAATCAATCCTATGTACTAAAATTCACAACAAAAGGTCTTGACCTTGGTATTAAATAAACCACAAAAACCGGTACTCTAAAAAGCATTCAGAGTACCGGTTTTGTTATATTATCCTGCTTGATTTTCTTTTTCTTTTAAGAGCTTGTCCCATTCAGCTGCTTCAGTATCTGTCATATATGCGAGCTTAAACCCTACTGTCGCGAAGATAATCGCTAAGATTGGAACGATAAAGTTCACCAAAGCATATGGCGCATACTGAAAGGCGCTAACACCTAGAGTGGAATAAATGTAGACACCACATGTATTCCACGGAACAAATGGAGAGGTCAGTGTACCCCCATCTTCTACTGCACGAGATAAGTTTTTCGGATGAAGGTTCTTATCATGGTATGCTTGTGCGTACATTCTTCCTGGCAGGACAACCGATATGTATTGCTCCGCTGCAGCTACATTTGTAAAAAACGCAGATACAATCGTTGTTACGACAAGGCTGCGAGCAGAACGTGCAAGCTTTAGAATCTGGTCTACAAGCGCTTTCAGCATGCCTGTATGTTCCATAATTCCACCGAATGTCATCGCAACAATCGTTAATGAAACCGTATACATCATATCATCGATACCACCGCGGTTGAACAGCGTATCAACCATCTCATTACCTGATGTAATTGAATATCCACCTTGAAGGGTGTTAACTGCTGTACCAATCGCTCCACCCTGCACAAGAATGTGAGACGCCCAACCAAGAATGACACCAATAAACAACGCTGGTAAGGCTGGCACCCTTCGAGCAACAAGTACAATAACAATCGCCGGGACTAGTAATAATAACGGTGAAATAACAAAATTCGCTTGCAGTGTATCCATTACATTAGCAATATTCTCATTATTTAAACTAGACGCCGTGAATTTACGACCCATAAACCAATAAATAATAATTGAAATGACAAAGCCAGGAATAGTCGTATAAAGCATATGGCGAATATGATCAAATAAGTCAGCACCGACAACACCTGATGCTAAGTTTGTGGTATCTGATAACGGCGACATCTTATCCCCGAAATAAGAACCTGAAATAATCGCTCCAGCTACCATAGGTAATGGAATTCCCATACTTGCACCAATCCCCATACCAGCGACACCGATTGTTCCCATTGTCGACCATGAACTTCCGATTGCAAGTGTGACAATCGCACAAATGATTGAAATAGAAACGAGGAATAACGATGGTGAAATTAGTTTCAGGCCATAATAAACCATCGTTGCGACAATCCCGCCGCCAATCCATGCCCCAATTGTAATCCCAACTGTAATAATAATTAAGATGGCAGGAAGCGCTAAGCGAATGCCTTTATAAGCACTTTGTTCAATATCTCTCCAACTAAAACCTTTGCGCCATGCGATGAAAGCGGATACAATCGCCCCTAGTATAAGCGGAATATGCGGACTTCCTTCAAACTTGACAATTGTTACACCCATTGCAACAACCATGACAAGCATTGGAATCAACGCTAATCCAAACGTTATGTTCTTATCTTTTTGCTGCATTACAAGTTGCCCCCTTGTTATGTTTCAGACCTTGCTTCACCGACAATTTCTTCAATTATTCAAACATTCAAATTTCACAATCACTATATGAGAATACCATTTTCAAAAATTTTTGTAAAATTGAACTTAAAAATCGGCTCGATACCTCCAGTGAAATTATTCTCTCCTTTCATGATTTTTTCTGCATTAAGTTCTTTTCTTGTAAACTACATGCAAATTTCATGCCAATTGTGAATTGTGAAAAAATAATACTTCTTGCACACAAAAAAAAAGACCCTCCAATTTAACTTGAAGAGTCTTCCTACAATTAATATGCTGTTTTAGCGAGCGATAATATTATAGCCTGAGTCAACGTGAAGCATTTCCCCGGTAATACCATTTGATAAGTTGCTCATTAAGAATAGTGCTGTATTCCCAACATCCTCTTGGGTAACAGTTCGGCGCAATGGTGAGCGTTCTTCAATTTCTTTTAGAATAGAATTAAAGTTACCAATTCCCTTTGCAGAAAGCGTACGAATTGGACCGGCAGAAATCGCATTGACACGAATACCGTATTTTCCTAGGTCACTTGCAAGATACTTCATACTTGCATCCAAAGAAGCTTTCGCTACACCCATCACATTATAATTCTCAACAACACGTTCGCCGCCAAGGTATGTAAGGGTCACAATGCTGCCGCCTTCACTCATCAATTCTTTTTCTTTCACTGATTTTGCAACAGCCGTTAACGAATAGGAGCTAATATTGTGCGCAAGTAAGAAGCCCTCGCGTGTTGTATTCATATATTCACCAGTTAGCTCTTCTTTGTTCGCAAAGGCAATACAATGCGCAAGACCATGAATGACGCCAACTTCTTCTTTAATGGTTGAGAAAGCCTTATCAATTTCTTGGTCATCGGTAATGTCACAAGGGATAACGAGTGAATCTTTTTCTAATGTTGCTGCTAAGTCCTTCACGTTCTTTTCTAAGCGATCTCCTGCATATGTAAATACTAAGCTTGCTCCTGCTTTATCAAGCGCTTGAGCAATCCCCCAAGCAATGCTTCGTTTATTTGCAACTCCCATAATGACATATGTACGGCCTTCCAATGAAATCATATGAAACTCCTCCTTCACTCTCTTCATTTATGACATACTTTTAGTACCTAGTCTTAAAAAGATTATACCACTACTTTTTCTTATGTACAAACTACGAAAAGTTAAATAATAAGCTCAACAAGCCACTTTGCTATTACAACAATCAATAGAGACTGACCAAACCCACTTAATAGTCCCGTACAAAAGCGCAGGCCATTCCGACTGCTTCGCCATCCCCATAATTGAGTGAAACCATCAGCGAACATTGGCACATGGCAAAGAAGCGCGATACCTAATTTCAAGATGATTTGGTCTGCTTCTACAAAAAATAACAAAGGAATAACAAACAAGTATCCAAGCAAAATTGCCATGCAACGAAAACAAATCGGAAACTGTCTTCCGCACACAACAAGGGACCGTTCACGCTTGCGATGACAAGGAATAAATTGGAGTGTCATGATCTCCTGTACTAATGTTTTCATCTGCATCCCCTAATTCGGAAAACCGCCGTCACAATCGAGACAATCACAGTCTAAACCATTACTTTTACCTTTACCGCTAGTAACAGGTGAGCAATCAAGCATAGCACAATCTGCCCAAGAACTACCGTTATCGCTATTTTGATTCTTACGTTTCCGATATTTTCGAACAGTCAACACAATTACAAGCAGCCCCATTGCAAGTAAGACGCCACCAATTACAAAATCTGTGTTCGATTTATGCCCGATAATCGCCAGTAAACCGACAACAGAAAGCGTAATTGAGATGGTTAGCAACACAAAAAACATTCAACTACCTCCAAAAACTACAAATCCGATTTCCCTATTACAATACACCTTTTAATAGCTAAAAACCTGCTTTTTTGTAAAGAAAACATCACAGTGTCCTCCCCCTATAATAAAAAAACCTCCAGGAAATGTCCTGAAGGCTTAACACCACTCACAATACTCTAACATGTGCTTCAATTCATCAACATATTCAACTGAACCAGTGACAATCAAGCGGTCATTGAGACGGAGCTCTGTGTCACCATGAGGGACAATGGAGTCTTTTCCACGAAAGACGCGAACCATAATGACATCCCCTGTAAACGGAAAGTTACGAAGCATAATTCCATGGTATTTCGGATTGTTCATATTAATTTGGAATAAGCCGCTTTCCTGCTTTGTAAAGATATTCATGACGCTTGGTGATTCGATTAACGCTTTCAGCAATGTCTTCGTTGACATAAGAACAGAGAAAACATCAATATTGTGCGCCTTCACAGCAGCTTCGGCATCTGCAGATTCAATCCGCGCGATCACCCGTTCAACGCCTTCAATATCCTTTGCATAGATAGCAACTTCTTTGTTTGTATCTTCCTCACCAGTTGACACAATCAACATATCGACATCAAATACATTCTGTTCTTTCAACGTATCAAGGTGATAGTCTTCCACTTCATAAATGTGAAAACACGAACTCGCTGTACGACTATCAATCTTATCTTGCTTTGTATGATACAAGATCGTTTCATATTGACCTGGGTCAAGCTCCCGTGTGACAGGTAAGGTCATACGATTTGCACCGATAAAAGCAATTTTCGTACGCTGCGGCCCTTCTTCTTGCTTTTTAAACACCTTTTTAAATAAAATCGGTGAAATGATACATGCAATAACAGCCACTAAAATAAGAGCCCCAGACATTTGAGAATCAATCATCCCCATACGCTCACCAATTGTTGAAGCTGCAATTACAAGTGACAGTGTTGACGTTAAGATAAACCCAGAGGCAAACACGGTGTTCCAGTCATACCACTTTTTCAATACAAGCGCAGGAATGATTTTAGATGCAAACAATGCAATTAACAAGAGCGGGATAAGCATCATAACCTTCGGATCACTGAACAATGAAATCACATCAAGGTTTACCCCGACCATTACGAAGAAGATCGGAATAAGAAAACCGTAGCCAAAGGAATCGAGCTTATGAACCATATCTGTGTTCGGTGATAGTAATGAAACTAATACACCAGCTAAGAATGCCCCAAGAATATTTTCTGCTCCCACTGACTCACTCAAGGCAACAAGGAAAATAATTAACGCAAAGACAGCACGCGTGCCGATTTGAATTGTACCGGTTGCCATCGTTTCAACAAATGACTTGTGTCGAAAGTTCTTCCCAACAAAATACAGAAGTACACCGGCTCCAAACAAAATTAACAGTAGCCACATGTTCCCGTGCCCTTCGCCATACAATGAAACAAATACCGCCAGCAATACCATCGTTACTAAGTCAGCAATAACGGCAACAAGCAATATCGTCTGTCCTATATTTGTTTTCATTATTTGTGCGTCTTTTAGCGTCGGCACGACAACCCCAAGAGAGATTGTCGAAATAATTAATGTCATTAAGAAGGCATTATCAATAAATCCTGCCCATACAAAGATAAGCGATAAGACGAGTGATAACACAAATACACCAATGAAGAAAATGAAAGCAACAAAGAATGCATTCGGTTCATCCTCTTTCTTTTTCTTCCCTCCAGCAAAAGCAGAGAAATCAATTTCTAATCCACTTAAAAACATTAAGAAAATAAAACCAAGTGTAGACAACGTCTCAAGCCAGATGTCGGGGTGCACGAGGTTCAAACCACTTTTTCCTATAATCAATCCCATGATGATTTCTGCTACAACGACAGGAATAATGTTTAATTTCAACCGGTGCAGTAATATTGGCGTGAGAAACGCAACGATAATAACAATGACAAGCGAGGTTACCGAAGCATGTTGTTCCATCAAAGCACCCCCTAATAAAATCTTTCCACAGTCACAATAAATATTGCATAAAAACTGTAGCCATCCCGAAATAAATTAAAATACTAATAATATCATTAATCGTCGTAATAAATGGACCAGACGCAACCGCAGGGTCAATATTAAGCTTATGCATCACCAATGGCACAAGCGCACCTGCTAATGTAGCAACAATTAAAGCGGCAAAAATTGATATTCCAACAAGAACGCCTAAAAAAAGATCATGATGCCACAAATATACAACTAATACAGATACAACACCACATGTTGTGCCTGTAATAATACCAGTTCCTGCTTCACGTGTAATCAATTTAAGCTTACTTTCTTGTTCAACATCCCCTGTAGCGATACTCCTAACTGCTACCGCCAACGCTTGGGTGCCTGTATTTCCGGCCATACCAGCGATCAAAGGAATAAACACAGCTAGAATCGGCACTTGATCAAGCGCACCTTCAAATCGGCCAATCAAGCTAGCTGTCATCATACCGAGAAACAACAGAATAACAAGCCAAGGCAGACGCTTTCTTGCCGCGGAGAATGGATTACGGTCCGTAGAAACCATATCAGATACCGCTGCAAGCTTCGAATAGTCATCTGAAGCTTCTTCATCCATAACGTCCATAATATCATCGACTGTAATAATCCCTAATAAATGCTTCTGAAAATCAACAACAGGCAATGCCAGAAAGTCATAATCTTTCATCATTTTCGCGACTTCTTCCTGGTCTTCACTTACAGAAACTGAGACAACCCTGTCATTCATTACTTCATGTATTTTTTTATTATTATCAGCAATAATCAAATCACGCAATGAAATAACACCAACAAGACGGGTTTCTTCATCTGTAACGAAGATATAATAAATCGTTTCCGCATCTGGTGCTTCATTCTTCAGATGATTCATCGCATCAGATATCGTTAAGTTAGCCGTTATATTGACGAATTCGGTCGTCATAATACTACCGGCTGTTTTCTCTTCATAATGGAGCAACTCTTTAATTTCCTGTGCTGCTTCATCATCCATAATTGTTAAGTAGCTGACAACTTGCGCTTTATCTAACTCATTTAAGACGTCAACCGCATCATCGGCATACATCTTCGAAAGCATTTCAGCAGCATAAGCTGGGTCCATTTCCTCAAGTACAATTTCCTGGTCTTCAATGTCAAGGTTTTCAAACATTTCAGCTGTTTCTTCTGGAGAAAGATAGCTATACATCTTCAAGCGTATTTCTTTTTCTTGCTTAATAAAGAATTTTGCCCGATCATATGGATGGGCATCTAAAAATTCCTCTCGAAAACCTGCCAAGTCTCCTTCTATGATAGCTCTTAACACTTCTTCTTCGAACTGTTCTTCAGCTGCTTTTTCTTCCAATTCTGACATCCTTGACACCTCCCATTGACAGAACTGCTATTAAATATCCCCTTCATCTATAACATTTTTCCTAATTTTGTATAAAAAGTGTGTATGTCTGTTAATTTATTCTGCTAAAAACCTAGTTTATCGTATAAGCAATTGTATACTTTGTCAAATCAAAAATCGTTCTATTTCGATCTATTTTGCAGTAAGCTTAAAACAGCGATATGAAGGGATGAAATGTTTATTTCAACCGATAATAAGGTATATATTCATTTACCCAAAACCTGTTCCAATGTAAACTTTCCTCACAAGGATATCACATATTTATGTAAGAGAGTGTTTAAACTTTTAAATATAGACTATTTTTAATAAGGGATGATTTTATGTTTGACATTATCGGAGATATTCATGGCTGTTTTGATGAATTTAAAGAATTGACAGAGAAGTTAGGTTATCAATGGAAAGACGGCATTCCTATTCATCCAAACAGAAGGAAGCTTGTTTTCGTCGGGGACTTAACAGACAGAGGACCTAAGTCAATTGAAGTAATAGAAACAGTCTGGAAATTGGTT
The DNA here is from genome assembly GCA_020524525.2 of Bacillus tianshenii. Lineage (NCBI taxonomy): Bacteria > Bacillati > Bacillota > Bacilli > Caryophanales > Bacillaceae > Sutcliffiella > Sutcliffiella tianshenii. The sequence continues at coordinate 317,716 of CP129018.1, read as the reverse complement.
GTAGATCAGAATTGGGGACATTACGTTCCTGGAAACCATTGCGATAAGCTTTACCGCTTCTTCTTAGGAAGAAACGTGCAAATTACACATGGCTTAGAAACGACCGTTGCAGAATGGGAAGCACTCCCTGCTGCTCAACAGCAAAAAGTTCGGGAACATTTTATGAAATTATACGAAACCTCCCCACTATATTGGCAGTTAGATAATAACCAACTTGTTGTTGCTCATGCTGGCATACGTAGTGATTACATCGGAAAAAATAATAAACGCGTGAAAACCTTTGTACTCTACGGAGATATTACAGGTGAAAAGCATCCTGACGGCTCACCTGTTCGCCGTGACTGGGCCAAACGCTATAATGGACAAGCATGGATCGTATATGGGCATACACCTGTTAAAGAGCCGCGCAAGGTCAATCATACGTATAACATTGACACTGGATGTGTATTCGGCAACAAGCTTACAGGCTTACGCTACCCAGAAATGGAATTATTGTCTGTCTCATCATCAATGCCTTATGTATCAGAAAAGTTCCGTTCATTTGATACGTAACATGTAACAACAGCCGTTCGCTATGATTGCGGACGGCTTATTAATGGCTTCATATCTGCCGGAAGCGGCACCTGTAACTCCAGCTTCTCATTTGTAAATGGATGTGTAAAAGACAAGTAGTAACTATGTAACGCCTGCCGTTTCATCTTCCTACAGCTTCCTCCATACAAATCATCACCGATAAGCGTGTGGCCAATTGAAGCACAATGGACCCGAATTTGGTGAGTTCTTCCTGTTTCCAGCACAAGCTCAATTAACGTGTAATCACCATAGCGCTCGATTACTTTAAAATGTGTAACCGCCCTTTGGCCGTCAGGGTGTACAGTCCTTTCAATAATACTACCTTCTTTGCGTGCAATAGGTGAATCAATCACGCCGCTGTCCTCTCGGATATTCCCTTCTGCAATCGCTAAATAACGGCGTTCAATCGACTTATCGTATTGTTGCAATCCCATTAAATGATGAGTGAAACGGTCCTTCGCAATCAGCATCAATCCACTTGTATCCCTGTCAAGACGATTTACAATATGAATGGTATTCTCATGTCCTGTCAGCTCATAATGATACAGTACCGCATTTGCAATTGTATGGTCCGGATGTTCATGCGAAGGAACGACTGGAATGCCTGGTGACTTATTCACGACAAGTACATATTGGTCTTCATATACAATCGATAATGGAAGGGCCTTAGGTACTAAACGAGCGCCTCTTTCTTCAGGAGGAAGTACGACCTTTATTTCGTCATCTTTTTGCAAAAGGTAACGCACTGTTACTTTTTTTTCATTCACAAAAATCCCGCCGCCATGGAATTTTACATCCGCAAGCAAGCGACGGGAAAGCTTTTTTTCACCTAACAAAAAAGCACGAAGCATCATGCCTTCATGCTCTTCTTCTACTGTCCAAATGAAGGTGTTACTCATTGTTGTTTTCTCCTTACTCAGAATCAGCGTCTGCTACAAATGAATCCCTCACACGCTTCCAGAAAGGGAATGGACGGAAACGAGCAAAGCGTACTTTTTCGTTTGCAACACGACATTGAATCGATTTAACATCCTTATGAACAATTGTTTTATGGTCAATTGTAATAAGAAGATCAGTTACTCTTTTCGGCTTCAACAAGCACGTATGATGTTTCGGCAAAATTAATGGTGACCCAATTGTCCGGAAAACCCGATTATTAATCGAAGCCATTTCTGCAATTTGGATCGCTTCAATTGACGGATGCAAAATCGCTCCGCCTAATGCCTTATTATAAGCTGTACTTCCTGATGGTGTAGAAATACAAAGCCCATCGCCGCGGAACGTCTCAAACTTTTCACCTTTAATCTCAAGGTCAATGACGAGCGAACCTTCGACTGTTTTTACCGTACACTCATTTAATGCTAAGTAAAGCACCTCTTTACCGCCATCAATATGACGAATAATGGTTTCCAAAATCGGATATTCAGCTACTTGGTATGGTGTTTTTGCTAGTTCAATCACTAGCTTTTCTGCTTCTTTCGGTAGCCAGTCAGCATAGAAACCAAGGTGCCCAGTATGAATACCAACAAAAGCTGTCTTATCTAATCGATGCTTATAACGGTGGAACGCATACAGTAATGTACCGTCTCCTCCGACTGTCACGACAATATCAGGTTCTTCCTCGTCATAGGTTAAATCGAATTCCTGCAAATAATTTTTCATTTTCATCTTTAAGCCATTTGACGTTTGGTCACCCTTTGAACGAATCGCAAATTTCATCCTCGCTCGACTCCCTGCCAAATAAATTTTCTACAGAAGCATTCTATTCGTTAATCCTTTGAACGCTCGTATTTATGTAAAAACAAACGCTGCGCCTCTTCAATTTCGCCGCGAATTTGCGACATCTCTTCGTCAAGGCGGGATGCTGCCTCAGCTGCTCGATATAACCGTTCTTTAATTTCATCAGGAATTTGTCCTTGATATTTATAATTAAGAGAATGTTCAATTGTGGCCCAGAAGTTCATCGCCAGCGTACGGATTTGAATTTCAGCTAAGATCTTCTTTTCACCGCGCACCGTTTGTACTGGGTAAGAAATAACCATATGGTAGGAACGGTAACCACTGTCTTTCTTTTCAGAGACATAATCCCTCTCTTCCACAACGGTAAAGTCATTTCGGTTATGAAGCAGCGTTCGTACCTTCTTAATGTCACCTACAAATTGACACATCATTCGGAGCCCTGCAATATCCTGCATTTCCTCTTCAAGCCGTTCAATCGAGATATTCTTCCTTCTCGCTTTTGCCAGAATACTTGGAATCGGCTTCACTCGCCCAGTCACAAATTCAATTGGCGAATGAGAATCTTGAATTTTGAACTGCTCTCTCATCCCCTTTAATTTCACTTTTAATTCGTCCACCGCTTGTTTATACGGTGAAAGAAACAGCTCCCAATTATGCATGAAAACCTTCACCACCAACCTGTTAGATCAAAACACTGCTACCCCTTAAAAAAAGGCAGCTTCTTTCTATTTCTTAATCAACAAAGACTTCTTCAACTCGGGTCATCATCTCTTCCCCATAATTTGAATTGCCTTTAATGTTGTCAATCAAATAACCGATTTCCTCTCCCATATCATGCAGCGAAAGAATGGTTGTGCCATCTGTCAGAACAACTTCCATTTCATGGTCAACTGCTTCCTTTAACAAAGGCCATAACTGCTCGTTAAGCACAACATAGCGATAACCGTCATCACTATCTAATAGATAAACAAATGCCAAATTGTCTGAATCAACAAGCACCGTACTGATTGGATTTATCCCTTCAGTGATCGTCTCTCCTATTTCCAATACCACTTTTTGGTTATCCACAAACCCTCGGGTAACTTCAATTCTTTGACGCATGCGAAATCCCTCCTGCTGTATATAACTATTACATCTTATAGTGTGATTTATCTACTACAGTGTACCATATTCCATGCATTTTTTTTAAAATTGATTTCTCATATTCTTTTCTACATAATGAAGTTAGAAATAAAACCTTTTAATTAAAAAAGGAGCGTCATTATCCTATGAGTCAAGAAGTTGAAATTGAATTTAAAAACCTACTGACAAAAGAAGAATTTAATTTATTATATGATCGTTTTCAACTTACAGAAGAAATGTTTTGGGAGCAGGCGAATATCTATTTTGACACGCCAGACTTTACACTTCGTGATGCCCGTTGTGCTCTTCGCATTCGTTATAAAAACAACCAGTACACACTAACGCTGAAAGAACCACATGGCGACGATTTACTTGAGACACATCAATCACTCTCAGAAGCAGAGGCAGCCCATATGCTCGAACAAGGCGGGTGCATCCCTGGCGACGTTTCTTCTCGCATAGAACACTTAGGGTTAAACCCTTCTGCTATAAGTAACCTCGGTGAATTGCGGACAAAACGAACAGAAATTAAACAAGATGACGCCACAATTGTATTCGACCACAGCTTTTATTTAGATACCGAAGATTATGAGCTAGAAATGGAAGTTACTAACCGTAAAAAAGGTGAAAAACAGTTTGAGGAGCTCTTAATGCAGTACAAAATACCCAAAAGGGACACTCCGAATAAAATCCGCCGCTTTTTTAGCCGAAAAAGAGAAGTAGGTATTGAAAAGGATTAAGGAGGAACATTGAATGAAGCTTTCCGCGCAGCAATTGCAGACCCTGATGGAAATTCAGGCACTGCGCAATATGAATTCATCGTCCGCTTCATCGTCAACATCTGATATTAGTGAATTATTTACAATATTACTACAAGAGCAGATATCGAAACAGAATGAAACGACAGAAGAGCAGCCACTACAGCTGCCTGTAAAAGCAATGACTTTACCTGTTACTTCTGCACCTCCTTCTTCGACACCAAAGCTGAACGGCTCTAGATATGACCTATTCATCGAACAAGCTGCCAAGAAATATGGTGTTGATCCAAACCTGATTCGCTCTGTTATTAAGCATGAATCGAATTTTAATCCAAACGCAAAGAGCCACGCAGGTGCGACAGGCCTTATGCAATTAATGCCAGGAACAGCACGTGGATTAGGAGTTCGAAATATGTTTGACCCGAAGGACAACATTGAAGGCGGTACGAAATATTTACGGCAGATGCTTGACCGCTATAACGGTGACATTTCATTGGCACTTGCCGCTTATAATGCTGGACCAGGCAATGTAGATAAGTATGGAGGCATTCCACCATTTAAGGAAACACAAAGCTATGTTCGAAAAGTAACAGACACCTATTTGACTTAATAAAACGTCTGCAAAACTGCAGGCGTTTTTATTTGTGTACGATACTTGTCAGTCAGAACATTTGCCCATCTACCGTGCCGTTGATAAAATTAGAGATAAGAAATTAGAAATAGGATTAAATTTTTAAGACATGTAACATTTATACGTTTTGAATTAGAATAAGCATAATGGATAAACTGAGCAACAACTTAATAAAAGCAGTGGGAGCGGATCGACTAGCAGTTTGTAGCTCCACCTTTTTCGACAGAGAACGGCAATCATAAAAGACATCACATTGATTGCCTAACCAAATAGCATCATTAAGAGGGGTCAACAATATGAGTGAAGTTCAATACACATTATATGAAGCAGTCGGCGGCGATGAAGCCATTTCAAAGCTTGTCAACATTTTTTACGATAAAGTTGGAAAACATCCGGAGTTGTCACCGATATTTCCTGATGATTTAACTGAAACTGCACGAAAACAACGCCAATTTTTAACACAATATTTAGGGGGTCCCCCTCTATACACCGAGGAGCATGGACACCCAATGATGAGGGCAAGACATCTCCCTTTTCCGATTACACCTAAACGAGCAAAGGCTTGGCTTGCCTGTATGTCAGAGGCAATGGATGAAGCAGGCATCCACGGCGCGCCACGAGATGTATTTTACGAAAGACTTGTCCTTACGGCACAGCACATGGTGAATACACCGGATGAAACACATGAGAAAGGAGAATCCATGTGATTTGTAACTTTGCTGAGAGCTATTCAGGTTCGAAGCAGTCGGTGATGTGCAACAAGCCTATCGAAATATATGTATTTATTGATCCGATATGTCCAGAATGCTGGGCTCTTGAACCAATACTAAAAAAACTCTATCTCACATATGGCGAATACTTTACTGTTCGTCACGTCATTAGCAGTAAGTTACGACGTTTAAATTTAGCTAAAGATCACAAACCATCAAACCTTGCTCAAGTATGGGAGAAAACCGCAAGCCGTTCAGGAATGTCTTGTGATGGGGATCTATGGTTTGAAGACCCGATAGCTACCCCATATGCAGCAGCTATTGCAATTAAAGCAGCTGAGTTGCAAGGAAAGCTAGCTGGCGTTCGCTTTCTACGAAAACTTCAAGAAACAATGTTTTTAGAAAAACAAAATGTGTCTAAGGAAGGCGTTTTAGTAAAAATAGCAGATAACGCTGGACTTGATGTAGATGAATTTCAAAAAGACCTTCATTCAGAAAGCGCTGTAAAAGCCTTTCAATGTGACATCAAAATCAGCGGTGAAATGGAAGTCGATGAGAGTCCGACAATTGTATTTTTCAATAATCAAAACATCGATGAAGAAGGAGTTAAAGTAACAGGTCAGTATGATTATGACGTGTATGAACAAATCTTAAAGGACATGCTTCAAAATAATCTAAAACCAAAACCACTTCCTTCTGTAGAAGAATTCATGCGCACTTATCAATTCGTAGCAGCTAAAGAAATCGCAGTTGTTTATAATATGAGCTGTAAAGAAGTCGACAAATTAATGAAAAAATTCATGCTCAAGCAGACCGTTGAATGTGTTCCTGTCAAATACGGCACATTCTGGCGCTATGTTGGAGCTACTCATATGAAAGAGGGCTGAATGGTTATCAGCCCTCTTTTGCGTTTATTGACGTTTGAATACCTTTTTTCAGAAACTGTCTGCCGAGGATTACAATATTTCTCTTGCTCCACTCCTACCCACTTGGCTGTTTCAGCGTATTCCTCCGTCATAAACCCTAGGGGAAGTCCTCCTAATCTGATCTGTTTACCCTATTCCATAAACTGCTTTTCATTAAACGTTTAGGTCGTTTTATTCATTTTCAGCAAGGGTAGGTACAAGGTATATACTCTTTGCAAATGATGGAGGAATGTATTATTTTACTACAACACCCATTCCGGAGTCTTATTCTCATATACATAACAAGCATTACACTTGCTTCAGTTTTTTTAAAACTTCCTTTTGCTTCTGTTTCTCCACATAGTTGGAGTGAAGTCATTTTTACAGCGGTTTCTTCTGTTACATTAATTGGTTTCACTGTTATACCAATTGAACAGAGCTTTACGCTATTTGGTGAAATCATTATATTGCTATTAATCCAGCTTGGCGGCTATTTATTAATCTTCTTCTCTACCCTTCTGCTTATTGAATTCGGAAGGAATCAACATGTAGAGAAAATCTTTTACTACCCGCTTTCCCAAGAAGGGCTCACGAAAGAATTGTTCGTTCAACTAAGCAAAAAGATTATTTCTTTCATGCTGCTTGTAGAAAGTATTGGTGTTTTTGTTCTTACATTTAAATGGGCGAATCGCTACGGGTTTTTCGAAGGGCTGTATTATGCTATTTTCCACACAGTTTCTGCTTTTAACAATGCAGGCATTTCGCTATGGTCTAACGGTCTTTCTCATTACCGCGGAGACCCAATGATTAATTTGAGTATTACATTGCTGTTCGTAACGGGTGGGCTTGGCTATCTCGTTTGGATGGATATCTTGAAGAAGAGGCGGTTCTTTACCCTTACACTTCATTCGAAAATCATGCTTATCGGGACGATTGTGTTAAATGTTGGAGGGACCTTCGCTTTGTTCATGATTGAAAAAAACAAAGCATTTGTCAATATGGATACAGGAGAAGCGTTATGGGCAAGTTACTTTCAAACATTGACGACAAGGTCAGCAGGGTTTACAACCATTAGTGTAAGTGAGCTATCGTTGTTCTCCCTTTTTTTGATGATGCTATTGATGTTAATTGGAGCAGGAAGCGGCTCAACAGGGAGCGGACTGAAGTTAACCTCTGTAGCAGTAATCTTATTTAGCATCTATTCTTATTTAAGAAAACGAAAAATTCCCGTACTTGATCGAAAAGAGTTAGTGAAGGATGGCATTCTCAAAGCAATGGTACTGACGATAAGCAGCCTTTTATTTATTCTCATGCTCATGTTTTTCTTCTTAATACGATTTGATATTTCTTTTTTCAATGCAGCCTTTGAAGCTTTTTCACTGACTAGTATGGCTGGGATTAGTTTAGGTGTCATTTCGAACGTAGCTCTTCCGATTGAACAGCTGATGATTTCGCTTTTCATGCTCCTTGCAAGACTAGGGCCACTCTACATCGGCTATACATGGCTCTATAAACGCGATGATACAAAATACGAAGATACCGCTTCTGTATTTGTCGGCTAAAATGAAAAAGCCCGAAACACAATGGTTTCGGGCTTTTTCTCACGTCTTCATTCGACAGGGGGGTGGGAGAAAGTTTCACGGTCAAACAAAGGGGTTATGTTTGTTTGTGATTAACTTTACAAATCAAATATATCAAGTTTTAAGACGTCTGACAATTAGATTGTTACCTTTTTCACAAAACTGTCACTTTCTTAAACATTCTTTAATAATCTTGTGGTTTTATGCTTGAAATGAATACGTTATCAACGTTATTATGATAAATTTATTATTTAAAATCAAACTTAAAAGCTTGGCATCGTATGTACTTTTCGCGCTTATAATGAGGGTAGGAGGTTTTAAAAATGAAACGAAATATCTTAGCCATTTTTGTCTTCCTGCTTAACCTCATCGTGTTCGCTTATTATTTATTAGGACTTATGCAACTACAACCTTTATACATTGCGCTACCACTTCAATTCGGAACATTGCTTTTAACCATTTACTTATGGAATAGACGCAATCAGTTTCGCGGCCGTGGCTTTAAAAAAGAGAAATTTAAAACAGCCTTCTCTTGAGCGGAAGGCTGTTTCATTTTGTTCAGACTATTAAATTTCGTCTAGCAGGCTTTCCATTTCAGTTAGCTTTGCTTCGAATACTTGTAACGCTTGTTCAATTGGCTCTTTTGTTGTCATATCAACGCCTGCACCTTTTAACACTTCAATTGGATAGTCAGAGCTTCCTGCTTTCAAGAAATCGATATAGCGCTTAACAGCCGGCTCTCCCTCATCAAGAATTTGCTGGGACAGAGCTGCCGCAGCACTAAAGCCTGTAGCATATTGATACACATAATAATTGTAGTAGAAGTGTGGAATACGCGCCCACTCCAAGCCAATCTCTTCATCAATAACGATGTCGTCCCCGAAATATTTTTTATTTAACTCATAATACATCTCAGTTAATGAATCTGCAGTCAGTGCCTGTCCACTTTGCACGACCTGATGAATTTGATGTTCGAATTCTGCAAACATCGTCTGACGGAAAACCGTTCCTCGGAAAGCTTCTAAGTAATGATTCAAGAGATAAAGCTTTTCCTTCTTATCTTCTGTCTTCTTCAACATATAATCATTTAATAGTGCCTCATTACATGTCGACGCAACTTCTGCAACGAAAATTGAATAATTTGCATACGGGTATGGCTGTGTTTTTCGTGTATAGTAGCTATGCAAAGAATGACCCAGCTCATGCGCTAACGTAAATAATGAGTTCACATTATCCTGCCAGTTCATCAAAATATACGGGTTCGTGCCATACGTACCTGATGAATAAGCTCCGCTCCGCTTCCCTTTTGTTTCATAAACATCAATCCAGCGGTTCGTAAATCCTTCTTTTAAAATGCTTGTATATTCTTCCCCTAATGGCGCTAAGCCTTTAAGGAGATATTCTTCTGCCTCATCATAGTTAATTTCCATTTTAATGTCCTGCATTAATGGTGTATACAAGTCATACATATGTAGTTCGTCGATTTCAAGCACTTTCTTGCGTAGTTTGACGTAACGCTGTAACAAATCAAGATTATCATTCACGGCTTCCACTAAATTATCATAGACCGTTTCTGGAATATTGTTTGAACTTAAGGCAGCCTGTCTTGCTGAGTCATAATGACGAATCCGTGCATAGAAGTTATCTTTCTTTACAGCACCGCTTAACGTTGAAGAAAATGTATTTTTATATTTTCCATATGTCTCATACACAGCCTTGAACGCGTTCTTCCGTACGTCACGGTCTGTACTTTCTAGGAAACGAAGATAACGGCCATGTGTAATTTCAATATCATCACCATTTTCATCTTTAATTTCCGGGAAAGTTAAATCCGCGTTGTTCAGCATACCGAACGTATTACTTGAATTCCCCATTACTTCGCCAGCTTCAGCTAATAATGCTTCTTCCTTTGCCGATAACACATGCGGACGTTCACGATTAATTTCATCTAATAAATGTTCATATAGCTTTAAACCTTCATGTTCCTGAAGATATTTTTGAATCATTTCTTCAGGGATTGAAAGAATTTCAGGAACAACAAATGATAGAGCACTGCCTACCTGTGTCGCAAGGTTCATGGCACGGTCATTTAACCCTTGGTAATGAGAATTTGCCGTATCCTCATCATATCGCATATGTGCATATGTATATAATCTGCCAATACGTTTAGAAATTTCATTTTGATACTCAAGCGCTTCATAAAGCGTTTCTGATGATTGGCCAAGCTTACCTTGAAAATCAACTGCTTTTGGAAGCATTTCCTTTATCTCTTGAAATAACTGCTCCCATTCCTCATCATTTACAAAGATATCTTCAAGGCGCCATTTATATTGCTCATCAATTTCAGAACGCTTCGGTAGTGATTGCTTCTTTACTTCTGCCATATCGATCATCCCTCCATTCGGATTTGTACACACTGTTTTCATTTCGCTTTGAATACTGCTAATTCCTGTCTTTTAGTGTATTCTTTACCTCTAAAATTATCCTACAAATCACCCTCTGTTGCAAAGAATACACCAACAAAAAAATCCCGCTCAAACGAGTGAGCGGGCAAGAATGGGATTGAGGGTAAAATATGAGACAAGAATTATGAAAGTGCAAGCATTGCTTCCATATCTTCTTGAGCATCACCAATAAGTTGTAAATTAAATGTTTCCTGTAACACATTCAGCACACCTTCATTAATAAACTCAGGTGCTTTCGGTCCGATACGGATATCTTTGATACCTAAGCTGAACAGTCCAAGCAGAATCGCAACTGCTTTTTGTTCAAACCAAGAAAGAACAATTGAAACTGGCAGTTCGTTAATTTCACATTCAAATGCGTCAGCAAGTGCTTTCGCAATCTTGACAGTCGAGCCGGAGTTGTTACATTGGCCAAGGTCAATGTAACGAGGGATGTCTGTTCCTGGAACCGTACCGTAATCAACATCATTAAAACGAAACTTCCCGCAAGATGTTGTTAAGATAACCGTTTCTGGTGGAAGTGATGTTGCTAACTCACGATAGTACTCCCCACCTTTTCCTGGTGCATCACAACCAGCGATAACGAAGAACCGTTTGATTTTTCCATCTTTTACAGCTTGAATGACTTCTGGTGCAAGACCAATCACTGTTTCATGATGGAAGCCTGTAACCAATGTTTCATCTGACTCCATATCGGCATCTGGAAGCTCTAACGCACGCTTAATTAATGGTGAGAAATCATCGTTAACAATTTTTTGCACGCCTTCAAGTCCTGCTACTTCATAAGAAAACATACGGTCAGCATACGTTCCCTTAATCGGCATAACACAGTTCGTTGTTGCTAGAACGGCACCTTTGAACTTTTCAAATAAACGGCGTTGATCGTACCAAGCTTTACCGATGTTTCCTTTAAGGTGCGAATACTTTTTCAACTGTGGGTAACCGTGAGCTGGCAACATTTCAGAGTGTGTATAAATGTTAATGCCTTTACCTTCTGTTTGCTTTAACAGTTCTTCTAAAGCGAATAAGTTGTGCCCTGAAACTAGAATAGCTTTTCCTTCAACCTTGTTTTGGGAAACTTTTACTGGCTGTGGAATACCTAAACGAGTTGTATGAGCTTCATCAAGCACTTCCATCATACGTACAGCCGCTTGCCCAACTTGCATCGCCATATCAATATGCTCCTGCACATTGAAGTTCGAATTTGTTAACGTCATATATAATGCTTCATGTGTCGTTTGATCAACGAATGGATCTGTATATCCAAGTTGTCTTGCATGAACACGATAAGCAGCGATACCTTTCAAACCAAAAACAAGTGTATCTTGTAAGCTTGCAATTGTTTCGTCCTTCCCACATACACCGATTACCTTACAACCGCCTGTTGGCGTTTGTTCACATTGATGACAGAACATTGTTCCATCCCCCTCCAAAAGATTCTGTTTTAAAGATATAGCATTTTTGGAAAAGGGGTAGTGATGTAGATCACATCTGGATGCATTTCAAAATGTTGTCACATTTTCCTTTGCTGATAATAATGCAAGCACTTCTTTATCTTGAAAAAAAGCTTCATCTAAAGTTTGAAGCTGTTCAAGCTCTTTCACTTTTTGAAATGACTTTTTCCCAGTTCGACGTAAAACACCAAGCTGACTCAGCGCTTGTAAATACTCCATTAATGCAAAAGAATAATGAGATGCCTGCATCATCGGCAGCTTTCGCACTCTAAATAAACCGTTCTTAAGCCCATTTTTGAATTGCTGATGAACATAATCAAAGTGCAAAACATCCCCAATCGAAACCGGCTTAAGACAAACAAGCCATAACCATGCCTGCCACATAACAGCTGGTGTTTCAATCCAATACAGGGAAGATAGCGGAATACCGATTTCTGCAGGTACGTAACATAGATACACTCCATGTTCATAGAGCAATGAAGCTAGTTGATGTTTAAGAGGAGATACGAACATCCCCGCATGCATGCGCCATTTTTGTTTTTGTTTAAGCCAATTTTTTTGGATAGGAGTGATTTGTTGATGAGAGACAGGCGGTTTGTTTGTGGTTAAGGATTTTATGGAGAAATGAGCGATCGTTGTTTGTGTAGAAAAAGGCATAATATGAGAAAGAGTAAGCAAATGATGTGAGTGAGGACAGTAGTAGAGAAGTGTAGGCTGATGGTGTTGAGGTGTAAGAAAGGTCCAGTCAAAAGCGGAAATTCGAAACAATGAGGTTGTTAAACGTTTAAGCCTGTTAGCACCTAGTATCCATAAGGGACGGATTTGTTCATTTTGAAAGCTTTGTGTACGTTCTATCACCAGTTGTCGCGAAACCGTTGAGCATTGAAATTCAATTGCCATACGTCCTTTTTTCTCAAGTAAAATGTCCGGGCGTTGGTTAATTTCATGTAAGTAGGGCTCTAAGAGGGCTGTATACCCACGCTGCTGAAAATAATGATACAATTGCTGCTTCCCTTGAAGGTGATAATCTGACTCTCCTTCTGAATGAGCGTTACACGCTTCTTGTTGAGCATGTGCAAAATGCCAAATGCGCTTCGTGCCAAGCTTAAGAACAAGCCTGCCACCACATGCAGGACAATAATATGTGAGTTGCTTTGCTGACTTAGCTGCTTGTCTACGAAACATTTCATCAAGCAATGAAACCTCTGTTCCTTCTTTCGTAACCGCTGTAAGCAAAATTCAATTCCCCCTTTCTACTTATACACCATTCGACACCTGCCTTACCATTCCTCTTCCAAAAAGAAAAAGCACCGCCAAAGCGGTACTTTTCATAAAAGTGGTGAAAGAAGACGGGAAGTAGATTCGAATAAACGCAAAAAGAAAGAACGCTTCTTAAACGTGTCATAATCAAGCTCAGATGAGTTTTCCAAGTCATCAAGAAAATCTTGTACTAATTTTTGTGTACTTTTCGTTTTATACAAGAAAGCATTTACTTCAAAATTCAAATGAAAACTGCGCATATCCATATTTGATGTTCCAATTGAAGCAAGCTCTTTATCAACGATTACAATCTTACTGTGCAGAAACCCACGCTCATATTCATAAATTCTTGCCCCAGCTTCAAGTAATTCAGGAAAGTAGGAGCGGGAAGCATGAAAGACAATTCGCTTGTCAGGACGACTCGGCATTAGAATACGAACGTCCACACCGCTTAAGGCTGCAATCCTTAAAGCTGATAAAATATCTTCATCAGGAATGAAATACGGTGTTGCAATCCAGATCGACTCTTTTGCTGAAATAATCATCGAAAAATAAACGTTTTTTATAACATCAAAATCATTGTCCGGCCCACCTGCAAGCATTTGGACGCCGCCAAGGTTTTCTTCATGCACCAAATCAGGTGATAAATAATTAGGTGTCAGCAATGGCTTTCCAGTCATATAATACCAATCTTGTAGAAAAATAAGCTGTAAGCTCCGAACACCCTCGCCTTTTACAAAGAGATGTGTATCACGCCAATGCCCGAAATATTCATCTCTTCCTAAATATTCGTCCCCAACATTAATTCCTCCGACAAAGCCTACATTCCCATCAATGACAACAATTTTGCGATGATTTCTGAAATTGATACGACTATTAAGAAGCGGAATCTTAACAGGTGAAAACGGAACAACCTCAACTCCATTTTCTCTCAGTTCGTGAATATAACTTCTTGATAACTGCCATGAACCAACCGCATCATAGAGAAAGCGAACTTCAACACCTTTTTGAGCACGCTCAATTAGAATATCTTTTAATTCTTTACCAATATCATCGTTACGAACAATATAATATTCCAAGTGAATATGATGTCTTGCTCGCTTTAACCACTTTTTCAACTCTTCGAACTTCTCTTCTCCATCTGTAAGAACCTTCGTCTCACTTGCAAAAGAAATTGGACTCTTTCCAAGCCGATGAGCGAGTTTGAAGAGCAACTTTTGGTGCCCGCCCATTTGTTCAATATCACGTTCATTTATTTGCCTGTTTCCTTCAATTTTTGCGAAAGCCTGCTCATCAAGCCAAGCTTTCCGCTGATAAGTTCGTTTCTTTCGGTAACTTTGTCCAAAAATTAAATAGAAGAAGAAACCAAGCACCGGGAATACCGCGAGTACAACCAGCCATGTTAACGTCTTTGTTGGATGGCGGTTTTCAAGGAATATAATAGCTCCAATAAAAACCGCTGATAAGGAAGCGAGAAGACTTAACCAACCAAGAAGCTGGTTTCCCCAATAATCATTTGTAAAGTACATGATAACGGCTATGCCGACGATAAACACCAGCACTTGTAATCCCTTTTTCATTTGAAAGCTCCTTACACTCTGCATAAATTCTAGAATGATTACTAGTTCATCAAAATTAAATGTCCTCTTCTATTCATACCCGCTTATACGTAAAAATAAGCCGATTTCAACAAAGTGAAACCGGCTTATACATGAAGTGGAAAATGCTTGCGAATTTGTTCTAAAGCTTCATCCACCATAATTTCTTTGCCGTATTCTTGAATTCGATGGATGGTAATTCGTGCTTCATATCCGTATTCAAGGACTTGGCTAAGCAAATTATCTTGCTGTTCTTCACTATAACGCTCATCTGTGAATCCTATATATAAATAGTAACGATTTTCAAAATAGTACAGCTGTTGGAACATACCTTCTACTTTAAAATTGTGAGCAAGCGAAATGATGTCTTCGAAGTCTCTAAACCCAATTACAAATCGTAATTGCTCTTCTTCTAGTTCTTCCACTTCATCCTCTTCAGAATCCTCGTTATTACCTGAACGGAATTGCTGGTCAAGCATCGATTCAATTTGCTCATCTACAGGCAGTTCATTTTGCTTTTCTTCAGAGATTGGTAGTTCTAATTTCTGACCGTCTTTTGAAAGCTGCGCTCTTGTGACAATCACTTCAAGACCTTTTTCCAGTGCTTGTACTTGAATCCAAAGGGGGCCTTCCACTGGAAACTCTTCTTTATGATGCACTTCATCCATCATATCCCAAAATAATTCCTCACTGCGTTCACGATTATACCAGATCTCTTCTCGATCAAATCCGCGGTCTTCTATATCGCCATATGTGACATAAAATTTCACGGTGTTTTCATTTATTCGTTCGATTTCCATCGAATACACTCTCCCTTCTAATATTGTATTGTTGAAGGGACAAACTCCTTACCCCCTGAGCATAATGCTCATCAGTCCCTAAGAGGAACCTTGTACTTATATTTTATGATAAAAAGCAACAGAATGGAAATGAAAAGCGCCCATAATTACTAAAATGGTCATTTATCATACATTTGACAAAGGCTAAAAGCATTTACTATATTGAAGATTATGTGAATCTGCAAGCAGTATGCATGTTTTTTTCATGTTATACAACTTTCTTGCGCATCGTCAAGGAATATTTCGAACTTTCTATAAAAGTTCCATCAATCAAGCAAGCACAAAAAAGTGTAAAAAAACTTCTACACCCTGTGTAGAAGTTTTTTCTTTTTCGGCCGAAAGCTGTTGCCTGTTCATGTTGTTATTATTAATTAACTAACTTCTGTGCTTCTCTTAATTGGAATGTACGTACTCTACGAGGCAAGAAACGGCGGATTTCATCTTCATTGTAACCGACCTGAAGACGCTTCTCATCAAGTAAGATTGGGCGACGTAACAAACCTGGATTCTCACTAATCAGCTCAAATAAATCTTGAAGCGGCATGTTTTCCAGATTCACATCCAACTGTTGAAAAATCTTTGAGCGTGTAGAAATAATCTCGTCTGTCCCATTCTCTGTCATACGCAAAATTTCTTTTGCTTCATCGATTGTAAGCGGCTCTGAAAAAATATTTCTTTCTGCAAACGGAATCTCATGCTCTTCAAGCCATGCCCTCGCTTTACGGCAAGATGTGCAGCTTGGTGATGAATACAACGTAACCATCACACATTCACTCCTTCCAAAAATCGATATATATGTTGAATGACTTATTACTTTAAAATTATTTTTAATTAATAAGAGGTATTCAACAATGATTATACAATAAAACCACTAAGAATGATATACATTTTCAAAATTTACATAAGCACTACAATACTTCGACATTGTTCGTTGTATTTCCTTTTCCCTCAATATCCCTCACATTAAACCTTTTTTAGCTTTTTTCCTAAAAAACTTTTCATTAGTATATACGTATATAACTGAGAAAAAGTTTCGCAAATTGAGAAAAAATTTTATTATTTTTTGAAATTGTGTGATTACATGCATGTTTTGAACTTTAAAAGCCCCCTTCTTTTAGCGAAGGAGGCTTTTCTCATTTAAATATTTGCTAAAATATTTTCGGTCTCATCATTTTCATTTCGGTCATAGGTAAGAACTTCATCTACAGTTTGATAGGATCTGCCGTAGAATTCTTCATCCTTGTACGTGTGAATTAATTCATATGTCCGTTTCATGCCTTCGTAAATGCGTTTTTCGATCACTTCTTCTGGTTCATCTCCTGGCGACCAGTACAAAATCTCCAATTGATTTACTTCATTCGTTGCAAGTGAACGACGTCGATAACCAATCGATCTTGCATGTCTGAAGCCTTCCCGCTTATAAAAGCGCAAACGCTTACCAGAATCACTGTCTTCATAGTCAATCGGTTCAACCTCTAGAATAATTGGCTTTCCTTTTGCTTTTAGCTTTTGGATAAGCTTATGTCCTAGTCCTTCTCCTCGTGCATTCTTGGATACGAAAACGTAATCCACGAATAAGAAGTCATCTGTTTCTACGTACATCATTACGTGTTTCGGTCCTTCATCCTTATAGTAGATGTCACCTTTGTCCTTTAGCAGAGCTTCCATGTGTTCGCGGGATTTCATTTCCTCTACAGGGAAATATTGATTTAACTTTTCGTACCAGTTCATTGATCTACTCCTTGTTAATTATTGTCTGTGAAAATTATATCACAGTGAGTCATTACCAATAAAACGGCGTTAAGATGCTTTAACCAGTATTGTAAATACCCTCAACCGCTTGACCCCAAACAGCCCATTAACTCATCTAAATGCGTCGATTTCCTTTAATATTGTCGGAATTATTCGTAATTTCCTACCCCTGCAAAGCATTACTTAGATAAAGCTCCTGCCAATGAGCGGAGATGATAATAAATAGCTTAACCCTCTTTTCTTTCTGCTAATCATGGCATACAATGAAGAGAGAAGTAACGTTTTTTGGAATCTCATTTGTGTTTTCGAAAGCGATTTCATTATAAGGGGGATACATATGGGCAGTATGTTATTTGACTTTACATTACTAGCATTATTAATTGTTGGTATTACAGCCACAGTTGGTGTCATTTCGAGCACGATTGGCCTTAAAATTTTTGGGCGTGGTAAGCAAAATGAAAATGTCGACCAATCTGATAAAACACAAACAGGCTGGAACGCTGTTGGCGGAAGCCAAAAATAAATGAAAAGAGCCCTCTCGAATCGGCGAGAGGGCTCTTTCTGTTATTGTGGTGTATAATCCACATTTTCTGTATAGTTGTTCGCTGCATTCCATAGTAAATATTCTTTTATCCCTTGCTCATTTAAGGCACGGATCTGGGCTTCTACTTCTGCTTTACCATATACTCGATAGTTGCCAGAACCTAGATAAGAAGCTGTGAAGTCTTGAATCCACGGTCTTGATGTAGGCGGATTTTCTAATTCAGCAAGCTTTTTGTTTTCAACCTTCGCATACTCTGACACAAGTCGATACGGCTCAAGATCAGGCTTTGCGATATTAAAGTATGATGTCCAGTGACTTGGATAAATCATTGAAGAAATGACATCAACATGCTGTGAAATCTTCGTGAAATTTTGGCCAATCCCTGGAGCCTCTGGCAATGTTGCTGTATAGCCAAAGATATCAACTGATACATCAACATCGTATTGGTCGAGCTCTTTTTCAGCAAATGCAACAAAATCTGTTACCGCTTTTACACGCTTTTGTACATTATTCATGTCCACTTCTTTGTATTCTCCCATTGAATACTCTAGTGTATCATCGCGTTTTTCAAAGCCTTCTGGGAAGCGAACATAATCAAACTGAATCTCTTTAAATCCGAGCTTTGCTGCTTCTTTTGCTACTTGAACATTGTGCTCCCAAACTTCTGCTAAGAATGGGTTTACAAATGATTCTCCACGGCCGTTTGTCCACACTTGACCATTCTTACGGAAAGAAAGGTCTGGGCGCTCTTTCGGCCACACAGAATCCTTAAAAACAACGATACGCGCAATTGGATAAATCTTTTTCTTCTCAAGATACTCAAGCATCTTACGCGGCTCATTAATATAAGGCTTTCCGTACTTATGAAGTGGTGAATCCTTTGGCGGAACATATGTAATGTTCCCCCAGTCATCTTTAATATCGATGACAACTGCATTCAAATCCGTTTTCTCAGTTTTCTCGACAATATGTCCAAACTTTCTTCCTGGTGTTGTTAACGTCTCACGTTCGCCATTCTTATAATCCATGTACGTCTTGTATCCACCTGCAGTGTGTCCTGTTAAATAAGCGCCACGAACAGCATCTGGATACTCAAAACTAAGCCCAGAATCGTATTTAAAGCGTTTCATTGATTCTGGAACATCACGCACTGTAATTTTGGATTGCTTCTTACTGTGCACTGCAGCAGGCATCCCTTTATCATCTGCAGCATTAACCGAGGGTACGCCAGCGATTAAAAGTGCAATGAAGGCAGAGAAGATGAACATGATGTAAGTAGTACGATGTTTCCCCATTTCGCCTGTCTCCCATCTTTTTTAGTTTCTCTTCTCATTATAAGACATTTTTCGACCAAAAAAAGCAAAAATTCATATTTGCTCCATTGATAACAACTTTTGTTATATATTTATGAGCACTTTAGTCTAGTTATCCGTACTTTATAGCTGAAAAAATTTTCTTTTCACCTTATATTGGATTATATTGGACGTTCAGAATTTAGTGTGCATTTCCACATTCACTGGATACTAACACACAAATTTTCCTCCTTAAAAAGAAGGAATTTTCTAAATTGTGTAGAAAGTGCAATGAATGAAGGTAATATAAGATTCTCTTCATTTTTAAAAAAGCAAAAAAGCCCATCTACTTAACAGATGAGCTTTTTAAATTATTGCTTTAATTCTCTTTTGTAGCTCTCGAATTCTGATTCTGTGCATGATACCCAATGCCCTGGGCTCACTTCTCGGAATTCAGCTTCTTCACCATTCATTTCTTTGCGATGCTTCTCAACATCATATGTGACACGCTTACGGTTTCGCTCGTAATCCGGGTCAGGAAGCGGGATAGCTGACAACAGTGACTTTGTATATGGATGGAATGGGTTCTTATACAAGTCCTCACTGTTTGCAAGCTCGACTAATTTCCCGAAGTACATTACACCAATACGGTCACTAATATATTTTACCATTGATAAGTCATGCGCAATAAACAAATAAGTTAGGTTCTTTTCTTGCTGCAATTTTTTCATCAGATTAACAACTTGCGCTTGAATCGATACATCAAGTGCTGAGATCGGTTCATCAGCAATAATAAATTCTGGTTCAACTGCAAGAGCACGTGCAATCCCGATACGCTGACGCTGACCACCTGAGAATTCATGTGGATAGCGGTTCGCGTGCTCTCTGTTCAATCCAACTGTTTCAAGCAATTCATAGACCTTTTCCATACGGTCTTTTTTACCTTTTGCAAGACCGTGAATATCAATTCCTTCGGCAATAATGTCGGCGACTGTCATACGAGGATTCAAAGATGCATACGGATCCTGAAAAATCATTTGCATCTTACGGTTGAATTTCTTCAACTCTTGCTTCGATTTTTTACCGTGCACATTTTCACCATTGAAAAAAACTTCACCGCCTGTGGCGTCATATAAGCGAATAATCGTACGACCTGTTGTAGATTTACCACAACCAGATTCGCCTACTAGACCTAATGTTTCGCCACGAAAGATGTTAAACGTCAGACCATCTACAGCTTTAACGACTTGATCACCTTTGCCGAAGTACTGCTTCAATTCTTTAATTTCCAGTAGTACGTCTTGGTTCTGGGCCATTATCGCTCACCAGCCTTTTCCTTGAAATGCTCCATACGCTTCTTCACAATCTCTGGAGGCTCTACCTTTGGTGCATTCTCATGTAAAAGCCATGTAGCCGCATAATGAGTTTCACTCACTTTAAACATAGGTGGCTCCATTTCAAAGTCGATCTTCATGGCGTACGGATTACGCGCTGCAAATGCATCACCTTTTGGAGGATTTGTTAAATCAGGCGGAGAGCCAGGAATAGCCTGAAGCTTTCCATCATCTGTATCCAAGCTCGGCATTGAAGCAAGAAGTCCCCACGTATAAGGATGTTTAGGATTGTAGAACACTTCATCTACTGTTCCTGTTTCAACAATCTTCCCACCATACATAACAGCAACACGATCTGCTACATTTGCTACGACGCCAAGGTCATGGGTAATGAAGATAATGGACGTATTCGTTTTCTTCTGAATATCCTTCAATAACTCTAAAATTTGCGCTTGAATTGTTACATCAAGTGCCGTTGTCGGTTCATCGGCAATCAATAGCTTAGGATCAGAGGATAATGCTACCGCAATCATTGCACGCTGTCTCATACCACCAGAAAATTCATGTGGATATTGATCGACACGTTTTTCAGGATAAGGGATACCAACAAGGTTCAACAGCTCAATTGCACGTTTCTTCGCTTCTGACTGAGAAACTTTGCGGTGCTTCATCATCCCTTCCATGATTTGTCTTCCGACTTTCATTGTTGGATTCAATGCAGTCATTGGATCCTGGAAGATAACCGCGATATCTTTACCGCGCACCTTTTCCATTTGGGCATTTGTCTTCTTTACAAGGTCATCACCTTGGAATAAGATTTCGCCGTCTTTAATTTCACCTGGGGGCATTGGAATTAAGCGCATAATTGATTGAGTGGTTACACTCTTACCTGAACCCGATTCCCCAACAATTGCTAATGTTTCCCCTTCATTTACGTGAAAGTTCACACCACGAACCGCTTGCACTTCACCTGCAAACGTATGGAATGAGATTTTCAGGTCCTTTACTTCTAAAACTTTTTCCATTTGTCTTTACACTCCTTCTACTTACGAAGTCGCGGATCCAGCGCGTCACGCAGACCGTCACCGATTACGTTAAATGCGAAGATGGTTAAACAGATAAATGTTGCCGGGAAGAATAAGCGCCAAGGATAGTATTGTAATGCGGGCACACCTTCACTCGCCATCGTTCCCCAACTCGCTAGCGGCGCTGGTACACCAAGACCTAAGTAGCTTAAGAACGCCTCTGTAAAGATTGCATTTGGAACCGTCAGTGTCATCGTAATTAAGATTGGTCCCATTGTGTTCGGGATTAAATGCTTTGCCATAATACGTTTTGTACTTGCACCTAATGTCTGAGCAGCCATTACATATTCTTGGTTTTTCAATTGAAGAACTTGTCCACGAACAATCCGGGCCATGTTAATCCAACCGGTAATGGTCATTGCAGCAATCATTGTGCCCAAACCTGGTTCAAATACAACCATTAATAGAATAACTAATAGTAAGTATGGTACTGCCCAAAGAATATCAGCAAAACGCATCATATACTCATCTGTACGGCCGCCTAAGTAACCACTCAGTCCACCCCAGATAACGCCAATAAACAAATCAATTGTAGCAGCAGCTAGTCCAATAAATAGTGAGATTCGTGCTCCGATCCACACACGCGTAAACACGTCACGACCAAGGTCATCTGTGCCAAACCAATGGTCTCCAGATGGTGGTTGATTCGAGTTAATCAAATCATTTGTTGCATAATCATAAGGCGTCATATATGGTCCAAAAATCGCCATAAATGCTAATAGTGCAGTTAAGATAATCCCTGACATTGCTAATTTATTTTGTTTAAATCGCATCCAAACGTCTTTCCAGAAGGAAATACTTGGACGAGATATCTTTTCGGAATCAGATGTATTTGTACCGACTTGTTCGAACAGCTCTTTAGGTAATTGTTGCATCGTTTACTCTCCCTTCTTATCCGCTAACTTGATACGCGGATCAATCAAGCTGTATGCAATATCGACAAGAAGGATGGATACTAGTAAAAGTACACTAAAGAATACCGTTACTCCCATGATGACGGAGTAGTCACGGTTTGTAATACTTGTTACAAAGTGCATCCCAAGTCCTGGAATACCAAAGATCTTTTCAATAACGAAACTACCTGTTAGGATTGCGGAAATTAATGGTCCCATATATGAGACAACAGGCATCATTGCGTTACGAATTGTATGTCGTATTGTTATTTCGGAAGAATTCAAACCTTTTGCTTTTGCAGTCTTAATGTAATCATTGCTTAAAACTTCAAGCATACTTGAACGAGTTAAACGTGCGATAAATGCCATCGGTGTTGAGGCAAGTGCAAGTGCGGGTAGAACCGTATGCATAAATGTCCCCCACCGTGCAACAGGAAAAATATCCATTTTAATTGCTAAGAAATACTGTAATGCCGAGGCCATAATAAAGCTTGGTACCGAGATGCCAAGTACAGCGATTATCATCGCGGAATAATCTTGCCATTTATTATGACGTAGTGCTGCAATAACACCTAGTAATACACCTAGCGCTAATGCTAGTAGGATAGATTCCATACCTAGAATGAATGAAACTGGGAAACCATCACTAATTAAATCATTAACTGATTGTCCTTTATACTTAAATGATGGACCGAAATCCCATTGTGCAACAGAAACAAGATAATCTACATATTGCATATACCAAGGCTTATCTAAGCCATAGTAAGCTTCTAAATTAGCTTGAATTGCTGGCGGCAACTCTTTTTCCCCTGTAAATGGTGTGCCGGGCGCTGCGCGCATTAAGAAAAAGGTAACAGAAACGATTAACCAAAGCGTCAGCAGCATATATAACAGCCGCTTGCCGATATACTTTAACACGTTGGATACACCTCCAATTTATAACAAACTGCTTTTATGCAGAATATAAGGTATATGAGGAGACTCCCCATATACCTTACAGGTGGTCATCGACTTATTCGAAATAAGCCCACTTAAGCTGAATATCACCAAGACCTGAAATTACTACACCTTTAAGGTTTTCATCTTGTACCCAAGGGTTAGTATAGAAATAGATAGGCGCAACTGGCATTGCTTCCATAAAAATTTCTTCAGCTTGCTTTAACATTTCTTTACGTTTTTCAGCATCTGTTTCTGTTTGAGATTGCTCTAGTAAAGAAGCAAACTTTTCATCGTGCCAGCGTGTATCGTTGTTTCCACCTTTTTCTTTAAACAATTCAAGGAAGTTCATAGGATCGTTAAAGTCACCTAACCAACCCATACGACCAATTTGATAATCTCCTTGGTGAAGCTTCTCAATGTAAACAGCCCACTCAGCGTTGTCAAGTGTAACTTCTACACCAAGATTTTTCTTCCACATATCTTGGATTGCTTGTGCAATCTTTGCATGTGCTTCGTTTGTGTTATATGAAAGACTAATTTCTGGGAAATCTTCTACGCTGTTATAGCCAAGCTCTTCCATACCTTTTTCTAGTAACTTTTTAGCTTCTTCAAAATTCGCATCTTCGAAGTAACCTTTTTCATTTTCAGGGAACATTGTTGGTGGCACTGCTGCCATCGCTGGAATTTGACCAGCTTTTGTAATGTTCTCTACGATTGCATTACGGTCAATTGCATAAGCAAATGCTTTACGGATATTCACATTGTTAAATGGCTCTTTCTCAGTGTGGAACTTGTACCAGTAAGTACCTGCAATAGGTTCAACATTTAATTTGTCTTCTTGCTTTAATTGTGGAATTGCTTCAACTGGAATTTCACCTAATGGTTGTCCAGCCCAGTTAAGCTCACCGTTTTGGAACATATTAAGCTCAGTATTAAAGTCGTTAATCATCGCCAATTCGATACGCTCTAACTTAACAGCATCTTTATCCCAATAGTTTTCATTTGGTTCTAGAGTGATTTTATTGTTATGCTCCCACTCAACCATTTTGAAAGGACCGTTAGAAGTGTAAAGCTCACCAGCATCTGTGTACCATTTGTCATTTTCTTGAGCAATTTTGCTGTTAACTGGGAAATAAGTATAGAAAGCAGTTAGTTCAAGGAAATAAGGAGTTGGGTTATTCAACTCAACTTTTAATGTCTTTTCATCAACTGCAGTTACACCAACTTCATCAGTAGAAACTTCACCTTTGTTTGCTGCTTCAGCATTTGTAAGGTAGTAAAGTTGGTATGCATATTGTGCATCATTTGCTGGGTCTAGAGCCCATTTCCAAGCAAATTCGAAATCTTGTGCAGTAACAGGGTCACCGTTAGACCATTTTGCATCTTCACGAATTGTGAAAGTGTAAGTTTTTAAGTCATCTGACTTTTGAATTTCAGAAGCCATTGCATTTTCAGGTTCACCCTCATTATTAATGCGTGTTAAGCCCTCAAATGTTTGTAATAATACAGAGCCTGAAGTTGAGTCATTTGCCAAGCTCGGATTTAGTGAGAACGGCTCAGTAACAATGTTAGCTTTGAAAACTTGCTCAGGTGCTTCACCGCCACCTTCACCAGCGTTTCCTTCATCTCCACCGCCTTCATTACCGCCACCGCCAGAACATGCGGAAAGCACTAATGAAAAGACAAGCAATAGGCTAAACAAAAATGATAATCTTTTCTTCATGCACCTTTTCCCCCTTTGATAAATTTATTAATCGTTCATAAAAGCTAAGTATTGCGTTGTTCCTGCTGCTACCGGCCTATCACCTCCTTAAAGGTTGTCCAACTTGTGACCGTTTTTCTTCAATGCACAATCGAATGACAAGCATTAAGATTCTGACATTTTGAATTATAAAAAAATTATTGCTGCTCACTTGCCAAGTCAATGTATGAGAATGAATCTTTGTAATCTTTTAACTCTAAGAAAACATCTGATTTTTCAATTCCCTCTACCTTTGACAAGTATAAGTCTGTAAATTCAACGAGTTTTTCATTGCTTGTAAAATATGCTTGAATCATAATGTCATACTTTCCTGCGAATGCGCCCACAAATCGAACTTCCTTAAACTTAGCCAAATCCATAGCTACTTTGTCACGAAATCCGATTTTCGTAACAATTCCGATGATTGCTTGAACATGTAGACCAATTTTGTTTGGATTTGTGTGAATTACAAATTCAAACACACCGTTTTCAATCATACGGTTAATCCGAAAGCGAACCTTCCCTTCGCTTATCCCATATTGCTTAGCAATATCTGTATATGGTCTACGTCCATCCGCTTGCAACGATTGCAAAATTCGTAAATCTGTTTGGTCTAATTTAAGCAATCCGATCATTCCCCTGCGATTAACGTAAAAAGTTAATGATTTGTTAACGAATCTTTAACAAAATTAACTGATTTCATTATACACACATAATTCCGTTATTTTCAACAAAAAATTTCAAGATGTTAGTCTTTCTCACGCAAAATAAAACGCTTACATGTAATGATATTATAAAATATAGTATTCCGAAATTCGAAATTAAGTATGCGAATTCAGCAATATTAGTTTTCAAACTTAAACCCTCAATCAAGTTCTGTAACAATTTGAACATCTTACTTGTTTTCGCTATAATATAGAGGTCAAAATATGATTCGAACAATATGCGATGAGAAAGAGTAGTAAATTTCGTCTCACTTATAGAGAGCTTGTGGTTGGTGAAAACAAGCAGTCGAACGAAATTGAATGGACTTTCGAGCATCCAAACTGAACGTGACTATTCATTAGTAGGCTTTGGCGTGACAGCCCGCGCGATATCCTGGGCACAGTATAATTTTGTACTGGGTAAGTGATCCTTGAGTCATTCAAGGATAATTAGGGTGGCACCACGGTCCATTCGTCCCTATTTTTTATGGGGATGAATGGGCCTTTTTATATGCAAAAAACTATTTAAATGGAGTGTGACAAGAAATGAAAAGGATTTTTTCCGGTATCCAGCCAAGTGGAACACTAACGCTTGGGAACTACCTTGGGGCAATGAAAAACTTTGTTCATATGCAGGAAGGAAATGAATGCTACTTCTGTATTGTTGACCAACATGCGATTACCGTTCCACAAGACCGTTTAAAGCTTCGTCAAAACATCCGATCTCTTGCTGCATTATATTTAGCGTCAGGTATTGATCCAGAAAAGTCGACGCTTTTCATCCAATCGGAAGTGCCGGCACATGCACAACTCGGATGGATCTTACAATGCACAAGCTATATTGGCGAATTAGAAAGAATGACACAATTTAAAGATAAATCTCAAAAACAAGAAGCAGGCGTTTCAGCTGGTTTGTTAACGTATCCACCACTAATGGCAGCTGATATCCTTCTATATAATACCGATGTCGTACCTGTCGGAGATGACCAAAAACAGCACCTTGAGTTAACGCGTAACTTAGCAGAACGCTTTAATAACCGTAACCTTGAAGTATTTACAATCCCAGAAGTCGAAATTCCAAAAGTTGGCGCACGCATTATGTCTCTTACAGACCCAACGAGAAAAATGAGTAAGTCAGATGATAACCAAAAATCATTTATCTCTATGCTTGATGATGAGAAAAAAATCGAAAAGAAAATTAAAAGCGCAGTTACAGACTCAGATGGAATTGTCCGTTTTGACAAAGAAAATAAACCGGGAATTTCAAACTTGCTTACCATTTATTCAATTTGCGCCAACCGTTCAATTGAAGAGCTTGAAGAAGCTTACGCGAACAAGGGATACGGGGATTTCAAAGCAGATACAGCACAGGCTGTTATCAATGTCTTAAAACCAATCCAAGAAAAGTACTACAACTTAATGGAATCAGATAAGCTCGATGAAATCTTAGACCATGGTGCGGAGAAAGCGAACCGTACAGCCTCACGCACACTGCGTAAAGCAATGAACGCTGTAGGTCTAGGGAGAAAAAGACGATAAAAGCGACAAGCTCGGTTGAACCACACTCTCCACAACAAAAAAAGGCAGCCATAACGGTTGCCTTTTTGTATTAATTCACTGTTTGACCTTGTTCAATTTCCCATAGCTTTTCAAAGAATGGCTGCCCTTTTATTAACCCCTCACAAATTAATTCGTGGCGGTCTGTCCAGCCTTTTTTCATTTCTTGATACATGCGCACCCAAATATCATGGAAGCTCAATGCTTGAATTTCATCGTATTTCTCTGGATTCCATTCTGTGTACCAGTAGCGAATTTGTGCTGGGTTTTGAGTTGTTTTCAATTGATCAAGCGCCATAAATAGCAGTTGCTTCAACTGTCTTTCTTTACGAGTAAGTCCTTTCATAAGAACGGGCTCTGGTGAAAGAATGTGATATTCCTTCATAAACTCATCTTCTGTAAACGAATACTCCACATACTCTTCATTTTCAATCATTTCGTATACAACCTGCTCTTGTCGTGGGATTAGGCGGCTTTTTCGAATAGGCAGTGTGTAACCAATTGTATCGACTGCAAGAATACCTGTACCATCTGTGATTACAAAGCAATATTCAAGCTGTACACGTTCATGATTTCTTCTCGCAAAACTCTTTTGATAGATGTCCTCAAGCAGCTTCTTTGGTAATTCTGATAAATCGTTTTCGATATAATGATATAATGGTGTATGTACTTTTAGAAGAGGTACTCGATCAAGAAGTTCGACGGAATCGGTTTTACGCCATTCGTGGAACGGACAGACGTTATAGCCGTTCTCTTCGCCTTCAAACCAGTTGACCCATACGTCATGTAGATATAACATGCTCATTCCCCTCACTTCATCAGTATGTATCCTTAAGTATGTCCGCTTTAACACAATTTATTCCACTTAAAGAAATGTTTTGAATTTACTTTTCCTTTAATGGCCAATAGATACTTAACCAAATACAAATAAGGCCGATCGGGAGTAAATAACATTCAAATTTCCTAGTAAGAAAGAGCAAATATTCCGTAAAGTCGTGGCCGATTGTCAACAGGTTTAGATAGGCGATGATGCTTATCCCGCCTGTTACTGCTAATCCAAAACCAATACTATAAAGAAACAACCGAAATATCATTGGCTATTCACAACAAGCATGTCTACTACTTCCATATTTTTGGTAAGCATTTTCTTCCCCTGCCTGTCCACTTTTTATTCATTCTATGAAGCAGAAGAAACAGTATGCGTTTTGGATAATGAATAGTAGTGAAAAACAAGCAGCGGCAAGATTTACAGGCTTACCGCTATGCCTTAAGTTTGCAGCCGAACAATTCAATTTATTACGTTCTTTATACCCATTCTTTGTTTTGTAAAAACCGTTCAGCTGGAATTTCAATCAATTTATCGGCACTCATTTTCTTATTTGATACATAGCTTGAAACAAGATGATAACCTACAAAATACCCAGCCCAACGCGGCACACCTTCTCCTCCATACAGGAGCTTTCTAAAGGATGGATGGTCTGGGGCTAGCTCTTGAAATTTCTCTAAATACTGCTTCCATATGCGCTGTGCATCTTCCTTCTTATAAAGTGAAGTCCACGGTGCTAAATAATCTTCTCCGTGTCGTTCTCGTACTGCATATTCAGCCATTCCTTCCATTAGGATCACATCGCGCAATGTTAGTTCATGCCCTTTTTTATTCATATAGTAAACATGATGATACTCATGTGTCAGCAAGGCACGCCATTCAGCTTCACTATTTGTCGGAGAGACAAACAGGAACAAACCATCAGGATATGCCAACCCGCTTTTACCCTTAAAAAATTTACGAAGAAGGCGAACATTTTGAGCAGATGGATAAATGTAAATTTGCACATCTGGACCATTCCATTTGGTTTGAAGCTGGTAGTATTCATCCTGGATTATTCTCCAGCATTTTTTTTCGATTAATTTTTGTAGATTTTTGTCGATATTCTCTGCGGGGGAAAACATTCCATGCTGAATAAGATGGTTCTGAATTTCTTCTGGATGTGCATCATGAAAGCAACAAGTAATTCGTTCACAGAGAAACTTACGGTGGAGATCGTACAGATTCCTACGACGTGATTTTTGCTTCACATATTCCGTCAACCAGCGGTCTGTTTGTTGGACAGACATTGTATCACACCCCTTCTCCATCTATAATGTATGTTATGAATGTAAAGAGGTGTCGAGCAAAAATTTAATAGATTTTTAGAATTTACTTTACGAAATAAAAAAATAACGGTAAATTAGTTTTGGGACGTTAGAGAGGGTGAACAAACACTATGTCATCATCGAGAATTGTGCGTCGTAAAGTACGCAAGAAGAAAAAGAAGTCAAAAGTCCTCTTCTTTTTTCTCCTGTTATTTGCAGTAGTACTTGGTTACGGCGTTTATGAATTCCAAGCAGGGCAGAACCTTGCTGCAGAAAATGGCAGTCTGTTGCCGGGGGGCACAGATAAAGAAGATCTTGAAGAATTTAACGGGGCAGTTAATAACATGGGTAAAGTGAACATTCTTTTACTTGGCGCAGACGGTAAAGGAGATGCCAAAGGACGAACAGACACAATCATGATTGCCCAATACGATCCAAAAACAAACAAAGCGAAGATTGCTTCAATCATGCGCGATAGCTATGTTTCAATTCCAGGACATGGCCAAAATAAAATCAATGCAGCCTTACCAATGGGCGGACCTGAGCTTGTTCGCCAAACGATAAAAGAAAACTTCGGAATCGACACTGAATATTATGCGATGGTTAATTTCGATGGTTTTACAGAAATCGTAGATGAAGTCGCTCCTAAAGGGGTTAAAATTGACGTCGAGAAAGATATGCAATATACAGACCGTGCTGGCGGCTTGTTCATTGACCTTAAAGAAGGTGAACAAAAGCTAGACGGCGAACAACTCCTTCACTATGCTCGCTTCCGTCATGATGCAGAAAGTGACTTCGGTCGCGTTCGACGTCAACAGCAAGTCATTCAAGCTGTAAAAGATGAGATTGTTAGTGTAAAAGGAGCATTGAAGTTACCAAGAATGCTCGGAATGATTGACCCATACATTGAAACAAACATCTCTAAGACTGCAATGCTAGGTCTTGGAAAAGACTTTTTCTTAAATACACCAGAAAACATTGACACAATGCGTGTCCCAGTGGATGGCTCATTCGGGGATTCATACGTAGGACATGCAGGTTCAGTGCTTACACTAGATAAAGAACAAAACGCAGAAGCACTTCAAGAGTTCTTCAATGACGATAAAACAGATGAAAAAACAGCTGCCAAAAAAGATGACGAAGACAGCGAATCAAATAGCTAAATATGCAAAAAACCGCTTCCTAAATATGGAGAAGCGGTTTTTTTAATTTAGTCCATAAACTTCTTAAAGACAAGTGTAGCGTTGTGGCCACCGAAGCCAAGGGAGTTACTAAGAACAGCATTTACTTCTTTCTGACGCGCTTCATTTGGCACGTAATCAAGATCGCAATCAGGATCTGGTGTTTCGTAGTTAATTGTTGGCGGAAGAATTGAATCTGTAATAGCTTTTACAGAGAAAATCGCCTCAATACCGCCTGCAGCACCAAGTAAGTGGCCTGTCATTGATTTTGTTGAGCTAATCGCAAGTTTTTCTGCATATGAACCAAACACTTCTTTAACAGCCATTGTTTCATATTTATCGTTATATTCCGTACTTGTACCGTGAGCATTCATATAATCAATGTTTTCAGGAGAAAGGCCTGCATCTTCAATCGCTTGCTTCATCGCACGAACGCCGCCTTCACCACCTGGAGCTGGTGCTGTAATATGATAAGCATCACCTGTAGCCCCGTATCCAACAATTTCAGCATAAATTTTCGCACCGCGTTTTTGTGCGTGTTCTAATGATTCAAGAACAATGATTCCTGCGCCTTCACCCATTACAAATCCGTCACGGTTTTTATCAAATGGACGGCTTGCTTTTGCTGGATCATCATTAAAAGTCAAAGCACGCGCTGTACTAAAGCCTGCCACTGCCATAGACGTGATCGGCGCTTCTGTACCGCCTGTAATCATCACATCAGCATCCCCGCGCTGGATAACCTTAAAGGCATCACCAATTGAGTTCGCTCCAGATGCACAAGCCGTAACCGTACAAGAGTTAATTCCTTTTGCACCTAATGCGATGGAAACTTGTCCTGCGGCCATATCTGGAATCATCATTGGTACGAAGAAAGGACTTACTCGACGATAGCCTTTTTCTTGGAAAATTTTAAATTGCTGTTCATGTGTTTCCATTCCGCCAATTCCTGAACCAATCCATACACCTGTACGTGGTGCAATCTCATCATTAATATCAAGGTTTGCATCTTTAACAGCTTCAAAAGATGCTGCCATTGCAAATTGCGTAAAGCGGTCTATTTTACGAGCTTCTTTGCGGTCCATGTATGCTGTCGGGTCAAAATCTGTAACCTCTGCTGCTACGTTTGCAGGGAAATCTTCAGCTTTTACTCTCGTTAGCATTCCGATGCCTGACTCCCCATTAATAATGCGCTTCCAAGTTGTTTCAACATCAAGCCCAAGTGATGTCACTGCCCCTAAACCAGTTACAACTACACGTTTCTTTTCCATAATCTGTACGCTCCTTTGTTATCTATTCTTTAATGTATTTACTTCAAGGTGTTTTACGAAATTACCTGCCCCATCTTAATACAATCGCACCCCATGTTAAGCCGCCACCAAATCCGACCATTACAAGTACATCGTCATCCTTTATCTTACCATTCTCAAGTTCTTCTACAAGTCCAATCGGAATGGAGGAAGATGAGGTATTTCCATACTTTGTTACGGTTTTAGCCATCTTTTCTTCTGGTAGTTCTAATCGTTGTCTCGCAGCTTCCATAATCCGAATGTTTGCCTGATGTGGAATTAAGAAATTAACATCTTCTTTTGTTAGGCCAGCTTTTTCGATAACACTTATTGCAGACTCTCCCATTTGCCGAACAGCAAACTTAAATACTTCTCTGCCTTTCATCATCACATGCTCATCTTGATACAAGAAATCTGCGCCTCTTCCATCTGCACCTAGCTCAAAGGAAAGGATACCTCTTCCGTGTGAAACAGGTCCAACTACAGCAGCCCCTGCTCCATCTCCAAATAAAACAGCTGTGTTTCGATCTTTCCAATCCACAATATTTGAAAGCTTCTCAGAGCCGATTACAAGCACGTTTTTGTATGTACCAGTGTCAATAAATTGCTTTGCAGTAACAATACCATACATAAAGCCAGCACATGCTGCACTTAAATCCATTGCTGCTGCTTGATATGCACCTAATCGTTCTTGGACATAGCAAGCGGCTGCAGGAAAGGGATTATCAGGCGTTACGGTTGCAACTAAAATCATATCGATTTCTTCAGCTTTGATATTAGCATTTTTCAAGGCTTCTTCTGCCGCGTAGAAAGCCATATCTGCTGTACCAATATCATCTGAAGCGATGCGTCTTTCCGCGATCCCTGTTCGAGTTCGAATCCATTCATCACTTGTTTCCATCATTTGCTCAAGCTCTTCATTTTTCACTACACGTTCAGGTAAATAACGCCCCATCCCGAGAATACCTGCATTCATGTCAGCAACTCCTTTTTATAATTATGATCAATTATTATGACTTGGTGCTAATTTTATATGAAAAATCACTCTGAATCAAGCGACTGATGCATCACCTACTATCCTTTTTCCCCTATATAATTAAAAAAGCAGAAAAGGGTTCATTATTCCTTTTCTGCTTCTTCTCTATTTATTCCTCTTTTTCTTGAATTGCTTCTTCTCTGCCAAGCTCATATGCTTCTGTCATTACTTTCATGAGCATCTCTAGCATTGGCTGTAAATTCTCCATATTTACCTCGATCCCTTTTTGATCAAGCATCGCTTTTGCTTCTGGTAAATGGTTCATCGCAATTTGCATAAACTTCATATTTAAATCTTGTTGGTTCATTATTTTCACCTCAAATTCCCCTATTTACTCTTATAATTATACGCAACTGTCAATTATTTTTCTAATCAACAGCTATCTACTTCTTTCTCTTATAAAATACTAAATCTTCTTTTTTAAAATCAAGTTTTTTTCAATTTTCATTTGGAAGCTTACCGGTTTCTCGATATTTTTCAATTTGTTGTTTCAATTCAGCTTTATAAGATTTAGGTACCTCAGGACTAAATTTTCCCATCGAAATAGCGTCTTCTTGGAAGTCCAGAGTTACAACACCTGATTTTAATTCACCTTTCATATAATCTTCAGCAAGAATTTTATATACATCACTAACATGCTGTACCGTACTTGTCAGTACAGTTGCTTCCCCAAGGTCAGATTGCTCTGAAATAAAGCCAATCGCATATAAGCCTTCTTCTTTCACACGCTTAATGACCGGAATATTATATAAATCCCCAGCAGGATAGAAAACATCCACTCCATCAACGAGCATTTCATCTAGATGTTTTAATGCGTTCTCTTTATCATCCCAATTCTCGGTATAATGGATCGAAACGTTAACATCTTTATTTTCATATTCTGCGCCATCTCGAAATCCTTTAACTTCTGGCTGCCATCCATAGGCTGCAATTACCCCAACACGGTCACTCTTCGTCATCTTTCCTGCAACCATTCCGCCAAAGAAGCCCATCGCATAGGCATTGAACTGGACACTTGTAATGTTATCAGATGTTTCAGTTCCATTAAAATATACAAAATGAAGATCTGGAAACTTCTTATCTAATTGCATAAAGATCGGCTCATATTCATTCCCATGCCCAAATACAAGCTCGACACCTTTGTCTTGAAATTCTTTAATCGCTTCTTCTGCCATCGCAACTGTTTCAACATTTTCCTTATAAAATACTTCCGCTCCTAAGTCGGATTGAATTTTTAGAAGCCCTTTATACCCTTTACTTCCCCATACAGGATCATTGATTGTTTCAGGCACTAGTAGCCCAACCTTTGGAGCATCTATATTCATCTGCGCTTGCGAACAACCCGTTATAAGAACTGTCGTTACAATAAGAATTATTGCAAGAAAAGATTGTACAGCTTTCATTCCCCTTCCCCCTTACCGAACAATGCTCATCTGATCTTTGTCTAATCGTATTCTACCTTTTTGAAAGTATAAAGGAAAGGAAAAATACGGTTCAGTTGTTAAAGAATAAGCATTTATTAGAAAAGTTTTTGTTGTTTTCTAATGTGTTCTTTTTGTTTTTTTATGGCTTGGTCTATTGTGATGTTTGGTGAGTAGGTATATTTCAAGGAAAGTGCCCGCCGATTTTCAAACTGACTATTTGTTAAGTGAACGACTTCATTAGAATATGATTTATCCATAATTTCCTTTATCCCTTGGGCGGCATCTAAAATATATAAAGCATCATTTGATTCCCTTAGCATTTGCTCATCATTCCACTCACCAATAAGCTTGGGAATACGAATAATTAACCACTCTAATGCCTCTGTCGATTGGAGACCCTCTTCTATTGAAAGAATTTGTTGACCAAATTGACTTGTCGGTTCAGGTAGGGTATCTTCATCAACAACCTTTTGATGATCCCCAAACACTTCATAACTTGATAATAAGATAAATTTCGAGCGAGCTTTTGCACATTTACTCCACCACTTTTGCACATCATTATGACTCGCTGGATTATCAACAAGACAATAAATGAGACATTTTCCTTGTAGCTGTTCAGCTTGTCTCTCCTGTTCGACACGTCTAAAGAGAGCATTCCGTTCAAAGTCCATTAACATCCACTCTTCTCGTTCTGAAAGCTCAGAAGATGTGAAGTAAGCATTTACTTCCACTCCTTTTTCAACGAAATAACGACACACTCCATAGCCAATATAGCTTAACGGATGAATGACGGCTAATTTTTCCACACTACCCCTCCTCCTGTGTACAATATGCAAGAATAGTGTTTAGTAGTCCGAGAAACAAACAAGAAAAATAAAACTTCCTCCTCAATAGTGAGAAGGAAGCTATAGGTTTTTTTCATGAATATGATAAAATCGGCCAATCGCATCATAGATAGTGAATCGCTTTTCAAATAAGTGGATGGACAGAGAAATAGGTGCATTGATTACTTCACGGTGTGCTTCATATGGTCGGCTATGCTCTAACACAGGGTATGCTGTTCGATTTGTCGAATGCCATATTTTCAATGGAATCGTATTGTGGAAATCTTTAATTGAAAATGGCTCAATAATGTGTGAAGCTACTTTTTCCTCGGGAACTTCATAGCTTTCAGCAAGTTCCTTTTGAAGCTTTTTATAAAAAACACGATTTTTCTTTTCACTAGAAAAATATTGTTTCAAATCAATACACGGGCTTAGAAATGCTGCACTTCGAATCCACTCTGGTATCCTTTCCATCATTTTCAATGCGGTAAGTGCTCCCATCCCTTCAGCTAGAAGGTGCACTCGAGGATTTAATATTTCCTTACGAATCATATAAGCATACAATTGCTTAAGAAATTCAACAGTCTTATCGCTTCCCCAGTGTCTTCCATAGAGATGAGAATAAAAAATTGTATAACCCTGCTGCACGAGTTGATTGATTAACTGTAGGCGCTCAGGGTTTTGCAGCCACAAACTTGTCTGCTCATCAACATAATGATTTGTATCCCCGATAAGCATAATAGCAAATCCATTTGGTTTCTCCGGCAGATGGACAACATTCCATTGCCCTCCGAAAGAGAAGATCTCTTTTTTCAAATCCATTTTTTCTCCCTCGCCTTAATCATTTAAAGTAGTAATACTTATAATGTATGCTTGGAATATAAATAAGCAAGGGGGTTTGCCTAATTTAAACATCTGTAACTGCATCAAACGGAGAATCAAACTCTTTCATCAATAATTCGATTGTTTTCTTCCCGTAATCTGTTAAATTCTCCTCCTCTTGCTCAAGCAGTGCTTTCAATTCCTCCCATTTTTCATTCATTATACCTTTTCTCTCCCCTCTTCAAACTTTTTCCTCGTACACTCTAATCCTATTTTCACTAAAAATTATAAACTCCATACAACCTTCATGTTAATTCGTTAAAAAAGAAAAAGAAGAATAAGAACATTTGATAGCGTTTACAATATATGTTCTTTCAGTGCATGTATCTATCCTTTTTTAAGAAGCTAAATTTTTCATTCTATTTTGTAAGCGCTTGTGGTAAGATTGGGTTAAAAAGTGTGGTAATCGAGGTGAATAGACAATGCGTTATTTCTGGACTTTCTTTTGGTCTTTCTTATTGAGCCAAATGGTTACTTATGTTGTTTCAAGCATGCAAGGTGGCCACTTTAACATTGTAGTAGGAACAACAGCTGCTGTTGTCTTTACGTTAGTCGTTGCAGTTGTAGGCGACGGCGTGCTTTCAGAAGAGGCATAAATCCTCTTCTCGCTTACAAGAGGTTGACTCACAGGGGTTGTTAGCATTTCTTTTGCTCCTTGAGTCAGCCTTTTCTTATTCTTGTACAGTGAAAGGAGTAAAAAAATGAAATCTTCCAAAACAATGGAGTTACCAGTCCAACCTTTCCTCACCAAGCTTGGAATAGGGATAGCTGCTTCATATGCATTGTGGTTTATCGTTGCAGTCGCTAGTGGTGAACATGTTTCACATCAAATTGGCGGGCTAATTTTCGGAGCAATTGCAGTGAGCCTTCTATTTATTTTTAAACAGCTAGGTCAGAAGGATTCAGGAAAGAAACTTGTAAATGTTATTTTACTACTGCTTGCCATCGGAGCTATTGTTATGACATTCGTTGCAGGAAGTGGCGGCGGACACTAAGAGGTTGGCTTTCAATAGTCGACCTCCTTTAATTATATGATGAAAAAAACTGTTATTGAAGTATTTTTCAGTAAAAAAGAAAAACGTTCCGTAAGCATCGGAACGTTCTATACCACTATGATACTTGATAAGTAATTTCATCACCTTCAACATCCACGGTTATATGGGAGCCCTCGATAATTTCACCAGCAATAATTCGGCGGGCAATTTGTGTTTCGAGCTTACGCTGAATATATCGCTTTAGCGGACGAGCGCCATATACAGGATCGAACCCTTCTTCAGCAAGCAACACTTTTGCCTCTTCTGTAAGGCTGAGTGTCATTTGGCGGTCACTTAAACGATGCTGTAAGTCTTGTGTCAGCTTATCCACAATACCTTTAAGTTCCTGCTTCGTTAACGGCTTGAATAAAATAGTGTCATCTACTCGATTTAAAAACTCCGGGCGGAAATGAGCTCGTAATTGGCTAAAAACTGCATCCCGAGCACTTTCTGTAATCTCTCCACTTTCATTCAAACCATCTAACAAGTTTTGCGAACCAATATTCGACGTCATAATGATAACGGTATTTTTAAAATCAATCACATGACCTTTTGAATCTGTAATTCGGCCATCATCAAGCGCCTGCAATAAAATATTAAATACTTCTGGATGCGCTTTTTCAATTTCATCAAGTAACACAACAGAGTATGGCTTACGTCTTACTGTTTCTGTGAGCTGACCACCTTCTTCATAACCTACATAGCCTGGAGGAGCACCAATAAGTCGACTGACAGCATGCTTTTCCCTATATTCACTCATATCAATTCGTACCATTTGTTCTTCGCTATCAAATAGTGAAGCTGCTAACGTTTTTGCAAGCTCTGTTTTTCCGACCCCTGTCGGCCCAAGAAACAAGAAAGAACCGATTGGGCGGTTTGGGTCCTTGATGCCTGCTCGAGCTCGAATAACAGCATCTGCGACGAGCTGAACAGCCTCCTCTTGACCAATCACCCGCTCATGAAGAATTTCTTCCAAACGTAACAGTTTTTCTCGTTCACCTTCCACAAGCTTAGCAACTGGAATGCCAGTCCATCTTGCAACAATTTCAGCAATTTCTTCCTCTGTTACTTCCTCACGTAAAAGCCTGCCTTCCTGGTCTTGTTCCGACTCATGCAGTTCTTCTGCTTCCTTTAATTCCTTTTGAAGCTGTGGAATTTTGCCGTGACGCAGCTCTGCAGCTTTCTCTAAGTCATAATTTCCTTCTGCTTCTTCTAGGTCTCTACGTGCTTTCTCCAACGTTTCACGCAGCTCTTGGACGCGTTCAATCCCTTTCTTTTCATCTTCCCAACGAGCTTTCATCAAATTCGCTTTTTCCTTATGGTCCGCTAATTCTTTGCGTAATGTTTCAAGTCGCTTCTTGCTGGCTTCATCCGTTTCTTTCTTTAAGGCCGCTTCTTCAATTTCAAGCTGCATAATGCGGCGCATCACTTCGTCTAATTCACTTGGCATTGAGTCAATTTCCGTACGAATGACTGCACACGCTTCGTCAACTAAATCAATTGCTTTATCCGGCAGAAAACGCTCTGAAATATAACGGTCTGATAACACAGCTGCCGATACAAGTGCTTGGTCATGAATATTCACACCATGATGAATTTCAAACCGCTCCTTTAAACCGCGCAAAATGGAAATGGAGTCTTCCACAGTCGGTTCATTTACGGTAACCTTTTGGAACCTGCGTTCAAGTGCTGTGTCTTTCTCGATATACTTTCGATGCTCATCAAGAGTCGTTGCTCCAATACAATGCAATTCACCGCGGGCAAGCATTGGTTTAAGCATATTCCCAGCATCCATTGCACCCTCTGTTTTGCCTGCTCCAACAATTGTGTGTAACTCATCAATGAAAAGTAGAATGCGGCCTTCACTTTTCTTCACTTCATGTAGAACTGCTTTTAAACGCTCTTCAAATTCACCACGAAACTTTGCTCCTGCAACAAGGGCGCTCATATCAAGTGCAAAAATTGTTTTATCTTTCAATCCTTCTGGCACATCGCGGCGAACGATACGCTGGGCAAGCCCTTCAACAATCGCCGTCTTTCCGACACCGGGGTCACCAATTAGGACAGGATTATTTTTTGTTTTTCGAGATAAAATCCGAATGACCCGACGAATTTCACTGTCACGCCCAATAACAGGGTCCATCTTCCCTGAACGAGCCTCTGCAACTAAGTCGCGGCCATACTTCTCAAGTGCTTCGTATGTTACTTCTGGATTTTGCGACGTCACACGCTGTCCTCCTCTTACCTTCGAAACAACTTCTAATAGCTCACTATGTGATAGACGTTCATCTTTGAATAGTTTCCCAACACCTGTTGTTTCCGCAGTCATCGCTAATAATAAATGCTCAACAGAAATGTAATCATCTTGAAGGTTCTTCGCTTCCTCTTCAGCCCGTACAAATAATTGCTGCAAGCGCTGGGTCACATAGACCTTTCCTGCTTCTGCACCAGAACCTGAAACTTGAGGTTTTCGCTGTATCTCTTGTTCAACCCGCTCAATCCACTGTTCGCTTGAGCGGTTCGCGTGCTTTAATAAACGTTCTGTAAGTCCTCCTTCTTGACGAAGAAGTGCTGCAAACAGATGGTCAACATCAACTTGCTGGTGATTATGTTTGACCGCAAGTGACTGGGCATCCATTACAGCTTCTTGAGACTTTTGCGTAAAACGATTCATATCCATCCCACATTCACTCCCTCTTATGAGCAAATATTTTTTGACCTTCTTTGACTATTATTATGATCGATTTTCAACATTTTTTCAATCATAATGAGTTCAATAAAGAAAGCAACGTTCCCCTTTCATTTAGAAAAACATTTGAAAAAGCGGAAAAAGAAGAAAAAGCAGAATGAAAAGCCCAAGTAACAACACAAAAAAAGCAATAAAAATATTAAGCAACGCTTTTCCAATTGAAAATTGTTGCGCTTCACTAATTCCAATGACATATAAAACAATTCCCCATATCAACAACACCATTTCTAACAATAAAAAAGGCAGATACAATGCGTTCTGCATGATATTTACTTCTACAAGACCACCAGTCCCAAATATACTTATCTCTGTTAAAGCAATTGGAATGGCAGCAATATTCGGCAGACTTGTCCACGCATATGCAGCCCTCAATTCTTGTTGAGTGGCTTGTCCATGAAGCCATTTCCCAGTTAAATATGTAAACCAACTTCCGCCATACATCAGCACAACTCCAACAACTGGTCCAAAAAACAAAGCCAGCGCTAATAAGGTTGACAGCGTCATCTCCCGCCCTGAAGCCTGACCTAGTATACTTCCGATTCCAACTAAAGCCGCAAGCGGGATAAGCCCCTTTGTTGGATTGCTATTAAAAATACGCCGAAGGGTTATCCTCGGCATTGTCCAAATTGTTAACCATGGTTTCTCCGGGAAAGAATTCCTCTCTTCTCTCTCATTCATCTCCCAACCTCCCACAAAAAA
Source organism: Bacillus tianshenii (assembly GCA_020524525.2). NCBI lineage: Bacteria > Bacillati > Bacillota > Bacilli > Caryophanales > Bacillaceae > Sutcliffiella > Sutcliffiella tianshenii. Next base: position 276,989 of record CP129018.1, on the reverse strand, counting down.
ATCTCCCTTCATTTGTTGATCCAGAATAAATTATGGCAATCAATTCGTTTCGATGCAATGAATATACTTACCTTTACCCTTACAACAAACATAAAAAAACAGCCTCCCGCAATTGGGAGGCATGTAATTTATGGCTTACGCTTATATGTCCATTTTCGATTATGATTTGCTGTCTCAGGAAACCTGTCTCCAGCGCTTAAATGAATTTGCTGAGGGTTCTTAACCATGCTGCCAGTTTCACCGATTTCCACGTACATTCCATTGTTTGGAGCCTTGTCACCAGGATTAAATTGTCTTTGTTGTCCCATCTTCAAAACCTCCTTTTGAATTTATCTTACCCCGAACAACATTCTTCATAAGTACAAGTATCAATTAACTACCTTCATGCATCACTAAAATAAAGCATAAATTCAAAATATATGTCATATTTCTTCTACTTGTCCCTTCTAATAGATAGAGGGGGTGAAAAAAAGCTCACGGGATGACGCTCCTAAATTCTCTTTACAAACGAAAAATTGTAGTGTTTAATGAAACAGGATTTAGCTATGAAAATAATAGAAAAACGAACACATTTTGTGGACGGGGGATCTGAATGGATTTAGAAAAACTGTATGTATTACTTAAATATCTATTCTTAGGCGTTTTTCAAGGCTTCACTGAGCCGATTCCGATTTCTTCAAGTGGTCACCTTGGACTTGCACAACATTACTTAGGAATCGATTTACCTGGCTTTAGTTTCGAATTATTAGTGAATTTCGCATCACTTGTTGCCGTCTTAATTATTTATCGCAGTGATTTACTCCGACTTACTATGAATGGTCTATCCTATATGAAAACACGTGATAATCAAGCAAAAGGCGATTTCCAGTTTATTATTTACTTAATTATCGCTACCATTCCTGCAGGAGTAATCGGCGTATTATATGGGGACTTAATTGAAGACATTTTCGATGAAAGTGTGCGTATGATCGGGGCCATGCTCCTTGTTACAGGTATCGCATTATATCTTATTCGTAACCTGCGCGGCTCGAAAGGTGATGGACAGCTTAGGTTCCGAGATGCGCTTATCGTTGGTTTGTCACAAGCAATCGCTCTTATCCCCGGCATTAGCCGTTCAGGAGCTACTATTGTAGGTGCCATGGCACTTGGAATGAAGCAAGAAACAGCTCTTCGCTTCTCATTCTTACTTTATATTCCAGTTAGCTTAGGAGGAATTATCCTAGCCATCGAAGACATTCTCGCTGACCCGAACTTTAAGAACATGCTTATTCCTTATGCATTAGCATTTATCGGCTCACTTGTCGCTTCCTACTTCTCATTAAAATGGTTCATGAACGTCATGGCAAAAGGAAACTTAATTATCTTTTCCATCTACTGTTTCGTCGTCGGTGGACTTGTAGTTTTATTTGCATAAGAAAAAACAGTGCACTTCAATTAGAGTGCACTGTTTTTTTGTAGTTTATTATTTAATTGAAAATGTCATTTTCACGGCATTTTTTAGCTGTTTTCCATTTTCACCTTTAATATCTTTTGAAATATATAATGTATAGTTCTTTCCAGATACAAAAGGACTTTGTGGTGTAACTTCAACTTGATTCTCCTCTGGAAGATAAGAAGTGGTAACTGTTATTAGCTGCTCTTCTTCATCCATTATTACAACATTTAAGTCTTTTAAAGTGTTTTCATCAAGTGATTGGTTAAATTGAATTGTCCATGTTTTTGTAGCTTCAACAGCATCTTCTTTGTTCATTTCTTCTTTTTCTGTGTCATCTTCTAGCTCTTCCTTTACTTCTTCTTGATAGGCATCCAAGTTTATGATAGCTTCATCAATTCTGGCACGTAACTCTTCTACTCGTGTCGTTAAATTAACCACTTCAGGATTTTCAGTTCCTGCTTTCTTTTCAAGTGCATTAATTCGATTCATTACTGCATTAAGCTTATTATTTTGAGCATTTAACTTTCCATAGAAGCTATGTTTGCCTTCATCCATTGCTTCTAAATCTTCTTCAAAATCGTCTTCTTCGACATCTTCGTTTTCTTCTGTCGTTTCATCATTCTCTACTACATCTTCATTTTCTTCTACAGATTCTTCAGCTTCTGTCTCTTCATTCTCCACTGCAGTATCGTCATTTTGATCAATTGTTTCTTCTGTACCATCTTCAAGTGCTGGCTCTTCTTGCACATTGCTTAATTCATCCTCTGAATAGCTTGTATCCTCATCATTGTTGATTTGTTCTTGAGTCTCTTCATTTGCACCTTGTTCGCTATCAGTATCTTCACTAGGTTGTTCCACTGTTTCTTCTACTGCTTCACTTTCTTCTCCATCTTCTTGAGCCTTTTCATTTTCCTCATCTGTTTCAGGCTCTTTTTCTGATTGGTCTTCCTCACTAATTTTTTCTTGGCCAAAATATGTATCCATCTCACTAATAACCGAATCAATATGACTTTCAATTCGAGTTAAATGATTATTGATTTGACTTGCCTTCTTCTCATTTTGTACTTGTTGTTTCTCTTCTTTCTTTGTTTGCTCTGTGGTCTGTTGATTTTGTTCTGCATTTTGGGGGACTTTACCATTTCCTGCCCAATCTGGTTTTTCTGCGAGTGCAGGGGTAGTTAAGACTAAAAAAGCAGTTGAGACCCCAATAAGTAATTTTTTCATTACCTTTCTCCTCCTTATATATACTAGTTGCTGGTAATGGCAGCTGGCTGGCCTAGATAAGAACCTATCCTTAGCCCCTCTAGCTTTGTGACACCAAATTTCTTTGGTTGTACCTTGTAATTATAGTAGCATTTTCCTTTAAAATTATGTAGTCCTATTTATTTATAGCAGCCAAAAGATACAAAAATTATATGATTTTCGAAAACAAGCCTGAATAAAGTAACATAGTAAGCACTATATCATCCTAAGAAAACGAAAAAACCGCGAGCTCAATTAAGAACTCGCGGCTTTTTTAACTTACAATTAGTTGTTACCAAATCGCTTAGCCATGCTTTCAAGTTGTTCTTGCGTTAGGCTAAAGTTATATACTTGACCAGGCATAAATTCGCTTGTAGCAGTAATTTCAATTTCATTTGTTTCAGCATTTAAGTGTGTTTCAACTTCAAAGAATTGTTGTAATTTTTCTTTTACTGCTGATAATAATGCAGGATCAATATCTGTAGGGTTTTGTACAACTTCATCTACGCTATCCCCATCTGTTTGATCGTCTTCACCTGCTGCATCGTCTTGACCATCTTCACCTGTTTGGTCACCTTCATCTTGGTTGCCTTCGTCTTGACCATCTTCACCTGTTTGGTCACCTTCATCTTGGCTGCCTTCGTCCTGACCATCTTCACCTGTTTGGTCACCTTCATCTTGGCTGCCTTCGTCCTGACCATCTTCACCTGTTTGGTCATCTCCGTCTTGGCTGCCTTCGTCCTGACCATCTTCACCTGTTTGGTCACCTTCATCTTGGCTGCCTTCGTCTTGACCATCTTCATCTGTGTTTTCATCATTCATATTTTCATGTTCATATCCAACACGGTCAAGCTTTGCTAAGATGTATGCAATGTCTTCATCTAGTTCATCAACACGTTCATACAGCTCAACAACTCTTGGATTATACGTGCCAGCATCTTCTGCTAATGCTGCAATTTCATTGTCATAGTTGCTTAATTCACTTTGCTCTTGTTCTAACTTACCTTCAAAATATTCTTGAGCTTCTGCATATGTTTCGAATTGACCTTCAAGTTGTCCATCGTGGAAGTTATCTAACTCTTGCGTGATATAATAAACATCACGTTCTACGCCATTAACTTCAGACATTAACTCTTTTGCAGGAGCTTTATATTCCATATCCTCTTCTGGGGTTTCACGAACAAAATTCATACGGTCAAGCTTTGCATATACATAGTGCACATCAGCTTGTAGCTCGTCGATACGCTCGTACAACTCTGTAATTCTCGGGTTATCGCCATCTGTTTTCTGAGCTAATGCAGTAATTTTGTTATTAAAGCTATCTAGCTTTTTCTCTTGTTTATTTAATTTCTTTTCTACATACTGCTGCGTTTTGTCGAAATCTTCAAAATCCTTGTCTATGTACGAATTATCTTCGTTATAGTTCATAACGCCTTTTGTAATTTCGTACACATCTTTCTCGATCTTGTCTACATTAGAAATGATTTTGTTTGCATGTTTCTTGATATGCGCATCTGGATGTTGCTGATGCATCGTTTCCATCTTTTGAGACATTTCTTTTTGTTCTTCTTCCTGTTGCTGAATTAATACTTTGTCAACTTTTTGCTGAGCCTTTCCTGCCTCAGGCTTTTCGGCCAACGCTGGTGAAGACATTAACAAAAATGCCGTTGAAAGACCTACGATTAACTTTTTGTTCATGCGAAATCATTCCTCCTTGTAAAATTTAATCCAATTAACTGGATTACCTTGAATCTAATTCTAGCATTTCCCCGAATTTACAATAAGACCTAATTAACGAACAGTCTTATCGGTTTAATTTTCTGTCGAATTTTGTTTAAATTTTTCCATAATTAAGAAGTATAGTAAGGCTTTTTAGAAAATTCAAAACAAAAAAGCACCCCAATTGGGATGCCTTGATTACCCTAATAATGCCACTAGAAGCGCTTTCTGTACGTGTAGACGATTGCCTGCTTGCTCGAAGATGACTGAGTGCGCTCCATCTATTACTTTCTTGGTTACTTCTTCCCCACGATGTGCCGGAAGACAGTGCATAAAGGTGTAGTCTGAAGCGGCTAATTGCATTAATTCTTCATTTACTTGAAAAGGTTGAAGTGCTTGAAGACGCGCTTGTTGCTCTTCTTCTTGCCCCATACTCGTCCATACATCTGTATAGATAAAATCTGCTCCACTAACTGCATCTTGCGGGTTATTGGATACCGCAATGACTGCTCCTGTCTCAGTCGCAATTTCCTGAGCTTTAGCTGTTATACTAGCATCTGGTTCATATCCAGCTGGACATGCAACAGTACAATCCATTCCCACTTTCGCAGCTGCAATCATTAAAGAATGAGCCACATTGTTTCCATCGCCAACATACACAAGCTTTTGATTTTCAAATGTTCCCTTTAATTCATAAACGGTTAATAAGTCCGCAAGCGCCTGACAAGGATGATAATCGTCTGTTAGGCCATTAATAACCGGAATAGAAGCAGCTTCTGCTAACTCTACAACTTTCGAATGTTCAAATGTTCGAATCATAATCGCATCAACATATTCCGAAAGTACTTGGGCCGTATCTCCAATTGTTTCACCGCGTCCAAGCTGCGAGCCTTTCGTATCTAAGTAAATTGCATGACCGCCAAGTTGAGTCATTCCAGCTTCAAATGAGACACGTGTTCTCGTTGAAGGCTTTTCGAAAATCATTCCGAGTGTTTTCCCTTTTAATGGCTCAAGAATTTCACCATTCTTTTTTGCTTTTTTTAACTCAACCGCACTTTCTAATATTTGGATGATTTCTTCTTTTGTATAATCAATGAGTGTTAACAAGTCCTTTCCTTGTAACACTGCTGCTTCTTTCGCCATCATTTTGTAACCACTACTTTCCTTGAATTATTTGATGTCAGCCACTCTTGAATTGCATTTACTGTAAAGTCTTGTTTCTGCTGAGCTAAGAAAAAGGCTTCAAGCGTCTCCCACTCTGTGAACACGTGGTGACGATATTTCACTGCTGCTTGTCGTTTCTCAATTTGTTCAGCTGTTTTTTCTTTAGAGAAGCTTACAAGTGCTAAAGCATGTTCTGACTGCACCCACTGTTCGAAATCCTTCGTAACAAGGTCTAAGTTATATTGTTCCACTGCTTGTTTTATAGATGGAAGCATATCCTCTGCACCCTCTAGGTCAACAAACAGTTGGTTTTTCTGCTTTCCTTGCTTCTGCTCATTCCAGTTAAATGCCTTATAGAAAGCTGCCTCTACCGTATCAGCAATCGCAATTCCTTCACCCGTTGACTTCATTTCTGGGCCAAGCATTGGGTCAAGCCCTGCTAATTTTACCGTCGAGAACACTGGATATTTCACTGTGATAAATGGTTGTTCTGGTAATAAGCCAGTCGTGTTTGTTATCTCTTTCATTGCTTTACCAATTAGTAGCTGTGTACCAAGCTGAACAAGATTCACACCAGTCACTTTGCTTAAGATTGGTACCGTACGGCTTGCACGTGGATTCACTTCCAACACGTAGACACTGCCTTGATATAGCACAAATTGAATGTTCATCATACCTTTGAAATCAAGACCCATTGCAATTCGTTTCGTATATTCTACAATTGCTTGTTTTTCCTCATTTGTAAGCGACTGAGCTGGAAGTAATGCTGTGCTATCACCTGAATGGACACCTGCTTTTTCAACGTGCTCAATAATAGCTGGAATTAATATTTCGTTTCCATCAGTCAGCACATCAACTTCCGCCTCTTTCCCCGGGTAGAAAGCATCTAGTAAGATCGGATATGCTTCTGCTGCCTGCATTGCAGTCCATTCCGCTAATTCCTTCTCTGTTTGTAGGACGACCATTCCTCTTCCACCAATGACGTATGACGGACGAAGTAAAATTGGATAGCCAATTGCTTCTGCCTTCTTCTGCAAATCTTCCTTATTAAAAGCCGTTTGTCCCGGGATATGCGGCACATCCACTGCTTTTAAAAATTGATAAAAGCGTTCACGGTCTTCAAGCTGGTCAATCACATCTTCACTTGTGCCAAGAATATTGATTCCAAACTTCTCAAGACCTTCAACTAATCCAATTGCTGTTTGTCCTCCAAATTGGACAATAACCTTATCAACATTTTCTTTCTCAATGACATTTAACACATCTTCAAGGGCTAGTGGCTCGAAATAAAGACGGTCTGCCATCTCGTAATCAGTACTAACTGTTTCAGGGTTATTGTTAACCATAATTGTTTCATAGCCTTCTTCCTGTAAGGCGAGTACGCTATGAACAGAACTATAATCAAATTCAATCCCCTGGCCGATACGAATTGGACCTGACCCGATAATAAGAACTTTTGGTTTATCGGTTACATTTGCTTCACACTCACCGCTCCAGCTTGAATAGTAATAAGGCGTGTGGGCCTCAAATTCCGCGGCACATGTATCAACCATTTTATAGCTTGGCATGATTCCATATTGCTTACGCTTCTCACGTACTTCCTTCTCATCAACCTTCCACATTTGAGCAAGGTTCTCATCACCAAAGCCGTATTTCTTTAAAGTTGTTAAAAATGGTGTTGAGACATCTTCAAAACATGTATCCATTACTTCATTCTCTAAATCGATAAGACGCTTGAAAGCTGCAAGGAAAAATTCATTTATTTTCGTTTGTACCTCAATCTCCTGTACAGAAACACCGCGACGCATCAGCTCTAAAATTGCGAAAAAGCGAACATCATCCGCTTTCAACGTGCTTTGCCATAACTTCTCTTCTGTTGCCTTTGAAATTGATGGTAGCTTCAACCCAATGGTTCCTAGCTCAAGAGAACGAACAGCTTTCTGCAAGGCACTTTCTAGGTTGCGGTCAATCGCCATTACTTCACCTGTTGCCTTCATTTGCGTTCCAAGCTTACGTTCTGCCTTTGGAAACTTATCAAACGGCCAGCATGGGAATTTCACAACAACATAGTCAAGAGCAGGTTCAAAGCTCGCATATGTGTGACCTGTAACAGGATTCAGTACCTCATCAAGTGTATAACCAAGACTTAATTTTGCTGCAATACGTGCAATTGGATAACCTGTTGCTTTTGATGCCAGTGCAGATGAACGGCTTACACGTGGGTTTACTTCAATTAAATAGTACTGCTTGCTTTCAGGATCAAGGGCAAACTGAATGTTACAGCCCCCGATAATTCCGAGTGCACGGATAATCTTAATTGAAGCAGAACGAAGCATTTGATACTCGACATCGGTTAATGTCTGGGATGGTGCTACAACGATTGAATCACCTGTATGAATCCCTACTGGGTCAATATTTTCCATATTACATACAGTAATACATGTATCGTTGGCATCACGCATCACTTCATATTCCACTTCTTTAAACCCTGCGATACTCTTTTCAATAAGACATTGTGTGATAGGACTTGCATCTAAACCGCTACGGACTAACTCCTTGAATTGTTCTAAACTTTCTGCAATACCTCCACCTGATCCGCCCATTGTATATGCTGGACGCACAATAATTGGAAAACCAATTTTCTCTGAAAAATCGATTGCATCATTCATATTTTCAATGATTTGACTATCAGGAACAGGCTCTCCTAACTCATGCATAAGTGCGCGGAATAATTCACGATCCTCCCCACGCTTAATGGAATCAATTGGCGTACCTAGTAATTCAAGATTATATTTCTCTAAAATACCTTGCTCATGGAGTGCAAATGCTAGGTTCAGCCCAGTCTGACCGCCTAGTGTAGCAAGCAGGCCATCAGGCTTTTCCTTGGCAATAATTTTTTCAATGCTTTCGACTGTTAACGGTTCAAAGTAAACCGCGTCTGCATGTGCTTCATCTGTCATAATTGTTGCCGGATTATTGTTAACAAGAATGACGCGGCATCCTTCTTCTTTTAGTGATAAACAAGCTTGTGTTCCCGCATAGTCGAACTCAGCCGCTTGACCGATAACGATCGGGCCTGAGCCGATCACAAGTACGGATTGAATATTACTGGATTTAGGCATAGACTTTTTCTCTCCTTACGCTTTTCATACTTGTGACAAATTCATTGAAAAGATTTGCACTGTCTGCTGGTCCTGGGTGTGCTTCAGGATGGAATTGAACGCTTGTTATTGGATATTTACTATGCTTCATCCCTTCCACCGAACCGTCATTTACATTTCGATAACGTACCGTAAACTCTGTGTTCTTTAAGCTGTCTGCATCAACAACAAATGTATGATTTTGCGATGTCATAAACACCGTCTTATTTTCAAGATCGATAACTGGCTGATTTGCACCGCGATGACCAAACTTCAGCTTTGTTGTCTCTCCACCAAAAGCAAGAGAGAGAAGCTGATGACCAAGGCAAATGGCCAAGGTTGGATAATATTCAGCCATTTTTTTAATTTCTTTCACGTGAAAGTTCATTTGTTTCGGGTCTCCAGGTCCGTTTGAAAGCATCACACCATTTGGTTCTAAGGCCTTTACTTGCTCGAATGTTGTATTGTATGGAACAACTGTGACACGGCATCCAGCTGAAACGAGGGAATCAACAATCGATTTCTTGTAACCGAAATCCATTAACACAACATGATTTTCGCCATCACCAAAGGTTTGCGCACTTTTTACAGACACTTTTTGGATTAAGTTTTGTTCTTCAATCCCTTTGTATGAGCCTAAATCCGCTTGTTGCACTTCTTGAGCGAGCGCTCCGCCCATTACACCTTGTTCGCGAATTCTTTTCACAACCGCTCGTGTGTCAACACCGCTTAGTACAGGAATATTCCATTTCTGTAAGTACTCGCTGAATGTGACTTTTGATTCGTAATGATAGCCTTGCTGGCTGCATTCGCTCAAGATCACTCCTGTTACCTGCGGTTCAATGCTTTCAAAATCATGTTCGTTAATGCCGTAATTTCCGATTAATGGGTATGTGAAAACGACGATTTGTCCTTTAAAGGATGGATCAGTTAACACCTCTTGATAGCCTGTCATTCCTGTAAAAAAGACAACCTCTCCATCAATCGCTTTCTCTGGTGCCTTTCCTTCCCATGTTCCTTGAAAGGCTTCACCACTTTCTAATACAAGATAACCCTCCATTGCTGAACACCTCCGATGTGTATATTTATATATTATATAGAATTTTTATTCATAATGGGATAAAAAAATTTATATTGATTAAGTCGCTGATATTTGCTGTACTTGAAGGGTTTTTGCCAGTATTTCTACTGCTCTATCTATTTCTTCAACCGTCACTGTTAAAGGCGGTAATAAGCGAATGACATTGGGACCTGCTGGTAATGCAAGTAAGCCTTTTTCTCTCATTTCGGCAAGATAACCTGCAACTTCTTCCTTACACTCAATACCGAGCATAAGACCTTTGCCGCGAATTGTGTTCACTTCTTTTACATCTTTTAAAGCTTTCTGAAGAGAGGATTTCAAATAATCTCCCTTTTCTGTTACATCACTTAGAAAACTGTCTTGAAAGATTTCTTCCAATGTTGCTGTTACTGCGCTCATTGCAAGGAAATTACCAGCAAATGTTGAACCATGTACACCTGCACCGAAGCTCTCTTTCAAATGTGCTTTTCCAATCATCGCCCCGACAGGAAATCCGCTTCCTAATCCTTTTGCACTTGTTACAATATCTGGTGAAATACCGTAGTGCTGATAGGCAAATGGTTTACCTGTTCGTCCGATCCCTGTCTGAACTTCATCAATGATTAACAGCGCCCCATGCTGCTGACAAAGCTTTTCAGCTGTTTGTAAGAATGCCTCTTCTGCCGGATTAACGCCACCTTCACCTTGAATCACTTCAAGCATAACAGCTGCCGTCTTATCATCAATTGTCTGCTCTAATGCTTCTATATTGTTATATGGAAGGTACACGAACTCTTGTAGATTCGGTCCAAACCCTTCATGAATTTTGCTTTGGCCTGTGGCAGCCATTGTTGCAAATGTACGCCCATGAAATGATTGCTTGAAAGTCAGTACTTTTGATTTTTGTGTATGCTTTCTTGCCAGTTTCAATGCTGCTTCATTTGCTTCAGCCCCACTGTTACAGAAGAAGACCGCATCCCCATCTGAGGCTTCAGTTAGCATTTGAGCCGCTTTCTCTTGCAACTTACTTGGAAATAAATTCGACACATGCCAGAGCGAATCAGCCTGTTCCTTTATCGCGCTTACAACCTTTGGATGACAATGGCCAAGATTACAAACGGCAATGCCAGAAATAAAATCTAAATACGTCTTTCCATCAGCATCTGTCACATTAGTTCCTTTCCCAGCAACTAATTCAATGTCAAAACGCTTATATGTTGGAAATAAATGACTCATCTATACAACCTCCACCGCTCGCGTTATTTTCGTGCCAATAATCTTTCCATTTTGAACGACATTTGCACCTTTTCCGTTAATGATCATGACCTCTTCTAACGTACCTGTCAGCGAGTGAATGGCCGCTTCGACCTTTGGAATCATTCCGCCATAGATTGTGCCTTCTTCAATCAGGTCTTGTACCTGCTTTGCAGTTAACGATTCCAATAGTTGCTCATCTTTCAGAATACCGTCTACATCTGTTACAAATAATAATTGCTTTGCATTTAATGCCTTTGCGACTGCCCCTGCTGCCGAATCTGCATTAATGTTATAAATTTGCCCGTTCTCATCAATGCCAAGCGGTGCGATAACTGGGATGATATCCATTCCAACCATTTTATCCAGCAACTCTGTGTTTACATTTACAATCTCACCGACAAACCCGAGGGCTTCCACATCTTTCGGCTTTACTTGCAAAAGTGAACCATCCACCCCACAACACCCGAAGCCTTCAAGCCCTGCGTTTTGGAGGTTACTGACGAGCTGCTTGTTCACTTTGCCACCTAGGACCATAATGACGGCATCTAACACGTCAGCCGTTGTTTTACGATATCCATTTACAAATGTTGATTCTACTTGAAGTTGATCCAACGCTTTTTTAATCTCAGGTCCTCCGCCATGAACAATGACGACTTGCTTGCCGGATGCCTTCAATTCTGCAATACTTTGAAAAAATGAATCACTTAATTCCGCCATTGTACTGCCGCCGCACTTAATGACAACCGTTTCTTTCATCACTTCATTGTTCACTCCTTTTTACGTTCGATAACTCGCATTAATTTTTACGTAATCATATGTGAGATCGCAGCCCCATGCTTTTGCTTTACCGTCTCCGATATTTAAGTCTACTTTAATGAATACCTCATCTTGCTTTAAAGACGCTGTCGCTTCTTCTTCTGAATATGGGATTGGCTGACCTTCTTTAAGCATTTGTACTGTGCCGAGATAGACATCAATGACATTCGGATCAACCTGTGCTTCACTATATCCGACTGCACAAATAATGCGTCCCCAGTTTGCATCAGCACCATATACCATTGTTTTTACAAGTGATGAGCCGACAATTCGTTTTGCGATAATCGATGCATCTTCATTTGTTTCTGCACCCTCTACTTGTACTTCAATCAACTTTGTCGCACCTTCACCGTCAAAAGCAATCGCCTTTGCCATCTCTTCACATGTCATTTTCAAAGCAGTGTAGAATTTCTCCCATTCAGGGTGGTCTTCATCTAATGGCGTGTTCTCCGCTTTTCCATTTGCCATCACAAGTACCGTGTCATTTGTAGATGTATCCCCATCCACTGTTATACAGTTAAATGTTTCATTAACGACTTGGCGTAGCGCTGTCTGCAAGCTTGCTTGCTCTACTTCCGCATCTGTAGTTAGAAAGCCTAGCATCGTCGCCATGTTCGGGTGAATCATCCCTGAGCCTTTTGCTGCTGCTGCGATTGTAACCAATTCTCCATCAATGATTGTTTGAAAGCAAGCTTGCTTTTCAGTTAAGTCTGTCGTAAGGATAGCTTGGTTAAAATGCAAGCCACTTGCTACGTCATTCGTTGGAGCTAGCTTTGAAATTCCGTTTGTAATCGTCTCAATCGGAAGTTGTTCACCGATAACTCCTGTAGAAGCGACTGCTACATAGTGTTCTGGGATAGAAAGCATGTCAGCTGTTGCTTTTCGCATTGTATAAGCATGCTGCATCCCTTCCTTACCTGTACATGCGTTTGCATTTCCACTATTACAAATAACAGCTTGAATTTTCCCTTCTGTTGCAAGACTTTCTTGGGTCACTTTAAGCGGTGCTGCTTGAAAATGATTCATCGTATACACAGCTGCTGCTTTAGCAGGCACTTCACTTACAATGACACCTAAATCTTTTTTGCCTTCTTTCTTTAACCCTGCATGTAGTCCATCTGCCATAAAACCCTTTGGACTTGTAATTGTTCCGTCTGTAACCTTTTCAATTTGAAGCTCTGCTTTTGCTGTGCTTTCCAATCCTTGCACTTCCTTCCTTATGGATAAACAGGCAGAAAATCAAGCCCTGTCTTCTCGTCGATTCCCATCATTATATTTAAGTTCTGAACCGCCTGACCTGCTGCACCCTTCATTAAATTATCTATAACTGAAACAACCATAACCCGGTTTGTCCGTTCATCATAAGTAATACCGATATCACAATAGTTAGAGCTGTATACTTCCTTAGTACTCGGGAACATCCCAAGCGGCCGTACACGAACAAAAGGTGCATTTTCATAAGTTGATAGATATAACTCATGCAATTGTTCTGCACTTGTACGGTCGTTTGCTTCGGCATACATTGTTGCCATAATCCCCCGCGTCATCGGAACTAAGTGTGTAGAAAAAGAAATTGGCGTCTGTTCCCCATGCCAATTTGAAAGCATTTGTTCAATTTCTGGAATATGCTGATGTTGATTCACCTTATAAATACGGAAATTATCATTCATTTCTGGAAAATGTGCAATCGGTGATGGCGAACGTCCCGCCCCAGAAACAGCTGATTTCGCATCAATTACTAATGATTTAGGATTAATCTTATTTTGCTGAATAAGAGGTGCAAGACCTAACAAAACAGCAGTCGGATAACATCCAGGATTTGCAACTACATCAGCCTGTGATACTTCCTCTTTGTACCATTCCGGCAGCCCATACACTGCTTTATCGACAACCTCTTGTGGTGCTGGTGTTTTTTTGTACCACTGTTTATAATCTTCCAAATTTTTAATGCGCAAATCACCTGATAGATCGATAACCTTTAACCCAGCTTCAATCATTCTCGGTGTTAATGTACTCGAAATCCCTGATGGTGTTGCCATGAACACGAGGTCTGCCTTTTCTGCAATCTTCTCCGCATCGATATCTTCTAATTGAAAGTTTATGACATCTTGCATATGCACATAGCTGTGTATATATTCATCACCTGCTTGTGACGAAGAATGAACAGACACTACCTCTACTTCAGGATGGTTATGCAATATTCGAATTAAATCCGCTCCCCCGTACCCAGTTGCTCCTATTATTGCAGCTTTCATTCCTTCCCCTCCAAATCGATAATTGTTCGCTCGTTCTTTGAATTTATGTATCATTATATATGTGTATAAAAATAAATGCAATTGAATATTTAATAAAATCAGTATTTTTTAAAAATGGCAAAATCGTAAAGGATCATTTTAATTTTTATTCTTACATACGTATAAATATTCTTCAGATCAAAAAAGCCTCTGTACAATACAGAAGCTTCAAAAAATATATATGATAAATAGAAGGAAGTATGAAACATTTACAAACTCGATGATACCTAACTGCTTTGGAGTTAATGATTTCTTAGAAAATACAGCTGAACGAATTGCACTCGGAAGATATGCAATTAAAAATAGCGGGGTCAAAAAGCTTGTACAGACTAATACACCTATATGATAACTGTAAGATACTTGCTTGAAGCGCGGATTCTTCTTCTCTCTTACAAATGTTTTAACAAAAAACACACTCCCTGTGAAAAAGAGCACCATACTTACATTCATAAGAAGCATTTCACTGTTATAGCCCCCACCACCTACAAGATAAGAAGCACTTCCTCCAAGAGAAAAGATGATGATGGCTGACAAATCATTTAAGAAAGCTCGTTCATTTTTCTGTTTTGCGTAATAAATGTTAATGAGAAAAAGCGGCACAACTGCAACCCCAAGCCATAATAGTTCGAGGTGTGAAACAATGACAACTGCAAGACTAGCTAAGACAATACTGTAATATCTTATTCCCCACATTATATATCTCTTCTTTTTACTTCTTTTCAAAGCTTCAAGAAAGCAATAAGTCCCAAGGTAAATAAAAAACCAGCCTATAAATAAAGGAATATGAAGCCACGAAACGTTCGAAATGAACATACCTGCTAAAAATGGAACGACCAGCATTACCCAAGCTCCATGTTGTTTAGGGATAATCATCTTCCCCATCTCCTTATATGAATGTATTTGATTTACGTTCAGTTTAATCGAAAAAAAGAGCTTATTGAGTGACGTGGATCACAACTGTGAATTTCCTCACAATTTTCGAATTATTTTTATTGCAAAATCTCGAGAAAAGGATCATACTAATATTATACAAAAGTTGTACATCAATTGAATTTTCACCTTATTGGAGGGATTAATATGTGGAGTCCATTTGCTAAACAAGCACCACCTGACTTTAAAGCTAAGATCGCTTTCCATACACACAGGCCTACGATAACGGCATTAGAACAAGCTGACCAAGAACGCACCGCCTATATGGGATTTCATGTTGAGCATTTGCAGACACTTCGTGAACTAAGTCCAATTGTAATGAGTCTATTAGATGAAATACTGGACACCATTATTGAACACTTGCTTCACTTCTCACCGTTAAAAAAAATTGCAGATACAAAGACAACTACACAGCGATTGAAGGACGTGTTCATTGCTTACTTTAAAAGTGTCTTTAGCGGAAATATTGATGAGCAATTTATCCAAATGAGAAAGCGAATTGGCGAGACACACAGCCGTAACGGCGTTCCAATTGATTGGTTTATCGCAACTTATTCAGCCATCTCATCTTTGCTTATTCCAAAAGTAGTCGAACACTTGCAGCAGGACCCCGTAAAACTTAGTCAAGCCCTGACAGCTGTTACGCATATTACAAACCTAGATTCACAACTTGTTGTAAACCATTATATGAAAATCAAAATGAATGAAATTGAAGAATACAATAAAGAGCA
Source organism: Bacillus tianshenii (assembly GCA_020524525.2). Classification (NCBI taxonomy): domain Bacteria; kingdom Bacillati; phylum Bacillota; class Bacilli; order Caryophanales; family Bacillaceae; genus Sutcliffiella; species Sutcliffiella tianshenii. Next base: position 261,201 of record CP129018.1, on the reverse strand, counting down.
GCTTCTCCTTGCAAAGGATTTAACCGAAGTAAGTGAAGAACTAGCAGCATCTTTCCAAGAAACAGAAGCAACCATTAAGGATACTACTTCCAAAGCTCAACAAATTCGGAAAGATACAGAACAAACGAAGAAGAGCAGTGAAAACCTTGTCCACCTTACTTCTGAGAATGAAAAACAAATGATCCATCTTACTGAAACATTCCAAGGCTTGCGAACAGATGTGAAAGAGTCGCTTCGTTATACAGATTCTCTAAGTCATATTTCAAGTAAAATTACTAATATGACCCAAGAGATTGTAAATATCGCTGATCAAACAAACTTACTTGCTCTAAATGCTTCTATTGAAGCTGCTCGTGCTGGCGAGGAAGGCAGAGGCTTTGCAGTGGTGGCAGAAGAGGTTCGCAAACTAGCAGAAAACTCAAAGCATATGAGTAACGAAATTGTAAATCTTATTGAGGAAAATAACGCGACAATTCATGAGCTAGTAAATGGCATGAACAATATGGACACCTCGACTGAAAGCTCCAATGAACAAATGTCGAATGTCAAGAATGGCCTGCTGACAGTCAAAATGGAAATGAACCAGTACCTCGAGATGTTCGAACGAAACAAAAGAGATTTAAATGCTATCACAGAGTCCATTCAACAAATTCAATCAACAGCTGAGCAAGTCGGAAACCTCGCTTCTACATTAACTGAAAAAGCTGAAACATTATCACACGATTAAGCACCGAATGACTCGGTGCTTATTTTTTATGTCGTAAAAAAGTTTTTACAGATAGTTGTAAAAACTTTTTTACAGAAAAATCTTTTTACTCTGTTTATTCCCTTTCCCCCACTTCAACTAAACTGCTTCCTTCCCTTGATATGAAGGCATTTATAACAATTGTAGCAAAAGTTGGCACGATGCTTGCATTATAGAAAGTTGGAATCTAATCAGGAGGTGACAAGTTTGACGCTGCAAAGTTTACTTGATTTTATCGTAAATAACCAAACCCAAATTTATGACTATACATGGGAGCACTTTAAGCTCGTTGGATTAGCAATTCTTATATCTATTTCAATCGGTGTACCTCTTGGTATATACCTGACAACGAATGAAGAGCTTGCTGATACAATCTTACAGGCAGCAAACATTATGATGACCGTGCCAAGTATTGCTTTATTCGGTATTATGATGCCTTTGCTTTCGCTGATTAATCAAGGAATCGGCTTTGTTCCGGCATTAATTGCCCTCATTCTTTATTCACAATTACCTATAATTCGAAATACATATGTAGCCATTCGAAATGTTGATCCGGTCATTCGGGATGCGGCAATCGGAATTGGCATGAAAACATTTGAACGCATTCGAAAAGTAGAAATTCCAAACGCCCTGCCTCTTATTATGGCTGGTATTCGCCAGGCTGTTGTCTTGTGTATCGGTATTGGGGCGATTGCTGCTTTTATCGGTGCAGGTGGACTTGGCGTGATGATTAACCAAGGCATTTCCCGCTCCATCAGAGAAATGGTGGTAACTGGAGCTATTTCAATTTCAGTTCTTTCTATTATTGCAGACAGCTTGCTTGCTTTATTACAAAAGAGATTAACACCTAAAGGGTTGAAATAATCGTTAGAGAGGTGAAACGATGATTGATTTTAAAGACGTTACAAAAATATACGACGGAAAAGTAAAAGCATTAGAAAATATTAACTTCCATGTTCCTAAAGGAAATATTGTTGTATTCCTCGGCCCTTCTGGTTGCGGGAAAACAACCCTTCTTCGCATGGTAAACCGACTTGTTTCAATTACAGAGGGTGAGATCCTAATTGATGGACAGCCGAATACTTCATTGAATGAAATTGAACTTCGACGCAACATTGGATATGTCATCCAAAGCAACGGCTTATTCCCAAATATGACGATTGAAGAAAATGTTATGGCGGTACCTGACTTGCTTGGATGGGGCAAAAAAGAAAAGCGTGAACGGTTTGATTACTTGATGAACTTGATGGGCTTAGACCCGAAGGAATATCGGAAACGTTACCCTCATGAACTTTCCGGCGGACAACAACAGCGAATTGGAATTGCAAGAGCAATGGCTGCAGACCCGCCTGTTATGTTAATGGATGAGCCGTTTGGCGCGCTTGATCCAATTATTCGAAGCCACATTCAAGATGAGTTTCTACAAATTCAAAAAGAAGTCAAGAAAACAATTCTTTTCGTAAGCCATGATATTGACGAAGCAATTAAAATGGGCGACAAAATTTGTATTTTCAAAGATGGGCAGCTTATGCAATATGATACACCTTCTGATCTTTTAACAAGTCCAAACAATGATTTTGTTGAAACATTTATCGGGGATGACCGAGCACTGAAGAGCTTAAGTTTGCATACAACAGCCGATTTAATTGCTGAACAAGACTTACAACATGCAAATGCAAACATGAAAAACAAACAAATCCCTGTTCATACGAACTTACGGAATGCCATTTCAATGCTACTAAACCAAGAAGCAGATGAACTTCACATTACAGATGAACATAATGATGTCATCGGTGCCTTAACCTTAAATGATATTCAAACTTACTTGCATGAACATATTACTTCTTAATTCTTCGCACGAAAGGAGGAAAACAATGACACAAAAGAAGTTCATTGCCTTATCAGTTAAGGGCTTATTTGCAATCGGGATTGTTGCCTTCTTTATTTGGTCTTATACAGCAGACAGTTATGAAATTATCTTCATGTATCCAGAAGAATTTCTCTATCTGTTAAAGCAACACTTAAAACTCGTTACAGCTTCATCACTGCTGGCCATTCTTGTTGCCGTACCGCTCGGCATCCTTATTACACGGCCTCGCTTCAAAAAGCTGGAGTGGATTGTTTTAAATACTGCAAACCTTGGACAAACCATCCCGAGCCTTGCCATACTGGCCTTAGTGATGTCTTTCTTAGGTACAGGGTTTTATTCATCTATCTTTGCCTTGTTTGCGTATTCGATTTTGCCTATTTTGCAAAATACAGCTGTTGGGCTAAGTTCAATTGACCCTGAAATTATGGACTCTGCAAAAGGAATGGGCTACACGCCTCGGCAAACATTATGGCGAATTGAAATTCCAAATGCCATTTATTCAATTATGGCAGGTATTCGTACAGCATTAGTTATGAATATCGGAACGGCCGCTCTTGCATATTTAGTTGGCGGCAGCGGCTTCGGTGATTGGATTTTCACAGGGATCGTCATGGATGACCACAGCTACCTTCTTTCAGGAGCTGTACCCGTAACACTTATGGCCATTCTTACCGACCGAATTTTACGCTTAGTTGAAATGAAAGTAACACCAAAAGGATTACAACGCTCTACAAAGATTGCTAGCTAATCTATTTATTAAATGAATAGATTAGTGCGCCTACAGCGGAAATCAACCGCCGCGATTAACAGAGCCTATTTTATATAAGGGGGAAAAAGAAATGAAAAAACTTTTAACATTAGCGATGCTGTTGCTTCTTTCCTTAACAGTTATGACTGGATGTGGAGAAGAATCAGCAGAAAAGAGTGCAGAAACAGATAACGATAAGAAAATCGTCGTCGGTGCCAAAAACTTTACGGAGCAATTCCTATTAGCAAAGATTACGACACTTTACTTGAAGGAAAATGGATATCAGGTGGAAGAGAAAAACAATATGGGAAGCGAAGTACTTCGCAAAGCACTTGCAAACGAACAAGTCGACCTTTATTGGGAGTACACAGGAACATCCTTAGTAAATTATAACGACCAAGAGCCTGTGGCAAATGGTGATAAAGCATATGAAAAAGTAAAAGAGTTAGATAAAGAGCAAGATATTGTTTGGTTAAATAAATCAGATATTAACAACACGTATTCCTTGATTATGCGTCAAGATAAGGCAGAGAAGTTAGGAATCAAATCAATTCAAGACTTAGCTGACTATATGAAGGATAACGAACTAACAATCGCTTCAAATGCTGAATTTGCTACACGTCCTGATGGCCTGCGCGGTGTCCAAAAGGAATATGATTTCCGTTTCAAGCCAGCAAACATTGTAAAAATGGACTCTGGCCTTGTGTATGAAGCACTTAAAAATGAACAAGTTGATGTTTCAGTTGGATTTGCTACAGACAGCCGTATTAAGAAGTTTGACTTAATGATTCTAGAAGATACAAAAGAATTCTTCCCAGCTTATAATGCAGCCATTACAATTCGCCAAGGTGTGCTTGATAATAACCCTGAATTAAAAGAATTACTTCAACCACTTGCCGAAAAGCTTGATACTGAAAAAATGACAAACCTAAACTATCAAGTCGATGTCGAACAGAAGAATGCAACAGAAGTAGCTCGTAAATGGCTAAAGGATAATGATTTACTCCAAAAATAATTTCTTATATGGAGTCCTGCCCTTTAAAGGGCGGCTCCTAACTTTTATACCTTTTTCAAAACCACAAATGAGGTGACGTTTACTATGTGCGGCATATTTGCCACAACCGGAGATCTTACCAACCAATTGATGAATGATGTACTACAAAGTATGAAACACCGCGGACCTGACGAAGGTTCAGATATCCTTCTTGAAAACTTCCATCTAGGCCATCAACGGCTATCTATTATCGGCGTTGAAGATGGCATTCAACCAATCCCTAACGAAACAAAAACAAAATGGATTGTATGTAACGGAGAAATTTATAATTATAAGCAATTGAAAGATTCATTGCCTGCGAATACGACTTACTTAAGAGAAAGTGACAGCGAAGTTGTGTTAAAGCTGTATGAAGAAAAAGGCACAGAGGCTGTTCATGCTCTAGATGGTATGTTTGCTTTCTTTATCGCTGATGAAGAGCAAAATACCTTCATAGCAGCTAGAGATACATTAGGGATCAAACCCCTCTATTACGGAAAAACCTCTGATGATCATTATGTGTTTGCTTCTGAACTGAAAACATTATATTTAGTTACGGAAGATGTCAATGAATTTCCAGCTGGTTATTATTTTACACCTGAAGAAGGATTCGTTTGTTATAACGAAATTAAGAACCCTGCTGAAGAAAATTGGATGTCAGATGAACAAATGATTACAGCTGAAGTCCAACAAACATTGACACGTGCTGTACGAAAACGCTTATTAGCTGATGTTGAAGTTGGTGTACTTTTAAGCGGTGGGCTTGATAGCAGCTTAATCGCTGCCATTGCAGCTAAATACCATAAAGGGAACAATCCTCTAAAATCATTTTGTGTCGGTTCAAAAGATTCGATGGATATCCAGCGTGCACGAGATGTAGCAAAGGAAATCGGAACAGAACATCATGAATATATCTACACCCAAGAAGAATTAATTGAAGCACTTCCAAAAGTCATCTATCATTTAGAGTCTTATGAGCCTTCCCTCGTTCGGAGCGCTCTGCCAAACTATTTTATCTCTAAGCTTGCAGCAGAGCATGTAAAAGTTATTTTATCTGGAGAAGGGGCTGATGAGCTATTCAGCGGCTACGCTTATTTGGAGAAGTTCACGGACACTCAGGAACTGAATGATGAACTACTAAATATTATTAATACGCTTCATAACATTAACTTACAGCGTGCTGACCGAATGAGTATGGCCCACTCTCTTGAGCTTCGCGTCCCATTCCTTGACTTAGAAATGATTGAATGTGGTCTTCGTATTCCAGCAGAATACAAGATTCAAAATGAAAATGCGATTGAAAAACGAATCTTACGACAGTCATTTGAAGGTTATATACCAGAACATGTGCTATGGCGTAAGAAAGAAGAATTCTCAGAAGGAAGCGGCGCTAAGGAACTAATGGATGAATATGCTGAAAAAGCCATTACAGATGCAGAGTTTAATGAAGTAAAGGCGAATGCTGAAGTTCCGATTCGCAGTAAGCAAGAATGCTTGTACTACCAAATTTACCGCAAGCAATTTCCACAAGACTCCGCTCTGAAGACGGTTGGCAGATGGGCAACTGCATAAATGCGACACAAAAACTCTCACCTTGTGGGAGTTTTTTGTTATCCGCCCCCCCCTTACCTCAAGCCTGCTTTCTTCGTTATAATAAGAAAGGTAGAAAGGAGCTCCTATGAAATTCACACTACCAAAAGGTGTCACACTTCGATTTCTCATATTCGGCTTTTTATTTGTATTTATTCCATTAACGGTGACATTTATCTTTGCAGTTGTGTTATCCGAGGATACGTTACAAGAACAGCAAAAGAAACAAGCACTTGCATCCATTAAAACGACTGCTTCAAAAACAGACCAGCTCCTGCTCCAAAAACTCAATACCCTTAAAGTAAATGTAGCTAAATTCAACGACCGACCAGAAGGTTTTTCTTATCTATATAAGAATTTGGATATATTGGCGAGTCAAGACCCTATTCTTTACGATATCTTTGTGTTCAATAATGAAAACAAGCTGATGCACTATTCTCCAATTCGAACATCTACAATTACGATATCAAAAGACATGAAATTACAATTAGAGGACTTGTCATGGTGCCGCTGCAGTTTCGTTTCAGGAGAAATACAACAAACGAGAAAAGGTAGTTTCATTCTTCTAAATATCCCGATTCAAGAACATTATAAGAGCACGTTGCATGGAAAAGTCATTGCCCGTATTAAAGCAGGTGATCTACAAAAGTATTATCAAAATAATATCATCGGAGAGAACGGAAGAACGATTTTACTTGATACACAAGGAACCGTATTAATGGATACAACTTCTAAAGAGACAATCGGCAAGAATTTGCAGAGCTTATCATTCTATCAGGATATCTATTTAGAAAAGAAAGGTGTCTTCTATGGTAGCTTTTTGAATGAGGAAGCACTCATTGCCCATTTCCCAGTTGACCACTTTCCTTTCACTGCAATTACAGTTCAACCAAAAAGTGAAGCGAATTCACCTGTCTATACATTAACTCGTGTTTTAACAATTGGTTGGTTAGCTATCTTTGCACTTGGCATTTTATTTTTATTTATCGGAACGAAAATCATTTCAAAACCAATTAAGCAATTAACACAACAAGCATCTAGTTACGCTCTCGGAGAGAAATGGCAGCTGGCCATTCTAAGGGAAAAAGATGAACTAAAAACATTAGAAAATACGATGCATTACATGGCGAAAAGCTTAAAGGCGAAAGAAGAACACCTTCAACATATTTTAGAATCCTTTCCCTTCGGTGTTATTACGATGAATACGGATGGAAATGTGACTTCTATTAATAAATCAGGTGCAGACTTGCTTGGTATGAAGAAAGAAGAAATTATTGATAAGCCAATCCACCACCTACCGTTACCATTGAAAAAACATTTAATAACCTGTAAAGAAGCATCTAATCGATACGAAGGTCTTGAAGATGAATATACCTATACCGCTCTTAGTAAGAAGAAAGTAACGATGAAACGCTCGAGCTCACCGCTACTCGATGAAAACGAGCAAATTATCGGAGTTGTTACAACATTTTGGGATATCACAAGGGTTAAGCAGCTAAAGAAACACTTACAGCGCTCTGAACAGCTGCGAGCAATTGGACAAATGACTGCAGGACTTGCTCATGAAATTAAGAACCCGCTTGGTACAATCCAAATGGCAAGCGATGTCGTTGAAAGTGAACTGAACGAATTGAAGCAAGAGTATAACTTAAGTGAAGAGTCAACTGAGCTTTTTGAAGAAACAATTACAGATATCCAAGACGAAATAAAACGGCTTGATGATATTGTTCGAAGGTTTCTACGTTTCAGCCGCTCACGTTCAAAGGCTGAACAAGAAATTAATTTAACGCAAGTCTTAAAGGAACTGCTTCAGCTTCTTTCACATCAATTTAAACGAAATAATATGAAAGTTGAAGCCAATTTGCCAAGCAAGCCTTGTATGATGATTGGCGATCGGAATCAATTGATCCAAAGTTTCTTGAATATCATTTTAAATAGCATTGAAGCCTCCAAGGAAGACAAGCGGCTTATCATTTCCTTGACTGAAAATGACGGCATGTTTGAATGCTGCTTCGAGGATAATGGAGTCGGAATGGAAGAAACGAAAATCGAACGAATATTCAACCCATTTTATTCCACGAAACAAGAAGGTACGGGATTAGGCTTATGGATTACGCATGAGATGATTTCAGCTCATAACGGCCATATCGAAGTTGAAAGTGCCCCGAATCAAGGTACAACGTTTACCGTTTACTTACCAAAATTAGAAAATAAGGAGCACTGAACATGGAACAGACGATCTTGTTTGTAGAAGATAACGATAAATTTCGGCGTTTAACAGCCCGAACACTTAAGAAAGAAGGATATGTGGTATACGAAGCTGCAACAGGTGAACAGGCTGAGAAGCTAATAAGTACCCAGCCTGTTCATGTTGCATTGTTAGATATTATGCTCCCAGATACGACAGGCTTGAAGCTGTTGAAGAAATGGAAAGAAGATTATCCGAAGACTACATTTATCCTTTGCACAGCTTATGGAGATATTGAAGATGCTGTGCATGCAATGAAGCTAGGTGCATTTGATTATTTAACAAAACCAATCAAAGCAGATGAATTACGTCAAGTCATGCAGCGAACATTTGAGTGGAGACAAAACCACCAAGCTTCAGAAGACACCTCTACCCAAGTTGAGCAAACCCATAACCTGCATGGAATGATAGGAAAAAGTGAAGAAATGAAAAATGTCTTTAAGATGATTGAGCGAGTTGCACCTCAAGATGTGACCGTTCTCTTACAAGGTGAAAGCGGAACTGGGAAATCCCGTTGTGCTAACGCCATTCATCTTGAAAGCAACCGTCATAATAAACCATTTATTAAAGTAAATTGTGCCGCCATTCCAGCCCACTTACTTGAAAGCGAACTATTTGGTTACGAAAAAGGCGCGTTCACAGGCGCGTTACAAGCACAAAAAGGAAAATGTGCAGCTGCTGATGACGGGACGCTGTTTTTAGATGAAATTGGCGAAATCCCGCTTGACCTGCAAGCAAAACTTCTTCAGTTTACCCAAGATAAAACATTCACACCTCTGGGTAGTACTGCGGAACGGTCTGTTGATATTCGCCTTATTGCCGCTACGAATCGAAACTTGTGGGAAATGGTACAGAATGGAGAGTTTCGAGAGGATTTATATTATCGACTAAATATTGTTCGAATTGAGCTTCCTCCATTACGAGAAAGAAAAGAAGATTTACCAGATATCATTGGTCAGTTTCTTCAACAGCATGAAACCGAGCATCAGCGACACTATACGATTTCAGAAGACTTACGAAAAGAACTTATTCGTTATGAGTGGCCAGGAAACATTCGAGAGCTTCAAAATGCTTTAGCACGTGCTACTGCCTTAAGTGCTACAGAAAACCTTCAACTTGAAGATTTTCCCGAAGAAATCACCTCTTATACAGGTGAAGAAGACACCTCTACATTTGAATATGAGCAAATTACAGAAGAAGATTTTTCATTACCTATTCATTTAAATAGCGTGGAGAAAAAAGTAATCGAGGATTCCCTTACTTATTCAAATGGAAACCAAGCACAAGCAGCAGAACTCCTCGGTATATCACGCCAGAGCTTATTATATAAAGTAAAAAAACATGATATCGACCTCTCACAGTTCATATAAAAAAGGTGAGCCCTCACATCCATGAAGGGCTCACCTTTTTTACAATTAATCTGCAACGCCAAGTGCAATTTTTGCATAACGAGACATTTTGTCTTTTGTCCAAGGCGGGTTCCAAACGATATTTACTTTTGTATCCTTTACTTCAGGCAAGTCAGCAAGCGCACGGTGTACTTCGCTTTCGATTTGGCCTGCTAGCGGGCAGCCCATTGCTGTCAGCGTCATTGTTACCTCTGCGACACCTTCATCATCCAAATCTACCCCGTATACAAGACCAAGATTTACAATATCCACACCCAATTCAGGGTCAATTACGTTCTCTAATGCACCCATTAAGCTTTCTTCCATTGCTTTATCCATTGTACAAAACTCCTTTCCACTGTTACGGTGTTAGTTTCATTATAGACGAAACAGCGCAATTTTTAAAATCATCACGATTGCTTCTCGGTAACTTTTTGATTCATTAAATGTTTTTCAAACCATTCTACAGTTGCCAATACCCCTTCACGTGACACTTTATGTCCAGCTTTCTCATCTTCGATAAATTCTGTTATTGCGTCTGGATAAGCAGAACGGAGATTATAATAAAAATCATTTGCATGCTCAAATGGAACTACTTGATCGAGCTTTCCGTGCCAGAAAAGCAGCGGAACGTCACACGCCTTCTCCAACTGAGCAGAAAGATCGTAAGGCTTCAAGCTAGCAATTTGCTTTTCAATTTCTGTTTCATCTAACGGCACTGGTGCCCCGCTTTTCTTAATACCGTCCATTTGCCAACGAGAAAAGCTTTCATATGAAGGGTTACCCATTAACGAAACAGCACTTTGAATCCAATCATATTGTGTTAACGCACCAAGCGTAACAATACCACCCATTGAAGTTCCAACAAGGCCAATCTTATCTTCTTCTATAAATTCTTTTGCCGTATAGTATTCCTTTATTGCTTCAAGTTCATGAATGGTATGTATAACTATTTTCCAGAATGAAAACATTAAGTCTTCTTCACTCAAGCCTTCATCCCGATCACCATGATGCAAAGCTTCAGGCAAAAGAACGCGTATACCTGCTTCTGCAAGGTAATATGCCACATGTAAATTATGCTCTTTCGCACTTGTAAAACCGTGTACAAAGATGACAGTTGGCAGCTTCTGATGCATTTTTTCTTGCTGAACGACATGAAGCAACGGTATACCTGCTGGTTGTTCTTTGTCTAATACGATCATGAGTCAATCTCCTTTTTTCAGAGGTTCTGCTTTCCATTATCGCATGTTTTAATGACAAAACAAAATGAACAACCTATGTTTCCAGATTAGCTTCACGATTATTTTATTCAAATCCAATTTTTCAGTAACAAAAAAGCTCGACATCTGCCGAGCTTTTCTAGTTAGTATGTTTCTTGTTCATGCTGTTCTGCATATTTATAGTTGTGGTAGTAGTTAGGTCCGAATTGGGAACCTTCTGAAACCATTTTATTGTTCTCTAAGTCTTCAGGGCTGGACTTTCCTGCTTTTTCAATTGGAAGAGAATCTTCACGGTCAGAATTTTGCTTTTTAATTTTGTCCGTTACTTTTGATGTTGCTGTTTGAAGCTTGTCCTTGTTCATAACAGCTGTCACTGCTGTAGCTGCTCCTACGCCTGCCAACATTGCTACAGTACGTCTTCTCATCATTAACTTCCTCCTTTAAGTTTTACCTCTTATAATCTAAGTACCCACCCTTTCATTCCCTAAAACATTCCCAACAAAATTACGCCTGCTCAAGCATCTCTTTACACTTAGATAACATTCTTGCTTTATAATGGGAATAAGCTACCTATATAGCCATAATAGCAAGCTACTTTAGAGAAGGGACTGATTACCGAATTATGAGAGATCGCCATTTAATCGTATTAGATTTAGACGGAACGCTATTAACTGATGAAAAACTCATTTCAAAGCGGACAAAACAGACTCTTTTCGAAGCGAGAAAACAAGGGCATGTTGTCATGATTGCAACAGGCAGACCTTACCGAGCAAGTAAAATGTATTATGATCAGCTTGAATTAAATACACCTATTGTTAACTTTAATGGTGCCCACATTCATCACCCTCTCGATAATGATTGGGGTAACTATCATACAACGCTTTCTAAGGAAACAACAAAACGGATTGTTCGAGCCTGCGAAGAATTCGGAATTAAAAATATTATCGCGGAAGTTTTAGATAAAGTATATTTTCATTACCATGACGAAGCGATTATTAATTTATTCAACCTAGGCGACCCTGAAATCCAATCAGGGAAGCTCGACGAATTGTTAACTGAAGAACCGACATCATTGCTGATTTACCCTGACCTTGATAAAGTAAATACGATTCGTGAGCACTTAACAGACGCACATGCTGAAGTCATCGAGCACCGCAAATGGGCTGCCCCATGGCATGTTATTGAAATTGTAAAAAAAGGTATCCATAAAGCCGTCGGTGTTGAAAGAGTGGCTAATTATTATAATATTCCACGTGAGCGGATTATTGCGTTCGGAGATGAAGATAATGACTTAGAAATGATTGAATATGCCGGTACCGGTGTTGCCATGGATAACGCGATTGATGAATTAAAAGCTGTCAGTAATACAGTTACAGCTTCAAATGAAGATGATGGTATTGCCCAATTTCTTGAAGAAGCCTTGTCGCTTACAGTCAAATAAGGACTCCCATTCATTGCCGTTCATGTCCCTCTACAGAACGGACAAACTAACAATGAGTCAAATGAATGACTCACTTTAACTATCTGGGGGGAATTCGCTTGAGCAAACGCAATAAGTCAAAACGTTTTGCACAACAGAGCGCTGATGCTGTCAAAAAACATGATGAACGTATTCCGTACTACTCCACTATGGAGGAAGCACAACAGCGAAAAGAAAAGTTAATTGATGAAACATCATTAGGGAGTCTCTAAACGATGAGCAATAAACTTTTCCAACTAGCAGAAGAAGCCGTTCATCGTGCTGAACAAGCTGTGCAACAACCACAGTCTGACGCAGAGACACAACAAGCTCTAGCCACAGCGAAAAACAACCTTTCATCAGCTTTTGCTCAATCTTCTAACGCTGAACGTGCTCAATTACGTGAGTTACAGCAGAAGCTTGACCAAGCTGCTTCCTCAATAAAACATTAAACATATGAAAAGGCGTGAGGTTTATTCCCCACGCCTTTTCTATTTCATACTGCTAATCATATTTATTTCGTTAACCAGTTTCGTATCAACTTCCTGTGCATCCTCAATATGATGAATGAGCGCGGTATTGATTTCTTCAAACAATTCTTGCGTTGTCGCAATTTCTTCCATAACGTTTTTGCTGTAAGTTTTTTGTTCTTGAATTGTGTCAAGCACGTCTCCTACTTCTCCACGGACAGTCGCAATAACCTGTTGGATGTATTTAATTTTTTCCGTGGTTGTCGTACTCATCTCAATGCCTTCATTTACGAATTTTATACTGCCTTGCGTATCTTGAAGCGCTTCTTCGATTTCCTGTTGAATTCGTTTCGTCAAATCATCAATATGCTTTGTACTTTGAGCTGTATTTTCAGCTAGCTTCCTCACTTCGTTGGCCACAACAGCAAATCCTTTGCCGTGTTCTCCAGCCCGTGCAGCTTCGATGGAAGCATTTAAAGCAAGTAAGTTCGTTTGTTCAGCAATTTCATTAATAACTTTCACAATTTCTTCAATCTCTTTTGAACGAACACCGAGCTGGGTCATGCTTTTCGATGTTTCTTGCGAGTGATCTCCAAGCTGCTTAATTAACGCCTCCACCTTGCTGACGGCTTCGAGACCTTCTTGTGATTGTTTTACCATTTCATTTGTGGAGCTGATAAGTGTTTCACCTTTTTGCTCCATCGTTTCTGAATTATCATTTGATTGCTGACTTAAATCATTAACTGTATTAAACCGGTCTTTCAGCTTTCGGACAAGCTCATCTAATAAATGATGCTGGCCATTTACAGCCTCATGCTTTTTCACTGTTGATGTTAAATCATTATATAAATCCTCTAGGAAAGATTTCATTTTTACATTTGGCTCATTTTCGGTTCTTTTAGCTTTTGCTAATTCTGCTTTCAACTCTTCAATTTCGTCCCTTAACCGTTTATTCTCTGATTTTAAACCAAACAATATATTTCCCCCATTCTTCTCCTTTTGTTATTGAAAGAATTAAACCTTTTGAAATAACAGGAAAAGGATACTAATTATTCTATATATACTATACCATTATTCCCATTTTTTATCTTTGTCTTTAAAAATTTATCAAACAAAAAAAGCCGAGGAAAACGCCCCGACTTTTCTAGTCATTTTAATTTAAATCTTTTTGAATATCATCGACTTTAATAGTTGTTACATTCGTTGGTTGTCCATCTTTTGCTGACTTTTCATAAAGAACTAATGTTACCGTACCGTTAACAGGAAGATCTTCTTTTGGAATATCTAATTCAATAGTAAAAGGAGACCAATTCGGTGCACCTTGCTTCACGTCAACTTTTGTTTCCTCCACAAGGTATTCATGACCTTCTTCTACTGAGTAGAAAAATACTCCTTCAAATACACGAGCTTCACCTGTAATTGAATACTTTCCTTCATCACCTTCAACTTGTAGGTTTTTGAAGGCTGTTCCTTGCTCTTCGATTTCGAATGTCTTTGAGATTTCAAATGTCTTTTCTGATACTTCCTCGCCATTTACTTTTGCAGGCATTAATGTAATTGTCGCTTCATAAGTACCACTCTTTGCATCTTGAGGTGTCCATTCTTCATGCCATGTCATTGATTCTCCAGCTTGAAGTGTTTTCTCTTCAATAGCTTCTGTAAAAGCCTGGTCTTTAGAATAACGGTACACTTCTTCATTCTCTTCATTTGTTACCACAATTTCATATTGTTGGCCAGATGTGTACGTTAATTCTGCATCCTCACTACCGTTATTCGCAAGCTCCATATCAAACATAACTGCCTTACCGCTTTGGTGAATATCTGCAGAGGCACCTAATGATTCTAAGGTTTCTTCTGCTGCTTGGGCTTCGTCTTGAGGTTTATCTTCCGCTGGTGGATTTTCATCTTCTGCTGTTTGCCCACAACCTGCTAACAATATGCCGGTTAATATAACAGCTAAAAACTTTTTCATAATGATTGCACTCCTTTCCATTTCTATTGTATTCCTCCAGAGGAAAAAGTGAAAGTTACAATTTGATTAATCTCTCCTGAAAAATCCAAAGATTCCAGTCGTCTGAACGATATTTGTAAACGCTGAAGGGTCAACCTCATGGATAATTTGTTCTAGATCGAACAGTTCGTACCGTGTAATTACCATAATAAGCATTTCTTTTTCTTCCTTTGAAAATGCTCCCCGAGCTGGCACAGTCGTAATTCCACGGACTAGCTTGCTATGGATTGCTTTCTCAAGATCTTCAGCTTTCTTTGTAATAATCATAGCTGTTAGCTTTTCATGACGAGTATGGATCGCATCAATTACACGAGTTGAGACATATAATGTCACAAGTGTATAGAGCGCTTTTTCCCAACCGAATAGGAGACCTGCTGCCCCTGTTATCACAGAATTCATAAGCAAGAAATAAATTCCAATTGGGCGATCTTTCATACGAGAAATAATCATCGCAATAATATCCATACCACCAGTTGAAGCACCCCATTTGAGTGTGAAACCGATACCGATGGCTGCCACAACACCGCCGAATACAGCATTTAATAAGATATCTGGCGACAATGAAGTAACTGGAATAATTTGCATGAAAATACTCGTAAAGACAACATTAATAAAGCTATAAACAGTAAAGCTCTTACCAACTTTCTTCCAGCCAAGAATGGCAACCGGAATATTCATGAGCAAGAGCAAAATACCTGTAATATCATCTATAGGAAGTACTCTCATTAATAAACTAGATGTTAATTGGGCGATACCCGTAAAGCCGCTGGCATAAACATTTGCTGGAATTAGAAACAAATTCATGGCAACCGCATTTAACATTGCCCCGAATATAACAACAGCGACTTTTTTCGCCTCCATCCACACCATCAACATTAACTCCTCCTTTTTACATTGCATGTTTTATATGTTAAGTAACATATCCTCAAATTTGCCTTTCTCATTATAACGACTCTCTCTCAATGTTTAAATCATTTCTTTTATTTTTTGACAACAAATCGTATAATTTTTTAAATTCTTCTTCATTGCTTGCATAATTTATTCCTCTTTCGTTGAAAAATCAACTATACAGACTTAAAATAAAGCTACAAAAACGAAAGAAGGTGAAACAATGAGTGTGAAAATTATCACCGATACTGGTTGTGATTTATCAAAAGAAATGATGAAAGAACTTGACATTACTTGCTTACCATTTGGTGTGCACATAGAAGGTAATGACTATTTAGATGGCGAAACAATCACCCCAACAACTCTCTACAATGAGATGCGGGCTGAAAAAGTCGCAAAAACCTCTCAAGTGTCGCCAGCAATATTTGAAGAAACGTTCACCGACATTGCAAAGCAAGAACAATCAGCCATTTATCTCTCCTTTTCAGCTGACTTGTCTGGTACGTTTCAAACAGCTGAAATGATGAAGGAAAATGTCATTAGTCAACATCCGAACCTTGATGTAACAGTTGTTAATACAAAGTGCGCTTCACTTGGGCAAGGCTACATTGTCAAAAGAGCTGCTGAAATGGCCAAAGCTGGTAAGAGCAAGGATGAAATCTTACAGGTTGTAAAAGCGTTAGGCGAGCAAATGGAACATATCTTCACAGTTGATTCCTTAGAATATTTATACCGCGGAGGACGTATTAGCAAAACATCTGCCTTTGTTGGCGGTCTGCTTAATATAAAACCAATTCTTCATTTAGAGGATGGCAAGCTGCTTCCTCTCGAAAAAATCCGTGGGCGCAAAAAGTTGTTTAGACGTCTTCTAGAACTCGCTGAGGAACGTGCAAAAAATTTAGACAAGCAAACTGTTTGCATTACACATGCTGCTGATGAAGAAGCTGCTCAGCAAGTGAAAGAAATGTTCACTGAAAAATTTGGAACAAAAGACTTCATTATTAATGAAGTTGGTTCTGCTATTGGGGCACATGTCGGTCCTGGCACTGTTGCAGTTTTCTTTATGAATGATGCAGAAGAATAAAACACATACCTAATCGCAGAAAATAAACACAGCATGAGGAAAGGAGCTGTGTTTTAATATGACAAAAGATAATGATAAGAAGCCGTTAGATAACAACGCAAAACGCGCAAAGAAGAATGAAATTCGTGAAAAAAACCGGCAAGATGGTAAATTTCAATTTTCAAAAAAGACAGATCATTTGTAAGCGAATACAGTCCTGTTGTCACAATCTTGACAGCAGGACTGTTTTCTTTATACGTTTTTTATTTAATAAAAATGTTCTTGCAATTCAAATAAAGGTGGTGTACATTGTACAATACATAACAAGCCATAGATCAAATGCTTTTCTGTGAAAGCATAATTAAATAGCAAGATTCTTATCTCGAGAGATGGAGGGAACTGGCCCTTTGATATCTCAGCAACCAGCCGATTGGTCAGGTGCTAAATCCAGCAAGTTTCAACTTGAAAGATAAGAAGAAGTAAAATCGCAAAGCCCTTCTTCTTGTTACTCAAGAAAAAGGGCTTTTTTAATGGAAAAAGGTGGTGCAACCGATGGGTTTACGTGAAGATTTAAAGGAACGCATATTAATTGGTGACGGTGCAATGGGGACACTTCTCTATTCATACGGCATTGATTTTTGCTTTGAAGAATTAAATGCAACACAGCCAGAAAGAATTGAACAAATTCACCAAGCATACTTAGAAGCTGGTGCTGATGTTATTCAAACGAATACTTACGGCGCAAACTACATTAAGCTTGCTCGCTACGGACTTGAGGAGCATGTGAAAGATTTAAACGAAAAAGCCGTACAAATCGCCAAAAAAGCAGCTAACAACAAAGCATATGTACTTGGGACAATCGGCGGCTTAAGAGGAATACGAAAGCAAGATATCACCTTAACAGAAGTAAAACGAACGTTTCGTGAACAGCTCTATCCACTCCTTAAAGAAGGTGTAGATGGTATCCTGCTTGAAACTTATTACGATTTCGCTGAACTTAAAACAGTATTAAAGATTGCACGAGAAGAAACAGATAAACCAATTGTGGCCCAGGTTTCTCTGCATGAAGTCGGTGTTCTACAAGATGGCACCCCTGTAGCTGAAGGGCTGAAACAGCTTGCTGACTTAGGGGCAGATATTGTTGGGATTAACTGTCGTCTTGGACCTTACCATATTATTCAGTCATTAGAGCAGGTTCCACTGCTAGAGAATGCCTATTTATCAGCTTATCCTAACGCAAGCCTGCCTGAATATGTAGACGGACGTTTTGTCTATGAGTCCGATGCTAGTTACTTTGGTGAACGGGCCGCTGACCTTCGTGCTCAAGGTGTACGTCTTCTAGGCGGATGTTGCGGCACTACACCTGAGCATATTCGTGCTTTTAGCAAAAAGTTAAAGGGGCTTCCTCCTGTTACAGAAAAACATGTGAAGCCTTATCAATCAGAAACAGTGATCCAAGAAAAGGAACGTACAGAAGAGCCACTGCATGAAATTGCCAAAAAGCGGCGTTCAGTCATTGTTGAATTAGATCCACCGAAGCATTTAGACACAGCTAAATTTTTCGAAGGCACAAAAGCTTTGAAAGACGTAAATATTGATGCCTTAACGATGGCTGATAATTCGCTTGCTTCACCAAGAATCAGTAATTCCGCTATGGCAGCAATTGCGAAACAGGAATATGATGTACGTCCGCTTGTGCATATTACATGCCGAGACCGTAACTTAATTGGCTTGCAATCACATTTAATGGGTCTTCATACACTAGGTATTCATGATGTACTAGCCATTACAGGCGATCCAACAAAGGTTGGCGACTTTCCAGGAGCAAGCTCTGTCTATGACTTATCATCATTTGAGCTCATTCAATTTATTAAACAATTAAATGAAGGCGTATCCTTCTCTGGGAAACCACTAAAGCAAAAATGTTCTTTCTCAGTCGGAGCAGCCTTTAATCCAAATGTCCGTCATCTGGACCGAGCAGTAAAACGACTAGAAAAGAAAATTGAATACGGAGCAGATTATTTTATTAGTCAGCCTGTTTACTCAGAGGAACAAATTGAAGAGGTTTATCATGCAACGAAACACCTTCATACACCAATTTATATAGGTGTAATGCCGCTTGTTAGTTCCAGAAACGCAGAGTTCCTTCACCATGAAGTGCCCGGCATTAAACTTTCAGAATCAATCCGTGAACGCATGGCGGCCTGTGGAAATGATCGCGAAAAAGCTCAAGCTGAAGGAATAGCGATTTCAAAGTCACTAATTGATACGGCTGTTCAATATTTTAATGGTATTTATTTAATTACGCCATTTATTCGATATGAGATAACTGCAGCACTCACTCGCTATATTAACGACCACTATTCGTCAAATGCAGAAAGGAAGGTTCATCATGTCTAACAATATATTCGAACAACAACTACAACAAAAGATCCTTATCTTTGACGGAGCAATGGGCACCATGCTCCAGCAAGCTGATCTATCTGCAGAAGACTTTGGCGGTGTTGATTATGAAGGTTGTAATGAAAACTTAAACCTTACTGCTCCCCACGTAGTGGAATGGATTCATCGCTCATATCTAGAAGCAGGAGCAGATATTATTGAAACCAATTCTTTCGGTGGGACGCCATTTGTTTTAGATGAATATGATCTAGGACATCAAGCATATGAGATTAACCGTCGTTCTGCAGAGCTTGCTGTTAAGGCGGCGAAAGAATTTTCGACACCTGACCACCCTCGCTTTGTGGCTGGAGCGATGGGTCCTACTACAAAAACATTAGCAGTAACAGGCGGAATTACGTTTGAGGAATTAATTGAGAACTATGAAATACAAGCAAAGGGTTTAATTGACGGTGGTTCTGATCTTATTTTATTAGAAACAAGCCAAGATACGTTAAATGTCAAAGCAGGCTATCTCGGTATTCAACGAGCACAACAAGCGACAGGAAAGACATTACCACTGATTATTTCGGGTACAATTGAACCTATGGGCACAACGCTTGCAGGACAAAATATCGAAAGCTTCTATATTTCAATTGAACATATGAAACCAACTGCTGTCGGACTTAACTGTGCAACAGGTCCAGAATTTATGCGTGATCACCTTCGCTCTCTTTCAAACTTAGCAGATTGCGCCGTTCATTGTTATCCAAACGCAGGACTGCCTGATGAGGAAGGGAATTATCACGAAACACCTGAATCATTAGCAAAGAAGCTTCAGGCTTTTGCTGAAAAAGGTTGGTTAAATATCGTCGGCGGATGCTGTGGTACAACGCCAGAACATATTAGTGCTATTGCTGAAGTAGTGAAAAACTATCCACCACGCACAAAACATGAACAAAATGAAGCTCATAAAGTCTCTGGCATTGAGCCGCTTATTTATGATGAAACGATGCGTCCCCTTCTTGTCGGAGAACGGACCAATGTCATTGGCTCTAAGAAATTCCGTGACTTAATTACAGATGGAAAGTACGAAGAAGCTTCAGAAATTGCCCGGAAGCAAGTAAAGAATGGTGCACATGTCATCGATATTTGCTTAGCAAATCCTGACCGCGATGAGCTGCAGGACATGGAACAATTCATGCAGCAAGTTACACAAAAAGTAAAAGTACCGATTGTAATTGACTCAACAGATAACCTTGTTATTGAAAAAGCTCTTTCTTATTCTCAAGGTAAAGCGATTATTAACTCCATAAACCTTGAAGATGGAGAAGAACGCTTTGAGAAAACACTCCCGCTCATTAAACAATATGGAGCGGCGGTTGTGATTGGGACAATTGATGAAGTAGGCATGGCCGTTACTGCTGAACGGAAGCTTGAAGTGGCAGAACGTTCATACGATATTCTTGTAAATCGTCATGGGTTAGACCCATCTGACTTAATCTTTGACCCGCTTGTCTTCCCTGTCGGCACAGGTGATGAAGCATATATTGGCTCTGCAAAGGAAACAGTTGAAGGCATTCGTATCATTAAAGAAAAGTTCCCGCATTGTTTAACAATCCTTGGGGTTAGTAATGTCTCTTTCGGACTTCCTCCAGCAGGACGTGAAGTGTTAAACGCTGTTTATATGTATCACTGTACACAAGCAGGCTTAGACTATGCGATTGTCAATACAGAGAAACTCGAACGCTTCGCCTCAATTCCAAAGGAAGAAATCGAACTAGCTGAGAAGCTTCTGTTTGAAACAGGCGACCAAATTCTTGCAGATTTCACAGCGCATTACCGTGGCAAGAAAACAAAGCAAAAGAAGAACACAAAACAATTACCATTACCAGAACGCCTTGCCGAATATGTAATAGAAGGAACAAAAGAAGGTTTAATTCCAGACCTTGAAATTGCTTTAACGAAGTATGATAAACCACTTGATATTATAAACGGACCATTAATGGATGGCATGGCAAAGGTCGGTGAATTGTTCAATGACAACCAATTAATCGTTGCGGAAGTATTGCAAAGTGCGGAAGTCATGAAAGCGTCTGTTGCTTTCCTTGAGGACTTCATGGAAGCAGGTGATGACACAGGCAAGAAAGGAAAAGTGTTACTTGCCACTGTTAAAGGTGATGTGCATGATATCGGTAAAAACTTAGTTGACATTATTTTAAGCAATAATGGCTTTGAAGTAGTAGACCTAGGTATTAAGGTAACTCCACCTGACTTAATCAAAGCCGTCAAAGCTGAGTCACCTGACATTATTGGACTTTCAGGTCTTCTTGTAAAATCAGCACAGCAAATGGTCATTACAGCTCAAGACTTACGACAAGCAAATATTTCTGTTCCGATTCTAGTCGGAGGCGCGGCATTATCTAGAAAGTTTACTAATAATAAAATTTCACCAGAATATACAGGAAATGTACTATATGCAAAAGATGCAATGAATGGCTTAAGCTTAGCAAACGATTTGAATAAAGGATTAATCAAGAAGTCAGAAAAGCCGAAAGTTGCAGCTGCTTCTGAAAGCAATGATACTGCTACAGCTACTGCAACCTTAACAAAAGTACGTTCGAATGTTGCAACAGATGTCCAATTGCACATACCAAAAGACACGAAACAGCATGTCATTAAAAATTATGACCTTTCACATATTCAACCATATATTAACTACCAAACATTAATCGGCCACCACCTCGGTTTAAAAGGGAAAGTTAAAAAAATGCTTGAAGAAGGCCATCCGAAGGCTGTGGAGTTAAAAAATTTAATCGAAGAATTGTTGAACGAAGCAAAGCAAGAAGGTTTTATGAAGGCTGGAGCTGTCTATCGCTTCTTCCCTGCACAAGCTGACGGCAATTCTGTCATTGTGTATGATCCAGAAGACACAAGCAAAGTAATTGAACGCTTTGAATTTCCGCGTCAGAAGAAAGAGCCTTACCTCTGTCTTGCAGATTTTCTCCGCCCTGTTTCGAGTGGAGAAATGGATTATGTAGGCTTCATCACCGTAACAGCTGGCCTCGGGGTAAGAGAAAAAGCAGAACAGCTTAAAGAAAACGGAGAGTTCCTTAAGAACCATGCCTTACAAGCTCTTGCCCTTGAAACAGCAGAAGGCTTAGCAGAAAGAGTCCATGAGCTTATGCGAGACAATTGGGGATTCCCTGATCCTGTCGATATGACGATGCAGAAGCTTTTCTCAGCTAAATATCAAGGCCAACGTTTTTCATTCGGCTATCCAGCTTGCCCGAACCTTGAGGACCAAGAAAAGCTCTTCAAACTCATTCGCCCTGAAGAAATCGGCGTCGACTTAACAGACGGCTATATGATGCACCCTGAAGCTTCAGTCTCAGCAATCGTCTTCGCCCACCCAGAAGCACGCTACTTTAACGTTTACTAAAAGAAAAGCGGAGGCGGCTTGACCAGGGGCGACAAGCATAAGACAGAATGTGGAGGGGACCGCTCTTCGTCCCTTACACAATATAGAACGTACAAGAGCCCACCAATTTAGGCGGGCTCTTCTATATTTTGAAAGAAAATTTTAAACGTTGTCCAATCCTCATCTGATGTAACTTCTAATCTTCCTGAATGCTTTTCAACAATTTGCTTACAAACCGATAACCCTAATCCTGTTCCTAGGTCTTTCGTTGTCACAAATGGCTCAAAAATATCTTCTTGCAAATGTCCAGGTATTTGAGGCCCGTTATTAGACAGTTCCAAAATAACTTGATTATTCTCTTTCCAACTATCAATTTTGATATATCTCTTTTTCGTTATCGATGCTAATTCTTCAACTGCATTCGTTAAAATATTTAATAATACTTGCTTAACTTGCTCTTCTACAGCCTCAATAAAACAATCCTCATCTAAATTTACTTTAACTTCAATGTTTTCATCTACAAAACGAGGATATAAGAAGTTAACCATTTTTTGCACCAGGTTATTTAAATCGACTTTGTCTGTCGTATCATCTAATCCTCTTACTTTTGATAAGAATAAAAATTGAGACACCTTCTCTTCCAAGCTCTCCATTTCTTGATCAATAATTGAAAAATACGTTCTTGCTTCTTTATCCCCTTTAAACTTTCGGGAAAGGATTTTCATAAACCCCTTTATCGATGTCAACGGGTTACGAAATTCATGGGCAAAGCTTGCAGCAATTTGTCCGAGAACTGTAAGTCGGTCACTATGCATTTCTTGAATGAACAAATTCTTCTTCGTAATAATTTCATCTTTTAACTTCGTATATTCCTTTACAGAATGGTACAAATAGATATGGAAAACATCATCAATTATCATCATGCTGCTTAACTTTTCTTTATCATTTAGGTCAGAAACAGAAATCAATTCATTTATAATTGTTCGTCCGATATTTATATTACTAACAAATTCACTAATGTTAACCCCTGCTTCAATCCGTTCCTTTGCAACTTTTTTTGTTAAGTCAATCATGTATGTTTCATTCTGCTCTTCTAAGTAAAGAAGAATTAACGTAATGGTTTTTTTAGCATTTTGTACAATCTCCTCATAAAAGGGATCATCCTCAGTAAAATATGTCGCTTTTAACCAGTTTTCAATAATCATTGTTTGTTTTTTTATAATTAATGTTACAAGTCTTTGGATAAACTGCTGTTCAGACTGCAACCGCTCCATAATAATCTCCTATCTTTTAATAAATTTTCCTTCTTCCATCATAACATGTTTTATCACTGATATTCTTTAGTCTGTATACAAAAACCCAGCATATAAGGTTTAAAAAGTTTTTCAACGGTTAATAAATGACTATCATCATTATGACTATGTACCAAGCCCTACCTTTTCGTATGTACTAGTTGTGTATGCCTATTGAAAAGACACGCACTATCTTTTTAATTATACATCTTCCACCTCTACCCGTGGCAAAATAGCCACAAGGTATAACAAAATACAGTCAGAATAATTCTTTTATGTAAGAAAAACAGCGGGTGGGAAGATCAACGAGAAATGGTGATGAAAATGAGAAACTGGTTAATTAAAATTCGTAAAAACAAAGGACTTACACAAGAAGATGTGGCATCAGCAGCATTTATTGATCGCGCATACTACACACAAATCGAAAACGGGAATAGAAATCCAAGCTTACATGTAGCTAAAAATATCGCAGACACCCTCAATTTTAGTTCCTCTATTTTTTTCATGGAACATTGTGAAGCATTTCATTTAGCTCTAACGAATTCTCCCATTATTATAGCTCATTGTGATTTAGAGCTTCGTTATACTTGGATTTATAACTCATTGAATTTCCCATCAGAGCAAGTAATTGGTCTTCGAGATGACGAACTTACAATGAATGAGGGTATTGTTGAATTTATGACTTTGAAAAGCACTGTTCTTAAAGAAAAAAAACCATTAAGAAAAATCGTCACATTTCCTTTCAAGAAAGGAGTTCGCACGTTTGATGTATTCGCTCAACCGTTAAGAAATCCAAACGGGAATATAATTGGGATCTCCACCTCAGCAACAGACCTTACAGATTATCTAAAAAAAAACATATTATATTTAAAAGAACAAGACCATGAAGGGGGATTCTTTGAACTATATACCAAATGATTTGTTAGTCCAAGCATATAAAGATGCCATCAAGCATAGCGTTAATCGGGAATTTATTGAGTTATTAGAAGCTGAATTAAAACACCGAAACCTCTTTCATAAAGTCAAAGTACATCCTTCAGATTCTTCTTCATAGCCCCACTTCCCTTAGATATTTATCTAAGGGTCTTCTCTCTTTTTTCCTCTCGTAAATTAGGTGATTAACACTATTGAAAAGTTCAGTAAATTCATTTAATTTTAAGAAAAACAAGTTGACTAGGGAGTGAAACAATTGCCTTTAAAACGATACGGCGTGTTAAAAGGACAAGCAACAGAAACAAAATTAGGGGCAGGCAGCAGCCCTCACTATGAAGTACTTATCCATGACAAAGAAGGTACACAGTATCGAATTGCGATTAACATTCAGTCACAAAGCAAACCTTCTGAAGTACTCTACTTTGTCAGTGAAGATTTCAATTATGACGCGATTCCTCATTTGACCGATTTAAACTCTGGATTTACTCCCATTCTCCACAATGACCCTGAAATTGCTCTAGACTATATTCGCGGTGAACTATTCAACCCTGCCAAGATGGTTCCACTCCCTGCTGAAAAAGAAGGTCCTAACAATGATTTAAACGAAAAAATTCAGCATTATATTCACGAAGCAATTAGACATAAAGCGACCATCTATGCATTCGGTGAACGATGGGGTCCGGAAAAGAATAGCCCAGATAAATATTTTGGCTTTACACCTGGAAACGGTATTCACGATATTCATATGAATCAAGGAAATATCGGGAGATGGAAAGACGACAATGGAATTTGGCAGGACGGAGGAATTTTAATTGAATTTGAGCAGCAACAGCGCTGGGTTGGTATCTTTCTTGCTTTTCAATCCCAATCATGGTGTACTGATAAGCACGGATACGCTACAAAGCCCGTTGAACAATGCAACCATTTAAATGCAAAGCAATAAGCCTCGGCATTACGCCAAGGCTTTTCTCGTGACTCATCCTTTTGGCCGAAATAATACAGCACCAAGGAAACCGAAAACAATTGCAGCAGATATGCCAGCACTTGTAACTTCGAACATCCCTGTAATAACACCAACAATTCCATATTTCTCTGCTTCTCCCATAGCTCCGTCAACTAGTGCATTTCCAAAGCTTGTAATCGGCACTGTAGCGCCTGCTCCAGCGAAGTCAATTAAATTGTCATAAATGCCAAAGCCAGCTAGAACCGCACCTAATACGACTAAAATACTTAGCGCATGTGCAGGGGTCATTTTGAAAATGTCCATCAACAGTTGACCGATGACACAAATAATTCCACCAACGACGAATGCCCATAAATAAATAATCAATGCTTTTCTCTCCAATCATTAGATGATTCCAAATTGAATCAATAGCGTTTTAATTAACGCTACTGCAAAGGCTGCGAACACTCCAAACATAATGACAGAACCAGCTAGTTTGAACATATTTCCACCTGTACCGAGCACAAGGCCTTCAGAACGATGTTCAATGGCGGCAGATATTACTGCATTCCCAAATCCAGTTATCGGAACAGCTGTACCTGCTCCTCCAAACTGAGCGATCTTATCGTAAAGGCCAAATCCGGTTAATAGCATTGTAATAAAAATTAACACCGCAACAGTTGGATTTCCTGCCGTCTGTTCAGTAAAACTAAAATTTCGCATGAAAAAAGATTGGAATATTTGCCCAATCAAACAAATGAATCCGCCAAACAAAAATGCACGTACAGAATTTTTCCATAACGGTCTTTTCACCGCTTGCTCCTGAGTCATTTGCTGATAAGCCTTCATTTCAGGCGTTAATTCTTTCTTTGGTTTAGCCATTGTCAGTCCCCCTTACGTTTGCTTTAATAATTCTTTCACTTTTTTCATTTGCTTGTTTAACTCATTTCGATTAACCTCATTGTTTTTAATATTCTTCTCAAGCTTTTCAAGTTCAATGTAGATTTTGTGGTCAGTAGTAACTCGAACTGTTTTTTGCGGAAACTCCTTTTTAATCTTATCTTGTGCTTTTCCGATTATTTTCTCCGAACGAAACGTATATAAGTGCTTAAGTTCTAAGACTGCGATAATGTCTTTATTCAATGCGGCAACTTTCATTTTTCGTACTTCTTTCATCGGACGGATTATGTCTTCCACTTTTTTCACGGTAATATTTTCCGTTTTTAAATTATTTTCATTTTTGATACTAATCGTATGCGGGTTGATTTCCACATTTTTGTCTCCGTACTGCTGACATCCAGTTAATGCAACAAACAACAAAATCCAAAGAACAACAAATTTATACCACACGGCATTCACCTCTTTAGAAGTTTCATTGTGGTTATTTTTCACAACCATACCTAAGAAATACTCTAGAAAAAAATGTAAATTAAGTCTTTATGTTAAGTTTCCTTACATAAAGTATTGATTTTTCTAAAAATTCACTTGATTTTAACTAAAAAAACCATTATGATAATAAACATAACAAATAAATGTTAATAAAACTAACATACAGGGAGGAACAAAAGTGAAGAAGTTAGAAGCAATTATTCGCCCTGAACATTTTCAAACACTTCGTAAACGTTTAGACAGCGCAGGAATTAGCGGTTTAACTGTTTCGGAAGTCGCTGGATGTGGCAAGCAAAAGGGACAGGAAGGTATTTTTCGTGGAAATCGTTTTGAAATTAACCTTTATCCGAAAGTAAAAGTTGAAATGGTTATTGAAGAATCAAAGCTTGAGTCAATTATCGATATCATTCAAACAACATGCGCTACAGGCCAAGTCGGAGATGGGAAAATCTTTGTCTATCCTGTTGAAAATGTCATTCGAATCCGAACAGGTCAGCGAGGCTTAGAGGCAATCTAACACCACGTAATTCTCTTATACGATAATTACAACTGAAAGGATGAAGAGAACGTGAATAAGAAAATTGGCAGCTTGTTCTTAGGTAGTTTCCTCCTAACTTCAACTGCATATGCAGAGGAAACAGCTCCTACAGTCGAATCGGTCGTTCAGTCAATGGATATGATGTGGATTATGATTGCCGCATTTTTAGTGTTCTTTATGCACGCAGGCTTCGCAATGGTTGAAACAGGCTTTACACGTTCGAAAAATGCGTTAAACATCTTAATGAAAAATATTATGACAATGTCAATTGCTTCTGTTCTTTACTTCTTCGTCGGCTATGGATTGATGTTCGGTAATTCTGCTGGAGGTTTCCTCGGTACAAACGGCTTTCTTCTAAGCGAACACGAAGACCAAGTTGGCTTCTTTGCCTTCCAAGCAATGTTCGCAGCAACATGTGCCACAATTATTTCAGGAGCTGTAGCAGAACGTATTAAATTAAGCTCTTACCTCCTCCTTACAATTATCATGACAGGTTTCATTTATCCAGTTGTAGGCCACTGGGTATGGGGCGGCGGCTGGCTGGCTGAGATGGGATTCACTGACTTTGCAGGTTCAACAGTTGTTCACTTAACTGGAGCTACCGGAGCACTTGTAGCAGTTTCCTTCCTCGGGGGCCGAATCGGAAAGTATTCACAAGGAAAAGTAAATGTAATTCCTGGACATAACATTCCACTTGGAGCTCTAGGTGTCTTTATCCTATGGTTTGGTTGGTTCGGATTTAACGCAGGCAGCACGCTTGCTGCTGATGCAACCCTTGTACCACATGTTGTTACGACAACACTTCTTGCTGCAAGTGCCGGTGTCATTTCCAGTGCGTTCTACTCACAATTAAAATACAAACGAATTGATGCCTCTCTTACATTGAATGGAGCACTTGGCGGACTTGTCGGTATTACTGCAGGGTGTGCAAATGTTTCATTTATCGGTGCCACAGTAATCGGTCTTATTGCAGGTATCATTCTTCTTGAATCGGTTGAGTTTATTGATCGGAAACTAAAGCTCGACGACCCTGTTGGCGCAATTGCTGTTCATGGAATCTGTGGTATTTGGGGAACGGTTTCTGTTGGATTATTTGCTACAGAAGGCGGCCTGTTCTATGGCGGCGGAATAGAATTGTTCGCAACGCAACTTATCGGGGTCAGCGCCGTTATCGTGTGGACTGTTTCCGCCGTATCACTGTCGCTGTTCCTCGTTACCCGCTTGTCGTCCATCCGTGTTTCTCGTGAAGAAGAAATCTCAGGACTTGATTTTGCAGAGCATGGTTCTGCCGCTTATGAAGCAACAAGAAGCATTTTCAATGAAAATATTGGGGATGAAGGTTCTTCCTTCGGTATTGGCTTAATCGAACGTTTAGATGGTCTTCATTCTCCTCCTCCCAAAACAAAAACAAAAACGAGCTAACAACATACTTGGCTGAGCTTGTGGGGCTTCAGCCAAGTTCCCTACCCATTCGCTTATGGACTCCAAATCTCCTGTTACTCACCTGCAGCACCCCCTCGCTGCAGGCTTTTTTTATGTAACAGGGCGGAGTTGCTCTCCCAGTATTATTAATTTTTGGATAACACCGCAATAAAAAAGCCCTTCAAAAGAAGGACTTTTACGGAACAATATTAACCTTATATTCTTCAAACCAATAATTAATTTGTGCCAAATGAGCAAGCAGCTGCGGACCAGTCATCAACTGACCGAAGAAAGGAGTTTGAAAGGAAGCACCGCCAGAATCATTGAGGGCTTTAATTTTCTCTCGATCGAAGAACTCAAACAACGGTGCATTTTTATTTGCTAGAATTTCATTCATCCACTGCTGTACAGCCTTTGTATAATGTGGATTATGTGTTTTCGGGTACGGACTCTTTTTCCGGTAAAGAACGTCATGCGGCAACAAACCTTCTAAGGCTTTTCGAAGAATTCCTTTCTCCCTGCCTTCATGCATCTTCATCTCCCACGGGATGTTCCATACATATTCGACAAGACGATGATCAGCAAACGGAACACGAACCTCCAAGGAGGCACCCATACTCATCCTGTCCTTCCGATCAAGCAACGTCGTCATAAACCATAACATATTTAAATAGAACAATTCACGACGGTTCTTCGCTTCACCTGTTTCTCCATCAAGTTGTGGCATTTCAGCAACTGTTTCTTCATACTTTGTCATCACGTAGGACTTCAAATCAAGCTGGTTCTGCCAATTCGGACGCAACAATGTCATTCGCTCATCCATTGAACGCATCCACGGAAACCCGCCGCGCTCTAAGTCTTCCTTACGATGAAACCAAGGATATCCCCCAAAGATTTCATCCGCACATTCTCCAGACAAGCTCACTGTGGCGTGTTCTTTGATTTTTTTACAAAACCATAGTAATGAGGAATCAACATCCGCCATTCCTGGTAAGTCTCTGACGATTACAGCATCTTTTAGTAACGCTGTCAGTTCTTCTGTATCAATCAAACAACGATGATGAATCGTATCAAACGTTTTTGACATTTGTTCAATGTAAGGATGGTCAGTATTCGGCTGAAACTCACTCGCTTTAAAATACTTATCATTATCGATATAGTCAACTGAAAATGTATGCAGTTGACCTTTCCCCTCAGCCTTCATCACATTTGCTGCACGAGCTGTAATTGCACTGGAATCTAGCCCGCCTGATAAGAACGTACAAATTGGCACATCAGAAACAAGTTGACGATGAACCGTATCCAAAAACAAGCTTCGCACCCGATCTACCGTTTCTTCAAATGAATCCGTATGCTCACGACTTACAACATTCCAATACCGCCAAACCTTCAACCCCTCTGGCGAGAACTTCAAGCAGTGACCTGGCCTTAATTCATCAATTCCTTTAAATACACCATTTCCTGGAGAACGTGAGGGACCTAGCCCAAACACTTCTGATAAACCCTCTTGGTCAAGTTCAGCTCTTACTTGTGGATGAGCAAGAACCGCTTTTAGTTCTGAACCAAATAGGAGACATTCACCTGACTGCTTATAAAACAATGGCTTCACCCCTAAGCGGTCACGAGCGATAAAAACATGTTGGGCCTTCTCATCCCAAATAGCAAAAGCAAAGATACCGTTCAAATGCTCCACACACTCTTCCTTCCACTCAATGTATGATGTGAGAAGGACTTCAGTATCTGAATGAGATTTGAAACGGTACCCACGCTGCAATAGCTCTTTTCGTAGATCCTCTGTATTATATAATTCACCGTTATACACCATCATATAGGTGGTACCGTCTTTTTCCTTTGACATTGGTTGCTTTCCACCTTCTGGGTCCACCACAATAAGACGTGTATGACCAAATGCTACATGCGGTGATGTCCATACATTCATATCATCTGGTCCACGTCTATTAAGTGTTTGCGCCATGCGACTTACAACAACTTCCGCTTGCCGCAAATCATTCTTCCAATCTATCCATCCAGTAATCCCACACATCCTGCCTCACCCTTTCATGCTGTCGTATCCTCGTTTTAGGCCTTCATAGATCTAACATATGCAACCTAAACAAATGAATGACAGCGAATAGAGTGATCGATCTTAGACTACATGCAACATTCAGCGTGCAGCTCCGCCCTTTTTCCCTTCCTCGCGTTCAGCTCTTTGTACACTTCAATAAAAGCGGTGTGAGCGGAACTGCACCTTACTCTTTTCGTTCTTCACATTTCGAATAATATGTGTAACTCAGATGATAGGGAGCATCTGAAGTGTAGCTCCGCCCTTTTTCCCAATAAAAAACTGCCGCAAATTGCAGCAGTTGAACTCTCTTAGCCTAGTACGCCGTAACCCATAACAAATACTAGAATTAATGCTATTAAAAATTGAATCCAGAATGACTTTACAGACTTTCCTTTCTTGCCACGTACGAGAATCATTTCCATTGTTGAAAGTAGCCATATACCTGCTAACCCTTTAATAATCGCAGGTGTCACCATTTGCCATACCGCAAATAATAAATGTGTACCTGTAACAAACACAATGATGTAGAGCAGACGCAGAATCATATGTAAAACTTTCGGTGCTTGTCCTTTATTCAGCTTTGCAGCGCTGACAAAGAAGAGAATCAATGTTAACGTCCAAGCTGTAACGTGTGTGTGAAGCATAATTGCATTTATATCCACAGTTTTCCCTCCCTCTATGTTTGAAATCAACTTTCATTATAAACGATATTATCTAAGAAACAAAACAAATACACCATTTGGCTAAACATTGTGCCAAATTCGTCAAACTCTGCTGCTTTCACTTCTTACGACTTAAAGTACAGCCAACACCTTGCTTGAAACTTCGCTCTTTTTCCACTATAAAAGGCTGACCCTTAAGTCAACCTCTTGTCATGCTACAATGCTTTAACCAATCCTCCGTCTACTAGTAAGGCTTGTCCTGTTACGTAGGTGTTAGCCTCAGAACATAGGAAGACAGCTGTGTTTGCGAATTCTTCAGGGGTGCCATAACGCCCAATCGGAATAAGTGCTTCAAAGCTTTCTTTCACTTCTTCTATTGATTTTCCTCGTTTTTCGGCAGCCTTTTGGTCAAGCTCGTCGACACGGTCTGTCGCAATTCGCCCTGGTCCAAGTGTATTAATCAAAATATTGTCCGGAGCAAGCTCTGACGATAAGCTCTTTGCTAAGCCGACAATCCCTGTTCGAAATGTATTTGATAAAATCAAACCATCGATCGGCTGTTTAATGGAAGAAGAGGCAATATTCAAGATCCGTCCTCCTCCTTGCTTACGCATTAAAGGTAGCACTTCGCGAACAGCACGCACATAACTTAATAAATTCAGTTCAAAAGCTTTCTGCCACTCTTCATCGCGAAAATCATCGAATTTTCCAGCAGGAGGACCACCAGCATTATTAATCAAAATATCCACAGTTCCGTATGTATCAACAGTCTGTTGTACAAGTGATTGGATATCATAGGGATTTGTAAGGTTACATACTTGATATGAAACATCTCTGCCTGTTTTTTTCTTAATTTCTTGAGACGTTTGCTGAAGCGTCTCTTCACTTCGGCTTGTAATCATTACATTGGCGCCTTCTTCTGCGAACTTTGTCGCAATTGCTTTCCCTAGCCCTTTGCTTGATGCCATTACTAACGCTGTTTTTCCTGCAAGACCTAATTCCATAGCAGATGCCTCCTGTAAATCCTTTTTATTATTGTGCTTCAATCATATTAACTAATGTACCAATTTTCTCAACTTCAATCTCAACTTTGTCGCCTGGCTGCAAGTATTTTGGTGGCTTAAACCCTTTTCCAACCCCTGCAGGCGTTCCTGTTGCAATAATGTCACCAGGCTCTAATGTAGTGGCTTGCGAAAGCACAGAAATAAGGGTCGGAATATCAAAGATAAACTGACTTGTATTTCCTGTTTGACGCACTTCACCATTTACACGAGTTTCAATTTTTAGATTGTGCGGGTCCTCAACAAGTGATTTATGTACAAGGTAAGGCCCCATTGGACAAGATGTATCCATGCTTTTCCCTAATAAAAATTGTTTGTGACGTGCTTGCAGGTCCCTTGCTGTAATATCGTTCAGAATTGTGTACCCAAACACATAATCCATCGCATCTTCTTTTGAAATTCCTTTACCATGCTTCCCGATAACAACAGCCAACTCACCTTCATAGTCAAGCTCTTTCGTTACATTACGGTGGTGCAGCACAATGTCGTTCGGACCGGTAACAGCTGTTGGTGCCTTCGAGAAAACCATCGGTGCACTAGGAATATCTGATTCACTTCCCATTTCAATTGCATGCGCAGCATAGTTCTTGCCAATACAAAAAATATTTTTACGCGGACGCGGAATTGGCGCAAGAAGGTCAACAGTTTCTAAGCTTTCAAAAACACCTTCTTTTGATGAGTTTTCTAAAGCCCATGCTTGTAATTGTCTAACATTGTCAAGGAATTCCTCTCCTTGCTCTAAGCATGTAACAATATCTGACGAAAGAGAAAACGAGTAACCACTTTGCTCTTGTGCCTCTTGAAGATTTAATACTTTTTTCGACTCATTATCTAATATACCAATGAAAATATGTTCACCTTTTGTAGCTGTAACAAATCTCATTATTTTTGCTCCCTCCACTCCTCTGTTCATGTTCTTATTTCTAGTTAGAACGTAAAAACCCTTCCATATCCTTTGAAATCATGATGATCCTCACAAGTCTATAGACATAATGCAACAATTTTAAACTAGGCTAAACTCCTTTTCTTGTCATATTATAGAGCTTTAATAAGTTAAATAGAACTGATTTTGACTTTTATTGTCACTTTATTTGTTCTTTTAGCGAATGTATTTAAAAAGAGTTTAAAATGGGGCATAATAACAAAAAGAATAAAAACCAAAGAATAGGGAATGAAGGGTATGCAACAAACGATTGAGATAAAAAGAAAAAAAATGATGGATGCTGCAAAAAAATACGGCATTACGTCTAAAGAAACTGTCAAATATAGTCAAGAGTTGGACAAGCTTATTGCTGCTTTCTTAGCTAAAAACAGTAATAATAATGTTTCCTCCATCAAAACTTTTTAAATAGGATAGCTAACATTTGAAGTTGTTTCACACAATGTGAAGCAACTTTTTGTTTTTTCGAATCGAAAAAAAGAAGCTGATTCAAAAGAAAATCTCTTTGAATCAGCTTCTCTATTATTCATATTAATTAACGAAACGACCGTCTTTTACAGCACCTTTTTCTTCCCAAGCTTGATTACGTAAATGAACCTTCTGAATTTTACCAGAAGCCGTCTTCGGGAGTTCATCAACAAATGTAACACCTGTAACAGCTTTAAAGTGTGCAAGATTCTCACGGGAGAACTTGATTACTTCTTCTTCTGTAAGCTGTTCACCTTGTTTGACTACAACAAATGCATGTGGTGTTTCGCCCCATTTTTCATGCGGTAATGCAACAACAGCTGCTTCCAGAATTTTCGGGTGATCATATAGAGCACCTTCAACTTCAATAGAAGAAATATTTTCGCCACCACTAATGATAACATCTTTCTTACGGTCAACAATATCAACATTTCCATATTGATCCATCGTTCCCATATCACCAGTATGGAGCCAACCATTTTGCAATGTTTCCCTAGTAGCTTGCTCATTCTTCCAATAACCGACCATAACGCCATTGCTTCGAACAACAACCTCACCAATTGACTTGCCATCATGCGGAACTTCTTCACCGTAATCATTTACGACGCGCACTTGGCAGCCAACAAGTTCATGACCAGCTTTTGCCTTCATTTTATATTTTTCTTCCTTAGGAAGGTCTTCTAAGTGTGAGCGTACACGCGAGATTGTACTTAATGGAGAGGATTCTGTCATTCCGTATACTTGGATAAACTCCCATCCAATCTCTTCTTCAACTCGTGTAACAAATGCAGGAGGTGGTGCAGAACCTGCAATTACAACACGTAAATCATGATTCATTTCCGGCTTATGCTCATCATAATATTGAATAAGTGCGTTCAATACAGTTGGCGCCATATGCATTGATGACACGTTATGCTTCTGAATATTATTGAAAATCGCTTCTGGAACCGCTTTACGCAAACAGATATGCGTTGCACCGTTTGCAGTGTAATAGAACGGAGCTCCCCATCCATTAACATGGAACATTGGCAGGATATGAAGATAATTATCCTCATCCGTCACACGTAAATGATGCATCATTGACATCGCATGTAAGTAGTTATTACGATGTGTCAGCATAACACCTTTTGGATTACCTGTTGTTCCACTTGTATAAAGCAATGAACACATATCATTCTCATCCATTTCAGGACGTTCATAAGCATCTGTTGGGTACTTACTTAACCACTCATCATAATTTACATCTTTTGTATCTTTATCTGCATAATGAATAATGACTTTTTCAACAGTTTCAAGTTGATCACGAATTGGCTCAATCATTTGATAAAGCTCTTGATCACAGAATAAGAACCTTGAACCACT
Source organism: Bacillus tianshenii (assembly GCA_020524525.2). Classification (NCBI taxonomy): domain Bacteria; kingdom Bacillati; phylum Bacillota; class Bacilli; order Caryophanales; family Bacillaceae; genus Sutcliffiella; species Sutcliffiella tianshenii. The sequence continues at coordinate 225,593 of CP129018.1, read as the reverse complement.
ATGATTTAAAATAAACACATAGTCCTCTGGCTTTAAACGAATATTTAACGGAACCATAACAGCACCGAGCTGGAAGACACCGTAAAACCCTTCTAACATTTCAAGTGTATTCGGTGCCAAATATGCAATTCGATCACCTTTCTCTACACCAAGGTCTTTCAAACCGTGTGATAATTGATTGACACGGTCATTCAATTCAGCATATGTATATTCGCGCCCATCATCGTTAACAACGGCTTTTTTTGTGCCGTATAAACGAACAGCACGATCTAGAAAATCATTCAACAGTAAAGGTACTTGCATTGCCATCCCCCTCTTTTTTTAGAAAATTCTAAATTCCCATATATCAAGGATAGCACTCTTTCATTTGAAAGCGAATTCATTTTCTTGTCTAGTTTATTACAATTTTTTGACTTTTAGGAAAAATAGGAATATAGAATACTTGTTTCAAAGCTTGCATAAATCTAATAAAGATAAGGTTTCGTAAAAGGAGCATGCCTATGCCATCAATTGTAGGTGCAGTCAACGTGAATAGTATAGGTAGTTCAGCAGTTTTTAATATTGGGGATGTGTACTCGATCGCTCCTCGCAGCACCGCAAAAACCTTCTCGGGAGCAGGCTCATTCAATACTGGCGAACGTATTTCGAATGTAAATGAATATAGCGTGACAAACACGTATGATAATGACGTCATTGACCAAGAAATGCTCGGAAATTTATAATTGTGTTCTTCCGAAAAACATCTCCTAAGAATTGGAGGAACAATCATGAACATTTATGTAAACCAACAAATTAATATCCATTCTATTAAAATTGAAGGGATTACAAATTCATCGGTTTTTCAAATTGGAAGCGCAGGTATTATAAAATCACTTTCCAATCTTTATAATACAGGAGGATATATTGAAGAGGCTCCAGAAGTCGTTGAACCTTTACAAGCTCCATATGTCCCACTTCCACCACCACAATAATGAATTGGTCCTGCTGTAAAGGAGGAACTTGACTTGCTTAATCAAAATTGGATGTCCTACATATACCAATTAACTTCATACGTTCATCAGCAGAACAAACGAATCGAAGAACTTGAAATGATGTTAACGAATATGCAGGAGCAACTCACTCAGATAGAAGAAAAAAATGGAAACAGCAAGATTGAAAGAATTGAATATCACTTTGATCAGCTAAAAATCGAAACACTAGAAGGCACCTTAAATATCGGTTTGACACCTAACGCTCCCGGTACTCTCGAAGAGTTCTCAACTGGTGAAAATGAAACTGATCTCTCACCTGCAATTATGAAAAGTTATCCGAATTTAATGACTGAAATTAAACGCCGCTCTGAACATTTTTTAAATAACCATGCCCCTACGATAATTCATAAGGTTTCACAACATTATCGCATGCCAATTGACCAATCTTTACACACATTTATTATCCAAGATATTCATAATCAACTAGACGATAGAATCTTTTCCTATTTACAACGCATTACACCGAACCAAGTTGAAACAGAAGGCGAAAAGAAAATTGTCCAAGAAACAGTCGCTGCGATTCAACGCGATATTGAAAAAGGTGTAGAAATGTTCATTCAAAACCATCAACAGAAAGGAGCACAGTCATGAACTTCCATGTTGTTAATCGCGAGCTCTGCGTTGGAAATCTGGATATTGTCGGGGTGTCCAGTTCGTCTATCGTATTAATTGGTGACACTGAACAAATTTGCTTGTCTTCTTTATTTGATACACCGCCTGAATCATTGATTATCGGACCATTTGTCCCCCTTACAACCGAATAAAAAGGTGGTTAAAGCTGTGATTAAACGAACATCAAGAGTCGACCATATTGACTTAAATATTTTGTCTTTTGCATCTGTATTTGAAATTGGAGATTCTGAACGTATTTCAACTTCAGTCCGTGTTTTAGCTGTACAGCGACAATTCCAAGTTTTCTTTGGAAACGAAGGAAACTTTAATAAATATCCTTTATTTCAAGTCCCACTTCCAAAGCCAGTTGTAAACGAGCGCATAACGATGACTAGACAAAATTTAAATAACGAAATCTACGTCAAAAATATTGATATTTTAGGGATTTCCACGTCCTCCATCTTGCATATCGGTTCAACAAAATCGATTAATAATGAAGCGAGGGTAAAGCATATCCGTCAATTAGCTGGAGAAGAATGAACAAATCAAATAATTAATTCATATGATAAGAAAGAACACCTTCTGCGGAAAAGCTTGACCCCAGATGAACGTATTAATTAAAGGGTGTTGAATATGCCTTCATTTATCGGTGGCCCCATTAATGTAAACAATGTAAGTGGTGTTATGAACTTCGGTGATACACTTAATATTTCTCCAAAAAGCTCATCAAAAACTGCTAATGGTTCTGGTGGAGGTAATATTGGGAACTTTGTCAACACAAACAACGGATTGAGTTCGACAAATTCGTTAGATCCTGATCTTATCGACCAACCGACAGCTGCTAATGTATAAAAAGAAGAAGGCAACCTTAATGAGCCTTCTTCTTTTTATGATTTGATTTTTTCATTTTGACAAGCTTTGTAGGTGGCTGTTTACGAATCCACTTTATAAATTTTGCAATTTGCTCGTTGTTTCTTAGAGCTTCAATCGAATTTAAGCTAACTGCAAGCTCTTCATTCGTAAATAGGGCATGAATTTGGCGATGACAAGGAATACATAAATTGGCCGTTTCTTCGAATGTACCACCCCTCTCTTTAGGTGTTAAATGATGAACGGTTGTTTCGACTTCTGTTCTTGCACATAATGCACAAGTTCCAATTCGTTTCTTCTTCCCCACTGCCTCACCCCCTTACATTAGAGTGCTTCTAATGCTACACTACTTCCTTTTCCAGATGGTTCTGCAGGACTTACAATTAATTTTCTCGGTAACCGCTCTCTTAATTCAGGAACGTGGCTTATCACACCAACAGATAGCTGCTCATGGTTTAGCTTTTCTAGTGCAGAAATGACTGTCTCCAGTAGCTCTTGGTCCAATGTTCCAAAGCCTTCATCAAGGAAAAAGAATTCAAGCGGAAACTCGCCTCTTAATTGAATTTGCGCCGAAAGTGATAGCGCAAGTGCTAGGGATGTTAAGAATGTTTCCCCACCCGATAAGGTAGACACAGGACGTTTCACGCCGCCATTTGCATCGTCACGGATAACGAATCCACCTGCTGAATCAACTTCAATCGCGTAACGACCACGTGTCAGCTTCTTCAATCGCTCAGATGCATCCTTACTTACATGCATCAGCTGTTCTTCAGCTAGAAATTCAACAAATGTGTTACCTCGAAATACATTTTGCAGTTTCCTCAAGTTGTCATGTGAAGCTTGTTGTTTCTTCCCTTCTTCTTCTAAATCCTGATAACGCTCATGCTTTCGTTTCACTTCTTGCAAAGTATTTAACCTACTGCCTTTTTGTTGTTGAGCATCTGAAACTTCCTCTTGAAGCTTGCTTCTCTGTTGTAGCAGTTCATTCCATTGCTCTATGGAAATGAAGCGATCTTGTAATCGTGCCTTTATTTTTTTAAATTCACTTTGCTGCTCTCGCATTGCGTCACCATGGGCCTCTATTCTTTGCTTCCATTCTTGCTTCGTTTCATTATTGATATGGGCGGCTTGTACTTCTTGAATAGATGAAAATGATGAGACTGATTGCTTCTCTTCCCAACGCTGTTTTGCTTCGGTACACCTCGTGTTAGCATGACTGAATGTCGTTTCTGCTTCAGTCATTTCTGTTTGAATACGGTTGTATGCTTCCCGGTTGGTATCTCTTTTCTCATATGCTTCGTTTGTTGCTTGGCGCAACTGTTCAAGCTCTTTTTCCGTTTGCTTTAACACATCTTCCAGCTTATCTAAAGGGGCTTGCTTCTCAATTCTTCCAATAAGTTCTTTTTCTGATTCTGCTTTATTGTTTAACGTATTAACAGCTATAGCGTGATTATTCTCAACTTGATAAAGCTCGGTTTGAAGCTTATTTAATTCTTTCTCTTTTTGTTCGAGAAAAGGAATACTTTTCTCAATGCGTTGATTATATTCAGCCGCTAAGCGGTCTTTTTCATTTATTTCATGCTTACGCTTTTCTACCTCTTCAAATGATAAGCCTGAAAAACGCTGTTCCCATTGCTGATGCTTTGCTTTCAACGTCTCAGATACTTCTTTCTGTTGCTCCTCAGTGCGAGTTATATCTTCATTCAGCGTATCAAGACGGTGTTTCATATGTGTTTGCTGTTGACGTTGCTCTTGAAAAGTACGTATATACTTACGAACAAGCTGCTGAAGCTCAAGCATATCTTGACCTAATGCTTTGCATTCCGTTATCAATGTTTTCATACCAGTAATGAAATCTTCTACACTTGTTAGATTCTCTTCAAGTAGTGATTTCTCTTCATCAACAGATATTGATTGCGGAACATTTTCTGCTAATTGTTCGGTTAATTCTGATGAGAATTGCTCGAGTTGACTTCGATGTGCAGAAAGCTGATGTTGCTGTGCTTGAAATTGTTGCTGTACCTCTTCCAGCTTATGAATTTCACTTGTCAGCTGTTCAACCTGATGAAGCTCTGTTGAAGATGGCGCAGGGTGATGATCTGAGCCACAGACCGGACATGGCTTTCCATCTTCGAGCCCATGAACAAGCTGGGATGCAAGCTGCTTTGCTTTTTCATTATCAAGCTGCTTCTTTTTATTCATGATAAAGGTTGACACACTATATGAAAGCTTTTCCCATTCACGTTCCCGTTTACATATCCTTGCATATACTTGTTCATTACGGATGAATGTCTCTTGAAGCTTTTCCATCGTCGTTTTCAGCTGCTGTTCAACAAGCTCATGTGCTTTTGCTTGCTCAGAGTATGCGGCTTGCTTTGCTTCAACTTGTCCATTTATCTCTTTCACTTGCTTGTTCGTTAAATCATACACTTGCTTCAGCTCTGAGGCAGCTTGAATATTCTCTCGCTCTTCCACGGTGACATTTACTTTATTTCGTTCTTCTTTTAATTGCCTTTGTTTCTGTTCACCCTTTTGCTTTATTGCTTCTGTTTGAGAGTATACCTGTTTCTTCTCTTTTTTTGTTTTTTCCAAGCTTTCAATGTCTGCTTCAAGCTTCCTTCGTTCATTACGAAATTTTAGCAGTCGTTGCTTCTCCTCTAGTGCACCCTTTAGCTGTTCAATCTGTGTTGAATATTTTGGTACTTGCTGGTCATGGACTTCTTTTAGTTCTGTATATTTCTTTTCACTTTCTTCATAAGCCTGCTTCGATATTTTTAACGTTTCTTCTAAGCGCTTCTTTTCTTTTTGAGCATGTTCAAATTGAATTTCTGCTGCTTTTAGCTCCTCTAAGTACGGCGTTAATGCTTCTGCTTTCTCTGCTTGCTCGAGGCGCTTTTTTAACTGTTCGACTTGCGGGGACTGTTGTTGCAAGCTTTCTAACTTTTGTTCCACTGTTTCTCTTTGCTCTTGATACTGTCGAATTTCCTTCGCCTCTTCGTATTGATTCTGAACACGTTCTAATTCTGTTTGCTTTGTTTGCAAATGTTTTTCAGCTACTTTCAAGTCTTCCTCCGCTTGTTGCAGCGCTTCTTTTGAAGCGTCACCGAGCCCTGTTTTTTCTGCTTCTATTTCACGAAGTGCACCTTCTACTGATTGAATGCGGATACGAAGCTTTTGATTTAACTTGTCTCCGTATTGTTCTAAATGAAAGAGGCGTTGCAGCATTTGTCTGCGCTCAGAGCCTTTCAATGAAAGAAATTCAGCAAATTTCCCTTGCGGAAGAACGACAGCACGTGTGAAATCATCAATTGTTAAGCCGAGGATTGTTTCAATGTGTTGATTCACATCTCCGGCTTTTTCTGCAAGGACAATTGTTTTATCTGTTAAATCAATCAGACGACAAGTGGAGGTACGAATGTTCACATCTCCTGAGCGTTTGAAACGACGTTCCACTCTGTAGCGTTTTATCGTTTTCGCGTTCCCTAACTCAAATGTAAATCCCACATCAAGTGTATCTTCTGCATGGTTTAGAATTCCTTGTGTATTGTTAGATGCACGCTCCACCTTTCCATACAACGCTAACGTCATCGCATCTAATAATGACGATTTCCCACTGCCAGTCGGACCGAAAATGCCGAATACGCCACCTTTCGTAAGTTCATCAAATTGCACTTCTTGCTTCTCACGAAAGCTGTGCAACCCCGCAATTGTTAAATGAATAGGACGCATCGTTTACTCCTCCTCCCTGTCGTCATCTTGAATAATTTTCAAAAACAATTCGACAAGTTCTGGTTCTGGGACTCCGCCACCTGTCTGCCGTTTATAAAATATTTTAAACATCTCATCTATTGGTATATTGCGCTTTGGTGTGTCATTCATTTCAGCTTCCATCTCAGGAAAGATTGGGCGAATATGAATCAACCCATCGTGCTGTTTGCGTAGACGATGAATTTCTTCAATTGATAAAGCATTTTCAACATGAATTTCGAGGTCAATCCACGCATTATGGTCGCGGCCTTCAGCAAGCCATTGATAGACTTCTTGCATGCCGTTCAAAGCCTTCCACGAAACAAGCGGCCTTCCTGATGAAAGGTAAATTTCCTCAAGCTGTGCTTGTCCTCCTGGCTTGACATCAACGATCGTAACTGACTTTGTATAATTGGCTTCTGAGAAGCTGAATGCTAATGGAGAGCCTGAATAGCGTGCGGGAGCCAGTGCATTCTTAATATTTTGCGGACGATGTAAGTGGCCTAATGCTGTGTATTGCGCTTTCGCTGGCAAGCTTGTCGCACGAACCGTATAGGCGCCTCCAACTTCAATCGGCCGCTCTGATTCAGTTGAGCTGCCACCCGCTGTAAAGATATGACTCATTGCCACATTGACGGTATCGTTTGTAAATGAATGACACAGTTTATCGAAGATGCCTCGTATTTGTGCATCATACGTCTCCCGTAGTAATAGTTCTTCATTTTCTTCCGACAATACTGTTTTCAAACGTGCTTCTGACGGATATGGAAGTGCTGCAACATTTAATAATTCCCCACTAGTTGGTACAGGTAATTTAATCATTTGTTCAATCGGATAACCAACTAATGTAATGCCATGCTTTTGAGCAAGAGGAGACGAAGCAGACAAACGATCTGGGTTGTCATGGTTTCCTGCAATGACAATGACAGGTCGTCTACCATTATCCGAAAGCCTTGCCATACTGTCATAAAATAATTGTTCCGCTCGTGCCGGAGGATTCACCGTATCAAATACATCGCCTGCCATTAACACTGCATCGATCTTTTCTCGTTCAACAATCTCACACAATTCATCAAGAAATTGCTCTTGCTCCTCTAGACGACTCCGCCCTTCTAATGTACGACCTAGATGCCAGTCAGCTGTATGTAATAACCGCATTCCCCTATCATCCTTTGTTTTATTTAATAAACAGAGAGACTGCCTAAAGCAATCAAGCAGCCTCCGTTTTTTCACATTTTAATAACATGACTCCCGTCAAAGAAATACAAATATTTTGCCGCAATTGGTGCTTTCCAAATTTGTTCAAGTGCTTTCGCATACATGTCAATTTGAACCCGATAGCGCTCTTCAAGTAACGGTTTCGCTTCTTGGAACCCACCTTTAAAACGGTCTGTAATGTTATCTGATTTATAATCAATCAATGTTAAGCCGTCCTCATCATTCACAAGACAGTCAATAACCCCTTGCACAAGCACGGTTTCATCGCCATCGTGCCACTCAGGGTAAGCTTCTTCAGCTGGCAAAGCCATTGTAAATGGCACCTCACGCCTTACATTGTCAGCTTGTAACACTTTCTGACCAAGCTCGGATGCAAAAAAGGCTGTAATTGACTCAATCTCAACCGCATCTGCCTGATCTTGTGTAAGCAGTTCTTTCTGAACCATCTCTGCAATTTGAGCAGCAATCGACTCTTCAGAAACAGGCAGCTCAAAGTCAATATGCTGCATAACGGCGTGCATCGCTGTCCCACGTTCTGCTGAAGTAAGCTGACTGCTTTGCATAAACAGCGGACGCTCAGAAATAGGTGCACGGTATTGACGAACAAAACGATGGTCGCTATATTCATCCACCTGCTGATGTGTTCGCTTAATTTCAGTAACAGATTGTTTTGAGCGTCGATCCGTTGCTTCAGCATATGGGTAACGCCAATTTAATCGTTTGTAGACATCCTCGTGCCATTCACTTTGCACACTAGCCTTCTCCCAATTACGCAATGCCTCCTGTAGTTCTTCATGCTGTGCGGCTTCTTCCAACATTTCCTCACCAAGCATTGCTGCTTCTACAATTTCGGCCTTCAACTGAGCAGGGTAGCTCTTTACCTCTTCTGGAGATTGATTATCCTGCTCACTCGCTAAAGTTGAATGTACATGTTGGTGACGTAACAGGGCAGGGCCAAGCCAATTCAAATAAGAAATGGCTTTTGAACGCTCGAACGGAGGCAAGAACCACTCAGGGTGCTGCAGAGCATCTGACCAACTGTTCAACTCTTTTTCAATATCCTTTACCGTTGCAGTTAAAATCAATTTCTCTTTTGCCCGAGTTAATGCTACATAAAGGACACGCATTTCCTCAGCAATCATTTCCATCTGCATTCTTCGCTTCATCGCATGCTGTGCAATCGTTGGATAACTAATCCTTAGCTGCGGATGGACATATTTCGAAGCGAAGCCTAAGTTTTTGTGAAGCATCGTTTTCGCTCGCAGGTCTTGTAAATTAAATTGCTTTCCTAACCCAGAAACAAAAACAATCGGGAACTCAAGTCCCTTACTCTTGTGAATTGTCATTAGGCGGACAACATCTTCTTGTTCACCAAGGGCACGGGCAGCTCCAAGGTCGTCACCACGGTCTTGCATCCGCTCAATAAACCGCAAGAAGCGGAACAGTCCTCGGAATGACGTTTCTTCATATTGACGCGCCCGGTCATATAAAGCACGTAAATTAGCTTGACGTTGCTTTCCACCTGGAATACCACCAACAAAGTTGTAATAACCTGTCTCACTATAAATCTGCCAAATTAATTCAGAGAGTGCTCCTTGTCGCGCACATGTACGCCAATTTGTAAGCTTCTCATAAAATGCACGCACCTTTTCAATCTTTTCTGTTTCCTCTGCTTGCTTCATATATTCTTGCATAGCTTCATAATAAGAAACTCGCGGGTTTGCTGTTCGAATTTCAGCTAAGTCATTCTCTGTCAAGCCAACAATCGGAGAACGCAGTACAGCGGCAAGCGGAATATCTTGATGCGGATTATCGATTGTTTTAAGTAATGACATCATAATCGACACTTCGACTGCTTCAAAATAGCCGGTTGAAAGCTCCGCATACACTGGAATACCCGCTTGCTTAAATTCTTCCATGATTGTCGGCGCCCATCCAAAGGAACGTAAAAGGATGATGACATCACGGTAGGTCATCCTTCGCATTCGTTTCAATTCTTTATCAAAAACTTCATATCCACTTTCAATCATTGCTTTTATCTTTCGAGCCACTAACCTTGCTTCTAATTGCGCAGTTTCTAACTCATCTACATCAATGATTGCCTCATTCTCTGATTGTGGTTCAGTCTCCATCCCCTCACGATGAACGAGTAAAAGTTCTGTTTCAACGTTCGCAGTATCTGGATAAGAAGCTCCCTGCTTCAATTCAGCATCTTCGTTATAATCAATTTCCCCAACAGGCTCATCCATTAATTGTTTAAAAATATAATTCGTTGCATCAAGCACTTCTGAACGGCTTCGGAAGTTCTTTGCAAGGTCGATCCGCAATCCCTCTCCTGTGCCATCTTTCGTAAACTTCTTGTATTTCTGTAGAAACAGTCCCGGCTCAGCAAGACGGAAGCGATAGATACTTTGCTTCACATCGCCGACCATGAACAAATTATCTCCCTTTGAAACAAGCTGAATAATTGTTTCTTGTACAAGGTTTGTATCTTGATACTCATCTACAAGCACTTCTGCAAATTGTTGCTTATAATCTAGCGCGGCTTCTGAAGGAATAGCTGAATCTGTTGACAGTTCCTCTGCTAATACTGCCAGTGCATAGTGTTCGAGATCAGAGAAATCCACAAGGCCATGCTCTTTCTTCGCTTGGTCGAACCTTTCAGAAAAGACTTGAACAAGCTCTATTAACTTTCCAACAGCTGGTGCCATTTCTTTCAAATCTTTTAAATAGCTTTGCGGCGACCGTTGAAACAGCTCTTCCTCGATTTTTTTGACGATTTTTTTAGCTGAATCACGCATCCCTTTAATCTGCTCTTGCAGATTCTTATCGATATCTTTGCCACGGGCACTTTTTAAACGGCCAAATGCTTGAAGGCTTTGAAACCCTTCATACAAAGCAGTCCAATCATTGTGCGCTCGAAGCTGACGAACACCTTCCAAATCAACTTCAAGGTTTTCCGCATAAGCTGCAGGTGCTCCCGGCTCATGCGTTAAATCCATTGCCTTTGTCAGCAGCTGCTCTGCCCCTTCAAGCTGTAAATGAATATCAGCGAGCAAATCAGAAATCCATGGCAAATCCTCAATTGTCGCCTCGTCCTTAAGCTCGTAGCTTCGTTTGATCTGTTCAAGCCATTCATTCGGATGTGGGTTAGCTCGTGCAAAGTCATACAACTTTCGGATCAGTACTTGCAGATCAAGATCACTGCGGTCACTGCTATACCGGTCCACTAAGTCATAGAAGCGCTCATTTTCCTCTGTGCTATATTCCTCTTCAAAGATCTCGTCCAATACTTCTTCACGCAGTAGCTCAGCCTCTGTTTGGTCAGCAATCCGAAATTTCGGGTCTAAATCAAGCTTGTAATAATACTTCCGGACAATCTCCATACAAAATGAATGCAAGGTAGAAATCGATGCCCTATTCAGCAATGAAAGCTGTCGGCGCAGATGTAAGGAAGAAGGGTTTGTCTGCAACTCTTTTTCTAGTGCTTCGCCTACTCTTTTCCTCATTTCTGCTGCAGCTGCATTTGTAAATGTTGCGACAAGCAGGCGGTCGACATCGACTGGATTGTTCGTATTTGTAATCTTTCGGATAATCCGTTCAACAAGTACGGCCGTCTTACCTGAGCCGGCAGCAGCTGCAACAAGAATATCCTTTCCTTCTGCTGTAATCGCCTGCCATTGTTCATCTGTCCACATACTATCTTTCGGTTTTGGGATTGTATTAATCATCCGCTTCACCATCCTTGCGCAGCTCCTCAAATATTTCATCACGTTCTTTTTTCTTCATAATACGGTAATTGTTTTCTTCAAGAGACGGGTCAAACTGACAGACAGACTTGAATGAGCAATATGTGCATGGCACTCTATCATTTAATTTATATGGATTGATTTCAATCTTTCCATCCGTAATATCCCTTCCAATGTATGAAAGTAATTGTCGCACATGCTTCTGAAGCATTTGGAACTCTTCCTTGCTTGCAACAGCTGATTGCTTATAGAAGCTGCCATCCCGTTTCAATGCTACAGGCACAATATCGGAATGCCCACTCTCTAACGTCGTATCCATTAACCGGGCAACGTTTTCTTCGGCAGTTAATAAGCCTTTCATTTTAAATTCCTTAAACAACTTATCTTCAATTTCTGCTTCGTTCAACATTCCAGATGTACTAAGCATTGGGTTATGCACGTGGAAATAGAGCACACCAGCAGGCAATGCTTCTTGCCCGAGCCATTGCTGTGAGTACGTGATGACGACATCTAAATAAGTCAACATTTGTAATGCAAGCCCAAAATACACTTCAGCCAAATCGAGTGTCTTTTGGCTTGATTTATAATCAATAATCCGTAGCAGCAGCCCGTGTGTCTCATCCTTCGCTTGGTCGACACGGTCAATGCGTCCGATCACTTCCATCGTACAGCCATTCGGCAATGTGAATGACAAAGGAGGAAGCTTATCCGTCTGGTTCTTACCAAATCCAAGCTCAAGACCAACCGGAGAAAAACCACTTAACCGCGCATGTTCACTTAATATCGTCGATGCACGGCCGACAACGGCTTGTAATTTATGCTTAATATAATGATAACGATTCGAGCTCAATAGAATTTCCCGCTGAATATTCGGCGCAAGCTCTTCTACCATTTGCTTTGCAAGATGCTGGCATTGATCCTTCGTCAGCTTGCCCCAATCCAGCTTGTTCTGCTGAACGTAATCCGCTAATTTGCGAAGTGCTTCATGAAATAGCTGTCCAATATCTGGCGCTTCAAGTCGATAATGTTCTCGTTCCTGTAACCGCAAACCATGTGAGGCGAACTGTGAAAACGCACAAGACTGAAATCGCTCCATTCTTGAAACACTCGTTTGAATATGGTTCCCGTATAACTTACGACTGACTTCTTCTTTTAACGCATTTGCTTCATTTTTATAAAAGAGACTGCTCAGTGCGTTCTTTGCGGCAAACCCTTGCTCTGGATGGTCAATATACCAATTGTAAACATCCCACCAAAATTCAGCTATCGGATAACCGCGCTTCCACTGCTGCATTTGGGAAGCTAAATATGATGTTGTCTTACGCGGAGTTGTTACATACCGATATTGCTCAGCTTGTGATTCCTCGCTCGGTTCATCGTACAGAAGTTTATGATGAGCTTCTGGGAATAAATCTTTCACTCGATTAATGAGCACAGACGGAACAAGCGTCTTTCCTTCTTCATCTGCAAGCGGATAGCTGATATATAACCGCTCTGAAGCACTCGTTAATGCTAAATAGATAAGAAAGTTCTCATCAAGAAGCTGACGCCTACTACCAGGAGCAAGCTCCATACCGGCGACTGCAAGAGCTTCACGTTCCGACTCTGATAGGATTCCATCCTCAACAGGCTTTGCAGGAATAACACCATCATTCACACCTAAAATGAATGTACAGCGAATGTCAGAGAAACGGGAATGTTCAATATCTCCTACCAACACTTGGTCCATTGCAGGTGGAACGAGCGAGAATTTCATTGATTCAAGCCCTGTCTCCATGATTTTGCGGAACAAATCAAACGACAACTGCTCTTCAGCCATTACTTCAACAATTTGGTCGAATAAATCAACAACCGCACGCCACACTTGATCATGCTCACGAGCAGCTGTTAGACGACCGGTCTCTTCTGCTTCATTGCGAAGATACTCTAGCTTCTTTGGTACGTCCATTTCTTCTAAAAATTGATAAAGATACATGCACAGCTCCCGGACAGTCTTTGCCTTCTTCATTTTCTTCTCCAGCTTTTGAAGAGGTGGAACAATCAAGTTACGCAAGTCATTGATTCGTTTTTCATACTCGGCTTCTCGATCAGTTTTTGCTAAGTTTTGATCAACTGTCGTTCTGAAACGGCGATACGTCCAAGGTTCTTTCTGTTTCCACCGTTCGCCTTGAACGCCGTAAGCGAGCACATAATTTTCGAGAACATCCACTTCTTCACGAAGAACTTTCGTATCCATATCTGCTGGAAATAATAATTCAGTTTTTAACGCACGAAATACAGCTTCATACCGCCAGTTTCCTTGAATAATATCAAGCGTTGAACGAATCAGCTCAATTAACGGATGATTCAGCATCGAACCTTTGCTATCTAAGAAAACAGGAATCTCATAATCTGCAAAAATCGTTTCAAATAAATCATGATAAGCTCCGCTATTTCGAATTAGAATTGCAATATCCCGGTAGCGGTAGCCTTTGTTCTGGACCAACTCGTAAATTTCCCGCGCAATTCCTTCTACTTCTGCACGGCGGTTAACCGCTGGATACACATGCACATCACCCTTCTGTTCATAAGGAACGGCAGGTCGTGTATCATAATGCAATTCTAAATGAGCGAGTGAAGGACTATGTTGAAAGCGTTTTGGCACTCCACTTAGAAAAGATGTCGGCTCTGTCTCAACCACTTCCTCTGAAGCAACCTTTTGCAGATGCTGGTAAGTAGAGGAGGTCATATGAAATAAATCAAGCTCGTGAACGACACTTCCTTCTAAAGGCCGGTCCATCGTTAGAGCAACATTGACTCGTTTGCAATGCTTCATTAACGCTGTAAGCACAAGCATTTCCTGCGGGGTAAAGCTATGAAAGCCATCAACATAGATTTCAGCATTTTTTAAACTTTTGGCATGTGGAATACTCTCAGCAAGCAATTGCAAATAATCTTCTGAATCGACATAATGATTGCGAACATGTTCTTCAAAGGCATGGTAGATTAAATGAAAATCATGCAATTTATCACTTAAGACAACATCAAGCGGCTGCTTCACCACTGCTCCTTCAATTTCATCTCGTTTATGAAGGAGGTCTTCAGAGTCAACACAATACCTTTTAAATTCTGTAATCATTGTTTCCATTTGCTCCACAAAGCCACTTGTCTTAGAGGCTTTCTGAAAAACCTTTAACTGTTGACGATTCTTTTCAATAATGGTCCGTAATAACATATGAATTCCTGTTGCAGAAAGGTGGTAACGGGCAATCCCTCCTGTTTCTTGTAACACCCGCCACGCAAGACGTGTGAAGCTGAATACTTGAGCTCGGATCATCCCTCCAAGTCCAGGTGTTTTAATTAAGTGTGATTCTGACTGAAATGTCATTTGTTCAGGTACTAAGTAAATAATCGGCTGACCGTCTGGCTCTTTGTGAAGGCGTTCTCGAATCTCGTTCAAGCATTGACTCGTTTTCCCGCTACCAGCTCGGCCCACTATAAAACGAAGTGACACGTCGGTACTCCCCCTTTTTTCCCTTAAAATAAGGCAGAAAAAGCCCAGCTTGTACATTCGTAAAGCCAGGCTGCTTATGCATTATCGTCATGTTGTTTCCGAAAAACCGTACTGATGTTTCCATTATAGCGAACAAAAACAGGCAGGGAAACACCTCTGCCTGTTTTTCATTATTCTTCTATCGCTTTTGTCTTAGTTCGGCTGAATTTAGCTAAGATTAAATAAAATGCTGGCACTAATAGAAGTGTTAGCCCTGTTGAAAAAGCAAGACCAGCTACGACCGCAATCGCAAGCGGACGAAACAATACATCCCCTGCAATCGCAATTGGAAGCAACGCTCCAATTGAAGTTAGTGTTGTTAATACAATCGGACGAATACGTGCCCGTCCTGCTTCAATCACAGCTTCGATCATCGACATTCCTTCATCCATTCGCTGCTGAATAAATTCAATTAAAATAACAGAGTTACGCACTACAATACCTGATAACGAAACCATACCAAGCACAGCAAGGAAGCTTAGCGGGGTTCCTGTGATGAACAAGCCAATAATCGCTCCGGTAATACCTAAGTAAACAGAACTTAAGATTAAGAACGGCATAAGCAATGAGTTGAACTGAATTACGATCACAAGGTAAATTAAAAATAGCACAATGATAAACAGCTTTGTTACTTCAATAAAGAACTCAGAGCGCTCCGATGTTTCTCCACCAATCGTTAAAGAATACCCTTCCTGTGTCTTTCCTTTAAGTTCATTAACAATCGAAAGAGCTTCCTCCTCAAAAGCAGCTTTCTCGCCTTCTTCAGGATAGGCACGAATGGTAATCGTTCGCTCTCCATCAATATGCGGAATACGTTGAAGCTGCTTCTTCTTCACTTCATCGACAAGTTCATCTACTGAAACTGTCTGCAAGGCACCTTCTTGCTGATATTGACTGCGAAGTTCCAGCTGACGTAAATCAACTGTCTCACTATCGACATTATCATCAAGGAACAAACGCATATCACGCCGTTCATTTCCATCATCGAAGGTGCCCATCCGAACCCCTTCAACAGCTGCTTGAATTTGCTGACTGACATCTTGAATGGTTAGTCCATTCCAATCAAGCATTGTCCGATCAGGTACATATTCAACAACAGGCTGAGGAGTACCAACATCAACTGTCACAAATTTTGCACCTTCAAGGTTTTCAAGCTGGAACTGCAAACTATCAGCTAAGTCAATCAAATAATCAATATCAGGCCCTGCCACCTTTACTGCGACTGGAGCTCCGACAGGCGGACCTGTTACAATCGTCTCTAGCTCAATTACTGCATTTGAATATTGCTCACGTAACTTGTCATCCCATTTATTCATAAAATTAGTCGTAGACGTTTCTTCTTTGTCTATCCTTACAAGTACTTGACCAGTATTTTCTCCTGGGTTATCGAGCTGGGCACTAAATAACCCAGGCAAGCCCGTGCCTGCAAATACAGCGGTCTCCTTCACTAATTCATCTTGCTGAAGCGTATCTTCAATCTCCTTAAGAGTGTCTTCAGTATCTTCAAGCAGCGTTCCATTTGGAAGCCGAACAGAAACCGTTACTTCCTCACGATCGGCTGCGGGAAAGAATTCAAATGGGATTTTCGTCGCTAAGCTTGATAATAAAATACAAGCAACAAGACCACTAAGCCCGACGATAACAGGCCTCTTAACGATTTTTGCAAGAACTTTATCTGCATAAAAACGCTCCAACCATGCGAAGAAGCCTCCAAGCAGTCCGCCTCTTTTCACCTGCCGCTCCTTACGTTGATTCTTTTTCTCACGCCATGATGTGTAAATTGGAATAAAAGTTAAAGCAATAATCGTTGAACCAATAATAGTTGTAATTAATACTGTCGGCAGGGCACGAATAAAGGCACCACTGCTTCCTGATAAGAAAACGAGCGGAAAGAAACTAAAAATAATCATTAACGAGGACGTTACAATTGAGATCCATACTTCCTTAACACCATTCACAGCCCCTTGCTTCGGACCATCTCCTAATCGGTAACGCCGCTGGATGTTATCGTTTACCACAATCGCATCATCAACTAAAATACCAATAGCGATTATCATCCCGATAATTGTAATTTGATTCAAATCCACCTCTGCATATGGCAATGGAATAATACCGATTAAAATGGACAACGGAATTGCCAAAGCAACAAGAAAAGCTGAAGAAGGTGTCAACCCAAGAAGCATGACCAATATGACAACACCAACTGATATGACCGAGGAAATAGCTAAATCGCGAAAAATATCTTCAACGAATGTACTTTGAAGATAGAACGGTTCTACTTCTATCTGCTGCGGTAATTCTTTCTGCAACTGCTTCATTTCCGCTGAGATTTTTTCCTGCAGTGGGAGAATATTAACCCCTTTTTCTGCAAGAACAGTTACTGAAAGTGAAGGCGTTTCGCGATATGTAATTAAATCCTGTTTCTCTTTCGGAACAATTTCCACACTGCCGACATCTTTTACATAGACGGGCTGATTGTATTTTCCCTTTGTAATTGTGACATTTTCTATTTCAGAAACTTGATCATAGTTACGGATTTTCAATTGATAAGCTGTACCTTGACGTTCTGCTTTTCCTAATGCAGCTGGCGAAAATTCTTTATTAATCGCTTGCATCACTTGTGGCATAACAACATTGTAAGCTTGTAGTTGATCTGCATTAAGTGTAATTAGCACTTCTTGTTCTGGAAGACCTTTCACTTGAACCTTTGCTATACCATCAATTTCAAGCATCTTTTCTTCCCAAGCCTCAAGCTGATCACGAATATCGAGAAGCCAAGAGGGATCACTACTCATTAAATGATATGAGGCAACTGCTGAAGGCCTTAAGTCAGTATTCACCTCAGGTTCTTGTGAATCGTCTGGGAAGGTTCGTGAAACATCTGACACAGATTGCCTCAGCTGCGAGAACGCATCATTTTCATTAAAGCTGTCTTCGAACTCTAAGACAATATTTGAGAAGCCTGTAGCAGAAACTGATGAAATTTCTTTCAAACCGTCTATATCCTTTAATTCCTCTTCAAGAGGGTTTGTAATATTTCGTTCTACTTCTTCAGGCGAGGCGCCTGGAAATACTGTTTTCACTGTGGCAATATTTACGCTTACTTCTGGTATCTCACGCTTTGGCAACTGTACAACTGTAATAATTCCAACAAGCACCAGCAGCGTCAGCATAATCACAATGACTTTTGCCCGCCCTAGAATCCACTCGAACACAGCCCATCCCTCCACTCTCTTTTTTTTAATATATTACACACACAAAAAAGTTCCCTCTTTGTACAAAAGCTAAAACATCCTTATCCATTATTTTAACAAAGAAAGAGAAATTCTTGAAAATAGAAGGTGTTGGTAGTTTAACCCATAAAGAAAACTGCTAACATCAAGCTGCCAGCAGTGTTAAAAGTGAACATCAATATCTTGAACAGGCCAATATCTTAGATTAACCTTTCCTACAACCTTTTCAATCGACACAAATCCAAAATAGCGGCTATCATAACTTTTTCCGCGGTTGTCCCCCATCACAAATAAATAGTTTTCGGGTACTTCTTTCTCGCCTGTAATTTCTTCAAGCGTAAAATCTTCTGTAAAAATATCGGCAGCAGGGTCCTCTATATTTTGTAAGAAAGCTTGAGGTGTTGGTTCACCATTAATAAATAATGTATTGTTTTTAACCTTAACTGTATCACCAGGCAATCCAATCACACGCTTGACGTAATCTTCCTTCTCATTTGCATGAAAAACAATCACATCAAAACGGCGAATGTCTGTCATTTCATAACCAATTTTATTAATAACAAGTAAGTTTCCATCATTCAAAGTTGGCAGCATCGATTCCCCTTGCACAACATAACTCGAAAAGAAAAACGAGCGAATAAGTAGTGCAATCAGTATGGCCAGGCCTAAGGACTGCACCCACCCAAGCGAAATCCTCCCCCTATCCCTCTTCATCATCATCCCTCTTTCATTACCCATTTTCACTCAGCCTGAATACGACGTTCAATCACTTTACCAATCACCCACATCACGCCAATAACGACGAGTAAAATCAATAACTTTTGGGGTTCACGTATTAAAGAAATAATGTCTTGGCCAACAAGTGAAACGAAGAATACCATTACTAATTTCCCTAACAGCACTGCTAAAGTGAACTGTTTTTTGCTTACTTCCGATAGAGCTGCCACTAAATTGATAAGTGCAGATGGAGAAAACGGAAAGCAAAACAATAAAAATAACGGTCCAAACCCATGGCGCTGTACCCAATTAGCTAACCGAGTAAATTGCTTACGCTTACGCAAAAAGAGGAATAACCTCGTATTTTTAAATTTTCTAACTAAGAAGAAAACAAACAATGCTCCTAAACACGTTCCAATCCAAGAGAATAGAAACCCTTGCCACAAACCAAACGCGGCCGCATTTCCCATCACAAATAACACCAACGGCAAGAATGGCAAAATCGCCTCAAGAAACGGCAATAAAATTCCAGGCAATGGTCCAAGTCCAGCGTATTGTTCTAACCATGTAACGATTTGTTCAACAGTAATGTCGTTATCCAAGAAGCGCACCTTCATCAACGATACTCCTTATCCTTTAGGTGAAACAAACAATTATGGTTGTCATTAAAGACAGTTTACTACAACCTTTTTTGTTTTCCTAGTATCGGCTGATCCCGTCCACTATTTGTATATATTTTTCCATATAACTAAATAATAACCTAAGATGTTAGCCAAAAAATACAATATTATTCCAATTATAAAAAATGTCATTACTCTCTTGCATGCTGCATATACTTAAGATAAAATAAGAACAAATGTTCCCTTACTATTTGCCAGGGAGGGTTTTGAATGGGAAGGATTTTAGAAAATGATCGCAAAGCATTAGAATTATCCATTTTTCTCCCTATGGTTCTTACTGTCCTCACTAAAGATTTAAATGCTCTTAAGCAAGTACCTTTTAAGCTTAATGAACCATACGTGGAGTTAATTGAAGAAACGCAGAAACATATCCAAAACGACCTACGAAAAGTAAAGCAACTGATGAAGATACGAAACTTGAAAGCATTTAAAGAAGGGCAAGATGACGTCTTTTCCCAATACTTATTTATTTACAATGGTTATGAAGAGAAGCGGAACTATTTTAATCCAAAAATTCGTCATAATGTGGAATTGTTAATGAAGCAGTACTTCTTGAAGAAAGATGGGGAGTTTTTTTCAGAAAAACAACTTTTTACAAAGCAAAAATCTAGTTAAACACACGTTTCGGCTGAAGCCGTTTGGAAAGCAGGTAACGAAATTGAGCCGTTCGGTTTAGTTGATTTTCAAAAGAACGGAATGAAATCTTCAGCGTTATCGATTGACCATTCGCAAACGTTACAATTGTGTTTCCTTGAGCTGAGGGCTTGTAATGTGAAATATAACTATGAGCAACCCATGTGCACTGCTGGCTGCGAGGAGAGTTTGTCGGAAACATATAAATGTCGCTTGTCGGGTCAATCGCAATCGGAGGCTTGTACGTGATACCTGTAATGGCTTTTGTGCCCTCTTGTCTACCTTTTAGGCTTGAGCCAAAATAACGACAGCTTTTATCAATAACCTTTACCGGCTTAAGTGGAAGTACGAATTCATTCTCAACCTCCAGTACTCGAGAATAGACTGTTCCTTCTAAGCCTTGCTCTGCTACAACAGCCATCGTCTTTTCATTAATCTCAAATTGATGTGATTGTTCAAACTCATTCAAAGCATCTTCCTCTCCTTTCAATAAAATGATAAATCCTTCCCAATCCTAATTATAACATAATTTCAAATTTTTAAATATTTTCAAGGAGCATGTTCATATAATTTCTTAAGAAGGACAAATTCAGAGAGGAACATGCTTTTTGAAGAAAAACGTGTTGATTCCGGCAGGCTCTTTTATTGTTGTTGGGATTCTTTTGCTTATCTTCCCAATTCATTCTTTAACGTTTCAACTTCTAGTACTTGGAATTAGTTTTTTTATCTTTTATTTCCTCAGGCAAGGCCCACTTAAAGAAGAAAACTTCGTTTGGCTTTTATTAGGCAGTTTGCTAGGGGCACTTGGCGTATGGAATTTCCTTAAACAGTTTGCTTGGTTTTCAAATCCAGGCCTGCTTTACATTGGTCTTGGCCTAGCATTTGTTCTCATCTTCTTCTTGCACACCTTGCATATACGTTCTGCAAATCCTCACCTTTTATATTGGCCTTTATATTGCAGCCTCGCTCTCACGTTAATCGCCTTTAGTATCTTCTTTAAGATTGCTCTTTGGGCAATTATCCTTGTATTACTCGGGGCGGTAATGTTATTTTTGCAAAGTTAAATTGTTCACAAGAAGTTCACAATCCATATTTGACAAGCATTCTTTGTTTTTCATCCCATTTCAAACCAACAAAACATAAAATTTTCAGAAAAATAAGAAAATATCATTGAATTTTCTTTCTTTTTTTACTATAATGAATAAAAGAACATCAGGGGTGATAAAGAATGAATTATAAAAAATCTTTTCCAGAACAACAGACAGGTGCACAACAGCATATTAGTTCCGTAGAGATGGAGATTTATATCCAGATGATCCTTGATGAAGCGGCCCTTTTGTACAAGAGAAATCAGTTAGAGATGCAGATCGATAAGGCACTAGATAATTCAGATAAAGAAACGTTCATGGAGCTCACTAAGGAGTATAAGGAAGTGCGAGCAAAGCTTGCGTAAGAGAAAAAGTGACTTCCCACAACGAGGCATAAAATACAAGCCACATGCAGCAATACGTTGCATGTGGCTTTTTTGGTCTAAAAGAAATGTATATAAAAAAACCGCTAACCAAAATGGTCAGCGGCTTCTCTGTTTTATGCTTTTGTAAATTGTGCTTCTTCTGTTGAACCTTTCATTGCTGTTGTAGAAGAAGTACCACCAGAGATAACTTGAGAAACTTCATCAAAGTATCCTGTACCAACTTCACGTTGATGCTTCGTTGCAGTATAGCCGTCTTTTTCACTTTCAAACTCAGCTTGTTGAAGCTCAGAGTATGCACCCATGCCACGGTCACGGTAGCCATTAGCCAATGTGAACATGCTGTAGTTAAGTGCATGGAAGCCAGCCAATGTAACGAATTGGAATTTGTATCCTAGCTTACCAAGCTCTTTTTGATATACTTCAATTTCATCTTCAGAAAGGTTTGCTTTCCAGTTGAAAGAAGGTGAGCAGTTGTATGCAAGCATTTTACCAGGATATTTTGCATGGATTGCTTCAGCAAATTTCTTCGCTTGCTCAAGGTCAGGTGTAGACGTTTCACACCAGATAAGGTCAGCATATGGCGCATAAGCAAGACCACGAGAAATTGCTTGGTCGATACCTGGTTTTGTACGGTAGAAACCTTCAGCTGTACGCTCACCAGTAATAAACTCTTTATCATATGGGTCAACATCGCTTGTAATCATGTCAGCTGCATCAGCATCTGTACGTGCGATTAACACTGTTGGTACACCCATTACGTCAGCTGCAAAACGAGCTGCGATTAAGTTACGAACCGCTGATTGTGTTGGAAGTAATACTTTACCACCTAAGTGACCACATTTTTTCTCAGAAGCTAATTGGTCCTCAAAGTGAACACCAGAAGCGCCTGCTTCAATCATGCCTTTCATAAGTTCAAATACATTTAGTTGTCCACCAAAGCCAGCTTCAGCATCAGCAACGATAGGAGCGAACCAGTCCGTATCTCCTTTGCCTTCCATATGTTGAATTTGGTCAGCACGTTGTAAAGATTGGTTAATACGTTTAACAACTTGTGGCACACTGTTTGCAGGATATAAGCTTTGGTCTGGATACATATGACCTGCTAAGTTAGCATCAGCAGCTACCTGCCAACCGCTTAAGTAAATTGCTTTAAGACCTGCTTTTACTTGTTGAACAGCTTGGTTACCTGTAAGAGCACCAAGAGCATTGATATATGGCTCTTCCTTCATTAACTTCCAAAGCTTTTGTGAACCACGTTGAGCAAGTGTATACTCAATGTCGATTGAACCGCGAAGACGAATTACATCTTCAGCAGAATATGGACGTGTAACGCCGTTCCAACGCTCTTCATTTTTCCAGCTTTGCTCTAATTGTTCAATACGTTCTTGATTTGACATATGAATGTCCCCCTATATATTAATATTTTTTAATTTTCAAACACCTTTACCCGTGAAACCCCTTTGTTTGCCCACTCTATAAAACTACCAATCCCCTTACAAATGCTTACAGTCTAGAACACTTAAGAATGCCCCTTTGGAAGTTTAACCCCTCATCTCATGTTAGTTTTACCACGAACTCATTGCTTTTCTTCCATATTCTTAAACTGTTCTACTTCTTGCCTTGAATTATTTCTACCATAAAGTTTGTCCGTCCTCT
The DNA here is from genome assembly GCA_020524525.2 of Bacillus tianshenii. Lineage (NCBI taxonomy): Bacteria > Bacillati > Bacillota > Bacilli > Caryophanales > Bacillaceae > Sutcliffiella > Sutcliffiella tianshenii. The sequence goes on along the minus strand of CP129018.1, from coordinate 202,441 downwards.
ATTGACCCCTTTTTAATAGTGAACCTACTTTTCACTTTAGAATGGTAGAAATATGTACCATTACCCTTTTTAAAGCTGTCAGCTGTGAGTTAGAACTTGTCACACCCTGACTTCATCGGTCCTTTTGCTTGAATAGTCGAAGTTTGCATGTTCATTTCTTTTCCGCATCCCCCCGCTACCGTTGTTATATATCAGTTATCTTTTACAGTTGTTATTGTATAACAACAGACTAAAAAAGAAAAGTCCTTTTTAGCAAAAAATTCAGAAAAAAGTTTTATTGAGATACTATGTAATCGCTTCCATTGTTGTTTTAACAACGTTTATAAGCAATTTAAAATGTTTTCTTTTTTCTGTTATAGAACATTATTCAAAGGCAATTACTTCTCTTCAGCTGTTTCAAACTGTTCTACTTTTTGTAAACGTTCAAGCATTGATGGGTGGCCATACCGAAACCAATATACGAGGGTTGGCGGTTGTACTTCACTCAAACCAGTTGCTGTTAACTGTTGAAAGGTTTTAATGGCCGCTTGTTGATCTTCTGTTAATTCGATTGCATATGTATCTGCACTTCGTTCAATTTCTCTTGAGACATAATTACTTAACGGACTTGATGCAAAAGAAAGAACAGAAAACAGTAACAGAATTACAGGCAACAATAATATATGTTCTTTACGTACCCCCAAACCCTCTCCCCATTTACGTTTGATAACGGCAACACCTTTTGCTACAAACCAAAAACCAAAAAACGATAGAAGCAAATAACCAGATAAACCGATAAAAACATGCTTGTATACGTAATGGGCCATTTCGTGAGCCATAATGAAAATTACTTCATCATCATTTAACTTCTGCAAGGTTGTATCCCATAAAACTATTCTCGCGTTCGAGCCAATTCCATTCACATAGGCGTTTAAAGCATTTGTTTTTTTTGACATATTTACTTCATACACATGTTCTGCTGGTATATCTGCTTGCTGTGCTATATTCAAAATCTTCGCTTCTAACTGTTTATCCTGTAATGAACGAAAGTCATTGTAGAGCGGATCAATGACAACAGGTTGAATAAAGACAAGAAATAAAATGAAAGGCACTGAAGCAAGCCATGAATAGAACCACCACCGCTTAGGTGCTTTTTTCATAATCCAAACAAACCATGAAGCAATAACAATCAAAATCAATAAATTTAACCAATATCCAATTACGACATCCTTCATCCAAACTGAAAAATCAGCTACGGATACACCATAGTTTACAGAGATTTGATGACTCAACCACTTCAGTGGAAACATGAGGGCAAAAGTTGTAACAGAAAGCAAAAAAACATAGAGCACATTTTTTAGCCAAGGACGATTTGTTACCGCTTCTGCTGTTCTGTAAAACCAACTTGAACCTCCAAAAACAATAATACTAAGCAGCACAAGCCACTCAAACGGCGTCACAAGAAAGAACAATAAATGCTTTAATCGTGAGTAATCATAACTCAACTGAATTTCCCGACTGGTCATAAATGTTGTTGGATCAGCAGCTGTTCCTTCCAATGCATCAGGCAGCTGTGCTGGTGAACCATAAAATAAATACCACCACATTAAGAATGCATAAAAAATATAAAAAGCAGTACAGGTCCAAAATAACTTTGTCATCTCATTCCCTCCTATCCGAACTTCTTCTCTTACTAATATGTCCAACCTCTGCCTTCATTTCTTCAAAATTGTGAAGGCAAATAAAATACCGCTATCGAATTAGCGGTATTTTAAGAAAAGAATGATGAATAAATAGTAAGGACTCCAATTGCACTCAAAACGACGACAATTACATTCGCACCTAAAAGTGCAGGTATAAATGCCGCAATAGCTCCAATTATTCCAAACCAGATGTGATCAGACTGCATAAATAACACACCTGGAAAAATTAATGCGCCTAATGCAGCATACGGTACATTTTGCAGTACTCCTTTTATAAATGGATGCATCTTGTTTACATCAAATGCTAAAAAAGGCAACGCACGTGGAATATAAGTTACAATAGCCATGCCGACGATTGTCCACATTAAGGCTGTACTCATTTCTTCTCACCTGCCCGTTTTGCTTGATAATCGATGTATTCAATGGCGATTGCTGAAGCTAATGTTGCTAATACAATGGCCCACCCAGACCAATTTGGCGGAAAAAACGCAGTGAAAATGCTATTTGCTACAGCCGCAACCCCTGCTAGCCAAACAACTTTTCGGTGCTTTTTCAATGAAGGTGTGAGCAAACCGATAAACATCGCATAGAGGGCAATTCCCATGCTTTCCTGCAATACTTCCGGCAAGCTTGCACCAACGAAATGACCAACAACCGAAAAGGTTACCCAGCTTCCGTAGGACACAGCAATCAAACCAAACATATAGCCCGCGGTAACTTTCCCTTCTTTCAGAGAAGCAACAGAAAATGTTTCATCTGTAATTCCGAATGCATAGAGTGCTTTCTTGAACTTATGTTCCTCTTCTGTTCTTTCACTAAGTGAAGCAGACATAAGAAGGTGACGAATATTAATAATAAATGTCGTCAATATAATAATCGGTCCAGCTGTACCGAGTGCAATTAAGCTTAATGAAATATATTGAGCAGCTCCTGCAAACACAAGTACACTCATCATTAACGCTTCCATAATTGTTAACCCTGTTGACTTTGCTAACAAACCAAATGTAAGCGCAGCAGGCATATAACCAATTGCAATACTAACTCCTGACTGTACGCCATGCTTAAAATCAGAGTTTTTCTTTACAGCCATGACTGTTTCCAAACTTTTCCCCTCTTTTCTTTCGATCTACCCTTTACTTTACTCCATTTTATTGGAAAATAGTAATTTTTCAATCTTTTAAGATAAAAAAAGCCCTAGAAAAAATTCTAGGACTTCGTGTCTTATTCTAAATGGTGAGAAATACGTTCAAGCAATGCTGCCATTTGTGCGCGTGTTACAGGTTCTTCTGGACGGAATGTACCATCACTAAAACCACCAAAGATTCCAGCTTGATTCATCAATCGAATTGCACCGTATGACCAGCGATCCTTGCTTACATCTTTGAATGCCGTTGTCGCATGTGCAGGATCCTGCTCCGCATGAACAATACGGCTAAGGATAACCGCCATTTCTTCACGTGTAATCTTAGCCTCTGGAGCAAACTTATCTTCTGCACGACCATTCATTAACCCGTGCTGACGAGCTGCTTCAATCGGAACATGCGCCCAATATGTATTCTTCACATCATTGAAAGGCGTATCATAAGGCTCTACCATATTTAGCTCTAGTGCTCTTATAAGAACTGTTGCTGTTTCTGATCGTTTCAAAGAACCCTCTGGAGCAAACAGTGTTGTTGTGCGGCCGCCCATCCAGCCTTTTTCTTTCATTTGAGCAATGGCTTCTGCTGCCCAATGCTCTAATTCAACATCTTCGAAGACTTTTCCACTTAACCAGAAATCAAAGTTTTCCCACACATTTGCTGATTCCTGCCCAAGGGCCCAGCTTCCAATTCCTTTTAAATCATACTTATGAACAAGCTGAATTTTTTTCTTTAATGTTTCAGGAGATTCATGCCATACTTCATAATGACCAACTGGTAATGGTTTTGACCAGCTATATAACTTCGCTTCTGGGTCATCTTCAGTTATTTCAAATGTTGTACGAATACTATCATAACCAGACACGTATGTAGACTCTCCATCATACTTTTGTACAAAATCATCAATTCGATCCATAATAATTCCGCGTCCATTTACCTTTTCGGTTCCTGGCTGTGGTGTATACCCTACTTTCGTTTGCTCTTGGTGCCAAATGCGGCCATAGAATGGCAGGCCAAGTACAAGCTTATGGGCAGGTACATTTTGGCTTAACGCATATTGAACAGATTTTTCAACGAAAGGAAGGCTTGCAACAGGACCTGGAGCGCTTCCATCCCAGCTCTCATCATAAGTCATCATCATTAAATAATCTGCATGCTTACCAAGCTTTGTGTAATCGTAGCTTCCATGCCAACCTCTTATACTGCCTGTAGGGTTTGCAGCTACCGCAACCGATACTTCTTTCTCTTTCGGCATTTTTTCGCGAAGCAATTTCACAAATGATGTGAACGCATCCCGATCTTCTTCTGTTAACCCTTCCATGTCTACATTAATGCCATCAAAATCATACTGCTTTACATACTGAACAAGTTGACTCGTGAACGCATCGCGATTTTTTAATGCTTTTCTACCTAACTCACGATTCCAATGGTTACTTAGAAAAGGGACCACTCTTACATTGCGAGCATCCATCGCCTCCATAAAGCTTGTACTAACACGGTTTGTTAGTTTTACATTTCCATCGTCACCAATATCGAAGTAATTCGGTGTAACCGTTTGAATGGCACCATCGGTTCTGTCAACATATTGAACATGGTCCTCTGGCGTGCCAATATGTAAATAGCTCATCCCAGTCTTCGGTGTTGCCGCTTCTCCAATAGGTGCGAAGGTGAAACTAAACATCAATAACGCTAAAACAACTCCAACAAGTCTTCTCATTAACAACATCTCTCCAATACTACCAATCTTCTACTTCCTTACTATACAAAAACCTATTAATCCTGCATAGAGAGTTAGTGGTAGATAATTACTATATACCCATATAAAAAAGCATTTCGAATCAAAAGTCACACCCTAGTCCCTAAAAATGAACATAAAAAAAACACCGGCGTAAGCCGATGTTTTTAACTTAATAGGGCGCGGTCACTTGTCATGCCTTCACCGCGAATCCGTTGGAATTCATTTAATAGATTTGGAACAGTGAGGTTTTTCTTTTCTTCCTCTCCTGCTTTATAAATAATCTGCCCTTTATCCATCATAATAAGACGATTACCTAAATCAAGTGCTTGCTGCATATTATGTGTGACCATTAAAGTTGTCAATTGGAATCGATCAACAATGTCCTTGGTAATATTGGTGATTAATTCTGCTCGAGAAGGGTCAAGCGCTGCCGTATGCTCATCCAAAAGTAAAATTTTTGGTTCAGTGAACGTAGCCATTAATAGTGACAAAGCTTGCCTTTCACCGCCAGACAGAAGGCCAACCTTCGCATTGAGACGGTCTTCTAAGCTTAGATTCAAAGAAGCTAGTTGTTCTCTGAAATAATCCTTTCGTTTCTTCGTAACCCCTTTTCGAAGTGTACGGCGGTTTGCTCTAGAATATGCCATTGCTAAGTTTTCTTCAATCGTCATTGTAGGTGCAGTTCCTGCCATCGGATCCTGGAATACGCGGCCAATTAATCTTGACCGTCTATATTCCGGCATATTTGTTACATCTTTATTATCAATTTCCACGCTGCCAACATCAGGTGTCAATACTCCCGCTACCATATTCATCAATGTTGATTTTCCTGCACCGTTGCTTCCAATTACCGTTACAAAGTCACCTGGCTTTAACGATAGGTTGACATGGTTAAGAGCAATTTTTTCATCCAATGTTCCTTCATTGAAAACTTTATAGATCTGATTTAGATGCAACAACGCCCTCGCCCCCTTTTTTCGCACTGATGTTTGCTGCTAATGCCTGCTCTGAACGGCGTTTCTTCCTACGTTGTTTCTCACGCTGTGTATCGATAATCTTTGGAACAGTGAGTGCAAGAACAACGATTGTTGCGGTAATCAACTTCATATCTCCTGTTTCCAGGAACTCAACACGGAGTGCTAGACTGATAACAATTCGATAGATAATAGCCCCACCAATAACGGCAAGCGTCGTTCGAGCAATTGTTTTTGTTCCGAACAAGGCTTCTCCAATAATAACAGAAGCAAGACCAATAATAATCATCCCGATCCCCATACCAACATCACTAAATGCGTTGTACTGAGCAATAAGTGCTCCAGAAAAAGCAACAAGTGCATTGGAGACACCAAGACCAAGAATTGTTAAGCCGTCAGTGTTCGCTGAGAAACTACGAATCATTCGTTGGTTATCGCCTGTTGCGCGAAGGGCTAGACCAACCTCCGTACGTAAGAACCAATCTGTTGCAAACTTAATGAACAGTGTAACGATTAACATAAAGAATAGAATTGACCATGTTTTCGGAAGATTCGCACCTAAGCCAACTGTTGCTAACATGTTGTTCAACATGTCATCAACCCCTAAGCTCTTCCAAAAGTTCTCAAGAATGCTTAATGATGTCTCTTGTTGAATTAACGGAACGTTTGAACGCCCCATGATCCTTAAGTTTATTGAGTAGAGAGCAATCATCATTAATATCCCTGAGAGAAGTGGATTAATCTTTCCTTTTGTATGCAACACTCCTGTTACACAACCCGCTAAAAACCCTGCAAACAAAGCAGCAATCGTTGCGACAAACGGGTTAACGCCATTGACAATGAGAACAGCAGTCACAGCTGCTCCTGTAACGAAACTACCATCTACCGTTAAATCTGGGAAATCTAAAATACGGAACGAGAGGTATACTCCTAGCGCCATAATTGCATATATGATACCAGATTCAATTGCACCAAACGTTGCTGTAAACATAAACGCTCATCCTCTCTAATAATTTAATGCTTATTCTGTGAACTCTGCGATTTCTTTCCATTCTGGTTTTACTTCAATTCCCATTTCACCCGCTGCTTTTTCATTAATTAATAGTTTTAAGTTTTGCGGGTATTGTACTGGTAAATCAGCTGTCTTTTTCTCTCCAGTTAAAATATCTGCTGCCATCACACCTGCTTCATAACCGATATCATAATAATCAAATCCATATGCCGCAAAGCCACCGCGCTTAACAGAATCTAATTCTCCAACAAACAGTGGGATATCTTCCTCGTTCGAAACAAGAATAACTGATTCTAAAGCTGAAACAACTGTGTTATCTGTAATAATGTAGATAACATCTGCTGCACCAACTAATGATTCAGCTGCTTGCTTCACTTCTGCAGAAGTTGAAACAGGACGTTCTACTACTTTCATATCTGTTCCTTCTACAGCTTTTTTCACGATATCTACTTGGGCAACTGAATTTTGCTCGCCTGCATTAAAAATCATCCCAATCTTCTTCGCATCAAAGTTTTCATCTATAAACTTCACTGTATTCGGAATTGCATCTGGATGTGTATCAGTTGTTCCAGTAATATTTTCTCCAGGCTTATCCATTGCTTCTACAAGACTAGCACCAACTGGGTCAGTGACAGAGGTAAATACAATTGGAATATCCTGTGTCGCGTTTAAAGCACTTTGTGCACTTGGTGTCGAATTAGCAAAAATTAAATCGACATTATTTCCCACGAAATTATTCGCGATCGTTTGACTGTTATTCATATCTCCTTGTGCAATTTGCACATCATATTTCACATCTAGGTCTTTTTCTTCTAATGCTTTCTTAAAGCCATCAAATGCTGCATCTAAAGATGGGTGCTCTACGATTTGCGTTACACCAACTGTATAGCTTTCTGCCTTTTCTTCGCTAGGTGGGGCACCTTCTTCTGTTTCTTGCCCACCTCCGCCACAGCCAGCTAATAAAGATAAACTAAGCGCGGCGCTTCCTAACACTTTCCACCATTTTTTCGGTACCATCGTACTCCCCCTTATCCCTTTACCACTTTTATGCTTGCATGCTTTTATGTAATAAATTATACAAAATTATCAGAAAATATCAAACCTTATTTTCATTATTTTTTATATTTCTATTTAAATAAGGCAATTGTGTGGAAAAAAACGATTTATTATCGTGCTTTAAAGCGTTTTTACGTTACATTACAAAAGTTTTATATTAAACCAATCACAATGTTGCCCACTAACACAAAAAAAGCGCCCTTTCGGAGGTTTAGGTCTTCAGAACCGTTCAAGTTCATAAATAAAAAGCGGGCATAGCACCCGCTTTTCAATAAATTTACTGATTCGATTTTACTGCTAAATTCCGCAGCGAACGGCGCAGGATTTTTCCTGTCGTATTCTTAGGTAGTTCCTCTAAAAACTCGATTTCTTGCGGCACTTTATATTTTGCCAAGTGCTCACTGCAATATTGCTTTAACTCCTCTTCTGTTGTAGAAGTGTTCACAACAACAAAGCACTTTACTGCTTCTCCATATTCAGGGTCCGGTACTCCAATAACAGCTGTTTCAACAACTGCTGGATGGTCATACAACACCTCTTCAATTTCACGAGGATAAACGTTATAACCCCCAACAAGAATCATATCCTTCTTTCGGTCGACAATATAAAAATATCCATCCTCATCCTTCTTTGCCATATCTCCTGTATAAAGCCAACCATTTTTCAATGTAGCTGCGGTTTCTTCAGGCATCTTATAATAGCCTTTCATCACATTAGGGCCACGGACGATTAACTCGCCAACCTCGCCTGTTTCAACTTCGTTTCCTTCTGGGTCTACGACTTTATTTTCCACATTGAGAATGCTTGTCCCAATAGAGCCAGGCTTTCGTGGACGGTCTAGTGGATTGAAGCATGTAACAGGAGAAGCCTCTGAGAGACCATACCCTTCTGATATTTGAACATCGAACTTCTTCTCAAAACTTTTCAACAAGGCCACAGGCATAGAAGCACCGCCAGAAACACATATTCTTATATGAGAGAAGGACTCTTTTGAAGCGGTTGGAATTTGATTAAGAAAGTTATACATTGTCGGCACACCTGCGAAAACAGTTGCTTTATTTTCAGAAGCAACATGAAAGACAGCATCTGGGCTAAACTTCGGCATAATACAGATTGTCCCGCCGCTTATCAATGGGGCATTTAACGCCACTGTTAAACAAAAAACATGGAACATTGGTAACACTGTAATGACGATATCATGCTCATCAATGGATAAATAATTTGCTGTATCCTTTGCATTACTGTAAATATTTCGACGTGTTAGCATCGCTCCTTTTGGTTTTCCAGTTGTACCTGACGTATAAAGAATTACCGCTGTATCCTCTTCATCTAATTGAGGGAAGCTAATCTTTTCCTCAACAGATTCCATCATTTTTGAAAACGGTTTCAATTTATCTTCTAATAATGAAGGAGACGTCCTCTTTTCCGTTTCAAGTAAGATATAACGCTCAACTGCAGGCAATTCCTTGTCTATCTTTTCAAATATAGGCATTAACTTATCTAAAGCAATAACGACCTTAACATCACCATTAGTTAAGATATAACCAATCTCATCAGGTGTATACACTGGGTTGATTGGTATTACAATTGCCCCCGCCTGCAAAGCACCGTATAAACTAATTACATAATGCGGACTATTACCCGAAATCAAGCCGATATGATCTCCTTTTTTCACACCCATACTTATTAAGTTCTTAGAAAAAGCATCAATTTGCTGCTTCAACTCTCGATACGTTCCTCTCATACCTTCAAAAATATAAGCATCCTTTTCAGCGAGACGTTCTGCTGTTTCATTAAATTTTCTACAAATGTTCAACGAAGTTCCCCCTCAATAAAATGAATGAAGCATCATTCATTTTATAATAATATTAAGAATATTCTTTAATTATTATAAACATTCTACACTTTTCTTTCAAATATTTCTACCTCAATTAATTCTAAGGAAGAGAACGCCGATAAACCGACGTTCTCTTCCTTAGAACATTAAATCAATGAATTCTTCTTTTTGAACATTTCCGAAATAGTGAGTAATGTCGATATTTTGAAGAGCATTAGTTACTTCTTTCTTTTCATAGCGTGTACCGATAAGTACACTTTCAATTTCAGCTACATCTCCAACACCGAAGAAGTCCCCAAATATTTTTACTTGGTCGATAATCCCTTTCTTAACTTCTAGCCGTACATCAATTTGGCCAATCGGAAAGCGATGGGCGTATTGAACATTAAACTTCGGTGATTTCCCATAATTCCAATCCCAATTCTTGTAACGCTCTTCAGAAATCTCGTTAATCTTCTTCCAGTCTTCCTTTGTTAATACATACTGCGGAACTTCTCCATCCGTATCAAAAATATAACGAAGCAGCATTTCACGAAACTGCTCTGTTGTCATTTGTTCATCTAAAAATTCCCGGATATTTGCTACTCGGCTCCGAATCGATTTGATACCTTTTGATTTAATCTTCTCCATCTTGACGTTCAGCGCTGAGACAACGTTTTCAATTTCAGAATCAAATAAGAGAGTTCCGTGGCTAAACATTCTTCCTTTTGTAGAAAACTGAGCATTCCCGGAAATTTTCCTTCCATCTCCTGCAACAATATCATTTCGCCCGGAAAGTTCAGCTTTTATGCCAAGACGCTGAAGTGCTTCGATAACAGGTTCTGTGAATTTCTTGAAATCATGAAAGCTGTTGCCGTCATCCTTCGTAATAAAACTGAAATTCAAGTTCCCGAGGTCATGGTAGACAGCCCCACCACCTGATAAACGGCGTACAACATGAATGCCATTTTCATCTACATAGCTTTGATTAATCTCTTCAGCTGTATTTTGATTTTTGCCGATAATAATAGAGGGTTCATTTATGTAAAAGAGTAAATATGTTTCATTAATGTCTAAGTGTTTCACAGCATATTCTTCTATTGCAAGATTCATACGCGGGTCTGTAATACCTTGATTATCAATAAAGAGCACTTAAATCGCCTGCCTTTTTTTAGTCATTTTTTCTACCTTTTATCCTACTTAAGCACTTCATGATAAGCAAGCTCTATGCTTCCCATTCCCAGCCGGTAGCTGCAAGGGTCACTTTTCCATGATAGATGTCTTTTGCTTGGGTCAGCATCTCTTCTATTTGTCCGAAATGAGGCAAGTGTGTAAGTAACAGATGTTTTACATTTGCCTGCTGTGCTATTGATGCTGCTTCTGTACATGTCATATGCCCTGCTGCTTGTGCATCTTGTCCATCATAAAAGCTACTTTCAGCAATTAAAAGATCAGCATCTGCTGCAAAAGGAACAAAATCATCTGTATAACTTGTATCTGCTGTGAAAACGACAATTTTCTCTTCTGTTTCGACCCGCATGGCATAGCAGACAACCGGATGCTTTGTTCTTAGAAATTGAATAGAAAACGGCCCAACTGTTAACGTTTCGACTGGATTATAAGCAACACCAACTGTATCTGGGTCTCTCGATAATTTCATAAACCCGTCTGTATCTTCCACATGACCATAGATGGGCAATACTCCTTCTACTTCTCCGAGTATACGCTTAATCATTCTAGCGTATTGAAGCACTCCGATATCGGCCATATGATCATGATGATAATGGGACAGTATCACTGCATCTAAATCTTTAATTTCCATGTAATTTTGAAGTTTTGAAACAACGCCGCTCCCACAATCAACTAATAACTGAAAACCATTGTGTTCAAATAAATAACCTGTTGTCGCTTCATTTGCTTTCGGAAATGCTCCCCAAAATCCCACTACTGTAACCTTCATATTCTCACCTCATTTTTAGTTTCTCTTACTTATGCTTCCTAAAACCATTCATCTTCTCAAACTTATAGGCTTTTTTCCCATTTATCAAAAAATTAAAATTTGTTTCAATACAGGTGTTGACACTTTCAATCTGTTATAATACAATAAACTCAACTTAATAAACGAACAACAAACGAAAGGGGAACTTACCATGATGAAAGTTACTGAATTTTTTAAGAACCTGCCACCAAAGCATTGCCATAAATGTGGTGACAAAATCGAAGAGCAACATGAGTGCTACAACAATCAGTGTAATAGCTGCTTAAGCGACATGAAGTAATTTCATTAGTGCTTTTGCTATATTACCTCCTACTTTTAAAACCTGACACACAATGTGTCAGGTTTCTTTTTGTACTACAACAGATATATAGAAAATTGTTTTAATTTTTCTATATCAGAGATATCTTCAGAGAAGAATGGCACCCATACTTTTTCTTGATTTGAAAACTCTTTTTTGATTTTTTCAATGTATTCTTTTTCTTGCAGGCGTCTCTTCTGAAAGAATGATCCATCTGCATCATGGGGAAGAACTTTATTAATAATGAGTGTTTGAACAGTCAACTGGTGGGCACTCAATAATTCAATCGCTTTTGCTGTCTCTAGAATAGGTAGCCGTTCCGGGTTTAGCACAAATGCAAAGCCTGTGCGGCTGTCATCCATCAATAACTCTCTTACTTTGCGAAACCTCGTCCGACGCTCCTGCAGCACTTCAAATATCGGGTCTTCCACGGGCTCACCATCATTTAAAAGCTGGGTGTAATTTTCATTTCGTTTTTGTCGTCGTTCAAGCATCCCATCAATCCAAGCTCCCATTAATTCTGGCAAGGTAAGCAAACGAACGGTGTGGCCGGTAGGAGCTGTATCAAAAACTAATAAATCATAGCTTGAACGCTCTTCTAGTATTAACGACGTCATCCGGTCGAACAGGGCAGCTTCTGCTGCTCCTGGTGTTTTTGCAGCAAGGTCGATTTGACGATGAACTTCTTCGAGCATATGGGCTTTTATATTTCCTTTTAAGTTGCTTTTTACTTGTTTAATATATGCTTTTGTCTCCCGCTCTTCATCAATCTCGACTGCATCGAGATTATTAGAGACAGTGGAAATTGTACCACTTAATTTCTTGTGAAAAATATCTCCTGTATTATGTGCAGGGTCAGTAGAAACAAGTAATGTCTTCTTTCCTGAGTTCGCTGCCTGCAATGCAAATGCAGCGGCTGAAGTGGATTTACCGACACCACCTTTTCCCCCGATAAACACAATTTCTTTATCTAATAATTGTTTCAACACAAATCACGCCTTCATTTGGTAATCAACAACAACGAATGCCATCAAGTGGAGAATGCTCCATCCCCATTCGTAAATGCCAGTCATGAAACTTCTCTAATATGTGCGGATAAAGCTCTAATGTATAATAAAAAGCTGGGTTTGGCAGTCCGAGCATTTCAGAAGCACATAATAATAAGAATAAGTCATCTTCATCTCGCAATTCCCTAGCAATCTCTGTCCGATGCGGCATGCTTAGCATTTCATCGTATAGTTGTAGTAGCCTTTTTAAGGATGGTAATTTTCCCATGATAGCCCTCCTCTTCAAAAGAAGGGATCTCGATTAGGAGACCCCTTCATCACATTATGCCTTTTGTTCAACATTATCGATTGGTGGTTTATTAGATAATGCCGAGACTGATTCAAGCAAGATCCAGAGTGTAAATCCGAGGATAATCGCTCCAAAGACAAATAGAAGCATATTTCCTCCTCCATCTGCCCAAATCGCCCATTCCATGAAAACTTGCTTTGTCATCGCCCATAATGTCATCACAAGCACAAATAGCATTGGAATAATCGTTACTAAATAATTACGGCCTTGATTTTTCAGCCAAATTGATACAAGTAATAATGTAATACCTGCTAATAATTGATTAGATGTTCCAAACAACGGCCATAGAAGGTATCCACCTGAGCCAAAACCTTTTGGCCCTTCAGGAATGAGAACAAGTGCGGCACTTGAAACTACAGCAATTGACGTCGCAACATGTGTTTTTGTTAGCGGCTGAATATTATACTCACTACCAAGCTCTGCAATAATATACCGCATAAGACGCACGGATGTATCTAAAGTCGTGGCAGCAAAGCTAACGACAATAACAGCAACAATTGTTTTCGCTACACCTGCAGGGATTAATATACCTGTTGCTAATTCACCTGCACCACCAATAAATGCGCCAAGTCCACCACCACTCGCAGCTTTAAAGCTAGAATATGTCGCTAAAAATTCCTGCTTTGAACCAAAGAATGTAACAACTGCAATAATCGCAATTAGTGCAAGCGCTCCTTCTCCTACTGCTCCCAAATAGCCGACAAATCGAGCATCTGTTTCTTTGCTTAGCTGTTTAGAAGAGGTGCCTGATGAAACTAAACCATGAAAGCCTGAGATTGCTCCACATGCAATCGTGATAAATAAGAGCGGGAACCACGGAACATCAGGAGTAGCATTTGTCATTGGTGCTGTAACTTCTGGTCTTGAGAATAAGAGACCAAAATAAAGGATCGCCAGCCCAACAATTAATTGATGAGAGTTAATATAATCCCGAGGCTGTAACAACTTCCATACAGGTAGTGTCGAGGCAATATATACATATGCCATTAAAATAATAATCCAAACGAGGAATGCCATAGACACACCATTAAGTCCAAATAGCCCTGTACTTTCTTCCCCACCAAAATATTTCACTAAATCTATTTGTAAAGCCGGAACATAACTTGCTAAAATAGCAGTCGCATACATCACTGCAAGCGCTACCAAAGAAGGCACTAGCATACTTCCTTTTTTCTTATAAACATGGTATCCAATCCACACAGCGAGTGGAATTTGAATAAAAACAGATAAAACAGAAGCTGGAAATGAAATGAATAAATTTGAAATAACCCAAGCAAACACGGCATTAACCATTAATACCAATATGAGAATGATGAATAAGAACAAAATTTTTGCCCGCTTACCGATCAAACGATTAGCGAGTGTCCCAACAGATTGCCCTTTATTCCTTACAGATAAAACAAGTGCTCCAAAGTCATGTACGCCAGCAGCAAAGACTGTGCCTAAAATAACCCACAAAAAAGCCGGCAACCACCCCCAATAAACTGCAATAGCTGGACCAACAATTGGTGCTGCGCCTGCTACAGAGGTAAAATGGTGACCCCACAAAACAAATTTGTTAGTCGGAACAAAGTCGACACCATCTTTGTACTGATGAGCAGGTGTTTGATAAGATGGATCAAGTCTGTAAATCTTTTCAGCTACAAACCTCGAATAATACTTATACCCTAAGGTAAAAACCAACAGACCGACAATCGCAAGCCAAATTCCATTCATTTTTCTCCCTCCTATTCACTATTATCATTACTATCTTATTTTAGAAAGAATATTCAGTCAATTAATTCGCCAAAAATTCTATATTTTGTAAAAAAATCATAATAAAAACAGCCAGGCTTCATAGCCCGACTGCTTTTGAATTTATTTTAGGTTTAAAAGTTGAAGGACCTTTTTAACAGCTTCTTCTCCTTGATCAATACAATCAGGAAGGCCTAACCCTTCATAAGAAGCACCTGCTAAAAAGACACCCGGAAGCTCGTTATCTAGCTTTTCTTTGATAGTCTCGATCCGTTGTTTATGCCCTACCGTATATTGAGGCATCGAATTTTTCCAACGGGTAATGACTGAAAACTCTGGTTCCTCAGTAATACTCATTGTTTGGTTTAAATCTTCTAAGACAGCATTCTTAATTTCATCATCTGAACAATCCACAATTTCTTCTGACCCTGCTCGGCCTACATAACAACGAAGAAGTACTTTTCCTTCCGGTGTCGTGTGCGGCCATTTCTTATGGGTCCAAGTACATGCGGTAATCGTATAATGGTTGTTCCGCGAAACTACAAACCCTGTACCATCAATATCTTCTTTTACTGCTGACTCTGAAAATGCCATCGCTACCGTTGCAACAGATGTAGACGGCATATGACGAAACGGCTCAAAAAAGTCGTATTGAGAAAACATTTCTGCTGTTTTCTTATGAGGTGTAGTAACAATTACTGTATCTGCTTCTATTACTTCTCCATTATTTAAAGTTATGTGATAACGTTCGCCATGCTTTTCAATTGCTTGAACAGCAGTATTTTTTAACACTGAACCTGAATCTAAACGTTTTTCTACCGCATGCACGAATGACTCTAATCCAGTTGAAACAGTCAAAAACATACTTGTCTTCTTGTTCTCAGGTTTTTCTTTTTGCTTTGGCGCTTTTGGGGTTACGCTTTTCATTCCAAGGATTAAACTGCGATGCTTTTGCTCAACATGTTGAAATTGCGGAAACGTTGCCAAAAGACTTAAATTATCAATATCTCCAGCATAAATTCCTGATAATAATGGTTCAATCAAGTTCTCGACAACTTCTCCCCCAAGACGACGCCGAAAGAATTGTCCTAGTGATTGGTCATTATTTGACTTCGAGCGAGGCAGCACAAGATCAGCGCCTGCGCGTAGTTTTCCAAATGGACTGAATAACCCTGAGAAAGCAAAAGGCGCCATTTTTGTCGGGATCCCCATAATTGAACCGCCTGGCATTTCGTGTAACCGACCCTTTACAAGCACGTAAGATTTTCCTGCTTTATTTGCCACAAGATTATCAGCCATACCTACTTCAGCTGCGAGGCGTGCTGCACTTTTTTTACGTGCCAAAAACGAGTCTGGACCTTTTTCTATGACGAAGCCATTTTTTGTGTACGTTTGAATCTTTCCTCCAAGACGATCACTTGCTTCGATCAGCGTGCACCGGACAGGCAAATTACGTTCACGTATTTCCTTCTGCATATAATACGCAGCTGTAAGTCCAGTGACTCCTCCTCCAATGATTACAACGCTTTGCTTAGCGTCATCCACTTAAATCCCTTCTTTTTTAAGTTTTTTCGTTACAACTGAAGCCATCGCCTCAATAAACGGTTTCTGGGCATTTGGCATCGGTGGGCGATAATAATTTGCACCGATGTCTTCTGTAACTACTTTACATTCATAATCATTGTCATAAAGTACTTCTAAATGGTCAGAAACAAACCCAACTGGCGCATAGACAAAGGAAGAATATCCTTCTTGCTCATACAAATCACGCGTTAAATCTTGAACATCAGGTCCAATCCATGGCTCAGGTGTGTTACCAGCGCTCTGCCAACCAATTTCGTAATTTTTCACACCCGCTTTTTCAGCAATTAAATCTGCTGTTTCTTTCAACTGGTCTGGATACGGGTCACCATTTGTAAGAATTCGTTCAGGAAGACTATGTGCTGAAACAATTAAGACAGCTTTCTTTCGTTCCTCTTCGCTCATACCATCAAAGATTTTTTTAATTTCATCTGCCCAATAACCAATGAACTTTGGCTCTTGGTACCAAGATTCGACTGATGTGATTTCTGGTCCGCCAAGCTTTTCCGCTTCTTCCTTCGCACGACCGTTATAAGATTTCACACTGAACGTTGAGAAATGCGGTGCTAATACAATGCTAACTGCTTCCTTAATACCGTCTTTATTCATTTGGGCGACAGCATCTTCTACAAACGGTTCAATGTGCTTTAAACCGAGATACATTTTAAATTCAAATTCCTCATGCATTTCGTTTAATTGGGCTTCGAGCGCTTCTCCTTGTTGACGTGTAATCTTTGCAAGCGGTGAAATCCCGCCGATTGCTTGATAACGCTCTCGAAGTTCTTCTAACATTTCAGGAGATGGTTTTCGTCCGCGACGAATATGCGTATAATAACGCTCTAAGTCGTCTTCTTTATATGGCGTTCCGTAAGCCATGACAAGTAATCCTATTTTTTTCTTTGTCATTTCGCACACACCTCACATAATTTTTCTTCTCTGTTCATCTATTTGAGGTGAACAATTAATTGCTTTTTGAATAATCATGAACAAATTTTGTTAACTTTTTCAATGTGTCCACTTTAACATCTGGGAAAACACCATGTCCAAGGTTAAAGATATAACCAGGCTGTTGCATTCCTTGATCAAGAATAGCTTTTGTACGTTCTTCAATAACTTCCCATGGTGCAAGTAATAGTGCTGGGTCAAGGTTGCCTTGAACCGTTTTTGTAATGCCTAATTCACGCGCTTCCTTAACCTGTAGACGCCAGTCCAGACCGACTACATCAAGCGGAAGGTCATGCCATTCCATTGCAAGGTGACTAGCACCAACACCAAACATAATTAATGGAACGTTCTCTTCTTTGAGAGCAGTAAAGATTCGATTCATGACAGGCTTAATAAAGACCCGATAATCAGCGACGTTTAAGGCACCTACCCATGAGTCAAAGATTTGAATCGCTTTCGCTCCAGCACGAATCTGTGATTTCACATATGTAATTGTCATATCAGCAAGCTTATCCATTAACTTAAACCATGCTTCTGGCTGACTATACATGAATGCTTTTGTCTTATTATAGTTTTTAGAAGGACCGCCTTCGATCATATAGCTTGCCAACGTAAAAGGTGCTCCACTAAAACCGATTAACGGTACATTCAACTGTTCTTCTGTTAAAATACGAATCGTTTCAAGGACATATGGGACATCTTCTTCAGGATTAATTTCCCCAAGTCGCTCTACATCTGCCATTGAACGTACAGGGTTGTCAATCACAGGGCCTATACCAGCCTTAATATCAACATCCACTCCAATTGACGGAAGCGGTGACATAATGTCTTTATAAAGAATAGCAGCATCAACATCATATTGCTCAACAGGTAATCGTGTAACATAAGCACAAAGCTCTGGTTGATGCGTAATTTCAAATAGGGAATATTTCTCCTTCAACTTGCGGTACTCAGGCTGTGAACGCCCTGCCTGACGCATATACCAACAAGGTACATAGTCTGTTTTCTCCCCACGACATGCTTTCAAAAATGTATCATTAATTGGTCTTTTACTCATAAACTCCAACACCTCTCATCTCTATCGTTCCAAACATACACACAATTATCACTATACTAATTCACTAACAAACTTACCACAAACAAGTGCAAACGTTCATAAAATTGATCGAAAAACGGTGGAGGCCTGCCTGTCACAGCTGGGTCCCCTCTTCAACTAACCTAAAAACCAACGACTAAAAACATGGTCAACTGCTGAAAATACAAATGGGATTAATGTATCAAATATCGGGGTAATTGTATATTGATCGAGCGGTGTTAGTACAATTAGTAAGAAGATAACAATCCCATAGTTTTCAAGTTGTCGTAACTTAACACGCCAAGCCGGCGAGACAAGGTCTTCGACAATCCGGTATCCATCTAATGGCGGAAAAGGCAACAAGTTAAAAATCCCCAATATTAAATTCAATAAGATAAATGTATTAACAAAACGGTAAATGACTTCAAATGTTTCTCTCTCAACCCGTGCCTCAATTCCCCAGCTCATTAGTAGGTACCATACGAGAAAAGCAAGACACATTAACATAAAGTTGCTTAATGGCCCTGCAACTGACACAAGAATGCCTGAAAGCCTTGGTCGTTTAAAGTAGCTTCGGTTCACAGGCACAGGCTTTGCCCAACCAAAGCCAAGCAAAAAAATCATTAAGGTTCCAAACACATCAAGGTGAGCAAGTGGAGATAATGTCAAACGACCTTGCTCTTTTGCGGTTGGATCACCAAAAAGATAGGCAATATAAGCATGAGCAAATTCATGAATCGAAAACGCAATAATTAACGTAACAACGAGGTAAGGAATCATATCAACTGGAAAAGCTAAAAACTGGTCCATCTGCTCCATCCTTTTTTAATTACACATTATTAATTTTTCATAATCAGTCTACCATAATTTCTCTAACTCCGTGTCTCTTAGCTTTAACTGACAGTTCATAAGCGAAAGAATCAGACTTTTCTCTTATAATAAGGGAAGAGATTTATTTTATTGAAAGGATGAAGACATTGAATATTTATATTGCATATGGCACAGGCGATTATTTACAAACATTGAAGAAACAGCATCCACTTGAAACATTAAGAGTGATGACAAATGCTGACCGTACCATTTTAGTGCATGAATCAAACAAAGAAACATTCTTTAAAGAAGGGCATTCCTATGAAGTAATTGATCAATCTGGAGAACTGCCTGAGGAAGGTTTTGCTGTCTTGAACAATATCCCTGTTCGTGACGAAGGACGCCCTTTATTTGAGGAACGCTTCCAAAATCGTGCTCGGCTTATCGAACACGAGCCTGGCTTTCAAGCCATTCGTGTTCTTCGCCCATTAGATAGTGATACGTACATTATCCTTACAGTATGGCAAGATGAGAAGTCCTTCAAAGGCTGGCAAAAATCAAATGCTTATGACAAAGCTCATAAAAAACGTGGAACAAGTGAGGGAATTGATAATACCTCTATCTTCTCTGGACCTTCTTACGTTACAAATTATCATATTGTGAACGATGAAGAATAAGCCGCTTCTTTTTTGAAACGGCTTATTTTTCTGAGGAGCGAAATTTTACATAACGATATAGCCAAAGAAATAGCATCACAATGATAAATCCTGCAGCAAATCCTCCTGCTATATCTGTAGGATAATGAACACTGAGAACCACTCTGCTGATACCTATTAAGAAAATAAAAACACCGCTGAACCCAAGAAAGATCTGCTTACCAAGCTTTGAAAGCGGTAAATACTTCAATAAAAAATAGGTAAGCATCGCATAAAAAACAAACCCAACCATTGCATGGCCACTCGGAAAGCTATATCCAACCCCGTCAACAGCTTCATTAATGGAAGGGCGCCTTCTTTGAGCCCATGCTTTCAGTAAATGATTTAATTCATACGTTCCCCAAGCAGATAACGCTAGAATAATTGCAGCTGTGCGATCTTTGAAGTAATGCCAAAACAAAAATCCCGCAATCACTACTAAAGCAACGATACATTGCCATGAAGCCAGATTGGTAATAAAGACAAAGAACGATTCAAGCTGTTCATTTGTATAGACATTCACCCACTTTTGTATCGCTTGATCAAATGCTGTGTGCTTAACGCCTTCAATTGCCAGTTTTATATCTATAAAAAGAAGAAGTGCGCCAATACAGGCAGCTATGGCAAGTATATCTCTTGGTTGAATTTTTCGTTTATTATTCACACGTATTCCCCTCCATTTTATTACTTTAACACTTTTTTCTATCACGAAAAAAAGAATGTTTAATCTTTGAGTTACAGGGTATTTCTAATAATGGATACAATGATTCGAGAAAGGATGAGCATTCGATTATGGACGAAAAAATGAAAGCACTTATTGACGGGCTAAATGAAGACTTAGCAAATGAATATTCTGCTCAAATTATGTATACAACATATGCTTCTGTTGTTTCTGGCTTGCACCGTCAAGTACTTAAACCATTCTTTGAAAGTGAAGTAGGCGACGAACAAGGACATGCCCTTTATCTTGCAGGTAAGATTAGCACGTTAGGTGGAAATCCGACCACAACCCCTGCACCTGTAAAACAACTTACAGATGTGAAAGCGATGCTTGAAGAAGTTCGACGTGCAGAAAAAGAAACGATCGACCGCTATGAAAAACGTAAAGTTCAAGCAAGTGAATTGAAGTTAACAGAATTAGTTGTTCAACTTGAAGATATGATTGCTGATGAAACAAGACATATGGAAGAAGTTGACCGTATTCTACGTGACCAACTCCTTTCTTAGTACAAAACGCCTGAATATTTTCAGGCGTTTTCTCATGAAAAAGAAAAAAGCAGAAGCACCTTATTTGGCGCTTCTGCTTCTATAATAACTCTTATTATCCAGCGTGATGAACTGCACAACGGTTTGGTCCGATTTCAAGCTCTTGTTGTTTCTCAACATCTGCCGCAAGCTCACCACGGTTAATTGCAACAATTTCTTCGAAGTTTGGAGGTGTTTGCGCACTTTCATTTGCTGCATAATGCTCCACAAACTCTTCTTCTCCAGTATTTGTCATTAAATCATTTTGCTTACGAATATTACCCAATGTATCGCCAATGAAGCCTTCTTCATTCACTTCTGTGTCGTAATCTGCATAGTGACCAGGCAATACAATTACATCATCTGTGATTTCAGAGATTTTGCTGTATACTGTATTGTAAAGATCTTTCGCCCATTCTTTTGCTTTACCACCTAAGTCTGGACGGCCTAGACCATTTACAAAGATCGTGTCACCTGAGAATAGAAGCTTGTTATTAACAAAGAAAGAGACACTTCCTGGTGTATGTCCAGGTGTTTTTACAGCAAGAACTTCTAGCGTAACATCAGCAAATTCAATTTTCTCGTGTGTTTCAAGTGGTTGGAAATCGAACACAGCACCTTCACTCTTCATGAGGTAGTACTTTGCACCTGTTTGTTCAGCAAGCACACGACCTCCTGAAATGTGGTCAGCGTGAAGGTGGGAATCAACGATGTGTGTAATCTTTGCACCTTTGTCTTCTGCTAACTTCACATATTTATCAACAAAACGTGCTGGGTCAACGACAAGTGCTTCACCGTTTGAAACAACCATGTAAGATAAGCAGCCTTTTCCTGAACGGATATATTGGTACACTGAAATCTTGTCATCTTCATAGACAACTGCTTCGTGAAGGTATTCGCTCCATGACTTCATTCCGCCTTCTAAATATGAAACGTTAAAGCCTGCTTCTGAAAGCATTTCTGCAACCATAACAGAAGAACCTTCTTTGGCACATACAACAAGAATATCTTTATCCTTAGGAAGTTTATCTGTAATACCTTCTACACCATCAATCAACTCAAAGTATGGAACATTTAATGATTCAACTTTTTTACCATCAATGCGCCAGTCGTTAAAGTCACTTTCATTACGAACATCCAGTAAAAAGAATGCTTCTTCCTTGCGTACTTTTTCGAATACTTCTCCGCTTGTCATTTTTTTCATTGTCATAATAAAATTCCTCCCTTAATTTATCGGTTATTCCAGGCAGACATGCCGCCTTGGATATTTGTTATTTGTTGAAATCCTGCTTTCTTTAATGCTTTTGCTGCTTGCATGCTGCGCATGCCACTTTGGCAGATGACAACTACTTCTTCGTCTTTATGCAAGCTTGCAGCGTTTTGTTTTATTTGATGAAGTGGCAAGTTTTGAAATTGTTTAATGTGATTACCTTTATATTCGCCTGGTGTTCGAACATCAAGGTATTGTCTCTTTTGTTTATCCTTAAGCATTGTCTGTAAGTCTGCGGTAGTAGCCTGCTTAACACCCTTTGCAGGAACCATCCTTCGAACTAAGACAAAAACCAAAAACAAAATCACAATGTAAGGAAAAAACTGTTCCACTACTCAAACCTCCTTTATACAGTTAGGGGTATTTATTTAGTTAAAAAAATATGCGGCTTTTTTTAATACCTCTAAGGGTATTATAGCATCTCTATTTTTCCTGTCAACACTTTGTTTCATGTTATAATTTAAAATAACTTCAACCCTAGGAGGCACTAAGATGTTAGAGCAACTGTATCAGCAAATCGACGAGCAATATGATGAAATGATCGACATGCGTCGCTATTTACATATGCACCCAGAGGTATCCTTTAAAGAATATAAAACAGCCGAATATATTGCAGATTTCTATCAGAAACTTGGTATTTCACCCAAGACCAATGTTGGCGGTAACGGAATTATTGCCACTATCGAAGGAAGTAAACCAGGCAAAACAGTTGCAATACGAGCTGATTTTGATGCTCTTCCGATTCAGGATGCAAAAGATGATGTTTCTTATCAATCAACAGTTCCAGGTGTCATGCATGCGTGCGGACATGATGGACATACGACAGTGCTGTTAACATTAGCAAAGATCATGAACAATATGAAAGAAGAATTACAAGGCACATATGTATTCATTCATCAACATGCAGAAGAACTAATACCTGGTGGGGCAAAATCAATGGTCGAAGCAGGCTGCCTTGAAGGTGTAGATGCGATCTTCGGTACTCACCTTTGGTCAACAGAAGAAGCTCATGCAATCGGGTATCGAACAGGTCCAATTGCCGCAGCTGCTGACCGTTTTGAAATTACAATTCAAGGAAAAGGCGGACATGGTGCTCAACCTCATAATAGTAGAGATGCAATTGTTGCAGCTTCTCAACTCGTTGTAAACATTCAACAAATTGTCAGCAGACGTGTTAATCCTCTTGATTCAGCCGTTGTTTCAATCGGCAACTTTGCTGCTAACAACGAATTTAACGTCATTGCAGATTCAGCCAAACTTGCAGGAACAGTGCGGACATTTCGTGAAGAAGTGAGAGAAAGTGTTCAAGAAGAGCTTGAACGAATCATTAAAGGTACATGCTTATCATCCAATGTAACGTACGACTTTCATTATATTAAGGGGTATCCGGCTGTCGTTAATCATGAAGCTGAGACAGACTTCCTTGCAGAAGTCGCAAAAGAAGTACCAGGTGTATCTTCGGTTACGGAACTTGAACCGAAAATGGTCGGTGAAGATTTTTCATATTACCTGCAAAAAGTACCTGGGACGTTTTTCTTTACAGGAGCGGCCAAAGGTGATCCAAATGACTCATACCCCCACCACCATCCGAAATTTAATTTTAATGAAGAAGCAATGCTGACGGCAGCGAAAACATTAGGCGCAGCTGCTATTCGCTATCAAACAAAATAAAGACAAGAGCGATTTGCGCTCTTGTCTTTATTTCTGTTCAGCATGCATTTCAGACTCCAACAGCCTTATTCGATAAGCATTCATCGCAACCTCTCCTAAATGCTCCAGAAGCCGATAGTTTGCAACTGCCCCTACTGCCGCACCGATTCCAGGGAGAAGCTGAAACAACTTTGCTAAATCAATATAGTCACGATACTCTTGTTGAAATGTGCGCCAATCAAGCTCCTTCAACGCTTCTTTCTCCTCTTCCCAATTCATAATGGTTTGCATCGTTTTCTTGCGGTGTTCTTCTGAGGAGAAAGCTAACTGAAAAACGTGTAGAATAAAAAGTCTCTCTTCATAATCACTGACATCAAATCCATAGGCTGCAGCTGTATCAAAAAGGAATTTCACCTTAATCGTAAGCAGTAATGGGAAATCCGCCATTCCAAGTAAGAGCCCTCCTACTCCTGTGCCTGCCCCTTCAAGTGCAGCGGTTTTCTTATACGAATTAAGCCGTTCACGGATGTATTGTTCCTTTTTTTCAAAAGTCCAGCTGCTATGTGTCATATATTTCGTAGTTATATCAGAACCAAGCAGAATGCTCTGCACCATTTTTTTAATGCTTTCTGTGACAACGTTGTGTATACGAGCTGGAATGAGTTGGTTTACCTTTGTTTGCGTGCTTTTTGACATTCGTTCGACCATTGAGGAACGCTTTAACATTCGTTGCTGCCAATGTAGCATTTCTACATAGGCTTTTTGTTCATAGCTTTTCATTCATTTCCCTCACTTTTATCAGGAAGTCTTCATGCCCTATATACGCAAATTCGTAACAAAATGTTTCATGCTCTTTGTAATCTTTTCTTTGTATAGAAGTAAACGAATGCTGCGCTAAAGCCTATACCTAAAAGAATGGATACTGCTCCTAGTATAAGACCTCCTGAGAGCATAATAAGCACAGCTAAGATCACTGCTTTTACAAGTAAAGCCGAAAATAACACTTTCAAAAAGGATTGCATTCGTACCTCCATCCTAATTGGATACAAATCAAGCCATCGTTTCATTACATGGTGACGCCATAGCGGTAATAGCTGAAAACCTGACAAATACAACGTTAGCAATAAAACAATTAACTTCCCGTATTGATAAGGCAATGTATAAGCTACAATACCCCCAATAACAAGTAAACGAACATAAATACCGAGGTAATCACTCGACCGAATGAATGTCTTCGTATATAAATGAACAAATGTCGACGTTTGCTTAAATGGAATACGCGAAAATAGAATACTTAAGTATGCTCTTCGTTTTGTTTTTTCTTTGAACTTTGGAACATCTGTGAACATATTGGCAATTCGGTAAAACGTCATCATACGCCCTTGCTCAAGTTCAATTAATTGCTCCCATTTTAAAACCTTCTTCTGATCTGTTAAACGACGGTAATAGAAGAATAATCCTAGCATAAGAAAGGCTACCATAAGCAAAAACCAAATGGCTGCTTTTGCAAACAAAAAGTATACAAACACAACATTCACGGTAAAACGAACGACCATATCTGAATAATGTGAACTACGTGATGAAAAATAGCGCATTTGCCATGAAGTATAAATGTTCCATCCCTTCACAACAAACAGCACTCCAATCATCAAGGCGTACGTTCCAAAGCTACTCTCTTCTGTATGGAAATAAAGAGGTGCTAATACCCCAGCAGCTATTAAAAGTACATAACATTGGATCGTAAAGCTGTATTGCTTTGCTTTTTGAAAGTAAGCACCTAAACGTTCTTCCAGCGGTATTAAAAACACGACATCCGCTTCTTTTAATAAAGTTCGAACAGGGCTGTGTGTAAGCAAGACTCCTAATACAATTGCCATAATAAAAACTGTTGGAAAGGTCTCAGGCAAGCCTTGAAGCCACTGTTGATAATAATAGGCACTTATAATACCTGCAAATAACAATACAAACTTTAAATGATCGTTAAACATTAACCTTAAGTAACGTTGCATTTCCTTCGTAAAATGCCCAAACCGTTTCTTCCATAATTCATTCGCATTAAACATTGTCATCTTCCTTTGTCAGCTGCAAATAGAGATCATCTAGTGTGGCATTAGGCATGCCAAATTGTTGTTGTAATTGTTGAAGTGTTCCCTTTGCACGGATTTGGCCCTCATGCAGAATTACAAACTTATCACAATACCTTTCCGCTGTTGATAAGATGTGCGTTGACATTAGCACTCCTGCTCCTTGGCTTTTCATTTGCTGGATGTAATTGAGAAAAGACTGAATACCAACTGGATCAAGGCCAACGAAAGGTTCGTCAATAATGTAAAGTGATGGTTCTACAAGAAAAGCACACATAATCATTACCTTCTGTCGCATCCCTTTTGAAAAATGAACTGGAAACCACTTTAAACGCTTTTCCATGCGAAATTCTTTTAGTAATGGATGTAGCCGGGCTTCAAAGGTCTCTTTATCAAGATTATAAGCCATCGCTGTAAGTTCTAAGTGCTCGTACAACGTTAACTCATCATACAGAATCGGTGTCTCAGGGATATATGTAAATTGTGAACGATAACGCTCTGGGGACGCGGTGCTAGTCTCCCCATTAATTTGAATACTGCCCTTCTTCGGCTCCATTAAGCCGATAATATGCTTAATTGTCGTACTCTTCCCGGCACCGTTTAAGCCAATCAATGCAGTAATTTCACCTTTTTCAACATCAAAAGATACGTCATTTAATACATTTTTATTTGTATATCCTCCACTTAAATGTTCGATTGAAAGCAGTTGTTTTCCCATGGCTATTCGTCCTTTCAGGTGAATTCTTCTTCATCTTATCAAACTTTCCACTACTCTCACAGCAACGTCACTCTTGAAAACAGATTTTCCCTTTTTACTTATGTGTATAACACCTTTTAACTCGGGTATGATAATTAGCGAAGAGGGAGAGAAACACAGCAATAACTCAGGGAGATGATAACATTGAACCAACTAGTGATTTTCACTTAAACGTTCAACTTGAATCCTTGAAATGAGGTGTCTGTGAAAGACAGATTACTGCTGTAAAAACTTTGCTCGACATGATTTTCTTCTGCAAGATGGCTGGGCCACAAGCTCTTGGTATCGAATAAAACTCAACAAATGAGGTGTCTGTGAAAGACAATTTATCATATCATGCACATGCGTGATGTTGAGCGCATTTGACACATATAAGCCATTGAACATTATGAAATGAGGTGTCTGTGAAAGAACAATTCCTGTTCTAGACGCAGCAATTTCTCTTCTCCCATTCTTCAGGCAGGGCGCTTACTATATGTAAGTGTCCTGTTTTTTTGTTCATATAGGTTGTCCATCCGTATATATTTATTCGTACTTCCCTCAAAAATCCGTTATAATGAAAACAAATTCATAACAGAAAGGGGATTCTTTATGTCAGATTGTATTTTCTGTAAAATCATTAACGGTGCGCTTCCCTCATCTAAAGTGTATGAAGATGATGATGTACTAGCTTTTCTTGATATTGGTCAAGTCACAAAAGGCCATACCCTCATCATTCCGAAGGTCCATCAAGAAAATATGTATGAACTAACTCCTGAAGTTGCGGAAAAAGTTTTTCGCGTCGTGCCAAAGGTTGCAAATGCGCTTAAAGCACAATTCAACCCAATTGGCTTGAATATGCTAAGCAACACAGGCGAAGCAGCTGGACAATCTGTTTTCCATTTACATGTTCACTTAATTCCTCGCTATGATGAGAAAGATGATGGCTTTGGGTTAAAATGGCATGCAGACATGGATAAGTACTCTCAAGAAGAGCTTCAAGGATTCGCAAAAGCAATTGCGGATAAAATTGAATAACATACATACGAAAACAGCTTTCCTAATGATGGAGGCTGTTTTTCATTGTCGAAATTTTTTAATAAAAGCACCTTGTACAAGCAATAAAACATGTTAGGATAAAGTTATTCTTTAAAGAAGTAACACACTAAAAGGAGGATATAGCAAATGAAACGCGCTTATAACTTTAATGCAGGACCTTCAGCTCTTCCTGAAGAGGTGCTGAAACAAGCACAAGCAGAATTATTGGATTTCAAAGGTAGCGGAATGTCTGTAATGGAGCTCAGCCACCGCAGTAAGGAATACGATGCTGTGCATAATGAAGCAGAAGCACTACTTCGTGAGTTAATGCAAATCCCAGATAACTACGACGTTCTTTTCCTTCAAGGCGGAGCAAGTACACAATTCACAATGATTCCAATGAACTTCTTAAGTGAAGACCAAACAGCTGACTATGTATTGACCGGCTCTTGGTCAGATAAAGCAATCAAAGAAGCGAACAAGCTCGGCAAAACAAACGTTGCTGCCAGCACAAAGGAAGATGGCTACAAAGCAATCCCTTCTGCGGAAGAATTGCAACTGAGCGATAACAGCGCATACCTACATATCACTTCAAATAATACGATTTACGGAACGCAATGGAAGTCTTTCCCCGAGCTTAACGACGTAGACTTAATTGCAGATATGTCCAGTGATATCTTAAGCCGCCCAATTGACGTAAGCAAATTTGCACTTATTTATGCGGGAGCCCAGAAGAACCTCGGACCTTCTGGCGTAACAGTCGTCGTAATGCGCAAAGACTTAGCAGAACGCATTCCAGAAAATGTACCAACAATGCTTGACTATCGTACTCATACGAAGAAAAAATCTTTATATAATACACCTCCTACATTTGGAATCTATATGCTTTCACTTGTATTAAATTGGGTTAAAGACAAAGGCGGGGTTGAAAGCATCGCTGACCGTAACGAACAAAAAGCAGCACTTATTTATGATGCAATCGATAACAGTAATGGATTTTACAGCCCGCATGCCGAAGCGGACAGCCGTTCTTACATGAACGTAACATTCACATTGCCTTCTGAAGAACTAACGCAAAAGTTCCTAACTGGTGCTAAGGAGAAAGGCTTTGTCGGCTTAAATGGCCATCGTTCTATTGGTGGATGCCGTGCTTCAATCTATAATGCAGTTCCAGTTGCAGCATGTGAAGCACTGCGCACCTATATGGATGAGTTCCGAAAAGAAAATGCTTAATAAAAACGCAGTACAGTGACTTTTTAACTTTTCCTGGTTCGAAAGTTTTGCTATAATTATTGCAAGTAAATTTCTCGCAACAGGCACAGAGCGCACTGTTGGGGAAACTATTACAAAATGAGTTGAGTTTAGAAGAGGAGAGATGAGCAAATGAATACTCGTACATTAGTTTCTTTAGCTTTATTGATTGGAATTGGAGCAGTTTTGCACGCGATTATGCCACCATTATTCTTTGGGATGAGACCAGACATGCTTCTTACGATGATGTTTTTAGGTATCTTATTGTTCCCTGAGCGTAAAAATGTGCTTGTCGTTGCCTTAGCTACTGGAATTGTATCTGCGTTAACGACTAGTTTTCCAGGCGGACAAATTGCCAACATGATCGATAAGCCTGTTACTGCATTTGTATTTCTTGGTCTTATGGTATTAATTCGCGCAAAGCAGCCTACTCTTGTTAAGGCAAGTGCTTTAACAGCGGTTGGAACACTTATTAGTGGTACGGTTTTCTTATCAACGGCGCTTATCTTTTTCGGTCTTCCGCAAACATTTATTGGTTTATTTGTAGCTGTTGTGCTGCCAGCAGCAATTGTAAATACGATCGTTATGGTCGTTATTTTCCCTGTCGTACAAGGCATCCGCAAGCGTACGACGGTTGCTGTTCAATAAGCGGAGACAATTTTCATTAAAGATGGCAAGCAAGGCAGAATGTCCTGTTTATCATCACCTTGAGCCGTCAAGCTTTATTTGCTTGACGGCTTTTTACATCTACTATGTTTTATCATAGAATATAAAGAGAATCTTAACGATAACAGGCTTAGTTAAAAAGGAGTGAGAATTATGGCAAAAGCTTCATCTTTTATTTATGGAATTTTAACAGGAGCCCTTTTAGGAGGTACAGCCGTTTTATTTAGCACCCCAAAATCAGGGCCAGAAATGCGCGAATCAATCAAAACGAATAGCGAAAAAGCGAAAGAGTCATTACAGGCAGTAAAAAGAGATGTCGTTGCTCTAACTGAACAAGTGAAAACGGCTTCAAAAGAAAGTGCTGAAACAATTAAGCAAGTAAGTGGTGACCTACAAGTTACCATTCAACAATGGAAAAAAGATATTCAGCCTCATCAAAAACGCATCCAAAAAGAATTACAAGAAATCGAAGAAGCATTTGAACAGCTCGAACAAATTATGAATGATATGCAAAATGAAGAAACTCAACCACAATCATAAAGGATAACGGTTCCGTGAATTCGGAACCGTTATTTTTTTATGCCTACCCACTTTTCTCCCTATACAAGAACTATATTAAGAAAGCAAACATTAATATGCTTTAAAAAAGTATGCAACCGAAAATTAAGTCTCACACTGAAACTTCCCTATCTTTCTGGTATTATGATACCCATTTTCCACCTATACCCTAAAGCGTATAAATTGTTTAGGTATATGTATATTTATACATACTTTATAATTAAAGCGCTTACATTATCACTTCCTAAACTTTTATAAGGAGAAATAAAATGCATCTCAATCAATAAATTTGCACAAGGTAAAAACTTCCGCTACTCCTTTTTTTAACAAATTTAGGACATTTTCAAAAGAATATCGAATTAATTTAAAAATTTTCTGAATTTAATCACTAAAGTGACTTTATTATTTATTCATTTATTGGCATAATAGAGGATAATAATATTAGGTTTCTAGAATAATCTATTTTAGTAAGCGAAGAGGGTGAGGGAAAGTATGAATCAAGAATATTCATTGAAAGAAGCATTAATGTTTAGCCAGAAGGTTGCTCAGTTAAGCAAAGCACTTTGGAAGTCAATCGAGAAAGACTGGCAACAATGGATCAAACCATTTGACCTAAACATCAATGAACATCATATTCTTTGGATTGCGTATCATTTAAAAGGGGCTTCAATTTCGGAGATTGCTAAATTTGGGGTAATGCATGTCTCCACAGCTTTTAATTTTTCGAAAAAGTTAGAAGAGCAAGGCTATTTATCATTTTCAAAAAAAGAGAACGATAAACGTAACACATATGTACTCCTAACAGATGAGGGAGAAGAATTGTTACTTAAGACAATGGAAGCTTATAATCCAAACGGGAACGCTGCTTACAACGGTGCTATGCCTCTACGCGAATTGTATGGGAAGTTTCCTGAGATGATGGAAATGATGTGCATTGTACGCAACATCTATGGTGAAGATTTCATGCGTATTTTCGAAAAATCTTTTGATAATATTGACAAAGAATTTATTGAGGAAGATGGTCAGCTTCAAAAACATGAAGAAGACTATGTACTTGAAATGGAAACGATAAACACCTAAGGTTTTATACCCATTCTGATACGACGTAAAACCTCCATTAAGGAAATATACATCTTTTGTTGATACAAGGCATTCATCGTATCATCTGGATGTAACTTTGGGTTTAACATGCCAGCAAAATGAATGAGGAGTGGATAGAAGTTAACGAACCCTAACTCTTTCTGCTCCTCATATGCTTTTGTTAACCTTCCACATAATCTACACACATCGCTTACTTCCTCTTTTGACAATCCTTTTTCAATGACAAGTTGATAAAACGGGTAGTCCTTATCCTTCATGACATCTAGCAGCAGCTGTTGATAAAACTCTAGACGTTCTAATCTCTCTTCCACTGACTCTACCATTTCCTCCACCACTTTCATGCCCACATTTAATTCCTATTTTATCAGAATTTTACCCTCACATGAAAAATATAATCAAACTCTGTTAACCGCTATGCCGATGCACAAAAACCTATTTAAATCCACCTGGTCTCAAATGTCACTATATCCCCTTCCCCCATGCGTTCAGCACCCTTCATATTAACTTTACATTGAATTTATCTAAAAAACTTATAAAAGCTCTTGATTTCATATTTAAAACATTGTAAAGTATTCGAGTAAATGAACAAATCAATAAAAAACTCATTCGTTTTTTACTATACAAAGAAGCATGAATTTATGGGATGGTGATATTATGATGAGTTGCTGGAAATCCATTAACCTGTCGAAAGATTATGGTCTACCTCGGATCTCCATTCTATCCATGCTCGTCATGCTCGGATCGTTTATATGTATCTACTTGCCTATGAGTATGGTTTATACAACAGTTGAGCTTAAGGATAACCACGTACTTGCCTTTTTATCTGGCATATTGCTTGTCCCTGCTGCTCATCAACTATTGCATGTTTTACCTGCTTGGCTAATGTTCAAAAAAGCCACTTTAAAGTTAAAGAAGAAATACGGCATACCTGTTCTGTCTGTACGTTTTTATCAATCGATGTCAAAGCCGTTAT
This sequence comes from Bacillus tianshenii, assembly GCA_020524525.2. Classification (NCBI taxonomy): domain Bacteria; kingdom Bacillati; phylum Bacillota; class Bacilli; order Caryophanales; family Bacillaceae; genus Sutcliffiella; species Sutcliffiella tianshenii. The sequence continues at coordinate 169,959 of CP129018.1, read as the reverse complement.
CCATTCTATGTCTAGGCACACCGCTTGTGTTGCTGACAAGTCTGTTCATGATAGGAAGTTACATTCTACCTCACTACATGCATTATTTTGCGATGATGTCAGCTTTTAACATCGGCTTGTCTGTTACAGATGTTATTTACTTGCTTTTATTCCTAAAAGCTCCAAGACGTTGTTATATTGAGAATGATAACGATGGCTTTGATATCCTCATTAAAAACTATTATTGAAAGAAGCATCCATGTGGGTGCTTTTTTTATATTGAAACGGAGAAGTTGGCAATTCCTTTTTAAATCAAAAACCTATCTTTTTGTTATATTTTTTGATATTGTTAAAACCAAACCCAGTTGTAAAATACGGTACGTATGTTTCATTACCATAATGAATTAGTTCGCTTTGGCAAAGGAGGCGGTAAACATTGACGTTGTTTTTTATTCCGTTCGCAGTATTGATCTTGTTCTTCATTAACTCAATGACTAACTCATTATGTTTACAGCGCGAGATCCCAGAAGAACGACAACCAAAAGTGTTCCGAACAATAAATGTCCTAGTTACAATCCTACTAATCTCCTCATACGTAGAAGTATTATTTACTTAGAAAAGCGGAGAAAGGCGTTTAGGCTGTCCGATTGCTGGAGGCTTTCCATAGAGAAAGCCGTTTTTTGCTTTCGGCATGAAAAAGAGGAACATTAGTTAAGAACGAAACGTTCTGTTTCAAGATCGTCGCTAGCACGTCCTGTGCGTCGAAAGCAAAAAAGGTGGAGCACTCAGTGCCCCACCTCTTTTTATTTTAGTACAACCAAGCTGCACCTACGATGATAAGCAAGATGAACAATACAACGATCAACGCGAAGCCGCCACGATAGCCATAGCTCATGTTGACACCCCCTTGTTTTTGTAATACTTCATACTATGCAGCATAGGTCATTTGTGTTTATACAAATGACCTTATTTCTACCGTCGAAATCATTTCGCTTCCTCGAACAAATATGATATAGTTATTTTTGTGACTCATCTGCACTTGAAAAAGCTGAGTGATTATGACAATATATTAGAAAACTTGGTTCAAACTGGAGCCTTTGTTTTTAAACATTTAAAAAACAAACTTCAAATTAGGAGTGTTCATTTTATGAAAAAAGTACTACTTTCCGTAACGGCTGCAGCCAGCATTTTTGCTGTCTCTGCATGCAGTAATGCCTCAGGAGACAATTCAGAAGTAATTGTAGAAACAAGTGAAGGAAATGTTACACAAGAAGAATTTTATAATAAAATGAAAGAACGCGTTGGTGAAGCAACTCTTCAAGAGCTTGTAACTGATAAAGTACTTTCAGCAAAGTATGAAGTGTCTGACAAAGAAGTAGACAAGCGCCTCGAAGAAATCAAAGCAAACTATGGTCAGCAATTCCAAATGCTCCTTGCTCAAAGTGGTTTTAAAGATGAAGAGCAGTTCAAAGAAGTCGTTCGCTCAAACATGCTTCGTGAAAAAGCAGCAATGGAATCTGTAGACGTCTCAGAAGAAGAATTGAAAAAGCAATATGAACAAATGAAGCCGGAGATTAAGGCTAGTCATATTCTTGTTAAAGACGAAAAAACAGCAAAAGAAGTAAAGCAAAAGCTTGATAATGGCGGCGATTTTGCGAAGCTTGCTGAAGAATATTCAACAGGCCCATCAGGCCCTAAAGGCGGCGACCTAGGCTACTTCAGCAAAGGTGATATGGTACCTGAGTTTGAAGAAGCAGCTTATAAACTAAAGGTCGATGAAGTGAGCGCTCCTGTTAAATCACAGTTCGGCTGGCACATCATTAAAGTAACTGACAAGAAAGAATTAAAGCCGTTTGAAGAAATGAAAGATGAAGTAAAGAAAGAAATTGTCCAACAAAAATTAGACAATCAAAAAATTCAAGAAGCTGTTCAGAAAGAGCTTGATAAAGCCAACATTAAAGTGAAAGATGAAGACTTTAAAGGCATCTTCGATAAGAAAGCTCAAGAACAGCAACAAGGTGGTCAGTCAGAGGGCGGCGAGCAACAGCAGCCTCAAGGTGACAGCCAAGAACAGCCTGAAACAAACAGTGAACAAAAGGAATCTGAATAATAGCCAAAAGCCCGAGCGAAGAAACATCTTCTCTCGGGCTTTTGCTTATTTCGCTATCGGGTTCTTTCCTCTACGTTCTTTTTCTTGCTCCATTCTGCGAATGTACACTTCCCCTTCTTGCTCGATAAATTGCATATCAATATGTTCGTCTTCTTTTTTCGTTTTAATTGTCATAAATCCACTAAAAGCGATCCCAGCTGTAACGAGATAAATCCACCAAGGCAGTGTATCCATTCAGCTCACTCCTTTTCTAGACAAGCCTTTGTAATACTGTATGCCCTTATAAACTGAATTAGAACTAACCTGCAGAAGAGTAAAGCTTCACAAAAAAACTGCCTTCTTTTTGTGAAGACAGTTTTCTTGTTTACTTATGAAACTGTGGTTTATAAAAACTGCGTTGATCAAGCGGAAAGATACGTTCTGTAAATTCCCCCGGCTTTACTTTCTCAAGTGCCCGGTCGAGCATATTCATCTTCGCATCAACGTTATCAATTAAGTGAAGGATCTCCGCTTCTTTTATCAGCGGTTTCTTCGGGCTCCCCCACTCTTCTTTTCCGTGATGACTTAACACCATGTGCTGAAGAATTGTTACCTCTTCTCCTTCTATTTCAAGCTCCTTTGCAGCCTCGGCAATTTCATTAACCATGATTGTAATATGACCTAATAAGTTCCCTTCTACTGTATAGGTAGTTGAAATAGGTCCAGACAATTCGACTACTTTACCAAGGTCGTGAAGAATAACACCGGCAAACAATAAATCTTTATCCAATGAGGGATACAATTGTGTAATCGATTTTGCTAGATTGAGCATTGAAACAACATGATATGCAAGCCCTGAGACGAATTCATGATGGTTTTTTGAAGCAGCTGGATATTGAAAAAATTGTTCCTGATGCTTCTTCACAAGATGCCTTGTAATACGTTGAATTTTTGGGTTTTTCATTTCAAATACAAAACTGCTAACAACTTCACCCATCTCTTCAATTGACATAGGCGCACGTTCAAGAAAATCAGAAATTTTTACGCTATCCTGCTCATTTGCTGGTCGCACATTTCGAATTTTTAATTGCATACGACCTCTGTAATTCTGAATATCGCCGATAATACGAACAATTGACTCAGCGGCATATTGAGCTTCATCTTCAGGAGAAGCGTCCCATAACTTAGCTTCAATATCTCCGCTCTTATCTTGAAAAATTAATGTTAAAAACGGTTTTCCGTTACTAGCCGTTCCTTTTGTTGACGATTTGACGAGAAGATAACCGTCAAATGTTTCCCCAACTCCTAGGTGTGTAATTCCCTTTACCATTTGCCTTCCTCCTTTTTCAAGGACAAGCTTTATTTCTCTTTTCTAATGTTTACTTTATTTACAAGTAACTTTAAGTATAGCACACACACTTAGCTTAAAACACAGGCATATTATGAAGTCGTTCTCGCTTATGGCTGAACGACTTCTCGCTTCCCCTTTTTCGTTAACCAAACCTTTGTAGCAACAAGACCAACGATCATTACACACGCTCCGAATAAATATGGGATGTGCATATTTACTTCAAATAGTGCTCCAGCTACAAGTGGTCCTGCAACATTTCCTAAGCTAAGAAATGAATTGTTTAATCCCATAACCATCCCTTGACGTCTACCTGCAAGCTTAGAGATAAATGAATTCAAAGAAGGACGTAAAATGGAATTCCCTAAGAAAAAGACCGCTGTTGTCAGAAGCACTGTCGCAAAGTTAACTGCAAACGTCATGATCACAAACCCAAATGCACTTAATAGAAGTGAACCTGTAACAACACGTTCTTCACCAAACTTCTTAATCAGCCTGCCAACAACCCCACCTTGAACAATTGTCCCTACTAAACCAACTAATAGAATAATTGTACCTACTTCAGAAGTGTCATAATGATAACGCTCCATCGTGTAATAACCAAAGATCGATTGGAAGTTGGCAAGTCCGAAGCTCATAATAAAGACAAGAATAAGCAAGAATCCGACTGGGCTTTTAAGAGCTTGGTACATTTGCACAAACTGATTTGTTTTCTCTTCTGTATTCTCAGCTGCGTCTCGTTCACGCATCTCTTTCGTATAAGATTCAGGTAAAACAAATACTGATACAAGCCCTGCAATCGTTGCAGCAATGCCAGCAAAAAGGAATGGATAAGATAATGAAATCTCAGCTAGCCAACCACCAATTCCAGGACCAACTACAATACCAAACCCCATTGCTGCGCCCATCATTCCCATCCCTTGGCCACGCTTTTCAGGTGTTGTAACATCCGATACATAAGCCATAGCTGTCGGCATAAGGGCTGAACCAAATGTGCCAGCAAGCATACGTGAGAAGAAAAGCATCCAAAGGTCTGTTGCAAATGCAAAAATAAATTCTGCAACGGCAAACCCAAACAAGCCGATCGTAATTAATGGCTTACGACCGATTCGATCCGATACCCGGCCCCAAATTGGCGCAAACAGAAATTGCATAAACGAAAAGACTGCAATTAGCATCCCTAACTCGCGTGCACTCGCTCCAAATTCCTCAACATAGAAGGGGAGAATTGGAATAACGAGTCCAATACCTACCATGATAATAAATAAATTTATCATTAATAACGTCAAAGGACCTTTATTACGTTTCATCAACTTTCATCCTTCCAACTATAAAAAAATAACTGACTTAACGATTTTACTTCAATTGGAGTCGAAATGTGAATGACTTTTCATAAATATTTTTTGAGCTGTACGATACATTCAATCTGCATCCTTATCATACCAACTCTCCAAGAAACATCTTTTCATTATAGCATTATTTTATTAGGTCATCTAATATCTCTTTACTCATAAACATTGTTCTCAAAGGAAAAACTATCTATCGGAGGTGATTTGCATGGCAAGGATTAAGAAGAATCCATCTAAAACAGGTGTAAGTGCCGCAAGTGTTGAAGGACCAAAAAACCCAGGACAAAACAAAGAACTGCGCAATGAACCATTTCGCCAATCATCCAATAATCAACAATACAAAAAAGACTAATTAGCAATAAAAAAATGGACAAGCAAGCATTAAAGACTTGCTTGTTCTTTCTTTTCGGGCAAATCTTCTGAACTTTTCTAAAAAATTTAGTATAATAGCGACAAAGGTACATGTATTTCAAAAGGGGGAATGTAATATGCCAACTTATTTCTTAACGGCATTCGACAAAAAGGGAGAAAAATTACTTGATGAAACATTTGAAGCCGCAACTGATGAAGAAGCAAAACAAACCGGCGAGCAAATGTTAAGTGAAAAGGATTTATCAGAACATACACATCGTTGTGTATCACCTAACGGAAAGCTTGTTCTTTTCCATTCATAACAAAAAGCAGCCTGCCTGGCTGCTTTTTGTTTACTTTGAAAACACAATCGTTTTGTTTCCATGCACAATAACACGGTCTTGCAAATGCCATTTCACTGCTCGCGCAAGCACAGAACGCTCTACATGGCGTCCAATTCGTTTCAAATCTTCAGCATGATCTTTATGATTCACACGTTCAACATCCTGCTCAATAATCGGTCCTTCATCTAAGTCATCTGTTACATAATGAGATGTCGCACCAATTAATTTTACTCCACGTTCATATGCCCGCTCATAAGGCTTGGCTCCAACGAATGCCGGTAAGAATGAATGATGAATATTAATAATGCGGTTTGGATGTGCTTCAACGAAATCTGGAGATAGAATTTGCATATAGCGTGCAAGAACAATAACTTCAATCTCTTGTTCTTCCATCATCGTTAGTTGTTGCTGTTCAACTTCCTTTTTTGTATCCTTCGTAACTGGTAGATATTTATATGGAATTTGCATAGCCTCAACTGTATCACGCATCATTTCATGGTTACTAATTACTAATGAAATATCAGCCATTAGTTCGCCAGCCTGCCATTCCCACAGCAATTCAAGCAAGCAATGTTCTTCTTTAGAGACGAAGATTGCCATTTTCTTAATATGGTACGCGTAGCTAATTCGCCAATTCATCGAAAACTTTTCAGCAATAGGAGCAAATGCTTCCTCAAGTTCACCTTCTCGCTCCTCCAAGTTTTCAATTTCAAACTCGATACGCAAGAAAAACAACCCTCCGACAGGATCAGTCGTATATTGGTTGGATTCAACAATATTCGCGCCCTTTTCATATAGAAAATTAGATACAGACGCTATAATCCCCGGTTGGTCCGGACATCCAATTAATAAGCGTCCGCGGTTTTTATTTTTTTCTTTAAATGTCTCAATACGTCGTTGTCTAAACTGACTCATAGAAATCTCTCCACCCTCAAATATGTATGCAAAATTTATCGCCTATTATATCACATAATGACGAATTATTCGCACTTTTCGTCGAAATTTCTTTTGTGACTTAACGTGTAAAAAAGAAAAAGCATCCGTTCGTTCAAAACGAAGAGGGATGCTTTCTCCTTATTCTCCTTTAAAGACTGGCTTACGCTTTTCCAAAAACGCCTGAACACCTTCTTGATGGTCTGCCGTCTGTCGCATTTGTAATTGACCTTGTTTTTCAGCCGCTAATACCTCTGTTAACTCATCTTTCATCAGACTCGCGTAGAGAAGCTTTGTTTGAATCATCGCTTTTGTTGGTTTTGCAAGCCAGACTTCTGCCTGCTGTTTGGCTGCATCTAGAGCATTTTCTCCTATAGCATCTACTAATCCTTTTTCTTTCGCATCTTGTGCAGACATCTTAATACCTTGCCAAATAAGCTGCTTTGCTTCAACTGGATTTAAGCGCTGTTTCAAAAAGAAGTGTCCTGCACCATCTGGAATTAAGCTGATATCAATAAAATTCATCGCCAAAACCGCTTTTTCGGATGCAATAACTTCATCAGCCGCAAGAGCCAAGCTAAAACCAAGCCCAGCAGCAGGTCCATTTACTGCACTAATGACAAGCTTCGGTAATGTATAAAGCGTCGTTATGATCTCACTTATATTGCTCATAATGTCTTCAAAGCCACTGTTATCTGTATTACTTAGCATAGACTTTAAGTCGCCACCCGCACTAAAGCCTTTGCCACTTCCTGTTACAATCAGCACATCAATACTGCTATCTTTTACTTGATGTAATGTTTCCTTTAATTCTGCCAACATTGTTGTGTCCATTGCATTCAATGCATTTGGGCGATTCAACGTTAACAAGCCTACTCGTCCTTCTTCAACATACAAAACCGTCTTCTCACTCATATCTAACCCCTGCCTTCTTATGAATTGAATGATTTCTCTTTCGATAGCCATTTTTCATTGTGAGCCCCCAATTTTGGAGGATCCTCAACATCTGCTAAATTCAATCCCGCTCTTGTCGCAATGTAAAGCAACTGAGGATTCACCCGATGAATGAGCATTCGCTCAGTGCAATACAAAGAAGATGTCAGCTCACCAGGCTCTAATACTGGAGCCATACAGCAATCAACCTCTAAGCCAAATTCCGTCCACTCATCCATTGTTTTGCTGAGAAAGAACTGCTTGATTTCTTGATAGGCTGGATTCTCATCATTTGCTTTTGAAAACTGTTGTTCTTTCCAATCTTCTCGTTCTGCTGCATCACAGAAATTCTGCCAGAACTTAGGTTCCAATGCCGCAAGACTGATATATCTGTCGTCTTTTGCTTTGTAAAGACCGTAGCAAACAACACTGCCATCTAACAGTGATAACCCTGCTGTTTTTCCTGTGAGCTCTGCTTGTAATTCATGTGTATTCATAAATCCAATGACGGAATCAGCCAACGCAGCATCGAGGAAAGCGCCTTCATTTGTACGTTCTCTCTGTACAAGTGCTGCTAAAATCGCTTCACTTGCCGCAAGTCCACCTATGAAATCTGCAAAGGTCAATGTTGGATGCACCGGTGCCCCGCTTGTATCTTTTAATTGGGAAAGCATCCCTGATAATGCCATATAATTTAAGTCATGACTACCTAAATGAGCGAATTTACCACTTTGGCCATAGCCTGATAATGAACAATAAACGAGATTCGGATTTATATTCTTCACTTGCTCATAGCCAATTCCAAGCCTTGTCATCACACCTGGCCGGAAGCTTTCTACTAAAACATCAGCTTGTTTAATCAATGATTTTACTTGTGCAAGACCCTCATCTGACTTTAAATTAACTGAAACACTTTGCTTACTGCGATTATTTGCTTCAAATACAACCCCAACTTCTTCTTTCACACCGCCCACTGTTCGAGCCAAATCTCCTGTAAGCGGCTCTACCTTTACCACTTCTGCCCCTAAATCTGCAAGTCTCATCGTTGCGTAAGGACCAGGAATATAATGTGAAAAGTCTAATACCCGAATTCCTTTCAGCATCCTTCTCCCACACTCCCTTTTCATTTCACACACCTTCATAACTTCCCGATAAAACGACAAATTCCTGCTTTATATTAGAAAATTCACATTATTTAAAAATGAAAAATACCGTACCACTACCTGTGATACGGCATGTCTCTATGCGGCTTGTTCTTTATGAAGTTTGTTTCTTGAGTGAGGCAGCACAAGACTGATTAACACACCGACAACAAAACCAATGAGCGCTGGAACGACCCACCCAGCCCCTTCTTGATATAACGGCATCACCGAAAGAAAGCTATCCCAACTGTTGCTTAAAAATGTTTTATTGATCATTTCAAGTAAACTAAATAGTCCGGCAGCTAATACCGTGGTTATATAAGTGAATGGAAAACGTTTAATTGTGTTGTGTATTAATCCTAAAATAATTAACGCGATGGCCATCGGATAAATTGTACTTAATATCGGCACAGAGACAGAGAGAATTTGATTTAATCCTAGGTTAGATGTTAACACGCTTAGGCCACTAATAATGAATGCCCAGCCTTTATACGAAATAAAGGGAACCAATTTCCCAAAATATTGACTACAGGAAATCACAAGACCAATCGACACACATAAGCAAGCTAGCGTAAATAATAACCCGAGAATCATCACACCAGCTTGTCCGAATAATTGATTCATTAGGATTGTTAATACTTGCGCTCCGTTATCGACTGGAACTTCAATACCTCTTGACGCTCCTAAATAAGCTAACATTCCATAGATAACTGCTAACAGAATCCCGGCACCAACACCAGCCCCGACCATATATGTAGAAAGCTGCTTCTCATCATTCAACCCTTTCGAACGCAGCGCGTTGGCAATTACAATACCAAAAACAAGTGCAGCCAAAGCATCCATAGTTAAATAACCGTCCAATACACCTTGAAACAATGGATTCGTTATGTAAGAACCTGAAGGCGCGTTAAAGGAAGTGCTTGCGCCAAGCATGCTTTTGAAAAAGACAATTGCGATAAGTGACAATACAACTGGTGTTAACATTTTCCCAAAACGGTCTACAAGCTTAGAAGGTGTTAAACTAAACCAAAGAACAATTCCAAAGAAGACTAGTGTGTACAGAAATAAATAGAAGCTTTGATTCCCATTAGACAGAAAAGGTTTCATGCCCATTTCGTACGCAATTGTACTTGCACGAGGAATTGCCAAAGCCGGTCCAATTGAAATATAAATAATTAATGGGAATAGAAGTGCAAACATTGGATGAACACGGCTTGCCAAATTATGAAAGCTCTTCGCCTTCGCAACAGCCATTACTCCTAAAATCGGAAACCCTACAGCAGATGTAATAAAGCCCGCAAGAGACAGCCAAACATTCTCCCCTGCTGAATACCCTAAATAAGCTGGAAAGATTAAATTCCCTGCCCCAAAAAACATCGAAAACAGCATTAAGCTTACAAGAATAAGTGTTTTGTAAGATAGACGTTCTTGTTTCATTCCTCTTCTCCAATCTTTTTAAATTTTCACAGTGAAGCTTTACCGCATTAACGGAAATAATAGATAATAAAATGCATTATATCAACATAGCAATTATGCGTCTATGAATTTATATAAGTCTTAAAATTAAATATATTAAAAAAGTTCAATTAGATTATGTTTTGAGCAAATTACTCAATCATATACACATCTATGTTCACAAATTTGTAATAAAATTTAAAAAACATATTTCTTTTAAATAAAAGTTGTGTTAGATTATTAGAAACAGAATTATTAGAAAATTTAGTTTTCTAACTTGATTTCTCTTGTCTATCTTTGTAGAATAAAGGAGAAACAAATGAGTTTACTAACAGCTGGACATTTCAAACAAGAATTAATTAAACAGTATAACCATATTAACCTTAGGATGTTTGGCATCGGAGTTAAGCGTCAAAAGGTTGATATTGTTGGGGACAAAGTGATGATCCTTGCTGAACATAAGAGAATTCCTTCTCTCAAATATTTGGACAAGGAACACCGCTTAATTACCCGTCTTACTGATATTACAATTATTGATGCATTCAAGAAGCAACTGAAAGAAACACTGGAAGAAACTTATCATATGAAAGTGCTTGCTATTTTGAAAGATTATGACCCGGAAACGGAGTATTCCATTACGGTCGTTATTTTGGACAAGCAAGCAGATCAATATTTATCTGGGGTAGACAATTAAATACATGATTGACTGGTCGAAAGAACTCCAGAATGAGAGTGCTAAACAACCGTCAGTACAAGCTTTGCAGCGTAGTCTGCATCTTTTGTGCTGGCGGTTTTTATTTTATAAGGAGGAGATTTAAATGCAAAAAATTTCTGATGTTCTGCATGCATTAGATGTAATTACAGGTGGGAGGGTTGTCAAATCATTAGATGAGATTACGTCGGGGAAACACCCTTTTGTCATGATGAAATCTTCAAATATCATCGGAAAAGAAGTCATTGAAATTCCTGGATTGATTTATGGAGATACAAAGAAAGATGTTAACAAGCTTGCTGTTACAATGACGCTTACAGAAAATGTTATCGAGCTCGCAGGTGCAACAGGTGTTGATGCAATTGTTGCCCATCATCCTATTGCTGAAGCAGCAAATTCAGGAGGGGTCCCTTTAAAAAACTATTTAGACTTATATAATCTCGCTGTCTTTGAATTACACGAAGCTTTTCACGGTTTACATCCAGGTATTCCATTGCTACATGGACACCTTCCTCATAAAGTAGATATAGCTTATGGCGGTTTACATGGCAATATTTTATTTGCCGGAAAGACAATTGAAGGCATTCATACTCTTGGGGACATGCTAAATCGAATTAACACTTTAATGGGAGCTTCACAAGATGAAGAGCTTTTGAAGGTTGAACAAGAAATTCGAAATAATGCTTCGTTGAAAGAAACTACAATTGAAACAAGAGGACGTATTTTTGTTGGGAAAGAAACCAGTCCTGTTGAACATATATTGCATATCTTTCCCCATACAGGTTTCTCACCGGAACATTTACGTCAAGCAGTTAAAGAACACCCTGAAGCTGATACAGTCCTCGCATCAATAAGCCGTGTATATAAGGACCATGAATTAGTGAAAACAGCTGCAGAACTAGGTTTGAATTTCATCGTTGGCAACTGTCATGTTCTAGAAATATTTGAAAATGGGCTTCCTCTCGCTTATGCGCTGGATACACTTTTACCTGAAGTTGAGGTTGTTGTATTTCGCGAACGTGTAACCAGTATGCCTGTTACTGAGATGGGGACATCAGCGATGCAAGAATATGCACGCGATATGGCTTCAAATCACCTTTTGAATAAAAAAATGGTTAACATTTAAGAAGGGAGCGATTTACATTGAATGAAGCTAAAGCAAATGTAAAAACAGAGCAGATTGAAAATATCCAAATCCCACATAAGAAAAAACCTTGGACCAAAATAGAAATATTTGGACTGGTGTTAGTTGTTGCGTCAATTCTAACATTGTTAATATCGCCAACCACATTGTCTGGATTATTTAATTCAGTCATTGATAAAGTATTTCCGGTAATTGTAGATGTCTTCCTTACAGGACAAGTAGGTATCGCCATCATTGTAAGTGTCATCATCGGACGAAGCTTGGAGCGTCTTGGCTTTACAGATGCATTAGTAAGGGTGTTTGTACCCATCACTAAAATGATGAAAATTAACTCAACCGTCATAATTCCAAGCATCTATAACATATTAGGAGATATTAATGCAGCAGGAAAAATAGCTGGCCCGATATTAGTACGAGCTAAAGCAACAAAGGCTGAACAGAAAATTGCTATTGCCACCATGGTTCAATCTCAACAATCTTTTTCAACCTTTATGCTCGGCCTTGTTGCCCTTACTACCGTTGGGGCGAATGCATTTATCGTCGTAATGATTGCCGTATTTTCACCCCTCTTCATTGTACCATTTATTCTTTCGAAAACCATTTATCGTGATGTGAAGCCTGTAGATTTCAAGGCACTCCCAACCTTTACACCAAGTACACGTCCATTGCCGACATTATTTAATGCGGCGAGAGAAGGAGCCGAGTTACTCTTTCTTCTCATCATTCCCGCTGTGGCAGCGATTTTTACGATTATTGGAATACTCGAATTTGCTGGAGTATGGAGTTATATCGAATCTGGACTTTCTTCAGCTCTCTTTGCGCTAGGGATTGATCCGAAAACAGGGATATTATCGATTCTTGCAAGTCCTACACTTGCTATGGGAACGCTTGCAGAAACAGCTGCCGAAATCGACCCTCGTCTCGTTGTTGGTTCCTTTGTTCTAGCTTCATCAGGACTACCAGCTTCTTCTGTGTTCGGTCAAATACCAGTTATTTGGGCAAATTACTCTGACTTAAATGAAAAAGAAGCAATGGGGGCTGCTGTATTAGGCATTTGCATGCGTATTGTTACTGCATTTCTCATTGTTTATCTCCTTACACCTATTTTACTTTAAACTGTCACATATATTTGATTTGAATCATTCCACTGAACATACTTACAATCAAGCCACGTTTGCCATTTCTTTTTATTCCAGTAACCAATTACAACAAAGTGATTCAGCAACTCGATAAAATGTATGCTCGGAAAAGTCACTTTTATCCCTAATGTATTGATTTGGTGGTTAGATACAGAAGTGCTTACACAAGGTGAACAGCTTTGCATCAGGGAAGAAAATGTTTTGTTGTTTGAGTAGCTTATTCTTCCTGTAGCTGCAACAATGCGATTTGGCAAAATCATTTCTGAAGCATGATAAATGTCTTTTCCACATGAACTGCGTATTTCTTTTCCATTAATCACCATAACCATCTTAAAACAATCTCCAAGTGTCACTGACACAGTTTGCTTGCACATTAATTCGAAGCCAAGTTTATTCAACTAAACCTTCCTCCCTCTATAAAAAATATGCAAACTACAAAACGACAATACGCGTACAAAAGCTGCCTCCTAAAAGTAAGCGGGGCAGCTTTTTGTATTAATAAAGTTCATTTAATTTTTCCAGTTTTTTATTTGTATACTCAATAAATTTTTCATTATAAACTTTTGGTTCTTTTGGATTTGCAAAGCGGGTAATTTTACGTGTATCTGGATGGACGAATTTGCTGGCTGCGCCACACCCTAGTCCTAGAATCGTTTGCTGTTCTTCCATAATAAGAATGTTATAAAGGCTCTCTTGGCCTGGAAGTGCATAGCCGACATTTTCTAAATTTCCAAGGATGTTCTTCTGCCGATACAAGTAATATGGATCGTAGCCTTTGTCAACTGTCCATTCTGATGCCAGCTTCATCATTTCTTGAATTTCATCACTGTCTGCCACCTTATACTTCTCTTTATTTCTTGTCATTTCAGAAGCTCGTTTAAAAGAAAGGGTATGAACAGTTAAAGATTCCGGCATAAGCTTTTCTGTTTCAATTAGAGTATGTTCTAGTTCCTTCACACCTTCACCTGGAAGACCAATAATTAAGTCCATGTTAATATTATTCATCCCCATTTCACGAGCAAGGTGGAACTTTTCAATTGTTTCCTCAACCGTATGATGGCGTCCGATTGCTTTAAGTGTTTCTTGAATATAGCTTTGTGGGTTAATGCTGATTCGATCAATGTTCCACTTATTCAACACCTGTAATTTTTCAGGTGTGATCGTATCAGGACGGCCTGCTTCAACTGTCACTTCCCTAACTCGGTCCATGCTTGGAAATGAGCGATACATCGTGTCATACAAACGGTCCATCTCTTCTGCTGTAATACTTGTCGGAGTACCGCCGCCAAAATATACAGTTGTAATGTTCACATTATTTTCTTTCAGCCAGCGACCTGTTTCCTCTATTTCATAATGTAATCCACCAAGGAAACCATCGACAGAGCCTTGACGACCATTTATCGCATACGCCGGAAACGTACAATAAGCGCATTTCGTCGGACAGAATGGAATACCGATATAAATGCTCACCTCATTGGCAACTTCATATAAGTCAGGCATTACGGTCAACTGACGGTCAACAATTTTCTCCATTAATGAAATTTTTTCATCACTAATAAGAAAACGTTCCTTTAGTTGTTCCTGTGTTTCTTCTCTAGGCATTTTCTGCAAATAACGATGATAGAGCTTTGTGGGACGAATACCTGTCAAGGTACCCCACGGCTGTTTAACACCTGTGAGCTTTTGCAGCAACGTTAAGGTAATATGGTTAACCACGTGTTTTAAAACTTTTCGATTTTCTAAATCATCTATATCATCATTTACAAGTTTAGGGTATTCACTCGTATAAACGACATCATTTTTTTGGTCTGTTAATATGCCTGAAACCTTTGCTTGGTCCTTCCCTTCCGAAGTAAAAGCAATTGTTAAATCAGGCTTCTCCATTACTCCAAACATAATTTCCGGCTTTTCATAAAATAAATTAGAAATTGTTTCGATTGTATGAGTATATATTTGTTCTTCTAAGCCAGTTATCATGATTTTCATTTTCTTTTCACCTGCTTTTTTCTGTCAAATTGCTTCTACAGTTTAACGGAAAAGAAAACAAGACGTCAATATTGTTTAAAGCACAAAAAAGCCGCGGCACATACTTTCTCGCCACAGCCTTCAATAAGGAGATTTCGTCCTTTTTTATCGTTTTAAATTTTTCTTTACCACTTTTACGTTCATTTGCTTTCGGAAGTTTTCTCTTACCATATAAGATAAGCCATTTTGATCATTGTTGCGTGTAATCCAATCAGCAGCATACTTTACTTCCTCAGGCGCATTTCCCATTGCAACCCCGAGGCCAGCTGCTGTAATCATTGGAATGTCATCAAGCCCATCACCAATAACAACCATTTCATTCAGTCCAATTCCTAATTGCTCCCCAAGTAATTGAAGACCATTCAGTTTCGTTGCTTTTGGATTCGTAAGCTCCATTTTAGAATGATTAACCTTCGTTATTCTTACTTCTGGAAACGTCTCATGCAAAATGTGCTCAACTTCTTCCATATCTTCTGTCTCTGTAAAATGAAGCTCAATTTTTGGAGCTGCAACTGGATTATCACGTAAATGATCACCGAGTGATTCAACAAATTGTAATGGATAAAATAACGGATCACCTGAACCGAGCACTGCCTTCGCAATTAAGTTATTCTTTTGTTTAATACGGTTTCCTACTGAATAACGTTCGTGAAGAAGACGAATATGACAGGAGAAATTCTCAAGCACTTGCACTAAATCAAATGTCTGTTCTTCTGTTAAACGCTGTTCATACGAAAGCTGCTCAAGTGATGAACCAATAATTGCACCACTGTGAGTGATAAGCACATTATCAAGCTTTAATGCTTTTGCAACCTTTTTTGCAGATGGAAAATTTCGATTTGTTACAAGTGTTACATATACACCTTTTGCCTTCACATATTCAATCGCATCTTTTGCAACGCGAGATAATCGACCATTTGACTTTAGAAGTGTTCCATCAATATTAACGGCAAGCAAGCGATATACCATGTTGTATCCTCCTCATAGACAAACTTTGCAGCCTTTAATTTCAAAATATGAGGAGATAAAAGTAAATAGAACCAAGCTTCAAGATTTATACAAAGAAAACTCCCCATTCTAAAGAACGAGGAGTTTTTCAATTCAATTATTGTTGGTTTTCATCAGGTGTGCCGTACATTTCTTCAAGCGGCTTCATGATGATTTTATTTAAATCATTCACAACCATGCTCATGCGTTGTTCCATTTCCATTAATTTAGAAATTTTCTCGTGTTGTTGAACGAGCTGTACAGATTGCTGTGCTTTCTGTACCTCTTCTTCTGTAATTTGCTCACCTTGCATTTGCTTACGTTGAAGCTCTAATTGTAGGTCACGGAAGTTTTCAAACATTTTGCGAGATGACTCGTCGTTGTTCACCTCTTCATAAACTTGCTTTAACTGTTTGAAATCTTCGCTTTCTCGGATGGCTTTTTCCAAATCGTATGCCACATCGTATAAATTTGCCATGCCTTATCACCCTTCTAAATCTATTTCTCTCACCATACTTTTAACCGATGAAAGATTCATTCCTTCCCCACTATAACAAATCCAGCAAAAACTTTCAGTATAAACGCACATTTCATCGAATAAGAAGGACAATTATCCCTTGAACAACCCCAATTAACCCTCCAAGAAGTGCTCCTAAATATGTGATCATCTTAAATTCACGCCTAGAAATGGAAAGAACCATTTCTTCAAGGCGGTCAACGGAAAATGTCTCAACTTGGTGTTGAACGATTTGAGCAATATGCAGACGTTCCATCATCAATTCAATCCGTTCTGCAATAAACTCTCCGCCCATTTCAATCGCCCTTGGCACCACGTCTTCAAGAATCCGCTGCTCATAAGGTGCGGTATATTCATTCAATGGACGATTGAACCAATCGCGAACAGGAAGGTGTTTTCTTGCTTGTTCTTTAAGAAATCGTTTTGCTCGCTCAGGACCAATCCATGTTTCTATTTTTGCAACATGCCACTCCTGTACTTTTTCCCATTCTGATGAAAGCAATGCAACCAACGTATCTTTCGTACCTTCATGCTTAAGAAATTTCACAACCTCTGGCTGTGCTTTTCTCGTCAATGTATCATTATCGACAAACATTGCGAGCATATTCCCGAGCTTACCTTGATTTTCAAGAAATGCTTCAATCATTTCCCGTAATTTATCGTACCCTTCATCACTTTCAAAATAAGTAATTGCTTTATTTAAAATATAATCTGAAACAATCGGAATTTTCCCTTGTGCTCTTTGGATAATATCAGCGGGTAACACCTCTTGCAACGTTTGTTCACGCAGCTGCTTCATCGCTTTTTCATAACGCGAGTCAATAAAGAGCTCAATTTTTTGTTCTGCTTTTTCTGACAGGCTGTCAGCACCAAATCGTTCAGCCCATTCGACCACTGTTTTTTCACTTCTTAACAAGCGCATTACTTCATTTTGCGCCCAGCCAACCATGTCTTTACGGAATGCATTATCATGAAATTTCCGTCGGATACTTTCAGGTGTTAGTAAATGTTCGACAACCATTTTTCCGAGTTGAACAGCAAGTTCTTCTCTCCGCTTCGGAATTAGTCCAGGTGTGAAAGGAAGTCGTTTCTTCCCTATATAGATTGGACGGTATGGTCGGAACAACATTTTAATAGCAAGTGAATTTGTTAATCCCCCTATTGCCGCCCCAATAATCGCCATAATAGCAATTAGTACAAAAAGCTCCATTTCCATCTACCTTCCATTGCAATATATTCTTACTTATCATATCAATATTTTTAGTGAACGTCATCATTTGCCACTTTGATAAAAGATAAAAAATAGCGTTTATGTTAAATTATAAGAAGAATATGACTTACCAATACATGAGGAGGATATAAACTTGATCTCACATTTTCAATATAAAGAACGCAGCAAAGGTCTTGCTGGCTGGAGCTTTTCTTTCTTTTACCAGGGCACACGCTACAGTGGCATTTATCATCGTGATGGTAGAATCGAATGGCATCAGCCTGCTCCAGGTGAAAAAGATATCGAAAAACTCCGCTCGCAATTACATGAATTAATGCTCTTTCACGTCTACGAGTAATTTTTTCAACCTATAATTTCAATAAAAAAAAGTCATCCTAATAACAAGGAGGGATGACGATGGAAAAGGGACGTAAAGATTTAGACTATGAAGGACGACGTGAAGCATATTTAGATGTTGACCGTATGCTAAATGAAGGCCTTGCAGGCGGTACTGTCGTAGACCGCTATCCATACGCCCAAATCGAAGAAGCAGTTGATCTAACAGAAGAAGAACCTCCGCATAAATAAGAAAAATGGCTTCGCTCTATAGCGAAGCCATCAGGCTGTCGAGAAAGTCTCGACAGCCTGTTTTTTTACCTTATTACCGCGTTAATTTGTTATAATAGATGTAAATGAAGATACAGGCGGTGATAAGGTTGTTTCATACAAATAAAGACCGACAATACGAAATGGAGTTTGTACATATTGAAGAGCTAGTCCCAGAAGACCATCTCTTACGAAAAATTGATAAATATATTGATTTCTCCTTTATCCTTGAAAAAGTTCGTCCTTATTATTGCGAAGATAATGGGCGTCCCTCTCTCGATCCTCTCGTTCTTTTCAAAATGATGTTTATCGGCTATTTTTATGGTATTCGTTCCGAACGTCAGCTTGAACGTGAAATTCAGACAAATGTCGCTTACCGATGGTTTTTAGGGCTTCATCTAAATGATAAGGTTCCTCACCATTCAACGATTAGTTGGAATCGGCGTACACGATTCAAAGGCACAACGGTTTTTCAAGACATTTTTGATGAAATCGTTCATCAAGCGATGAGTCATCGTATGGTCGGTGGTCGAGTGCTGTTTACGGATTCGACTCATTTGAAGGCAAATGCCAACCGACACCAATTTACACGGGAAGAAGTAGAAGAAGAAACACGGGATTATATTGATGAACTTAACAAAGCTGTGGAAGAGGATCGGATCCAGAATGGAAAAAAGCCCCTTAAACCGAAAGAGGAGGTGAAAGAAACAAAAACGATCCGCGTTAGTAAGACGGATCCTGAGAGTGGTTACCTATACCGTGAGAATAAGCCAGAAGGGTTCTTTTATTTAGATCATAGAACGACTGACCTGAAATATAATGTGATTACCGATGTTCATGTCACTCCAGGCAACCTTCACGATTCTGTTCCTTATTTGAATCGGTTAGACCTACAGGTTGAAAAGTTTGGCTTTGATTTAGAAGGTGTGGGACTGGACGCTGGTTACTTAACAATGCCGATTTGTAAGGGGTTAACTGACCGTAACATTTTTGGAGTCATTGCTCATCGTCGGTACAGTTCGACGAAAGGACTTATGCCAAAGTGGAAATTTAAATTTGATGAAGAACGAAATGTTTATGTATGTCCACAGGAGAAACGTTAACCTATCGCACCACTACAAGAGAAGGGTACCGCGAATACAAATCCGATCCAAAAAGTGTGAAGAGTGTTCATTACTTGAAAGCTGTACACGGTCTAAAAATCATCAAAAGGTTCTCACCCGACACATGTGGGAGGACCGAAAAGAACAAATCCGACGAAATCGCTTATCCAAAGAAGGAAAAGTGATTACACAAAAAAGAAGAGAAACCGTTGAGCGAAGCTTCGCAGATTCAAAAGAACTGCATGGGCTTCGCTATTGCAGGTTGAGGGGATTGGAAAATGTAAAAGAGCAGGCATTACTTACAGCTGCCTGCCAGAACATGAAAAAGATTGCCCTTCACCTATCCAGACAGAATGGATAGGTGAAGGGGAGTATTTTTCTTTCAAATCCTCACTTCTATAGAGTAAAAATCATCCTATTTTAAAAAGTCATGAAAAAAGCTTGTAGAAAAACACAGGGTTTCTCTACAAGCTGATGGCTTCGCTCTATAGCGAAGCCATTTCATTTAGCGACTCTTTACAATCATTTGTACTGCTTCATTAATTACATCTTCAGCGCTTTCACCTTTATCAGCTTGAGTGCGGATACAGGATTCAAGGTTTTTCGCCACAATGTAACCAATTGCCCTGTCAATCGCTGACCGCGCTGCTGAAAGTTGAGTAATAACGTCTTTACAATCTTTATCTTCTTCCATCATTCGCAGCACACCACGAACTTGTCCTTCTATTCGCTTAAGACGATTCTTCATATCTTGAGGATATTCCATTTCGATACACCCTTTCTAACTCTTTTATTAAGCGTAACCTATATTTCATCTATGTGAAAGCTTGGATATCGACACATCCCATACAACGGGCATTCCATATACCCGTGTACGTACTTTCATTATAACGCATTTCAACAAATATTTAAAACAAAATTCCTATGTTTTTTTGTACAATCCGTTTATAGTAATAAACTTCCCTGAAAATTGCTTCATTCTTTCCTCCTGAGGGCTTTCAAAAATAACTCAGGGTTATAAATCCATCTTTTCTTACTATTTTACTTGGTATTATGGATATTAGCATGTAATTATAAGAACGTCAATTATTTTTCTTCTCTAATAAGCATCACCTTTTGATTGTTGCACGGCTCACAATAAAAAAGGTGAGGGCATTTTTCTTCACTAAGATCATTAGGAATACCATCAACCATTTTCATCATATCAATTGGCAAATAGGCACTATAATCATCAAATAAATCCATGACTCTTCCACGATCCTGCATTTCTTGCTTACAGGACGAACAATGAAAGTGCATTTCTCGAAGTTGGTTACAGATCGGGCATAAAGACACTGTTTTACACTCCTTTTATGTTGTCTTCTTTTCATTTTTCCGTAACCAATCTTAAGCTATACAAACACCAATCATTATACCCATAAATTAACAACATAACTTTATAAAATAGAGGCATGATAGTTAATGACACAGCAACATTCCATTGGGGCAAAGCCAAGAAGGCAAGCGGAGCTTCCGCTTCACTGGTGCAATTCCAGTTGACCCAACCAAATTAAAAAACCTTCAACAAAGGAGTGGAAAGATATGCAAAATCAATCAAACCGCAACAACACTAACGAATTAGTAGTACCTGGTGTACAACAAGCGATTGACCAAATGAAATATGAAATCGCTCAAGAATTTGGCGTACAACTTGGTCCTGATGCAACTTCTCGTGCTAACGGTTCAGTTGGAGGAGAAATTACAAAGCGCCTTGTTCAAATGGCTGAGCAACAAATGAACGGTTACCAACAACAATAATTAAATATCATGGATACAAAACCCCAAGCATTCTGCTTGGGGTTTTCAAAAGCTTTTATTATTCTTTTGGTCCAACCATTTTTGATGGGTCAACTATTTCTTCAAACTGCTCTTCTGTTAAATAACCCGTTTTCAATGTTGCTTCTTTTAAGGTTAAATTTTCTTTGTGTGCAAGCTTTGCAATCTCCGCTGCTTTTTCATAGCCAATATGTGGGTTCAGTGCAGTGACAAGCATTAAAGAATCCCGTAAGTATTGGTCAATCTTTTCTTGATTTGGCTCAATTCCAATTACACAACGGTCATGGAAAGAAACAATTGAATCGGTTAAGAGACGCACAGATTGCAGGAAGTTGTAAATAATTACTGGTTTAAAGACGTTTAATTCAAAATTCCCTTGACTTGCTCCAATACCGATTGCAGCATCATTCCCCATTACTTGGGTTGCTACCATCGTAGCAGCTTCACTTTGTGTAGGATTCACCTTCCCTGGCATAATTGAGCTCCCTGGCTCATTAGCTGGAATGTTGATTTCTCCAATCCCACACCTCGGTCCACTTGCAAGCCAGCGAACATCATTAGCAATTTTCATAAAGTCTGCTGCCAGCGCCTTAAGTGCACCATGAACATGAACAATTTCATCATGACTTGTCAATGCATGAAATTTATTTGGTGCAGAAATAAAATTTGTTTTCGTAAACTTACTAATTTCACGCGCAGTAATTGCTCCAAATTGAGGATGAGCATTCAATCCAGTGCCAACTGCAGTTCCTCCAATTGCAAGTTCACGCATCATTTCCAAGCTGTTTTTAATCATTGTTTCACTTTTTTCAAGCATACGCGACCAACCACTCATTTCTTGTCCAAGTGTAAGTGGTGTTGCATCTTGAAGGTGTGTACGGCCAGTCTTAATGATATCGCTATATTCATCGCTTTTCTTGTCAATAGTCTGGCGTAGCTTCGTAATAGTAGGCAACAGATGATTCTCTACAGCCATTACGCCAGCAATATGCATTGCTGTAGGAAAGGTATCGTTTGAACTTTGCGAACGATTGATATCATCATTCGGATGTAGACGTGTTTTACTTCCTTTTTCCTCAAGAATTTGATTCCCTCTGCGGGCAATCACTTCATTCACGTTCATATTTGTTTGTGTCCCGCTACCTGTTTGCCACACACGAAGTGGAAAATGGTCATCCCATTTCCCTTCAATAACCTCATCAGCTGCAGCCACAATAGCGTCTGCTTTTTCTTTTTCAATCTTATCAAGCTGCTCATTAGCAAGCGCAGCACTTTTCTTTAACACTGCCATTGCTCGAATAACTTCTAATGGCATTGTCTCTTGCCCGATGTTAAAGTTTTCACTACTTCTTTGTGTCTGCGCTCCCCATAATTTATCTGCAGGAACTTTAATTTCACCAATCGTATCTTTCTCAACCCGATAATCCATCATCCATCCTCCTTCATTCGCACATACTCCTACATATGTCTTTTCCGAAACACCCAAAAAATAAACATTAAAAAAGAACCGTACAAACAGCTTTTCCACTGTTGAACGGTTCCTTTTCCTAATTAAAAATATTCTCTTCTATCCATTTTCGCAGGCCATGCATTTCTTCAACTTGGGTTTTTGTTAAAGTAACAGGCTGACCATTGACAAGTTCAATCACATCGATGAAATCTTCAGCCTTTACGACGCAATATTTAAAAAATGGCGTGACCATAATCTCTTCAATTCGTTGATCATTTTCATTATAGAATGCAATGATATTTTGTCGTTCTTCTTCAGTAAGTACCCATTCCTTCGTTACATGTTCTTCTTTTGGCTCTTCCTCTTGTTCTTTTCCCTCTTCTTCTATCGCTTCTTCCTTCTTGTATGTAGGCTCTGGTCGAGATAATACTTTAAGCTGACCAATCATTAATGTAAGGCGACCAAGAGAATAAAGAATGACACTTTGAACTAATGTAAACAGAATCATCATAATTCCAATGTCAAAACGATTCATCATAAAGACAACACCTAGAATAAAGCCAATTCCCCCAAAGATGAAACTAAGCATTGTCAAAAACATTGCCATCGAATTGGTATTTTGAAACACACCATACCCTCCTCCAAAACACTTTCTACAGTTATTTTTTTACATCATTAATACATTTTTACTTAATTACATTATAAAACTACTAATCTCCGAATACAAAGGGAAATAGAAAAACATAACTTTAGGCACATTGTTTCTATTTTACCCCTGCTACATACTTATCGTTTCTCCTAACTAGCTAAAAGGATAAATAGTATTTATAATATGATGCAGAAAGGAGAGATGTGAATGAAAGTACTATTGTTAGGTGCAACTGGAAGAACAGGCTCGGTTATTCTTGACTTATTTCTCAAAAATAACCACAGTGTCCACACTCTCGTTAGGTCTCCTGAAAAAATAACCGAGACACATAAACAAATGAAGATTGTTGAAGGGAACGTATTGAATGCGGAAGATCTCCAGCAGGCAATAACAGGATGTGAAGCAGTAGTCAGCGCACTCAATACAGACGGTGACCATACGATTTCAGCAAGCATGCCTTTGATTATTGAAGCAATGAAAAAAGAAGGGATAAAGCGAGTTGTTACAATCGGTACCGCCGGAATTTTGAATAGCCGCTTTGAAGAAGGAAAGTATCGCTACGAAACGAAGGAATCGAAACGTAAAAGTACTCGAGCAGCGGAAGATCACCGCAAAGGATATGAACTCCTAAAGGAATCAGACTTAGACTGGACAATCGTCTGCCCTACTTACCTTCCAGATGGTAAAAGAATTGGCTCATGTAGAGCAGAAAAAAACCTCCTTCCACTTGATGGAAAGAAGATTCATGTTCCTGATGTTGCTGAGTTTTCTTACTATGAATTATTTAACAAAGACTACCTCAATTCTCGTGTCGGCATTGCATATTAAAAACGCACCACTCAAATAAAGCGGTGCGTTTCTTTATACCGATAGTTGATTGTCTTGTGTTTGAACATCCTTTTTGCCATGCCAAAAACGCTGTGTACTTGAAATAAGAAATGCAATGAAAAATGTAACCAATCCCATTAAACCAAGAACAATCACATCATTTAAAACAACAGACAGGTCATTTCCTTTTACAAATAAATGCCGTACACCATCTAGAAAATATGTTAACGGCAGGAGGTGACCTAACACATTTAATGCTTGCGGCATCGCTTCGAAAGGCCATGTGAAGCCTGAAAGCAAGAACGATGGAACGGCAATAAGCATCGTAACTTGCGTAGCCCCAACCTGGTTGGCAGAAAGCAAGCTTGCAAAATATCCAATACCAAGTAAGGCAAACGTAAAGGAAATAGAGATAAGGAATACTGGCCAAAGCACACTATTTAATGGAAGGTGAAAACCATACACAGCTACTAACAACGTGGATAGTGTGTTAAATAAGCCAATTAAGAAATATGGCGCGGTCTTCGCATAGGCAATTCTCCAAGGTACTTCCCGCCATGCAGCAAACCGTTGCCACATTCCACTTTCCTTATCACGGGTTACTGTTAATGCAATCCCCAGCAATAAAACCTGCTGCAATACTGCACCAATTAATCCATACACTAAGAACTCACTATAGTTAAAGGTCGGATTGTAAAGAATTCGTGAACGAAATGGAACGGACTGAAAGGTTCCCATTGCTTCCTCAAGCCGTGAGCCTTGCTTTTGTATTTTCTCTGTTCCGATGCCTGCACTAACAGTCGCTACCACTTCATTGGCTGCCCGTGTAGCCGCATTAGAAATTAACATATTACTTCCATCTATTAATGTAAGAATAGGTTCTGTATCCCCGTCTTTGATCCTTTCTGAAAAATGATTAGGAATAATAATGGCCACTCGTGCTTGACTAGTTGCTAACATTTTCTTCACATCTGCTTCTGAGTCATAGTGTCCAGTAACTTGTAATGTACTTGTTTCATCAAAAGCTTGAATAATCTCGCGACTCATTTGACTTTTATCATGATCAACGATAAGTGTCGATAAATCTTGGACACGATTGCTGGAATACAGATATCCAAACATTGCTGTATAAATAATTGGTACAATTAAAAGAACGGCGAACAAACGCCGATCCTTTAATATATTTTGCCATTCTTCTGTAATAATGTTTCCTACCTTAATCTCCATTCGTTTCACCACTTTGAACACTAGCAAACTCAACTGTCATGCCTGTTGCTGTTTTATCTGGAAGTTTTCCGAATTTAACCTTTACGGCAAATGAACGAACATCAAGTTCCCCAGCACTTTGAGAAGCTTTCTTTACAGCAAAATCTGCTGCAGGTGAAATGACCTTAATTGTTCCCACTGCCTCTTCATTTAATGCTGGAATACGAACTTTCACTTTGTCCCCGACACTTAAATCAGCTACTTCGTTTTCAGGGAAATAAAATTTTGCCCAACGTGTTTCAGTTGTTTCAACCGTAAATACAGGATAACCTGTATTGACTAATTCACCAAGCTCTGCTGACTGCGAGACGATGACACCATCGGCTGGTGCTTTTAACTCTGTGTAAGATAAGTATGTTTGTGCTTCTTCTAATGCTGCTTGGGCTTTTTGTTTATTAGCTTGAGCTGATTCAATTGCACCTGATGCTTGCTGAACCTGTGCTCCTGCTGCTTGAACATCTTTTTGCTGAATATCAACCTGACCTTTACCTGCCTTTGCAAGAGCTAGGGCTGCTTGTGCCTGTTCGACCTGTGCCTCGGCTGCGGCAATTTCTTCTTTTCGACCGCTTTGTGCCATCGTTTGCTGCTCAGTTGCTGCTTCGTATTCAGCTTTGGCTTTCTCATACTGCACTTTTGCTTCGTCAACTTTCACCTCAGCAATTGCGCCTTCCTCATACAATTCTTGCATCCGTTGATAGTTCTTCTCCGCCACTTTAAAAGCTTCTTCTGTTGCTTGTTGTTTACTTGTTAATTGGTTCTTTTCTTCAGGACGAGCACCATTTTTCAGTGCTTGAACTTTTGCTTTTGCTGCCTTAAGGGCTGCTTCCGCCTGTTGAACTTGTTTGTCAGTTGTAGAAGCAGTCACATGAACTGCACTTTTTCCTTTTGCTTGCTGTGCTTGAGCTGCTTGTTTCGCTGCTTGTGCTTCAGAAACTTTGCCCCCAGCTAAGGCTACAGCTGCTTGTGCTTGAGCTACCTTACTCTCAAGCTCCTTACTCTCAAGGCGGGCAATCACTTCACCCTTCTTAACATGCTGTCCTTCCTCTACTAAAATTCCAGTAATTCTTCCACCAATCTTAAAGCTAGCATCCACCGAATCAGCTTCTAAATAGGCTGTTGGCTTTGAATGAGCTGCTCCATTGCTGCTTTGGACACGATTGCTTGTCAAAAATGTCGTGCCGACTCCAATCAATACAGCCATCGCTGTAAATACAATCCACCTTAAATATTTCACTTGTCATTCCCTCCGCTATGTTCATTCTCTAATCCCATCATTAAATAACGTTCAAAAAAATCAAGAACCTGCTCATTAGAAAGTGGCTCATGTTTTTTCTCCCAATCTAATACAAGAGCAACATACATTTTGATCATCGCAAAAGCCGTTAATTCTGAATTACAATCTCTAATTTTTCCTTTTTCAATAGCTTGATTGAGCTGCGATTTAATAAATGTAATAATGCTATCTTCAATTGCCTGCAATGCATCTACTGCGGCCTGTGTGCCAATCTCTTTCACTTCTTCCGCAAGCTTTAATAATAAGCCATGTTCTTTCCGATAGATTAAAATGCTGTAAATCGCATGATGTAGGTTCTTCCCAAAATCTCGTTCAGGGTCAATTGCTTTACTTGCTGATTCCCGCATTTCTTCCATTAAATTATCAAGTATCTCTTGCAAGAGTTCTTCCTTATTAGAAAAGTACGTGTAAATTGTGCCTTTACCTACTCCTGCAATCTTTGCGATCTGTTCAATCGTTGTCGCTTTATATCCAAACATCGAAAATGATTTCTTAGCCGCTTCAATTACTTTCTCTCGCTTATCTTTTGACACTCTTGCACCACCTTCAAATTGACCAATTTCGTTTTTTGGTCAATTTCTAAAATTGACTTTATCATAACAGAGAATTTTTTTCAATAAATTTTTCTTAAGTGATCTGGATCACTTCACGCTCTTATACAAACAACTAGAATAAGAAACATGAGAAAAAACATTTATACTACTAAACAAAAGGGGCGCTGCAAATGCTAAGCCAAAAAACAATCGATATCGTAAAGTCAACTGTACCTGTGCTTGAAAAGCATGGTGAAGATATTACTTCTTGTTTCTATCAAATGATGTTCAAGGACCATCCTGAACTTCTAAATATTTTTAACCAAACAAATCAAAAACAAGGGAAACAACCTCGTGCATTAGCGGCTTCTGTCTATGCAGCTGCACAACACATCGACAACCTTGAAGCAATTCTTCCTGTTGTGAAGCAAATTGCTCACAAACACCGTAGCTTAGAAATCAAACCAGAACACTATCCAATTGTAGGAAAATACCTTTTACTAGCGATTAAGGAAGTGCTTCAAGATGCTGCCACTGACGATATTATTGAAGCATGGGGAGAAGCATACGGCGTGATTGCAGATGCATTCATCTCAGTTGAAGCTGGAATGTATGAAGAAGTGAAGAATGTTGAAGGTGGTTGGAACGGTTTCCGTAACTTTATCGTTGATAAAAAGGTAAAAGAAAGTGATGTCATTACATCGTTCTATCTTAAGCCTGAAGATGGACAAGCAATCGCACCATTTGAAGCAGGACAATATATAAGCGTAAAAATCACAATTCCTGGTGAAGAATATACTCATATGCGTCAATACAGCCTATCAGATGCTGTAAATGGCTCCTACTACCGTATTAGTGTGAAGCGTGAAACAAATAATGAAGCACCTGATGGAATTGTATCGAATTTCCTTCACAATGAACTGAATGAAGGTAGTGTCATTGAAATTACAGCACCTGCTGGCGAATTTACACTTGATACAAACAAAGATACTCCTGTTGTCTTCATCAGCGGCGGTGTTGGTCAAACACCACTTGTAAGCATGTTAAAATCTGTGACAGCACTTCAGCCTGAGCGCAACGTAACATTCATCCATGCGGCGATTAATGGCAACATGCATGCACTTAAAGATGAAGTAGCAGAGCTTGCAAGTAAAAATGAAAATGTTCACTCTTATGTATGTTACGAGCAGCCTACAGAAGCTGATAAAGAAGCTTGCACCTTCCAAAAAGAAGGGTATGTGGACCGTGAATGGTTAGAAAAGCTTATTCCATCTAAAGATGCAGAAGTTTATTTCTGTGGACCTGTCCCATTTATGCGAGCTGTAAACAGCGCACTTAAAGAATTAGGCATGAAAGAAGAAAACATTCACTTCGAATTCTTTGGCCCTGCCGGTTCACTAGAAGCTCCACAAGAAACAACAGTTTAATCAAGGAAAACCCTTAAATTCAAAAAGTCGTGCAACCTCCACTTTATAGGAGCTGCACGACTTTCTTTTATTCTAAATGCATTTTTCCGCCTGCATCATATTTAATTTTACGCGGTGGTGCAAGTGTATAAGGATGCTTTACATCTGAATAACCTTCATCCTCACCTGCATTCCAAGTTAGAAAGTAATCTTCTCTATCAGGACCTTGTACAACCCGTCCTGTATATTGGCGTTCCGCTGTCCCAATAAGTACATTATCATCAAGGGGTACAAATTCACCATCTAATGAATCAGAAACAAAATAGATTTCACCCGTTTGTGGCTTTTTTGGTGCAATCTGTTGCTTATACTCCTCACTATACCACTCTTCCTTCACAGCAAACAGCATGTACCATTTCCCATTACGATAATGTAGAGAAGGCACCTCCATATCAGTAAAGAGATGCGGAGAAGCTGCAGGAGGAAGTGCCTCCCAATTCAACAAATCTTTCGAACGAGCTCGACCAATACAACCCCTCTCTCTCGGGTCACCTGTCTTATCACGAGCTGTCACAAACATATAGTAATAGCCTGTTTTCTCATCAAAAACAATATCTGGGTCGCGCCAACCCTCATGCTTATTATAAGCTTGAAGTTGTTTTTCATAATAACGTTCATCTGCTGTTATAACGGGATTCCCTTCATACTTCTCCCAATGATAAAGGTCCTTTGAAAGCGCCACCCCGATTCGTTGCGTATGTCCGACATAGCCATCATCTGCTACATCTTTCTTCGAGCGAGCAGTATAGAACATATAATACGTATCACCTTTTTTCAACGTACAGCCTGTCCATGTTGAGACACTGTCCCATGCCGCTTCATCGTTATCAGCTGTTAACGCTGTGCCGATTTCCTTCCACTCAAATAGATCAGTAGAGACAGCATGCCCAATACTTGCATTGCGATGGCGTGAATGCGGGTCTGGGTCTAGAGGAGCCTGCAAGTAAAACAAATGGTATTCCCCATCCTCTTCATACACCCAGAAATCCCATAAGAATTTCCCCTTAGGCTTATACACATACTCCATCCTAATTTGCTCCTTTCCGAAGAATTTCTTCAACTTCCTGCATTGTCGGAAGTGCAGTCATCGCACCTTTTTTCGAAACAGCTAGCCCGCCGCTTATACTTGCAAAACGAGCAATAGAAACTACATCTGAAAGTGTGAATTCACTTAGATGATGTTCCATTTCATTTAATTTGTAGAGAAATGCTGACATGAAAGCATCCCCAGCACCTGTTGTATCAATAGCTTCAACATTTAGCGACTCGACATGAGCTTTATCTTTTCCAAAAACGATCCGGCTTCCGTCCTTTCCGCATGTAACAACTAACAGTGGAATGCGATAAGCAGCTAACTTCTCAATCCCTGCCTCTAACTCTTCCTCACCTGTTAAAAATGCCACTTCTTCTTCAGAAACTTTAACGATATCTGCACGTGGCAGCATATCTAGAATCGTTTCTCTCGCTTCTTGCTCATTCGTCCATAATGACAGTCGAATATTTGGATCAAATGAAACGATCATCCCGTTTTCTTTCGCAAGCGTAACCGCATAGTCAGTTGCACCCTTAACTGGCTCTCTTATCATTGAAATAGAACCAATATGGAGAATACGATTTTCACGGAATAATTGTGTGTTCAATTCGTCGCTTCGTAGAAATTGGTCGGCACCAGGATTAATGTAAAATTCAAAGCTACGCTCACCATCCTCTTGCAATGTCACAAAGACGACACCTGTGCGAACTTCCTTAGAAAAGCTCATTTCCTCCGTTTGAACTCCATATTTTTTGAGTGTATCATGTAAAAATTCGCCTAACACATCATCGCCGACTTTCCCAACGAAAGTCGTCTTCGAACCAAGCCGTGCAGCACCCACAGCAACATTTGCTGGGGCACCGCCAGGGCTTTTTTGATAGTTAATATTTTCAACATCCAATGGGATAAAATCAATCAATGCTTCACCCAACGTAATAATTCCTTTTGGTTGTTTTTCCATCCCATCAACCTCCTTTAGACACACAATGGTTCAGGCTACTTTTTCACGTCTTCTTTAATGCCTAAAATCCATGTTGCAACAAATGCTGTCACAACAGCAATTGCAAAACCAATCAAATAATGGACAAGGTTCATCGTTCCAAGTGGCCATACAATTGCAATCATTGGAATACCTGTTAACCCATATGCATTTGCTACAACATCCATCATAACCACATATGCACCACCAAGGGCACCGCCGATTGCTGCCCCGATAAATGGGGTACGTAGCCTTAAGTTAATCCCGAAGATTACAGGCTCTGTAATACCTAAGAATGCAGAAAATGCAGATGGAATCGCTATTTCTTTCATCTTCTTATTGCGTGTTTTAAAGAATACAGCAAGGCCGGCTCCACCTTGAGCTACATTTGCCATCGACCAAATTGGAAGCAAGAAGTTTTCACCGAACTTCGCTAACAACCCTGCCTCAATCGCATGGAAGCTATGGTGAACACCTGTAATAACAATGATTGAATAAAGCCCACCGAAAATCAGACCTGCTAACGCCCCTGCTGTGTTATAAAGCGTATCAAGAGCGGTACTAATTCCATCGCCTAGCATATTTCCAAGCGGACCAACCGCGAGCAAGGCAACAAATCCTGTCATCATAACTGTGACAAATGGCGTAACAAGTAAATCAACTGCTTGTGGGACAACTTTATGAAGCCAACGCTCAAGCTTGCTCATCACATAAACAGTTAAGAGAATTGGAAGTACTGTACCTTGATATCCAATTAACGCAACATCTAACCCGAATACATTCATATACTCTGGGTTTGCATCGCCAAGCACCCACGGGTTTAATAGCGCTGGATGCGTCATAATTCCACCGATAACAGCACCTAAGTAGGTATTACCACCAAATTCTTTCGCTGCACTAAAACCAATCAAAATCGGTAAAATGATAAACGCTGCACTTGAGAACATATCAAGCATCATATACCATGCACTGTCGGTCTCGACTAGCTCAAAAGCACGAAGCATTCCAAGTAGGCCCATTAGAACACCGCTTGCCACAATTGCTGGGATAATCGGTACAAAGATATTAGAAAGCACTCTTGCTAAGCGTGCAATCGGATTCATTTTCTTCTTTGCAGCATCTGCGTGATTTTGACTCGCTTCTGTGTCCATTCCGATTTCCTCAATAAATGCCGCATGTACTTTGTTTACTGCTCCTGTACCAAAAATAATTTGAAATTGCCCGGAACTTAAGAAAGCACCTTTCACATCATCAAGTTCTTCAATGGCATTTTTGTCTGCGAGGTCATCGTCTTTTAATACAAGACGGAGACGTGTTGCACAATGGGTTGCACTTTGAATATTGTCTTTTCCACCAAGTAAAGGAACTAATTGTTTTACAACTTCTTTTGGTTGCATCGTAAACCCTCTCTTCTTTTAAAGTTTGTTTTCACATACGCGCGTAAAGGGTAAGAACAGCCGGCTGAAAAACAAAAAAGACCTAAAATGCACAAGGGTTCGAGGCACACTTCACGCGTGCTTCTTGTACACTTTAGGTCTTGCCTGAAAAAAGTTTCAGTAACAATCCTACAATATTATGTTTACGCTTACATTATAGTCTTAACGAAATAGTTAGTCAATCACTTTTACACTTTATTTTTTATTCTTTGGACATGAAGGGCTAGATAAGCTATTTCAGATTCGGGAAAATAAACTCCATACTCTTTAGAAAGAATTTTCGCCATAACTGCTGAACAATGAAAAGCTTCGTGGTATTTCGAACGGATCATATTAAACATATCAATATCCATCGCATGAAATTCTTCTTCATGCTCAACACGTGTTAAAGCAAAGCGTAAATGTGTAATCAACCGTTGATAAGCAATACTCTCTTTGTCAATTGGCATTTCCAAGCAAGCCTGTAATGTCTCAATTCCATCGTTAATCATCGTCGTTTGCGTTAGCGTCTTGTTCATGCTTTGATCATCCATTTTGGCAGTATGAATATGAAGAGCAATGTGGCCGGCTTCATCATCCGGTATGTCAACGTCCAGCTGTTCTTTAATATATTCCTGCGCCCATTGAGCAATTTTATATTCTTCTTTATACAGAACCTTTATTTCATTCAATAGCTTATTTTGAATTTGCAGACCTTTTTGCAATCTTTCCAATGCGAACGACAAATGGTCACTAAGGGCAATATGAATATGAGGACTGAAGGTAACCCCAAGCTTCTGCTCAGCATATGTAATAATTCCTTCTGCCGTTGCAATATGCTCTTCTGGCAATGTTCGCAACAATTCTTGAAAGCGTTCATTTTCTTCTTTCACCGTGAACACTTTTTCGATCTTTGACTTTGGAATGATATCATTTTTTCGTTTCTGAAAGGCAATACCTGAACCCATCACAATTTTTTCTTCACCATTCTCTTTTACAACAACAGCGTTATTGTTAAGAATTTTATAAATGCGCATGACTTCCCCCTTTCTTAGCGGTGCTCCTTAAATAAGGGGAAGCCCATTCTAATGAGCTTCCCTAAGATGCTTATTCTTTAATTTTCACTTCTGCGACAGGTGTTTCACCTTTTATTGCATTACTTTCATGGAATTTTTTCATATTTTCAAGGACATCGCCATTTGTAATGACCATCGGTGTAATTGTTGATTCAGCTTTCTTCTCAACAAGGTCCAAATCAAATGAAATGAGGCGGTCACCAGCTTTTACCTTTTGCCCTTCACTTACATGTGCCTCAAATCCTGCACCATTCATTGTAACTGTTTCAAGTCCAATATGAATGAGGATTTCCACATCACCTTTTGAACGAATCCCTACTGCATGCTTCGTGTGGAAGAGCTGAATAACTTCGCCATCAACAGGAGAAACAACTTCTCCTTCTGTTGGCTTAATCGCAATGCCATCACCCATCATTTTTTCTGAGAAAGTTGGGTCTGGTACTTCTTCAATTGGAACGACATCACCGGTTACAGGTGATACAAACGTTTCTTCTGTCGGTTTCTTTTTTCCAAATAGATTTTTTAGCATATTAATCACCTTTCTTTTTATAACGTTTTCAAAAGGCTTGTACGAAATAAGAGTATTGAAAGTTTTAATGCTTGTCAATGATTTGTATATACAAGCTTTCCGTTTCTGCTGTTTTAAATTTTCCCATTCCCCTTCTAAAATAAACGGAAAAAGCATGAAGTATCACCTCAATTAGAGGACTTCATGCTTTTTTAGTTAATTTGCTGGGATTTTAATTTTTTGACCAGGGTAGATTAAGCTTGGATTCTTAAGTTTATTCATTTGGTGCAACTTTTGCCATGTTGTACCGTGTTCAACCCCAATACGGTAAAGTGTATCACCTTTCTTAACAACATAAACAGTGAAGTCACCTACAGGCTTACCTACCTTGACTGGTGTCTCCGGCTTCTCTGGCTTTTGTGGTTTTTCTACTGGTTTCTCAGCCTTCTTCTCTTCAGCAAGAGGGCTTTCAATGATTCTACCCTCTACTTCTGGCGCTATATTTCCTAGCTTTTTCATGTACGTAATCACGGCTTCATCTAAGGCCGGGAATTCGTTTTTAATCGGCAGGTCAGCAAACATTGTATATTCATCTCCACCAGCTGCCATGAAATCATTTGTTGCCACGACGTACGTCTTATCCATTACAAGCGGCTGACCATTCACGGTAACAGAATGAACGCGATTTCCTTGTGGTTGACTCGGATCAATCGCAAACTTCATACCACCGACATGTGGAAAAGCCCCTTTTGCTTCAGGATAGGCGCTTGTACCGCTTTCTAAAGCTTCTTTAATGGTGCTTCCACTCATTTCTTTTGTCACGATATAGTTACCGAACGGAAGCACCGTGATGATTTCACCTTTCGTTACTTCTCCCTTATCAATTGAAGCACGAATACCGCCGCCGTTTGTAATTGCCACATCTGCATTCGTTACATCAATCATGGCATCAGTAATCAAATTACCAAGGTTTGTTTCACCTGTACGTACATTTTCACGCTCTCCATCTAGCATAACTTGTGTCTCACCGACTACTTCAGCAAGAACTTTTTCCTGCTCTAGCTTTAAGTTATCAATTACATTTGCTACTTTTTCATTCGGTTGAATGTCTGTTGCTTCCTCTTTCGTAATTAAGCTAGCACTCTTGCTAACCAGCTCATCTTGATTATTGAAAGTTAAATCAACGACACCTAAGTTTTTCGTATATTCACCTGCACTTACAATTAATGTATCATTGTCACCTTTCAAACCTTCTACAAGTGTCGAATGACTGTGACCATCGACAATTAAATCAATGCCAGGTGCACCTTTTGCAACTTTAATGCTTGTATCTGTACTGGATTCATCAATACCTAAATGTGTAAGGGCAACGATAAGATCAACGTTTTGGTTATTTAAGGCTTTCACCATTTTTTGTGCTGCTTCCACTGGATCAGTAAATGTTAAACCTTCAACATTTTTCGGGTGTGTTTTATAGTGTGTTTCAGGTGTAGCCAATCCGAAGATTCCAATCTTCACTCCATCAACATCTTTAATCGTGTAAGGGTTCAAAAGGCTTGAACCATCGTCTTTCACGACGTTCGCTGAAATAAGAGGAAAGTCTACTAATTTTTCTAATTCTAACAAACGCTCATACCCATAGTTAAAATCATGGTTTCCAGCTGTCATCGCATCATAGCCAACATGATTCATTACTTCTGTAATACTTTCACCATCAACAAGTGTGGCGAATGTTGTACCGTGGAACGTATCACCCGCATCTAACAGTAAGACATTCTCATTTTCTTTTCGTTTTTGTTCAACTAATGTCGCTAGCTTCGCAAAGCCCATACCATCATATTTTCCTTCATCAACACGGGCATGTGTATCATTCGTATGTAGAATGGTAATCTTCTTTTCACCCGCACTTGCGGCATTTGCTGAACTAGGCAGAACAATAGCTAACAGTAAAACAAACGAAAATAACAGCACCAACCAATTTTTCTTCAAACCGTCCCCTCCTTTTTAGCTTAAACGTTACCTATATAGTGTAAAATAACGTCTTAAACCCATTATAAAAATAATGTTTGTAAAATGTAAATATTTTATCAAAATTCAAAAAATTTTATCTAATGGTGACTTGATCAAGTTGCACTTGTATCTATGCATAAACTTCCTTATGATGAATGAAGAAATTCACCATATTGGAGATGAGAACGTGGCAAATGTAATTTTACAACGCAAACGAAGAAAACGTCTTGAGCAAGGACACCCATGGGTATTCCAAAGCGAAGTTGACAAAATTGAAGGCGACTTTCAACCAGGGGATATTGTTGATGTATATAACCATAAGAAATACTTTCTTGGGCGTGGCTTCATTAACCCGAACTCTCAAATGATTGTTCGCATTCTTACACAAAATGAACAAGAAGAAATCACTGAAGAATTGTTCATCGAACGAGTTCAGAGGGCTTGGAACTATCGCGGGCGCCTTATTCCAAATACTCATTCCTGTCGTGCTGTATACGGGGAAGCTGACTTTCTTCCAGGCTTGATTGTCGATAAATACGAAGATGTTCTTGTCGTGCAAATCCTTGCTCTTGGGATGGAAGTCCGTAAAGAAT
Source organism: Bacillus tianshenii (assembly GCA_020524525.2). NCBI lineage: Bacteria > Bacillati > Bacillota > Bacilli > Caryophanales > Bacillaceae > Sutcliffiella > Sutcliffiella tianshenii. Next base: position 133,678 of record CP129018.1, on the reverse strand, counting down.
GGATTCTAAAAGCCTTATTAAAAGTATTTAACCCAAAAGCGATTTACATGCGAAATGACGTATACGTACGGGAACTGGAAGGGCTGGAACAAGAAAAGGGTTTCTGGTACGGAGAAACTGATACAAACATTGAAATTGAAGAAAATGGTGTAAAGTATACAGTTGATATTGAGAATGGTCAAAAAACCGGCTTTTTCTTCGATCAACGCCAAAACCGGGCAGCAATTGAACCGTTGATTGACGCTGAAAGCACGGTATTGGACTGCTTTACACATACAGGTTCGTTCATGCTTAATGCATGCAAATATGGTGCGAAGCATGTAACAGCTGTTGATATTTCAGAGCACGCGATTGATACAGCCAAACAAAATGCTGAGCTAAACGGTTTTAGCGACCGAGTTGATTTCGTAACTGCAAACGCATTTGATTACTTACGTGAAAAGGTTCAAGAAGGAAAACAGTGGGACGTTGTCATTATCGATCCTCCTGCCTTTGCAAAATCAAACAAAACCGTCAACCGAGCACTGCGTGGATACAAGGATGTCAATCTAAATGGATTAAAACTTGTTAAAGATGGCGGATTCTTTATTACAGCAAGCTGCTCATCTCACGTGCGAGAGGATATGTTCAAGCGCATGGTAGAAGAGGCGGCATTCGATGCAAAGAAAATCTTACGTGAGGTCCATTGGAGCGGCGCAGGCTATGACCATCCAAAGTTGGTAGCTGCAGGTGAAGGTGATTACTTGAAATTCGGTATTTATGAAGTACATTCTCGTTAATATGACAGGAACAGCGAAATGAGCCGCTGTTCCTTATTTTTTGTTAAAAACTCCTTATAAAACCTTTCAAAATAGTATAATAGATAGAGATTAGATTTTTCAGGAGATTAATTTTATGAAATTCTCTAAAACAACTTTAATTTTTTTATCTACTATTCTAATTATCACACTCGTTTTCATTTATTTCGTCGTTTTTCCATATCCAAAAGCTACCTATCCTCTTTCCCAAAATGCCGAATTACACTTAACATCCTATCAATTTGAAGAGCACGGAATTGTTCCTCTAGATGGAGAATGGGCATTTTATTGGAAAGAGCTATACACACCTTATGAAGCTTCTTTTAAAACAAACAACCAGTATGTAGATACACCACAAAGCTGGGCAAAAATAACGAGCCAAAATATCGATTCACCCTATGGCTATGCGACCTATTATCTGACTGTTTACACAAACTCATCAGAGACTCTCGGTATTCTGATTCCTTATATTTCAACCTCCTATAAGCTTTGGATTAATGACGAATTAAAAGTTGTACACGGAATGGTCGGACAAAACAAACAGCGTACACTTCCGCGTTATGGAGTGGAAACGGTGTATTTCAAGCCTGAGAATGGGAAATTTACACTAACCATTCAAGTTGCAAATTATATTCAACGAACAGGCGGCATAAAGAAATCACTCTATCTGGGATTGGATAAACAAATTAATCAGCAACGTTACTTGAGCATTGCCTGGGACATGATTATATCCGGGGCTTTACTCGCTACAGGTCTCTATCATTTAGCTCATGTTATCTTTTACCGAAGAGAGTATGGCTTTCTCTACCTTGGGGTTTTTTCTACTTTGCTTGGTGTACGGAAAGCGTTTCTAGATTCAATTATGATTGCTGAACTTTTTCCTTATGTGGACGGGACAGTGCTTCTGAAGATTGAGTATGTTTTAACATATGTGGCAGTCGCTGTTTGTATAAAATTTGTCGTTCACCTTTTCCCAGGACCATTACCAAGTAAATGGGCAACAGTTATTGGTATTGTACTAACTTCTTTCTCATTGCTTGCACCTACAGAGGTTCTTTCAAACACTATTCCAACCTTTCACGCTTTTATTATTCTTGCTTCTTTTTACGCTCTTTATCTTTTAGTTATGGCAGTACTTCGAAAACAACAGGGTGCATTGCTTGCCCTATTAGGGTTTGGGTTCTTTGGGTATACATTTATTCATGATATTCTTTTCTTTAATGAAATAATAAGAACGACAACACAATCGGCTTTCGGATGGTTTATTTTTATTCTTTGCTACGCATGTATTCTAGCAATACAATATGCTGACTCTGTCCAAGAAACAGAATCTTTAGCACGTCAACTTCAATATCTAAACCAGCACCTTGAAGATAAGATTTTAGAGCGCACCCATGAACTAGAGCAAAAAACAAAAGAGGTTATCAGGCTAGAAAAGTCACGACGGCACCTTTTATCTAATATTTCTCATGATTTATTAACACCTTTAACGACGCTGCGCATAACGCTTCAAGGAATGATTGATGGCGTTATTCATACGAAAGAGAAACAGCAAGCATATTTACAAGCATCCATGTCAAAGCTCCTTCACTTGCAGGCATTAATTGAGGAACTGTTCGAGCTGTCAAAGTTAGAAGCACGGAAAATACCGTTTGAATATGTGCATTATCACCCTGAAAATTTTTTCAAAGAAATGATCCAAATGTTCAAGCATGATATTGAGCAACACAAGATGGAACTTCGTTACTATATCAACACTTCTTCTCAAGAAGAACCAGCTTATATTTACCTTGATTCGAGACGTATGATTCAAGTGTTCGCTAATGTAACAGCTAATGCAATTAAGTTTTCCTCTCCACCCGCCGAGATTATTTATACGCTGACTTTTCACGACCAACATATTGTATTTTCGATTGAAGACAGTGGAATTGGGATCGAAAAGAACGATTTACCATTTGTGTTTGAACGATTCTATACGAAAGATAAAACTCGACAAGGAAGCGGATTAGGTTTAGCAATTTCCAAGGAAATTGTCGAACAGCATAATGGTAGGATTTGGGTTCAGAATAATCAAAATGGAGGCTCTTCTTTCTTCATATTGCTGCCACTCACAAAACATCATTAATATGAAAAAAATCTGGCCTTTTCAGCTGGCCAGATTTTTTCTACATATAGTTCTCCATTTTTTCTTGAAGTGCTTTAATTTTCTGCTTAGAAATTTGAGCAGGTGTTTCATAGTGGTAAAAATAAACGAGATAACTTTTTCCTGACGCTTTAATCTGCGAAATATGTTCTAAATTTACGAGAAAAGAGCGATGAGACTGAAAAAATTGGTCATCCAAATACTCTTTTAAGACCTCTAATGTCTCACTAGTTGGATACTGTTCTTCTAATGTATGAATAATCGATTTACGATTGCTCTTCTCTATAAAAAGAATATCTTCTGTCGGCACAAAATAAAGGGAACGATTTGAATGAACTGGAATACGTTTTTTCTTTTCTGGCCCACTTACTTTGTGCACTGATAACTCTTGCTTAGCTCTTTCGAGTGCAATAAATAATCTTTCTTTCTGAATTGGTTTAACGACATAATCAACTGCTTTCAAATCAAAGGCATCAATTGCAAATGCATCATATGCTGTCGTGAAAATATATTTAAGGTTTGGCGAAAACTTCAAACATTCACGAATTGCATCAATTCCTTTTAAATGAGGCATCTCAATGTCTACAAGTACAAGATTAGGTCGATGAATCAACACTTTCTCAATTAATTCATGTCCATTTTCTGCTTCATCTATAATTTCAAATGAAGGCTGAAGAATTTTAATAAACTTTGTTAAAAGTTTTCTAGCAGCGGGGTGGTCTTCTGCAATAATCACTTTGATTTTTTCATCCATCCTTCCAACCCCTCCAAATATTAGTTAGCAAATCTCATATATATTACCAAACTATCTATTCTTTTTAAACATCTTTTTCAAGTTTTATATCTGACTTCAAACAAAAAAGGGACTCTCCCGAAGGTTAGTCCCTTTCTACTTCTTATTTTCTCAACACTTCACGAATAGCTTTCAAAAACTTTTCAATATCGATTGGTTTTGTTAAATAATTACTAAATCCTGCAACTAAGCCCTTTTCAATATCTCTTGGCATTGCATTTGCACTTACTGCGATTACTGGGATCTCACTTGTATCTTTGTTTTCTTTCAGCCTGCGCAATACTTCAAAGCCATCAATACCTGGTAAGTTAATGTCAAGTAATATTAAATCAGGTTGATGGGCATCCGCTAAATCAATGCCTAACTCACCATTTGCGGCTGAAAAGAGCCTAATATCTTCATATTTTGAAAGAATTCTCTCTACAAGCTGTAAGTTAGCAGGGTTGTCCTCCACATAGAGAATGGTATGCTGCTCTTCATTATTAGAAGAAATGGTTTCTTCAGGAACAGAATAAGCTTCAACATTAACAAAATGGTTTTCTATTGTGATTGGAAGCTCAATCGCAAAGCTGCTCCCGATACCCTCCATGCTTTCAACATGAATAGTTCCATTCATCAAGTCAATTAATTGTTTTGAAACAGTCAAGCCAATCCCTGTTCCTTCTACAATGCTATTATTGTCTGAACGATGGAATGGCTCAAATATTTTTTCAAGCTCTGATTCTTTAATGCCAATCCCTGTATCCTTAATCTCGAAATGCAACATATTATCTACTTGTCTACAAGAGAAAATAATCTTTCCATTATCTTGATTATATTTTACAGCATTAGACATTAAGTTAAGTAACACTTGCTTTAAGCGTGTTCGGTCAGCGTTCACATACAAATCATGGCAAATATTTGTCTCATCAATAATCGTTAGTTTGCGTTTCTCAGCAAGCGGATTGGTTAGGGATAAGATTTCACGAATAATCGTACGAACTTCCACCGGCTCAATTGATAACGATATTTTTCCTGATTCAATCTTTGCAAGGTCGAGCATATCGTTTATAAGCATTAACAAATGATTTGCAGCTTTTAGAATTTCTTCTACGCTCTCTTGCTGAGATTCTGTTAATGGTTCAAAATCATCCATTTCAAGTAATTGAGCAAAACCTAGTATTGCATTCATAGGTGTTCTCAATTCATGACTCATATTGGATAAAAACTCAGATTTCGCTTGACTTGCTCGTTCTGCTTCTTCTTTTGCTTGAATTAAATGTTTCTCCATTGCTTTCCGTTCTGTTATATCACGTGCTGCAAACGAAAGCTTTTCATACGTACCATTCTCTCCAATAATTGGCGATAGACGACCTTGATACCACTTTTCTCCTGACATTGTCTTTAGCTTATATTCAAATGTATCTGGCTGCTTTGTTAAGAAAACTTGTTGTATTCGTGGAAGATATTTTTCTGCAAACTCTGTCCCAAGTACTTCATCAAGCCGCTTTCCAATTAATTGTTTCTTCGGCATCGCTAAGTTTCGTTCATCATTGGTCCAAATGTTTTTGTACACACCATGTTCGTCAAATTCAATAATGACATCATCCATCGAATTAACAAGTGCTTTCAAATCTGCCTCTCGCGCTCTCACTTCATTTTGAGCACGTGTTAACTCTTGGTTTGTATCCCCAAGGCTACGCCCCATCTCAATCAAATGACGAAACGCTTCATGCAGTTCTTCTACATTATAATCTTGTTTGTCTTGGTAGTAGTCACCTGCTCCAATTTTTTGAACGGTCTCACTCATCTCAATTAACGGACTTGAGATATAAGTACTCATTTTTTTAGACTGTCGATATAGGAAGAAGAAGAACATTAAATAGAAGAGAATTAATCCTGCAATCATAAATGCACCAATTTTAATGAGCTGTCTACTTACTTCATTTATTTTCGCATAGACGTTTTCTTCCGGAACAATAACAAGTAATTTCCAACCTGTTTCATTAATCGTCGACCATGACACAATATGATTTACGTCTTGCAGTTCTGCTGTATTGAGCCCGTTTTCTTCTTTATAAATATTATTTGAAAAGTCCTTCAATTCTTTTCGTTTATAAATATTAAAATCCTCAGGCTTAAACGTATCCTCCTGAATGGCTGATTCATAATCATGATCAGTGAGTTCTGTTAACCCCCATACCTCTTCACCTTGTTTCGGTAGAGCTAAGATCGTACCGTCTTTTCCAACAAGTACACCATAACCTTTCCAAGGAATCGATAAGTCTAATACTTGTTTCGTTATTGTTTCAATCGTTATATCAATCCCCACAACACCTTCTAAGAAATCTCCGTTGTAGACTGGAGCAATTGCAGAAGACATCCATCCATTTCCTGCTGGATCAAGATAAGCATCTGTCCATCTTACTTCTCGTTCTGGATTATGCTTAGCATCTGCTTCATAATAGAAGTTGTAGGTTGGAATATCCATTAGCGGCGTATACTGCTCTAGCACCTCAAAGTAAGGGTATATAACATTTAATGAATCGTAAGAATTGAAATAGATTGCTGCAGCCAGCGGTTCTGTTACATGCATGTCTTTCATTAAGTCTTGGATGGTTAAAAGCTGATGCACTTTCTTAATACCATCTTCTTTAACAGGAATAATGCCTGAGTAATATACAGCAGCCCCACCTTCCGCACTGTCTTGCGTAGTGTAATAAGCCCCTTCTGGAGAATATGTTAACCGTTGTTCATCTACTGCTTCTGGAACGACATCGCTCTTCAATACTCTCTGCACTTGCTTTCCATACATATCAACTGAATGGTTTACACTAGCTAATTGGTTTTCAATAATGTCAGCTTCTCGGTCAGCTATATGAAGGATGTCTTCCTTCACTTCACTTTTTAACAAGTTAATCATTTCAAACTTTGACCAATTGTTCGTTACAAAATAAATGCCTATGAAAGCTAATTCAACAACGACAAGTGGGACAAGGGCTGTCTTAAGAAATGACCGCCAAATCCACTTTAATAATGAAACCTTTTCCTTCATATTTACCCCTCATTTACATAGACCATTAAAAACCTATTGTCTACTATCAAATACATTTAAAACTTTTTGTTTCAACTCCACCATATTTATCGGCTTAGTTAAATAATCATTTGCACCTGCTGCTTTAGCTTTTTGAATATTTGTCGAATCATTGAAAGCTGTAACAATAAAAATAGGGGTTTCTCGATATCGTTCGTCTTCCCTTATATAAGTACATGCCTCGATGCCATTCAAACCTGGCATTAAAATATCTAAGAAGATCAGCTCAAATGTATGGCTATTTGTTCTACCGCTTCCAATACCTAATAGTTGAAACGCTTCTTCTGCTGAATAAGCTTTAAGCACATCCTGATACCCGATGAGTTTGAGCGCTCTTTCAATTACCATCACATTTGGTTTGACATCATCAACAATCAGTATGCTCATGCTGCTTCACCCTTTTAAATTTTCTGTTTGTCTTTCGGCTTCGTTATGGTATGAGCTTTGAATTGCTTTAATTTTCGGTAAAATACCAATAAATTTTTCCACTAAATTCGGATCAAAGTGGGTACCGCTACTATTCATAATTTCTGAAACAGCTTCATCTACACTCCATGCTCGTTTATAAGGTCGTTCAGAAGTTAAAGCATCAAACACATCACAAATTGCAGTAATCCTTCCGACTAAAGGAATTTCTTCTCCCTTTATCCCTCGTGGATATCCGCCCCCATCCCACTTTTCATGATGTGTGAAGGCGATTTCCTCTGCCATCTGCAGTAACGGTGACGCGCTACCTGCTAAGATTTCGGCTCCAACCGTTGTATGGCGTCGCATAATTGACCATTCTTCTTCTGTTAAGCGGCTCGGCTTCAATAGAATATCATCAGGGACAGATATTTTTCCGATATCATGTAATGCACTTGCATGCATCAACATTTTACTTTCACTTTCCGAAAAGCCTACTTCCTTCGCCAATTCAGCACTATATAAGCTCATGCGAAAAATGTGAAGACCTGTTTCATTATCGCGATATTCTGCAGCTCGTCCTAAGCGCCTTAATAATTCAAGCTGAGATTCTTGTAACTCTTTTGTTCTCACTTCGACTTGCGCCTCTAATTGTTTATTATGATGAAGCAATTCATTATGAAGCTTCTGCATTTCGAGCGCATTGTTAATCCGGATAATCAGCTCTTCACGATCAAAAGGCTTGGCGATAAAATCACGTGCGCCCAGCTTTAAGGCAAGCTGACGATGCTCTTTATCATCTTGTGCGGTAATAACAATAATTGGAGCACATTTTTCTTTATGTAACTCCTTCAATTCTTTCATAATCTGGAAACCATTTATGTGAGGCATCCGCAAATCAAGCAATAATATATCAGGTTGAAAATCATCATACAGTGCAATCACTTCACGTGAATCAGTCGTTGATTGAAAATTTGAAAATCCTGTAACCTTTAACATCTTTTCGAGCAATAAAACATTCGCACGATTATCATCAACAATTAATAGTTTTGCTTCTGGAAATTGACAAGTTTCCAACTTCATCACCTTTTTCTAATAGCGATTTTCTAACACATTGATTATTTTAAATATTTTATTTATCGCACTTACTAATTTCTCTTCCTCGAAAGGCTTTACAATAAAGTCACGTGCACCTTCATTTAATGCCTCAACTACCATTGCCTTTTGCCCCATTGCTGTAATCATGATAATGTTTGCGTTTTTATCAACAGATTTAATTTGTTTTACAGCTTCAATTCCGCTTTTTCCAGGCATCGTGATATCCATTGTTACGACATCAGGCTGAAAGGTTTGATACTTCATTAACGCGTCATCTGCATCTTTCGCTTCCATCACCTCTGCAAGCTGATTGTTCTCAATCACTTTTCGAATCATATTTCGCATAACCATTGAATCATCTACAACCAAAATCTTTCTCATATCTACAAGACTCCTATTTTTATATTTTTATCAATGAATTGAAATGGAAATTAAGCACAAATCATCTTCTACTCGATATTGATTTAAATGATTTGTTAAAACCAGTTCACTCAGTTGTCCTGCTGCGGTGTCTTGTTGCTCCTTCATAATTGTTTCTAACGATAGGATGTGATCTTCCATTTCCATATTTGCAGACTCTATGAATCCATCTGTAAACAAAAGTAGATTCGATGTTTTTTGATAGGGGAGGACACTTTTCTTATATTGCACTTCTGGAAGCATACCGACTGCTACGCCCCCTTTATTTAGATGAATGACTGTTTCCTTGTCTTGATAAAATAACCCAGGAGGATGTCCAGCATTCACATATTCAATCTGTCTCTTTTTCGTGTCAATTACAAAGTAGATCGAGGTGAAAAAGTACGGCATTCCATCTTCTTTCTGACGAAAAAGCTTCCACATATGTGCATTTAACTCCGCTAGCACTTTTTCAGGGTCTACTAGCCTTTTCACTAATTCTTCCAGGACAGAACGAATCGACATGCAAATAAATGAGGCTGCTACTCCTTTTCCCATTACGTCTATGATGATGGCGCTATAGCGATGTTCATCAATCTGAAACCACGCATACATATCGCCACCAAACAGCGTCGCTGGTACATATACCCCGCTCATCTCAATACGTTCATTCGATATCGGCTGCGGAGTAATTATCTGATGAAGTTGTTGTGATAGTTGAAAATCTTCAAATAATAGCTGTTCATTTAACTTTTGCTCAGTTAAGTCAATGACCGTTGCAATATAATGAGGTACATTTCCCTCGCTAAAGCTCTCAATCTTGGAAATATTCAACCATTCTGCATACATTTCACCGTTTTTCTTTGAATTCCACATTTCGCCTTCCCATTTGCCAATTCTTTGGACACTTGACCATAGCTTTTCATAGAAAATTTCTGGATGTTGCTCAGATTTAAAGAAATTGATAGATTGATTGATCACTTCATCTTTGTTATAGCCTGTAATATTACAAAAAGCTTTATTGACATAATGAATCACAAAATTTTCATCAAATATTATCATTCCTACATTTGTAGAATCAATGGCATGTTCAATCAGCGAAGAAGACTTGTTAAACGTATTCATTTGCTCGTCTCAGAAACTCCGTTAAGGTAGGCTAATGCTTCTTCATATTCATCAAACAAATCAATAAAGCTTTCAAAATGAACTAAATTAAAGATTTTCTTAATCGGCGGCTGCAATCCAGAAATAACTAATTTCCCATGATTATTTTTAACTTGCAATACAGAGTTTGCAATAATCCCTAAGGCAGCGCTGTTCATATAGGTGACATCTTTTAAGTGAAGGATATAATAATCCGATCGTCTACTTACAAATTCCTCCATATCTTTCTTGAACTCCGTCACTTCTTTAATTGTGATATTAATTTCTGGAGCAAACGTCTCAATCTTAATTGACATACTCAACAACCTCTTTCTTCGTAGCATCCATATTCTTTGTCAATACAAGCCCCACCCAACCCTCTCTCTGAGCTAAATGAACTTCATCCATTATCCCAATAATTAACGGAAGGCCCCTTCCAGAAGACGTAGTATTCACGTTTTGTGAGGCGCTAATAGAAAATATTTGACCTTTTTGCCAAACTTCAACAATTAAATATTCTAAGGAGATTTTCCACTTAACAATAATTTTATCTTGGGAACAATATTTAAAAGCATTTGTTGATGCTTCTTCTGCAGCAAGCTGAATTAGAGTTTGGTCCTCTTCATTGAATGATGTGTGTCGCAAGAGGTCTTGGGTCATTACAATGGCCTTATAAATATCATCCTCATTCTTCACAACTAGTTCTCGTTCATATAAATTACACAAAACAGCACCCCCAGTTTTACACATCTACCAAGTTATCAAGAAGTGGAGCTTCCTCTTCTTTTAAAATACTTTGAGCGTCTAACAAAGTGATAAAAGAGGTCCCGTCACGATAAATACCTTTCATAAATCGTTTATACGATGGATTGATATTTTTCGGAACTTCTTCCATTTCCTCTTCATTAATCGCTAATACTGACTTAATTTGACCTACAAGCATTCCAAACAACGTTTCACCTGTCTCAAAGATAATAACCTTTGACCGTTTTTGTTTATTGTTTTCAACACTCATATTCAATCGTTTTTGTAAATTAATGACTGGCAGCATCCTATCTCTCAAATGAATTAGTCCTTCGACTGTATCTGGTGCATTTAATACAGGAGAAATAGTGGTGATGTTTAATACTTCATGAATTTCCTGTGCTTCTAATCCGAACGTTTCATTACCTACTTGGAAAGTTAGCCATTTTTTCGCTTCAGCCTTTTGTTTTTCAAATTGGGCAGCGTGAGCATCCAACTGTGCTATGTCTGTACCTTCTTCTTGAACAATGGTTGCTATATCAAGAATCATTGCAACACGGCCGTTGCCGAGAATCGTAGCACCTGTTATATATTCTGGCTTTCCTAGATAGCCTCCAAGTGACTTCATAACAATCTCTTGATTGCCTATTACTTGGTCAATCATAATACCAACACGTTTTTCTGCTAAGCCTACAACTACGACTTGAACCTTTTTCTTGCTGACATCTTCTTTTACATTTAATTTGGCATGTAACTTCAGCAACGGTATCATTTCTCCTCGAATTAAGCCGATCATTTGACCATTAATTGTTCTTACCGTGTCACTCTCCATACGAATGATTTCTACAACATTTACTAATGGTAAAGCAAACGGTTTTGCTCCAATTTGAACAAGCAGTGCTGGAAGGATTGCTAATGTTAAAGGGAGCTTAATTGTAAAGACTGTTCCTTCACCAAGCCTAGTTTGTAAATCAATCACACCGTTTAACTTTTCAACAGAATTGCGGACAATATCCATGCCAACTCCCCGACCCGAAATATCTGTCACTGCTTTCGCTGTAGAAAAGCCAGAATGAAAAATTAATTGGCATTTTTCTTTTTCTGATAGTGAATCGGCTTCCTCTTTCGTTAAAATGCCTTTTTCAATTGCTTTAAGAGCTAATTTTTCAGCATTGATTCCTGCCCCATCATCTATCAGTTCGATTTGAATATGCCCGTCTTTTTGAGAAGCTCGGAGTGTAATTGTTCCTGTTTCAGGCTTATTCGCAGACTTTCTATCTTCAGCACTTTCAATTCCATGATCTAAAGCATTACGAAGCAAATGAATGATTGGATCGCCAATTTCTTCAATAACGGTACGGTCAAGCTCAGTTTCTTTTCCTTCCATGACGAGATTGATTTCTTTTCCTGCTTTTTGTGAAAGATCACGAACCATGCGTGGGAATCGACTAAACAATTGCTCAATCGGAAGCATTCTAACCTTCATCATTCCGTCTTGTAGTTCACTGACGACACGATGAAGATGATCATTGACACTTCCTAGCATTTCAACATAATGATTAGACTTAAATTGATTAGCTAAATGAAGATGTGCCTCGTTCAAACGGGAACGGTCAATAATTAACTCACCGACAAGGTTCATAAGCTGTTCGAGCTTGCCAACATCAACACGAATAGTTTGCGAGTTTACACGTGGTATACTTGTATTCTTAACAACATCAACTGCTTTCCGAGGAGCTTTAGCAGTTTGCACCCCTTCACCATTTGTATAGTGAGGCAGATTGTCTGTCGTAATTTCAGTAATACTGATTGTCTTGATTTCTGCCAAACTGTTAATCACTTGAAAAATATCTTGCTCTGAATAGCTAGTCGCTACTGTATAAACAAAACGACTAGCAAGCTTATCATCATTTTCAAGTTGTTCCGTTGAAGGAGTAGATGCAATAACATCTCCAACCTCCTCTAAGTTGTTATAAATTAACAACGCTCGAATTGACTTCATCTGTGAGTCATCTACAAGCTCAACGAAAACTGCAAATACTTTCGTGTCCCCATGCAATGACTGTAGAATGACATTCTTTTGATACTCTTCATATACCAATACAAATTCATCGGCATTATGTTTGTGAACAGGCTGTGAGCTGTTTCCTCTGTCCCCCCCGCTGTAGGAAGCAACTAACGAATCGAGCTTTTGGATGATTTCCTCACAATCAACATCATCATGATGGCTTTCTGTAATCACATTCACAATAATTTTCAACTGATCAATCGCTTCAAAAATCAAGTTAATTACGTTTGTATCAACAGTCATGTGATTGGAACGAATTAGATCAAATACATTCTCTACTACATGTGTTAAACGATTCATCTTTCGAAACTCCATTGCGCCTGACGAGCCCTTCAGTGTGTGGGCAGCCCGAAATATCACCTCAATTGTTTCTGGATTCGAGCTGTCTTGTTCAAGTTCAAGTATTTTTTCATCTAATATTTGCAATTGTTCTGTTGCCTCATCTAAGAACACGCCTAAAAAGGCACTTACATCATAACTTGCCATTTTAAAAAAACCTCCTTATCACACACCTTCTGGGTAGAGCACAGTGTTAAGCTTCAATATACCGATTAACTGACTTTCTACTCGCACAAATCCTTCTAGACAATTTTGGTCAAATGAAACGACCATGTTTGGTGACTTCTCAAAATGCTTGTCATGAATTTGAATGACTTTTAACAGTTGATCAATCACTATTCCGATCGTTTCATCATTTTCCCGAACAATAATTATCCGTGTATACTTATCAAACGCTTTCTGTTCAAGCCCAAAGCGGTCCCTTAATTTCACAACAGGAATAATTCTTCCTCGTAAATTAATAACACCAGCTATCATCGAATTGACATTCGGCACTTCATCAATTGGCTGTATATTAATGATCTCTCGAATCTCACTAACATTGAGCGCTAACGTTAAGTCTCCTAAATGGAATAAAACAAATTTATTTTGGGTCAAGTCCATTGGTAAAGCCCCCGTTCTTTAAAAAAGGATAACCGACAAATAATAGACTGTTATCCTTTTGAAAAACACTGTTTAATTAAGTGTGAATTTCGCAGCAAGTTGATTTAATTCTTCAGCCATACGGGATAGGTTTGTTGCCGAATCAGCCGTTTGCTGAATACCAGAAGATGTTTCTTCTGTTACCGAAGCAATATTCTCAACAGCCGTAAGCACTTCAGTTGATTGACTTGCCAACTGTTCACTTGCCGCAGCAATTTCATTAATTCCGACTGCTGCATTCTTAATGAGCACTTTAATCTCTTGAAATTGCTCACCAGCACTATTTGTATTCTCATTACCTACTGCAACAGCCTCAACCGTTTCTTTCACATTCACTTGAATATCACGAATCAGCTCAGATATTTCTTTTGTTGCTACACTGCTTCTTTCAGCCAGCTTGCGAACCTCATCTGCTACTACCGCAAATCCTTTGCCAGCATCTCCAGCTCGGGCCGCTTCAATTGCTGCATTAACAGCAAGCAAGTTCGTTTGTTCAGCGATATCATCAATCATCACAATAATTTCACCGATTGTATCCGACTGTTTTGATAAACTGCTGATCTTATGACTAATTTCTGACATCCCCGCTAATGTTACATTTATAACTGTTTCACCTTGCTCAGCGACCTGAACTGCTTTATCTGATTCCTCTGTCACGCCTGTTGCATTGCTTGCGACTTCATTAACGGCATTGGAAACCTCGTTCATCATTTCAGAAACACTGTTTGCTGAGGCAGCTTGTTCCTGACTACCTGCGGCAATCTCTTCAGAACTAGCAGAGATTTGTTCTGAATTCGCAGCCAAATCTACAGCATTGTGATTGATTTGTGTAATTAACTCTTTTAAACTACTGATCATTTCATTAAATGAATGAGTCAAGCTCCCTAACTCGTCTTTAGAAGTATACGTAGAATGGACGGTTAAATCTCCATCAGCCGCTTTCTGCATATTATCTAATAAGTTAAGTATTGGGCGATTTAACAAACGAGAAATATAGATGCCAATCACAATAGATAAGGCGATAGCTCCAAAGACAATCGCAATCATTGTCGTAACAGCTTTTACTGCAGCTGAGCTTGTTTGCTTCTGAAGCTTAGATGCATTATCTGAATTTAAATTCGCTAATTCATCTAAAATTTGATTACTTTCGTTTAACAGCTTTTCAGCTGAGGCGTTATAAAGCTTTAAACCTTTTTCAAATTGAGCACTTGTTGCAAGCTGGATTGCTTGGGATTTATCTGCTCGAAAGTTCGTTAGTGTATCTTTAAGCAAAGCTAGTTTTTGCTTTTCAATATCTAACAATTTTGTTTGCTCATACTTCGTTAACAACTCATCAACTTTTCCAGCTCTCTGATCGATTTGGTCAATCAATTGCTGTTGTACTGCTGGGTCTTTTTCATGCAGTAGCTTTAGCATTAACGCTTCACCAGCACGGTTATGTGCACGTGCCTCATTCAGCCATTGAATTGGCAAAAGTTTATTTTCGTACATATCATCAGAATTCGAAATCATACCTTGCATAAAATAATAGCTTGATAATCCTAACCCAGTGAAAAAAACAACATTAATCAAAATAAGTGCAAGTAGTTTGTTAAAAATCTTTAAATTTTGAAACCACTTCATTGTCATTACCTCCAACATGATTGTTCCTTTTATATTTCCTATAAATCTTTTTTACCAATTAAGTACCCTTTCAAGCAAACGAATTATAGGTATTTTGAACCTAATAAACACCTTTTCAGACACCCACCTCCCTCTTACATACAAGAAAAGGTACTTTTTAAAGCAGATTACAACTTTTTCAGTTATTTTTTTCGTTCATTTCAAACATAAAGCTAACCATTTAGACAGCTTCCCCTTCCTGCGATCAAAAAAGAGCCGCCATACGGCAGCTCTTCATACGTTCTATTCATTTAAATACAATTGTTCAAATTCCTCTGCAGGAAGCGGCCTGCTGAAATAATAACCTTGTACTTGCTCACAGCCAATCTCCTTAAGGAAATTAGCTACTTCTTCTGTTTCTACTCCTTCTGCTACAACGGTTAAGTGGAAAGCACGAGCAATCCCAAGCATCGCTTTCACCAATTGCGCATCACTTGTACTGCATAAAATATCTTTTACAAAGCTTTGGTCAATTTTCAATGTATTGACTGGGAATTTCTTTAAATACCCTAGTGAAGAATAGCCAGTGCCGAAATCATCAATTGCAATCGAAAGGCCCATTTCTCTCAATTCTTGAATTAAGGTCACACTTGCATCGGTGTCTTCCATAATACTATTTTCTGTGATTTCAATTTCTAAGTTCTCAGGAGGCAAGCCTGTTCTTTCTAGAATCCCTTGAAGGCGAGAAGTAAATTGAGAGTGTTGCAATTCTAATGGTGATAAGTTAACCGCTACTTTATAATTTGGAAAACCTTTATCCATCCATTTTTTTTGTTGCGCACATGCACGCGAGAGTACCCAATCGCCTAAGGAGAAAATCAATCCAGTCTCTTCTGCTAATGGAATAAATGTCGCAGGACTGATAAAGCCTAATTCCTTTGAAAACCACCTTAGAAGCACTTCCATTCCAACTAGCTTATTTGTTTGAATATCAATCTTTGGCTGATAATAAAGAGTCAATTCATCATTTTGAATGGCTTGTTTTAATGCTCGTTCTAAAGAAAGAGATTCTAAGAAATAATCATGAACTTCCTTTGTATACATTTGATAAACATTATTTTTCTTTAAACGGCAATAATGAAGAGCTTTAAATGTTGAATTTAGAAGCTCGTCTACTTCCTCATATTCTGGAAATGTACTTGCTCCAATATGACAGGTAAGCCGAAACTCATGTTCATGTATCCGATGAACTTTTTCAATTGCTTGGCAAATTGCATATGCAATCTGTTCTAGTTCCTGCTCTTTGAGATATCCCGAAACAATAATTAAAAAGCGATTTCCTTCTATCCTGTAAATCCTTCCGGCATCGTTTGCATGTTCATTAAGAAGACCGACTACTTTTTTTAACAATACTTCACTCATAGACGGGCCGAAAAGTTCATTCACCTTATTGATACCATTGACTCTCACACATAGAACGGCAAGCTTCTGATTTGTAGTCTTTGCTACATTAAGTGCTAGAGATAAATCATCATCAAATCGTTTCTTGTTTGGAAGCCTTGTGACCGGATCATGATAGGCAAGAAAGTTAATTTTTTCGTTAGCTTTTTCTAAATCAGAGATGTCGGAGCATGTCCCTACAAGCTCCACAACCTCACCGTCTTCTATAAGTGGAGATAGCGAGATAAATAATGTAAATTCAGTCCCTAACCTTTGTTTATAAAAAAGCGATTCACCTTCAAATGCTTTGGTGAACTGTTTATTAAAAATTTTCGCTTGTTCTTCGGTGAAAATTTCTTCAGGTGTTTTATTTAAAAAGCTTTCATTTGATAAACCCAATCGCTTCGCAAGCTTTCCAGCAAATAGACTAAATTGCATTTTCCCAGCGTCATCTTTTTTAATTTTGAATACCATATTTTCCAGTGCTTGAACGACTTTTCGATATTCTTCTTGTAACGCTACATATAAGCTTTCCTGTGCTATTTTTCCTTCTGTAATATCAGTTCGTGCAGAAATATAACAGGTCGGCTTTCCACTATCATCAACAACGGGGATAATTGATGTTTTAACCCAATAAAATGACCCATCTTTTGCTCGGTTTTTTATTTCGCCTTCCCATTTCTGTCCGGAAGAAATCGTTCTCCACATCTCTCTGAAGAAACCTTTTGAATGATAGCCTGAATTTAAAATACTATGGTTTTGGCCGATCAATTCTTCTTTACTATATCCAGAAATTTTCATGAAAAGATCGTTTACGTACATGATACGTCCTTTTATGTCAGTCATACCAATAATAATCGATTCATCAAATGCATGCTTCAAATAGAATAAATGCGTTAGTTCAGCTTTAATATCATTGAAGGAAGATTCAGGAATATTAGCAACGTTTTGAAATGTACGTAGAATCTCTAACCAAGATGTCAAATCTTTGCTATCCATTTTCCCTAAAGCATTTGCACTTTGGTTCTGTATTAGTCCACCCATGTTGTAACTCCAATCTCTCAAATTCATAGTTATTACTATTATAACTTTTTAACCAGGAAAATTGTACAAACAATTTTCAACTATTTACATCATTCGACAAATATATGAAAAAGCTGCTAGTTTACCTAGCAGCCTATCTATTAATTATCATTTGAACTTACTACTTCAATTATTAAGGCTATTAACGTACCAAGGACCAATCCATTGCTAAGGACGGAACCAATGATAGCTGGTAATGAAGAAAAAGCTTCAGACGGGACAAACATAACCCCGATCCCTACAAAGAGTGGGAAGCCAACTTTCTTTATCGTACTCTCTACATCGGCAGCTTGAAGCAATTCTTTAATCCCTAACGATGTCATACCTGCAAATACCGGAAAGATAGCTGCGTATCCAACTGCTGGTGGAAGCGCTGAAATAAAGGCAATAAAAGGAGTAAACAAGCTTCCAACAATGATCAGGGCAGATGCAATTATAAATGGGATTTTACTTGTTATTCTGCTTGAAGCAATAAATCCTCCAGACCCAGAGATCGGAACAGGTCCAATTGCAGAAAACAACCCAGCAAGTATTTGCCCAACACCCATGAAAACGCCGGTCTTCTTAAGAGAAACATCTTCTACTTTCACTTTTTCCATCTTCAACACGCTTTCTACAATTTTGACACTTGCAAGCATGTTTGTGATTAACAAAAGCGTGATGACAGCAACAGTAGGCACCACACTCCAATCTACGTGAGGTATGCCAAATGCAAATACTTTCGGAATACTAACAATCGAATCAGGTAATTTCACCTTCTCCGCTAACCCAAATACGATAAACATAAGCCATCCAACTGATAGACTTCCGATAATACCTATTTTCTTTAGTTTATGGTGTGTAGAAAAGACAAATGCAACCGCAACCAATACGAGAGAAACAACTGCGAAGGTTGGCGATATTTGCCCTTCTTTCCCTTCAACTCCTAACACTCCATTCAAAAATGAACCACTTAACTGAGCGACTAGTAATAACAAATAAGTCCCTGTTACAGCAGGAGAAAAATAGTTTGAAAGCTTATCAATCAACCCAAACATACTGAGCCCGATCGAGATAACGCCGCTAATTAGTAAAGAGAACTCTAAAACTTGCAATGTCTGTTCAGTTGAGCCGAATAACACTAACCCTAGGTTGGAGTATAAGGTGAAAATCCCCCACCATAGCCCAGCAGGTCCTTCATTAATTGGTAAACGATGGCCAAACATTACTTGCAAGAGCCCTGATACTGCTAACACAATAAACGTCCTCGATATAAATTCAATGGTTAGCTCTGGCGACATCCCGTAACTTGATGCAATCGCAATTGGAGCGACGATATTTCCAGAAATAATAAATAAAAACCATTGCAATGAAGGTAATAGATACTTCTGCAAACCTCTTCACACCTTTCTATAAACAGAAAAAGCCCCTTGTCTAAGAAACAAGGAGCGAACGAAAAAGAGAATAAAATCCCTCAAAAATTCCGCTTCTCCATCCGCAGATGGAGTTTATGAAACAATTCTTTTCCTTATTTATCTTATCAAAAATAGCTTCGTTTTTGTACATTCATAAAATATAGCGTATTTCATTAAGAAAAAAACAGAAATATTATAAAAATAGTAAAATTTAAATGTTTTTTACTGTAATATATATAATTAACATATTATTAATAAAAAAGAACTGGATTACTGAAGGAAAGGAGTTACTATGTTGGTTAATATCCATCAAAATGTAGCGAACCCTACAGAAACAGATGTAGAAACATGGCTACACGAAGTCAACGAAATTATTTTAAAGGTCGATATGGGAGAATTGCCAAACAAAGAAGAATACCGAAAGTTTGCTAAATGGCGTCTTTCGGCAGTAGAGCGATATTTTAACAACAAAATCGATCATAAATTCAAAAGCACCTACAATTCTCTATGGAGTCAACTCTATCGCTTAGAGCACTCAGCTGAATTTGAGCACCCTTATATCAAAACGTTAATTGAACAGTTATGTAAACAAACTCCCCTGAAAAACACCTAGACTTTACAGCTGTTAAGACAAAAAGGGTTGTACTTGAAAACGTTTAATGCTATTATAATATCAAAATTAAATAATAGTATTTCACTAGGGGTGCCTTCGGGC
This sequence comes from Bacillus tianshenii, assembly GCA_020524525.2. Taxonomy (NCBI): domain Bacteria; kingdom Bacillati; phylum Bacillota; class Bacilli; order Caryophanales; family Bacillaceae; genus Sutcliffiella; species Sutcliffiella tianshenii. Next base: position 113,800 of record CP129018.1, on the reverse strand, counting down.
TGAGACGGATGATTCCGAACTCTTTGAACCTGATCTGGTTTAGACCAGCGGAGGGAAGTTGAACGATTTTGTATGCTTAATTTGCGTATATGACAGCCGCTTCCCTTTGGAAAGCGGCTTTTTTGCGTACAAGGAGGACATTAATGGAGTTTCATGTCATTACAAATGGAAAGCAACCATTTTCCAAAGCAAGATGTATCCTGCAACAAATTGAACCCTTCATTGATTATATTCACATTCGTGAAAAACACCTAGACCAGCATACAATCGAAACTTGGATTGAACACCTAAAACAGGTGAATTTCCCTTTATCAAAAGTCATTCTCAATACGCATGCTGAAATAGCAGCAACTTATTCACTTGGTGGTGTCCATCTCCCTGAAAGAATCGAGAATCTTTCAGCGATTAAAAAGCACTTTCCAAAACTAACAGTCGGTGCTTCCATTCATTCACTCTCAAGTGCTAGAGCGAAGCAACAAGCAGATTACTTCATGTTTGGTCATATCTTTGAAACGGCTAGTAAAGAAAATATGACGCCTAGAGGTGTCCAAGCCCTTCATCAACTCTGTTCTGCGACTACAAAACCAATTATTGCGATAGGTGGAATCAGCATTAAAAACCTACATCAAGTAAAAGCTTCTGGAGCATCTGGCTTTGCAATGATGAACGGAATAATGGAACACCCAGAACCACAAAAAATAGCTAAGCAAATACATACTATGATAAAAGGTTGGAGTTAAATGTTAAAAAAATTCGATGTCATAATTGTCGGCGGCGGTGTGATTGGCTGTGTCACTGCCTTTTACTTAGCAAAGGAAGGTCATAAAGTTTTGTTATTGGAAAAAGACCAAGTTGGGCTTAAATCTTCTTCAGCAGCAGCGGGAATGTTAGGCATTCAAGCTGAATTGACCGAGTTCAATCCACTCTATCCCTTAGCAAAGCAAAGCATGCAGCTGTTCCCAGAACTTGTTTCTGAATTAAAAGAACTTACAGGAATTGATGTCGGTTATCGAAGAACCGGGGCCATAAAACCAGCATTTTCAGAAGATGAGTTGACGCAATATTCCAAAATCAAAGCGTGGCAAACTTCGCAAGGCGAGCATGCTGAACTATTAACAAATGAGCAACTTTTAGAGTTAGAACCGTGTCTTTCAGATTCTATCTTAGGAGGACTGTATTTCCCTAACGAGTCACAAGTAACAGCAACTCAACTAGTAAGAGCGCTAGCAGCAGGAGCAACAAAATACGGCGCTACGATTGAAGAATTTCAAGAGGTGCTTGAGTTAGTCGAAACAGATCACCAAGCTCAAGGGGTAAAAACACTTAAAGGGACATACACAGCAGACCATGTTGTCATTGCAAGCGGCGTTTGGAGTAAAAACCCTTCACTTATTCGAGATGACGTTGAACTATACCCGCTTAAAGGTGAAGCATTGTCATTAAAGGTTTCTCAGCCTATTCTGTCGACAACCCTTTTCTCAGAGGCATGTTATTTAACACCGAAGACAGCGGATACCATTTTTGTCGGTGCAACTGAAAGACCATATTCCTACGATACGACTCCTACTGTTAATGGAATCTATCAACTACTTGGTGCAGCACGTTCGCTACTTCCGGCTTTAGGAGAAGCACAGCTTGAACGAGTTTGGGCTGGACTTCGCCCAACGACGCCAACACATTTACCATACATCGGCCAGTCCGCACATGTAGAGGGGTTATGGTATGCATTCGGCCACCACCGCAATGGCATTTTATTAAGTGCTGCGACAGGGTCAGTGATTGCCGCTCTCATTAATGGGAGGGATGTAGACATTGACTTATCTGCCTTCTCCCCGTCTCAAGCACTCGTTAGGAGGTGAACAACGTGACAATCATCGTAAATGGAGAAAATGTGGAAGTACCCGCTACTGTCCAAACAATTGATGACCTAGTTCAGCATTATAAGCTCGGTCAGAAAATCATTGTCGTCGAACACAACAAACAAATTATTGAAAAAGAAAGTTATACCAAACAAGTTATAAAGGAAAACGATTCAATTGAAATCGTTAATTTTGTCGGAGGTGGATGAGATGTTAAAAATCGGTTCATATGAGTTAAATTCACGTTTGTTATTAGGAACAGGTAAATTCCCAGATTTAGAAACGCAAAAGCAAGCAATTGATGCTTCAGGAACAGAGCTTCTCACATTCGCAGTAAGGCGGTTAAATATTTCACAACCAGACCAGCCAAACTTCTTAGAACAACTTGACTTACACCGCTTTGCACTTCTACCAAACACAGCAGGCGCCGCAACCGCTGAAGAAGCCGTCAGAATTGCTAAGCTGGCGAAGGCTTCAGGGTTATGCGACATGGTCAAAGTGGAAGTAATTGGTGATGACCGCACACTTCTTCCTGACCCGCTCGAAACCTACAAAGCATGTGAAACACTGTTAGATGAGGGCTTTATCGTTCTTCCTTATATTTCAGACGATCTCGTTCTTGCAAAACGGCTTGCTCAATTAGGCGTTCATGCAGTTATGCCTGGTGCTTCGCCAATCGGAACAGGAAAAGGAATTGTAAATGATACGTACTTGAAATATATTATTGAATCGGTTGATGTCCCTGTTATTATCGATGCCGGTATCGGCACTCCATCTGATGCCGCCCAAGCGATGGAGCTTGGCGCTGATGGTGTCCTGCTGAACACAGCTGTATCAGGAGCGAAAGACCCAATCGGCATGGCAAAAGCAATGAAGCTTGCTGTTGAAGCAGGCCGCCTTGGCTATGAATCTGGAAGAATTCCAATGAAAGAATATGCTGTCGCAAGCAGTCCACAAGAAGGAATGAGCACGATTGGATCATAACCGGTATTCAAGACAAATTCTTTTCAAACAAATTGGTGAAACTGGACAGACAAAGCTTGCAAGCAGTCATGTACTGATGGTTGGTGCAGGTGCACTTGGTACGAGTATTGCTGAAATGCTAACACGTTCTGGTGTTGGCAAGCTAACAATCATCGACCGCGATTATGTTGAATGGAGCAACCTCCAACGCCAGCAACTATACACCGAAGCTGATGCAGCGGCAGGGGCCCCAAAAGCAATCGCCGCATCGCACCGTCTGCAAGAGATTAATCGTGAAGTTGAGATCGTGCCAATTGTTACGGACTTTTTTGACTATGTGAAGTCCTCTTCCATAACAACTGTCGATCTTATCATGGATGCTACAGATAACTTTGAAACACGTTTTCTTATTAACGACATATCGCAAAAACAACAAATTCCATGGATTTATGGCGGAGCCACAGGAAGTACAGGGTTAACCTACACGATTATTCCCAAAGTCACTCCATGCCTTTCTTGCATGGCTGAAACCCTGCCTAATCAAGCTGAAACATGTGATAATGTCGGCATTATTTCACCAACTATTCAATGGGTAACTGCTCATCAAGTAAACGAGGCAATGAAACTATTAACTGGAAATGAAGACAAAATCCGCAAAACCTTATTGTATACAGACTTGTGGAAAAACCATACATCATCACTTCAGATGGAAGGTCTAAAAAAAGCTGACTGTTCTTCGTGTGGTAGTCAGCCCACCTATCCATTTTTAAATACACAAAAACAAACAGACTTAGCTATCCTTTGCGGTCGAGATACGATCCAAATTCGCCCAAGCCAAAGTCAACAGCTAAACCGCTCACTCATTGAAAAGAACCTTGCTTCAATGACTACACATATTAAAGCAAATGAACATATCATTCATGCAAAGCTGTCAGAAAGTAAGCGCATCGTTGTTTTTTCCGATGGGAGAATTCTTCTGCATGGTACAAAGGATGTAGCAGAAGCTGAGAAATTGTACGAGCAACTTGTACACATTTAAAAACCTTGTAAAATAAACAACAGCCTTCCTTATTTCTTGTATAGGAAGACTGTTGTTTGTTATATTTCGTTCAATTTTTAATGTAAGTGTTTTGACTTACCCCATAAATACTTCGATCTTTTCATACATTCCTTCTCTAATCGCAAAAGCGTCTTCACCACGAATACAGAAATTATCCACTTCTTTCTTATTTCCATTTTTATCATGTAAAATGAATGATTTGATTTGTGGCTTATTCGCGCCGTATGTGTTCATTCTTCTTTCATTATGATAGACTACCTCTGTTTGTCCAAGGAATCTGAAAGATAAAACACCATCCTCTTTAAAGAGCCATCCTGGTAAAGCCGGTGAGAAAGATAAGGTGAGAGTATCTTCTTCGACTTTGAAAGGCTGCTTTCCAATCATCATGTACGTCCACATGCTTAAGAATTCAGCTGTTGAGCCACTTAGTCGTGCGACAAACCCTCTCCCATGAACGGATGGATCAGGGTTGACAGAGGTGGCAATAAAGGATGAATTCTCAAGTATACTTCTTCCGTACATCGCTGGGTCAATAAATGGAATGAGTGATGTTTTCATTTCATTAAAGAACTCTTCGTACAGCCCTGTCTTTAATAAGCTGAGCAAATATTTATAAGACATGTGTAAGAAAACTGATTCCCGTTCTAACCATCCAGGGGTGAACGCCTTAATCCTGCCTATTTCATGTGATTGGCTGTCTAAGCTCACTGATGTCTTATACATCTTAATATGCTTATCATATAAGTCCGACGCTTTGATTTTTTCATATTGCTCTTTCGCACTGTCGATATTTTGGAGGGTTTTAAATGAACGTGCCGGCCCCTCTAGAAAAGATGGAAGTACCGATACTTTGAATTCCTTTACTGTTACTTTCGGTAATCCGTAATGACTAACTTCACCTTCCATTACTTCATAATCAACAGCTTCAAAAGAAAAATAAGTTGGATAAAGTCCCTTTCCAAGCTCTTTCGCCTTCTCTATTCCTACGTTCAACTTCCATAGAAACGTTTCACAAATTGTTTTTATTTCATGAAGCGTAACTTGTTCTTCTTGCCCATCAATACCAAATCGAATCGACTTACGATAAGTTTCTCTTGCTTTTGAAATAGCGTCCCAATATTCGAAATCGCTCATCTTACGTACACGGGATTCAACTAGATTTTTGTACACATCATTCATAAACGTATTGATTTCCATAGGGATGTTAACAGCACGATCCTCCACTTGTTCAATGGTTGAAGCAATAAATTGAACAACTCGCTTCAATTCAAACGTCTCACTCATCCCTGAGCCAAATATTCCAGGGAGGCCATTCATTGCGTCATTCCAACCCGGTTTGTTTGCTTCCATTTCAATACCCATTCCATAAGGATCTAATGTAGCAAATTTATTTAAGGCTAAGGAAAGCAATTTCACAAATAAGTTAGTTTCATATATGTCACCTAACCCATTATTCGTGCGCAACCAATTCGTATCGTTTAGTGATATACCCAGCTTCTCCATCTTTTGTTCATCTTCAAGAATAGCTCCATATTGCCTTACCTTACCTTTCGATAAGACATACTTCTCATTTCTTGGAAGAACATAAGCAGGACTATCAAAAAACGTATAACTGTTATCATTAAACATAAAATCTTCAAGCTGGTCAGGGTAAATATCCAAATAGCTTTCAACTAAATCTAAGTTATACGTCCAATGGTCTATCCAAAACCCTTCTCCGAAGCTTGCTTCGATATGCTGCTCTGAGAGTTTTAATACTTCGGTGAGAAAGTCTTCTTCACATACGGCTAATTGAACCTTTTCGTTATATAAAAAGTTGACAACCTTTCCAGGTGTAAAATTCTTCGCTAATAGTTTTGCAAGTTCTGCCTTATGGCTGTGCACATATCGCGCGAATAAACCAGATAGGTGAGTTTCATACTCCTTCTTAATTGTAAAAGAACAACCTTCAACAGATAATGGATTATAACCGTCAGCTTGAATTAAGCTCATGAACATTTTGACATTAAAGCTTCCTACTTTAGGGTTGAAGTAAATATCATTTCTTCTATTTTGATTGGCATCACGAAAATTACCGTTACCTTGTGAATAATATTCAGGAGCAATCGAGAAGAAGTTATAGTCACGTTCTAAATCACCATGCTTCCTTGAAAACAGGTGATATACAAAACCGTCTTTTCCATTCTCCAAAAGGAATGGATAACCACCACGCAGCACATTATCAAGGTAGCTTTGCCGCGTATATTCATCAAATATATCCGATGAAGTAGATGCTTTTATTGAATCTGTTAATGTTCGAATTAGCTCATTTGCTCGCTGTTGCTTTTCATTAATGTATGTCATTTTTATAATCTCATCGACTTGACTATGGATCATTTCTATATCCGAAACATGACCAATGATACTACAAACTGTAATCATTTCATTAGATCCTATCGTACGACTAACCGGTGTGAAGCCACACGGTACTTTATTCGCTGTCACTTGAGGGGAGGAAGTTATTTCTTCTAAAGAATGACTCATGAAATACTCTGCATTTTGAAGAGATTGGTCCTCTCCAAAAATAATCTCTGCATCTACAATCGGTGTTATGAGCTTTTCTTCATCAGTAAACGTTAAGTAGAAATGCCCGCTCGTTACTTCACTAACCTCAGCCTCATCTCCTATACTTGCTCGAACACGAAAGTATGGAATTTGATTTTCAAGGTTATACACTTCCATCCAACTTCTTAAGAGGTTACCAACTTCTTTGTACGCTGCATTCTCCACACCATAAGGCAGAAGTTCTGGCATACCATCGAGTATTTCTACCTGAATTTCTTCACCCTTAAGGTTTGTTACTTCCACTTTACGAACTAATCCGGCAAAATTCGCTTCAGGTATGTGAAAATAGTGAACCGTTACTTTAAGAGCCTCTATTTCATTTACTTCTTCAATCGTTAACTGATTCGCTTGAACATACATTGTTCTTTTAATCTTCGGATTGTTTGGCGCTGGTGAAAAAGGCTCAATGACTCTGTTTTCATTTTTTAATTTAATGAAAGTTCGAAATCCACTAGCTGCCACATTTTTATACGCAATATTTGCAGGTGAAAATTCCATAATTGGTGAATGTTTATCCTTCACACCAAAACTACAGATCCCTTGTCCTCGGTTTACATAAAATGTCCACATCGGTATACCTTTAACACCTGCTATGCCTGGTAAAAAGCTCGAAAACGTTTTGGCTTTATCATAGTCCTCGATTACAAATCTTTTCTGTAGATCGAATGAATATCTATTGTTTGCCACAAGTTGTTCCCCCTCTTTTCAGGATCATAACCACATTATTTTTCAAATAGATAGGTTGCTATAGAATGTGGAGGTAGATTCGTTTGAAAGCTATCTTTGTTATAGCCAACCGAGAAGCTTCTATGTTCATCCGTTTCATTCATAACCACCATTGCTATGGTGCCATCTTCATTTAAGAAGGCAGTTGTTTGTAGATGAAGATTTTCATTATTGACTTTTATTCTTACAGCTCCAGGTCGAATGTATTTACTAAAATGGCCAATATAGTAAAACGAACTATTATAGTGCAGCTCGTTTGTTTTTGTATCTGCAATAATCGGCGCATCACAAAGGTTTTGGACATGATTTGGACCGCCTTCTTCATTTAACACCATGTTCCAGTCTAAGTATCCTTCGACCCAGTTATTTAAATCGCCAATCATATTGCGACCATACCTCTCACCAGTAAACCATTCCCCAAGCTTTACGCCACCTTCTTGGCAGCCTTCTGTAAATAATAAATGTTTGTCAGGGAATCTTTCATGAACTTCGCCAACTTTATGGAATTCTTCACTCACATACCAATGTAACCCCGTGCCCCATACATACTTTGCCGCTTCAGGGTCTTCTAATACTGTTGAAGCACGTTCGACAATAATATCTCGATTGTGGTCCCAGATGATAATGTTCACATCATCATACCCATTTTCATGCATGATTGGACCAAGGTGATTTTTCACAAAGTCACGCTCTTCCTCAGCTGTATAAATACATGAGTCCCATACTTGCGTTGCAGCAGGCTCATTTTGTACAGTAATTCCCCAAATATCCATACCTTCATTTCGATATGCTTCAATAAATTTTGTATAGTATAATGCCCAAGTATTCATATACTCTGGTAAAAGCTTCCCACCATTATTCATTTCCTGGTTTGTTTTCATCCAAGCTGGCGGACTCCAAGGCGACGCAAGTAATGGAATCCTACTTCCCTTTACTTTCATCGCATCCTTAATCATAGGAAGCACCCACTTATGATCTCTTTCTATATTAAACGTTTTAAGCTCGATATCATTGTCTTCCACATACGTATAATTTTCTAGTGCAAAATCACAGCTATGAATGTGTACGCGTCCAATCGTATATCCTAAACCATTCTTTTGATCAAAATAGCTATCTAATACTTCTTGTCTCTTATCACTAGACATTTGCGATAATGTATAGGCACTTGCTTCTGTAAATGCCCCACCGAAACCTAAAATCGTTTGATAGGTTTCTAAACGATCAATATTGATATCAACATGCCCTGATGGATTTGATTTAAGCTGTAGACTTTGTTGTTCTGTCAAACGATTATCTGAATCTTTAGTCGTTAGTATCACACGTACCTCTGTCATAAGTTCAACACTCCTAAGCTTTAAAACAATTAACTATTTGTGAGCGCATCGATTTGCTCTAATTCCTCTTTGCTAAATTCTAGATGATTTAAAGCCTCCACATTCTCAACAATTTGGCTTGCTCGACTTGCTCCAATTAAGGCTGAAGCAATCGACTTTTTATTTAACACCCAAGCGATTGCCATTTGTGCAAGACTTTGCCCTCTTTTATGTGCAAGGTCATTTAACTTTCTAACCTTTAACAACTTGTCTTCAGATAAATCATTTCTGTTTAGAAAAACACTGTCACTCGCAGCTCTTGAGTCTTTGGGTACCTCTTGTAGATACTTATTTGTTAAAAGCCCTTGTGCTAGTGGCTGAAAGGCAATCGCTCCAAGGCCTTCTTCTTCTAGAACATTTGTTAATCCATTTTCTACCCAGCGGTTGAACATTGAATAGGCAGGCTGATGAATAATAAAAGGTGTCTTTAGTTCCTTTAGAATTTTAGAAGCACGCTTCGTCTCTTCAGCAGGGTAGTTTGATATTCCAACATACAGTGCCTTCCCTTGCCTCACTACATGATCAAGTGCTGCCATTGTTTCTTCAAGGGGAGTGTTTGGGTCAAGTCGATGAGAATAGTAAATATCTACATAGTCTAACCCTAATCGATTCAAACTTTGATCAAGGCTAGATATAAGGTACTTTCTCGAGCCCCAGTCTCCGTAAGGACCTTCCCACATGCCATAACCAGCTTTAGTAGATATTAACAACTCATCCCTATACCCTTTTAAGTCATTATTTAAAATTTGACCAAACGTTTTTTCAGCACTTCCAGCAGGAGGCCCATAATTATTTGCAAGATCAAAATGTGTAATTCCTAAATCAAAGGCAGTATGGATCATCTCTCTAGCATTTTCAAAATCATCATGCGCTCCGAAGTTGTGCCATAAACCTAATGATATAGCAGGCAGTTTCAACCCATTTTTACCACAATAGTTATATTTCATCTTTTCATAACGATCTTTTTTCGGGGTATAACCCATTTATATCAACTCCTGAAACCGGTTTCGTTTCTCTTCAAAAAAATTTAAACTTTTCTATTCTTCACAATTTCAGCATAACGTTTTGCACTATCTTTTAAGTACCTTTTTTGCGTTTTAAAATCAACGAACGTAATACCAAAACGCTTTTCATATCCAAAAGCCCATTCAAAATTATCCAATAATGACCATAAATAATAACCAGCAATATTGAACCCTTCTTGGTTTAGTTCGCCAACCGCTTTAATGTGTTGTTCCATGTAGCCTACACGTTCGTGGTCATGCACACTACCATCCTCTTCTAACACATCATCAAAAGCTGCACCGTTTTCTGTAATGAAAATCGGAAGTTCTGTATATTCTTTTCGCAACCTATAAATTAATTCTTTAAACTCTTTCGGTGAAATATCCCACCCCATACCTGATTTAGGATAATCAGAATAAGCTGGTGTGAATAAGAAATCAGCAGCCGAGCTAAACTCTATTAATTGTCGATTATAAAAATTAATACCTAAGAAATCACAGGGATAAGATATTAATTCCATATCTCCTGGTTGGATAAAGTCATATGAATGGACATATTTTGAAAATAAATTCATCATATCTGTTGGGTATTTCCCTTTGAAAATCGGGTCTAAAAACCAGCGATTAAGATACCCATCAAAATTATTAGCAGCTAATTGGTCGTTTTGACTTTCACTTGCCGCATACACTGGTGAAAGATTTAGCGTGATTCCAATTGCCTTATGAAGCTTTAACTCTTCTTTATACAGTTTCACCACTTCACCGTGTGATAACATAATATGATGAGCCGCTCTTACAGCTTCATCCATATTTTTATGACCAGGTGCATGCACGCCTTGGTGATATCCTAATAATGCTGCACACCAAGGTTCATTATGCGTAATCCACATTTCGACATAATCATTTAATTCTATAAAGCATTTTTCGGCAAACTCTTTGAACCACTGAACAGAGTTTCTGCTCACCCATCCACCTTGCTCATAAGCCCACTGTGGCATGTCCCAATGGTATATTGTAACGAAAGGCTTAATACCTGCTTCTCGCAATTTAATAGATAATTCCCGATAAAACTCCATTCCTTCAGGGTTATATTCACCCTCTTTCGGAAAAATTCTTGGCCAAGCAATGGAAAAGCGATAAGAGTCTACTCCTAAGCTTTTTATAAGCTCAACATCTTCTTCAAGTCGGTGATAATGGTCACAAGCGATTTCTCCAGTATCTCCATTCAATACTTTCCCAGGAATTTCAGAGAACGTATCCCAGATAGAAGGAGTTCTTCCGCCGTCTCTAACTGCCCCTTCAATTTGATATGAAGAAGTTGCCGTACCAAAAATAAAATCTTTTGAAAAATTCACTATTGTTTCCCCCCACTATGTTTATCCTTTAACTGATCCTGCTGAAATACTGCTAATAATGTATTTTGATAAGAATAGGAACGCGATCATAATTGGAACGACAGAAATAGCAATTCCAAGATACAAGGAACCTAGATTTTGGGCTACTTGAGAACCTTTTAAGAATCCCATTAATACTGGTAACGTGTATTTTTCCGGTGAAAAAATTACGACTAATGGTAAAATATAGTTGTTCCATGAACCGATGAATGTAAAAATCGACATCGTTGCTACACCTGGCATCATCATTGGAAGCGCAATGGAATGAAAGATTTTTAATTCACTAGCTCCATCCATGCGAGCTGCTTCAATTAATGAAGGGTGCAAAGTAGAAGCAAGGTATTGTCTTAGAAAGAACACGACAAATGGACTTGCAATTGCAGGAACAATTAATGGAATAAACGTATCAAGTGTTCCAATTGTTTTATTCAATTCATAAAATCCGATTAACCCCAATTGCCCAGGTACCATCATCATTACTAGCGTCAAGGTGAATAATAGATTTTTACCCTTAAAATTATATACAGTAAAACCAAAAGCGGTTAGAGCGGAAAAATAACCACTTAAAACAGTTACTGATACAGATACAATTAAACTATTCTTAAAACCAGCCCAAATATTTACATAATCTATCATTGTTTTGTAGTTTTCAACCAAATTACTACCTGGTAAAAAAGAAAAGCCCATTAAAATGTCTTTATTTTCACGAGTAGCATTAATAATCATCATATAAAATGGAATAAAGCTAATAATCGCTAATAATGTTAAGAGAACATATATAATCAGCTTAACGAAGCTTTTTTTTGCATTCATTTTATTTTACCTCTCTTTTTTGTAACTTTTACATCGCGATACATAGATCTAAATGTAATAGCTGAGAAAATAACAGTGATTAAAAATAACATATAAGCGATTGTTGCAGCGTATCCATAGTTATTGTACCTAAATGCTTGATTATAAAGGTATAGAACCATTGTATTTAAAGCGCCATCTGGTTTTCCTAGACCATCTGTTAGAAGCATTGGTAAATCAAATAATTGAAGGCCACCGATTAGAGAGGTGATCATCACATATAGCATAATTGGTTTGAGTAAAGGTAACGTAATATAAATAAACGTTTGCCACCTATTTGCACCATCAATAAGTGCTGCTTCATAGTATTCTTTTGATATACCTGATACCCCAGCCATTAAGACAATAAAGGTGTAGCCAAACCACATCCAAGTTAAAATTAATGAAACTGAAACTTGAGCCGTAAACGGTTGATTTAACCAATTAATAGGTGAAGATATAAGACCGATCTTTATCAAAAATTGGTTAATTGTTCCATAATGCCAATCCAACATAATGTTAAAAAGAATGGCAACCGAACTTATCGTAATTAAGTTAGGCAAGTAAAATATCGCTCTAAAAAAGCCAAGCCCCTTAATTTTAAACCGAAGATCAGAAAATAACGCAGCCAATAGTAAAGCTATTCCTAATTGCAATGCAAAATTCAAGCCCCAAATTTTCCACGTATTGATGAATGCCTCTAAGAAATAACTATCTGAAAAGATGCGGATATAGTTTGCTAACCCAATAAATTCAGGTTTTCCATATCCTTCATAATGGGTGAATGTGTAATAAAATGTTAATAGTATTGGATAGACATTAAACACGAGAAAGATTATAAAAAATGGAGCTACAAAATAATAACCTTTATAGTCTAGTTTCTTCATAAAGCACTCCTTCTTTCCTCATGATGCAAGAAAAAGGGATAGACACTCCACCCTTCTATCCCTTTCTTTGTTTTCAACTTTCTTACTTTGGTGTTTTTATATTTGGATATGCATTTTCTACTTCTTTATAAAAGGCTTCAATTGCTTCTTTTTTCGTCATTTTTCCATCTACATATTCAAGAACTTTTGCTCCAAGTAACGTATCAATTTGCTGGTCATACTTTGTTACAATCCCTGATTCGATTTTTTTTGCTTGTTCTAAGAAGAATGTATAATTATTTTGCCCACCTAAGAAAGGCTCGCTAAAATCATCTTTAATTTCATTCGTTACAGGAAGATATGCTAAAACATCTCCAGTTTCTAATGACCACTCTTTTAAGAACTCTTTATCATGCGTCATCATTTTCACAAATTCCCAAGCTAATTCCTTCTTCTCAGAACCACTATAAATCCCTAACCAAGTACCACCCCAGAAATATGGTGCAGGACCTGTTGTGACAGCCCAGTCACCAGCAGTATCTTCCGCGTTCACCTTAAGTACACTGTGTAATCCCCATGTTGGTAATGCATAAGAGAAAACTTCTGTTTTGTCACTAGCACTTTCATCTACCTCGTCCCATCCACCATTGTAGGCAATTGGGCCATTCATAGCCGCAAACCATGATGGTGACCATTCAGGTGCAAATGCTGTATAATCCTTCTCACGCAATTTCTTTGCATGATCGAAATAATCTAATTTTGCTTGTGTCATCACTAATTCATTGTTTTCATTCACCCAAGGCTGCGGGTCTTCACTTTTTGAAAACCAACGAATCGCTCCTTCATCAGGGAATAAACGATAACCTTTTTCTTTTAATTTTTCTCCTACTTCAAACAACCCATCCCAAGAAGACATCATCTTCCCTACTTCATCAGGATCTTCTGTACCTAAAACCTCATTTGCAATACTTCGACGGTAATAAATACCACCTGGAGTCGTTTGCCAAGATAGTGCTTTTACATTACCTTCAGAATCTTTTCCTAAGTCAAACACATAATCAATGTATTCCTCTTCCCACTCATCTACGTTATAAGGCTCCTCAGATAAATTCTCCCAATAGTTACGGTCTGTCCATTGTTTTAAGAATGCAATTTCTCCTGTAAATACATCTGGGGCACCAACACCACTTTCAAGCACTGGCTTAAGTTTCGTTGGGTAATCAGCAATCGGAACTATTGTTAACTCAACTTTCACACCATGCTTTTCTTCAAATGTTGTGATTGGCTTCTTCAATTCATCTGTGAAAGACCAAACTTTCAATACTTTATCTGATTTGTCAGAGCCTTCACTAGAACTTGGTGACTTATCTGATGAACAACCAGCGAAAATACCAACCATTAAAGAAAGAGTTAAAATAACACTTAATAACTTCTTCATTCTTAGTCCCTCCATTTATTAAAGCCATCAAAATACAATAAACCAAAAGATTACTAAACCGGTTTCGAAACTCTCGAAAAAATAATTTAACACGATTTTACACTTATTTAATTTTATTTTTATTTTTCGAAACCGCTTTCGTTTTCGATTTAAAAAAATGAAATCGGTTTCGAAAAATTCAAAAAATCATCCTATTTCGCTACACGATTTCCTAGTCACTAAATGCACTGGAACACTTATACTTTCAACATTTTTTCCATTATTGATAATTTGTTTGATCAAGAGTTTTGCTGCTTCTTTTCCAATTATATCGGTATTTTGTTTAATAGTAGTTAATGGTGGGTTCACATATTGTGAAAGTTCGATATCATCAAATCCAACTATCGAGAAATCTCTTGGTACCTCATAACCACTATCTCTAATTGACTCTATCGCTCCAATTGCTAAATTATCGCCTGCTGCGAAAATAGCTGTAGGCGGAGAATTTAACTGTAAGAGTTTTTTCATCGCCTCATAACCACTATCTCTTGAAAAATACTTACCATCTACAATGTATTCTTCTGGAACAGACAAATTTAAATCTTTCATAGCTTGGATAAAACCTATTTGTCTTTGTTCTCCTGCGTAAGTAGAAGGGTGTCCAGCAATATGAGCAATTTTCCGATGGCCTAATGAATATAAATATTCAACCGCCAGCTGACTTCCACTAATATTGTCGGAGTAAACAACACTAGATTTGTCACTTTGCAAATCAATAACCACTGTTGGAAGTGGATTATCAATTAATTCTTGTACCTGCTCATCATTATAGGTAGAACAAACGATAACAACTCCATCTACACCTCGATATTGAAAATGTTTCAGATAACTTTTCTTCTTGTTACCAATATTCCTAGATGCAAATAATAAGTCATATCCTTCTGTCTCTACATTCTTTCTAAAGCTCTCTATCACTGCGCTAAAAAATGGATGTTTCATTCCAATCCCTAACGATTCAACAAAAACCACACCTATAGTCCATGATTTTTTCGTTGTTAAGGTTCTAGCATGAGAATTAGGTAGATATCCCAGTTCCTCTACAGCCTCTAAGATTTTCTTTTTTGTTTTTTGACTAACATCATCATAATCATTTAGTACTTTAGAAACTGTTGTGACAGAAACTCCAGTTTTCTTAGCAATATCGTATATAGTAACCATAAACTTCAACACCTTTTCTATTACGAAAGCGCTTTCGTAACTTGATTATATAGTTGATATAACACCAAGTCAATAGTGGTTTTATTAGAAATAACTTTTATATTTAGAAATTCTTGTTTTCTTCCTTTGTTTAAAGACTATTCTTAGAATGTATTAAAAAAATACCTCCCCATTCATTTAGGATATTTATAAACATTGTTATAATAAAATAAATTTTTATATTAAATTTAAGGTGAGGATAAATTTGGTTCTCGAAAATCTTCAACGTTATTATAAAGATAATTTAATTATAGGAAAAAGTGATGTGCCTGAGGAATATTACTGGTACTCATTTGACAATGGCACGATGGTAGGGATTAAAAGAACGGCGTTGTCAGAGCATGATAAAAGTTTATTGGCACTTTTTTTAACACCGATTACGTATGTCCAATCACGATTGTCTCATTCAGAACAGATATGGGACGACATTTTGTTTAATGCTTCTCCTCCTTCCTCCATATTATCTGATGTAAAACATGTGCAATTCCTTTATTTTCATATAACACAGCCCTCTATTGATCCTACTGACTTTAAGGAAGCGATTTCGGGACTTATACCGTCTCAGCTAACAATCCTATGGACTTCACCATATGAAGGAATTATTATTATTCAAAATAGTGAAGAAAGACTTGATAACTTTGCAATTCAACAAATGATTCAAACATTGATGGCTGACTTCTATAGCAGAATTACACTTTTTGTTGGAAAGAGAAGAGATTCATTAGTAACCATTAAAGACGCCTATGTATGGGAAAAAAATTGTTTCCACGCTGCATATCCTTATTTAAAAAAAGATGATGTCATTTACTTGGAAGATGCCATACCTTTTCTTTATTTTCATGACTCTTATCAATTAACAAATGAAATCTCACAAAACATTCTTGAAGACATTGATCCTGATTTAATTGAAACCATAAAAGTGTATATCGAGTGCAATTTAAACAATACAAAAGCGGCACAAAAGCTTTATATCCACCGCAACAGCTTACAATATCGTATAGATAAATTTATTAACAAAACTGGTATTGATGTGAAACAAATGAAAGGAGCATTTGCTGTTTATTTAGCGATTTTAGGCAAAATGACAACTTGAAGCAGCTGCTTTTTTGTCAAACCTGCACAAAAGTAAATTTTCTTTTTCATGCACCCTACACATTATAATTGTTATCGCTTTTCTTTAAACTGAATACCAAGAAAGCGATAACATTTTAGGGGGTAATGACATGGCAGAGTTAAAACTCGAGCATATTTATAAAATATATGATAATAAAGTAACGGCAGTGGAGGATTTTAACCTTCATATTCAAGACAAAGAATTTATCGTATTTGTTGGACCATCTGGTTGTGGTAAGTCAACAACACTTCGAATGATTGCTGGTTTAGAAGAAATATCAAAAGGTGACTTTTATATTGATGACCGCCGCGTAAATGATGTCGATCCAAAAGACCGCGATATAGCAATGGTCTTCCAAAACTATGCACTTTACCCACATATGAATGTATATGACAATATGGCATTTGGTCTTAAATTGCGAAAATTTAGTAAATCTGAGATTGACAAGCGTGTTCAAGAAGCTGCTCGTATTTTAGGTCTGGATAAATTATTAGACAGAAAACCTAAGGCACTTTCTGGTGGACAACGCCAACGTGTTGCATTAGGTCGTGCGATTGTTCGTGATGCCAAGGTCTTCTTAATGGACGAGCCTTTATCAAATTTAGATGCTAAGCTACGTGTTCAAATGCGGACTGAGATTTCAAATCTACACCAACGTTTAAATACAACTACGATTTACGTAACACATGACCAAACAGAAGCTATGACGATGGCCACTCGTATTGTTGTAATGAAAGACGGAGTCATTCAACAAGTTGGAGCTCCAAAAGAAATATATGATAACCCTGAAAACGTTTTTGTTGGCGGTTTCATTGGCTCTCCTGCGATGAACTTTTTCAAAGGTTCATTACAGGACAATCACTTTGTTATGGACAATGTAAAGATAGAAATTCCTGAGGGAAAAATGAAAGCTTTACGCGAACAAGGTTATGAGAACAAGGAAATTGTAATGGGTATTCGACCTGAAGATATCCATGATGAACCTGTATTCATTGAATCAAGTCCTGCTACAAAGATCGTAAGTACAATTGATGTAGCAGAATTAATGGGAGCAGAAACTATTTTATATACAAAGGTGAATGACCAAAGCTTTGTTGCTCGTATAGATGCCCGTACTAATATCCAAAATGGAGATAGCATTGATTTAGCATTAAATATGAACAAAGCACACTTTTTCGATATTGATTCAGAACAGCGCATTCGATAAGAAGAAAAGAAAGCCTAACTATTTGAGCCCACTGAAAAACTTATGTTTTTCAGTGGGCTCTCACCATAACAAAGAAAAGACACTTTTCAATTGATAATTGACTTATCGCTACAAATACTTCCGATGCATATTCTTCCCATCATACGTAAACAACACATTCTTCTTCTCTACCACTGTCTCCATATGAACAGCTCTTCCCCACAGCTGATGAACATACGGAAGCACTTTCTCTAAATATTTCAAATCAAGCTCAATATCTTCATACCAATGCTTTAAATATAGCTCGCCGTTCTTTAAATAATCTCCATCATTAACCGTTATATAAGGAAAACCACCATTCACACGCATATTAACAAGCTGGTCACGGACACCTTTCCATTCTTTATCAACAATCTTATAATCCTTACCTTGCTTTTGGAATAAATACATATCCTCGCGCAGCACAAGGTCCTTCGTTAAATAGTTGCGGATAAAGGAGATATCTGATTCAACTTCACGCACTTCGAACATCTTCTCTCGTCCAGAATCTGGTTCGACGCCGCGCTTTTTCATTTCCTCTGTTGGATTGTTGTATCGTTCTTCAATATCTTCAAAGATCTTTAAGCCGAGATAATATGGGTTGATTGAAGTTCGAGATGGCTGAACAACCCCAGCGTTCAACTTTGCAAATTCAATCGATTCATCGCTTGTAAGATCCATTTCACGCAGAATCCGCGCATGCCAGTAGGAAGCCCAGCCTTCGTTTTGTTAAGGTGTTTTAAAAATCTATAGGATTTATTTTGCTTAGTGATTTATTATAACTTACTAAATATTGTCATTAATAAATTCGTTAGTTAAGTAAAGGATGTTCCTTGCCCTAACATCACCTATGTAACTAATTTGTACTAGTCCATCATAACCAAGATCTAAAATATGCTGTAACTTAGAAACTCCGGCTTCTTTCAATCTTTCTAGAATTAAGCTAGAGATATTTAAAACACTAGTGTCGAATAATTCCAGTTCATCCCCTGTATCATCTTCACTTACTTCAAGACTTAATCCCGGATGGAAAGGGCATATAGTCCACTCTTCACTGTAAGTCCCTTTACATTTTGCATCAACACAATTACCATCCAAAAATCTAGGGCATGATAATGTTCTTCCAGCTTCAAATTCAACTAAGAATTTTTCAAGATTCTCAAACTGAATTTTTCGATCTTTTTCTATACTATTTTTTATATGACTTACTAAGTTGGATATTTGATTTTTAGAAAAAACACCAAATGATATAGCTACCATAGGGTTTAAAAAATAAGTTTGACCTTTATTAAAAGTTCCTCCACCAAAATCTCCAATTTTGTATGTATCTATTATTCTTGAGTAATGGAGAACATCAATTGTATCATTAAAGTATCGCTTTATATCATCAGATATTAGGAAAAACGTACTTGCCACTTCACTTCTTTCATTTCTTTCTTTTAAGCGTTTTATAACAACCTTCAAAAAGTCTTCGACTTTATTTATATTTGTTTTATATCTTTTGGCTTGCTTCTTCATAAAATCTATATACCAGGAATTAACCATATATATAAGAATATCATTTGTAATATTCGAAATTCGAATTTTCTTTGCATTCTTTTGCCAAATATAATCTATTGCTTGTAATAACATTCTTGGATTTCCATTTGTTAATAAGATTAAATATTCTAGTGCATCAAGTGTAATTGCTTCTTTGATATCCATATTTCCAAAATTACTTAATCTTGATTCAACTAATCTAATTAAAGGTCGTTCAAACTCTATTTTAGTGGGTTTATAAAGAATTGAAGATACATTTACTTCCTTAGCATCATCTGGAATATCAAAATCTTCCCCTAAGTCCATATATGTGGGATATGCACTAATAGCAAAAGTTACCTTTTTGTAATTCCTAAATCCGAATAATATATCAAAAAACTCTGGTTGTAAAAATTTCAAATAATAAACTTCATCAAATAACAACTGAATTCTCTGTATACTATAGACAGAGCAAATTGATTCTATAGTTTTCTTAAATAGTGCTGTTTTTTGCATATCATTTAAAGTTACTTCCTGTGTTGTTTCCCCATTAATCATCTCTGGAGTAAATTTGAGTTCTATTGCTTTTATATTGATACCCGCTTCAACATTAGCACCACTTGTTTTAGACCTAATTAACTCCTTAAAACCTATTGTTCTAAAGGTTTGTACTGCTTTATTTATTTCCTTTTTTATACCTAGCTTAGTCCTAATGCCAAACAGATTAAAAGCCACATTATTATCTAATTCCAACTCTTCAATTGTTCCTAAGACAGCATCTAATAAGGTCATAAAGAAATAACCTCTAAAAACTTCTTTAGCTATTTTTAACTCTTCATCATTCATGTCAGTTTCTTCTTGTAATGAAACTTCTTTCTTGAAGCCTGCAAAAGAAATTGAAACAGGGAGGTTTTCAATCTCTCCTGTAAATCTATTCTTTATGTTTTGTTTTAATAAAGCTTCAGATGTTTTTAAAGCCATTGTCTTCCCGGTTCCTCTTACACCTGTAAGAATTAGCTTTTCTCCATCCAAAATTGCTGCAATCAGAGGGTCTCTTTCAACTAAAGATTCCCCTTTTAATGATATATAGTTGGTGATTATTTCTGAATCATAAAAAAACTCATCAGCTTGAAGTGGACCAACTATACTTTTGATTATTATTTTTTCACTCGCTTTTTCCAATTAGAACACCCCAATAATTTATTTAATAGAGTAATTTCTACAAATAATTACATATTCCTCCAATTATTTTCATGGAATTATGACAATTTTAATATTCATAATATGTAAATTTTATTGAAGATAAGTCGTAATTTAATTTCAATTCTATTTTGCATTTGGTTTTGGATTTTGACTGCTTTGAAATAAGAAGTGAATCAACGATTTCAGTGATTAGTAAACGCCATTCAGTGTTTGAGATAGTCTCTCTCCTTTTTTTCAATGTTTGTAAAACTGGAAGCCAATATTGTTGTTTAGACAATACTTCCTTAATGTTATCAATTTTATTTTTCATGTTTTCGATCTGTTGTTCAATAAATTGGTTTAAGTGCCTCGCACCACTCGAGATTTGTCGAATAAAGATTCAGTTTGTATATTTTCACATTCCTTTAAAAAAATAAATAAAAAAGCCACTGAATACTCAGCAGCTCTCCCTTAATCCAACGTTTGTTTAACCTACAAATACTTCCGATGCATATTCTTCCCATCATACGTAAACAACACATTCTTCTTCTCTACCACTGTCTCCATATGAACAGCTCTTCCCCACAGCTGGTGTACGTACGGAAGCACTTTCTCTAAATATTTCAAATCAAGCTCAATATCTTCATACCAATGCTTCAAGTAAAGCTCGCCGTTCTTTAAATAATCTCCATCATTTACTGTGATGTATGGAAAGCCGCCATTCACGCGCATATTGACAAGCTGGTCACGGACACCTTTCCACTCTTTATCAACAATCTTATAATCCTTACCTTGCTTTTGGAATAAATACATATCCTCGCGTAGCACAAGGTCCTTCGTTAAATAGTTGCGGATAAAGGAGATATCTGATTCAACTTCACGCACTTCAAACATCTTCTCGCGTCCAGAATCTGGTTCGACGCCGCGCTTTTTCATTTCCTCTGTTGGATTGTTGTATCGTTCCTCAATATCTTCAAAGATCTTTAAGCCGAGATAATATGGGTTGATTGAAGTTCGAGATGGCTGCACAACCCCTGCGTTCAACTTTGCAAATTCAATCGATTCATCGCTTGTAAGGTCCATTTCACGCAGAATCCGCGCATGCCAGTACGAAGCCCAGCCTTCGTTCATGATCTTCGTTTCGAGCTGCGGCCAGAAGTAGAGCATTTCTTGACGCATCATTGTGAGAATGTCACGTTGCCAGTCTTCTAATTCACGGCTGTACTCCTCAATGAAAAGAAGGATATCCTTTTCCGGGTTTGGTGGGAACTTCTTTTTCTTCTTCGGTTGTTCTGTTTGTTTGTTGCGCTGGTCCATTTTCCATAAGTCATCATATGGCGTTTTTTGAACCTCTTCAACTTCCTCTTCTTCATCCTCCATCGACCAAGCCAGCTGCGGGCGAAGAATCGAAGGGTCAATATGTTCTTGGATTGCTAGAACCGCATCTAAGAACTTCTCTACTTCTTCCTTCCCGTATTCATGCTCATAATTCGAAACACGTTGTGCAGTAGCAGCCATACTTTCGACCATATCCCGCTTTGTATTTACAAAGCGAATATTATTCTTAAAGAAATCACAATGCGCCAATACGTGGGCTACAATAAGCTTGTTTTGAATCAAGCTGTTCGTATCAAGTAGAAACGCATAACATGGATCTGAGTTAATGACTAACTCATAAATCTTGCTTAAGCCAAGGTCATATTGAAGCTTCATCTTATGAAACTGCTTGCCAAAGCTCCAATGAGAAAAACGCGTCGGCATTCCGTAAGAACCAAACGTATAAATGATTTCTGCCGGACAGATTTCATAACGCATATCAAAATAATCTAACCCAAACCCTTTCGCAATTTCCGTTATTTCATCAATCGCATATTCAAGCTCCTTATGAGTCGAGCGCGCCATATTTTATCTCCCCTTTGCATGTACCTTTACACCAATTTATGAAAGAGATAAGGAATTCATGAAAAAGGAAGACAACTTTATTATCTATAGACAAATTTCCAGAGTTATCCCACTATTTTATATGGTATAATTTACCTAAAAATTTTATTTGGAGGCTAGGATGAATCGAACCGTACGAATCAGCTTATCTATTCTGTCAGGCTTACTAATCGTCCTTAGTATGCCGAATTATAATCAGTGGTATTTGGCATGGATTGCACTTGTTCCTCTGTTTGTCGCTTTTGAAGGGTTGGAATATAAAGAAAGGAAATGGTTGGCTCTCATTACGACGCTTATTTGGTCCATCGGTGTACACAATTGGTACCCCGTATATATGGGAATGTGGTTAGGATTATTTTTAATCCTGTTAGTTGCCTTTCTATTTGCGGAGATTCTTTCTTTAGGAAAGAGCTTGGAAGACAGAGTACCACTACGCTATAAAATCTTTATGATTCCAATCATTTGGACAGCTTTTGAATGGTTACGATTTGTAGCACCCATTACAAAAGATTGGTGGTTTGTGCTTGTTAGTAAGTCTCAATGGAATAATCCTGTTACATTGCAGCCACTTGCGCTTGGCGGTTTTGCCTTATTAACGTTCTTAATCCTGCTTGTTAACAGCTCTTTTGCATTGTTAGTCAGCCATTACTTGAAGACAAGAAAGCTTCAACCTCCTTACTTAATTGGGCTTTTCCTGCCAATTGTGATGATTGGAATCAGTTTCTTCAATCAAGCCTCATCTAATGAAGTCGTAAAGGTAGCTGCCATCAGTGATATGATTTCGCAAAATGAAGAGATTACAAAGCTTGCAAGTAGTGAAAAAGCTGGTGATGGTTATGTAGCTGATTCAGAAGAAATGATGCAAGCAATCTTTGAGGTAAATGAAACATTAACACGAGAAGTGGTGAAAGAACACAAGCCACAATTTGTCGTATGGAGCGAAAATGAGTTCACAAATTCCGACCACCCAGCGATGCTTCAACAAGCAAAAGACTTAGCAAAGGAACTGAATATCTACCTTGTCGTTGATTTCGTATGGAATAGCGATACAGGGATGCACGATACAGCAATGCTGATTGGCCCTGACGGCGAGGAAGTTGGCAGACGAGCAAAGCTCCAAATGACAAGCGGCGAATTAGATTACGGATTCACAGCTGGTCCTGAAACCTTCGAAATATTTGAAACGAAGTATGGAAATGTCGGTCTAGCAATTTGCTGGGATAAGCACCGAAACGATATCATAAGAAAGCTTGTGCGCAATGGAGCCGATCTTCTGCTTATCCCTGATGACAATGACTTTGAAGGAAATGAGCGCTTTCCACTCTATGCTTCCACAGATAGTATTTTTCGAGCAGTTGAAAACGGCACAGCCCTAAGCTCTGCAAGCGTATCAGGAAACTCAATGGTCATTCAGCCAAGTGGTAAAATCGCGGCAATGACAACAGTTAATCAACAAGAGGCTGCAGTAGGCGAAGTGATGATTAATAAGAAGAGCACGTTATATACTCCTTTTGGTGATTGGTTTGGCATATTCGTGACTGCTCTTTCAGTTATCTCACTTATTCTTGGCTTCCCCAAGCGTTCGATGTCTGCACCCAAGCCTCACAACACAAATAAACAGATCTCCTAGTGGGATCTGTTTATTTGTGTTGTAGAAAAATAACCCACAGCATTATCGCTATGGGCTTTCGGACTTTATTGGTTTTGGGGTGTAAATATTATGGACTGTCAAGCTTGTTGCAGCTTAAATTCATTTTGCAAATGTGGGTCGAATTTAAGCAAGGATACGAACAAATAAATTCTGTGTAATGCATAACATCATTCATGCCCTTCAGCCATTCGATAACAGACAACAATGACACCCTATTCACTCTTTGTCTTGCGTAATGTTCTGAAGAAGACATGGAAGTGTCAGCATTAAATACAATCAACATTTCCCTACTTTTAAGAGATGACCAAAGCAGTGCGATTTACTTTTAGCAGCTTGGGGTTGCCCCTATTTTATTTCAAGAAGGAGTATGAGAGAAAATAATCGCTTCTGCTTTATGAGGTCATGTTGATCGGCGCAAAACCTATATAGCCCTGTAGGTTTTGTGTATGTTTGCCATCATCCGTACACTCTTTGTCACTAGGCTTCTTTACTTATGGTTGAACATGTCAAAGAATGACTGGACAATCTCGACCGATTGGAAACCCATTAAAGACAATGCGGTAAATGAGAAGAACCCAATCATTATTAAACGAACAAACAACATCATAAACCCCTCCAATGGAATAGGACTTTTCTTGCTTAGGTCTTGCATATTCTTATTAAACAACATTGAGATGATAACCATCTTAAAAGAAAATGAGATTTTGATGAGAAATCGTAAACTCTTACTTATACAGCTTGGAATTGGAGCGTGACACTTGTTCCCTCCCCTTCTGTACTTTCCACTTGAATCATACCTTGATAGCGCTCAACTAATTGTTTAGCAATCGCCAACCCTAATCCATTTCCGCCTAATTCACGGCTTCTTGCTTTATCAACTCGGTAAAAGCGTTCAAAAATATGCTGTAAATCCTCTTTCGGAATTCCAATCCCTTCATCCACAATTGTCACAAGCACTCGGTCATTTTTAACTTCTGTTTGGATATTTACATAGTTGTTTCCGCCTGAATATTTCACTGCATTATCCAACAGGATTGTCAGCACTTGCTCGAAATGCTGCGGCTTAATCCGAATTTTCTTGCCTTTGATCGATGAAAGATCTTGAAAAAAGTGAAATTGCGGATAGAGAATTTTGAAATTCTTTACCAGATGGGCAATAATTGGCTCTGGTTCAAGAGCCTCTGTGTCCTGATAGAACCGCTCCGAATCAACACGTGTCAATTCTAATAACTCCATCACAAGGTGCTTCAAGCGCTGCGTCTCTTGGATAGAAGCTGAAATCGATTCTTCTAATATGGCAGGGTCTTTCTTTCCCCAACGATTCAACATCGAAAGGTGACCCTCCAGCACGGAAATTGGGGTTCTCAATTCATGAGAAGCATCTTCTACAAACTGCTTTTGTTGTTTGAACGACTTTTCCAATTCATCCATCATTTCATTAAAAATTTGTGACAGCTCTGTTAGTTCATCATGACTATGATCCCTTGTTTCCACTCGCTCGTGCATGCCTTCACGTTTTATTTTGTTCATTGTTTCCGACAAATTCTTAACTGGTGAAAGCATTTGTCGTGTTATCCACATTCCACCGAAGATACTAAGCAACACAGCTCCAGCAGTCGCCGTTACCATAATGATGAACACTAATCGTAACAGCTGCTCAAACCTTTCTAGACTTTGAATAATTTCGATTGTTCCTTCAAAGCCTTTGATTTGAATCGGCGACTGAAAAACAAGATAGCTTTCATTAGCAACTTCAATATGCTGAATCTTCTGCGTATCTATCATTGGTAAACTGAAATTCTCTGGGATCTGGTCGGAAACAGAAAGAAGAACGTTTCCTTTTCTATCTAAAATACGAATTAATTCATTCTTTTCGTTCGTTTGCTCAATAAAATAACGGCTTTTTTGAATATCATCTAATGTTAGAGTTGGATTTTCTTTTCCAGAAAAGTACGCCTGAATTTCAGACATTTTATCTTTCACTTGCTGCTCTTCTAAATCTGTCATCCAGTTTCGCAAAATATTATATTCAATCCCATTAAAGAAGATAAACAATAATGATAATAATAAAGACGACCAAAGGGTTAACTTTAATTTAATTGGAAGACGTGAAAATCGCCGGTAGAGTCGTTCCATCAGCGCATCACATACCCTGTGCCACGAACTGTTTGGATATAGCTTACTTCACCTTTTCGATCAATCTTATTGCGCAAATATCGAACATACACATCCACAACATTTGTTTCTGCATATGAACCATAACCCCAAACTCGTTCAAGCAAGATTTCACGTGTTAAGACACGGTTTACATTTTCCATTAAAATGACTAATAAATCATACTCGCGTTTCGTTAAATCAATCGTTTCTTCACCTCTTTTTACAATAAGAGAATCTTTATCGACTTCCAGATCCTTGAATCGTAAAATTTCGTGCATATCTGCCTGCTGTCCTTTCTCCTCGCGCCTTAAAATCACGCGTATCCGTGCAAGCAGTTCTTCAATTGCAAATGGCTTGGCAATATAATCATCTGCCCCGCTGTCCAGGCCGGTTACTTTGTCCATTACACTATCCCGCGCAGTGAGCATGATAATGGGAGTATCTTTCACACTGCGAATTCGCCTGCATACTTCAATTCCGTGAAGGCTCGGAAGCATTAAATCTAATAAGATAACATCATATTCTGTATTCAGGGCACTATTTAACCCTTCACGTCCGTCATAAGAACATTCCACTTCAAAGCCTTCATACTTAAGCTCCAGCTCTACAAATCGTGCTATATTCTTTTCATCTTCAATTACCAGTATTTTGTGCATAACCATCATCCTCGCCTGAATACTGAAAACGCAACCCATTTTATTTTGTCCGGGTTGCGTTCTTTTTTTATTTTACCTATTGTCCAAGTTCTATGTATAGGAAAAAGATATTTATTGCTGTACTGATGTGTGATTTTGTGACGGGTGAACAACTTGGTGCTGCTCCGCTTGCATAATTGGGATGAATACTCTACCCAAAATAGAAAGCAGCAGGACAATAATAATGACCCAACTTTTGAAATTCAACGGCTACTTTTCTCCTCTCTTTATATAATGTCCATTATTTTACACAATAAAAACGAAAATAAGATGAGAGGATTATTAGAATTCAATTAGAGTCAGTCTTAACTTGAAAGTGTTAGAAAATTTTAGATTTTTTAACTTCATTACCTTTATTTAATCGATTATAATTATATACAAATCTTATTAAGATGGTGAAATTATGCATAATCCTGAAATGGTTATTAATGTTTTTAAAGACTTCATTATAAGCAATATGGATAATATCATACACGAATGGAAGAAAGAACTCATTGTCTCAAGCACAGATCCGTATCAAAATACAATCGTTGATAATGGGTTAGCCATGATTAATCTAATATTAGATAACCTTGAAGAAGATATTAATGAAGATACTTTAAGAAGGCTTGCTCACAAAGTCGCTGAAGAGAGACTTGAAGCTAATATTAACATTGGCGAATTTGTATACAATGTAAACCTTGGCAGGAGTCAGCTGTTTAAATTTCTAGATAAGCTTGACTTAGATGTTGCTTCCGTTCAGCCGCTAATTAATGAAGTGAACTTGCGCTTTGACCGATTTATTTATTATGCTGTTTCCCATTATACTGACTTAAAAAATGAAATGCTTCAAGATAAAATAAACTTTATTAACGCTACCCATAAAGACCGTCTCTCTATTCTCGGTCAAATGACTTCAAGCTTTGTGCATGAATTTCGCAATCCTCTTACTTCTATTAAAGGGTTTAACCAATTATTAAGGCATGAATATCCTGACCTTAAGTATTTAGATATTATTTCTGCTGAATTGGAACAACTAAACTTCCGAGTATCACAATTCTTAATGTTATCGAAAAAAGAAACGATCGGCCCAACAAAAACAGAATTCAATGTTGAAGAATTAATCCATGAGATCTTAGATTTTATATACCCAAGTCTACTGAATAGCAGAATAAACTTAACGACAGAAATCAATTCTAATTTTTCCTTTATTGGCTATCGGGATGAAATTAGACAAGTACTCATTAATATTTTATTTAATGCGATTGATGCACTTCATAACAATGAGAATGATAAAATAATAACTGTATCGCTAAATGAAACAATTGAACGATTCATCATTTCCATTACTAATAATGGTCCGGAAATTGAAGGAACCGCTAAAAAAACCATTTTCGAACCTTTTTTCACAACAAAAGAGCTCGGTACTGGAATTGGCCTGTTTGTTTGCAAGCAAATTATTGAAAAGCACGGCGGCTGTATTTGCTTAGATTCCAATCCTTCTTACACAACCTTTTCGATTGAATTAGAAAAGCAAACCTACAAACCCTCTAATGAAACAAAAAAAGTATTACACACTTAATCATCTTCCATCTAAGTAAACGGAGCCCCGTAGGCTTAGGTGGACTTTTTATTTCTCGCTCAAAGTTCTGTATCAGCTTGCAAAAAGTAGACCTCTATTGTTTTTTTCGTTTTTCCTGTATGATAGAGGTTGCGTATTTTCGTATTGTACGCTTTTTAAGGAGTGAGTCATATGAAGCAGCCTCTAACATACGAAGAAATTCTTACAGTATGTCGTGATATAAATGAAAAATATATGCCGGATGATTCGTCATTTTATGATAAAATCGATGAGCTTTTGCAGGATGAAGAATCTTCTGCGGATGAGCTTGTGCTTCAAGCTTATCTTCAGCTATTGAAAACATTGGATAATGAAATTGAAAAGATTGAGGCAAAAGCTGATATTAAGCCGACTTGTTTTATCGGCTGTGCCCATTGCTGTTACTTTCCAATTATTGTTACGAAGCTTGAAGCTAAAATTATTCTTCAGCATATCAAACATTTGCCTGAGGATGAAAGACAGGGGATTTTAAATCATTTAAAACGCTATTTTGAGGAACAACAGCCTGAAATTGAATCAGCATGTCAGCTAGATTTTCAAGAAAATCCTGACTTCAAACATCAATATATTGCTAAGCAATTACCTTGTCCAATGTTAGATACAAAAACAAACACTTGTGTAGCATATGAAGCACGGCCAACACCGTGCCGTACCTATTTGAACTATGCCAGCCCAAAAGTATGTGCAGACAACCTGGTACCGAAAGAGCCTTTCAGCTATGAATTTCTTCATGAATATTATTTCCAAGCTTTAAATGAATTAATTCAAGCCCTCCTTTACGGTGGAGAAGAAATGAAAACATTGAATTACCCAGATGACCTTTTTGAATATGACTACTTACCAAATCATTTAAAGCGTGAATTAAATCTGTAACCAAAAACCTCCTCGCCATTGTGGCAAGGAGGTTTTTCCTTAGGAGTATTCTTTTCGTAACACTTCACCGATCGTTTTATTGAACGCCGGAATATCTTTCGGTTCACGACTTGTAACTAATTTACCGCAAACGACGACTTCTTCGTCAAAGACATTGGCACCAGCATTTTTTAAGTCAACATGAATGGATTTAAATCCTGTTACACTTCGACCTGAAAGTGTACCTGCTGTAATAAGTAGCTGCGGGCCATGACAAATCGCAAACACTGGTTTATTTGCATACATGAAATGTTTGACAAATTCTACGAACCGTTCGTCTCCGCGAAGAATATCAGGTGAAAAGCCGCCAGGAAGCAACAATGCATCAAATACTTCTGGAGAAATGTTATCAATGCCTTCATCAACTGTTACTTCTTCTTCACCTTGCTTACCTTTTATTGTTTTACCTTTTTCATCACTGATCACTTTAAGTTCGTGACCATCGTCTTTTAATGCTTGTACTGGATCTGTATATTCAACATCTTCAAACATGCTTGTCATCAGAACTGCGATTTTTGCTACTTTACTCATCAGTGTATCCGCTCCTTTTAGAAGGTGTACATATATGCTATTACCGCTTGTACGCCTCTCTAAACAAAAACTTATTGACGATTTGATGACAAGTATTGTTCGATTAGCTCTTCCATTTGGTCATTATTTGGAAAGTGTCCTTGGAAATAAAATGGTAGCTCCTGCTTATACTCACCGTTTTTGTATACATGCATAGCACCTTTTTGTTGGACCTGACTGAATTCCACCTCAAACTGGTAGCCTTCTCGTTCGTATGCCCCCATTTTCTCAACTCCTTTGCAACTTATTATTTGCAAAGACAAAAATGGTATGTACGTGTGAGCTGTCCATCATTTACAACGTTAGCTTCTCGATCATCAACATACACTAAGCTTGACCCTCCAAGAAAAGGGGAAATGTAATAATGAACTCAGTCGATTACGACCGTGCATTGTACTATATGTATCGAAATGAATGGGATAACTTAATGTTGTTAATGGTCCGTACAAAAGACGATTTTCTTTCAAAAAAGATTGAACATTTCTTACATGCCTTTCACTTCGAACATGAAGCAAAGGAACTTCAACATACAACAGATTCACTATTTGAGTACCTTGATCACGCGTTAGATATTGCACCAATTGATGTTTCAACAATTGCCGATTATTAAAAAAAGAACAAAGGAAGGAGAAGGAACTTCTTCCTTTGTTTATATACGTGGACATTCCTGAATCCTTCCGTATGCAAATCATTGATGGATTTTCATCTTACTAAATGCTTCGTTTTCCTTGCAAATCTTTTTTCATTTTACATAAAAAAACCCGTACGATGAACGCACGGGTACAAGTTTATTTCGTTATTGTTAAAATTTCATCGATTCTGCTCATCACAGCTGTTTTCAGTTTATCAAGCTTGTCATAGCTATCTTGAAGTGAATCGCCTTTCACTCCAAAGTAAAACTTCACTTTCGGTTCTGTTCCTGAAGGTCGTAAGCAGAACCAGGAACCATCTTCAAGGAAGTATTTTAAGACATTAGCTTTTGGAAGGGTGAGCGTTTCTGTTACGTTTTCTTTCATTAGTAAGCGCTGTTGGGAACGGTAATCTTCTTGAATAAGAATCGCCTGTTCTGCTATTTCCTTTGGTGGTTCATTACGGAAAGAAGTAAGAATATGGTCGATTTGTTCAGCGCCTTCTTTTCCTTTCAATGTCATGGAAACGAGGTCTTCCTTGAAATAACCATACTTTTCAAAAAGCTGCATCAATGCTTGATAAAGCGTCATACCCTTTTCTTTATAATGCGCACATACTTCAACTGCAAGAAGCGCGGCTTGGACAGCATCTTTGTCACGTGCAAAGTCACCAATAAGATATCCGTAACTCTCTTCGTAACCAAACTGGAATGTGTATTGTTTAGACTGCTCATACTCTTTAATCTTCTCGCCAATAAATTTAAATCCAGTCAGTGTATCAATTGCCTCTAATTGATATTGATGAGCAATATGTCTACCCAATTCAGAAGTTACAATTGTTTTCATAACGACGCCATTTTCAGGTAAAATACCTTTCGTTTGTTTTTGGGATAATAAATATTCCAAAAGGAGTCCACCTGTTTGATTTCCAGTTAACACGATATAATCGCCATCTGGGTCCTTTACCGCAATTCCAAGTCGATCAGCATCGGGATCAGTAGCAATTAAAAGATCTGCTCCTTCTGCTTCCCCATCTCGGATGGCTAATTTAAATGCGGCATGCTCTTCAGGATTTGGAGAAGCAACCGTTGAAAATTCACTATCAGGCTTCTCTTGTTCAGCAACCACTGTATAATTTGTATAACCAAGCGCTTCAAATCCAGCGCGAACTGGAAGGTTTGCCGTACCATGAAGCGGCGTAAACACCGTTTTAACTTTGTTCTTAGCAAATAGTTCTGGTTGAAGTGAAATCGTTTTTAATTGTTCTGTATATGCTTTATCAATTTGAGCACCGATCATTTTTAAAAGCCCTTCATTTTTTAAAGCTTCTTCATCGGCAACTTCAACTTCTAATTCATTATCAACTTCGTTTACTTTTCTAATTACTGCGTTGGCAGGTTCAGGTGGCAGCTGTCCCCCATCTTCCCCATATACTTTATATCCATTGTATTCAGGCGGATTATGACTAGCTGTAATGACAATACCAGAAAAAGCATTTAAATAGCGGACAGCAAATGAGAGCTCCGGAGTCGGACGCAAGGAGTCAAAAACATATGTTTGAATACCGTGCTTGCCGAGTGTTTTGGCAGCTTCAAGTGCAAATTCTGGTGATTTACGACGTGAATCATATGCAATTGCTACACCACGTTTTTTTGCTTCCTCACCATGCTCCTCAATATAACGCGCGAGCCCTTCTGAGGCTTTTCGAATCGTATATGTATTCATACGGTTCGTCCCAGGACCAATCTCCCCACGCATACCACCTGTTCCAAACTCTAGTTCCTTATAAAAGCAATCCTCAAGTTTTTTTTCATCACCCGCATACTCTGTTAAAAGAGCTTTCCATTCTTCTTCTAACGAAGCATTCTGCCAGCGTTCATATTTTTCTCTCCAGCTCATTAAAGACCTCCTGAATAAAAACAATTTAGTATTTCTAGTTCGATAGCGAGTACCTCATTCCTGCTTATTTGCAAAACATTTACATTGAGAAAAGTTATGCCCTTACCCTAAAACCTAGAAATACAATTGATAATAATGGACCATTCATTGTGGAGCTCTGCCTTTTTCAAAAAAAGAGCAAGGGGATGGTTAGCCCCTTACTCAATTATATCGCTTTTCTTGTGGAATTGTTTTCTTCTTCTGGAGAAACAAGTGCATCATTCAACTCTGTATGCAATTCTTCCTTATATCGT
The DNA here is from genome assembly GCA_020524525.2 of Bacillus tianshenii. NCBI lineage: Bacteria > Bacillati > Bacillota > Bacilli > Caryophanales > Bacillaceae > Sutcliffiella > Sutcliffiella tianshenii. The sequence continues at coordinate 81,060 of CP129018.1, read as the reverse complement.
TCCGTCTCCTCTTCAGTCCAGCCAAGCTTATCTTTCATATAATCGGATACAGCTTCTTCCCACTGTTTGACCCAATTAATGTCGAAGAATAATGCACCAGAACGGCGGATAAAGAAGTCCCCAAGCGTTGCTGCCGCCTCTTGCTCTATCGCATATTTTAACTGTGCAAAGATTGATGAATTAAGTTTTGGATAGGCCTCCGTATCAAAAGACTTCATATAGTCGTAAATAGTATCAATATTTGAACCGTAACGGCGTGCAAGTAATTCAGCCTCCTGAAGATCTAACCCTAACTTCATGCCTTCTGCTACTTTCGTTTCTACAAATGCATCCAGCTTATCTGAACCACCGATTTCTCCGCCTGAAATTGGCATGTTCTTCGTCTGACACGTATTAAATGCTTTATAACCTTCTTCCTTAAACTGCTTTGCAACCACATTGACAACATGCTCAGCCATTTTTCGATAACCTGTCAGTTTTCCGCCTGCAATTGTAATGAGGCCTGAATCTGAGAAGAAGATCTCATCCTTACGAGAGATTTCAGACGGATCTTTTCCTTCCTCATGGATAAGTGGACGAAGCCCTGTCCAGCTTGATTCAACATCATCCTCAGTTACATGGATATCTGGAAACATAAATTGAATCGCATCTAAAATATAATCCCTGTCTTCTTTAGTCATACGTGGATGAGCGAGATCTCCTTTGTATTCTGTATCAGTTGTGCCCACATACGTCTTTCCATCACGCGGAATCGCAAAGACCATGCGCCCATCTGGTGTATCAAAATAGACAGCTTGCTGTAGAGGAAATACAGAATGATCAAAGACAAGATGAACGCCTTTTGTATGATGTAGTGTCTTTCCTTTCTTAGAGTTATCCTTATCACGAAGCAAATCTACCCATGGACCTGCTGCATTAATAACCTTCTTTGCACGAATTGTAAATGGTTCTTCGCGAAGTTGATCGGCTACATGAACGCCGACGACTTTTCCGTTTTCATATTCGAAGCCTTCAACCTTTGCATAATTCAAAGGCAGAGCACCATATTCAACAGCTTTTTTCATTACTTCTATCGTTAAGCGAGCATCATCTGTCCGATATTCAACATAATACCCGCTTCCTTTTAAACCGTTTTTCTTCAAGTTCGGTTCACGACGCAATGTTTCTTCACGTGACAACATAGAACGACGCTCACTTCGCTTAACACCTGCAAGATAATCATACACACGTAAGCCAACAGATGTACTGAATTTCCCGAATGTACCACCTTCATAAATCGGAAGCATCATCCACTCTGGTGTTGTTACATGTGGACCATTTTCATACACAATTGCACGCTCTTTCCCAACTTCTGCAACCATCTTCACTTCAAATTGTTTTAAGTAGCGCAGACCACCGTGAACTAATTTTGTTGAACGGCTGGATGTTCCGGCTGCAAAGTCCTGCATTTCAACTAGTGCCGTCTTCATTCCCCGACTTGCTGCATCAAGGGCAATACCTGCGCCAGTAATCCCGCCTCCAATGACAAGTACATCATATTCGTTATCTTTTAACTCAGTTTTCACTTTATTTCGCTCTATACTAGAAAATGTTCGTTTCATTTTCATTGCCTCCTCGTTTCCTGATGTCAGTATATGTTTACCCGATACCAAGCTATACAAAAAGACCACAACTAGACCTTAGGGCATACAATCCCCAAGGAAGTTGTGGTCTCTCCGTTTCTCCAACCGACTATTAACTTGATTCCATTGTAGCACACGCTACCTGAATAATCTACAATGCTTTTTTATTTAAATGCCATTGTTGCCTTAACAGCTTTCTTCCAGCCCTTATACAGCTCTTCTCGTTGGTGCTCTTGCATCTTCGGCTCAAACTGTTTCTCTAAATGCCATTGTGACGCAATTTCACTCTTATCTTTCCAGAAACCAACTGCTAACCCAGCTAAATAAGCCGCTCCTAAGGCAGTTGTTTCATTAATAACAGGGCGTTCCACTGGTACATTTAAAATATCAGATTGGAATTGGCTTAAGAAATTGTTTTTTACTGCACCGCCATCTACTCGTAAAGTTTTCAATGAAATACCTGAATCAGCTTCCATTGCACCTAACACATCTTTCGTTTGGTATGCAAGTGATTCAAGTGTTGCTCGGACAAAGTGCTCCTTTTCCGTGCCGCGTGTAATTCCAAATACCGCTCCACGCACATCACTATCCCAATAAGGCGTTCCGAGTCCTACGAAGGCTGGTACGACATAGACACCGTCTGTTGACTCTACACGTGTGGCGTACTTCTCACTGTCTGCTGCATCATTGAACATACGCAGACCATCGCGAAGCCATTGAATAGCAGAGCCTGCTACAAAAATACTTCCTTCAAGGGCATATTCAACTTTTCCGTCAAGTCCCCAGGCGATTGTTGTCAGCAGGCCATTTTCAGAGGTTACAGCCTTATCACCTGTATTCATCAGCATAAAGCATCCAGTTCCGTACGTATTCTTCGCCATTCCTTCTTCAAAGCAAGCTTGTCCGAAAAGTGCAGACTGTTGATCACCAGCTGCCCCTGAAATCGGCACGTTATAACCGAAAAAATGGTAATCAATTGTTTCTCCATACACCTCAGAAGAAGAACGTACCTCTGGAAGCATTGATTTCGGAACATCAAGGATGTCAAGAAGTTCATCGTCCCACTTCTGTTCATAAATATTGTACATCAATGTCCGTGATGCATTTGAATAATCCGTTACATGCGCCTTACCGCCAGAAAGCTTCCAAATAAGCCAAGTATCAATGGTACCGAATAGAAGCTCGCCATTTTCAGCTTTTTCCCGTGCACCTTCTACATTATCCAATATCCACTTTACTTTCGTTCCAGAGAAGTACGCATCTATAAGTAACCCTGTCTTATTACGGAATAATTTATTATGTTCTTTCGCTTTCAGTTCTTCACAAATGTCAGCTGTTTGTCGAGACTGCCATACGATAGCGTTATAAATTGGTTTGCCTGTTTTCTTGTCCCATACAACTGTCGTTTCACGCTGATTTGTAATACCGATACCTGCGATTTCTGTAGCTGAGGCTCCAGATTCTGATAGAACACTTGCGATAACAGAAAGAATAGAACTCCAGATTTCATTTGCATTATGCTCCACCCACCCTGGATGTGGGAAATATTGCTGAAACTCTTTCTGAGCGCTATGAACAATCTCACCATCTTTATTAAATAAAATGGCGCGTGAGCTTGTTGTACCTTGATCAAGTGCAAGAATATACTTCTTTTCCATGTTTTCGTTCCCCTTTCTTTTAGTCCATGATTATATTTTATAGGTGAAATCTAATTTTGATGAATTTCTGCCGCTTCTTCTTTCGCTACCCTCTTCGTTTTAGCATCACTTTTTTCTCCTAAAATTGCAACTGCAAATAGGGCTACAACAATAATTGAAAAGACATAAAACATTGTCGTAATTTCACCTTTGAAAACTGCTTGATAGAACAAGCCGCCATAAATACCACCAATGATCGGACCAACAATAGGAACCCATGCATAGCTCCAATCTGAACTACCTTTTCCGATTATAGGTAGTAAATAATGAGCAATGCGCGGACCTAAATCACGAGCTGGATTAATCGCATACCCTGTTGTTCCGCCAAGAGACATACCAATTGAAACAATTAGAAAGCCTACAATTAAGGGGTTTAACCCTTCTGTAAATTTATTTGCCCCAATTGCAAGAATTCCTAACACAAGCACAAATGTACCAATCACTTCACTTACTAAGTTCGCAGGCAAGCTTCTAATCGCAGGGTCAGTTGAGAATACAGCCAGCTTTGCCCCTTTATCTTCGGTAACTTTCCAGTGTGGTAGGTAATGAAAAAATACAACGACTGCACCGAGAAACGCTCCAATCATTTGGGCTGTAATGTACAAAGGAACTTTTGACCAAGCAAAATCTCCAACAGCCGCAAGTCCAAGTGTCACTGCAGGGTTAATGTGTGCCCCGCTTATACCACCAACAGCATAGACTGCCATAGCCACTGCTAGTCCCCATCCAAATGTGATTACAATCCATCCAGAATTTTCAGCCTTTGAGCCTTTCAATACTACCCCGCCGACGACACCGCCACCAAGAATAATTAAAATCATCGTACCAACTAGTTCACCAATAAAAGGCGTCATATTCTTTTACCTCCTGTTTACGTAATGTACATGAAGTTATTTCCCCAAAAAACAAAAAAATCCACAACAAACCATCCAACACTTAGAAGCTAAGTGCAGGGTTTGTTGTGGATCTCCTCGTCTCCGTCACAGTTATTAACTTGGTTGTTAGTCTAATAGATTTTGAAAGCGTTGTCAATGCAATGGATGAAAAATTGTTAATAAATCATTCACATTACATTTTTTACCACAAACCACTTCTTGAAGTTGTTATAGCGCTTGCCCCTGCTTCTAATGCAGCCTGTACCTCATCAGCAGTTCGGATTAACCCTCCTGCAAAAATTGGAATTTGGGTCCGTTCTTTCACTTCATGAATCATATTTGGCATTACGCCTGGCAACACTTCTATGAAATCAGGATCTGTTTTTTCAAGCAGGCGGTAGCTCTTTTCTAAAGCATGGGAATCGAGCAAAAATAGCCGTTGAATGGCATAAATCCCTTTCTTCTTTGCTGTGACAATCACATTCGCCCTTGTAGAAATCAACCCTGCAGGCCGGATCTCTTGGCAAAGGTATTCTGTAGCAAATTCATCGTTTTTCAATCCTTGAATTAAATCGACATGCAGAAACATTTTCTTATCATGTCGTTTTGCTGTTTGAACAATACTCTTCACCTGACTAATATGACTGTCTAACAAAACTAAGTATTCATATGAACTGCCTAGCAGCTTATCGAAATCTTTCATATGACGGACAGCAGGTAGGATGGTTTGATTCTTAAACGACATAGACATTCCTCCTTGTCATGGAAGAAGCCGTCTACCCAACGGGATACACGGCTATTATTTATTAATCTTTTTGCTTATATACTGTACCATAAATGTCTAAGCGGCGATCCTTAAGTTGTGTGACAGAACCTGTTTTTCGTTTGCGTCGTAGAATCTCCAAGTCTACATCTCCGACAACAACTGTTTCAATATTCGGGTGGCACTCTCCAGCAATACCATCACGAGCAAACTCGAAATCAGATGGCGTGAAGATACCTGATTGTGCATATTGCACGTCCATATTCTCCACTTGAGACAAGTTTCCGACTGTACCAGCGATGACCGTATATACTTGATTTTCAATCGCGCGAGCTTGAGCGCAATATCTTACACGCAGGTAGCCTTGACGGTCGTCTGTACAGAATGGAACGAAAATAATTTTTGCGCCTTGTTCTGTCGCGATCCTTGCTACTTCAGGAAACTCAATATCATAACAAATCACAATGGCAATTTTACCGCAATCAGTGTCAAACACTTTCACTTTGTCACCGCCGGCAATTCCCCACCATTTATTTTCGTTCGGTGTTACGTGAAGCTTGTATTGCTTTTCAATCGTTCCATCCCGGCGGAATAGATAAGCAATATTGTAGATCTTCTCATTTTCTTCAACAAAATGAGAACCGCCGACAATGTTGATGTTGTATTTAATTGCAAGTTCATTAAATAGCTCAATGTATTCCTCTGTGAACTCGGTCAATTTGCGTATCGCCTGACTCGGTGACTTTTCATCTAAGAACGACATAAGCTGCGTTGTAAAAATTTCTGGGAAAACAGCAAAGTCTGACCCAAAATCCGCTGCCACATCTGTATAGTATTCAACTTGTTGCGCAAACTCATCGAATGAATTGATCTTCTTCATCATATATTGAATCGCTGTAATACGAACTGGGAAAGCCGTTTTGAAATGACGCTTTGTCGTTGGACGATAATCAATGTTATTCCATTCCATTAATGTAGCATAGCGTTGAGACTGGCGATCATCCGGTAAATAACCAGGGTTAATACGCATTAACGTGAAGCCATTCATCAACTGGAATGTCAAAACAGGATCATAAATGTTTGAGCGTGAGACTTCTTCTACATATTCCCTCGGTGTCATTTCATGTGCATGCTTATGATAATTCGGAATACGGCCTCCGATGATAATACTTTTCAAATTTAGACGTTGCGCTAATTCCTTTCGAGCTTCATATAAGCGCCGACCGATTTTCATACCGCGAAATTCAGGATGAACCATCACTTCAATTCCATACAGATTATACCCTTCTGGATCATGATTTGTAATGTAGCCTTCATCAGTTATGTCATCCCATGTATGCTTATCATCATACTCATCAAAGTTTACAATCAAGCTAGAACAAGAACCGATAATTTGCCCATCATATTCAGCACAAAACTGCCCTTCTGGAAATTGGTTAAGGTGGCTATGTAAATGCGCTCGTTCCCATGGTTCCATGTTTGGAAAGCAAACCTTTTGCAAATTTAATAGTGCATCTATATCGCTTTCCTTTATATTACGAATAATCATTTTTTTCTCAAATCTGGATAAATCAAGCTTCGACATGGAATTCGTCCTTTCCATTTCATTATAAATGTTGGGTGGATGCTGTTATATTGCCAAAAAAAGCGCAATTGGTCAAATGATTAAGAAGTACCTAACATATGTATTATTCCACAACTATTTCCCTTCAAAACATCAAAACACCTGCCACGAAAGCAGGTGTTTTCTCATGTTTACAGCTGAGGCTTAGATGGAGTTGAAATATTTGTTAACGTTTCTTCAGCTTGGTGGTCAAACTGTTCATTCGTCGCTAAGTCACCTAGTGAAAGCATACCAATAATGCGGCCGTTTTCAACGACTGGTAAGCGACGAATTTGGTTTTGAGACATTATTTGCGCCGCTTCTTGAACATCCATCTCAGGTGTTGCTTGAATAACATTGTTTGACATAATTTGAGAAACAGGCTCATCTCCCTGTTGTCCTTGAGCTGTATTACGAAGTGTAATGTCTCGGTCTGTTACCATACCGACAACTTGCCCACTTTCAGTAACAGGCAACACACCGATATTATGCTTGCTCATTAATTCCGCAGCATCTTTCACAGATTGATTCGAATCGACAGAAATGACATTAGACTGCATAAGGTTACGAATTGATTGGTTCATGATCATTACCTCCCTTTCGAAAATTAGTTTGGCTTATCCTTGCCGAATTATAAAAAACAAAATCTGCTAATGATTTTATACATAGTTAAGGAATAATATCCCACAATAGAAATAAGACAACCTTTTTTAAAGAAGGAGTTGTGAGAATGATCGTCGATGACTGGAGCAGTTGGACGGCCCCATGGACAATAACACTGCTTTCAAGTATTGGTTATTTCTTATTATGGATCCAAGTTACCCTCTGGCATAAGCGCGGTAAATTTCATTTAAAGCTAATGTGGGCTCCTGTTATTGTACTCCCTGTTGCAGCTCTAATTGGCATTGTTACTCTATTTGTTCAAGACTCTTGGTTCAGCTGGGTTCAACTCATTGTTTCAACTTCTGCTATATGGCTGGGCATTATCGGCACTTCTTTTCATTTGAAATCAATTGGAAAACGAACAGGCGGTTATACCATTGAAAATTTCATGACTGGCCCACCATTTGTGTTGCCACTCCTAATTTCATTATTCGGGACACTTAATTTGTTGGCGATTCTTTTATAAAGGGAGTGAAAGAGGTGGAACATCCTAAAAAAACGTATTATCCAAATTATCACGTGATGAAGCATAAAGATGAATGGGACGAGCATACACGTCGTGTCATTGAGAGTAGGGCTCAAACGAAGGATTCAACTTTTTTTACAGCAGAAGAGCGAGAATTGTTGGCTGATCTTGTACATCACTTGTTTCCCTCTCACTTAGGCGAAAAATCGATTGATGTTGTAAGTCTATTTGATGAACATTGTGCAAAAGGGTACTTACGGGGATATCGAAAAGGCTGCAGACATACAAAACTTACCATCATCCATCTTGGATTAAAAAGTATCCAATCACATAGTCTTGAAGCATATTTCCAACCTTTCCTATCCTTAAAAAAGGCGGAACAACAGCACCTTATTGAAGAGTGGATGAATAACAAAGGATTAAAAAATATTTGGCAGAATGTTGCTCCATATACATTTATGCAAACATTAATGGATGAACTAATTTCAATTGTTTACTCTGACCCTTCTGTTTGGTCAGCAATCGGCTATGGCGGACCTGCTTATCCACATGGGTATTATGCGTTCGGTCCAAAGCAATTTGACAAATGGGAGGCGCCAGTGCATGACAAACCCTCCTCACGTTGATGTATGCATAGTCGGGACTGGAGCAGCTGGAAGTACTGCTGCATACGTGTTAAGTAATGCCGGCTTATCTGTAACATGCCTTGAAGCAGGGCCTTTTCATGAACCACTCCGTGACTTTGTAAGTGATGAATTGGAAATGGAAAAGCTGTTCTGGAATGAGCCTAGGATTAGCACAGGAAATGACCCAATTAATTTATCCCGCAACAATTCTGGAAAAGGTGTTGGCGGAAGTGCTGTCCATTACACCGCCCAGATGCTTCGCTTTCATCATTCTGATTTTCAAACGAAAACATTACAAGGTGTAGGCGAAGACTGGCCGATTACTTACGACGAGGTTAAGCCCTATTATGAACGTATTCAAAAATTATTACGTTTCTCGGGACCCAATTCTTTTCCATGGAAACCATATGGAGGAACGTTTTCTTACCCACAGCATCATGATTTATCAAATAATACATTAAAATTTCGAGCTGGCTGTGAGGCACTTGGTCTGCGCCATTCTGTTTCCCCGCTAGCCATACTATCTGCACCATATGGTGAAAGACACCCATGTACAAATAGAGGCTTTTGTGAGGAAGGCTGTATGCCGAATGCCAAGACAACTCCACTGAATTCCTTTATCCCATTAGCGATAAAAAACGGTGTCTCCATTCAAGCAAATGCCAGGGTAGTTGAAATTCTTCTAAACAAAGATGGAACTGCAAAAGGTGTAAAATACATTACAAACGGGAAAGAGTATTTGCAAACGGCAAGCCTTATCCTTTTAACGGCCTATGCAATTGAAACACCGCGGCTTCTTCTTCATTCAAAAAGTGCTCTGTTCCCAAATGGATTAGCTAATTCATCTGGAACGGTTGGGAAATTCTTAATGACCAATATGAATGACCAACTGCTCGTTCGATTTGATGAGGAAATTCGTATGTATCGCGGAAACCCCGTCCAAGCACTAACGTTAGACACATATGAAGAAGGTGCAAGAAGCGGTGACTACGCAAGAGGGTTCATCATGAATTCCTATGGTTCACGACCTATAAGGCTGGCAAAGTTATTTTCGGAAAACGACAGAGAAGCTTGGGGAGAAACATTAAGACGAAGAATGCTCGATTACAATCATTACGCAGCCTTTGCAATGCTTGGTGAAATGCTTCCACAAGCAACAAATAGCGTTACACTAGGCAGTGAAAAGGATGAATATGACGTACCTATTCCAATCGTCTCGATGTCTCTCTCATCTAACGATATTGCAATACGCAGAGCTGCTAAACAAAAACTAACCGAACTTGGGCATGCAGCAGGAGGCAAACCACTTTATCATCTTCAATCGACAGCACATCTTATAGGTGGTTGCCGTATGGGCGAAAATCCGGAAGACTCAGTTGTAAATAGCTACGGGCAAACACACGACGTAAAGAACCTTTTTATACTCGGAACCCCTACCTTCGTAACAGCACCAAGTGCCAATCCTACGTTCACAGTTTATGCCCTCGCCCTACGGAGTGCGGAATACATGATCGAACGATTTAAAAAAGGAAACTTTAGATGAAAGGAGAACACCATGAAAGATCATTCCAAAAAAGATGTGGAGCGAATTGAAGAGCAAGCAAAGAAAGACGAAAGAGATGCACAAAAGGCAAAGAAAGAACTAAAAAAAGCCTTATATGATATGCATCCGCAACGTGAGCATCACACACGTGAAAAAGGACCTGACAAATAAATGAGCTTCAGGAGGAATTACCCTCCTGAAGCTCATTTTCTTATGTCGTTTTTTGTATAAACTTCTTAAACATCCAGACGTTAAGTACTAGAAAATAACCTAGCCCAATCAACAATGGCAGAAGAAAGGCTTCTCCTTCCCATAACAACCAAAAAGCTTTTGCGGGCCAAAATGTTGGTAATAACCCAAATACATATTGCCAGTTAGAGGAAAGGAAATAAGCTGCAAGCGGACCAAGAAACAAGATCCCTAGCCCTTTCATCAATGCCAAGCCTTCAACCTTGTTATTAGCAAATGTAGGCAATACAAGCAGGACAAATACCGAAAATAAACCAGATAGAAGTGAAATAAGGATCGTTCCAATGAAAAATTGCATATCGAAAATTCCTGTTGTCGGAATAAGCACCGTAATATAGATGACGGTGCAAATGAACACAGACATCAACCTGTACCCAACATACGTATTCATCGACATTGGCGTCACTTTCAAAACCGTTAATGTCCGTTCATCCCGCTCATCTAGAATCAAAAAACCAAATACCAAACCAAAAATAACAGGAATTTGCAAGATAAAAAAGAAGCTTAAGATTAATGGAACATGTTCCATAATATCAATTTGAAATTTTGCACTAAAATAATCACCCGCAAGCGGCATGAAAATACGAATGAGCACGACCATTAAAATAGGGATGAACAACACATATAACAATAATGAATCGCGCCGGATACTCCGCAAATCATTTATGCCAAGCGCCCTTAAAATATGCATTATACCCCCTCCTATTCCTTTACTAGATACTTTTCATACGAACGTTTTGCTAACAAATACAACAATACAATCCAAAGCCCTTGATACAGAAACCCATAAAGCACTTCAAAGGAAGACAGTTCACGAAACCCACCTTCAAGTAAAAGAAGTGAGGCTTGCAAAGGAATCACGTACAACCACTTCGCTTCAAGCCATCCGAAATAATCTAACAGGGGCAAATTCATTACAAGCATATATAGCTGAGAGGGCATCAAAAAAGAACTAATTGATTTGTACGGCGCTACAGCTATAAACGCGATTAAAAGTGATACTACAGACGTTAGAGCTGTTCCTGTAATGATATAAAAATAATTCACCCCAAAGCCTGCAAACGAAAAAACAATGACCAAAGAGATGACAACCGCCATTACAGTAAAGGCGATGACCTTTGCTGTTAAATACTCAAAGAACGACAGCGGTGACACAACAATTGCCTGCAATGTCGATTCACCTTTTTCGAAAAGGATCATCCCTGCTAACAAATAAAAGCCTACAATCCCTAAATCTCCAAAAATAACGAATGGAATTGCTAAGTTCATATATTCAGTCGGCAAGAGCGTCAGGATAACCAGCCAGACAATTGAAATGAAAGCAGCTGCATGAACAAATTTATAACGCCACTGCATACGAAAGTCCATTGTTAAAGCAGAGGTAAGTCTTGTCATACTAACTCACGCCCTGTCACTTGGATAAAGATATCTTCTAATGTTGCTTCTTTCGTATGAATCGTTTCAATCGCATTCCCACGTAGTAATTCTAAGAAACGCTCATTATCTCCAAGACCTTCAAGCTGAAAATCTTCTATTTGAGAGGATTGTTCTACACGGTGTGTAACAGAAACTAACCGTTCTCCATATTGCATCTTCAGCTTTCTTGGTGACTCAATTAACTTAATGTGACCATCAACAATGAATGCAACTCTGTCACATAATTCTTCAGCGACATTCATGTTATGAGTCGTTAAAAAAATCGTATGACCCTTCTCTTTCAAGTCAATAATTAAATCCTTCACCCGCCGAGCATTCACCGGATCAAGACCAGATGTCGGTTCATCCATGAAAAGTAAATCTGGTGCATTCACGAGTGAACGAGCAATATTTAAGCGCATTTGCATCCCTTTTGAGAAGTCTGAAACACGCTTATCTTTATCCTTTAATAAATCAAGTATTTCTAGAAGCTTTTCTGGTTCATTTGTTTTCCCTTTATAAAGCGAGCGAAAGAAGTTCAGGTTTTCTAGCGCCGTCATTTTTTGATAATGATTTGGCAGTTCAAAGCTGACACCAACTTTTTCATAATAATCATTTTTTAAATCTCTAACTTCTTTTCCAAAGACCTTCGCTTCTCCTTCGTATTGCTTATGAAGTCCGATTAGTAAGTTTTGCGTAGTACTCTTTCCCGAACCACTCGGACCAAGAAAACCGAAGATCTCACCTTTATCAATATGAAAATCTAATCCTTGTAAAGTCGGTTGTTCATTCCCTGGGTAGCGAAATACAAGATTGCGGACATCAATCATTTCTATCACCAACTTTTAATTTAAATTTTGAAATAATAAGTTGTTTATATTTCATATTTTAACGCTCAACTTTTTAAAAAGCAATATATTTTGAAATGAATAATGAATTTTATTTCAAAACTTTCATCCGAGGCTATAATATAGATAAATGAAATGATGCTTTGTTAAGATAGTGAAGAGGTGTATACAATGAATGGCTTTGAAAAACGAAGAGAAAAAAAAAAGAATGATATCCGTCAAGCTGCCCTAGACTTATTTGCAGAAGATGGCGTACAAAAAGTAAATATTCAACAGATTGCTGAGAAAGCAAATGTCTCACAAGTAACCATCTATAACTATTTCGGAAGCAAGGATGGTCTTGTCTACGAAGTTGTTCAAACGCTTTTTGAACAAGAATATAAGTGTTACAAACAAATTATGGAGGAAAATGAATCCTTTAGAGAGAAGATCCAAGGGTTAATGAAACATAAAGTGGAATTTGCTTCCTCCTACAATCCAGATTTTATTTTTACGCTTATATCAGAACGACCTGATATTCAATCCTTGGTGCAAACGTATACAGAGGAAAAGACAATGCCTTTGTTCATTCAATTAATTCAACAAGGCAAAGGATCTGGTGATATCCATCCATCCATTTCAGAACAAGCAATTATGTTCTATATGAATATGTTTGCCAACGAAATGCGCAACTATCCACAGGCTTTTCAAACACAAAATGAACTAAAACAATTTACAGAAGAGATGCTTCATTTATTTTTCTACGGATTAATTGGCAGCACTCATAAGGAGGAATAAACAAGCTTGAACAAAAAATATGTCTATTTGCTTCCTGTCTTGGCAGCATTGTTTTGGGGAGGCAACTTTGTAATTGGTCGGGGCTTTTCTGAAACAATGCCGCCGTTCACCCTAGCCTTTTTACGGTGGTGTACGGCTTTTTTATTTTTTCTACCTTTTGGCTGGCATGATATGAAGACTTCAATGCCCTTGTTTAAGAGGCATTGGCAGCCAGTTTTTTGGTTATCACTAACAGGGATTGTTATTTTCAATTCGTTTGTCTACATTGCGGTGCACTTTACAACATCCATTAACGCAGCACTTATTAATGCGCCAGCTCCTGTTTTCATTATGCTTTTATCTTTTTTATTTTTGAAAGAACGGCTTGCGTGGCAGCATATTGTTGGCTTTATCTTTTCACTCATTGGCGTCCTTTTTATTATTAGCCGAGGTTCTCTTGAGGTGCTCCTTAACTTCTCGATTAACAAAGGGGAGTTATGGATGGTCGCAGCCGTGATCGATTGGGCAATTTATTCAGTATTAGTGAAAAAATATGCGCCGCTCTACCCAGCAAAAGGCTTATTCCTAGTAACAATGGCAGTCGGGGCCATGATACTTGCACCTTTTTCAGCGTATGAATGGCTTAGCGGGGTGCCGATGACTTTTGGTATGAATTCTATTTTCGGTATTCTCTACCTTGGAGTTTTCGCTTCGGTAGCCGCTTTTCTATCATGGAATAGTGCGGTTGCGCTTGTGGGACCAGGCAAAGCATCTCCATTTCTCAATCTCATTCCTATGTTTGCTTCCTTTTTTGCAGTCACTTTTCTTGGGGAATCCTTGCAATGGTCACAGCTTGCTGGCGGAAGCATCGTCATCATCGGTGTTCTTATCACAACCGGTGTTCTTAAGTTCCGAACGAAATCAACAATGAAACAAGAAAGCTACCTATCTTAAGCACTGGGCATTGACAGACGAAGCGTTGTCAATGCCCTTTTTTCGTGCTATAGTAACATCAATCCTTATTATTCATATCATATTTATATGAATTTAACTAAAAGGAGATGAAAAGCAAATGGGCCGTGAATTTATCGGTTTATTTGATGAGTGGGCTAAGTCTTATGATGAAGCGGTTGTAGGACACGACCTTGAGTATAAAGATGTATTTATCAATTATGACAAAATCCTAGAAGAAACGGCCGAAGCTACTTTTGGCCATGTAATTGAATTCGGCCTTGGAACAGGAAACTTAACAGAAAAACTAATAACAAAAGGACGAAGCGTTTATGGGGTTGAACCTTCTGCAGAAATGCGGACAATTGCAACGAAGAAACTAAATGATGTTACAATAGTAGATGGAGATTTTCTGAATTTTCCCGCGCCGAAAGAACCGGTTGACAGCATCACCAGTACGTATGCTTTTCATCATTTAACAGATGAAGAGAAAGATCGAGCGATTCAAACTTATAGTCATATGCTTCCTACAGGTGGAGTCATTGCATTTGCAGATACAATTTTTCAAGACGAAGAAGCAAAGCAAGCGATGATTTCAAAATCCGAGCAACAAGGCTTCCTGAACCTTGCTCAAGATTTAAGAACAGAGTATTACACGACAATCGAATTTTTTGAGCAAACATTTGAGAAGCATGACTTTTCAGTATCTTTCAAGCGTATAAATGATTTTGTCTTCTTAATGACAGCTGTTAAACGGTAAGAACGCGCACAAATTGTCGAAGGAGTTGAATAAAATGGCTGAAAAAATGAATGTTGAAAGCTTTAACCTTGACCACACGAAAGTAAAAGCACCATACGTACGTCTTGTAGGAGTAACAGAAGGTACGAAAGGCGATAAAATCTATAAATATGATATTCGTATCTGCCAACCAAACAAGGATCATATGAAGATGCCTGCCCTTCACTCCCTTGAACATATGATGGCAGAGTTTGTTCGTAACCACCTTGATAATGTTCTTGATGTAGGACCAATGGGTTGCCAAACAGGCTTCTACCTTGCAGTTGTCAATAATGACAGCTACGAAGACATTTTAGATGCACTTGATAAAACATTAAATGACGTACTTCTTGCCACAGAAGTACCTGCGTGCAACGAAGTTCAATGCGGTTGGGCAGCAAGCCACAGCCTTGAAGGAGCACAAGAAATCGCACAAAAAATGCTTGCTAAAAAAGATGAATGGACAGAAGTTTTCGCATAAATAGAAGAACATGAAACAAGCCTGTGGCATCTTTTGCCCACAGGCTTGTTTTTATTCATAATTTGGAAGTTTCGTACTAAACTTATACCCAAATCCCCTCACTGTTTGAATAAAGATTGGATTGGCAGGATCTACTTCAATTTTTTTACGAAGATTACTTATATGCACCATAACAGTACGTGTGTCGCCAAAACTATCGACTCCCCAAATGCTTGAATAAAGTTGATCAACACTGAACACTTTATCAGGGTTTCTTGCTAGTAATATTAATAACTGTAGTTCCTTTGCAAATAAATTAATCCCTTCCCCATTTACTTTCACCAAGTAAGCATTTAAATCAATTTCAAGGTTCCCGTATTTTAAGAGATTTTCACTATCCTGCTGTCTAAACGGAAGACGGCGAAGATTCGCTTTAATCCTTGCTACAAGAATACTAGGGTCAAATGGTTTGGTTATATAGTCATCAGCCCCAAGTTCAAGACCAGTAATAATATCTTCAGCCTCCCGCTTGCAGCTTAAGAAAAGAATCGGTATGAGAGACGTTTCACGAATCTTTTTACATACTGTAATCCCGTCCGCTCCCGGCAATAAAATATCTAGGACGACAAGGTCTGGTGATTCCGTATAAAACATTTCGACAGCTTCCAACCCATTATCTGTTGTTACGGTTTCGTACCCGTGATTATGCAAGTATAGCTCAATTAACTCCCTAATCTCTGCTTCATCTTCTACGATCATAATCTTTTCTTTCACTCATCATACACCTCCGTTTCACCCAAGTCTATCTACTTACATTTTAGCAAAAAAATCTTTATATAGAATAAATTGATTTATTTTTCAGAAGAGCACTTTGACAACGACACGTGTGTCGTTTATTATAATGACATACATGTCGTTTTTATTTTCAAAAGAATGGATGGTAATATGACTCCCAAAATTTCAGAACATCAAAGAAAAGAACGAGAGAAACAAATTCTATATGCTGCAAAGCGTGTATTCGAAAGAAAAGGCTTCGAACCGACAACTATGAAAGATGTCGTAGAAGAATCAGGTATGAGTCGAGGCGGAGTCTATATGTATTTCGGAAGTACAGAAGAATTATTTAAAGGGGTATTTGCATTACTTGATAAGGAACGCTCAAACATTCATGAACATTGGAAAGAAATAAATGAGAAAAGTGCCGAACAAATTCTCGTAATATTTATTGAAATGCTATTACAGGATATTCAAACAACAGATGATGAAATAAAGGCTTTTGCTCCTGTTATTTTGGAATACCTATCAACCAGCTGGAGAAACAATGAACGAAGACAGTATATGAAGTCACGTTACGAAGGGGCATTACAATTCTTTGAGCAATTTTTCGAACGAATCATACGCGAGAAAGAGCTAAACCCACTTATGTCAGCCACTGACTTAGCACATTTTACGCTTTCCTTTAACGAAGGCTTACTTTTGACACACCATCACTTTTCCGAAGAAGACACACGGCTTCTTGAGCAATACGAAGCGCTTCAACGCTCACTTGTACATTTATTGCAAATTAATACAGAGGGGAAAAAATATGAGGGAGAACATTGACTTTACTGAAATGTATAACCTTTATTATCATAGCATTTACCACTTTTTATATAAACGAACACACCAGAAAGAATCAGCTGAAGACCTTTGCCAAGAAACTTTTTTGAAGGCCTACAAGGCGATTGATACTTTTGAAAAACGAGCCTCTTTCAAAACATGGTTATATCGCATCGCCTATAATACCTTTATTTCATGGTACCGGAAGGAGAATAAATTTTTTGAAAATAACGTGAAGGAAGATTTGTTAATATACGAGCCACAGTCCTCATTCCTTACGCCAGAAGATTACATCAACCTCCTCACCGATGAAGAAGAAATTCAAATAAAATTCAAACAATTAAACAAAAACTATCGAGAAGTACTCTATTTGAAAGAGCACGAGGACTTATCCTACAAGGAAATTGCCATGAAGCTTAACTGGAATTTATCAAAAGTTAAATCAACAATCTATCGAGCCCGAAAACAATTAAAGCAGTGTGGGTAATTCCACACTGCTTTCGTTAAATTATGCATTAAATTTTTCTTGAACATATGTCATAACTTCTTCAGTTGTTCCCATTGAAAGAATGGTCTCCATTGCTGCTTCTGTCTCTGCTTTCGATAGATGTAGCATTTGACTTCTTGCTCGAAGAATTGATGTAGCACTCATACTGAACTCATCAAGGCCAAGACCAAGTAGTAGTGGAATAGCAATTGAATCGCCGGCCATTTCACCACACATACCTGCCCACTTTCCTTCTTCATGCGCTGCATCAATAACATTCTTCACAAGGCGCAAAATCGCTGGGTTGTATGGTTGATACAAATATGAAACCTTCTCATTCATACGGTCAGCAGCCATTGTATATTGAATTAAATCATTTGTACCGATGCTAAAGAAATCAACTTCCTTCGCAAATTGAACAGCCATTACTGCAACTGATGGAATTTCCACCATCATTCCGATTTCGATGTGGTCTGCAACTTGTACATTCTCTTTCTGTAGCTTCGCTCTTTCATCTTCTAGAATGGCTTTGGCATCACGAAACTCTTGTAGTGTTGCAATCATCGGGAACATAATTTTCAAATTACCATGTACACTTGCGCGAAGAAGTGCACGAAGTTGCGTTCGGAAGATTTCTTGTTCCTCTAAGCAAAGGCGAATGGCCCGAAAGCCTAAGAATGGATTTAATTCTTTTGGTAAGTCAAGGTATGGAAGCTCTTTGTCTCCTCCAATGTCAAGCGTACGAACAACGACTGGCTTATCACCCATTTTTTCGAGTACAGCTTTGTATGCTGTGAACTGTTCTTCCTCTGTTGGAAGATTGTCGCGGCCCATATACAGAAACTCTGTACGATAAAGCCCAATTCCTTCGCCACCATTGTTCAATACACCTTCTACATCTTCTGGCGTTCCAATATTAGCAGCTAGTTCAACATGATGATCATCACTTGTAACTGTCGGTTCATTAACAAGCTTAGCCCATTCAGCTTTTTTCGCTTCATGCTCTTCACGCTTCTTCTCATACTGAGCGATTTCTTCTTCAGATGGATTAACGATTACATGACCGTCTAGCCCATCCACGATTACGATATCATCATTTTTAATATCGGCCATGACACTCTTTGTACCGACAACAGCTGGGATTTCCATTGAACGAGCCATAATTGCAGAGTGTGATGTACGTCCACCAATATCAGTCGTAAACGCTTGTACAAATTTCTTGTTTAACTGTGCTGTATCTGATGGAGTTAAATCTTCAGCGATAATAATCACTTGTTCAGAAATCATGCTTGGGTTTGAAAAATTCACACCAAGTAAATGAGAAAGAACACGTTTTGTTACATCGCGAATATCCGCTGCACGCTCTTTCATATATTCATTGTCCATTTGTTCAAACATATTAATAAACATATCTGCTGTTTCATTTAAAGCAAATTCAGCATTAACATTTTCGTTTTGGATCTTCTCTTTTACAGGATTAATTAACTCAGGGTCATTAAGAACGAGGAGATGAGCGGAAAAGATTTCCGCTTTGTCAGCTCCTAGTTCTTCAAATGCCCGTGTTTTAATTTTTTCAAGCTCCCCTTGAGAAGTTTGAAGCGCTTGATCAAGGCGACCAATTTCTTCATCGACATTTTCAACGTTTTTCTTTTCAATCGTTAGCTCAGGGTTTTCAAGACGATATGCCTTTGCAATTGCAATGCCTCTTGATGCTGCAATACCTTGAATGCTTTGTGACATTACTCTCCAAGCCCTTCATTTTTCATAATATCTTCAATTGCACTAAGTGCTTCATTTTCGTCGTCTCCAGTAGCGACGACTTTCACTTCTGCCCCTTTACCGATACCAAGAGACATTACACCCATGATTGATTTTAAGTTTACTTTCTTTCCATTATATTCAAGGTTAATATCTGATTCATATTTACCTGCTGTATTAACTAAAGTAGTTGCTGGACGTGCATGAATACCTGTTTCACTCGTTACTGTAAATGTTTTTTCAGCCATCGTAATCAAACTCCTTTATTTAATTGGTTATTTTTTTATTGAAGCAACTTCAATTTCGCCCTGTGAAACGTTACTTTGGTTAACATTTATATATTCACCATCTTTAAGGTTTGTAAACACAATTGGCGTAATTGTAGAAGTTGCGTGTTCACGAATATATTCTAAATCTACTTTCATTAATTTATCGCCTTGTTTCACTTCGTCACCTTGCTCGACAAAGATTTCAAAGCCTTCACCTTTTAGTTCAACAGTATCAATACCAAAATGGATTAGGACTTCACGTCCGTTTGTCGTTTCAAACCCAATGGCATGCTTTGTCGGAAAGACATTTACGATTTTACCGTCAGCAGGTGCGGTAACTAAGCCATCTGATGGACGGATTGCAAATCCATCTCCCATCATTTTTTGAGAAAATACTTGGTCTGGCACTTCACTAATTGGTAAAATTTCACCTTGAATTGGGCTTGCAAAGCTTTCTTCTTCTGTTGAAGTTGTTGGTGGGATTTCACAATCTTCACCAATCGGGTCTTTCTTTTCTTTTTCTATTTCACCTGCTGGAGGTGGTGTCTTACCTGAGATAATATCTTGAATCTGACTCTTAATGGTGTCAGAACGAGGACCGAAGATTGCTTGAATGTTATCTCCCACTTCAAGAACGCCAGACGCTCCAAGACTTTTCAAGCGATTTTTATCAACTTTGCCAACTTCCTTAACCGAAACACGTAAACGCGTAATACATGCATCTAAGTGAGTTAAGTTCTCTTTACCACCAAGTGCTTCAAGAACATTATACGGAAGTTCTTCTACTTTACCGCCGCTTTCAGATGCATCATCATCTGTTTCACGACCAGGTGTTTTCAAATCGAATTTTCGAATTGCAAATCGGAAGCCAAAATAATAAATGACAGCAAGTACAAGTCCTACAGGAATAACAAGCCACCAGTCTGTCCGATTTTGCAACACACCAAAGATTAAGTAGTCAATAGCACCGCCAGAGAAGGACATCCCAATCTTTACATTTAAGATTTCCATAAGCATAAAAGACAAACCTGCAAACACTGCATGAATAGCGAATAGAAGTGGAGCTACGAATAAGAATGAAAATTCAAGCGGCTCAGTAATACCTGTTAAGAAAGAAGTTAATGCAGCTGAACCAAGAATACCTGCTGCAAGCTTTTTCTTTTCTGGACGAGCTTCATGATACATCGCAAGTGCTGCTGCAGGTAATCCAAACATCATGAATGGGAATTTACCAGTCATAAATGTACCTGCTGTAAATTGTTCTACACCGTCTTTCATTTGAGCAAAGAAAATCTTTTGATCACCGCGAACGATTTCACCTGCATCATTAACATATTGACCAAACTCAAACCAAAATGGTGCATAGAAAATATGATGCAAGCCAAATGGAATCAAGGAACGCTCAATAACACCGAAAACGAATGCTGCCAATGTTTTGTTTGCATCAATCATATTATGTGAAAAGGCATTCAGCGCATCCTGCACAGGAGGCCAAATGAAAATCATAATAAGACCAAGAAACAATGAAAAGACAGATGTAATAATTGGAACAAATCGTTTCCCAGCAAAGAATCCTAAGTATGATGGAAGTTCGATTGTATAGTATTTATTGTAACAATAAGCCCCTAGCATACCAACTATGATACCGCCGAATACGCCTGTTTGAAGGGTTGGAATCCCTAAAACGTTTGCATAAGCTTGACTGCCTTCAACCATTTCAGGTGTAATCTCTAACACGACACTCATCGTTACATTCATAACAAGATAACCGATAATTGCTGCTAAGCCTGCAACACCGTCACCTCCGGCTAACCCTACTGCAACCCCTACGGCAAATAGTAAGGATAAGTTAGCGAAGACAATTCCACCTGCATTTTCCATAATGGAAGCAACTAATTGTACCCATTCTAGTTGCAGAAATGGAAGCTGTTGCATCGTTTGCTCAGTTTGCATCGCACTACCGAAAGCAAGCAACAGACCTGCTGCAGGTAAGAGGGCAACCGGAAGCATAAGCGCTTTCCCGATTTTTTGCAGTCTACCGAAAGCATTTTTAAACATGTGCCTTCCCTCCTTAATTCATGATGGTACTTATTAAGTGTTTGCAGCAAATAAAAAAGGCATGAATGAAAAAAGACAACAGGTCGATATGAAGATATACGTATCCCCATACTTTAACCTGCGTCTCTCTTCACTCATGCCTGATCGAATCAGTTACACGTAAAGAAAGCCGTAACGTTTATTATTTTTTCGTAAGCCTTTGCAAGTGCATTGTTAAATACACGGCTTCAGCTTCGTAAACCTTTTCATTTAAAAATTGCTGCATCACTTTTATCACTTTCCACGATAAATTATAACAGATTGGGTATTCTTCTTTCAATAATAAAGTGAATTTTTCTGGCTCTTCAATTTTTTCTCCATTCTTCACCCTTTCTATCGTAGAACGGAGATGACGTACAAGCCGTAGATAACTTACACTCTCATTATCAATTTTAATTTTCAAGCTACTTTCAATAATGTTAATTAGCTTGCTTATTAACTGAGAATATTGATTAACCTCTGATAAATCAGTATTTGTCCTTGCACTATAGATGTGAAGAGCAACGAATCCAATTTCACCTTCAGGAAGATCAACACCAATTCGTTCGTTTACAATCTTAATAACTTGCTCAGCAATATGATACTCTTTCGGATATAGTGTCTCCGTCTCAATTAGGAATGGATTGTGCAAATCCAACCCCTGCTCATGACGTTTGATTGCAAATGATATGTGGTCGGTTAACGCAACATGAATATGCTCATTCAAACTTCCTTGTACTTGTTCTTCTATATAATGAATAATTTCATTCATGACAATAATTAATTGTTCATCAATTAATGGAAGAAGCTGCTTATATTGCTCTTGTTCTTGCTCATTTTCGAGTACATATATTTTTTCAGCCGATTCAGGTGTAATGGTATCTCCAGACTTTTTACCAAAACCGATCCCTTTTCCAATCAATACCACTTCATTATGAGAAGGATGGTCGGTAATTAACACATTGTTATTCAGCACTTTTTTTATAGATAATGTGTCCTTCATCGATCCCATTCCCTCCTTTCATTTTCCAACAATGAAACGCTTTCATCACATTTATAGAACGTTTACATAGTACAGAAAAACCACTTATTCGTCAATTCTCGACAAATATTTCGAACTATGTAATTTATGTAAACCTAAATAGTTTTTGCAATATATTTTTATTTAAATTTTCTTAATATAACAAATAATTCTATATCTATTCACATAATAAGTGGATGTCTGTATAATTCACTCCATAAAGACAACTGTACTTTCAGGGAGGACAACGAGATGCGAAACTTTGGATTACTACCCAGGATTATTTTGGCGATTGGCCTCGGTATTTTAATCGGTTCTTTCGTTCCAGAATGGACGATTCAATTATTTTCCACCTTTAACGGTATTTTTGGAAATTTCCTTGGATTTGCGATTCCACTTATTATTATTGGTTTTATTGCGCCTGGAATTGGACAAATGGGACGAGGCGCCGGCAAACTGCTATCATTAACAGCTGGAATTGCTTATCTTTCAACAGTTATTGCAGGAACACTTGCATTTGGTACAGGTTCTTTTCTTTTTCCAAAGTTCCTTCAAACAGGAGCGTTTCTAGAAAATATAGAGAACCCTGAAGAAGTTCTTTTATCTCCTTTCTTTGAAGTCGAAATGCAGCCAATTATGGATGTGATGACAGCATTGCTTTTATCATTCACACTTGGCCTAGGTATTGCAGCCCTTAAGAGCGACGCACTTCAAAATGTGATGATTGACTTTCGTAGTATTATCGAGAAATTAATTTCAGTAATTATTATTCCGCTATTGCCGTTTCATATTTTCGGTATCTTCGCAAACATGACACACGGCGGACAAGTTGCTGCTATTATGTCAACATTTGCGAAAGTGTTTGTTGTAATTATTGCTCTTCATATCGTTATGTTAATGATTCAATATACAACAGCAGGAATCCTAGCAAGAAAGAATGTTTTTTCACTATTAAAAACAATGATGCCAGCCTACTTTACGGCCCTTGGTACCCAATCTTCTGCTTCAACTATTCCTGTGACACTACGTCAAACAAAGAAAAACGGTATCCGTGAACGTATTGCAGATTTTGTTGTTCCTTTGTGTGCAACCATTCATCTGTCTGGAAGCACGATTACATTAGTCAGCTGTTCAATGGCTGTTATGTTTCTAAATGGACAAACCCCAACGTTTGCCACTCTATTTCCGTTTATCCTTATGCTAGGTGTAACAATGATTGCTGCTCCAGGTGTGCCCGGTGGTGCAGTAATGGCGGCTCTTGGTTTACTACAATCTATGCTTGGCTTTAATGAAACAATGGTTTCACTTATGATCGCTCTTTACCTTGCACAGGATAGCTTAGGTACAGCTTGCAATGTTACAGGCGATGGCGCGATTGCTACTATTGTTGATAAGCTAAGTCCTTCTAAATCACTTAAACATATATCAGAATCAAAAGCAGGCTAATGCTATAGGAAACCCCCGTGTCATAAGTAATGACCGGGGGTTTCTTTTTTGTTATTTTCCTAATAGCTTTAAAATATAGTCTGCAAACATACCGCCAAGATAAATTCCTACAATACCTAAGATTCCAGATAAGACAGGAGGAGCAGGTAAAGGTAGTCGAATTACCTTAAATAAAATACCGACAAATATTCCCGCTATTAAACTCAGTATAATTTCTTTCATGTCGATAACCTCTCATTCGGGTCAAAAGGAAAATTAATAATCGGAACTTCCCTCTTCACCGTTTACAATTGCAATACCAGAGCTTGCGCCAATTCGTGTTGCACCTGCATCAATCATTGCTTGAGCATCTTCATAACTACGTACGCCGCCAGATGCTTTCACCCCGATGTCAGGGCCAACTGTTTTACGCATTAAGGCAATATCTTCTACAGTTGCTCCACCGCCTGCAAAACCTGTAGATGTTTTGACATAATCAGCACCTGCTTTGACAGAAAGCTCACACGCACGTACTTTTTCTTCATCAGTAAGCAAGCATGTTTCAATAATAACTTTTACAAGTGCCTTTCCTTTCGCCGCCTCAACAACTGCTCGAATGTCACGCTCTACTAGTACATCGTTACCGTCCTTAAGAGCACCTACATTAATAACCATGTCAATTTCTTGCGCACCATTTTCAATCGCATTTTTTGTTTCAAATGCTTTGACTTCAGGTGTTGTAGCACCTAGCGGGAAACCAATAACAGTACAAACTAAAACGTCACTGCCCTTTAAAATGTCCGCAGCCACTTCTACCCAAGTTGGGTTTACACAAACAGACGCAAATCCATGTTCTTTCGCCTCATTCGCTAGTGTGACCACTTGGTCTTTCTGAGATTCTGGCTTTAACAATGTATGATCAATCATTTTTGCAAGCTTCGTGCTCATGTATATGTCCTCCCTTATCTCTTTCAACATCATGACGGCTATATAATATCACAGCGTCTTAAAAACACCTAGTGTTAAAATAACATTCCAGCAATCGCACCACTTAGAAGTGAAGCCAGCATACCAGCTAGTACAGCACGCAAACCTAGACGCGCAATGTCTGCACGACGATTTGGTGCAAGATTACCAAGTCCACCGAGAAGAATAGCCATTGATGAAATATTAGCGAAACCACAAAGTGCGAAACTCATAATTGCAACGGTTTTTTCTGATAGATTACCAATTTCAGGTGCGAAGTTTGAATAGGCAACAAACTCGTTTAACACAAGCTTTTGACCAATGTATCCACCTGCTTGAACCGCTTCCTGCCATGGTACGCCAATCGCAAAGGCAATTGGTGAAAATAATACACCAAGAATCAATTCAAGAGACAGGTCACTATAACCAAATATTCCACCGACCCATCCTAATAGACCATTAACAAGAGCAATTAACGCGATAAATGCAAGAAGCATCGCACCGATATTTAAAGCAAGATCAAGACCAATACTTGCACCACGTGCTGCAGCATCGACAACATTTGTAGATTCTTTATCTTTTTCCATCGTAATTGTTTGACCACTCGTATCTTCTGTTTCTGGCATAATCATTTTTGCCATAATAAGACCTGCTGGAGCAGCCATAAAGCTTGCTGCTAATAAGTATTCAAGTGGTACACCTAATAATGAGTATCCGATTAATACTGAACCAGCTACTGAAGCAAGACCTCCCGTCATAACAGCAAACAACTCAGATTGGGTCATCTTATGAATATAAGGCTTGACCACTAATGGTGCTTCTGTTTGACCGACGAAAATATTTGCCGCAGCAGAAAGTGATTCTGTCTTACTTGTACCTAACAGTTTTGCTAAAGCCCCACCAAGCAATTTTATAACCCACTGCATAACCCCTACATAATAAAGAACTGAAATCAAAGATGAGAAGAAAATAACAACAGGCAACACTTGAAATGCGAAGACCATTCCAATGTTCGTTCCTTCTTGGAAAAATCCTCCGAACAGGAAATTAATCCCTTCATTTGCATAACCAACAATACTGTTCACAACTTCTGTTAATTTCTTAAGAGCTGCTTTTCCGAAGTCCCATTTCAATACAGCGACACCAAACCCTACTTGAATGGCCAAGCCAACTAAGATTGTTCGCCAATTAATTAATTTTTTATTATTTGAAAATAAAAACGCTATACCAAGGACAACGACAATACCTAAAAGACCCCATAGAATATTCATGATGCGCACTCCTTTGTGAAGTGAATTTTTTAGTCCCTAAGCACCGACGGTTTTCTCCAGGCTATTTGTCATCTTGTCCGAAACCTACCCTTTATACATTACTGATAAACAAATCTATTTCCATATTAAGTATAATTACAGCATGAAGCCTATTTCCATGGTATCGTTTACATTCCCATGATTGGTAGGAGGTCAGACATCAAACAACCGAACTAATCATACCATGTCCTTCACCGATAGACAACCCCAATTAGTCCCTCTTCTTTTGTGCATTTTCCATAAAAAAACACGAGCTTCTCTGCCCGTGTTTAGCTATACATAAAATAATTTTACTAAAATAAGTGAAACAACAGATAAAAAAACTGTTGTCGCTAATGTTAGGTAAATTGGCTTCATACCTGTCTTTCGAACTACAGAAAAACTTGTAGCAAGCCCCAGACCCGCCATTGCAATAAGCAAGATAAAATTTGTTGCATTGTTAATCACTGAAACGCTTGCGTCTGAAATGAGACCTGTTGAATTCAAAAGGACAATGAGAATAAAACCTGTTACAAACCAAGGCACCGTTATTTTTTTGTTTTTCCCAGTGCCTGCTTCTTGCTTTGTCTTCCACACACTTAGAAGCAGAATCATCGGTATAAGTAATAATACTCGCGTTAACTTAACAAGTGTTGCAAATTTACCTGCTTCATCACCAATTGCAAAACCCGCTGCCACAACTTGCGCCACTTCATGAACAGAAGCCCCTGTCCATACACCATACATTAATTCAGGCCACTGAAACAGTCGAAAAATCACTGGGTAAAGAATCATTGAAATGGTACCAAACACAGTGATTGCTGCCACAGAAAAAGTAACGTCCCTTTCTTCTGCTTTGATAACCGGAGCAATCCCAGCAATAGCTGATGCACCACAAATCGAACAGCCTGTTCCAATCAAAATCGAAGACTCAACATTAAGTCCAAGCCACTTCCCTACCCGAATCGTAAATAGAAATGCAGCTGTAACTAAGATTGTTACCAGCAAGATTCCTTTCAAACCTACTTCAAATACTTGCATAATGCTTAACTTAAAACCGAGCAGGACAACTGCAAAACGAAGCAATCCTTTATATGAAAACTGAATTCCAGGCATAAAGCGCTCAGAAAAAGGAATAAAATTACGTATTAACATGCCAAGAAGAATCGCTAAAATAAGGGCGTTAACGTGCATTTGTTCTAATATTTCAATTTTTTGCGTAAGAGAAGCTACAATTGCTACTCCTATTGTTAAGGCCAAACCTAACCAGGTTTTTTTCAAAAAATTCACTCATACCACCATCCCTATCCTCTACTTAAATTGTAGATTATGGTATACTATAAGTAAAATAATATATTTTTATATTTTTAATTAGTAATTACTTATGTAAAGGTGATGACATGAATTTTCGACAATTGCACGTTTTTGTGAAAACTGCTGAAACCAAAAATATGACAGAAGCAGCTAAAACTCTGTATATGACACAGCCAGCTGTAAGCCAAACGATCTTGGAGCTCGAGGAAGACTTGAACGTCAAATTATTTGAACGATTGAAACGTCGCTTGTACCTTACAGATGCAGGTGAAAGCTTTTACTCTTACGCTAAGAAAATCTTAGCTCTGGTAAACGAATCCAAAGTCACAATGCAGCATTTTCAGAATATGCAGCTTGGAGAACTAAAAATTGGTGCCAGCACCACTATTGGGACTTACTTGCTTCCAAAGTTAGCGGCTTCATTCAGAGCAAAACACAAGAACATTAATCTACATTACACCATTAATAATACAAGAATTGTGGAAGAGTTAATTCTTAATCATGAATTAGATGTTGGAATTGTAGAGGGGGTTGTTCACTCAAAAGAGATTGTGACAGAACACATGATGAATGATGAGCTTTATTTGATTTGTTCACCCAATCACTCTTGGGCAATGAAAACAGATAAAGTGATAAAATCTGCCGAATTTCAACAAGAAGCAATTATTGCCCGGGAAAAAGGTAGTGGAACACAAGAAATTGTCGAAGAAGTTTTCACAAGACATAACATTACTTACGATATTACTCATGTCTTAAATAATACAGAAGCTATCAAAAAAGCAGTTGAGGCGAACTTAGGTATATCAATCATTTCAAGACTTGCTGTTCTCGAAGAACTTCACTATGGAAGCCTCGTCCATGTTAAGTTAGAAGATGTCGATTTCCCGAGAAATTTTACGATTATTTATCATAAGGATAAATACCTTTCCCCATTGTTCAAGACATTTTTACATTATTGTAAAAGCTATTGTTCTTCATAAAATAAAGGGCGACCAATACCGGCCGCCCTTTCTATTAGCTTACTTTTTTAGCTTGTGCTGCTTCATAATGGTTTTCGAAGTAATCTTTCGTTTCGTTAACGATTACCTTATAAAGAAGTAATAGTGCAATTAAGTTCGGAATCATCATTAAGGCATTAGCCATGTCTGCAAAAGCCCACACCGTTGTTAAGTTTGCAACTGTTCCAAAGAAACATGCTGCAACATAAACAAAACGATAGCCTAAGATTCCTTTATAGCCAACTAAGTATTCAAAGCATTTTTCCCCGTATACATACCAGCCAACAATAGTTGAAAAACCGAAAAATACGACTGAGAACGCCACGATATACTCACCAATTGCACCAAGTGAATGAGCAAATGCTGCACTTGTTAAAGCACCACCATCAAGGTTTGCTGCATGCTCAACACCCGAAATTAAGCCGCCTGATGCATCCCAAAAGCCAGTAATAATCAGAACTAATCCAGTCATTGTACATACAATAATAGTAACAATAAATGTTCCTGTCATTGCCACAAGTGCTTGACGTACAGGATGTTCTGCACGAGCATTCCCTGCAATTAATGCCGCTGTACCTAAACCTGCTTCATTTGAGAAAATTCCGCGTGATACACCACTTTGTACTGCTGTCATCACACCAATTCCAATAAATCCACCTGCTGCAGATACAGGGTTAAAAGCATAATGAAAAATTGTTTGGAATGCAGGAATAATTTGGTCAACATTTAACACTAAGATTAATAGTGCTCCACCCATGTAAAGAAACGCCATGATCGGAACAAAAAAACCTGCCACGGAGCTAATCCGTTGAATACCACCGAAAATAATTAAGCTTGTTAATACAGCTAAAACAATTCCGGTTACAATCCCGCTTACACCAAAGCTCTCATCCATAACACTTGCAATTGTATTTGATTGTACACTATTCCCAATCCCTAATGCTGCAAATGCACCAAAGAAGGCAAAGCCAACTGCAAGCCACTTCCACTTCCGACCGAGCCCTCGCTCGACATAATACATTGGCCCTCCTGAATACTCTCCATTTTCATTCTTAACACGATATTTCATCGCAAGAAGTGCCTCTGCATATTTAGTTGCCATTCCGAGCAAACCAACAATCCACATCCAGAAAATTGCACCCGGACCGCCGAGTGTAACTGCTGTTGCAACACCAGCAATATTTCCGTTTCCAATTGTTGCTGCAAGCGCTGTCATCAATGCTTTAAAGTTACTTACATCTCCTTCTGCTGTTGCATCCGTTTCGTCTTCTTTACTAAAAGCAATTTTGAATGCGTAGAGAAGCCGGCGAAATTGCAAACCTCTCAAGATGAATGTTAAAAATAACCCCGTTCCAAATAGCAAAACTAAACTTGGTGTTCCCCATAAAACACCGTTGATTTTATCTAGGATAGCTAACAAATCCATTTCGTAAAAACAGCCTCCCTTTGTTGTCAACGCTTTCATTTTCAATTCAAAACTTTTTCGTTTCTCCCGCATATAATTGTAGCATTTTTGTGAACAATTTCTATCGTGAAATTATGCAAATATAACATTACATTTTTGTGTTAATATACAAAAGCAATGGATATATTTTTCAACTTGATTTGTTCTTTTCAATACAATACGCTATTTACTATCATATTGAATGCGTTTACTAGATTTACTCTAACTAAAGAGATAGGATGATGAAAATCATGTTCGATCAAGATAATCCATTCAAAGGGACATTTGGAAACCTTGAAAATTTCGTCGATCATGTCAGCGAAACTCTTCAATGTCCAATAACAATTGAGGATGCTAATCACCGCTTGTTAGCCTATAGTATGCATGATGATCGCACAGATTCAGCCCGTATTTCCACTATCATCGGTCGGCGTGTACCTGAAAAAGTGATCAACACTCTCTGGAAGGATGGCATCATTCCAGCATTAAACAAACAAGACGAACCTGTGCGTGTACACAGTATTAGTGATATCGGTCTTGGTGACCGAGTTGCAATTGCAATCCGCAAGAAACAACAAGTGCTCGGTTACATTTGGGCGCTTGAAGTCGACCGCAAACTTACCGACGATGATTACACTCTTCTTCAACAAGCAGCTACATCAGCAAAGAACCAGCTTATGCAATTACAAATTCGTCGTGAAAAACAAGAAGAAAATTATCAAGAATTTTTTTGGCAAATCTTAACCGGACATGTTGATTCTGAAACAGAAGCTATTAAACAATTTGAACGCTTACAAGTGACGCCCCCTCCTTCATTTGCAGTCGTCGTTCTGCAATTCACAGACGTCATTCGTCAAAAAAGCGAGAAACAAATTGAATATTTGTTGAAAACAACTCAAAAGGTCAATGTTGTTTTCTATACGATTGATCAAAATGAGCTCGTTCTTCTCGTTTCACCTAAGTTACCTGAACAACCATACGAAGCGATCGATACATTTATAAACACCTTCATCGTTCAAATGAACGAACGATTCTCAGTCAAAAATATCGCTGGAGGCTGCGGAACTATTTATGAAAACCTCCAAAAAGTTTCGAACAGCTATCAAGAAGCAAACAGTGTCTTAAAAATTAAGTCACGCTTCCCAAAAGAAATTGAATCTATTTATAATTATCAAAGCTTAGGAATCTATCAATTTCTTGATGTTATTTATGAAAAGCGAGTAGCAGAAAAGTTTGAAAATAAAACAATTAAGCAATTAAAGGATTATGACCAAAAGCATAATAGCAGTTTACTTGAAACACTTGAAGCCTACCTTGATGAAGACAGCAATATTAATCGTGCAGCAAAATCGCTCCATATTCATGTCAACACAATGAATTACCGCTTAAAAAGAATTGCCGAAATAGGCGAATTAGACTTAAAAGACCCAAATCAAAAAACAACGCTATATATCGACTTGAAAATCTTAAAATATCAACGTTAATTTCGCTATTGTCTAAACCAACAAATTCGTTTTGTTGGTTTATTTGACGTTATATGGGTGAAAAATGCCTATATAAGAGTCATTTATCCCCATCTATCTTCTCCGTTTGTGTAATTTAACAAACAAACAATTTCTATTTCTTTTTTCTAAACAAAGAAAATTACAAAATAAAAAATTATAATGAAATTAAAGTTATTAAAACGCTTACGAAGAAATGAAAATATTTTCGCGTCTTCGTTGGACACTATGATTTCTTTATTTTTGGGAAACGCTATAAGAAGCGCTCAAAAAAGATACGATGAGAATCAATATATAGGAGGAAGAACAATGATTATTGGTGTACCAAGAGAAATTAAAAACAATGAAAACCGTGTAGCAATTACTCCTGCGGGCGTCCTTTCTTTCCGTAATGCTGGTCATGAAGTGCTTATCGAAAAAGATGCTGGTGTTGGCAGCGGTTTCACAAATGAAGCATACGAAATAGCTGGAGCAAAAATCATCGACCTTGCTGCAGACGTATGGGCACAAGCTGAAATGGTCATGAAAGTGAAAGAGCCTCTTGAAGAAGAGTACGGTTATTTCCGTGAAGGTCTTATCCTATTCACTTACCTTCACCTTGCAGCTGAAGCTAGTCTTGCAAAAGCACTTAAAGAAAAAGGTGTTATCGCAGTAGCATATGAAACAGTTGAAGTAAATCGTACCCTTCCACTACTTACTCCAATGAGTGAAGTTGCTGGACGTATGGCAGCACAAATCGGTGCACAGTTCCTTGAAAAGCCTAAAGGCGGTAAAGGAATTCTTCTTAGCGGCGTACCAGGTGTTAAACGTGGTAAAGTAACAGTAATCGGCGGCGGTGTTGTTGGTACAAACGCTGCAAAACTTGCAGTTGGTCTTGGTGCTGATGTAAACATTATCGATCTTAGCCCAGAGCGCCTTCGTCAATTAGACGACCTGTTCGGAAATCAAGTAAACACAATTATGTCAAATCCAATGAACATTGCTGACGCTGTTCGTGAATCTGACCTTGTAATTGGTGCAGTATTAATCCCTGGTGCAAAGGCTCCAAAGCTTGTTACAGAAGAAATGATTAAATCAATGAGCCCTGGCTCTGTTGTTGTTGACGTAGCTGTTGACCAAGGTGGTATTATCGCTACAGCTGACAAAATTACAACACATGATGCCCCTACCTATGTGAAGCATGATGTGGTACACTATGCAGTAGCAAATATGCCTGGTGCAGTGCCGCGTACATCAACAATTGCGCTCACAAATGTAACAATTCCATATGCACTGCAAATTGCTAACAAAGGCATTAAGCCAGCAGTTGCTGATAACCCAGCACTTGCAAAAGGTGTAAACGTTGCACTTGGCCACGTTACTTACGAAGCAGTTGCACGTGATCTTGGCTACGAATACACAACAGTAGAAGCAGCACTTCAATAATTTGCTTCTACATGTTATATAGAGAAAACATAATCCCCTCAAGTTTTGCTTGAGGGGTGTTTTGTATGAACGAAGGAGAGAAGAAAATGAACCTTGCCAGCTACCGAGACACTTGGACAGAAATTTCACTTGATGCAATTAGACATAACATAAAAGGATTTCGAAAACATGTTCAACTACCAACACGCCTAATGGCCGTTGTAAAAGCTGACGGGTATGGCCATGGGGCAGAAATGATTGCCAAAACTGCATTACAAGCGGGCGCTGATTACCTAGGTGTCGCTCTTGTAGATGAAGCCCTTCACCTGCGTCGCTGCCAAATTAACGCTCCTATTTTAGTACTTGGCTATACGTCTCCAAGTGTTGTTGAACAAGCAGTCGAACATGACATTACACTCACTTTCTATGATGAAGAAGCTTTATACGCTATTAATAAAGCTGCAACAAAATATAACAAAACAGCAAACGTTCATCTCAAAGTAGATTCAGGCATGGGGAGAATTGGGGTAACAACAAAGGAAACTGCATTGCAACTCGCAGAGCTCACAAACACACTTTCACATGTAAAGCTCGAGGGAATCTTTACACATTTTGCATCTGCTGATACAGATGATCCATCGTATACAGAAATGCAATTTGCAACCTTTCAAGAAACGATAGGCTACCTAGAAGAAAATAAGATTGACATCCCAATTAAGCATTGCTGCAACAGCGCTGCAACTATGCAATACCCTCATATGCATTTGGATATGACGCGGGTTGGCATTAGCTTATACGGTCTCCTTCCTGACCCCGATATTCCAACACGTCCATTTGAATTAAAGCAAGCGATGCACTTCAAAACGAAGGTAGCTGCTGTTAAAACATTACCAAAAGGTCATTCTATTAGTTATGGTTGTACGTATACAACAAATGATGAGCGAAAAATTGCTACCATTCCTGTTGGTTATGCAGATGGCTTAAGCCGTCTTCTTTCCAATCAAGCAGTCATGCTTGTGAATGAAAAGCGTGTTCCAATTGTTGGTCGTATTTGCATGGATCAAACAATGTTAGACATTACAGAGGCAGGCGAGGTAAAAGTTGGGGATGTTGTCACGATTTTTGGGCAAGATGGCTCAGAGTTCCTATCAATAGATGAGAACGCTCAAATAATGGGAACGATTAACTATGAAGTTGTCTGCGGGATTGGTAAGCGTGTGCCACGAATTTATATTGAAAACAACAAGGTTATTCAAAAACAAAACCTTTTCTTCCATCAAAAATAAGAAGAGAGCACTGTTTGCTCTCTTCTTATTTTTCAATTTCACCTTCCCAGCCATTCATTCCGCCAGTGAAGTTATAAATATTTGAAAATCCTTCTTTTACTAAAATTTCACTTGCTTGTGTAGAACGGTTTCCACTACGACAAACAATAATATATTTCTTGTCTTTCTCTAATTCACCTGTCCGATCTGACAATTCATCCAATGGAATAAGTGTAGCACCAGGAATATGGCCTTCAGCAAATTCTTCAGATGTACGTACATCAATGACTTGTACACCTTCATCCATTAAGGATTTCACTTCGTCAGTTGCTTCAATTTCGGTATACCCTTTGTCCGTTCCTTCATTATTTGTAGTGGAATTTCCACATGCAGCTATGATTAGTAGGCTTCCAATAAGGGACAAAAGTTGTATTGTACGCTTCATATTCTTTCCTCCATTCTGGATATGCTACCGAAAATTATAGCAAACAATTCTAGCTTTTAAGTACATAAAAAACGGACAGATTGTTAACAATCTGCCCGCATTCTGCCTTATGCTTGTCCCCTGTTCGAGAGGCTCCAGCAATCGGTCAGCCTAAGCGCCTTTCTCCGCTTTTCTTATTTCACTAGTTCTAGTTCTACTGGGATGAATTCTTCTACTTTTTCGTCTTTTTTCACTTTTACAGCTGTATCTACTGCTTGTTGGCCGATTTTTTGTGGTTGTTGTGCGACTGTTGCTGCCATGCGTCCTTCTTCGACTGCTTTGACCGCATCGTCTGTTGCATCGAAGCCAACTACAATAACATCTGAAAGACCAGCTGATTTAAGAGCTTGAAGTGCACCTAGGGCCATTTCATCGTTATGTGCGAATACTGCGCTCACATCTTTTGTACTTTGAAGGATATTTTCCATAACTGTTAAGCCTTTTGCACGGTCGAAGTCTGCTGCTTGTTTTGCAACAACTTCAATTCCATCTTCAGTATCTACGATATTATGGAAACCAGCGCCACGTTCACGTGCTGCAGATGAACCTGGAATACCTTCTAGCTCTACAACATTACCTTGTCCACCAAGTTGTTCAACGATAAATTTACCAGCCATTTCACCACCTGCTTCATTATCTGAAGCGATATGCGAAACAACTTCTCCACCTTCAGCACTGCGGTCCACTGTAATGACAGGGATGCCGGCACTGTTTGCCGATTCAATTGCTGAAGCAACTGCAGCTGAATCTGCTGGGTTCACTAATAATACATCGACACCTTGTTGAATTAAATCTTCAATATCACTAACTTGCTTTGCAGGATCGTTTTGTGCATCAACTGTTGTAATTTCTACACCCTGTTCTTTCGCCTGTGCTTCTGCCCCATCCTTTAATGTTACGAAGAATGGATTATTTAATGTAGAAATTGATAAACCAATCTTAGTTGAACCATCACCTTCGTCTCCGCCTTTTGCTTCTTCTTTCTCAGAACCTGGAGCTTGAGTCGAGCATCCGACAAGTAATACAGCTGCTAATGCTGTTAATAGAAAACCTTTTAACCAACGTTTCATGTTGTATGCCTCCTTAAGGTTAATTAATTATCATCAAGCAGATTTTTTGCGGTCTAGTAATACTGCAAGCAGAATAACTCCTCCTTTTACAACCTGCTGATAGAACGAAGATACATTTAATAGATTAAGACCATTGTTCAACACACCAATAATTAACGCACCGACTAACGTTCCGAAAATCCAGCCACGTCCGCCAGAAAGACTTGTTCCACCTAATACAACTGCTGCAATCGCATCTAACTCATATGTTGTTCCAGCTGTCGGTTGTGCTGAATTCAAACGAGACGTAAGAATAATCCCTGCGAGTGCTGAAAGCATCCCTGTTAAGGAATACACCCAAATTTTCACTTTATCGACTCGAATACCAGAAAGTAATGATGCTTCTTCATTCCCACCAATCGCATAGACACGGCGGCCAAACGTCGTTTTCTTTAAAATAAAGAATAAAATCGCATAAGAGCCGAGCATCCAAAGAACTGGAACTGGAATACCAAAGAAGTAACCACGACCCATCATTTGGAAAACCATGCTGTCAGATAAGCCAGTAATTGGACGGCCATCTGTGTACACAAGTGTTAACCCGCGGAAAATAGTCATTGTTGCTAGTGTTGCAATAAACGGTGCTACTTTTCCTTTGGTAATAATAAGTCCGTTAACCGCACCCATTGCTGCACCTGCAAGCAAACCTAATAACATTGCAAGTGTCGGGTCCATCCCCGCTGCTAGCATTCCTGCTGTTAACGCAGCTCCAAGCGCTAGAATGGAACCAACCGATAAATCAATACCGCCAGTCAAAATGACAAACGTCATACCGAATGCGATGAGGGCATTAATAGATACTTGCCGCAATACATTTAAAATATTATTTAACGCTAAAAAGTTTGGACTTAAAATTGATAGTATGACTATGATTAAACCAAGACCGAGTAATGGACCGAGTTTTTGCAAGGTGCTACTTACAGATCGTGATTGCTTCATGTCCGTTCCCCTCCCGTTGCTGCCTGCATAATCTTCTCTTGATCTGCCTCTTTACAATCGAGTGTTGCGGTTGCTTTTCCTTCATGAATGACTAAAATACGATCACTCATCCCGAGAATCTCTGGCAGTTCAGATGAAACCATAATAATTGCCACGCCTTGCTCTGTTAATTGATTCATAATTTGGTAAATTTCTTTTTTCGCACCAACATCTACACCACGAGTCGGTTCATCAAGAATTAAAATTTTCGGCTG
Source organism: Bacillus tianshenii (assembly GCA_020524525.2). Classification (NCBI taxonomy): domain Bacteria; kingdom Bacillati; phylum Bacillota; class Bacilli; order Caryophanales; family Bacillaceae; genus Sutcliffiella; species Sutcliffiella tianshenii. The sequence goes on along the minus strand of CP129018.1, from coordinate 44,141 downwards.
AATACCGAGCCATTTTCCAATAACGACTTTCTGTTGGTTACCACCGCTTAATGATTTAACCGTTTGTTCTCGACTTGCTGTCTTAACTTTTAATTTCTCAATTAAGCTATCAACCAGCTCATACTCCTTATTTGTTGAAACGATTGTTTTATTTGAAATTTTCCCTAGATTGGTTAAGGCGATATTTTCACGAACAGATAAACCAAGCACAAGTCCCTCATCTTTACGATCCTCTGTGATAAAACCAATTCCCACTGCAATCGCATCGTGTGGATTTTTTATTTTTACCTCTTTACTATCGATATAGACTTTTCCGCTCTTTATCGACCTAGAACCAAAAATCGCTTCGACAATTTCAGTCCGGCCTGCTCCCATAAGTCCTGCCACACCTAGGATTTCGCCTTGTTTTACAGAGAAACTAATATTCTCAAACTTACCTTCACATGTTAACTTGTCAACACGTATCCGCTCATCACCAAGCTTGGTTTCTCTTTGCGGAAAGCGCTCTCCAAGTTGTCGTCCGACCATCATTTTGACAATTTCATCGAAGTTTGTTTCTTTGATTGCTTTTGTTCCGATATATTCACCATCACGCAGTACAGATATCCGGTCACACATCGCAAAGATTTCTTCCATCCTATGTGAAATGTAGACAATTCCTACACCTTCTTCACGCAGCCCATTCATCACTTTGAACAGAGCTTCAATTTCCCGGTCTGTCAGTGCGGCTGTCGGTTCATCCATAATTAACACTTCAGCATTTGTGGCAACAGCGCGTGCAATCTCAATCATTTGTTGTTGACCTACTGATAATTCTCCTGTTAGGGTATCTGGGTCTATGTCCACACCTAAACGACTTAAGTACTCTTTCGTTTTCTTTTTCATTTCTCCCATACGCAAGATGCCTGTTCGACCAATCGTTAACTCTTTACCGAGAAACATATTTTCTGCAACTGTTAAGTACGGTATAATGTTTAACTCTTGATGAATAACGGCAAGGCCAGCATTCTCAGCTTCCTTCGCATCTTTAAAATGAACCTCTTTGCCTTTTGCGAATATCTGCCCTTCATCTCGTTCATATATACCAGTAAGAATCTTCATCATCGTAGACTTACCAGCACCGTTCTCACCCATTAACGCATGGATCTCACCGGGCAGAACTTCGAAATTTACGTTCTTTAGAACCTGGTTCCCGGAAAATGATTTGCTTATATTCTTCATTTCTACTAACGGTTGTGTCGGCATGTTAGAAAATCACTCCCGCATGAAGAATGACGTTTGCATAAGGCGTCACTTCTCCTGTACGAATGACCGCCTTTGCCGTTTGGCACATTTCTTTCAACTCATCATGTGACACATAGTTAATGGCAATTGTGTTATATGAATTCTTTACCTTTGCTTCAAGCTCAGCATTATGTAAGGAGATTTCATTTGCAATCGTCATTTTTTCAACTTCCATATCAGCTGCTACAGCTTCAAGAACCGCTTGAAAGCTAGGTATACCCTTCGTTAATGCGAGGTCAATTCGCTTCACTTGATCTGGAATAGGCAAGCCGCAATCAGCAATGACAACAGTATCTTTATGACCAAGCTTTGCAAGTACACTTGCAATTTCACTATTCAAAATGCCGTGTTTCTTCATGTTGTTACACGCCCTTTCTACTGTGCAAGAAACGCTCCACTTCTTCTCTAGTCGGCATACCGCCTTGCGCACCTGATTTTGTTACTGAAAGCGCCCCAACAGCATTCGCAAATCCACAAGCTCGCTCAAGCTCCATTCCTTCACTTAGCGCCACGGCAATGGCACCATTGAAAGAATCTCCTGCTCCTGTTGTATCTACCGCTTCAACATCAAAGCTGTCGATTTCTTTCACGATATTGTCGTGACAATATGAGACACCTTTTGAACCTTTCGTAATAATAAATTTGCTCTCAAGCTGTTTAAATAATGCTTTTTGTTCTTCATGTTCAGCTTGTTCAAACAATTCCTTTACTTCATGCTCATTCGGTGTGAGATGTTCGACACTTTCTAATAATTCATTAGATAAGGACTGAATTGGAGCTGGATTTAAAATAACTTTCGTATTGTGCTTCTTTGCTAATGCAGCTGCTGTTTCTACTGTTACCATTGGAATCTCTAATTGAAGAAGAACAATATCACTTTCGGCAATGATATCTTCGTTTTCTTCGACTAGCTCAGGACTTACGAATTTGTTAGCACCAGGCACGACGATAATCCGATTATCACCATTCGACAAAATAATCGTCGCAATTCCTGTTGCTTCATCCGTAATGGTTTTAATTCGATCTGTTTGGATCCCATGGTTTTTCATATTCATAATCAGCTCTTGGCCAAATGGATCATCGCCAACACAGCCAATAAACGTAACATTTGCTCCTAACTTTGCTGAAGCAACGGCTTGATTTGCACCTTTTCCTCCAGGATTCGTATCAAATGATGTTCCCATTAAGGTTTCTCCTTGTTCAGGGACAATTTCTGCTGTCGTCACAAGGTCCATATTAATACTGCCAATAACTGTAATATTTGGTTTCTTCATGCTGCCACCTCATTTCATGCTTTCGTTGATTGCCGCTTGATTAACTTCACCTTAAATTCGCATTTATCTTGATCTAGTTCTCGTTCTTCGATCAAATTCAGAAGCATATTTGCCGCCTTGGAACCGATTTCATAAATCGGCTGCTCCATCGTCGTCAAAGATGGACTTGTCACTTCACAAAGACTAATACCATCAAACCCGATAACATTTAAATCTTGTGGGACTCTTTTGCCAAGCTCTTCAGCAGCCTTTAATACGGCTGTCGCCATCACATCATTACCTGCAAAGATTCCATCAATATCTGGCTCACGTTGAAGCAAGCTTTTTGCAAGCTCCATTGTATCTTTTAAATGATAATTTCCTTCCGCAATTAAACCAGAATAGAACCAAGGCTCATCTTGCACTTCATCCACATACCCACGGCAACGTTCATCTGCATTAATGACATTATGCGGACCGCGGATATGAGCAATTTTTTCACAACCGATCCGTTTCAAATGCTGAACTGCTTCTCGAGCACCATCATAGTTATTGACTGTTACGGTTGGCATATTTGGAGAAATCGGACGGTCCAGCGCCACAATTGGTACATCTAAGCCTTTAATATGCTCTGTTTTCAATGTACTTGTCACGATGATAAAACCATCTACATACTTTTGCCGCAGTACCTCAATGTATTGCTTCTCCTTCTCCACATCTTCATCTGAATTACAAAGGATAAACGTATAGTCTGCTTTATTTGTGACATCCTCAATCGCCCTTGCCAATTCAGGAAAGAAAGGATTTGTAATATCAGGAACAATTACGCCGATCATTTTTGATTTCTTTTTGTATAAGCTTCTCGCTACAGCATTTGGACGATATTCAAGTTCATCGATTGTTTTCATCACTTTCTCACGTGTTTTCGCGTTTACATAACCATTATTATTAAGTACACGTGAAACAGTCGCTACAGAAACACCCGCCTGCTTTGCTACATCCCTAATCGTTGCGATCATTACCACCCCATTTTTGTGGAACCGGTTACACAAACACCTAATAATAAAGTCATTTCAGCTGGTAACCTTCATTAAATATATCTATTTTTCTATTTCTTTAGTCATTATGTAACCCGTTACATATTATAATCATACTCCATTTATTATGTCAACATAATGCGTTATTTTTTATGTCATAATTACAAGAAAACGTTTGCAATCTATTATTCCAAAGCAAGAAATCCCGCTAGATCAGCGGGATTTTAACTTAATTATAACGAATATTCATGTCTGCCATCTGTTGAGCAAGACGCATATTTGATACTGCTAATTGTGCTAAGGTAACTTCGTCATCAGGCTTAAAGTAACCGTTTTTGTCCGCTGTAATCACACCGAGTGCATTGATTAAAGCAACATCACCAATATGATTGTTGTTAATTTCACTCTTATCTTTCATATCAAGCTTATAAATATCATCATGCTCGGCAACTTTTGCTAAACCAAGAATTCTTCCATACCAAACTGTAAGCTCTTCTCTCGTCATCTTCTCATCAACTGGGAAGTTCTTTCCATTCACTTCGATCAGTTCATTCTCTACAGCAGCTTCCACCATTCCATATAACGGATGTTCTGGTGAGATGTTTTCAAATGTTTGACGCGGGTCTTTATCATAAGAATAACGCTCAAAACGATAGAAGCGTGAGAGAGACTTTGAAAGAACCTTTAATGCTTCACCTTTCGTAATTGCTCGATCAGGATTAAATTTCTCTTGATTCTCTACATCGATAATGCCGCCTTGAATCATAAAGTTCAATTCTTCAGCCGCCCACGGGTGATTCACTGTGAATTCTTTCGGTCCTTCTTGCGGTCCAAATCGGTCTTCTACCTTCTTCCACTTTCCATCTTGGGCATCATAATATTCACGGTGATTCGGCGGAACCAATTCTGAAGCATACACAAGCTTATAATGGTCAACTTTACCTTCTTTCTGAGGTGAATGTTCCGTCATATATTTTAGTTCTGTATCGAGCTTCTCTTTGTAAGCAGCTAATGCTTCCTCACTGCTCACAGCTTTGTCTATCTGAGGCCATTGCTTTACATCTGTAGTATTAACATTAAAGCTTAATAGCTTACCTTCTTTTGATAATGAAACATGAACACCTTGTCCATTAACTACAATCCCATTTTTTACGAGCGGGAAATAAAAGTAATAACTTTCTTGCCCTCCCGGATAATAACGCTCTTCCTCTGTATTAGTTGGATAAGCGACTTCATCAGCATATGAAAATGCATATTCTTTTAAATGTTCGACTGCTTTATTCATTGCATTCCGATAAGAAATTTCAGGTTTGTTGCTTTCTTCTTCCACTTCTTCAAATCGGTCATAGCTAGAAAAGCGGAGCAGCTCTCCGGTATCTTTTGCAAATTCCAAACTGGACCCATGACCAGAATTCCCAAAGCGATACATATAATCAATTGAATAAACCGGCTTTCCGTCTCTACCTTCTCTTTCTATTACTCCTTCAATAACAAGCTTTACGCTGTCTGATTCAGGCTTTAATAATTTTTCTGCTAATTGTTTCGCTTCTTCTTTTGTCATAGGTTGTTCGCGGTCTAATGATTTTTCTGACACCATCTTTAACTCTTCTTCTTCAGGAAGCTCGTCCATAAATTCATTACCGATAAAATAATCTCCGCTTTCAGCATGAACCCCGCGTACAATAGGTGAAGGTACATAAGTTAAGACAGCTTTTGCTTCCTCATTCGGACGAATTTGATGAACTTGATAACGTAATTCCATGTTTAATCCGTCTTTCAAACGTTGCAACGCTTCTCCTTTAGAAAGGATGTCTCCTTTCTTTTCAAACGTCGCTTGCTTCCACATTGTACGATTATGGTATTGTGTTACTTTACCATTACCAAGCACCGTAACATTGACACCTTGCCCTTCAACAGGTACACCGTTTTCCATTTTATCAAAGTAAAAGCGATATTCTACTGGCTCTGTTAATGTTTGATTTTCAAAATAAAAGTCATCTTCTCTATCGGAAATTTCATATGTATGAGTTGAAGTCAGCTTATTTATAAAACCAATTGCAACCTTTTCAGCCTCATCACGTGAAACCTTCGGAGGGAACAATGCATCCTTTTGGTCATCATTATTGTAATAAAAGCTAGTAAGCTCTAAATCTTCACCAACAAAACCAAAGTTACCATGCTCATATTGGTCCGCTTTTATTTCTTTATGAAAATGTAAATCATATTGCGTAATACCTTCATTCTCAGGGAATTGATGACCGATATTAACATCAAAATCTTCTTCTTTAACATCTTTAAATTGCTTCGGAAAAATTTCACGAACCCGCTTGATTAGCTCCGCTTTATCAATTGACTCAACTGCGGCCACTTCAGATGTTGCCATAACATTTACTGGCTTTTGCTCTGTTGTTTCTGCTTGTACAAGCGGTGCTATTCCAAACAACAACGTGGACGACAATGCCACTACCCCTAATTTACGATATTTCACCTAATTCCTCCTATAATTCTATTTTATTCCTACAATAAGAAAGACGAATTAATAAAGGAAAAAGTTTCAATTTTTAAGAGGTTACTTCCAAATGATTCTTTTGAACTAAATTATTGTTTTTCTTGTAACCTCTTTATATCCTGTTACGTCTTTGTATACAAACACCAAGGGAGGAAATTTTGTGAAAAAAACAATCGTATTAGCTTTAAGCAGTTTTTTGGTTCTTCCATCTCTTGCTTCACCTCAACTAGCAGCTGCTGAACGTTCGACTGCTGAAACCATTCAAACAGAAAAGCAAGATAGTCACCTTATGAAAGAAGCCAACATTACAAAAGAGCAAGCAATCAAAATTGCAAAACAAGCGTTTCAAATTCCATCTAATTACAAACAAACACAAGTACAATTTCAAGCTCATGAATTTCGCCAAGCACGAACTACATGGACGATCCACTGGGATAAACAAGAAGAGAAAGCGCATGCATTCATCCGCATAACAGTGGACGCACAAAATGGAAATGTTCTAGCCATCCACTCTTCTCAAAATCAAAGTGAAGATCAGGCATCTTATCCTCCAGAATTAAACCGTACAGAAGCAAAACAAGTGGCTGAACAATATTTAGAAGATACGTTTCCACAAAAGGCGTCACAATTCATTTATGATAATGCAGAAGATGAACATGCAAAGCCGCCGCTTCAAGGCAATGCACTTTATCATTTTACGTTCTACCAAAGTGTGAACGGCATCCCGTTCCAAGAAAACTATGCTCGAATCAGTGTAAATGGAGACGGTGAGATTATTAATTTTAATTATCAATGGCTGAATGATTATTCGTTCCCTAGCAAACAAGACTTACTTTCAAAAGAAGCTGCACTTGCGAGAATAAAAGAAAGCCTGCCTCTCGAATTGCAATATCAGACAATCCACGGAGGAGCAGGCATTCTCCCTCGTAAAGAAAATCAAGAAGGTCAAACAAAGCTTGTCTATGCCCCTGATTCTAATGTGCGCTGGTTTCATGCTAAAAGCGGTGAATGGATAACACGCAGCGGGAAGAGCTTCGAGCCAAATTCAAATAACGAAGCAACGATAACCGAAAGTCCAGCCGGAGAAGCCCCAGCTGAAGGAAAACAGCTGACATCCAAGCAAGCTGAAGAACATGTTAAGAAGCTGATCACTTTACCAACCGAAGCGGCATTAATGGACGTCAATTATGAGGAAAGTGAACATCTTAACGAGCGTGCTGTCTGGCACTTAAGATGGTCTGATAATAATGACAATCCCGCCCTTTGGATTAATGCAACCGTAAATGCGAAAACAGGTGAGTTAATTAATTTCTACCAACACTCAGCTAAAGATAACGAAAAACAAGCAAACAAAATATCAAAAGAAGAAGCGAAAAGCATTGCGATTAAAAAGCTGAAGCAATTTATTCCGTATAAGACTGACAAGCTTGCCTTAACACATGATGAAAGGTTCTATCCATCCCCAAGCGAACAAAACCATTATCGCTTCAGATTGGAACGTATTCATGATGGCGTACCTGTTGTCGAGCAGCAAACAATGATTACGATTTCCGCCGTTAATGGTGAGCTATTAGAATACCATCACAATTGGGAAGATACGACGTTTCCGAGCACAGATGCAGCCGTTTCAGAAGAGCAAGCAAAAGATACTTTCTTTGAACTGTATAATGTAAAGCTGCAGTATGTTCTTACCGAACACCCTTATCAAGAAAATAACGAGACAAAACAAGATGTAATTCCAGTCTATTCTTTAGAAAGAATTCCAACCGATGAACCGATTTATCTTGATGCAGTAGAAGGCGCTTGGATCTCAAGTGATACTGGAAGCCCTTATCAAATAGAAGTAAATGCTGAAGATATCGAAGGTCATTGGGCTGAAAAGGAGCTTCGCTTAATGGTTGAATACCGTGCCCTTCAACCAGATACAGAAGGCAAGATTTACCCTGACAAACCGATTACCAGAGGCGAGATGATTAAGATGCTGATGTTAACTCAAAGACCTGCCCATTACTATCGTGAAATGTCGACAAAATATGCTGAGCAATCGACTTTCAATGATGTTAGTTCGGGATCTCCATACCATGTTTATATTGAAGAAGCTGTTCGCCAAGGCTTGATTGAAGGAAAAGCGGAAGACTTTCACCCTAATGAAAAGGTTTCCCGCGAAGAACTAGCTCTGTTAATTACAAAAGCGCTTGGCTATGACAAGCTAGCTCAAAAGGATGCTCTGTTCAAACTAAGCTTCAAAGATAGTGAAGCAATTAACGAACGCGGTCCTGTTGCAATTATGCAGCACTTAGGCATTATGAATGGTGTGAATGGCTACTTCTACCCTGAAAGAAAAGTTACTCGGGCTGAAGCAGCAAAGTCCTACTACCAATACTTAAAAGAACGCGACAATTACACTCGCAATATGTGGTAAACAGATAAACAAGCGTCTCCTTCATTTGGAGGCGCTTTATTTATGCTTCTTAGCAATTTTAATATTTTTTTCATTCATTTCCGCTTCGATCGCTTGTATAATAGACGATAGTAGTTGCTTGCTTCAGACTTATATACACGTCATTATATAAATGGAAGGTTTTTTGAATGGAAACAATTATAGGAATTCTATTTATTATTTCTGGATTCGTAAATGCTATAGCACCTAAGCTTTCCTGGTATTTGGAAGGTGGGTTTATCTTTAAGAAAGCCAAGCCTCATGACATATCTTTGAAAACACGCCGCTATGTCGGAATTGCAATGATTATTTTTGGGACATACCTTCTTTTCTAATGCCTCAGCCTGGAAAGAATTTTTTAACAAGGATATGGAGGAATAACAGATGAAAAACGCTCAACGTTTACAACTTAAATATTTAGATAAAGCAAACGGAAAAATGGTATGGCATCTTCCGGAAAAAGGAGACCATGCATTTACAGCGGCGGCAAAAGAACCGCTCGCTTCCTTCCTGCCGCCTGAACAGCGCAAACAGGATATTCGCAAAATTCAACAAGCACTAGAACTATTAAAAGAAATTATGGATGACGACGACTTCGATGATGAACGTTCATAACATCCACTATTTGAAAAGGCCGCTACCTCTTAAGAGAGATAGCGGCCTTATTTCTATGGGCGGACACGTTCTTTGAGCCATTCATACATATATGGATTACCGACAACAACAAAGGTGCCTTGTTCATTTTCCAAGCGATGAATTTTTCCACCGGCCTCAGTAATAAGGAGCAGTCCTGCCTCTACATCCCAAGGCTTTACTTTTAATTCCCAATAAGCATCAAATCTTCCGGCTGCAACAAAGCTTAAATCAATGGCCGCACTGCCTGTTCTCCGGACCCCACCTACATTTGTAACCACGGCATTAAAGTTATCTACGTTATTATTCGGATGTTTTGCACGGTCATACGGAAAGCCTGTGGCAACAACTGCTTTTCGTTCATTCTCTACTGTAGAAACGTCTATTTGTTTTCCATTGAGAAACGCACCTTCACCTTTTATAGCTTCAAACATTTCATTCAAGCGAGGTACATAGACAACACCAATAACAGCCTCACCTTTATACTTAACAGCGACTGAAATACAGTAAAGTGGAATGCCGTGAGCAAAATTTGTCGTTCCATCAATCGGGTCGATCACCCACTCAACATCTGCCTTCCCACCAAATTGTCCACTTTCTTCACTTAATATTGCATGATCAGGATAGGTGCTTTTTATTTTGTCGAGCAAATATTCTTCTGTCCACACATCTACCTCTGTTACAAGATCAATTTCAGCTGATTTCTCCTCAATGTTCATCGGTAATTCAAACCTGCGCAGTTGCTCTTCTCCTGCTTCACGAACCCACTTTTTAATATTATCTAAAATGCCTTCATACTTATCCATTTGCCTTCCTCCCTTATATGTGCAAAATTTTAGTCAAAATAGACTAGAGCTATTTTAATAAATTCAACCCTTTGATTCAGCGATGAAATGATGTACACTCCGATATTAAGAGCAACAATCGACCTGTCTTTCAGAAGGAGGGTACCACTGTGTTTCCATTATTTAAAAAAAGAAAAAAGGTTCACGCCCCAACCTTTACCAATCAAGAAATAAAAAAACGAACGAAGCCTAAGAAAAATATCAACATTTCTGTCTCTTCTTTTGTAGCAGATACAAAAGATCCGTGCAATCTTAATGACCAGAAAGAAATGTTAGAATTAGCGCTTTATCTCATAAATAAATACATTCCAAAACCATCCGAGCAGGATGTAGTAACTTTTCTTCATCCAAATGTGCAATCTTTACGAAAAAAGATATTAAATGAATTACATGTGGAAAAACAGCATATCTTGCATGATTTATCAAACCTAAGACATGTTATTCAACGGACAAATGATGAAAAGAAAAAAGAAAAGTATCGTACATTAAAACAAAAAGTAGATGAAACAATCGATCCCTATATCGTAAAACTTAACCGTTATGATGAATTATTTGCAAATGCAGAGACGAAAGATAACGGCTACCAAACCTTTCACAATCTCTTTGAATATCTCGGCAATATTGAAGAAAAAGAAACGCAAGAGAAATAGAGTCTTCCTGCCACGGAACAGGAAGACTCTATTTTATTGATTGACATAACCCGCTCTGATAAAAATTGGCCATCGTATTTCCCGGGCCTCATCTCCCCACAACCGTTCAATTTCATCTTTAATAAATTGAAGTGGGTTTTTCCCTTCCTCCTTCATATACATTTGAGTAGCTGACCAAGTGAACAAATAAGCTAAAAATTGCTGAGCGGTCCATTTAATTTTTATTTCAAAATCAAGTGTTTGGATTTCAGCAAAAGGAAAAGGAAGTGTCTTATACTCTTCATCAATATATTTTCTTTCAGCAGGCCAAAATTTTCCGACTATCTCATAATAATAAACATGTAGAATTTGGTCGATTTCTCGGGAGATTGTACACAACCCATATCCCCACACCACAATGGCTGCATCTTTCTTAGCAACCCGTTGAACTTCCTTATAAAATGCATCAAATTGAAACCAATGTGCTCCTTGGGCCACAGTAACTAAATCCACACTATTTTCAGGCACTCTAAGCTGTTCAACAGGTGAAACAGCATATCGGATATTTGCTCGTTTCTCAGCATATTGAAGTTGCCTCTCACTGATATCAACGGCGATTACTTGTTTAAAGCGCTCTGATAGTGGGACAGCAGCTTGACCGCTCCCTGTAGCACAATCAAGTACAACCTCCTTCTTCTCTACGAATGATGTTATGTAATTAAACAGCTCATCAGGGTATGTTGGCCGATATAATGCATATTCTTGCGATTGAGAAGAGAAATAATTGTTTCTGTCCATCAATGCCCTCCTATCATTCAAAAACACACCTATCATTGTATTCATTCCCCTATCAATCCAGCAATAATCCATTAATAGGGAATACATCCACAATGAATTTCCAGTGGAAAATGATGTACAAAAAGCGGCTTATCCTGTCGAATGATATACACTGAAGGTCTATCATGTCGAAATGTTACATAAAATAAGGGGCTGTATTGTTCAGCCCCTTATTTCCTATGTTAAAGGAGAGAATGTTACATGGTAAACAGCTGGAAAATTCTTTTACTCACAAGTCTGCTCTTATTCTTTCTTACTGCATGTGTTAATAGTAGTGAAGGCAAGCAACAGAACGAATTGATCCAATCCTTACAAACCGACAAATCGCATTATCCTCCTGGCTCAAAAGTAACGTTTACCGCAAAATTTAAGGGTTCTTCTTACGGAAAGATGGAAGTGACGTACAAACACCTTGATAAAACGATAGAAACGAAATCCATTTATATTGACGATAAAACATATCAGTGGACATGGACACCGCCGAAAGAAAATGGTAAAGGTTACCTTGCAATGATTACATACGAAACAAATGATTCTTCTGACAAAAAGACAATTGCTGTTGATGTATCAAAAGATTGGACGCAATTTCCCCGCTATGGATTTTTATCGGACTTTTCACCAAAAAGCAAAGCAGAAATTGATTCTATATTAGACGAGTTAAATCGCTACCACCTTAACGGTATTCAATTTAATAATTGGGCGTATAAGCACCACCAACCGTTGAAGGGCACGGCAAAAAAACCTGATAAACAGTGGAAAAATATCGCAAATCAAAATGTGGCATTGAAAACGATAAAAACATCTATTCAGTCTGCCCAGCTAAGAAATATGAATACAATGGCTAATAACCTGCTTTACGGAGCTGAAAGTCAAGCAAAGAAACAAGGCATTCAAATAAGGTGGCGCCTCTACAGCAACCCTGAAAGAACAGCGTATGCATCACATAACTCACCTGATGATTGGCGAAGTGATCTCTACGTACTGAATCCTTTTCACGAGGGTTGGCAGGATTACATTATTGAGAACCAAAAGCAAGCGATGGATACATTAGGCTTTGATGGATGGCATGTTGATCAACTAGGCGACAAGAGTCCTGTCTATAATTTTGCTGCTACAAAAATAAGTCTTGAGCCTTCTTATGAACCATTTCTGAACAAAGCAAAAGAACAAATTAATAATGACCTAGTCATGAACGCAGTGGATCAATATGGTCAAGAATATATAAGTAAAACGCCCGTCGATTTTCTCTATAGCGAAGTTCAGGACCCTAATAGCAACTACAGTAAGCTCAAACAAATTATTGATGAGAACAACGAACTGACCTATCACCAAAAGAACACAGTCTTAGCTGCTTATATGAACTCCAACCTTTCTAATCGGAAAGGCTCCTTTAACACACCTGGGGTTTTACTTACGAACAGTGTTATATTTGCATCAGGTGGGGCGCATCTAGAGCTTGGTGAACATATGCTATCTAAAGAATACTTCCCGCACAACAAATTAAAAATGGACAAACAACTGAAAGAAAGCCTAATCAACTATTATGACTTTCTCACTGCCTATGAGAACTTATTGCGCGACCGTATGAAAGCATCTGAACTAAAGCTAGTCAACAAAAGTACTACTAAACTTTCACAAAAACCTACAAAAGGAAAAGTGTGGGTATTTTCAAAAGGGAAAGAAAATAAAAAAGTTCTTCACCTTCTCAATTTTACTAATGTAAAGCATATGAACTGGCAGGATACAAACGGGACCCAAACAGAACCAAAAGCACAAAGAAACCTTCCAGTATCATTGAAAGAATCGCTTGATGTCAACAAAATTTGGTATGCTTCTCCTGACTTTAATGGAGGGGCACCTGCCTCATTATCCTTCAAACAAAAGAACAATAAGCTGACCTTCAAAGTCCCGAGACTAAAATATTGGGATATGGTTGTCATTGAATATAAGTAACCATCTGCTCGGAAGCGAACTGCTTCTGAGTTTTTTTATGCTTTAACCTCTTAAAGATAGACAGATGTTAACCGATTTAATAGGTAGGGTTGATACTATTTTTAAGGAGGAAAATATGAAAAAGTTTGTATCTATCATCATTGGCTTTGCACTTCTGCTTCAAACGACTTCCACCGTTTATGCAAGCGAGCCAATTGTCAAAACACAGCAAGTCTATTCGTATGAGCGTTTGACAAAAGATATTCAACAATTACAGAAAGCCTATCCACACCTCATTCAATATCATTCCATTGGTAAAACCCCTTACGGCAGAGACCTTTGGGCTGTAAAGCTTGGAAATGGAAGTTCGACTGTCTTCTTAAACGGGGCTCACCATGCAAGAGAATGGATGACGTCTACCTTGTTAATGAAGATGATGGAACAATACGCCAGTGCATATGAGAACAATGCAACCATCGGAAAATATCCAGCTAAAGAAATTTTAAATGAAACATCGATTTGGTTTGTTCCAATGGTTAATCCTGACGGCGTTACTCTTCAACAATTTGGAGTAAAGGCGTTCCCACAAAACGTTCAAAAACAACTTATTCGCTTAAATGGAGGAAGCACTGACTTCAAACGTTGGAAAGCAAATGCACAAGGCATTGATTTAAACCGTCAATATCCGGCTGACTGGGAAAACATTCGTTATAATAAATCATATCCTGCTTTTTCTCATCACAAAGGAAATAAACCATTACAAACATTAGAAACACAAGCAATACATAAGTTTACAAAGGAAATTAATCCTGAAATTGCTGTCGCCTATCACTCTTCTGGTAGAATCCTATATTGGTATTTTAATAATAAACCTGAAAACTTACAGCGAGACAAGCAACTAGCGCGCACTTTCAAAGATTACACCGATTACACTCTTGTTACCCCACGAATGAATCCATCTGGTGGCGGTTATACAGATTGGTTCATTCAAGAATTTGGACGCCCTGGATTTACCCCTGAAATCAGTTACTATGTAGGTCATACACACGTTCCGCTGTCTGTATTCCCAGAAATTTGGAACCGAAATAAAGAGGTTGGCTTGTGGATAGCTGAAGAAGGGCATAAGCTTTGGTTAGCGAGAAATGGAATAAAAATCAAACAAAAAGAACAGTTATTGCAAAGCTATCAAACGCAGCTAGCTCAATATAAACAAAACCAATTAACCGACGCTGTACTGAACGACACAAAAGAAAAACTATTCAACATTCTTATTGCATTAGAGCAGCTTGAAGAAGCAATTACATTACAAGAAGAGTTCGTTTTAGTCACTAAGCAGTTCGACCAAGAAGTTGAGCGCTTAAATCAACTATATGCACAAGAATTAAATCAAAATGGGCATATTTATATAAACCAAAAGCCAATACAAAATCTTTTATTTGAAAACGGAAATTTATTTCTCCCTGTAAGAGAGTTTGCAAAAGCATATAACTTAAATTTATCCGTTCAACCAAATGGGAAGATGATAACATTAGAAAACCAAAATACTTCCTTGAATATTGAAATTGGAAACACCCTTGCTTATATTAATGAGCAATCAATTGACTTACAGAAGGCTCCAACGCTTTATAATGGACAAACTTATATTCCAGCCC
Organism: Bacillus tianshenii; assembly: GCA_020524525.2. Classification (NCBI taxonomy): domain Bacteria; kingdom Bacillati; phylum Bacillota; class Bacilli; order Caryophanales; family Bacillaceae; genus Sutcliffiella; species Sutcliffiella tianshenii. Next base: position 29,090 of record CP129018.1, on the reverse strand, counting down.
GCTTAGCAAAATGGTTAGGAAGCACACTTACTTGGAAACCAGAAGGCAGAATACTCCTTATAGAATCTAAGACTGAACGTACAGCAAATGAGCTAACAGAACAAACGAACGATACAATGAAAGAGGAGCCTCAAATCCAAACAGAAGAATTAAAAGAAGCAGAGTCGGTCGAGTGATGACCAACTCTGCTTCTCTTTTGTTCTTATACTTCTTCAAAATATTCCTTGTTAAAGCCGCCTACTCGGCCCGTATTATCAACGATGAAATAAAACTCTTCAGTTTCATTTTTCACCTCATATGTTTTGCCGGCTGTCAAAACATTTTCAACCGTATATTTCTTTGCATTTGTATGGAGGCACTTTAATGTCTTAATTGTTTTGCTCTCTTTCCAATTTTGATGAATCATATCGCATGCTCCTTTCCTGTATGTAGATCTGTTTTTATTTTGTTTTCAAGTATACCATATTCTAACTCATTCACTCTATAATCTAAAAAGAAAAACTCTTGCCTAAACAACTAGACAAGAGCTTGTTATTGTTACACTTTAAAGACATGTACAGCTTCACGTAGCTCAACTGACATCTTCGATAATTCATGTGCTGCTGCTGCAATTTCCTGCATAGCAGCGTTTTCTTGTTCAGTTGATGCTGCAACACTTTGCACATGGTCTACCGAATTCTCCGATACCTCTAACATATCTTTAAAATCATGCACGAGATATTGAATATCTTCGTTGATCTTTTCAATTACTTGGGTTACTGATAACGTTTGTTCATGAACCTGAGCAACAGCTTGATGAATGTGTTCGAACGAATCATCTGTTTGATCCGCATACGTTTTGCCGTTATGAACTGATTCATTGTTATCATCCATAGCTTTCACAATGCTTGATGTCTCAGAGGTAATTTCATCTGTTAAAGCGCGAATTTGTTGAGCAGCACCTGCAGATTGTTCGGCCAGTTTTCTTACTTCATTCGCAACAACTGCAAAGCCTTTCCCATGCTCCCCTGCTCGAGCTGCCTCTATTGATGCGTTCAGCGCTAATAAATTTGTCTGCTCAGCAATATCAGAAATGAGCACAACCATTTTCCCGATGTTGGTTGACTTATCATTCAATGAATGAAGAGCTTCTGTGATGGAATCTGTCTTAGCAAGAATCACATCCATTTGATTCACAACTTTAGCTACGATCTCTCGGCCATTTCCTGCAACTGTGGTTGTATCAGAAACGACTTGGTTAACATTTTTAATATTTTCATTAATATGCTGCATCTCATTTGAAATGTGATCGACATGTTCGCCTGAATCTTTCGTTCTTTCATTTTGCTTTTCAATACCTGTTGAAATCTCTTGAATCGACTCACTAATTTGTTCGTTTGCTTTGCTGACTTCTTCACTGCTTGCTGTTAATTCTTCGGAAGTTGCTGCAACACGATCAGAGGAATTTGCTATTCCTTTTAGCATGCCTTTGAGATGATCAGCCATGGCATTGATCGCTTTTGCTAACTGACCAAGCTCATCACTTCGATTTGATTTAATGTTAATCGTCAGGTTCCCACTCGCAAATTCAGTTATATTCTTTACGATGTCGTCAATTGCTTTAGTAATCCGACGTCCAAAAACTAGCGCAATACTTACGCTTACCACTGCAGCAATTAAGCCAACTACAAGCATAATCAAGAAATTCTTGTCACCGTTTTTCTCTATTTTATCTGTAAGGCTTATAATTTCTGCATTCTTTTTGTTTGCCATTTCCTTTGAAAAAAGCACGAGCGTACGAGAACCTTCCCCTAAGATCGGCTTTGAAACAGCTGCTGCTTCAGCAATTTGGCCGTTATCAATAAGAGAAAACACCTCTTTATCAATCGCTTCTTCCCAAGCTAAAAAGTTGTTCTCAAATTCCTTGAAATCTGAACTTTCCCCATCAAGCTCTTTCACTTTTTCAATTGCTGCATGTGCTTGTTTACGAATTTCATAATGGTTATCTCGCATTAAATCGTCTTGATAGAGCATGTAGCCACGCACAGCTGCATTTGCACGTACAACATGAAAGGCAATGTCATTGTATGCGGCCATTACTTCTTCCTCAACATTAATATGTTCTAAAGAACGATTCGTCTCGTTCGTGTTAATAAGACCAATGATAATAACAATTGCTAAAAAAGCTGTCATCGTAAAGAAGCTGAGGTTTAACTTCTTTCGAATGCTAAGGTTGCGAATCATCCGAACTCCCCCTTTTTACATTTTTCGACTATTACAAAAGCCTCTCTCATGAAAATAATACTATACTTGTGTAACATTTCTACATTATTTTATATTTTTTAACAAAATAGTTGCTTATTTTACTTATAATGGATCTGAAAAAGCCAGCAGTGCTGGCTTTATGTTATGCAAGACTTAGCGAAGGTAATAATCGATCAATTTCTACAGCTGGAACAGGCTTACTTATAAAATACCCTTGCAGTAGATGACATTCACTTTCTTTAAGCAATTCCAACTGTTCGATTGTTTCTACACCTTCTGCAATGACATCTAATTTCAGATGTTCAGATAGGGAAATAATTGTACGTACAATAAGAAGCGACTTTACATCCTTCATCATGTCATCAATAAATAGGCGGTCAATTTTCAAGAAATCTATCGGAAGTTGTTTCAAATATGATAAAGAGCTATACCCAGTTCCGAAATCATCAATTGCAAGCTTAAGCCCTAACGTCTTCAAATCCTTTAGAATAGGAATAAATCGTTTATAATCCATGGATAAACTCTCTGTTATTTCAAGAGTAAGGTTTTCCGCAGGAATGGACGTTTCTTCAATAATCGTCTTTACCTCATCTACAAAATCATCGTGTACTAATTGACGAAGAGAAAGATTAACAGATAGCTTGAGTTCTTCATACCCTTTCCTCCGCCACTTTTGCAGCTGCTCACATGATTTCCTTAAAACCCATAACCCAATCGTTTCAATTAATCCTGTTTGTTCGGCGGTTGGAATGAATTTATCAGGTGGGATATATCCGATCTCTGGATGATTCCAACGCAACAATGCTTCTACACCAACAATTTTATTCGTCTTTGAATGATACTGTGGCTGAAAATGAAGCTCGAACTCATCCTTTTCTAATGCCTCATAAAGGTAGCTTTCAAGAATAAGTTCATCATAATTTCTCATATTTAACTCAGGCTTGTAAAAGGCACAACGTCTATTCGTATCTTTTGCAGCATTCAACGCAGCTTCTGCATGATTAATTAATACATTAGCTGTCATTCCATCTTGCGGGTAGTAGGAAACACCAGCATGAAGGTTGATATAAAACGTATGACTGCCAATATCAAGCGGAGCACGAAAGAGTGTGGAAATATCATCAATGATTTGTCTGACGTTTTCTTTCGCTTGGTGAGGATAGAGAATGAAAACAAATTCATCAGAGCCAAAGCGTGAAAGAATTCCCTTATGGTTAAAATGACATGCAATCTTTTCTGCCACTTGCTGAATAACCAAATCTCCATATTCATATCCGAAAGAATCGTTCAATTTCTTAAACCGTTCAATATCAAGGTATAAGACAGTAAGGTTCTTCACATTTTCGTTATCGAGCATTTCTTGAAGAAGTTGCTTCGTGTAGGTACGATTCGGCAGATTAGTAAGGCTATCATAATAATTCAATTGTTTATGGTTTTCCCCTGAAGATTTTCCCTTTAATTTTAAACCTTTTGAACTGATATTTGATAACGCTCCAATTGCCGTAGACAGTGTCTGCTTAAAGCTTTGCTTCGTTTCGTTATTTACGCCCATTCAACTTCCCACCTCTTCATAAGAAAATGAAATTACCTGTCGTACCTGACTTTCCCTTTATCCTTCCTGAACTTTCACCACTACTTTCACAACATAATTGGCTTGGTTTGTTTGAAGCTCAAAGCTTCCTTTCCAATATTCAACCCGCTTCCTTACAATTAATAATTCTTCGTTCAATTCATTCTTTTCTATCGCAGATGCTTCATCCATTAGAAAAACGACTTCAATCTGGTGATCGCGAAATGCAATTTCTATATTACAAGCTCTCACATCTTTGCGAACAACGAGAGACTCTAATACATCGTGGCAAACTTGATAAAGAAAAGCATCCAGTTCTACTTTCAGCTCTGTAGCAATTCCTTTTACCTCAAGGTTAATCTCTTTCTGATGCTCATCATTGATTTTTCGAATAAGTGAACGTAATGTTGCTAGAAACCCAAGGTCTTCAAGCATTAAAGGGTAGATTTCGAATGAGAGATTCCGAACCTTTCCTAGGATCCCATCCATCACAACCTCTATTTCTTGTAAGGAAGATTGTACTTGTGGGTCATCAGGCAAGTTCCGCATCATTTTAATACGTAATAATAAGCTATAGATCGATTGAGCAATATCATGATAAAGCTCATCTGAAAATCGTTGCTTCTCTGCTGCTGTTATCTTCATCATTTCCTTTAATTCATATTGAATTGGATCTCCTGTATTTTCAATTTGAATATGTTCTAATTCATTTGCCATTTGTTTAAATATATTTGACAATTCCTCTGAATAGGATTGAATGGTATCTATCAATTGCTTATTTAATGAGTTTTTCATATTAAACCCTCCGGAGATTTAGATATGATGTTCTTGTTATTAACTATTATGGATATTTTTCCAGATAATTTGTATCGGGGGAATCCCTATAAAATAAATTACCTGCTAGACCCACCATCCGCACCGTTCCTTTATTCTTTCGCATTAGCTATTAACAATTCCAACATACTCGGGGAATCCCCCTAGAGAAATGGACAAAAAAAAGAAGCCTTCCCTTAGTTGAAGACTTCTCACTCTATGTTAGGAATAAAAATACTAACCAGCGTGCCATTACCTATTTCTGAATCGATTGAAACACTCCCATTGATTAATGCAGCGCGTTCTTGCATCCCAAATAACCCTAATCCATTATGCTGAGTTTTAATATATTCCTCTATATCGAAACCCTTTCCATAATCCTTAACCGTCATCTGAATACCATCTTCATTAATAATTAAATCAATATCAATACTGTCTGTTTCAGCATATTTTGCTGCATTATTAAGTGCTTCTTGAAAGATACGATAAAGCGCTGTTTCTACTTCTGGATCAAAACGCTTCACCTTACCTTCTAAGCGAAAGTTCACGATTGTCCCAAATGTTTGTTCATACCGTGCAATATGAGAACGTAAAGCAGGGATTAGCCCAAGATCATCAAGTGCACTTGGCCTTAATTGATAAGCAATATTTTTCACTTCAGTCATTGAGCTGCTAATTAAATTCTCAACCTGACCAATCTGTTCGAGCATTTTCTGTTCTTTTGCCGACCGCTTAAACATTCTGACAGACATAAGAATGCTGTACATCGATTGACCAACTCCGTCATGCAATTCGCGCGATACCCTTCTTCTCTCATCTTCTTGAGCATGAATAATAGCAGATGTTAACTTCTTCTCTTGTTCTTGTAACTTTTCCTCAGCTATTTTCCACTGGGTCTTTACTTGCTCCCTTTCTGTATAAACCCGGGCAAACTGCGGAAAGAAAATTCCTTTCAATAAAAAGAAATAGCCAAGTGCTTTATAAATATGTCCTAGCAAATTATCAAGGTCATAAACTCGTAAATATAAAGTGAAAATTAATTCACCGAAAAACAAGAAAATAACACCTACGATAATGGTCAAATCATCTGGATTTTTTGTTCTCCGATAATCTTTAAATATAAACAACAGTGTCACAAGATGAATAATACTGATGACGTATTCAAAAGCAATTTTAATCGAGGTAACGCCTTCACCCTCTATCAACAAGACAGGTAAATTCTCTGCATTTGTAAGAATAAGCACAACTAAAAAAACATTATAAAGACAGGCAGAAATCAAGAAAATGTTTTTCTGCTTAAAGTTAAGCTTATATTCCTTCCCTTTAATAAAGATAAGCCCAAGCCCGATACTTTCTGTAAAGCGTGCAAGTATCCAAAACCATGTAGCAATCGCAATTGTATGCTCATGCTGATAAAACGGCATACCTTTGTATGTAAGGGTATGCGCTAAATCAAGAACACCAACAACGAAAAAAATCAAGCTTAACGTCAGCTTCTGTTGAGATTGTGTGTATGGAAAAGTCAACCACCCATAGAAAAAAATCGAGAATGACACAAAAATACTGAACAGCTCAAAAATTGTATGTAATACTAAATAATACGAATCATCATACCAAAATGTAAGGCCATCGTGAAAAACTCTTGTCATCAAAAAAATGCCAAATGCGCCAAAAAAGAAAATAATTGTTTCCGTTTCTTTTTTTCTCAGCCTCGTCATATTCACTCACCATATCCATGAATAATATTATTCAAAATCAAGCAATCCATGCTTAAGGGCATATTTCACAAGTTCAGGTCTTGTTCGAAGCTGAAGTTTCTCCATAATTTTGGCCCGATGTGTTTCAATTGTCTTGACTGACAGATAGAGTATTTCACCAATTTCTTTATTTGAATAACCCTTCGCTATGTATGATAAGACTTCTTGCTCTCTAGGACTTAGACTTTGAAAGGATTCCTCCCCTTCAGAGACCTTTTCCATATAACTTTCGATAAGAATTTTTGTTGCTTTTGGATACAAATATGCTTCGCCATTATAAACCGTCCGAATAGCTGTAATTAAATCCATATCTTCTGCACTTTTCAGAAGATAACCAGACGCTCCTGCCTGTAAAACTCTGAAAATATATTCACGGTCATCATGCATCGTTAAGATAAGGACCTTAACCTCTGGGAAGCGACTCTTAATTACCTTTGTAGCAATTAAACCATTTTTCCCGGGAGGCATATTTAAATCCATCACGATAATATCAGGGGAAAGCTCCTCTGCAGCAGTAATGGCTTCATCCCCAGTAGAAGCACTACCGACAACTTCCATATCCTCTTGTTCATTCACCATCATTTCCAAGCCTGATCGAACAATTGCATGGTCGTCTGCAACGATAACTCGAATTGAAGTCATTCCTCACCCTCCATCCTCTACTCCCCTCATTATATACAAAATTCTACATAATTTCCTTGTTTATTTAATTTAATGATGCTTTAAGACTAACTTATTCGCAAAAAAACAGGAAACATAAATATGTCTCCCGCTACTCTTCTGATAATCCTTTTGCTTTTTTTGTACAACTTTCCATTGCTGAAAGAATAGAGCCACGGAAATTATTTTTCTCAAGTGCTGTAACAGCTTCAATCGTTGCACCACCAGGGGAACACACTTGGTCTTTCAACGCACCTGGATGTAGATCTGTTTCAAGTACCATTTTCGCCGCTCCTAAAACTGCTTGTGCCGCTAGCTTATATGCCTGTTCACGTGGAATCCCTTGTTTCACACCGCCATCTGCCAACGATTCAATGAACATATAAACATATGCAGGGGATGAACCGCTAATTGCTGGGATGGCATCCATTAACGATTCGTCAATGACTTCAGCTTTTCCAAAACTCTCAAACAGCTTCAAGACAGCCTTCAAATCATCGTCCGTTACATATTCATTTGCACATATTGCACTCATTCCTTCACCGACAAGTGAAGGGGTATTCGGCATTGTTCTGATCGCCTTAATTTTTCTGCCAAAGGTTTGCTCCATGAACTTTAAGTCGATGCCAGCAGCAATTGTTACAATAATCGTCGTTTCCTTTATCAATGCCTCGATCTCAGCAATAATGCTTGCATACTGATTTGGCTTTACAGCTAAAAATAAAATATCGCTGTATTCAGCAACCTCTGAATTTCTCTTCGTAACTTGGATGTTTAAGCTTTCTTGTACATGATGTAGTGTCTCTTCGCTCATTGCACTCGCCATAATATCTTCTGGCGCCGCTACTTTCGCTTCAACCATTCCTTTAATAATTGCCTGTGCCATATTTCCACAGCCAATAAATCCGATTCTTTTGTCCATCAATTCTCACCCCTTGTCATGATATTGGGCTAAACTATTTACAAGTTTATCATTATCTCGTGACGATCAAAAATAAGGCATCTGATCTTTCATTCAGATGCCTTACCCTAATTTACGCTTTAATTCTGTTACATGTTGTACAATCTTATTCGCTGCTTTCGGTTTGTGATGGATAAGCAGAAAAATTTGAAAGACCGTAAACGTTAAGAATGACTTCTTATATGCTAGATATTTCGGCTCCCAATTGTGAGCGAATTTCTCTTTATATTCTTTTAAGCCTTTAAATTTGTATAAAAAATTCCCATGCAAAAACAACATATGAGCAAATTTCTCATGTGTTCTTGCAAACTTACAGTTCCCAACATTCGCTAAAGGGGCAACTCCTAAGCTGCAATTCTGATAGCCATTTTCCTTCGCCCAAAAAAAGATCGATAAAAACAACATATCCATTGTACCGTGAGGACTATTAGACAACGAACGCATCAAATCAATTGTAATATTCTTACCCTCACCAGCGAGTGTTGCAAATGCAATTAACTTTCCTTCAGGATTATATAATGTAGCTACTGGAAAAAGAGAAACATATTCTTTATCAAAATAACTAACAGAAAATCCTTTTTCTTTTCGCTTATCAAGCCATGAATCAGATACAACTTTTAATTCTGCAAGCAGCTTCCCCGAATATGGAGGTTTTATTACTTTAAATTGAAAGCCATTTCGTTCAAACTTATTTTTTCTTGTGCGAAGCTTTGCGCCTTTCTTGCCTGCAATTGAGAATTCAGGAAGTTCGACTTTCCCTTCCTCACCAAGCTTAAAAAAGCGATAACCAGAATCATGATAATACTGCATATATTGTGGACTTATTTGATAAAAAACAGGCACACACCCATGTTTCTCAGCATATTCTTTAAATTCCTTAATCCCTGCTTGAATGGATGAAGCTGCTCCAATTGGGTCCCCTAATACGATCAACTTATTCATGATTTTCCGGTAGGCAATTAACACTCGCTTTTCTTGTGCCCAATAAAGTTGTTTATCGTTCAAAAAGATTAAATGAGCTGAGCTATGTTGATCATATTGCTTAAGAAAAGTGGCCACTTCACGATAATCGACTTCATCTTGGACAGGCAGTTCTTTCTTTGTTTTTACCATATACATCCCTACGTAACTAATAACTAAAATAAAAGTTAGATAGGCCAAAGACAAACCTAGGTTCTCCATCACTAAATTGTCGAACATAACTTCCCCTCACTTAAAACCTTCTAATAATAGAATATACCATACTTAGGGATAAATTCGACGTTCAATATAAAAAAATCTTGTGAAATATTTTACAAACAGGCTCTGTTAAACGTTGCTGTTGATTTCCACAGGGCAGAAGTCAGCGCCGTCTGCTACAATCAAAAAAAGAACCTGCATGTCGGCAGGCTCTTTAACGATGAATCGCTGTTTCATATTGTTTTAGAAATGCAATCATGTCTTCTTTAAATTTAAAAAAGCGATAATCATCTTTATGGGCAGCTTTTTCAACAACGGTTAATTGTGTCGGCTGATTTGATTCCATGCTTATCTTAGCAAAGGGAAGCATATTATTGTGAAGTGGAGCTAAACGGTCTTTCTCCCCACAGTACACTTGACATGGAATATCAGGAAAGCTATCAGTCTTTAATTCCCAGTCATGAAGGTAATCATCTATTTTTTTGACAGGCATCTCATAGGCTTTGGAGAGCTCTTCTCCAATTCGGTCTTCCTTTTCAAGTTGAAGAATATATTTACGGTGGGCAGCCAAATCCATAACAGGCTTAATGAGCGTTAACGTGGCGATAGGAATTGCTTTTTTTATAGCTAAACGTAGCCCTAATATGCTTCCCATGCTGATTCCAACAACATGGATTGGCAAGCGCACATGAAAATGTTCTTTCATCATTTTATATAAATCTCGAATAGCAGAAACAGCCTTGCTGCTTCCCCAGTTGCGGTTATAAGCATTTGAATACCCGACAATATAACCTTGTTCGTTCAGTTCTTCAACAAACTTCATTCGTTCTGCTTTCTTGTGCAGATCTGTTTTCCCCTTATTAACAAAACCGCCTGTTCCGCCTAATAAGACAACGCCCCCACGTTGTGGCTTATTCTTCGCAGGCAATGAAACATACACATGCTGATCCTTAAGCTTGGTGAACACTTCATTCGTATCGATGAAAAATCTCTCCCTATGTCTTTTTAGAACAGCTTCAACACTATTCCATCTTTATTTACTTTTAACCATTTACACATTACTAATAACCGAAAAATAGTATTTAATATAGGAGTATATACAAAAGAACACTTGAAATCAAGTTTTCTATCAGGTTATGAACAGCGTTTTTTCGAAAAAGTCAATAGCTAAGCGTTTACATTTGTATGAATTTTTCATATGATGAAGCAAAATTCATGTTTATTTTCCACACTTAGGGGGCAGGAATTCATGCAGGAACAACTTCAGTTAAATCACCTATACGATCTTCTGCTTAATGAAATAGATGTCGGTGTCCACGCAATCGATTCCAATGGAACGACAATTATTTATAATAAAAAAATGGCTGAGATTGAATCAATGGAAATAAAGGATGTATTATATAAAAACCTTCTCGAAGTGTTTCAATTTAGCGAGGGCCAAGAAAGTACACTTGTGAGAACATTGCAGGAAGGAATACAGTCGAGGAACGTCAAGCAAACCTATTTTAATAATAAAGGAAATGAAATCACCACGATTAATGACACATTTCCAGTTAAACATGGCAAAACAATCGTAGGGGCAGTAGAAATTGCAAAAGATGTCACGAAGATCGAGCGCCTTATTCGTGAAAATATGGAGCAAAAAGGAAATACAAAATATACCTTTGAAAAAATAATTGGAACGAGCATTGAGCTTAAAGAGATTATTGAGCATGCCAAGCGTGCCACTCGGACAAGCTCTTCTGTCTTAATTATCGGAGAAACAGGAACAGGAAAAGAAATTTTTGCCCAAAGCATCCATAATGGAAGCCACCGTTCTGCAAAGCCATTCATTAGTCAAAACTGCGCTGCACTTCCTGATAGCTTAATAGAAAGCTTGCTTTTTGGTACAAAGAAAGGAGCATTTACAGGTTCAACTGAAAGACCAGGCCTATTTGAGCAAGCTGAAGGCGGAACCTTATTACTTGATGAAATAAATTCTTTAAGCCCTAACTTACAGGCAAAATTGTTAAGGGCCATTCAAGAAAAATCCATCCGACGCGTCGGTGGTACGAAGGATATTAAAACAGATGTCCGTATAATTGCGACAATTAACGAAGACCCGATAGATGCGATTGCCAACAATCATTTACGCAAAGACCTTTATTATCGATTAAGCGTTGTATCTCTATTTATTCCACCATTAAGAGAACGTAAAGCTGATATTGCACCACTAGTTCAGCATTTTATTGATAAATATAACTACCTTTTTCAAATGAATGTTAAGGATCTGACAGACGAGCTGGGCCAAGCATTTTATGAATATAATTGGCCCGGAAATGTGAGGGAGCTTGAGCATGTTGTTGAAGGTTCAATGAACTTAATTACGAATGAAGAATGGATCGACTATTCCCACCTTCCCCTTCACTTTCGAAAACGCTCATTACTATCAGAGAAGGAGTCTTCACCTTCAGAGCAACCAGAAGCAGTAACCGTTCCTAACCATAAAGAGCAGACCAAATCTTTGAAGGATTATATGAGTGAAATTGAACGAGACTACATAGAAGAGGTCTTAGAAGAGCATAACTTTAACGTTACCAGTGCCGCTTCTGTCCTCGGTTTAAGCAGACAAAGCTTACAATACCGATTGCGCAAGTTCGGGATCGAAAGAGAAAAAAATAAAGGAACAATGCAAAAAAACGGGGCTGTCCCATAAGGTCATAAAATGACTTTATGGGCAGCCCCTAAATTTTTTATTCATTTCATAAAAAAGTGCACAAAAAAATCGCCTCATCGTTTAAAATTAAGTCACCACAACTAAACAAAACGAAAGAGGCGATTTTTTGTGTGTAACCAAGTGGCTACTTTTAAAGATTATAACATGAACCAGCTGATTCTTCCTATGGATTTTTCAGATTTCATTCCAAAAAATCATGTCGCTCGTGTGGTAAACGACATGATTGAAAAAGTGGATGACGAGCTGTTTATCAACGTTTATAAAGGCGGAGGAAGACCCGGCTATCATCCGAAAATGATGACTAAAATTATTTTATATGCTTATACACAAAAGATGTTTTCATGTCGTGATATGGCGAAGGCCCTTCATGAAAACCTCCCGATGATGTGGCTGGCTGCTCAACAGACCCCCGATTTCCGCACCATCAACCGATTCCGTTCTGAACGATTAAAACCCTTAATGGATAAGCTGTTTACGGAGTTGATTAAGCTTCTTATTAAAGAAGAATACATTGACGGCAAACAGTATTTTCTGGATGGTACCAAAGTCGAAGCGAACGCTAATAAATACTCATTTGTATGGAAGAAAAGCACCCTAAACTATGAAGAGAAACTCCAAGTAAAGATGGAGGCTCTTCTTCATGAGATTGATGAAGCGATCGAAGTCGATGTGGCTTTATTAAAACAAGAGGATGCTTTATTTCAGAAAGAACGCATTTCAAGTGAAGCTCTTCAAACCGTTGTAGATAAAGTAGAACACGAAATGAAAATGCAAGAAGAACAGCTCGAGAATATCAAGGAGCCTGAGACAAAGAAAGAAAAGAAACAAGAGGTTCGCGCTCTAAAAAAGGCATACCGTACCTTATCAGATGATTACCTTCCACGCCTGCAAAAGTATGAAGAACAAGCAGGTGTATTTGGTGAACGCAATAGTTTTTCCAAGACCGATCCAGATGCGACGTTTATGCGGATGAAGGATGACCATATGAATAATGGGCAACTTAAAGCAGGGTACAACTGGCAGGTAGGTACACAAGATCAATATATTCTTTTTTACACCATTCATCATAACCCGACGGATACGCGCACCCTTGAACCGCACCTTGATCAATTGAAAGAAAGCGGACTGCCTCTTCCAGAAACTCTTATCGCAGATGCGGGATACGGAAGCGAAGCCAACTATGCGGTGCTAGAAGAAGAACCTTTTGAAAACTTGATTCCTTATAATACGTTTGCCCAAGAACAAAAACGCTCGTTTTCTAAAAAAGTGTACCATCCGCACAACTGGCATTACGAGGAAAAGGATGATGTGTATTGGTGTCCAAACAATCGTAAGGTAAGCTTTTTGCGCTACAGTAAAAAGACGGATCGATATGGTTATACACGAGACTTCAAAATTTATGAATGTGAATCATGTGAAGGTTGTCCTTTCAAACCGGATTGTACAAAAGCAAAAGGAAACCGACAGATTCATTACAACCCGGTTTATGAAGACTATAAAGCGCAACAAAATGCAAAATTAAATAGTGAAGAAGGCCGAACGCTCTACCAAAAAAGAAAAACAGATGTGGAGAGCGTATTTGGTCATGTCAAACAAAATCTAGGCTTCCGAAGACTTCATCTGCGGGAGGAAGAAAAAGTGAAAATTGAGCTAGGATTGGTTGCCCTAGCTCACAATATGAGGAAACGAGCGACGGCAGACCGTCGCTCACAAGAACAACATCATAAACCGACAAGCAAAAAACCTGGAGGACAGTCAAAAACTGTCTCCAGGTTTTATTTTTTTAGGCTTTTGGGACAGCCTCGTTTTGATTGTCAATTTATAGTTTTACAACGTTTGAAGCTTGTGGTCCACGGTTGCCTTCAACGATTTCGAATTCAACGTCTTGACCTTCTTCAAGAGTTTTGAAACCTTCGCCTTCGATAGCTGAGAAGTGAACGAATACGTCGTTTCCTTCTTCGATTTCGATGAAACCGAAACCTTTTTCTGCATTAAACCATTTTACTTTGCCTGTAGTTTTCATAATCGAAAACCTCCTAAAAAATTAAACTTAACATGCTTCATTATTTATTTTTGCTAAAATAAAAAATTCACACATTATAAAGAGTATCCATTGGAAGTGATAACCCTTTATAATAGGTGAATTTCTGACTTCTTTGGAGATACACATATTCAAAATATTCATTTACCTTTGACCACTTAGGACTCATTCATCATATTATTTTTTGGTAAAACAGTCAATCATTTTGCATTATTTTTTCTCTAGATTTAAGCCTACCCAATTTCCTAAATAATATACACGATAACCTTCGTCATGAAAAAGAAAGATCTGTCCGTGCTCTGCTGATTTTCTCTTATAAGTTTGAACTGATTATATAATGAGAGCAACCAAAACACAATAATTAACCGAAAAAGAAGTCAGCACAACTGCAAGGCCTCTAAAAAGTGCTAACACTGCAGAAGTTGAACAGCTTTTCAGTGGTCTCCCCACTGCCGACTTCTTTTTCCTAATTATTTTTCTTCGACGTCTGTAATCAGCATGTGACCAGGAGAGTGGGTGACCATGATTGATGGTTTGGCTTCAAGACCAACATATTGCGGCGTCACCCCACATGCCCAAAAGACAGGAACTCTCTCTTCGTCTGAAAACGGCGTGTATTCTCCATAGTCTGGAGATGTTATATCTTCAATCCCAATTTCAGCTGGATTACCAATATGTACGGGACCGCCGTGGGCATTAGGAAACTTCTCTGTAATCTCAATTGCTTGCTGTACTTCCTCTTTCTTCAATGCACGCATACTGACAACCATTGAGCCTTCAAACCTGCCTGCACTTTCACAATTAATATTCGTCTGATACATCGGCACCACTTTATTCATCTCTTGATGCAATAAACGAATCCCAGCTTCATTTAATGCTTTTTCAAATGTAAAGCTGCAGCCGAGTAGAAATGTAACGAAATCATCACGCCATACTTCTTTTATATCCAATACTTCATTCACAAGCTTGCCGTGCTGATAAATGCGGTATTTCGGTAAATCAGTTCGTATATCAGCCTCCGCTATGCTCGGATTAAATACTCCTTGCTCAAGCACATCTACTACAGGGCATGGCACTGGGTTGCGGTGGCAAAATAATAAGAATTCAAATGCATACTCTACTGGAAGTATAATCATATTAGTTTGAAGATACCCATCACAGAGACCTGATGTTGTTATGGCGTCTTGATTTTCACGAAATCGAAGGCGCTGTTCTTTCGGTGTACGTTGTTGTTTAATCACGATGCTTCACCCTCTCTTTTTCATAAAGGTAATGAATTCTTAATAATCTGTCAAATAGGCTCTTTCATCCAAAAACACAAAGCCAGCAGATCTGCTGGCTTTGAACATGATTATTTAAAAATATCAAGACTTTTATCATTTGAGTGATATTCAACTTTTGCACCTAACAACTCACTGATCACACGAAGTGGAACAAAGGTTGTGCCATTTTTAATCATTGGAGGTGCATCAATGGACGTTTGAGCGCCATTATTAATAACTTTCTTAGAGTTTACTGTAAAAATGAGCGTACGTTGCTCATCTTTTATCGTAATCTGTTCTGTTTTCTTCTCCCACTCAACGGTTGCCCCAAAGTTTTCAATGATAAAACGCAGCGGGACATAGGTCCGTTTATTTTGCACATAAGGCGCAGCGAGGAGCTTATGCGTTCCACCTGCTGTATATGCATTTGGCTCATTCACAAACAGTTTTATTTGATTTGCTTTCAAGCTGCCAATTGTTACTCCTTTTGTGAAGCTGGACACCTTCCTTACAGCTGTCCGTCCTTTTGAATCATAAGCAATCGCCTCTAATTGGTTCTTTCCACTTTTCAATTGATCAGCATTTAACACAAAAGCAAACGGATATTGTGTTGCCTCTGACAAATAACGACCGTTTAACTTGTAGATGACTTTACTAATGTAAGGATCATAGGATTTCACAAAGCCAATACCATTCATGGATTGACGAACGACTGCACCATCTAACTTCATGACATTCATCGACTTTTCCGGCTCCTGCTCTGCACTTGGGCCATTTACAACGTCAGATAAGTAGTAAGCGTCATTGACAATCTTCTTATACTCAGCAAGAAACTTACTGTTAGCTGTTAAGCAGAAGTTGTTAAATCGACGTGCTTCACTTACATATTTGGCTGTTAATGTATCCACACTGAACCAATGTACCGCCTTCACACGTGGATATTTCATCTTCATTCCTTCATAAAATAAATGCATCTTTGTTATACCAAACTTGGAAACATCTTTATTGGCCACACTAGTAAAATGACTGGCCGCAAATTCTCCAATCATCATCGGCTTTCGGGAAGCATACGTATTGTACACAGTATCAAGAAAATCAAGCGGGTTCACATGATCAGCCGGCTGATTAGCGTTTCCGTTGAAATAAGGAACGCTATAGAGATTCATGCCAACCCAGTCCACCCATTGATCACCTGGATAATACGTATGAATATTATGCTGTGGTACACTGTTTGGTACCCATACCATCGCTACATTTGGTGCTTCTTCCTTCATTACCTTTGAAACAAGACGAAACTTCTGAATGTATTCTTGTGGGTTCGGATGCCACTTCACCCAATCCCCATTCATTTCTGATGCAAATCGCAAGAAAACAGGAACACCAGAAGCTTTCGCATCCCGTGCAAATTCGCGTAAATACTGATTATCCTGCACCTCTGCTAAGCCGTTATTTGGCTCAAGTGCCAGCTGAACTGCTCCTCCTGCTTCTTTCACTTGAGCAACCCACCCAGAAGGAAATGGTGTCCCGTATCTATGGTAGTTAAAGAAAATCGCATGCTCTTTACCTGTTGCTCGATTAAAATTTTGAAATTTGTTTCCTTGCTGCTTTGCTACACCGTCTTGCTCAACATAAGCACCGACATACATGCCGTTTGTCGGTTCAAACTTCGCTAGATTTGTTCGTTTTGCTGTTGTCATTTCCTCAATAAATAGCTCAATTTCACTATTTAATGCGTCTGCTTTATTTTTGGTCGCTAAATACGTATTCTCTGCGCCAAGCTTCTTATGTACAGCCGCTTCGCGGTAATACGTCTTTGCAGCCTGTTGATATTGGCCATTCGCCTCGTATACTTCTGCTAATTTACGCAGTGTACTCGCTTTAGCCGAAATGGAAGCCGCTTTCTCCAGCTCTTTAATCGCTTCATTCAACCTACCAGTTTGCAGAAGCTCTTCTCCCCGCTTATAATGCTCCCAATCACTAGCAGCCTGTGCGTTAAACGGCATCAGTACAAAACCTGCTATTAGAACGAAGAATAACCATTTCATCATTAGCCCTTTCATCCCCATCACCCCTATTAGTCAATTCATACCATTACTTTAATACATCGCATACAAAAATTGTATTGATTTTTTATGAATTTCATATGAAACGTGACCTGACTTTCGTTATAATCAAAGTTGGTAACTTAACATTCAAAAGAAAAGGTGTATATAGATGAGCATTCTTACAGTAAAAAACTTAAGCCACGGCTTTGGAGATCGAGCTATTTTCAATGATGTTTCATTTCGTCTCTTAAAGGGTGAACATATCGGCTTAATTGGAGCAAATGGTGAAGGTAAGTCTACTTTCATGAATATTATTACACGTAAGCTTGAACCTGACGAAGGGAAAGTTGATTGGGCGAAAAATGTCCGAGTCGGCTATCTTGACCAGCACACAGTTTTAGAAAAAGGCATGACGATGCGCGAAGCTCTTAAAGGTGCCTTCCAATATCTTTTTGACCTAGAAGCAGAAATGAATCAGATGTATGAAAAGATGGGTGAAGCAAGCCCTGAAGAACTTGAAAAATTACTTGAAGAAGTAGGTACAATTCAAGACTTACTTACAAACAATGATTTTTACACAATTGATGCAAAGGTTGAGGAAATTGCACGCGGGCTTGGACTTGATGATATCGGCTTAGAACGTGATGTCGAAGATTTGAGCGGCGGTCAACGAACGAAAGTCTTGCTGGCCAAGCTTTTGCTTGAAAAGCCTGATATCCTTCTGTTGGACGAGCCGACAAACTACTTGGATGAACAGCATATTGAATGGCTTAAACGCTACCTACAGGAATACGAAAATGCCTTTATCCTTATTTCACATGATATTCCATTCTTAAACAGTGTCATTAACTTAATTTATCATATGGAAAATCAAGAATTGAATCGCTACGCTGGCGACTACGATGATTTTATGCGTGTATATGAAATGAAAAAGCAGCAGCTAGAGGCCGCTTATAAGAAGCAGCAACAGGAAATCGCTGAATTGAAGGATTTCGTTGCACGTAATAAAGCCCGAGTTGCCACTCGTAACATGGCAATGTCACGTCAGAAGAAGCTCGACAAGATGGAAGTCATTGAACTGGCAGGTGAAAAACCAAAGCCTGAATTTAGATTTAAAGCAGCAAGAGCTGCAAGTAAAAATATTTTTGAAACAAAAGACCTTGTCATCGGCTATGACACCCCTCTTTCAAAGCCGCTAAACTTACGAATGGAACGCGGACAGAAAATCGGGATCGTAGGGGCGAATGGGATTGGTAAAACAACTTTACTAAAAAGCCTCTTAGGTGAAAACGCACCAATTGAAGGTTCAGTTGAACGCGGTGATTACTTACACATCGGCTACTTTGAACAAGAAGCGAAGTATGGAAACAACACATGTATCGAAGAATTTTGGAACGAATTCCCTCATTTCAGTCAATATGAAGTGCGGGCAGCTCTTGCGAAATGCGGCTTAACAACAAAACATATTGAAAGTAAAGTGACTGTTTTGAGCGGAGGCGAAAAGGCAAAAGTACGCCTTGCAAAACTGATTAACAATGAAACAAATCTGCTTGTATTAGATGAGCCGACAAACCATCTTGACGTCGATGCGAAAGAAGAACTAAAGCGTGCGCTACAAGATTATAAAGGAAGCATTCTACTTATTTGCCATGAGCCTGAATTCTACAATGATGTTGTCAATGATATTTGGAATTGCGAATCGTGGACGACGAAGCTTGTATAGGGGGAAACAGCTTGAACGAAAAGGAATTCAACCGTTTAGTACAAGGCTATATTCGCGGGTTTGAAATGTTGAACCGTAATAGTGAAGCTTTTCATATTAAAGAAGAAAAAGACCTAGAAAGCATCTATTCACTAGGTCAGAAACAATTTCTTATTAATATAGAGCAACTGAGTCCGGAAGAAATTGAAGCAAGAAGAAAAGCTTATGATACAGCCTTTCAACAATTTAAAAATGATCAGTCTTAAGTCAGCCCAACAGGCTGACTTTTTTATTTCCTCCACTTAATATTATTAAAATTCATTCTTACGTCGGTTTAATTAGGTTTATTTTAGTGAATCTATAATTAGATTGTACTATTCAAGGCCTTAATTTAAGGCAGGACACCGGTATTTTTTCATAAAAACTTTATAAACTGATCTGTAGGGGGGATTTCTATGAATAGCGCAGCAATCTTCAAATCATATTTTGATTCAACAAAAGATATTGTGATTTTAATAGAAGCAACAGAAACAGAATTGAAGCTTCAATATATAAACCAGTCTGCAGCCACGGTATTTGGTGCGCCTGACTCACACCTACCTCAAAATAATATTATCCCACAGGAATATATTACTCACCTACACGAGAAATATAACGAAGCAATACATACAGGAAGACCGCTTACCTTCAAAGATGAAACTATTTATGAAAGAACAAACATTTTTGCAAAAACAACCATTACGCCGATCTTTGAAAATAATAAAAAATATCTATTGTCGGTTACAAAACTATCAGCAGCTGATTATGAATTAAAGAATAGCAATCATTTCTTAGAAGCATTTCTCGCTCATACCGCAGATGCTACTCTTATTCTGGATAAAAATGATCAAATCGTAAAAGTAAGTGAATCATTCGAAAATATGTTTGGCTGGAAGGCAAATGAAGTCATAGGAATCTCCAGAAAAGACATCCAAATGACACCTGCCCCACTACTAACAGAATTAGATACCATCATCCAGAAGGTAAAGAAAGGTATAAAAATCCCATCCTATGAAACATTGCGAATGAAGAAGAATGGTGAAGTTTTCCCGGTATCTGTTAGCTACTCTCCTATTCTTGATCGAAAGCAAAACTTTATAGCCTATACATTAATCTATCGAGATATCGGGCACATAAAACAATTAGAAAATGAACTAGCAGAAAGCAATGAAGAATATCAATCACTTTTCAAATATAATAATAATGCGATTTACTTGTTAGATTTACAAGGTCATATTATAAAAGCAAATACAGCCTGTGAACATTTGTCTGGATATTCTTATCAAGAAATTATCCACAGACACTATAGTGACTTTATCCACGAAAGCGACCAAGACAATATTTCTTCTTATTTCAAAAAAGTCTTAGAAGATAAAGCTACGAATTACGAAATAAGACTTATGCATAAAAGCGGCACTACCCTTTATGCCCGGATTACAAATGTTCCGGTTATCGTAAAAGGGAAAATCATTGGGGTGTACGGCATCGCCCAAGATATCACCAAAGAAACATTAGCAGAGATAGAATTAGAAAAGACCTTAAAAGAATTAGAAAATATTAAATACGCCATTGATGAATCCTCAATCTTAGCTATCACAGACAAATACGGGGTTATTACTCATGTGAATGAGATGTTCTCCACTATTTCCCAATATAAAAAAGAGGAATTGATTGGACAGACGCACCGTATTATTAACTCTGGCCATCATTCTAAGGAATTTTTTGAAGAAATGTGGAAGACAATACGGAGTGGAGAAGTATGGCGAAATGAAATAAAAAACAAAGCAAAAGATGGAAGCTTTTACTGGGTGCACACAACCATCGTTCCTTTACTGAATACAAAAGGAGAAATCACACACTATATTTCAATTCGAACAGACATTACGGACCGCAAAGTTATCGAGGAAGAATTAAGACAAAGTGAAAAGAAATATCGTATTATAACTGAGTCTTCTTCAGACTTAATTACAATAATGAATACAAGGGGCATTGTCACCTATGCTTCCCCATCGTATAAGGAATCATTAGGGATTCCTACCAATGAAATCGTCGGCAAGCATTTCTCTTATCACATATTTGAAGCAGATAAACAAAAGCTGAAACATTCATGTGCCCTCCAAATAAAAGAGGAAAAGATTTATACAAATGAATTTCGTTACGTAAATTCTCAAGGAAAGCCAGTATGGGTAGAATGTAAAAGCAGCCCCGTTCATAATAAAAATGGATCGATTGACAGAATTATTACAATTGGGCGGATTATTACAAAACGAAAAAGATATGAAGAAGAACTTAAGTTTCAAGCTTTTCATGACCAATTAACAGGCCTTCCCAATAGAACAATGCTTAAGGAAAAGGTAAAAGAAGCCATCCAATATACAGATGCTAATGAGCGGAAAACGTTTGGTCTCTTATTCTTAGACTGCGATAATTTCAAACGGATAAATGATACGTATGGTCATGAGGTAGGTGATCAATTTTTAGTAAAGTTCAGTCATCGTCTTCAACAATCAATACGGGATGAAGATATTGTATTTAGAATAGGCGGCGATGAATTTGTCATTTTACTAAATAAAATTCAGGACAGCCAGGAGATTACGAGCATCGCTAATCGAGTTCATTCTGCCCTTCAAGATAAATGGTGCATTAAACACCATTCCTTCCATACAACTTCAAGCATTGGAATGGCTTTATATCCACAGCACGGAAAGACGCTCGAGCAATTGTTATTTAACGCTGACAAAGCTTTATATGAAGTAAAACGTGAAGGAAAAAATAGCTATCGATTTTCAGACTAAAAAGATCGGCCTCTACCGATCTTTTCTGTCGTCTTATCCCATTGGGAGAGTAATCATGAACCCTTTCTCGTTTCAAACAGTACTTTATATAAAGCATCGAACCGATGAAGAAGAATAGAAAGCACTTCGTCATCCGTTTGTTTACAGGCATTATAAATAGATTGATAATACCATTGCTGCTTCGCTTTTCCTCGCTTGAATCGTTCCCATACTTGCTCACCCTCTTGTTCGAATGCAGCAACAATGCTTTTAAGGTTATGAATTTTGTCGCCAAGGACCACATATTTCAATTCAAGTGAGGCATGTTTTAGTTGCTCGATTGTATGCTGCTTACGTTCTTCCCATGATAAGCTCTTGTCCTGTTCACTTGCTCCTTCTACAAGGTTTGCTACATGCTTGCCGAATTTGTCTTCAATACCTTCTTTTGTGTAAGGCGTATCTTCTATAACGTCATGCAGAATACTCGCTGCTACCACTTCCTCCGAACACCCTAATGCTTGTAACATGAAACCAACGGCCACTGGATGTGAGATATAAGGAATATTGGTGGATTTTCGATACTGCTTATCGTGCGCAACTGCCGCAAATTCAACAGCTGAGTCAATTAACGTGAACACAGCATTCATCTCCTTTTATAAGTGGTCTGCTATACTCCCTTCAAATAACGGGTGAACATTATTGAACGGAGCTAAACATTGAATGACGTCATTAGAAAACGGGTGTGGTAAGCTGATTTTTCCTGCATGCAATGCTTGGCGGGGCATATTAGCTGTTCCGCCATAAAGCTTGTCTCCTAATAACGGGTGACCAAGATGACTCATATGCACACGAATCTGATGTGTTCTGCCTGTTTTCAAGTCCAGCTTGACGAGGCTGTACTTTTGCTTAGGGTAATATTTCAACACTTCATAATGCGTTTCAGCACTTTGGCCAGTAGGAGAAACTCTTCTTCGTGTTGGATGATGCCTGTCTTTTCCGATCGGTTCACGAATAACCCCTTTGCGCTTGTGTACTTTCCCGTGTACAAGTGCCACATATGTTCTCTTAATCACTCTTTGTTCAAGATGGCGGTCCATAATCGCTCCCGCTAAAGCGTGCTTGGCAAAAAGGACGGCACCTGTTGTGTCTTTATCCAACCGATGAATATGCCTTACTTTTGTTTCAATTCCATTCATAAGAAAATGATAAGCAACCGCGTTTGCTAATGTATCTTTTTGCTTTTTATCAGAAGGATGGGTATCCATCCCTGCAGGCTTATTCACAATCAAAAGATGTTCATCTTCATAGAGAACATCCACCTCTATAAAAGTCGGTGTCACTCCGTACTCTTCTGGTATAAAAAGACGGATATGCAGCTTATCCGTCTGCTTCAGTTCATTGTTCCAAGCAAGTTCTTCCCCATTCACTTTCACACCTTTGTCCATACGAATCTGATGTAACAGCTTCTTGGGAACTTCGAGAACTTTTCTTAGAACATGCTCAATTGAATAGCCCTGCCATTGCTCAGGAACGTTCAGCTCGAGCCATTCACCTTTTTTCTTCATCTGCATACTTTTCACCTGCACTAACCTTTTATCTTTCGAATGAAAACAACCTTTAGATAATCGCCTTCTTTGTAGTCTTTTGTTGTACGGAAATCTTCTGGTAGAGAAAATTCCTCCATCAGCTTATATTTTCCGCCCATTTCCTTAAATGCTTTATCAATAAAGCCTTTAAACTTATTCACGCTAACATTGCTTGCATTTGTCGACGCTACAATGACTCCATTATCTTCTGTAATCGCGATTGTTTCCTTTAGTAAATTTTTATAATCTTTCGCTGCACTGAATGTATGTTTCTTCGAACGCGCAAAGCTTGGCGGATCTAATATTACCATATCAAACTTGAAGTTTTTCTTAGCTGCAAATTTGAAATAATTAAATACATCTTGAACGATAATATCATGTGCTTCAAAGTCAATTCCATTAACACTAAACTGCTCAATCGTCTTGCTGTAGCTTCTGTTTGCCAGATCAACACTTGTCGTTTTCGCAGCACCGCCTAACGCAGCAAAAATCGAAAAAGCACCTGTGTAAGAAAACGTATTTAACACCGTTTTCCCCTCGGCATATTTATCACGAATGGTACGTCGCACCTCTCGCTGATCTAAGAATACACCTACCATGGCACCATCATTTAAATGAACAGCGAAGTGAACACCATTTTCTTTCACAATAATCGGGAACTCGCCTCGTTCACCAGCAACAAAATCATCTTCCTCAATATATTTTCCTTTTGAAGCAAAGCGCTTCTTCTGATAAATCGCCTTGAACTCTACAAGCTTTTCTAGTGATTGAATGACCTCATCTTTAAACGCATAAATTCCTTCACTGTACCAATTAATGACGTAATAACCATCAAAATAATCAATTGTTAAGCCGCCAATTCCATCACCTTCATTATTGAAGACACGGAAAGCAGTCGTTTCTGGATCTTGATAAAACTTACTTCTTTTATTAAGCGCAGCTTTTATTTTCTTCTCGAAGAAAGCTTGATCAATCTTTTCATTTTCTTTTCGGGTCAAAATCCAGCCATAACCTTTATTCTGCTTGCCGTGATAGCCTTTGCCAATGAAATGATTTCGTTCATCAACCAGCCTGACAAGCTCACCTTCTTCATGCAGGTCATCTAAGTTCAAAATTGCCTCTTTCGAGATCAGCGGATAACCACTTTTGAATTTATTAGTAAATTTCGATTTCACCTTTAATGTTATTTCTTTTCGCATTTTTTTCATCCTTACTCTCATTGTTTCGTTTTCTCTAGCATAACCATCATAAACGGAAAAAGAAAGACGATCTATATATAAAACCTAGCCCGCTTGCAATGGACAAGAAAAAAGCTTCAATCTCCATCATGGAGATTGAAGCCACTATAATCAAATGTTACCGCTTTCATTAAGCAATTTTATCATCATCAGGTACACCTGCACCTTCATTCTTGATGTAATACTTACCCTTTGTTACAACTGCAATTACAATTGTTAATGCAAATGAAATGATTGCTGCAAAGAACGCTGCGATGTTTTGTAAAAATACACCCATTAATCCGAAAGCAGCGAACGTACCAATTGTACTCGCTACAAGTAATGAAACAACACCTACTGGATTCCATTTATATAGCTTCTCTTGATGATATTCAAAGTAATCAGGCCCGATTTTTAATAATCGCTTTACGACAAAAGCATCTGCCACAATTGTCGCCGCCCAAGCAAATAAGAATACGCCCTGGAAGGTTAGAAGCGGACCTAAGTGGTCGAGCGCACCAGCTAACATCGCCACTACGGCTGCAACCGCTGTAAATACTACCCAAAATGTACGTCCCGGCTTAAATTTAAATACATTTTCAAAGAACGTTGATAGTGAAAGTGAACCACTATAAAGGTTTGTAATATTGATTCGTAACTGCGTTAAGATTGTAAATAACGCCCCGAAAATTCCAATAATATTAACGAAATAGACACCTGGATTTGCTTCCATGAACCGAACACCAAACCAAATACCAATTAAGCCCATTAAGAAAAAGCAAACAAGCTGAGGAATGAATCCAACCGCAAATACGCCAAGTTTGAATTCTTCATCTTTTACAAATCTAGCATAATCTGAAATTAGCAATGCCATAATTCCGACAAGACCGTTAATAATACCGATACACGTTAATAACGCTGTTCCACCAACTTGTACGCCTTCAGGGAGATAACTCCATACGCTTCCTAAATAGCTTGATTTCATATTAGCTGCCACAATAAGCCCGGCACCTAACAAGATAATAAAGATCGGCAATGACCACTTTTGCAGCTTGTCCAATTGCTTCATACCAAACCAGTTAAATGGAATAACTGCCAAACCGAAGAAAATCATCAGCACCCATGTCGGTACAACTTGTAAATATTCCGCAACTGCATAAGCCATAATCGATCCTTCAATTGCACAATACATAATAAAGTTTAAAGCGTAAATAAATGATGTAATTGATGCTCCAATGTAGCCGTAACCACCGCCGCGCGCTAATAGATTCACATTCATTCCCGCTTTGGCTGAAAGATACGCAATCCCAATTCCAAGTACACCTGCCACAACCGTTGCATAGATTTCAGCAATCAAGGCATTAACCGCTCCATATGAAACAGCCATTAAGCTTCCCATTTGCATAAATACCATGGCAGTTGCAACACCTAACGCAACATTGGTAATACTCCACCATCCCATGCGAGAATGCTTCGGCACTTCCTCCAGCGCATAGTCCTCTTTCGTCTCTTCCTTTGTCACTCCATCTTCATTCACATGACTAGGTTTAATAATTTCAGCCATCTATGAACCTCCTCTGTTCTTCCAAGTTGTCTGGTTAAAATTCCAAATATTACGAATATTCTGAATTAAAAGGTTAGAAAGAAACTGATGAATATCAAGTTTCAATCACCTCCTTAATTAATGAGGATGCCATCAACTATTTTAACTCTTCTATTAATTGATTCAGTTTCTTTTTTTGCTGTAGTCTTAACTCTGTTGCCTGGCTAACAGTAACAGCATGAAAGCGAACAGATGAACCTGGCCTGGCTTGTGTAATAATGCTTAAGTCAGGACTAATGACAGTTCCAATTGTTACAAAGCCGCCACCGACAGTTGCATCATTTAATAAGACGATAACCTCTTCTGGATTTGGTACAAGAATCGCTCCTATTGGATATGCAAAGTCCACGACACTTCCTACAGTGTTAACGACACCAAATGGTGGTTCTGCTTCGCTATATGAAATTGTTTCACCACTAAAGCGATACGCAACACGATTTGATTCGAGTTTGACTTCCCATTCATTGCTCAGGAATTTCATAATTCCTTGATCACTTACCCAATCACTTGTCATGCCCATGACCGCACGTACATCAATTTCTTTTGAAAAGGTCGGAATATACGAAGAAGGAACCTTCTTGCCTTCTTGATTAAATGCCCCTGGTAACGGCTCACTAATTTTAATCAGATCACCACTCTCTAGCTTTCTGCTTAACAACCCTCCAAAGTCGCTTAACGTATAAGCAGAACGACTGCCAAGCATTTCAGGTATTGTAATCCCTCCTGAGATGCATAGATAAGTGAAAACACCGACACGCCTCTCTGAAAACTGAAAGGTTAACATGTCTCCTTCATTAACTTTAATGACTTCCCACATTGAAATTGGTTTGTCATTAAGAAATACTTCAGCAGGAGCTCCAGTAATGGCGATAACCGTATTCTTCTGAATTTGCAGTTTAGGACCTAATAATGTAATTTCTAACCCAGCACAATATAAAGGATTGCCTAATAAAAGGTTGCCGATTTGAAAGGAAAGCTTGTCTGCTGCACCGCATGGCGGGACACCAAGGTGATAATAGCCGTGTCGCCCCATATCTTGAATTGTCGTCTTAAACCCTTGGTCGATAACTTTAATCACTTAAAAGTCCTCCATTAGTTCATCAAGATACTGTTTATTTTTTTGGATATACTCTTCAGCAGAAAAGTCTACGACTTTCAGCTTGTACTGATAGGTGCCAGCCTTCACTTCTTCTGTAATACGGTTATATTCACTCTCATCGATCGGGCGATACTTCCATAAGTCGCCAGGGCTAGCTAAGAAGAAAGAGTCCTCAAAGGCATTTAACCTCTGGTGCTGCTCATAGACTGGTACTGCTGACCTCCCAATTAATTGATAGCTTCCAGGGGATTTCAGCGGATAAATCACTGAAAATACTCCGCCAATTCCAATTGCCTGCTTTGGTGTTTCTGTACGTGGGCTCGAATATTTTGGTGCACGAATAATCTCTTCCTTCTTAATACCAAGCGGGAAGCTCCAAGCGGTTCCTGGGGTGAAGCCTAGCATTGTGATCAGATAAGGTACTTTTGCATGGGCTTCAATGAACCGTTCTTTATCTGAAAAACCATTGACTTTCATTACATAATCAAAATTAGAAATCGTCATCTCTTGATTCCGTTTACTAAACCGAAGAGAATATTCTCTTGTTACAGGGTCGTCGTACCAAATTGGAACTTCAACGACTTTACTTCTCATATTTAATTCGGAGACATCACTTTTCGTAATATCGATTTCCTTTAGGTAGTCCAACAAATCAGTCGGTGAAATAATCTCAGGATCATAACGAACAAGATATGAGACGTTAGCAGGGTAGATTTCGATAATTCCTGGTATACGGCGTTCTCGAAGCTCTTTTGTAATGGCAAGCGCTTTGAAGTTACTTTCTGCGCTCATGTCGTTTGTTATTTGAGCAAATATATATTCATCTCCACATAAGTCAAAACGTGTTTCAGGTAATGAAAGCATGCTAACGCTCCTTATTTCAACAGACTATTGATTCGGCGACTAATCGTCGCTGGACTTATTTTCAACACCTTCGCTGCCTCTGCAGCTGTTCCGTATTTTTGCATTGCAAGACTGATAAGCTGACCTTCTAATTCTTTCACTGCATTCTTAAGCGGAATAACCTCTGAGACAAATATTTTGGAATCCTGCTCATTGTCTCCTTTGTTATAAAAGATCCGCAGCACATCCTCCTGTGTAATCACCTTATCTTTTGTCGTAACGGCTAACCGTTCAATTACATTTTGTAATTCACGAACATTACCAGGCCAGCGGTAGCTTTCCATTAATAGCAATGCTTCTCTTGATAAACTTTTTTCTTTCTTATAGGCATTGTTTATTTGTTGAAGGAAGTGTAGGGACAAGGAGACAATATCTTCTTTTCTTTGCCTTAACGGCGGGATAAGCATAGGGATAACATTAATTCGATAATAGAGGTCTTCTCGAAACTTTTTCTCTTTGACCATCTTCTTAATATCTCGATTTGTAGTAGCAATGACACGGACATCAATATTGATTGTTTTAATTCCGCCGACACGTACAATTTCTCGTTCCTGCAAGGCACGTAGTAATTTCACTTGCATATTAAGCGGTAACTCCGTTATCTCATCGAGAAACAACGTTCCTCCGTTGGCTAATTCAAACAAGCCTTGCTTTGAAGCAACCGCCCCTGTGAATGCTCCTTTCTCATAACCGAACAATTCACTTTCCAACAAATTTTCCGGAATAGCACCACAGTTCATACTAACAATCGGCTTCTCTTTCCTGCTGCTATGAGCATGGATATGCTGAGCAAATACTTCCTTTCCAACTCCTGATTCACCAAAGAGTAAGATAGTCGAGTCCACTTCAGCAATTTGCTTCATTTCACTTACTAAATCAGACATGACTTTTGATTTATAAATTAACGTCTTCTTCTGAT